>CAWFGZ010000038.1:0-219461 GCA_963815435.1 uncultured Alphaproteobacteria bacterium
AATGGTGCAGCGTAATCTTAAATTAAAAATGATTCAAGGAAATACCGATGATTACATTCCGTTTTTTGTATCGGTAAAAGGTTATGGTTTATACTGGGATAATTATTCACCTACAATTTTTGAAGATAATTCGGAAAGTACTTCATTCAAATCTGATGTTGGTGATTGTATAGATTACTATTTTATGTACGGAGGAAATGCTGACGGAGTGATTGCTCAAATGCGAAATCTGACCGGACAGGTTCCATTGTTCCCGTTATGGACATTTGGTTACTTCCAAAGCAAAGAACGTTATAAAGGTCAGGATGAGTTAGTTGATGTAGTTAAAAAGTATCGCGAGCTTGGAGTTCCACTCGATGGCATAATTCAGGACTGGCAATATTGGGGGCAACAATTATTTGTGGAATGCAATGGACTTCCTTAATGTAGATTTTTATAATCCGCAAAAAATGGTTGATGATGTGCACAAGCTTCATGCACACATGCTTATTTCAATTTGGAATTCGTTTGGCCCAAAGACAAAACAATATAAAGATCTGGAAAAAATCGGCGCACTTATGGATTTTAAAACATGGCCTTTATCCGGTTCTGGAAAATGGCCGCCGAGAATGGATTACCCTTCAGGCGTTAGAGTTTATGATCCTTACAATCCCGAAGCTCGAGATATTGATCGGAAGTATCTGAACAAAGGAATATTCTCGCTTGGAATGGATGGCTGGTGGATGGATTCTTCGGAACCTGATCATATGGACTTCAAACCATTGATCTCGACAATAAAACTTATCTTGGTTCATTCCGGAAAGTACGAAATGCTTTTCCTTTAATAACTGTAGGCGGTTTATATACACACCAACGTTCAGTAACTTCCAGCAAACGTGTGTTTATACTTACATGCTCGGCATTTGCAGGACAGCAGCGCTATGGTGCCAATACCTGGTCAGGTGATGTTGTTGCATCCTGGGATGCATTAAGAAACCAAATTTCCGCCGGGCTTAAATTTTTCACTCAGCGATATTCCTTACTGGAATAGTGATATAGGAGGTTTCTTCCTCTGGAATTTTCCGAAAAAGTTGGAAGATGCAAATTACTGTGAATTATACGCACGATGGATACAGTTTGGTGCATTCTGTCCCATGATGCGTTCACACGGAACGGATGCCCCTCGTGAAATTTATCAGTTTGGAAAGAAGGGCGATAAAATTTATGATGCGATTGATAAATACATAAATCTGCGTTACTCAGTTGTTACCTTATATCTATGGTACATCATGGTATGTTACTGCTAATCAGTCAACCATGATGCGTGCACTTGTTATGGATTTTGCAAATGACAAACAAGCGTTGGATATTAACAATGAATTTATGTTTGGTAAATCATTGTTAGTTTGCCCGGTGACAAGAACCGATGTATTCGAAAATAGTTGTTCATGGAAACGATACTACAAAAGTTGGAGATTTCAGCAAGATAAAAAGTGAAGAAGTTTATCTGCCAAGCCTAACCCCGGCCCTTCCCAAGGGAAGGGAGAAAAAATCGATTGGATTGATTTCTGGACGGGTGAAAAATTTAATGGTGGACAAACTATAAATAAGGAAGCACCCTATTGACATCATGCCGTTATTTGTGAAGGCTGGTTCCATACTGCCAATTGGCCCTATAGTACAATATGCTACTGAAAAGAAATGGGATGATCTTGAAATAATAATTTATCCTGGTGCCGACGGTGAGTTTACATTATATGAAGATGAAAACGACAATTATGATTATGAGAAAGGAATTTATTCTACCATAACTTTTACCTGGAATGATGCGAAAAAAATCTTAACCATTGAAGACAGAAAAGGTTCGTTCCCGGGCATGCTTATTAACCGTAAATTCAGAATTGTGAAGGTTTCCAAAAACTAATGGTGTCGGAATGGAAAAAGTAAAAAAGTATGATAAAGTAGTGACTTATGATGGAAAAAAAATTGAAATTAAATATTAAAGAAATCAATAAAGAGAAAAGTAATTAATTCAAATTAAAACAAGATTTGATTTTGGGCAATAAAAAAAATCATATTCGCAGATAATTTGTAGCTGGAAGGTTGGAATGAAGAAATACATGTTAATCATTTTTTCAGGTTTTGTTTTAAATACTTTTTCATTAAATGCGCAGTAGATTGTTTCTCCCAACAAAAACATTAAAGTAGTTATTACAGAAAAAACTTCAGGCCAAGTATTTTTTAGAATCATGTACAAGGATGATTCAAAATATGTTGAAGTATTGCCGAATTCGCCATTGGGGATATCCCGTAAAGATCAGCAATTTGTAGATAGCTTAAGTCTTATGAAGGAATCTAAAGCAAGAGAAATACACGATAAGTATCTGATGATTACAGGTAAGCGGAAAACCTGTGAAAATTTCGGTAGGGAAAAAGTTTTCAGTTATAAAAATTCCAATAGCCAACCTTTGGATATTGTATTTAGAGTTTATAATGATGGAGTTGCTTTCCGTTATGTTTTTCCAAATCATTCCGATTCATTGGTGAATGTTACAAGTGAAGCGACTGCCTATATGTTGCCGGATAGTACATACCGGTGGATGCAGCCATATTCCGAAGCCTATGAGGATTTTTTCCCTTTTAGTAAAACTGGAGTAGATAAAAAGAAGAAACAAGAATGGGGTCTTCCGGCATTATTCAAAGTTGATGATGAACCTATCTGGATGTTAATATCGGAAGCAAATATAACTGAAAAGAATTGTGCAGCAAGACTCGTAATTAGATAGTCTCAATGAATATAAAGTAATGTATCCTCCACCAAGAAAAGATTTTCAGCAAATAGGTGTTGAGTCTTCTTTACCGTGGAGTTCACAATGGCATGTGCTCATAATCGGAAAGTTATCCGATATTGTTGAATCGACTTTGATTACCGATGTAAGCGAACCAAACAAATTGAAAGACACAAAATGGATTAAACCCGGACCTGTTGCATGGATTTACTGGGCAAACAATCACGGCTCGAAAGATTATCAAAAGGTTATTCAATACATTGATTTAGCCGCTGAAATGGATTGGCCTTATGTGCTTATCGATTGGGAGTGGGATGTAATGAGCAATGGAGGCAAAATTAATGACGCAGTTAAATATGCGAAGAGTAAAGGGATTAAACCGCTTCTGTGGTATAACTCGAACTGTTTGGCTTGGGGCAACTCCGGCTGATCGTTTATTAACTCATGAGAAGCGTGAGAAGGAATTTATATGGCTTAATAAAATCGGTGTGTACGGAGTTAAAGTAGATTTTTTTGCAGGCGACCAGCAGGATATGATGAAATATTATATCGATATTTTAAAAGATGCAGCTAAGTATCATCTGATAGTAAATTTTCACGGCGCAACTGTTTCGCGCGGCTGGGCAAGAACTTATCCCAATTTAATGACAATGGAAGCAGTGTATGGAGTGAATGGTATAACAATGCTCCTATACTAACAAATAAAGCAGCAGTCCACAATACAACACTTCCTTTCACTCGCAATGTAATAGGTTCGATGGATTATACTCCGGTTACATTTTCAAATTCACAGCATCCGCATATTACATCATACGGACATGAATTGGCTTTGGCAGTAGTTTTTGAATCGGGGCTGCAGCACTTTGCCGATAGGCCTTCGGCTTATGAATCTTTACCGGCAGAACCAAAGGATTTTTTGAAACACATTCCTGTAGCTTGGGACAATACAAAACTGATTGACGGTTATCCCGGCGAAAAAGTAATAATCGCCCGGAAGAAAGGCAGTCAATCGTATATTGGTGGTTTAAATGGAAAAGACGAAGCGCAGACATTGGAAATAAATTTCAACTTCCTCGGCAAAGGGAATTATAATCTTCAGCTTATTAAAGATGGAAGTGATGCCAAATCTTTTTCGTACGAATATATTAAAGTTAATAAAGGAGATAATTTAAAAGTTGATTGTCTTCCAAGAGGCGGCTTTGTTGGTATTCTTAAAAATAAAAAATAGATATTATGAAAAAAATAGGTTTACTATTTTTCTATCTTTCTCAATTAATTTTAGCTCAAGACTATAGCACTTCATTAGAAGTTAAAACTGATTGGAACGGTTGGGAAGCAATCGTAATTCAAAACGGGTTAATATCAACTGTAACTGTTCCGGATATTGGCGCAAGAGTAATGCAGTATAATCTTGATGGATATGTTTCAATTTACAGAGATTCTAGTTTAAATGGAAAAACTTATACTCCGACTGCAAGTTTTCCTTTCCATAATTTCGGAGGATTTAAAAACTGGCCGTCACCACAATTTGGACCCGGAAGATGGACATGGCCTCCACCACCTACATTAGACTGCGGAAAATATTCTTATGATATTTTAGCAGATACTCCTGATTCTGCTACTATTAAAGTTACAAGTCCTATAGAACAATGGAAAGCACCAAACCTTCAATTAGTACGTAGGCTGACTATTTATAAAAATTCGAGCCGGGTTAAAATGGACCAGTTCCTTTTAAATACCGGCAGTGCTGTAGTTAATTGGGGAATCTGGGATAATACACAGACCATTGCAGCTCATTCCGGAGAAAATGATTTTAAAAATTTTTGGGTTTACTTTCCAATAAATCCTAACAGTGTTTTTGGCAGTGATGGAGTTAAATATGGCCAATCGTCGTCTGGATGGACCGGAGAAGCAGCACCGGGAATTTATGGATGCCGGTTTACACCGAATTCACAAAAATTGTTTGCAGATCCTCATAAAGGATGGATTTGTTTTGTTGATGAATTGAATGGAGTTGCCTTTGCTAAAACTTTCCCGGTATTTGAAGGCGCGCAATATCCTGATGATGGTGCCCGCGTTGCAGTTTATATGGATGCAAGAGATGTGGAAGTTGAAGTTACCGGTCCTGTAGAAGATATTCCTTCCGGCGGAATGATTTCATTTTCTGAGAACTGGTATGCGGCAAAAGTAAATGGCCCTATTCTTAGCGTAAATTCTGCAGGCATTGTTAATGCTTTTTTGAAGTTAGATAAAAATGTTTTTACCGGGAATTATGGAGTATTTTATTTAGGGAAAGCTAAATTAATTTTTCTGGATAATGCTGGACAAAAGATTGGAGAAGGAAACAAACATAATGTTTCGCCTCTTGAAAATTTTAATTTATCCGAATCCTTAACTCTTCCTGACAGTACTAAAAAAGTACAACTCTGCATTTACGATGAAAATGAAAATTTAATTAATATCCTTGATGAATTGGATCTAAATCCAACTGGTATTATTAATAGCCAAGAAATCAATAACAAAGATTTTAATTTAAAACAAAATTTTCCCAATCCATTTAATCCTTATACAAATATAAATTATCAAATTTCCAGGTTAAGCTATGTAACATTAAAAGTATATGATGTGCTTGGGAGGGAAATTCAAACTTTAGTCAGCGAAGAAAAAAAAGAAGGAAGTTATAAAGTAAAATTTGGTGGTAGAGACTTAATAAGCGGAATTTATTTATATAAACTGAATGCTGGAAATTTTTCTGAAACTAAGATGATGCTTCTGCTTAAATAAGAATTTTATGATCATAAACAAAAAAGAAAATGAACAGAATCTTTATTGTCCAGGCTTGGTATTATCGGCAAAGGTATTGTGTCCCTGAACTAAATTGAAGAAAGGTAATTAACTATGAAATGTAAAACCATGCTTTTTTTATTTTTGCTTATTGCAGTAATAATCGGGAAGATCCCGGCTCAAACGCATAGAACCGCGGCTGGGGCTTTCTCCGCTCGTTCACGGGCCTGCTCGCGACCTGCGGCCTCGATCATGCGCTCGGACCCGCGACCTCGAGCGCGCTCGACTACAACTATCCGGGCTTCAGCGAGACCGACTATCCGCTGCACGGGCGCATCTCGCAGATTCCGGCCCGGCTGCTCGGCTACGGCGAGCGCTGGGCGGGCGACGACTGCACGCTCTGGGCCGAGGGCGAGGTCGCCCAGATGGCGGTGTTCGGCGAGAACCTGGTGCTGACCCGGCGGATCGAGGCGAAGCTCGGCGCCAGCACGATCAGCGTCGACGACCGGGTCGAGAACCGCGGCTTTCGCCCGACCCCGCACATGCTCCTCTACCACTACAACTTCGGTTACCCGCTCCTCGACGACGGCGCCGAGCTTCTGGTGCCGAGCCGCGCGATCGTGCACGCGATGCATCAGGACCTGCGCGCGCAAGGGACCGGCTACCGCATCCAGGGGCCGCCGCGGCCGGACTTCCGCGAGCAGGTCTACGAGCACGACCTGGTCGCGGGCGCCGACGGCATGGCGCCGGCCGCCCTGATCAACCCCAAGCTCGGCGCCGGCGGCTTCGGCGTCCGCCTCGACTACGATCGCACGGCGCTGCCCTGCCTGATCGAGTGGCAGTGTCTGCAATCCGGCCTCTACGCGCTCGGCATGGAGCCCTCGACCAATCACGTGCAGGGGCGCGTCTTCGCCGAGCAGCGGGGCGAGCTGACCTGCTGGAGCACGGCGAGGTCCGCCGCTATCGGACCCGCCTCGCCGTGCTCGACGGGGCCGAGGCGATCGCGGCCGCCCGGCGCGCGATCGAGGCGCTGCATCCGCCGCCCGCCGACTTCACGCCGCCGACGGGCGATGTCCCCAAGCTCGGAGGTCGCGCATGAGCGAGGTCCGCGGCATCGCCAATCCGCGCCCCGCGGTCGGCCCGCGCGGTCGCCCGGCCGGGCGCTTCGCCGGCTGAGCACCGGACGCCGGCCAGCCATGCGGGCCGCCATGGACCAGCCCGATGCGGTGGCGATCCGTCCGGTCAGGGCGGCCGATCTCGATCCGATCACCGCGCTGCAGGAGGCTTCGATCATGCGCCTCGGCATCGCCGCCTATGGCGAGGCCAAGGCCAGGGCCTGGGCGCGCGTCGGCTACGAGTTCAAGCACGTGCTGCTGGGCGATGGCGGCTTCTTCGTCGCCGAGCAGGCCGGCCGGACGATCGGCGTCGGCGGCTGGTCGCCGGACAGTCTGGAGGCCGGGCTCGCCTGGATCCGCTATCTGTTCGTCCATCCGGACGCCGCCGGGCGCGGCATCGGGCGCCATCTGGTCGAGGTGGCCGAGGCATCGGCGCGGAGCGCCGGCCGGCATCGCTTCGACGTCTGGTCGAGTTCTGAATGCGGTCGGCTTTTACGAGGCGCTCGGCTACCGCCGGGTGCGCGCCGCCCGCTGGCCGGTCGCGGCGGGCACCGAGCTGGACTACGTCCTCATGAGCAAGCGGGGCGGTGCCGGCGCTCCCGCGCGCGCGAACGGCGCCTGAGCGCGGCCGCTGTCGGCTTGCCGTCCGATTCGCCCGGTGTTAGCGTCGCGCCTACCAGTCCGTCGGGGCCGGGATCCCGGCGCGCGCAGGCGAGCCACAGCGCGGGCTGCGACGACGGACGCTCCAGGGAGGTGAGGAATGCGGAAGACACTGTCGATGCTGGCGGCCGCCGTCGTGCTGGCTCTGGGGCTCGGCCTCACGTCGAGCGAGCCGGCCCAGGCCCAGAAGAAGCTGACCATAGCGCTGATCCCGGGCCTGACCACGGACGCTTTCTACATCACCATGCGCAAGGGCGCCGAGCACGCCGCCCAGGCGCTCGGCGTCAACTTCATCTTTCAGGGCGGGCCGGAGTTCAATCCGACCGTGCAGGTGCCGGTGCTCGACGCGGTGATCGCGCGCCATCCCGACGCGATCCTGATCGCGCCGACCGACAAGCAGCAGCTGATCGCACCGATCAAGAAGGCGTTCGACGCCGGCATCAAGGTGATCACGGTCGACACCTTCATCGACGACGGCAGGTACCAGGACGGCGACGGACCGGGCGACTTCCCGCTGTCCTACGTCGCCTCCGACAATGTGCTCGGCGGTTTCCTGGCCGGCGCCGCCCTCGGCAAGACCCTGGACGGCAAGGGCAAGGTCTACGTGTCCAACGTCAACCCCGGCATCTCGACCACGGATCAGCGCGAGCAAGGCTTCAAGCTGGCGATCACTCAGCTGTTCCCGGCCATGACCGTGCTCGAGACCCAGTTCAACAACGACGACGCCAACAAGGCGGCCTCTCAGCTCCAGGCCGTGCTCGCCCGCAACCCCGACCTCGCGGGCGTGTTCGGCGCCAACCTGTTCTCGGCGATCGGCGCGGCCGACGGCGTCAAGGCGGTCGGCAAGACCGGGACGATCCGGGTGGTGGCGTTCGACGCGCCGCAACGCATCGTCGACGATCTCAAGTCCGGTCTGATCGATCTGGCGATCGCGCAGCACCCGGCCGAGATCGGCTACTACGGCGTGGTCACCGCCTTCGCCGCGCTGACCGGCCAGTCGGTGCCGCCCCACATCGGCACGGGCTTTACGGTCATGGACGCGTCGAACATCGACGACCCGGAGATCCGCAAGTTCGTCTACTCCGACTGAGCCGTAACCGGGAGCGGGGGCGGAGGCAGCTCCGTCCTTCGCCCTGGCCGTCGAAGCCGCTCTGAGGCGGCGCCGCCCGGGTCCGCGTGCACCAGATCCTGACGCCGGTCGCGCTTGCGCTGGCGCTCGCGACGCTGTGCGCGCTCGCCGCCCGGCTCTGCTGGCTGCTCGATCTGTTCAGCCACTTCCGGCTGCAGTACGTCGTCGCGGCCGGGATGTTCGCGTTGGCGGCGCTCGCGACCGGAGCCTGGCTGACGGCCGGCGTGCTGGTCGCAGTGGCGCTGGTGCACGGCTTCGCGCTGCGGAACCTCTGGAGCGGCGGGACGACGGCCGCCGCCGGCGGCACGCCCCTGCGGGTCCTGACCATCAACGTGCTCGCGGGCAATCGGGCGCCGGATGCGGTGCTCCGGCTCGTCCGCGCCAGTGACGCCGATCTGGTGGTGATCGTCGACGCCAAGCGCATGCGCTGGCGACGGGTGATCTCCGATCTCCGCGGGCCCTACCCCTACTACGTGCCGCAGCAGCGCTGGCCCGAGCCCCCGCAGCGCTGGCTCGAGCCCCCGCGGGTCTTCCTGTTCAGCCGGTTCCCCATCGTGAGCGAGGGACGTCGCGCACTCCGAGCGGTGCTCGTGGCGGGTGACTTCAACGCCACGCCGTGGTCAGCCGCATTTCCGCGACCTGATCGAAGCGGCCGGGCTGCGCAACGCGGCCGACGGCCGAGGCTATCTCGCGACCTGGCCGAGCTGGTTCTGGCCGGCGCGGATCCCGATCGACCACATTCTGCTCAAAGGTCCGCTCACGGTCACGCGCCTGCGCCGTGGACCCGCGGTCGGCTCCGATCACTACCCGCTGATCGCCGACCTGCGGCTGCTGCCGGGCCGCTGAAGCTCGAGGCGGATCAACCCCACCGCCCGGCGCGACGGAACGACCTTCGCAGGGCGGGACCGCGCATTGGTGGGCCTCTCCCTGGGCCTCTCCCCGACGTGATGCCCGCGTGCTCGAATGTTGCGCCAAGATCCCTGCCGTCCGATTGAGTCTTGACCGGGGTCGTGCGGGGCTCCGATTGTGAGGCGACCAAGCTGCGGGGGGAGGGAGAATGGTCGGCGCCAATCCGATCGGTGGCCGGGCGGGCGATCCGGGGGTCCTGGCGTGGCGATAACCACGGCAACGACGCGCCAGGCGGCCGAGGCTGAGCCTGCCTCCTGGCTGCGCTTCGTCGCGGCTGCCTGGTCGTGGCTGTTCCTGCGCGCGCTGCTGATCTTCTTCGAGAGCTGGGCGCGCGCCGCCTACGGCATCTCGTTCCTGTTCAACGGCTTCAACATCCAGAGCATCGCGATGGCCGCGGCGGCGCCGCTCCTGCTCGGCCTCGGCCAGACCTTCGTCATCATCCTGGGCGGGATCGACCTCTCGGTCGGCTTCGTCATGGGCCTGTGCGCGGTGATCATGGCGCGCGTCATGCAGTCTCTGGCCGGCCTGCCGCCCGGCCTGGCGCTCGGCTGCGGGCTGGCCGCCGCGCTCCTGATCTCGCTGGTGCCCGGGCTGATCAACGGCTTCCTGATCGCGCGTCTTCGGGTGCCGGCCTTCATCGGCACGCTCGGCATGTTCGGCGTCGCGCGCGGCACGGGCTTCCTCGCGGCGGGCGGCACGACCGTGCCGGTCAACAATCCCTGGCTGTTCGAGATGGGCTCGGCCAACCTGTTCGGCGTGCCGATCCCGATCGTGATCACGATCGTGGTCGTCCTCGCGCTGCACTACGTGCTCTCGCAGACCCGCTTCGGCCAGTACACCTACGCGATCGGCGGCAATCGCATGGCGGCGCTGCGCTCCGGCATCCACGTCCGGCGCCACACCATGATGATCTATCTGATCTCGGCCGGCTGCGCCGGGGTCGCCGGGATGATCTACACGGCGCGCTTCTCGGCCGGCGCCGCGCAGGGGGGCGAGCCGCTGCTGCTCGATTCCATCGCCGCGGTGGTGATCGGCGGCGCGAGCCTGTTCGGCGGCTCGGGCACGATCATCGGCACGGTGATCGGCGCCCTGATCATCGCCGTCATCCAGTATGGCCTGGTGTTCATCGACGTCGAGCCGTTCTGGCAGTTCGTCGCGGTCGGTGTGGTGATCATCGTCTCGGTGCTGGTCGATCAGTCGCGGAGCCGCCTCAAGGGCGAGGTTCAGGATGAGGCCTGAGCCAGCGATGGAGGCCGTTGCTCGAGGCGCGAGGCGTCTCCAAGCGCTTCGGCGGCGTGCAGGCGCTGCAGCGGGTCAGCTTCGAGCTGCGCGCGGGCGAGGTGCTGGCGCTGGCCGGCGACAACGGCGCCGGCAAATCGACCCTGATCAAGTGCATCTCGGGCGTCTACCAGCCGGACGAGGGCGAGATCCGCTACAAGGGGGCGCCGGTCCGCCTCGTGGGCCCGCGCCAGGCGCGCGAGCTCGGCATCGAGACCATCTATCAGGACCTGGCCCTCGCCGATAACCTCGACGTCGGCGCCAACGTGTTCCTCGGCCGCGAGCCGCCGACCCGCCGCTTCGGGCTTCCTGCCGGCGATCGACCGCAGGCGGATGCGCGAGGCGGCGAGGGAGGTGCTGCGCACGCTCGAGATCGAGATCCCGGCCGGCAAGCTCACGCTGCCCGTGCGCACGCTCTCGGGCGGCCAGCGCCAGGCGGTCGCGATCGGCCGCGCGATCTACTGGGACGCCACGGTCCTGATCATGGACGAGCCGACCGCGGCACTCGGCGTGCCCGAGCAGCGCAAGGTCCGCGAGCTGATCGAAAAGCTCAAGGGCAGGAGGTCGGCGTGATCTTCATCTCGCACAACCTGGTCGACATCTTCGCGGTCGCCGACCGCATCCTGGTGCTCCACCGCGGCGTCACTGCCGGCGAGCGGCGCACCGCCGAGACCGACCACGACGAGATCGTCAAGCTGATGGTCGGCGCCGAGACCGCCGCGGCGTGAGCCGGCAACGCTTGCGCCCGCGCGTCTGATCTGGATCAAAGTCTGCCGCCATCCTCGCGGCTAGGTCCCGAGTTGCTGATCGACATCGGCGGCCAGCCGACACCCAGCTCATCACAGGAGACTCATGCCCGGAGCGCAGACCGATCCTCCCTGGCACGCCTGTCCGGTCGAGGAGAGCCTGCGCCGGTTGGATACGTCATGGCAGGGGCTGGACCGCGACGAGGCCGGGCGGCGCCTCGCGACCCACGGTCCTAACCGCCTCGAGACGCGACGGCCGCAGAGCCCGCTCAGGCGCTTCCTCGCCCAGTTCCACAACGTCCTGATCTACGTGCTGCTCGGCTCGGCCCTGGTCACCGCCGGGCTCGGCGAGTGGGTCGATACCTCGGTGATCCTGGGCATCGTTCTGGTCAATGCGATCGTGGGCTTCGTCCAGGAGGGCCGGGCCGAGCGGGCGCTGGATGCGATCCGCGAGATGCTCTCGCCCCAGGCGCTCGTGGTGCGGCAGGGCCAGCGCACCAAGATCGCCGCCGAGCAGCTGGTGCCCGGCGACATCGTCGTCCTGCAGGCGGGCGACAAGGTGCCGGCGGACCTCCGCCTGATCGGCGCGCGCAGCCTCCTGCTGCAGGAGGCGGCGCTGACCGGCGAGTCCGAGCCGGTCGACAAGCGGACCGAGCCGGTGCCCGCCAGCGCCGCGCTGGGCGACCGCACGTCGATGGCCTACGCCGGCACCCTGGTCACCTACGGCAGCGGCGCCGGCGTGGTCGTGGCCACCGGCGAGAAGACCGAGCTCGGCCGGATCACGGCGCTCCTGCACGAGGTCGAGCCGCTCACGACACCGCTGCTTGCGCCAGATGGCGACCTTCGGGCGCTGGCTGACCGCTCGCGATCCTCGGCTTTGCCGTCTGGACCTTCCTATTCGGCTGGTTTCTGCGCGGCTACACCGCCGAGCAGATGTTCCTCGCCGCGGTCGGCCTCGCCGTGGCGGCGATCCCCGAGGGCCTGCCGGCGATCATGACCATCACCCTCGCTCTCGGCGTCACCCGCATGGCGCGCCAGAACGCCATCATCCGCCGCCTGCCGGCGGTCGAAACCCTGGGCTCGGTCACGGTGATCTGCTCGGACAAGACCGGGACCCTCACCCTCAACGAGCTGACCGTTCAGACCGTGGTCACTGCCGACCACGTGGTCGAGGTGACCGGCAGCGGCTACGCGCCCGAAGGGGGCTTCCGGCTCGGCGACGAGGTCGTCCAGCCGGATCGGCTGCCCGACCTGATCGAGGCCCTGCGCGCCGGCCTGCTGTGCAACGATGCCGAGCTGAGGGAGAGCGAGGACGGCTGGCAGCTGGCGGGCAATCCGACCGACGGCGCCCTGCTGACGGTGGCGCTCAAGGCCTCGCTCGATCATCACGTCGAGCTGGCGAGCCGGCCACGCACCGACCTGATCCCGTTCGATTCCGCGCACAAGTTCATGGCGACCCTGCATCACGACCACGAAGGGCACGGCTACGTGCTGGTCAAGGGCGCGCCCGAGCGCATCCTCGAGATGAGCGCCTAGCAGCGCGACGCCGACGGCCTCGCCCGGCCCATCGATCCGGAGCTACTGGCACCGCCGGATCGAGGCTCTGGCCGCCGACGCCCAGCGGGTCATCGCGATCGCATCGCGCGCCACCTCGCCCGAGCATCGCGAGCTCCGCTTCGACGATGTCGACGGGCGGCCTCGTGCTGCTCGGCCTGTTCGGCCTGCTCGATCCGCCGCGCCCGGAGGCAGCGGCCGCGATCGCCGCCTGCCGCGCGGCCGGTATCCGGGTCAAGGTGATCACCGGCGACCATGCCGCAACCGCCCGCGCGATCGCCGCCCGGCTGGGCTTCGACGCGCCGAATCCGCTGACCGGGCCCGCGCTCGACCGCATGGATGCGGAGCAGCTGAAGGCTGCGGCGCGCTCGGTCGACGTGTTCGCGCGCACCACGCCCGAGCACAAGCTGCGCCTGGTCGAGGCCCTGCAGGCCGAGGCCCAGGTGGTCGCCATGACCGGCGACGGGGTCAACGACGCGCCGGCGCTGAAGCGCGCCGACGTCGGCATCGCCATGGGCAAGAAGGGCACCGAGGCGGCCAAGGAGGCGGCCGAGATGGTGCTCGCCGACGACCGCTTCGTCACCATCGCCAAGGCGATCGAGGAGGGCCGGACGGTCTACGACAATCTCAGGAAGACGATCCTGTTTCTCCTGCCGACCAACGGCGCCGAGGCGGTGACCATCATGACCGCGATCCTGGTCGGCACGCTCCTGCCGATCACGCCGCTCCAGATCCTCTGGATCAACATGGTGACCGGCGTGACGCTCGGGCTCGCGCTCGGCTTCGAGCCGGCCGAGGCGGACATCATGCGCCGGCCACCACGCCGCGCCGACGAGCCGTTGCTCTCGCCGTACGTGATCTGGCGAATCCTGTTCGTCTCGTTTCTCCTGTTGCTCGCCGTGTTCGGGCTGTTCCTCTGGGAGCGCGGCCGCGGGACCGACCTCGCGACGGCGCGCGCGGTGGCGGTCAACATGCTGGTCGCGGGCGAGATGGTCTATCTGATCAACAGTCGGCGGATCGTCGCCTCATGCTTTGCGCTGCGCGAGATCCTGGGCAGCCGGCCGGTCGTGATCGCGATCGTCCTGGTGATCCTCTTCCAGCTGCTGTTCACCTACCTGCCGCCGATGCAGGAGGCCTTCGGCACGGCGCCGATCGGCTGGCCCGAATGGACGCGAGTGGTCGTCCTCGCACTCCTGATCTTCGTCGTCGTGGAGCTCGAGAAGGCGGTCGTGCGCCACCATGACGAGCGCACGGCCGTGCGCCGCGCGGTCCGATAAACTTCGCCGACTGCGGACCGGGGTGAAGGCGACGGCACTTTCCCCTGGGCCACATGGGCTCGGCTCTTGTATCGAGCGCTCGATGCTGGGAAATTGTCGATGACCCGGCACGACGCCCGCGCTCGCGCCGATCGCCGATCGGGCGGCTCCGGGCGGGGAGAAGTGGATGATGGCGGGGTCCGTCCGCGGATTTCAGATCAACACCATTCTCGACCGGCTGGCGCTCGACATGCTGGGCATTCTCCGGCCCTGCCTGGTCGTCGCGCCGCTCGACCGCGATCGGCTGCATCTGGCCATCCTGATGACCCTCTCGCGCCGGGTCTACGTCGAGAATCTGCTCTATCGCGACTACCGGGTCGATCGCGACAGCCAGTGGTACAGCTGGTCCCTGCCGGACGGCCGCGACGTGCGGGTGCACGAGCAGGGGATCGTCTATCTGCACAAGGTGCTCGCGCGGCGGCCCAAGCTCGCCCGCCGGCTGCGGGACGAGCCCGGCAACACGCAGATCCTCCTCTGCCGGCTCTGTCGCCATGGGCCGGCGGAGCACGGCTGGCGGGCGATCGAGATCCGCCGCGATGCGACGCTCTGCGCCCCGTGGCGAGGCGCCCGACTTCGTCGATCACCTGGCGCTCCAGCTGGCCGCGCAGCGGGCGCGCCTGGCCGAGGACTACAGCGACGATTCCAAGCGCCGGCGGGCCGAATACGGGCCGCTCTGGCTGATCCGCGGCGAGTGCTGCGCCGAGGTGCCCGAGGAGATGTCGCTGTTCGACGTCGTCGAGGCGACGCCCGTGCCGCTCGCAGCTGCGTTCGCCGAAGATCCCGAGGTGCAGCGTCTCGTGGTCCGGGTCCTCGATGCGCTGAACGAGCGCTACATGCTGCTGCGCGCCTGCGGCCTCGATCCCGAGGTCTGGCACGATCGCGACGAGCCCTCGATCGCGCGGCTGCGCGAGATGAAGCAGCTGCGCAAGCCGGCCGAGGAACTGCTCCGGCTCGGCATCGAGAGCGACAACATCGATGCCTATCGGCGCGCGTTCACCAGCCTCAAGGGCCGCGCCAAGCAGTTCGCCGGCTCCGCCAGCTTCGACGACTTCGCGACCACCGAGCACGGTATGGCCATGCTGCGCTATGCCTCGCTCTCGCTCGACGAGCCGATCGCGAGCGACGACGATGGCGAGGAGCGGGCGCGCTACGAGACCATGGCCGATCCGAACGCCCTGGACGTGGAGGCGACCGTGACCCGACGCCGCGCAGCCGGCCAGTGGGTCGAGATGCTGATCGATGATCGACCCGAGTGGTTCGACCCGCTGATGCGCTATTTCTTCGTCCAGGTCATCGGCCAGGAACGGCCGGTCCATGGCGGCCCGGGCGATCCCGGGGTACTGCGCGATGCCGAATTTCAAAGACTGGTCGAATCCTATCCGAACTGACTGTCCTAGACGAGGGTGAATTGGCCGAGCAGCTCGTTCAGCGAGCCGAAGCGATCATCAAACGCGGTCTTCGGCGGCACGCCTCGCCCAACGGCTAGCCAGTTCGTACCAGGAGAGATCGTTCAATGACCGACCGCAAGCTGTCCGACACCGAGGCCCTCGAGCTCTGGCAAAGGGCCGAGCGACGTCTGCGGCTGATCGACACCGAACCGCCGGTCGCCTTCGCCGAGGTCGACGCGCTGCTCAAGGTGCTCGGCCCGCGCGAGCGCGACGAAGCGCTCGACGCCTGGCTGAAGCGTGCTCGAACGCCTGCGCCCGCGCCCGCATTGGCCGAGCGGCCATCGGCCGAGATCATCCCGTTCAGCCCCCAGTTCAGCGCCAGACGGCAGCGGTTCACCCCGGTCGCCGAGATCGTGCGCCTCGCGGCCGACAGTGCCGGGCGCGGCATCCCCTTGCCCACGCGCGAGCTCGAGAGCGCCGACGGCCGCTTCCGGCTGAAGGTCACGCGCGAAGCCGATCAGGTCGTGATCGCGGTGCAGGCGCTCGGCTTCGCCGCCGACGAGTTCGCCGGGCGAACGCTCGGCCTCGCGTCGGCCACGGCCGCCGCAGTTCCGCTCGCGGTGCTGCAGCTCGACGACGATGGCGACGGCTCGGTCCGCCTGCCCGACAGCGACGAGCTGCGCCGCGCGCTCCTGAACCCCGTGCTCGGCCTGATCGAGGACGTCTAGGCTGGCCCAGGGGGCCGCGGGCGGAAGCAGCGACGATGTCCAGCCGTCGCACCGTCCACATCCCGATCGTCCAGCCGGGCGGCCTGAGTGCTGCCCGCGACGCCGCCGAGGACCGGCTGATCGAGGTCTATACCCAGCACTACGCCTTCGATCCGCTGACCAAGCAGGAGGAGGCCGAGAGAAGCGAGGTCGACGCCCGCGCCCGCGACAAGGACTGGGATCGGGTCGCGGCGCCGCTGCGCAAGGTCGGGCTCTATCAGGCCGGCTGCGCCGCGGCGAGCGCGGTGCGCAAGCTCGGCATCCGCCAGCCGCTTACCGCCCTCTATCAGCGGATCTCGCGCCTCGCCTGGATCGAGGGGCAGCGCCTGCATCCGGCCGGCGCCCAGGGACCGAGCGAGGGACGGAGCGCCGAGCTCGGCCTCGCGCTGGCGCTGCTGATGTGCGCAAGCGGCAGCCGGCAGCGCCAGATCATCGCCACCGGCGCGCTCGGCGGTCAGCCGCGCGGCGCGATCGACGACGACGTCGAGGTCCTGTCGGTCGGCAGCCTGCCCGAGAAGCTGCGCCTGGTCCTTACGCTTGCCCAGCACGGCGGCCTGCCGGGCCTCGGTGCCGGTCGCGAAGTGCTGTTCTTCACGCCGTGCCGCTTCGAGCAGGACGGCCTCGGCTCGGAGGTCGAAGCGCTGCCCGAGGTCGGCCGCCTGAAAGAGCTCGGGGTGCGGGTCGTGCCGGTCGACCGCCTGAGCGAGGCGGCGGCGGAGCTCAAGGCGCTGCGCGCCCGCCATCTGTTCCACGACCATCTGGCGCAGGCGATCGTCGCCTGCCTCCTGCTCGTCGCCGTCAGCGGCTACGCCTGGTCGACGCTCCGCCACCAGCCGATCCCGATGACCTTCCTGCCCGGCGGCGGGGCGGCGCTCGAGCCGGAACCCTATCAAGCCTGCTTCACCAAGGACAACAGCTTCTACCCGATCCCGCTCGGGCGCGAGGGGCTTGCCCGCAGCATACCGGTCGGCGAGACGCTGGGCTGGCGGATTCAGGTTGGCGAGCCGGCCGACGGGCGGAGCGGCCTTGGCGCCTGGCTCGCGCCCGAGCGCTACTACGTGGCGGAGGTCATGGTCTCGGAGCATTCGCGCGCCAAGGTCATCGTCCCGCAGGTCGCCGGAACCGAGGTGGTCAGCCTGCCGCCCGGTGGCATCTGGGAGTGGGGCTGGCAGCTCAACGACCGGGTCGAGAACAATGGCCTCGTGCTGCTGGCTCAGGCCGGTCAGCCTTTCGATCCGGAGGCCCTGCGCGATGGCCTGATCGCGGCATTTCCGACCGCCGCCGGCACGAGCGACGACGACGCGCTGGACGTGACCGCGGCGGTCAACTTCCTCGCCGGGAAGGCGCCCGGCGCGGCAACGTTCATCATTCAGACAGTAGAGAGGTCAGTCCGATGCAATCCGTGACTTCGTCGACCGTCGCGCGGCCGCCCCGTCGCCGGCGCGGCGCGCTCCGGATCGCTGCGGCTCTCGGCGTGGCGACCGCGATCGTCCCGGCGACGATCGGGAGCGCGGCGGCCGATTGCCCCTGGATCGTCCAGCCCACGGCCGACAGCCTTCAGGTGGCGTCCGCAACACCGGTCTTCGACATCGCCTTCGATGGCCTCTGGCAGACATCGAAAGTCTTTTACGGCTTCACCGTGACATCGCTCGATCTGGCCTGGCAGCTGACCAATCAGCACGCCCTGCCGGCGCTACGCTCCGACGCCCGGAAGCTGGAGCCGAAGAGCACCCGCGAGGGAGCCACGGCCTATCAGCTGGCGTCGAACTCGATCGAGCCGCACACCATCTATCTGGTCGCGGCCGCCGGGGTGGTCGACGAGCTCGAGCAGATCGGCGCCCGGATCGAGCCGGCCCGGCCGATGGCGCTGAGCCAATTGACGCCCAGGACCCGGGGCGGCAGCGACTGGTCGGGGCCTCTTCCCCCGCGCAGCCTGCCGGGCGTCGAGATCGCCGGTCCGCCGGAGCCGACGGCCGGCGCGGCCGACCACACCGGTCCAACCCTGGCCGACCTCCAGATCTGTGCCTATCAGGTGTCGCTCCGCTGATCGGACCGGCGCAGGCAAGCTTCGGAATCTGAACAACTGAAGCTCGCCGACCGGTCGGACCCGAACTGGACGGTCACGCGGCGGGGTCGAAAACAACTCCCCGCTCCTCGCGGAGCGTGCTAGGTTCGCGTCAAGTCATACAGAATTCGGGGAGGTTACAGATGCTTCGGGTATTGCCCCTGCTCGTCTGCGCCGCCGTGCTCTCGGTCGGAGCGGCGCAGGCGCAGAACACGCCCTCGCCGCCGGACGCCAAGGAATACATCATCTGGCCGCACAACGGTGAGGTGATTCACGGCGGCAAGCTCTGGGTACGCATGGGGCTGAGAGGCATGGGCGTGGCGCCTGCCGGCGTCGACAAGCCCAACACCGGGCACCATCACCTCCTGATCAACACCGATCTGCCGCCGCTCGACGAGCCGATCCCGAACGACAAGAACCACCTGCACTTCGGCGGCGGGCAGACCGAGGCGCGCCTGATCGACCTGCCACCCGGCACGTACACTCTGCAGCTCCTGCTGGGCGACGCCAACCACTACCCGTTCAAGCCGCCGGTCTATTCGGAGAAGATCACGATCACCGTCGCGCCCTACTAGCGCGGCCCGCGTCCGACCCGATCCGGCATCGAAGCCCGCATCGACCCACGAGGGAAGCGACCCCATGACCAAGATCGCCGCAGCCCTGCTCCTCGGATCTCTGCTGGCGGCGCCCGCAGCGCTGGCTGGCGACACCCCCTCGCCCAAGGACGCCTACGTCTACATCGGCTGGCCGAACGACGGCGAAGTGATCAACACCCGCAGCATTCGGGTTTGGTTCGGCCTGCGCAACATGGGCGTGGCGCCGGCGGGGGTCGACAAGCCCAACACCGGGCACCACCACCTGCTGATCGACACCGATCTGCCGCCCTTCGATGAGCCGATCCCGAGCGACCGCAACCACGTGCACTTCGGCGGCGGGCAGACCGAGGCGGTCATCGAACTGCCGCCCGGCACGCATACGCTCCAGCTGATCATGGGCGACAAGGATCACATCCCGCACAACCCGCCGGTCTACTCGGAAAAGATCACGATCACGGTGCGCTAGAGCGCCTCAAGGAAACGGAAGAACACGATGAAACGCAAGGTTCTCACGGCCGCAATCCTGGTCGCCATTGCCGGTACAATGGCTGGAAGCGGTGCGAGCGCGCAAGACGAGAAGCCGAAGTTCTATGTGAACTTCATCGGTGGCCCGGAGATTCAGTTTTTTGCGGTGGTCAAACGGGGCGTGGAGGATGCGGGCAAGGATCTGGGGGTGGAAGCCATCTACAGCGCCCCCAAGTGCTGCGACATCAACTTGCAGACTCAGATGCTCAAGTCGAACGTCGCGGCGCAACCGGCCGGCATCGCCGTTGAATTCAATGATCCGAAAGCATTGACCAAGCCAATCCTGGATGCACTCGATGCCGGGATACCCGTGATACTCGTCAATACGCAGAACTTTTCGCAGGAAAGCGATCCGCGGATCAAGGCGCTGGCCTACGTCGGGCAGGATGAGTTCACGTCGGGGGCCAAGGTCGGCGCAGGTCTGCTGCCTCATCTGAAGCAGGGCGCACGAGTGGTCTGTCAGAACCCGGGCCCGGCGCAGATCGTGCAGACCGTGCGTTGTGACGGGCTGAAGAAGTTTCTCGAGGCGAAGATCGGCGCCAAGGTGGACACGCTGGTCAACACGGCATCGACGCCGAGCCAGGGGCTCGCCGTGCTCGACGGCTACATGCGAGCCAACAAGGACACGGCCGCAATCGTCAGTCTGAATCCGGAAACGGGGACCATCGCCTGCCAGTGGGTGGAAAAGAACGACGCCCAGGGCAAGGTCACTCTCGGTGGTTATGACATCTCTCCTGCGGTACTCGATTGCATCAAGCGCGGCATTACGACGTTCACGCTGGTGCAACAAGCCTACGCACAGGGGTATTTGTCCGTGGTCAACCTGTACTTGAAGACCAAGTACGGAATGACGCCGTCGAACATCGATACCGGCACGCTGCTTGTGACGAAGGAGAACGCAGCCGCTTTCCAGCCCGTCGTTGACTCCGGCCGCGGCGGCTGAGAAGATCACTGTCTGGTATCCATTGAGGCGCCCGGAACGGGCGCAGCGCTGCGGCCCGTTCATGCGCGCGGGCGCCTGTTCCGCGGAGATCGCTGAAAGCCGATGAGCGGCCAAAGCACTGATGCGGCCGCGGGGGCAGGTGCGCCGAGTTCGCCCGCGCCGCAGCGGGGTGCGCTCGGTGCTGCTGCGTCTCTTCGCCATTCAGGAACTCGGGGTTCTCGTCGCCGGCATCGTGATCGGCGCCGTGTTCGCGTTCTTCTCGCCGGAGTTCCTCACCGCCGCTTCGGCCGGCTCGATCCTCGCCAGCGCCGTCCAGTTCGGCGTTGTCGGCCTGGGCGTCACGGTCCTGATGATCGCGGGCGAGTTCGACCTCTCGGTCGCCTCCGTCTACTCGCTCTGCCCGCTCGTGATGGCCTCGCTCTGGATCGAGCACCACCTCAACGTTGCCGTTGCCTTGGGCCTTGCGCTGTGTCTGGCGCTCGGGATTGGCCTGCTCAACGGGCTGGCGACGTTCCTCCTGGCGATTCCTTCTTTCATCATCACGCTGGCCACGGCGCTTTTCTGGGCCGGCGTCAGTCTCAACCTTACGGGTGGTTACCCCATCTCCTACTTCGGGGACTCGCCGGTGATGAACTGGCTCGGCACCGCCGAGATCGGACACAGCAAGATCTCCGTGTCGATTCTGTGGCTGATCGGTATCGCTGCTGATCCTGGCCACGATCTTGCGCCTGACCGCGATCGGAAACTGGATTTTCGCGAGCGGAGGCGACGCCCGCGCGGCGCGCGCCATGGGCGTACCGGTCGGCATCGTCAAGGTCGGATGCTTTCTCTTGTCTTCCCTTCTCGCCGCTTTCACGGGCATCATCCAATTCGGCTCGTTCGGATCGGCGACGCCCACCCAGGGCTCCGATCTCGCGCTCACCGCAATCGTCGTCGCCGTGGTCGGAGGCGGGTCACTGATGGGCGGTCGCGGCAGCATCATCGGCGCCCTGCTGGCGGCGGTCGTCCTCGGGATGTCCTATACCGGCCTGGTTCTGTCGGGCGTCTCGACGACCTGGTTCCAGTCGTTCGTCGGCTTCCTGCTCCTCTTTGCCGTCATCATCAATCTGCGAACAGCGGGGCTGGGCGCCAGGTTCGGGGTCATCCGGAAGTCATGACGGAGCACGCGGCCATCGAGAAGCTTTTCGCACTTCGGGACGTCACCATGAATTTTGGCAACGTCGTCGCAATTCAAGGCGTGATCTTCGAGGTCGGCCGCGGTGAGATCGTCGGACTGGTCGGTGACAACGGGGCGGGAAAGTCGACGCTGGTGAAGGTGATGAACGGTTTCTATTCACCCGATCGGGGCGTCATGCAATTCAAGGGGCAGTCCGGTTAGGTTCAGCTCGCCGAGAGATGCCCGGAGCGTCGGGATCGAAACGGTGTATCAGGACCTCGCGCTGATTCCGGCGCTCAGCATGTGGAGAAACTTCTTTCTGGGCCGAGAGCTCAAGATAGGCCGTCCCCCTTTCCGGTTTCTCGCATTGAGCAAGATGAGAGAAATCACGATGGACAATCTTCGTGAGATGGGGCTGACCCGCCTCCGCTCGCCCGACGAGCCGGTCGATATCCTCTCCGGTGGCGAGCGTCAGGCGCTTGCCATCGCGCGCGCCCGTTACTTCGGCGGCAGCCTCCTGCTGCTCGATGAGCCGACCTCGGCCCTGTCCGTGAAAGAGACCGAGAAGGTGTCGGAAGCCGTCCAGATTGCGCGCAACAGCGGGCTCGGCGTCGTCATCATCGATCACAACATCGGACACGTGCACCGGATTTGCGACCGCATCGTCATCATGGAGGCCGGCCGGGTGATCCGCTCGGTGCGTCGTGACGATGTCACTGCCGAGGCCGTTGCCGATCTGGTCGCGGGAAGGCATGCGCTCTGAGACGGCGCCGACACCGACGCGGGCTCGCTGACAATCTGGCATCCAGGGCAGGAACGGACATGGCAAAGGACTTCGAAATCTCTGAACTGAGTTTCTTGCCCGCGCTGGACCTGCGGCGCCTGATCCTGTCACGCGACGTTTCTCCGCGCGAGGCGGCCGCGGCATACCTCGCGCGCATCCGGGCCCTCGACGATCGCATCCGCTCCTTCGTGACCATCGACGAGGAGATGGTGATGGCGCTGGCCGATGGCGTCGAACAACGCCTGAAGGAGGGCGCGGCTCTGCCGCTCGCCGGCGTCCCGTTCGCGTTGAAGGATCTCACCGATACGGCGGGCCTTCGCACGACCTACGGGTCAAGACTGCGCGAGCACAATGTGCCGGCCCGCGATGCCGCCGTCGCCAAGCGTCTGCGCGAAGCCGGCGGGGTGCTGCTCGGCAAGACGAACACGCCGGAATTCGGCAATCGCGCGACCACGGCGTACGGTCTCTTCCCGGCGACGCGAAACCCCTGGGACCTGAGCAAGACCGCCGGCGGCTCGAGTGGCGGATCAGCGGCGGCGGTGGCCGCCTGTCTCTGCCCGATCGCCGAAGGCTCCGACGGCGGGGGATCGATCAGGATTCCTTCGAGCTGCTGCGGCGTGGTCGGCATCAAGCCGTCCCGCGGCCGCGTATCGAACTCGCCGAACTCGAACCCGCGGGGCGGGCTGATCACCCATGGCCCGATCGCGCGAACGGTGCGCGATGCCGCCCTCATGCTCGACGTCATGGCCGGCTCGGAGCCCGGCGACCCGTTCACCGCACCAGCTCAGACGCCGTCTTTTCTCGACTCGACCGAGCGCGAACCGGAAAGCCTCCGCATCGGAATGCTCGACACGAGCGACAAGTGGATCGATCCGAGGGTCGTCGCCGCCGTGCACCGGACCGCTGTTCTTCTCGGAACGCTCGGGCACCGCGTGGAACCGGCCGGCGTCGACCTGACGGGTCTCGGAAGAGTGTTCCGCGTGATGGTCGAAGCCGAGAGCGCCGCCAACGAGGTCGAGGACCCCAGGCTGTTCAGCGATCCCTATTCGAGATGGTGCTACGAAAGGGGCGCAAGGCAAACTGCCGTGGAGTACATCCGGGCGACGGAAGAGATGTTTCGGCGCAGCCGGGAAATCATCTCAGAGTCGATGAAATGGGACTGTCTGCTGACCCCCACCGTCACCCTGACGCCGCAACCGCTCGACACGTTCCTCGCCGATACCGAGCGGGTTGCCGAGGATGACCTCGCCTACATTCCCTTCACCTATCCCTTCAACATCTCCGGGCAGCCGGCGATCTCGCTGCCGCTCGGCTGGACCGAGGACGGCCTTCCGATCGGTGTCCAGCTCGTCGGACAGCCCTACGGCGAAGCCTTGATCATCGCTCTCGCCGCGCAGCTCGAACGAGCCGCACCATGGGGCTCGAGGTACCCGGCGGCAATGCGCGCTTCGGACACGCCGACAGAGGTGTTCGCGGGCAACGTCGGCGCTCCGTGAAGCGAAATCCCGCCATCCTCAGCGTTCCCCGGGGCTGCGGCGCTGGTCGAAAGCGGCGATACCTCCTCCTTCCGCGTACCCCACCGGGATGCTACCTTTCACGATCTTTCGTGGTCTGGGGACGTTGACCGAGTTCGGGATGTATCAATGAACGGAAGGCTCGAGGGAAAGGCTGCAATCGTCACGGGCGCCGGCCGAGGGATTGGCGAGGCCATCGCCGCGACGTTGGTGCGGGAAGGCGCGAGCGTGCTCGTGGTCGACATCGACGAGAACGGTGCCGAGGCCTGTGCGCGTCGGCTGCGCGAGGCCGGTGGCCGGGCAGAACCCCTGCGGGTCGACGTCAGTTCCGCGGGTGACGTCCGGGACATGGCCGCTTCGGCCCTTCGCACGTTCGGTCGTATCGACATCCTCTGCCCGAATGCGGCAATCTTCGACGGCTCACCGATCGAGACGATGCCGGAAGCGCTTTGGGACCGGCTGCTCGGGGTCAATCTCAAGGGCGTGTTCCTGTGCGTCCAGGCCTGTCTGCCCCGAATGAAGGCGCAGGGTTACGGCAGGATCGCAGTGACGTCGTCGATCACAGGGCCGCGCACCGCGATTCCGGGCATGGCGCACTACGCCGCCTCAAAGGGCGGCATCAACGGTTTCATTCGCGCCGCCGCGCTCGAACTATCGAAGCACGGCATCACCATCAACGGCGTCGAGCCCGGCCATGTCATGACGCCGGGCGCGGAAAAGATGTACGACGCGGAATTCAAGCAAGCCGTCGAGGCGTTGATTCCGCTGGGCAGGTTTGCCACTCCGGACGACATTGCCCGCACCGTGCTGTTCCTGGCCAGCGACGATTCCGCGTATATGACCGGGCAGACCTTCATCGTCGATGGCGGCGTGACGCTGCCGGAATATCCAGCTGGCTTTCCACGCGGCTGAGAGCGCAAGGCCTCAGCCGCGGAAGGCGGGCTCCGGTAGTCCACTAACGCCGACCTCGACGGCGAAGATGCCGCCCAGAATTGGATTGGCGGCGAACTCCTCCTCGCTCGTGTACACCCAGCGACCCGCGGCGAAGTCGATCGACGCGGAAGTGACATAAAGCGTGCTCATGTCCTCGCCGCCGAAGGCGCAGCTGGTCAATGTCCGTACCGGCATCTTGACGACGCAGTCGATGCGTCCGTCAGGAGCAAAGCGCGTCACCCGCCAGCCTCCCCAGTGGGTCGACCACAGGTGGCCCTCGGCATCGACGGTCGAACCGTCGGGAGCGCCATCGGCGGGATCGAAGCGGACGAAGACGCGCCGGTTCGACGCCGCTCCGGTGTCCGGATCGATGTCATAGGCATAGATTGTGCGCTCATGCGAGCACGTATGGTACATGACGCAGCCGTCGGGGCTGAAGGATGGCCCGTTGGACGCGATGAACCCCGAGGCGATTCGCGTCGACTTCCCGTCACTCTCGACCCGGTAGAGCTCGCCGATCGGCTCGCTCTCCGGCCGGTCCGTCGTGCCGACCCACAGCCGTCCCTGCCGGTCACATTTGCCGTCATTGAAGCAGGCGCGCGCATGGTGCCGCGCCGGGTGGACGAAGGCGACGCGGCCGTTGAAATCAGCGTCGATGAAGGACAGGCCGTCGGCGGCGGCAAGGACGAATCCGCCTGCCTCCCGTGGGACGAGCGCACCGAGTTGCTCCGGCAGCGTCATGTCGAAGCGCTTGTCGATCCCGGTCGCCGGATCGAGGCGGTGCAGCTCGGGCCGCATCTGGTCCACCCAGTAAAGCGCCTTGTCCCACGGGCTCCACAGTGCCCCCTCGGCCAGCACGCTCTTCGCCTGCAATACGCAGCGAGCCTGCATCAGCACGATACTCCTCCGTTTCCTGCCTGCCGACAGGGCGAACCGCGTCCGCGCCGACAGCCCCGGCTAGTTCATGACGATGATATCGCTGAGCTCACGGACCGATGTCTCTGCTCGCGCAACGCCCTTCACCACTTGGCCGCGGGCGAGGATCACGAACCGGTCGCAGACCTGATAGGCGTGATGGATGTTGTGGGTGATCAGAACGGCCGAGACGCCGTCGTGCTTCAGCTCCGTGACGTGTGAAAGAACCTTCTCCGTTTCGCGCACCGAGAGGGCACTGGTCGGCTCGTCGAGAATGAGCATCTCCGTCTTGAAGTAAACCGCGCGCGCGATGGCGACGGCTTGGCGCTGCCCCCCGGAGAGCGCCTCCACCAGGAGATCGGGCGAGTTGATGCCAGCGATGCGCACCTTGTTGAGCAGGACGTCCATGACGATCCCGTTCATGGTCCGGATATCGAGCAAGCCGAGCGGCTTCGTCAGCTCGCGACCTGCAAAGAAGTTGCGCATGATCGAGACCGATCCCACCAGCGCCGCGTCCTGATAGATGGTCTCGATGCCGATGCGTTCGGAATCCTTGCGCGATCGCAGCCGCACCTCCTTGCCGTTGCGGTAGATGGTGCCGGCGTCGGCAAGCTCGATGCCGGACATGATCCGAACCAGAGTCGACTTGCCCGCGCCGTTGTCCCCGAGCAGGCCGACGACTTCGCCGCGGCCGACCTGGAAGTCGACGCCGTCGAGAGCCTGCACATGCCCGTACTGCTTGGACATGCCGCGCAGCTCGAACATGGGAAGGTCACCGACCATGCATCGCCCCGAACGGCGCCGCCGGGTCAGGCGCGGGGATTCCTGCCCTAGCGGTTTTTCTTGACCAGCCATGTGTTGATGATCACCGCACCGACCAGAATCACCCCGATGAAGACCTCGATGTAAAAGCCGGGCGCGCGCAGCAGCAGCAGCACATCCTCGACCATGTACATCAGACAGGCGCCGACGAAGATGCCGACGATGGTGCCGCGGCCGCCCGACAGGAACAGTCCGCCGATGACGCAGATCGTGATCGCCTTGAGCTCGAAGCCGATGCCCTGCGAGGCGGTGACGCTGCTAACCGTGTGGTGCTGAGAATGCCGGCGAACGTGGCGCCGAGTGCCGAGAATGTGAAAGCGACGACCTTTACCAGCGAGACATTGACGCCGACCGCGATGGCCGTCTTCTGGTCGCCACCGACGAGGAACATGTGATTGCCGAGTTTGGTGCGGTGCAGAATAACGCCGACGATGATCGTCAGACCAAGGAACCAGAGGAACTCAGCGTTCATCCCGAGGAGGGAACCGGTCATCATTCCGACGAAGGTGTCTGAGGGATGGAACGAGACCGAGCGTCCTTCCGAAACCCAGCGGATGACACCCCGCACCACCATCATGCTGCCGAGCGTCGTGATGAAGGAGGGGATCGCCATCTTCACGGTAATGAGACCGTTGACGACGCCGATCGCCGTACCGATGAGCAGAGTGGCAGCGACCGCCAACCCCAGCGGCACGCCGTTCAGGTAGAGCATCGCCATGGCGTAGGCCGTCACCGTGTAAACCGCGCCGACCGACAGATCGAACTCGCCCGATATCATGAGAACGCCGACGCCGAGAGCGATGACCCCGAGTACCGGGATGGCTTTAAGGACGAGCGAAACATTGGTTGCCGAAACATAGCGGAAATCGTCCGGAAAGATGAGCCCGAAGACGATGCAGACCAATTGGGCGACGATGAACAGGGCAACGATGTTGGTCGCCGGCTGGCGCCTCAGCCAACGCCACCGGGAGGCCGCTGCAGGGCTCGCCGCAGGCGGCGCAAGCGCTGCGCTTGACGTCGGCCATTCAGCGGGCATTCCGCCGCCCCCAGCGGGCGCCCCGATTGCGCCGGCACGCCCGTTGGCTTCTGCTTGGGACTGCAGGAGAACTGCCCGCTCCACGGGCGCGGTGGCCCCGTCTTTCCAGGCGCTCAGCGGTAGGTTCCGGCCCACTGTTTGACGAGGCCGGCATTGTCCTTGTCGATCAATGCGCCCCCGATCGGCACCCCCACCGGGGGAACGCCGTATTTGCTGTAGTAGTAGAGCATGATGATCGGCATGTAGCCCTCGTAGTAGGCGCCGGAATCCACGGTTGCGACGGTCTTGCCAGCGAGGATGTCATCGACGATCTGCGGACTGAGGTCGAAGCCGCCGATCGCGATATTGAGGCCTGCTTCGGCCGCTGCCCGCGGCGCGACCTCGGTGGTCACGCTGCCCAGCCCGATGACGGCCTTGGTATCGGGACGGCCGACCAGATACTCCGCAATGCGCGTGAGCGCCGTCGCCATGGTCGGCGTGGCATCAATCTTCTCTGAGGTTACCCCGGCCTCGTCGAGCACTGACTTGATGCCACGGTAGCGCTCGGCTCCATAGAAGGCGTCCGGATCCTCCACCGGGCAGACGACATGATCGCCGCTCTTCAAGCCGCCTGCCTCGACCATGCGCTTGCCGATATTTTGCCCGGCGGTGAAGAAATTCTGTCCGATGTAGGCTTGGCTTTCCGTTGCATCGGGTCGCGGGTCGTCGGTGTCGAAGACGACGACGCCGATCCCGGCGGCGCGTGCGGCAGCGATCGACGAGGTAAAGGCATCCGGGATCCAGTTGACGACGGCGATGCCGTCGACCTTGTTGGTGATGGCCGTCTGGATCAGATTGTTCTGCTTGACGGGATCCTGGTCTGCGTACTGGATGTCGAGCTTCACGCTCCGATCCTTGGCCGCCTCCTCGGCGCCGTGAATGACCGGGTTCCAGAACGGATCGCCCGGGGCGCTGTAGATGATCATCGTGACGTCGACCGGGTCGTCCGCGATCGCCGACACCGGGCCAGCGGCGGAAAGCAGCAGAGCGCCGAGCGCACTTGCGGCCAGAAGTTTGCCTGCAATTGCCGTGAGCCGAGCCATCGGTGTCTCCCCCGTTGAAGGTGTGATCCCGCATTCCCCGAATGATCGGGTTTTTGATTTCGAGCTTGACCAGATTGGCGAAAGCCACGGTCGCGTCAAGGCGTGAATTCCGCGTCCCCGGCGTCCGTCAGACCACCGGGGATCGGTCGGCCCGAGCAGCTAGTTCAGATCACGGGCGACGCGGAAGCCGTTGGTGTAGTAGCGCACGCCGGCGTCGTAGCCGAGCCGGCTGCTCGCCGTCGCGTAGGTCGGATCGTTACGCCAGGAGCCGCCGCGCAGCGCGTGCTGCATGCAGTTCGCCTCGGTGCGCGCGCTGCCGTCGCTCGGCGCGCCGTCGTAATTCGGATGCCAGCAGTCGGCGGTCCATTCCATCACGCCGCCGTTCATGTCGAAGAGGCCGAAGGGGTTCGCCGCGTAGGAGCCGACCTGCGCGGGCGTGGTCGGATTCCAGTTGCCGCCACACTTCTCGCAGTCGGCCTTGCCGCTGCCGATCGCCGTGCCCCACCAGTAGGGCGTGGCGCTGCCGGCGCGGGCCGCATACTCCCACTCGGCCTCGCTCGGCAGCCGGTAGGGCTGCCCGGTCGACTGGCGCAACCAGGCCAGGTACTTCTGAACCTCGTCCCAGCTGACATTGTGCACGGGTGAATTGGCGGTCACGTCCTGCATCGCCGGCATCGAGCGGCAGGCGCCGGCCTCGACGCAGGCCTGCCACTGACCGACCGTGACCTCGTACCTGCCGAGCGCGAACGGCTTCGCGATCCTGACCTCGCGCACCGGCCGTTCGCTCCAGTCGCCCGTCTTCGAGCCCATCGAGAACGAGCCCGGCGGAATCCTGACCAGCTCGGGACAGAATTCACAGTCCTTGAGGGCGCCGGCCGAGGCGCGCGCGGCCGGCAGTGTCGCCTCCTCGATCTTCGGCGCCGGTTCGGCCTTGGGTGCCGTCTCCACCTTGGGCGCCGGCTCGACCTGTGGCGCCGGCGGCCTGGGCTCGATCAGCTGGCCGTAGATGAACCCCCGCTGGCCGTCGCCGGTCTCGACCTGATACCAGTTGCGGCCCTCGGCCAGACCGACCACCCGGAGCGTCGTGCCGGCCGGCACGGTGGTCACTCGTTCGCTGTTGGCGCTCGGACCGCTGCGGATGTTTGAGGCACGCAGCGTCTCGTAGTCGCCCGCGAGCGCCGCCATCTCGGCGCTGGGTGGCTGGGGCTCGGTCCCGGGCAACGCGGCGAGGTTGCGCCCGGTTTCGCCCGGCGGTGCCGCGGCCGACGGCGCGGGCTCGGGCGTGACCTTGGCCTCTGCCACCGGCTCGGGGGCTGGCGCGGGCTCAGCCTGCGGCGTGGCCATGGCGGTTTCGACCTTGGGCGCGGTTTCGATCTTGGGCGCGGTTTCGATCTTGGGGGCGGTCTCGACGGTGGGGGTCGCTTCAAGCTTGGGTGCGGCCTCGACCTTGGGCGTCGTCTGGGCCGCCGCCGCCGTCTCGACCTTGGGTGAAGCGAGCCCCGAAACGTTGATCTGCATGGCCGAGGTCACGCTCGCCCCCTGCGGGTCGGTCGCGGTGAAGGCGAAGCTGCCGAAAGCGCCCTCGGCCCCGGGCACGAGCACGAGGCCGGTCAGCGCCTTGGGACTGAGCACGTCGCCGACCTTGACCGGCCGATCGCCGTCCTTGACCACGCCCCGCTCGGGCACCTCGGCGACCGTGATGGTCAGCGGGTCGCCCTCGGGATCAACCGGCATCCTGATGTTGAGCGGGATCGCCGGCAGGGTCAGCACGCTCGCGCTCGCGACCACGGGCGGCTGGTTGGCCCGCTCGACCGTGATCGGCACCCGCCCGAAGACGGTCCCGCCGCGATCGTCCCGGACCAGGAAGGCGAACGAGCCGACGTCGCCGACCGCACCCTCGAGCGGACTGTAGGTTGCGGTCGTAAGCTGATCGGGCGTCAGGACGTCGCCGATCGCTACGGCCCGCTCGCCGATTTTGACGGTGCCGCGGAGCGGCAGCGCCGTCACTTCGACGCTGATCGGGTCGCCGTCCGGGTCGCTCGGAGGGCTGATTCCGATCGGTTGCGCGCTCGCGTTGTCGAGGATCTGGAGCGCCGCCAGGGGGGGCAGCTGCGGGTACTGATTGGGCTTCGGCTCGACGAAGTAGAAGGGCTCCGCGCCGAGAGCGTCGAAGGTCCGCGGCTCCTGCCGGTAAGCGGTCGCCGCGAGCACGACGTCGCGCACCTTGCGGAACAGGAGGTCGAGCTCGAGGCCCGGCTGCTGGATCGCCGCGAGCAGGGCCGCGGTGTAGGGGCTGTGGTCGCCGGTGCCGTCGACCGCGACCTCGCCCGGGCGGGTCGCGAACGCGATCATGGTATTGCTCGGCAGGTTCTCGACCCGCGCGAGGCCATCCTCGATCAGGCGCGAGCGGATCGGGCCGAGGGCGCGCCGCAGATGCTCCGCCAGCGGATTGTTGCGGCAGGCGTCGAGGATCACGAGGCCGAGCTTTTGCGCCTGCGCGACCTCGCCCAGGACCAGGTTGAGCGGCAGCGCCTCGTACAGCAGATCGCGCTCGCGCTCGAGGGAGGCGTCGACCGGCAGGAGGTAGTTCTCTCCGGCCACCTGGATGCCATGGCCGGCATAGTAGACGACGGCTGCGTCGGCCCCTTCCGCCTTGAGGCCGAAATCGCGCAGCGCGTGCTGCATCTCCAGCTGATCGAGATCGGTCTTCAGGTCGACCTCGAAACCGACCCGCGCGAGCACCGCCGCCATCGCCGTGGCGTCGTTCCTCGGATTGGGCAGCTCCTCGGCGTGCCGATAGGCGGAATTGCCGATCACCAGCGCGACCCGCTTGGCCGCGACGGCATCGTCCGCGCTGGCGAGGCCAAGGCTCAGCACGATCAGCCCGATCAGGAGCCGAAGCGGCCGCACGGCGCACGTCCTCCTTTCGTTCCGCAGCTTTGAGGATACATCATTCCACGGCCAAGGCAAAAAGCGTTGTGAGCTGGTTCACAGGTGATCGTCCTCAAGCGGCTGGCCGCGGGCCGGCCGGCCGCAGGCGTCCCGGCATCAGATCCTCGACCGTGACGCCCTGCCGGAGCAGATCGTCCGGGAGGACGCCGTCGACCAGCAGACCCGCTGCCGCCCGCGCCATGGCGGGCGCGGTCTGGATGCCGTAGCCGCCCTGTCCGGCCAGCCAGAAGAAGCCGGGCTCGCTCTCCTCCATGCCGACCACGGGCGTCTGGTCGGCGGCGAAGGTGCGCAGCCCCGCCCAGCGCCGCGACACGCGGTGCACCCGGCATCGGGTCGCCCGCTCGATCCGATCGATCGCGAGCGCGACGTCGAGCTCCTCGGGCTGGACGTCGCAGGGCGGCATCGGCGTCTCGTCCGCGGGCGAGCCCAGCAGGCAGACCCGATTCCGGCTTGAAGTAGAACTGCTCCTCGGCGTCGATCACCGCCGGCCAGCGGCGGTCGATCGCGAGCGAGGGATCGAACAGGAAGGCCGTGCGGCGCTTCGGCACGAGGCCGAGCGGGGCGATGCCGGCGAGCGCGGCCAGCTGCGTCCGCCCAGGCGCCGGCGGCGTCGACCAGCACCGCCGCCTCGAACCGCCCGGCCCGGGTCTCGACCCGCCAGGGCGCGCTCTGGGTCGCGACCCTCGTGACCTCGGCATCGGTGAGCAGCTGGCCGCCCCGGGCGCGAAAGCCCTTGAGGTAGGCCTGGTGGATGGCGGCGACGTCGAGATCCAGGACGTTCGGATCGTAGATCCCGGCGGCGACGTAGTCGGGACGCAGCAGCGGCAGCCGCTCGAGCAGCTGCTGGGGACCGAGGCGCTCGAGGCCGCCCTGCTGCGGCGCAAGCTCGGCATGGAGCTGGTCGAGGACGCCGGTCTGATCGGCGCGGCCGATGACCAGGCTGCCGCGCGGCGCGAGCACTGCCTGCTCGGCGAGCCCGCCCGCGCGCTGGTCGTAGAAGCGCCGGCTGGCCGCGGTCAGCGCCCGGATCACCCGGTTGCCGTAGGCCGGGGCGAACAGCGCGGCCGAGCGGCCGGTCGCGTGATAGCCCGGCTGGCTCTCGCGCTCGAGGAGGATGACGCGGGCGAAGGGCGCGATCTCATACGCGGCCGACGCGCCGGCGATGCCGGCGCCGATCACCAGGACGTCGCAGCTGGGCATGGCGGCTCGCGCGCGGCACCCCCTCACGGTCTGATCGGCGCATGCTAGCGGGAACCGAGCCGGCTTGACAGAGAGGATGCTTCGCCCTAGAACAAAACAAGAACAAAAAGAGATCAAACAGCGTACAACGATGCTCGACCGTGCGCCCGAAAGCCACCCACGTCAACCCCAGACCGCCGCGCGCCGACCAGCGGCGCCGGCTCGAGCGGCTGCGCGCCGAGCTCGCCCGGCTCGAGCGCTCGGCGGGGACGGCGGGCGCGCGTGCGGCGGTCCTGCCGTTCGGCCTGGCCGGCGATCGATCGCCTGCTGCCGGGTGGCGGGCTGCCCGGGGCTGCCTGCACGAGCTGACGGGCGAGCCGGACCATGCCGCCGCCGCGGGCTTTGCCGCGGCGCTGCTCGGCCAGCTGATGGCCGAAGCGGGCCATGCGGTCTGGATCGGCCCCCGCGACGATCTGTTCGCGCCCGGGCTGGCCGCGCTGGGCCTCGCCCCGGAACGGCTGATCGTGGTCCGGGCGGGCGCGCGGGATGCCTGCCTCTGGGCGCTCGAGGAGGCCTTGCGCAGCCAGGGGCTGGTCGCCGCTCTGGCCGAGGTCGACCGTCTCAGCCTGACCCAGAGCCGCCGCCTGCAGCTCGCCGCCGAGACCAAGGGGGTGAGCGCCTTCCTGCTCCGGCCGTCGCTCGATGGCGCATGGGCCAGCGCGGCCGCGAGCGCGGCCACGACCCGCTGGCGGATCGCCGCCACGGGCAGCCGGGGCGAGACGCCGCGCGACCTCGGCCCACCCCGCTGGCGGGTCGAGCTGGTCCGCTGCCGCGGCGGCCGGGGCGGCGCCTGGCTGATCGAATGGCGCCCGGGGGGCTGGCATGAGATCCCGGATCCTCTCCCTCTGGCTGCCGGATCTGGCGACCGATCGCCTGCTCCGGTGCGCCCCGCGGGGGGATGGCGCGCCTGAGCCGGGCCGCCCGCCGCTGCGGCCGGACCAGCCGCTTGCGACCTTCGCGAACCAGAATGGTGCGCTCCGGCTCGAGGCGGTCTGTCCGCTTGCCCGGGGTGCCGGCCTGAGCCCCGGCCTGATGCTGGCCGATGCCCGGGCGATGCTGCCCGCATTGCAGGCCCTGCCCGCCGCGCCCGCGGCCGACCTCGAGCTGCTCGAAGAGCTCGCCGCCTGGGGCGAGCGCTACACGCCCCACGTTGCGCTCGACCAGAGCCACGCCTATGCGGCCGGCGGCGCACTCTGGCTCGACATCACCGGCTGCGCCCATCTGTTCGGCGGCGAGGCCGAGCTGCGGGCGGATCTGCTGCGCGCGGCTGCGCCGCCAGGGGCTCACCGCCGCGGCCGCGATCGCCGACACCCCCGGCGCCGCCTGGGCGGTCGCGCGCTTCGGCGCGCCCGAACGCTCGATCGTCCCGCCGGAGGGCGCCGGGGTCGCGCTCGCCCGCCTGCCGGTCGCCGCGCTCCGTCTCGAGCCCGAGCTCGGCGCCATGCTGGAGCGGCTGGGCCTCGCCCGGATCGAGAGCCTCTATCCCCTGCCCCGCCGCGCCCTGACCGCGCGCTTCGGCGAAGTCCTTCTGACCCGGCTCGATCAGGCGCTCGGCCGGGTCGCCGAGCCGATCTCGCCGCGCCCGCCCCTGCCGGCGCATCGGGCCGAGCTCGCCTTCGCCGAGCCGCTGATCGAGGCCCAGGCGCTCACGGCCCTGACCGGGCGGCTGCTCGCGCAGCTCTGCGCCGGCCTGGAGCTCGCCGGGCTCGGCGCCCGGCGTCTCACTCTGGCGCTCTATCGGGTCGACACCAGCCTGGCCGGCGTCGGGGTCGGCACCAGCCGGCCGTGCCGCAACCCGCGCCAGCTCGAACGCCTGTTCGCCGAGAAGCTGACGCCGATCGACCTCGGCTTCGGCATCGAGCGGGCGATCCTCACGGCCGACGTGGTCGAACCGCTGCGGCCCGAGCCGATCGCCTGGCGTCAGATGGGGGCAGGCGATCTCGACCAGGCGCGCGATCTGGCACCTCTGGTCGATCGGCTGAGCAACCGGCTGGGCGGGAGCGCGGTCAGCCAGCTGGTGCCCCATGCGAGCCACCTGCCCGAGCGCGCCCAGCGACGCGTGCCGGCGCTGCTTGATGCCATCGAGCCGGTCCGGGCGATCCCGTTCCCCGAGTGCCGGCGGCAGGGCGATGCGCCGGCCCGGCCACTGCGTCTGCTCGCCCGGCCCGAGCCGATCGAGGCGGTCGCGCCTGTGCCCGACGAGCCGCCGGTGCTGTTCCGCTGGCGGCGCGCGGTGCACAAGGTCGCCCGGGTGCGCGGCCCCGAGCGCCTGGCGCCCGAATGGTGGCGCACGCCGGAGGTCGATCCGAACGCCCTGACCCGCGACTATTTCGCGGTCGAGGACACCGAGGGCGGCCGGTTCTGGCTGTTTCGCGAAGGCCTCTACCTCGCCGGCGCCGCCACCCTGCCCCGCTGGTACCTGCACGGCCTGTTCGCTTGAGGCACGCCCATGTTAGACTGGCGCCGGAAGGACCGCTGGGATGGCGACCACGATCGACGCCCTTGGCCTCGCGGAGGATCTCGAGAAGGCCGGCTTCTCGCGCGACCAGGCGCTCGGCATGGCGCGGGCGATCCGCGATCACAGCCAGGAGACCCTGGCCACGAAGGCCGATCTGCGCGAACTCGAGCTGCGCCTCGAAGCCCGTTTCGCCCAGATCGAACGGAAGATCGCCGATGCCCAGATCGGCCTGATCAAGTGGTTCACCGGCATCATGGTCGCCCAAGGCGCCGCGATCGTGGCGCTCATCAAGCTGCTGCCCTGAACCGGCCGCGTCTGCGTCGGCGGACACCATGACCGCCTACGCCGAGCTCCAGATCACGAGCAATTTCTCCTTCCTGCGGGGCGGCTCGCACCCGGAGGAGCTGGTGCTGCGCGCGCAGGAGCTTGGCCTCGCCGCCCTCGCGCTGACCGATCGCAATACGCTCGCGGGCGTCGTGCGCGCCCACGGCGCGGCCAAGGAGGTCGGCATCCGCTTCATGGTCGGCGCGCGCCTCGACCTCGAGCCGCAAAGGCAGGCCGGGGCGGTGATTCCTCCGGCGCGCTCTAGCATGTCGCCCTCGGGCTCTTCCCGCTCCGGACCGACCACCGGGGTCGGTCCTGGAAGCCAGGGAAGCCGAGGTGCCACCCTTCATGATGGGGCGATGCTCCCCGCCCGCTCGGTGCTCTGCTTCCCCACCGACCGCGCCGCCTACGGCCGGTTCGCGCAGCTGATCTCGCAGGGTCAGCGGCGGGTCGAGAAGGGCAGTTGCACGCTCGGGCTCGAGGACCTGCTTGCCCACGGCGAAGGTCAGATCGTCGTCGCTCTGCCGCCGGACCGGCTGGACGACGGCTTTGCGGCCTTCCTCGAAAAGTTACGCCACAGCCTGCCAGGCTGTTACCTCGCCGCGCAGCATCTCTATCGGGGCGACGACGTGGCCCGCATCGAGGCGCTGGCCGATCTGGCCGCCGCCTGTTGCACACCGCTGGTCGCGACCGGCGACGTTCTCTATCACGCGCCCGAACGCCGGCCGCTCCAGGACGTGCTCACCTGCATCCGCGCGCATTGCACGATCGATCAGGCGGGCTTTCGGCTCGAGGCCAATGCCGAGCGCCACCTCAAGCCGCCGGCCGAGATGGCGCGCCTGTTCCGCCGCCATCCGGACGCCCTCGCGCGCACCCTCGAGATCGTCGACGCCTGCCGCTTCTCGCTCGACGAGCTGCGCTACGACTATCCGATCGACCCGGCGCCCGCGGGCCTCTCGGTCCAGCAGTACCTCGAGCAGCTGACCTGGCAGGGCGCGGCCGAGCGCTATCCGGGGGGCGTGCCGGACAAGGTGCGCGCCCTGCTCGAGCACGAGTTCCGGCTTATTCAGGAGCTGAACTACGCGCCCTACTTCCTCACCGTGCACGACATCGTGCGCTTCGCAAGGGAGCGCGGCATCCTCTGCCAGGGCCGCGGCTCGGCGGCCAACTCCGCGGTCTGCTACTGCCTCGGCATCACCGCGGTCGACCCCGAGCGCTTCGATCTCCTGTTCGAGCGCTTCGTCTCGGCCGAGCGGCGCGAGCCGCCCGACATCGACGTCGACTTCGAGCACGAGCGGCGCGAGGAGGTGATCCAGTACATCTACGGGAAGTACGGCCGCGAGCACGCCGGCATCGCCGCGACCGTGATCCACTACCGGGCGCGAAGCGCGATCCGCGAGGTCGGCAAGGCGATGGGCCTCTCCGAGGACGCGGTCGGCGCGCTCGCCTCGGGCGTCTGGGGCTGGAGCGAGGGCGGCCTGGACGAGAAGCTCGCGCGCGAGCGCGGTCTCGACCCCGCCGACCCCCGCCTTCGCCTCGCGCTCGAGCTCGCCTCCGAGCTCACCGGCTTTCCCCGCCACCTCTCGCAGCACGTGGGCGGCTTCGTCCTCACCCGCTCGCGCCTCGATCAGGTCGTCCCGGTGGTCAACGCCGCCATGGCGGGGCGCACCATGGTCGAGTGGGACAAGGACGATCTGGACGCGCTCGGCATTCTCAAGATCGACGTCCTGGCGCTCGGCATGCTGACCTGCATCCGCAAGGCCTTCGAGCTGCTGAGGCGCCACCATGGTCAAGAGCTCGACCTCGCCACCGTGCCGGCCGAGGACCCGGCGGTCTACGAGATGCTGAGCCGGGCGGACAGCCTCGGCGTCTTCCAGGTCGAGAGCCGGGCGCAGATGACCATGCTGCCGCGCCTTCGGCCAAAGCGCTTCTACGACCTCGTGATCGAGGTCGCGATCGTGCGCCCGGGCCCCATCCAGGGCGACATGGTCCACCCCTATCTGCGCCGCCGGAACGGCGAGGAGCCGGTCGACTACCCCTCGGCGGCGCTCAGGGGCGTGCTCGAGAAGACACTCGGCGTGCCGCTCTTTCAGGAGCAGGCGATGCAGATCGCGATCGTGGGCGCCGGCTTCACGCCCAGCGAATCCGATCGCCTGCGCCGCGCCATGGCGACCTTCAAGCGGGTCGGCACGATCCACACCTTCCGAGCCAAGTTCATCGACGGCATGGTCGCGAACGGCTACGCGCGCGACTTCGCCGAGCGCTGCTTCAAGCAGATCGAGGGCTTCGGCACCTACGGCTTTCCCGAGAGCCACGCCGCGAGCTTCGCCCTCCTGGTCTACGTCTCCTCCTGGCTGAAGTGCCATTATCCGGAGGTGTTCGCCTGCGCGCTCCTCAACAGCCAGCCGATGGGCTTCTACGCGCCCGCCCAGATCGTGCGCGACGCCCGCGAGCACGGCGTCCCCGTGCTGCCGGTCGACGTCAACGCCAGCGCCTGGGACTGCACCCTCGAGGTGGCGGCGCCACTGGCCGAGGAAGAAGAGGGGGCAGCGCCACCTGCCGAAGAAGAGATGGCAGCGCCACGGGCCAATGTTTCCTCGCCGCCCTCGGGCTTGACTCGAGGGCCCAGATTGGATGCCCGGATCAAGTCCGGGCATGACAAACAGCGGTCAAATCCTGGCGGCAGATACGCCCTTCGCCTGGGCTTTCGCCAGGTCAAGGGGCTGCGGGAGGAGGAGATGGCAGAGCTGGTGGCGCGCCGCGGCCGCGGCTACGCCGATCTCGCCGATCTGCGCCGCCGGGCCGGGGTGAGCGCCGCCGCCCTCGATCGCCTGGCGCGCGCCGATGCCTTCACCTCGCTCGCCCTCGACCGGCGCGGCGCCCTCTGGCGCGCGATCGGCCTCGATCGCACCGGCCACGAGCTCGACCCGCCGCCGCTTTTCGCCTGGGCCCGCGACCGGCCGGTCGCCAGCATCCCCAGCGACCGGCCGCCGCCGGTCGCCCCCGCCAAAGACCGGCCGCCGCCGGCAGTCGCCGCAAAGGGATGGACAGCGCCGGCCGAGCCCCTGGAACCTGAAGTCGCGCTGCCGCGAATGACCTTGGGCCACGAGGTCGCCGAGGACTACGCCAACCTCCGGATGTCGCTCCGCGCCCATCCGCTCGCCCTGCTTCGCCCCATGCTCGACCCGCGGATCGTCCGGGCCGAACGGCTCGCCCGGATCCCGAACGGCCGCCCTGTCGAGGTCGCGGGCCTGACCCTGGTCCGCCAGCGCCCGGGCACGGCGAGCGGGGTGATCTTCATCACCCTCGAGGACGAGAGCGGGATCGCCAATCTGGTGGTCTGGCCCAAGGTGTTCGAGCGCTTTCGCCGGGTCGTGCTCGGCGCCCAGCTGCTGGTCGTACGGGGGCCCTTGCAGAAGGAGGGCCTGGTGATCCACGTGATCGCCGAGCGCCTGATCGACCGCACCGACCTGCTTCGCCGTCTGGCCGAGACTGATCAGGCGCTCGCCGCCCCGCTCGCCCGCGCCGATCGAGGTCAAGCGCCCGGAGCCCGCCCGACCCGCGCGATCCCTTCTTCCGGCCGCGCGATCTCGACCACTTCCGCACCCACCCGCACATCTACCGGGGCATCCTCGAGCCGCCCGAAGCCCGCGCCGCAGCAAAGCCGCGCCCCCTCGACCCCCGCGCCGCCGGCTTCAAATCCCGCAACTTCCGTTAGACCGGAGCCCTGCCACCGTCGTCAAATTACCCCAGATAGACCTCTCGTCATCCTGGCATGGCTCGGAGCAATGCATGCCCGTTTTTTCATTGCCTGCTGCGCCAGTCCATAGCACAGATCAGCCGCATCATTACCATGCACGACAGCCGATTGATGCCGATTGATGCCCGAACATTGACCGCATTGATGCCGATGCGCCAGGGGTGGCGCATCTTTGGCGCAAAAATGCGCCAGAAGTGGACAGTTTTTACTTGGCCGCCGGCGACGCCTCCAGCCGATCAGCCTCAACTCAGTCCATCGGAAGCGCGGCAAATGCGATCGAGCTGAAAAACCCAATGAATTCAGGGCGCGACCTCCAGCCAATGGCGCCGCCGAATGATCCCGAGGTTGAGTTGATCCGAGCATCAATGCGACTGATGCTACACTTCTGCAGCATCGGCCGGTCCGCTCCCCTCTCGCGAACTGCGGGCAGAGGGGTCAGCGTCGGTAGATCGTCGGGAACCAGTCCTCGCGCAGCCGTTCGCCCGGCCGTCATGCCGTGGCCGGGGAACGGGCGGCGAAGTGCGGCCCGGGCGCTCGACATAGCGGGCGTCGTCGCCCACCAGCCGCAGGGAGAAGGCCCGGCGGCGCAGTCGTCGCGTCGTTGCCGCGCGCGCCGTGCAGGATGCCGTAGTTGAACGCCACCGCATCGCCCGGCTCCATCTCCCATTCCCGGATGTCCATGCCCTCGGCATCCGGGTCGGGCACCGGCAATGTAGGCGTCGTCGTCGGGGTAGAAGCTCTCCTCCGACAGCCATCGGGTCGGCAGCACGGGCTTCTCCCATTGATGCGAGCCCGCGACGCAGCGCAGGCTGGCCTCCCGCACCGGGTCGAGCGGCGACCAGAAGCTGACCGTCTGCCGGCCCTCGACGAAGTAGTAGGGGCGCATCCTGATGCCAGGGCGTCGGTTTCGAGGTGCCCGGCTCCTTGACCAGCACGTGGTCGTGGAACACCTGCACCGTGCTCGAGACCCCATCAGGTCGGCGGCGACCTCGGCGGCGGGCGAGGTGCGGATCACCGCCTCGAACTCGGGGATCCGCGTCCAGTTGCAATAGTCGTCGAAGAACCGCCCGCCCTCGCCCGCCTTCAGGTTCTCGGCCGCATAGGGCCCGGCTCGGCCATGTTGCGCTCGATCCCCCTGCGCAGGGTCTCGACATGGTCCGTGAAGAGACCCTTGATCAGAACGACGCCGTCGCGCTGGAAGGCATCGATGTGCTCCTGCGTGAGAGCGGGTGGGTCATGCCTCCATCCTCCTGCCTGATCCGAGCAGGACCATGCCGCAGCGTCGAATTCGCTGCCAATAACAAATTCATCATCTCGTATTCGGCTCAGCTCTCCATCGCCATGATCCGGCGCCGGCACCAGCGGCTCGGCATCTCCGCCGAAGTGCTGATCCGGCCCTCGCGCAGCGACGCCGCCCGAAGCCGGGCAACCGCCAATTGCGTACTATGTCCCCTTAAAGTCCAAATGGGAACTCGCCACATGAAGAATGGCCGGCGAGGGTTTCAACTCCTGGCCCGTCCAGGCGATGGCGCTACTTTGGTCATTGCAATCAATGCTCAGACCGCCGTCCTGGAGCATCGTACTATTCGTAAAAATCCCCTATCTCATGCTCTCCGAACGGGTATGCCGTCCCAGTACCGCTAGTCGTGCCAGTTCCCTCATATTCCGCAAACTTCCTCGCCGCCCACTCCGCCCGACGTTTCCCATCCGCCGGGGTCAGGTCTGGACTTACGCGGCACAGCCGCTGGTATCGTTCTAGCTCGGACCGCGCTGCCAGTGCACCTCTTTCAAGGTATGCTTTGTTAAGTTCCCCCCACGCCTCCCGCAACTCCGGAATTCCACCCAACTCCCGATGCTGCTGAGACGTCGCAATCTCAACCAAGAAATACGGCCACTCGATCAGTGGTTTCTTGCCCTCTCGAACAGCATAATCTGACTCTATTCTCAACTTCGCCAGGTCCATCTCGGCGACGGGCCTCTGCATAACGAGCGTCCATCCTGTCGACATCTCCATGTCCTCATTCGCGTAACCAACAAGTAGCTCATTGTCCCCTTCGGTTCCAAAAAGCATATCCGATCCTTCGCGCAACAAATCCACGTAGGGCGCCACCTGTCCTACAAATGATACTCCAGCCGCTTCTGACATCTTTGACAACAGCTTCACATAACTCCATGTAAAATTCCCTCCTTGCACCGCAAAGAGTCCAAGATCAAGCTCCAATGGCCCGGTGACTGGAACATACCATAGAATCCTCCGATCTCCCTGCATGAGACGTCTAGCTGCACGCTGATCAACTTCTTTGAAGACGTCCGGTGCTATCACAGTTCTAAATTCGGTATCGCCTCGTTCCTCATTAGTCCATTTTACATGTGCATGCACCGATGAATGAAAATCAGATCCAAACCTCATGCTCTTGACGATATAAGCCCTCTTCAATGTTATCATAACGTATTCTTCTTCATATTTCAGACGACGTGGTTCAGGTGCTCCATGCTGCTCCGTTAATTTGACAACAGTCAGCGTCTCGGCACGCGTTCTCACCCATCCTCTTATCCGCTGGACGATATTCAAAGCCACACCCTCCCGCTAGAGCTTTAGCTTATGATATTGCACAACTAAATCAGCCCATATCCATGATGAGTACTCCGGCACTTAATTCGTCAACGTATGATCGAAAGCAAATCCGACAACATAATCGTCATTGGTGGTTAGTGCAGCGCCGGAGTCACCTTTAATTGTGTCCAGTCGGGTATAGAGCCGAAGTTGTCTGTGAGTCGCGACATTCGGTGTCTGAGGATCCCAGCCAATGATAGTTGTACTGACCGGATTTCGCCCCGTGGCTGCGGCACCCTCGAAGGAGGCTGATTGCTGCCCCCGGGGCAACATGCCGCTCATTACGCTGAGCTTGCGATTTACGGACGACGGTGGATTGCTTAGCGCTATAAAACAGCTATCACTCACCGGGTCGGACCCTACAACAGTCCCGCTCTGTCCTCCAACCCAAACGGGCGTGGAACTGCCGACCGCATGATAGGCAGTGGTAACGCCGTGCCGCTGCTGAGCATCCATTCCTATCACTCCGGCGGTGCTGTAATTTGACCCTGCCTTTACGGCTTGAAGAGGCGACGGGACGCATGTCGGTTCGACATCTGGCAGGGCTGCGACGACAAGTGAGAAAGGTTGAGCGCTTGCCACAATTTCGGTCGCCATCCCCGGATGTAGTGAGGATTGCATAAGAGTACCTGGACCTGCATTATGCGATGCTATGATCCATCCATCATACAATTCGTCGGATGAAATATGCTGATCAATACGGATGTATGGTCTGACAAACTTTGGCGGATATCCAGGGTGTAGCAACAAAAGATCAAAACGGTCTAGATGTGGGCGCGGAACAACTATTCTTTGCCCTGCGTTCCGGTTGGTCCATGGCATTTCTATGACGTCTTGGGCAACGTGGAACCACGCGGTTGAAAAGAAGAAGGAGTCCCAAAATGCGGATGCTAAGATTGCGTCCAACCGATCGGGAGGAGAGGTCGGCAGCTGTAGGCGCTTACATTGAGGTCCAGCCTGAGTAAGGGGTTTTCCTTTGTCTGCATCCGCGTAGCGCTCCATAAATTCTGCGATATTCAAAGCACACATCCCCCCCATCGCTCTCGAAGCGCGCTTGCCTAGTTTTAAAGGGGCAGCCACCCCATGCAAATCTGGCAGTATAGTAGGGGAAACGCAAGAGTTTTCCGGTAGCGTCCGCGCCGCAACCCTTGCCTGAATACCGACAAAAAAGGGAGAGTGGGTTCTATAGTCAGGCAACGGATGGTTGCCCTTTTTGCTCGCTGCCGGGTCATGGTTATTCCGGGCTCGAGGAGCCAGCATGAGGGTCGCCAGGCGCTGGATCGATGTGTCAGACAGGGTCATAATCCCCCACCTTTTCCGCGATCTCGGCCGGCTACATCCCCGGCAGAGACGGCGCGGTGGTCTTCAGGTCAGCTCATGCCTGGGCCCAGCGATACTCCTCCTCGTGTGACGAGAGATGGTGCAGCAGCGCCACTATAAGCTCGAGGACAGGCCCCCGCTCCCCCGTGGGACATGGCCGCTCAAACGCTCAAGCGTAGAGGCGCTCGCCCTGGAGGCCCTGGTAGAGGCCGGCGACGAACTCGGCGTAGCCGTTGAAAAGCTGGGTGCGCACGCGCTGGTCGGTGCCGAGCACGCGCTCCATCGCCTGGCTCCAGCGGGGATGCGGCACGCCCGGGTTGACGTTCGCCCAGAAGCCGTACTCCGAGGGCTGGATGGTCTCCCAGAAGGTCTTGGGGCGCGCCTCGGTGAAGGTGAAGCGGACGATCGACTTCACCGACTTGAAGCCATACTTCCAGGGCACGGCGAGGCGAAGCGGCGCGCCGTCCTGCTTCGGGATCGGCTTGCCGTAGAGGCCGGTTGCGATGAAGGCGAGCTCGCTCGTCGCCTCGGCGAGCGTGAGCCCCTCGGTATAGGGCCAGGGGTACCAGTTCTGGCGCTGGCCGGGCGCCATCTCGGGGTCCTCGAAGGTGGTCATCTGGAGGTAGCGGGCGCCAGCCAGCGGGCGGGCGAGATCGACCAGGGCCTTGAGGGCAAAGCCGCTCCAGGGCACCGCCATGGACCAGGCCTCGACGCAGCGATGGCGGTAGAGGCGCTCCTCGAGCGGCATGCGCCGCAGCAGATCGTCGATCGCGAGGGTCTGCGGCTTCTCGACCAGGCCGTCGAGCGCCACCTGCCAGGGGCGGATGCGCAGCGCCTGCGCGGCGGCGGCGATCGACTTGTGGGAGCCGTACTCGTAGAAATTGTTGTAGGCGGTGACGTAGCTCTCGGCGGTGAGCGGCCGGTCGAGCTGGTAGCGCAGGTTGCGCGGGACCGGGTAGAGGGCGGCCGAAGGGTCGGGCGCAGTCGCGGTCTCGGGCGCGGCCGCGTGCCCCTCGGGCGGCGCCTTGCGCGACATGGTGCGAAGGATCAGGGGTGCGGCCAGAATGGCGCCGCCCGCGCCGAGCGCGCCCAGCAGGCGCCGGCGGTTGATGTAGATGCGCTCCGGGGTCGCCGCGCTCTCGGGCAGCTCCCAGCCGCGCCGCTTTCGGATCAGCATCGGGCTTCCCTCCGACCTGAGAAGGCGAGGACCAGCGCCACCCCCGGGCCGCCGAGCAGCGACCAGGCGGGCCATTGCAGCAGGCTGGTCAGAACCGGCTGCCAGAGGAGGGGATGGAGATGGCGCTGCACCACCGCCTGGACCAGATTGAGGCTGCCGGCATCGAGTCGGTACCAGAGCTCGCCTGCCGGGATCAGCCGATAGGCGCCACTCTGGACGGCGAGCCAGAGCTCGTAGCCGAAATCGAGCAGAGCGAGCGCGACGAGCAGCCAGCCCAAGGCGGCGGCGAGCGATGTGCCCAGGGCTGGCGGGACCACGCTTGAAGTCGGCATTTGGGCTTCGGCCTGCATTCGATCACTCCGCTCCGCGCGAGACCAGGACGGACCCGATCAGCCCCACTATCTTGGTCGGCGGGCGGCAAATGGGAAATGCCGCTGGTTCACGAAATCGATAGCCGGAAGTCATCGGCCACGCGCTCCGGGGCGGTGGCACGGATGCCCGGCGTTGAGCGGCGGGCGTCATGCGAAGCTGGCGATTGCGCTGATCGAGCAGAAAGATGCGGCCACCGAGCCGCGGGGGGAGCGCGGGCCCGGTGGCCGCCGTCCTAGGGTAGATTGGGGGGAACGGGTCCTAGGGTTTCGGTGCGATCAACAGGACCGCCGCGAGCAGCTTGCGCAGGTCGGTCATCCGGCGCGGCTTGATCTTCAACCACTCGTTCGAGGCCGCGCTGGGGCAGCCGGTCGCAGCGTTCGAGGAGCGCGGTCGCCGCCTGGCCGCGGGCGGCGAGCGCGGTGAAGCAGGCGCGCGCCTGCCAGTCGTAGACGTCGAGCCGGCCGCCATTGCCGGCCTGAACGAAGGCGGCCGGCTGCTTAGGCGTCATCAGCTGGATCCAGCGCCAGCTGTCGGCCCAGACGGCGAGCGCCTCCTCGAACAGCCGCTTGGCCTGAAAGTCCTCCCGACGCCGGCGCATGACAAAGGCCTGGTTGGTCAGGCTCGAGGCGAGGCGCGGGTCGCCGCGGCCGAAATGCTTCTCGGCGATCGCCAGCGCCTGCTGCCAGAGCCGGGTCGAGCTGACCGGATCGCCGCCACGGAACGCGAGCGCGGCGTGTTCCTGATAGCGCTCCCAGGCATGATCGGCGGCGGCGACGATCGCCGCCGCGGCGGTGCCGCCACGGGGCTGGATGGTTCTCGGCGCGATCGAATTGGCAAATCCCACGGCGCGTTCCTCCTCGGTACCATCATCGTGGTCCGCCTGTTGTTGCCAAGTTATCTAAAATTGTTTCTTTGTGCAAGAATATTTTAAAGTAAACGGCAAATCAAAGTTAATGAGCCTCCCGATCCTTTATTGGTAAAAGACTTCGGCAACATCGATCCGCGCAGGCCGATCAGTCTGCGCCTCGGGCCGGAGGCGGCACCGGCGCGAGCCTGTCGAGGCGAGGCTTCGCGTCCTCGACGCGGTCCATCTCAGCCTTGCCCGGGAGAGCTTCTTTACAGGCGCCGCGCCATCCGCTTTTGTTGGCGGAACCAAGCGGAGGAGAAGAATGCGCTTCAGGCACCCGCATCGTCTGGCCGGAGCTTTCTGGCTGATCGTCGCGCTGCAAGTGGTATTCGCCGATCCGGCTCCGGCGCAGACCGCAAAGCCCGGCGCAAAGCCACCCAACATCGTCTTCGTTCTGTCCGATGACGAGGACCTCGGCATCCACGCCTACATGCCCAAGGTCAAGGCGTTGATCGAGGACCAGGGCGCGGTCTTCCGGAACTTCTTCGTGACCTATCCGCTCTGCTGTCCGGCACGGGCCTCGTTCCTGCGCGGCCAATACCCGCACAACACGCTCATTCTGGGCAATCTGCCGCCCCAGGGCGGCTTTCTGACCTTTCGCCGCCTGAAGCGCGAGCAGTCCACCATCGCGACCTGGCTGCAGGCCGCCGGCTATCGCACCGCCTTCTACGGCAAATATCTGAACGGCTATACCGAGGCCGATGCGCCGGCACCCGGCTGGGACGAGTGGCACGCTGCCAACAACGACGGTTATTACAATGTCAACTACCGGCTCAACGCCAACGGCAAAGTCGAGACCTACGACGACGCGCCGGAGGACTACCTCACCGATGTGATCGCCAGAAAGGCGGCCGCGCACATCCGCCGCTTTGCCGGCGAGGGCCGACCATTCTTCCTCTATATCGCGCCTTTCAGCCCACACAGCCCGTACAACCCGGCCGACCGCCATAAGAACCTGTTCCACGATGTGCCCCTGCCGCGGCCGCCATCCTTCAACGAGGCGGATGTCAGCGACAAACCGGGCTTCATTCAGCAGCTGCCGCGCCTGCGCAACGACCAGATCGACGAGATCCAGGAGCACCATCACCGCCGCCTGGAGTGCCTGCAGTCGATCGACGATCTGGTCGAGACCATCGTCAATGCGTTGCGCGACACCGGCGAGCTCGACAACACCTACATCGTCTACGCCTCCGACAATGGCTTCCACCTCGGTCAGCACCGCATGATGGAGGGCAAGGACACCGCCTATGAAGAGGACATCCGCGTGCCGCTGGCGATGCGCGGGCCGGGCATTCCGCACGGTCAGCAAATCGACGCCATGGCGCTGATGATCGATCTTGCCCCGACCTTCGCGGCCTGGGCGGGGGCGACGGCGCCCGACTTCGTGGACGGCCGCTCGCTGGTTCCGCTGCTCAAGGGTTCCGCCGCTCCCTGGCGCCACAGCTTCCTGATTCAGCGTCTGGGCCTGGAGAGCGACGAGCGCATGAAGCCCGCGAACGCGCTGGCCATCCGCACCACCAGCTACACCTTCATCACCTACAACGACGGCGAGCGCGAGCTGTACGACCTGAAGAAGGACCCCTACCAGCTGCAGAGCATCGAGCGCGCGGCCGACCCGTCACTGATCGAGGCGCTCACGACCCGTCTGACCGAGCTCAGGGCGTGTCGCGGTCAGGAATGCCGCGACCTCGAGGACCTGCCGCTCGAATAGGCGAGGCGAGCTCGGCGTCGCTCCGCTACCGGACCTCGGCTCGATCGGGGTACTTGCCACTCCTCTGAGCGGCGTGAGCCGACCCGAAATCAGGCCCGATGTCGAAAGCAGATCAACTTGACCGGTGTCGGTAGCAGAAGGGTTGACCGCTGTCGTCACCGTGCGGATAGTCATGCGCCCGGACCCTGACGGATTGCGGCCGGAGGAGGCGGTGATGGACTACGAGGGGCGATTTCGCGCCGCGGTGGCGCGGATCCGGGCCGAGGGGCGCTACCGGGTGTTCTGCGATCTGGCGCGCGAGGCGGGCGCCTTCCCGCAGGCCCGGCGCTATCCGCGCCCGGAGGCCGCGCCGCTGCCGGTCACCGTCTGGTGCTCGAACGACTATCTCGGCATGGGCCAGCACCCCGTCGTCCTCGAGGCGGCCTGCGCCGCGGTCCAGAGCATGGGTGCCGGCGCCGGCGGCACGCGCAACATCTCCGGCACGACGCACCTCCACGTCCTGCTCGAGCGCGAGCTCGCCTCGCTGCACGGCAAGCCGGCGGCGCTCGTCTTCACCTCGGGCTTCGTCGCCAACGAGGCCGCGACTCTCGACCATCGCCCGCCTGCTGCCCGGCTGCGTGATCTTCTCCGATGCCCAGAACCACGCCTCGATGATCGCCGGCATCCGCCATTCGGGCTGCGAGAAGCGGATCTTCCGGCACAACGACGCAGCACACCTGGAGCAGCTGCTCGCCGCGACGCCCGCCGAGGTGCCGAAGCTGATCGCCTTCGAAGTCGGTCTATTCGATGGACGGCGATTTCGGGCCGATCGCCGAGATCTGCGCGCTCGCCGAGCGCTACGGCGCGCTGACCTATCTGGACGAGGTCCACGCGGTCGGCCTCTACGGGGCGCGGGGCGGCGGGCTCGCCGAGCGCGAAGGCGTGATGGCGCGCCTCAGCGTGATCCAGGGCACGCTCGCCAAGGCCTTCGGCTGCATGGGCGGCTACATCGCGGGCTCCGCGACGCTGATCGACGCGGTGCGCTCGATCGCGCCCGGCTTCATCTTCACGACCGCGCTGGCACCGGCGATCACCGGCGCCGCGCTCGCCTCGGTGCGCCATGTGCGGGCCGCCGGGGAGCTCCGCGCCCGCCATCAGGAGCGGGCGGCGACGGTCCGGCGCCGGCTGCTCGAGGCGGGGCTGCCGGTCATGGACAGCCCCTCGCACATCGTGCCGGTGCTGGTCGGCGAGCCGCTCGCCTGCAAGCGCGCCTCGGACCTGCTGCTCGAGGAGTTTCAGATCTACATCCAGCCGATCAACTACCCGACCGTCGCGCGCGGCACCGAGCGGCTGCGGATCACGCCCACCCCCGCCCACGATGACGGCGCGATCGAGCACCTCGTCGCGGCCCTCACCCACGTCTGGTCCCGCCTCGACCTCCAGAACGCCGCCTGAGACGACCACTGCTTTGATCAGATTCCGCCGTTCCTGACCGGCCGCCCGAGCGCAGCCTGCCGCGCCAGATGTTCAACGGCATCGGCGAGAACATCGGCCCGGTGATCGCGGCCCCTGGGAGGGGAAGGCGGGAGCTTCGATGAGGTTCATCACGAAGGGGGAGGCCCCGGCAAACGGCGCAGGGGCCTCACCCCCGCCCCTCCTTATACGAGGATCGCCTCCCCGAATCCTCCGGAGGGTACGTCCCCTCCTATGTCGGGAATGGTGGTCGATGGCCAGTTAAAGCTGTGTAATATCCGCTCCATGCCGGGTCCACCATTGAGCGGCGCGCCGCATGGGCAGTGCGGTTGAAGGTGCTGGACACTACCGGCTGACGCGCCACGCGCTCGGCGAGCGGCATCAGGCGCGCCAGCGGACTTCCGGCGAGAGCCGGGCCAACCGTCAGCCGAGGCCGAGGTCGGCGGCGTAGGCGAACAGCGCCGGCGTGCCGCCGGTATGGAGGAAGACCAGGGTTTCGCCCGGCCCGATCCGGCCGCGGCGGACGTGATCGATCAGGCCAGCGATCGCCTTGCTGCTACAGACGGGGTCGAGAATGATCGCCTCGGTGCGGGCGAGCAGCTGCATCGCAGCCAAGCCGACTTGAGGCGGCAGCTTGACGCGCTGACCCGCCCTATGTTCCGCACCCCAGGTTGCGAGCCCGAATCGCCTGTCGCGCCCGCCATGGGCGCCCCGCGCCTCGCCGCGAAGGTGCAGGAACTTTTCGTCCCGAACGGAATTCATTGATGAATTGAAAAGATCGCCTTTGATCCTCACGGAAGGGAACGTCCCATGGGTCGCGGAATCCTGCTCTGGCTCCTCGGAGTGCCGATCCCCGTCATCATCCTGATCCTGCTCTTCTGGCACTAGGAGGGAAACGATGGCGAACGCTGTTTCCGAAGTGGGGGTCGTCGTCCCCGACCTGGTACCGGAAGAGTTATCCAAGAGCGCCATCAGCTGGGGCCCGGTGGTCGCGGGCGGCGTCGCCGCCGCAGCCGCAACGGTGGTGCTCATGCTGGTGGGCGCGGGCCTCGGGCTCACCATGGTCTCGCCGTTTTCGAACCAGGGTTTCTCGCTCGAAACGGTGACGGCTTCGACGGCGATCTGGCTGGTCGTCGTGCAGTGGCTCTCGGCCCTGCTCGGCGGCTACATCGCCGGCCGTCTGCGCACCAAATGGGTCAACCTGCACACGGACGAAGTCTTCTTCCGCGACACCGCGCACGGCTTCCTCGCCTGGGCGCTGGCGACATTGCTCGTCGCCGGCGTGCTGAGCTCGACCATCTCGGCCATGATCGGCACCGGTGTCCAGGCCGCCTCCACCGTTGCCAGCGGGGCCGCCATGGGCGGAGCCGCGGCGGCCACATCCGAGGACGGCAGCAGCACGGGCTATTTCGTCGACGCGCTGCTCCGGCCCGCAGATCCGGCGAAACCGGTCGAGGGAGGTGATCAGGCCTCGCGCGAAGTTTCGCGGATCCTGCTGGCCGCCGCCGCGTCCGGCAAGATGGAGGCCGCCGATCGAACCTACCTCGAGAAGCTCGTCGCCGCGCGCACCGGCCTCGCACCCGCGGATGCGACAGCGCGGGTCGAGGCCGTGCTCAAGCGGGCGGAGCAAGCGGCCGAGCAGGCCAGACAGGCCGCCGAGACGGCGCGCAAGGCCGGAGCGACCTTCGCGCTGGCGGGCGCCCTGTCGCTGATCATCGGCGCCTTCATCGCGAGTGCCGGAGCGGCGCTCGGCGGGCGCCTGCGCGACGACAACGAAGCTGCCCTCGACCTCAGACCCTGAGCGCGACGGGGGCGCAGGCCAGGGCGGCGCTCCCGACAACCCGCTTCGTGGCCGATCTCAGTTGAGATATGAGGGTAGCTTGGCGCGGCGACGCGTCCGTGGCCAACCGGAAATCGGGGGAGGTCGGATGAAGATTCGGGTCGGTTGCGAACTGATCTACGACTGTCCACAACCAACTCCGATGATCCTGGTTCTCGGCACGCATTTCACGCGGGCGTCCGACGTCATCGTGCCCGATTATCTGACCACCAGCCCTTCCGTGCCGATCTCCCCCTACCGCGACGGCTTCGGCAACTGGTGCAGCCGGATCGTCGCTCCTGCCGGCCAGATACGCCTGTCGACCGATGGCGTCGTTCGCGACAGCGGCCTGCCGGACGTGATTGCCCCTTCGGCCTGCCAGCACGCAGTGGAAGACTTGCCGGCAGAGACGCTGATCTTTCTGCTCGGCAGTCGTTATTGCGAGACCGACCGGCTGTCCGAGGTGGCTTGGAAGCTCTTCGGCAACTCGCCACCGGGCTGGGCGCGCGTCCAGGCGATCTGCGATTTCGTCCATCGCCACATTGGCTTCGGCTACGAGCATGCGCGCCCGACCATGACGGCCTGGGACGTCTACAATGAAGGCCAAGGCGTGTGTCGCGACTACGCTCACCTGGCGATCACGTTCTGCCGCTGCATGAACATTCCGGCGCGCTATTGCACCGGCTATCTCGGCGACATCGGCGTGCCGCCGCCCCACGGCCCCATGGATTTCGCCGGCTGGTTCGAGGCATATCTTGGCGGACGGTGGTATACCTTTGATCCGCGCATCAACACTCCGCGAATCGGCCGCGTGCTGATCGCCTGGGGCCGCGACGCCGCCGACGTGCCGATCACCTACACATTCGGGCCCAACACACTGGTCAGTTTCAAGGTCTGGACGGACGAGGTCAGCTAGACCCACCGCTTGCGTGCGCGGCGGCTCGCCGCGGGCGCTCGGCTTGAACTCGTTGATGGTCCAGCCGAGCGCCCGCTCGCACCGAGCCCCAGACCCTGCTATCACCCAACCGGACTCCCCTCATGACCGAGGGACGTCAGGGGAGCAGGTCAGATCCATGCGCCGCAAGCTACGCTTTCCGCGCGCTTGCGCGTCCGGCGGAAGGTTCCTGTGGCAGGAGGAGGACATGGGTAACGACGATCCGTACGGCGTGAAGAAAATGAATTGGATGGAGCTGGAATTTTACGCCGACGGACATGATCCAATGCGTGAAAAAGTCGCTCATGCCCGAGCGGAAATTCGGCGGAGAGAAGCCGAAGAGCGCAGTCAGGCTCGTAACCAACTTAGTGCGGATGTCACCCGTCGCATCAGTTCACAAATGAATCTCCAGAGAGAGAATACAGAAGCCCAAAAAAACATAATCGAAATGCAGGCAAAGTTATCGCAGGGAATCGCGAACAAACAGCTGCGGTTGGCTCGCGCATCTGCCTCGGCCGCGGCACTCGCTGCATTTGCAACGTTGATGCTGGCTTTTATTTCAGTCTTCCAGGTATTTGGCTCGGGCGGATAGAGAACGGTTTGTACAGAGAGGGGTAGTCGTCTGACAGTGCCGCTTCGGCGCCGGTCAGGCGGCCATTTTGGGCGTCTCCTCTCCGATGAGATGCCCTCAGGCCAGCGCCAAGTCGAACAGCCGGTCGAACCCAGACCGGGAATCGGTCATGCCGGCGAGGCGCAGTCAATGCCAGTCCATGGCATGGTTACTGGGGTGATGGGTTTGGCCAACTCAGCCCCGATCTCGCAGACGGCGTCGACCAGGCGAAGGTCGGATAAGCGAGAGCCGGCCTAACCCTCAGCCGAGGCCGAGGTCGGCGGCGTAGGCGAACAGCGCCGGCGTGCCGCCGGTATGGAGGAAGACCACGGTCTCGCCCTTGCCGATTCGGCCGCGGCGGACGTGATCGATCAGGCCGGCTATCGCCTTGCTGCTGTAGACCGGATCGAGAATGACCGCCTCGGCGCGGGCAAGTAGCTGCATCGCCTAGCGCCCGCGCGCGATTTATTCGCCAATTTCGATGAGCGCCTTGATCAGCCCGGTCTTCTCGCGTCGCCCAAAGCGGGATGTTGCGCACCGCGTCGGCAAGGCTGGTGCGATGGGTGACCAGGCGGTCGATGGGAACCTCGCCCGTCGCGCATGGCCGCCATGACGCGCTCGAAATCCTCCGACGTGGCGTTGCGGCTTCCGAAGAGCGTCATTTCCTTGCGGTGGAAATCCGGATCCATGAACGTGATCGGGTCCTTGACCACGCCGACGAGCACGTAGCGGCCGCCATGGGCGACGAACTCGAAACCCCTTTCCATCGCCTGCCGGTTGCCCGTCGCGTCGAATACAACATCAAAGCCATCGCCCCGAGTAGAGCGTCACGACCGCCTCCGAAGCGTCGCTCTCGGCGGGAATGGTCGCCACTCCCGACGATGGACTGCGCTGCGGCAGCCCGTTCTGGATCGCGGTCGAACACGGCAACGCTGGCGCCCGACAGGCGCGCGAACAGCGCGACGCCGAGGCCGATCGGGCCGGCGCCGACGACCAGCACGCGGTCGCGGCTCGTCACCGCGCCCGCCTCACCGCGTGCGCTCCGATCGCCAGGAACTCCACGGCCGCGCATTGGTCCGACGCTCAGGCCCGGCGCGCGAATGAGGTTGCCGGCCGGCACGGACAGCAGCCCGGCCATGCCGCCGTCCTGGTGAACGCCGAGCACCGAGATGTTCACGCAGCAGTTGGGCTTGCCGGCGCGGCAGGCGATGCAGCGGCCGCAGGAGAGATAGGGATTGACGACGCAGACCTCGCCGGGCGAGAGGCGCGAACCCGCAGGGGCATCGACCACCTCGACGGCGAGCTCGTGGCCCATGACCCGCGGATATTGCAGGAACGGGTGCTTGCCCTCGAAGATGTGATAGTCGGTGCCGCAGATGCCGACCCGGCGCGGGCGAACCAGCGCGTGCCCGGGATCGGCCGCGGGGCGGGCCGCTGCTCGAGCTCAGCCGGCCGGTGCTCGGAGCAGACAAGGGCGTCTACGAGCTGCACTGGGACTCGCTGCCGGTTGCTGGAATTGGCGCCGATCGCTTGCTCGGGAGTGGAGGAGGGCCGGCGCAGCGCCGGCCCTCGCGGTCGCTTACTTGAACTTCGTCCATGTTGTCCTTGGTGACCAGGGCGGCACCCGAAGTCGATCAGCGACTCGACCTGCTCGCCGCGGATGGCCTTGACGAGCGCATCGACGCCCAGCTCGGCCATCTTGGCGGGGAACTGCGCCACCGTGGCGTCCTCGATCCCGGCGGTCAGGGCTTCGGCCTCGCCGCAGCAGAAGTCGAAGCCGACCAGCACGATGGCGTCGTTGGCAATGCCGGCGTTCTTGATCGCCTGCGCGGCGCCCGCTGCCGGCGGGCCACAGGCCGCGTAGATGGCCTTGAGGTCCGGGTTCGTCGTCAGCAGGTCCTCGGCGACATTGATCCCGAGCTCCTCCGTGCAGTTGGTTGCGCCGCGGCCGACGATCTTGACATCGACGCCCTGCAGCCCGTCGAGCATGCCTTTCACCCGGTCGTCAAGCGAGGGCACGCCGGGCACGCCTTCGAGGATGCCGAGAGTATCGCCGTCCTTGAGCACGGACTTCAGATACTCGCCGGCGATCTTGCCGGCGGCGTAGTTGTCCGTGGTCGCCAGCGCCGTCCGGCCGTTCCAGTCGGGAATGTTGTTGTCCATGAGGACGACCTTCACGCCCGCCTGCAATGGCCTTGTCCAGCGCCGGGGCCACGGTCGGATCGACCGGCGTCACGGCGATGCCCTGCACGCCCTTGGTGACCATGGACTCGATGAGGGCGATCTGCCCCTCGATGTCCGTGGCCGACGTGCCCTGGCCGAAGACGATCTCGACGCCCGGATGGGCCGCCGCGTAGGCCTTGGCGGCATTCTCCATGGTGGCGAAGAACGGCACCGGGAACTTGGTGATGAAGCCGATCTTGATGTTGTCGGCAGCCGAGGCGGGCCCGACGATCGCCGCAGCAAGCGCCAGCCCTCCCAGCAGCATTCGCAGTTTCATACTACACCTCCCTGTTCTGGATCGCTTCGACGCGAACCGATCCTTGTCTCCGCCGCTCGCGCGAGCGGCGAATCTCGTTAGGCCTCGGCCCCGACGATCATCGAGACCAGCTCCTGCTGGTTCGCGCGGCTCGGCTTCAGCTCTCCGACCTTGCGGCCCTGGCGCAGCACGACCGCGCGGTCGGCGAGCTCGACCACATGCTCCATGTTGTGGGTGATGAGGATCACCGCGTTGCCCTCGGCGCGCAGCTGCGCGATCAGGTCGAGAACCTTGCGCGACTCGCGCACGCCCAGGGCGGCCGTGGGCTCGTCGAGGATCACCACCTTGCGCGCGAAGACGGTCGCGCGCGCCACCGCGATCGCCTGGCGCTGGCCGCCCGACATCAGGGCCACCGGCGCATCGAACTTCGGCAGCCTGACCTTGAGCCGGTCGAGCACCGCCGCCGCTTCCCGGTCCATGGCGCGGCCGCTTGAGGAACCGAAGCCCCTGCGGGAGCCACGCGGGGAAGGCGATCTCGCGGCCGCAGTAGAAGTTCTGCGCCGGCGTCAGGTTGTCGAACAGCGCGAGGTCCTGGTAGACGGTCTCGATGCCGGCGCGACGCGCCGCCGCCGGCGAGTGGATCGAGACCGCCTCGCCGTCGAGAAGGATCTCGCCCTCATCGAGCGCGTGAACGCCGCTGATGCACTTCACCAGCGTCGATTTGCCGGCGCCGTTGTCGCCAAGCAGGGCCAGCACCTCGCCGCGATAGGCCTCGAGGCTGACGTCCTTCAGCGCATGCACCGCGCCGAAGCGCTTCTGCGCATGGCGGACGGCGAGGACCGGGGCGGCGCCGCGGACGCGCTCATTGGGCCCTCGCCGCCTGCATCGCCCGCGCCCGCGCCTCCAGATGGTTGCGCAGCACGTCGGCCTCGACCGCCACCACGATGATCAGGCCGATGGCGATCATCTGGAAGAAGACGTCGACGTTGAGCAGGTTGAGGGCGTTGCGGATGACGCCGATCATCACCGCGCCGACGAGCGCGTGGCCGATGTGGCCGCGCCCGCCGAGGAAGCTCGCGCCGCCGATGATCACGGCGGCAATCGTGTCGAGCTCGAGCAGGTTGCCGTAGAGCGGGGAGCTCGCCGCGGTGCGGCCGGCGAGCACGACCGCGCCGATGCCGGCGCACAGCCCGGAGATGACGTAGGTCGAGACCAGCACGCCCTTGACCGGGATGCCCATCTCCAGGGCCGCTTCGGGCTCGCCGCCGACGGCATAGATCCACCGGCCCCAGACCATGGCCTTGGCCATCAGCAGCACGATTGCGGCGACGGCAAGCACGACGAAGAAGGAGTTCGGGACCCCGAAGGTCGACGAGCCGCCGACGCCGCGATCGCCTCGGGCATGCCGCGCATCGTGGTGTGGCCGATCGCGAGCTCGAGCGCGAGGCCCCGGCAGATGCTGAGGGTGGCGAGAGTGATGATGAAGGGATGCGGCAGGCGCCCGAAGACGTAGACGATGCCGTTGATGGCACCGACCGCGGCGCCGCTGAGGAGCATCGCCAGCATCACGAGCGGCGCGGAATCGACCACCCGGAACACGAGGCCGCCGATGACGGTCGCAAGCGCGAGGTTGGCGCCGACCGAGAGGTCGATGCCTCTGGTCAGAATGACCAGGTGCTGCCCGATCGCCACGATGGCGATCACCGCCGTCTGGGCGACGATGTTGCCGAGATTGCCGGGCTTCAGGAAGTTGGGCGTGAGCAGGCTGATGACGGCAGCGAGGACGATGAGGATCAGCAACGGCCCGATGCTCAGGAGCCGCAGGCCCAGCGAGACGGCGGAGACCCTGGCGGTCGCGATCGCCCGCCGTGGAGGCTGAGGCGATTTCCGATTGCTCCCCTAACCATCAGCCGCCCGTCTACGCCACGCTTTGCGATTGCGCTTGTATGTTCTTATAGATAAAAACCAAGCTGACGGAGTGATGGTCAAATTGTTTTTTATGGATTAAAAAACACCGACGGAGGAGAATGGCGCGAGCATGAAGACAGACACGGTGTTCAAGCGCGCCTTCAACGACGCCCTGGATTTGGTCTGCCGGGCTCGGCGATGGCGAGGCGCTCCCCTCCGAGAACGACCTGAGCGGTCAGCTTGGCGTGAGCCGCACGACGGTGCGCAAGGTCCTCGTCGACGCTCGGTGCCCGAGGGGTCGTGACCGGTAGCGGACGTCAGCGCTTCGTCTGCTCGGCCAAGGAGGCGATGCAGCGATTTCCCGAAGGCGGAGACGGTCCCCATGTCGGCGCAGGTCGAGAAGCGCTTCATGGAGTGGATGCTGCGCGACGACACGCGCCCGGGCACGAGCATCAACGAGCTCGATCTCGCCCGGCAGTTCGGCGTGGCGACGACCGGCATCCGCGAGTTCCTCAACCGCTTCCAGCGCTTCGGGCTCATCGAGAAGCGGCCGAACGCCGGCTGGGTGTTCAAGGGATTCACGGCGAGCTTCGCGCTCGAGCTGTTCGAGATCCGAGAGATGTTCGAGCTACGGTCGGCGATGGCCTTCGCGGCGCTGCCCGAGAGTTCGCCGCTCTGGCAGCAGATCGAAGCGCTGCGCGAGGAGCATCTCTGCTCTGCTGAGGGAAATCGAGCGCCGCTATCACGACTTCTCCGACCTCGACAGCCGGTTCCACCGCCTGATCAATGCGGCCGCGCCGAATCGATTCATCGACGGCTTTTACGACATCATCACTCTGATCTTCCACTACCACTACCAGTGGAACAAGCGCGACGAGCGGCAGCGCAACGAGGTCGCGATCCGGGAGCATCTCACCTACATCGAAGCGCTGCTCAACCGCAATGTCTCCATCGTCGAACTCGCGTGCCGGGCGCACTTGGCCTCGGCAAAGGAGACCCTGATACGCTCCACGTTGGGGCAGGATCCGGCGTCGCCAAAAGCAAGGCAGCGGCGACAAACGATGGCTGCCGCTTAGCAGAGGACACGTCAACCGAGGCCGAGGTCGGCGGCGTAGGCGAACAGCGCCGGCGTGCCGCCGGTATGGAGGAAGACCACGGTCTCGCCCTTGCCGATCCGGCGGCGGCGGACGTGATCGATCAGGCCGGCCATCGCCTTGCTGCTATAGACGGGGTCGAGAATGATCGCCTCGGTGCGGGCGAGGAGCTGCATCGCCTCGCAGCCGCCCGCAGTCACGACACCGTAGCGCTCGCCGATGTAGTCGTCGTAATTGGCGATCTCGTCCGCGGCGATGCGGACATCGAGGCCGAGGCGCTCGGCCGTCCTGTGAGTAGCTCCTGGCGGGGAAACGGGCCGTCGCAGGTGCTGTCAGCGGGACTCCAGCGCGCGAAGAAACCGATCCCGGTAGGCGTCGAGCACGACGGCCAGCACGATCACCGCGCCGATGACGATCGGCTTGAAGTTGTCGCCGACGCCGAACAGCTGCAGGCCGGTGCTCAGCACCTGCAGGATGCAGGCCCCGACGAGCGTGCCGATGATGGACCCCTTGCCGCCGCTGAAGCTGGTGCCGCCGATGATGACGGCGGCAATGGCGTTCAGCTCGTAGCCGACACCCGCGATCGGGCTGCCGACGTTCAACCGCAACAGATAGACCATCGCCGCGATGCCGGCGGTCAACCCGCTGATCGCGAACGCCGCGATCTTGTATTTCCGCGGCTTATGGCCGGACAGCCGCACCGCTTCCTCGTTCGTGCCGATGGCAAAGATGAAGCGGCCGAACACCGTGAAGCGCAGAATGAACCAGCCGATGAGGATGACCGCCACGGCGATCAGAAAGATCGACGGGACCACGCCGCCGATGATCATGTTCCCGAAATCGATGAAGGGCTGCGGCAGCCCGGTGATGGTCGAGTTGTTGCTGACCACGCGCGCCGCGCCGCTCGCGATGTTCAGCATGCCCAGGGTGACGATGAAGGACGGGATCTTCCACTGTTCGGACACCCACCCGTTGATCGCCCCGCAGGCCGCCCCGGTCCCCATGCAACCCAGGAGGGCCAGCGGGATGGATGCTGCGACCGGGATGTCCCGATCCGTCATGATCAGTGCGCCGACGACGGTGCAGAGGGCGAGCACCGAGCCAACCGAAAGGTCGATCCCGCCGGTCAGGATGACGAAAGTCATCCCCGCGGAAAGCACTGTGTTGATCGCGATCTGCACGAATACCTTCAGGAAGTTTTCCGTCGTCGCGAAGTAAGGCGCGGTGATCGAGAAGAAGATCACGATCAGGACCAGCGCCACCGCGACGCCGGCATCACGCGTCAGTAAGAGCAGCACGGTGTTCCAGCGGCCGCCCGCGTGCTGCTCCCGGACAAGCTCAGTTGCTTGGCTCAAGGTCGTATTCCTCGTACGCGAGTGAGAGTATCCGCTGCTGGTCGAAGAGGGCCCGCGGCACCTCGCCCACGATCCTGCCGTTCGCGAACACGATGATGCGGTGACAGATGCCGATCAGTTCGGGCAGGTCGGACGAGACGAAGATGATGCCCCGGCCCGCGGCCGCCAGCTCCCACAACAGTTCATAGATTTCCTGCTTGGCGCCAACGTCGATGCCGCGGGTCGGTTCGTCGCAGATCAGCACTTTGGCGCCGCGGAACAGCCATTTCGCGATGACGACCTTCTGCTGGTTGCCGCCGGAGAAGTTGCGCACGGCCTGGAACACCGACGGCGTCTTGATGTGCAGCTCGTCGACGAGGGCGCTGGCGGCGCCCTGCTCGGCCGAGCGGCGCAGCAGGCCCAGGTGCGACACCTTGGCGAGATCAGTGATGGTGATGTTCTCGACGCATGACAGGCCCAGCAGCAGGCCCTGGTTCTTGCGATCCTCCGTCAGCAGGCTCAGTCCGTGCCGAACCGCGTCCTGCGGCGAAGCGATCGTCACCGGCGCGCCGTCGACGAAGATCCTGCCGGCGGATCGGGGGTCGGCGCCGAATACGGCGCGCATCGCCTCCGTGCGACCGCTGCCGACCAGCCCGGCCACGCCGACGATCTCGCCGCGTCTGACGCTGAACGACACCTCGGGGGCCGAGGCAGCTGCGCCGCAGGCCCTCGACGCGCAGGACCTCGTCGCCGACCTGCACGTCCTCGCGGAAGATGTGCTCCGCCTTGATGCTGCGGCCGACCATCATGCGCACGATCTCCGCGATCGTCAGCCCGGCAAGCGGCCGCGTGGCGACGACCTGGCCGTCGCGCAGCACCGTGACGCGATCGCCGATCTCGAAGATTTCGTGCAGGCGGTGGGAGATGTAGATGATGGTGACGTTGTGCGCCTTCAGCTGCCTGAGGATGCCGAACAGGCGCTCGATCTCCTTCGACGTGAGCGTCGCCGTAGGCTCGTCCAGGATGAGCAGCTTGCTTTCGTGACAGAGCGCCTTGGCGATTTCGACGAGCTGCGTCTGCGCGACCCCGAGCCGCTCGACCGGAATGGTCGGCGGGATATCCAATCCGACCTGCTTTCAGCAGGGCGGCCGCGCGCCGGTTCATCTCCACGTAGTTCACCAGCCCGTGGCGCTGCGGCAGGTTTTCGAACAGCAGGTTCTCCGCCACCGTCAGGTGCGAGAGCAGGTTCAGCTCCTGGTGCACGACGCGGATGCCGGCGCGGTACGCATCCGTCGGCGTGCGCGGACGGTACGGCCTGCCGTCGAACGTGATGTTTCCCTCGTCGGCGACGTAGATGCCGGCGAGCAGATTGATCAGCGTCGACTTGCCCGCGCCGTTCTCGCCGAGCAGCACGTGCGCCTCGCCGCGCGCGACGTCGAGCGACACGTTCTGCAGCGCCATGACCCCGGGGAAATGCTTACTGACGCCTCGCAGCTGGAGAAGCGTGCCGACCATCGCGTCGGGAACTTGCAATTCGGCTGCTGAGTGCTCCATCGCCGCGTCCTCCCGGCTCCAGGCACCCGGTTATTGCTGGCGGACGCGGCGAAGTCGCAGGCGCGGCAACCCGATCAGCGACGCATGCGGCGATGCGGGGAGAAGCGCGCGGCGCGGCCCACGCCTCTCCCCGGTTTCGTCGCATGCGTGGCCGGATCAGGCAAGATCCTTGGCCGTGATCAGCTTTATGTCGGTCTTGACCCAGCCAGTGAATTTCTCGCCGGCCAATTCCCGCAGGCCGTAGTCGATGCCGATGACCGCCATCTGCGCGCCGTACTGCTCGATGGTCGCGAGCATCTTGCCGCTCTTGATCAGGGGCTGCACCGCGGGAATGTTGTCGAAGCCGACGACCTTGATCTGGCCGCTCTTGCCGGCCGCGTCGATCGCCTTGACCACGCCGAGCGCCATCGAGTCGTTCGCCGCCATCGCGCCCTGGATGTCGGGATACTGCGTCATGAAGTTCGTCATCAGCGTGTTGGCTTCCTCGGTCTCCCAATGCGCCGTCTTGCTGTCGAGCAGCTCGAGCTTGCCTTCGGCCACCGAATCGTCGAAGCCCTTCTTGCGCTGCTGGGCATTGTCGGCCTCCGGATTGCCCTCCAGGATGACGACCTTGCCTCCCGGCCCGAGCGCCTGGGCGAGCGCATCGCCGGCCATCTTCGCGCCGGCGCGGTTGTCGGGACCGAAGAATGCAAGGTCGATCCCCGCCGCTTTCTTGGCGGCCTGGTCCAGTTCGACGTCGATGTTGATGACGACGACCCCGGCCTTCACAGCCTTGGCGATCGGCGTGACCATGGCCTTGGAATCAGCCGGCGCCACCACGATGAGGTCGTATTTCTGCGTGACGAAATTCTCGATCGCGTCGACCTGTGCGGCAAAGTCGCGCTCGTCCTTCATGCCGACGGCCTTGAAGGTGAACTTGTCGGTGTTCTTCGCCGCATAGTCCTCGGCGCCGGCCTGCATCTGCTTGAAGAACTCGTTGGCCAGCGACTTCATCACCAGGCCGACTTTCGGCTTGTCGGCCGCGAACACCGGCGGAAGCCGCCGGCGAGGACGGCAACGGAGCCCAGCGCGCCCGTCACCAGGACGCTGCGGCGCGTCGCGCCGCCGACGGTCGAACGGAAGGTCACGTCCGTACCGGATTTCTTGGTCATGTCATGTCTCCGATCAAGACCCCGCACTGTTGCGTGGAAGCAGCGTGACACCGCACCCAGGTTCAGCGCATTGACGTACATCAAACCGGTCTTCCACATACGGGCAAATGGTGTCAGCGACTGTCTTGGGAGGTCAAGCTGGCTGTGGTGAGCGCCATGGCTGGCGGTCCCTCAGCATGGCTTCAGGATGACCAGAGCCTGCGCATCGTGGCGGTGAGGGCGTGCGCCTGCGCGGGATCAGGCCCACTTACGGCCTACAGTCAGGTGTGAGCAGACTACCCGCTTTCCCCTCACCCCGCGGACCTACCCGCGCGGGCGCGGCGGCGATCCAGGCGAAGCTCGATTAAGCGCGAGCCGGCCCAGTCGTCAGCCGAGGCCGAGGTCGGCGGCGTAGGCGAACAGCGCCGGCGTGCCGCCGGTATGGAGGAAGACTACGGTCTCGCCCTTGCCGATCCGGCCGCGGCGGACGTGATCGATCAGGCCGGCCATCGCCTTGCTGCTGTAGACCGGATCGAGAATGATCGCCTCGGTGCGGGCGAGCAGCTGCATCGCCTCGCGCCCGCCAGCGGTGACGAGGCCGTAACGCTCGCCGATGTAATCGTCGTAGTTGGCGATCTCGTCCGCGCGGATGCGGACATCGAGGCCGAGGCGCTCGGCCGCCGCGCTCGCGATGCGGGCGATGTCGGCCGCCCGCGGCTCGCTCCAGCGGATCGGCGCGATGTTGATCAGCCTAGCGCGTCGGCCGAGCGCCTTCAGCCCGAGCGCCAGGCCGGCCGGGGTCATGTTGGCGCCGCAGAGATAGAGGTACTCGGGATCGACGCCTGTCTCCTCGAACTGGCGGTCGAGCTCGAGCGCGGCATTGACGTAGCCGAACGCCCCGAGCGCCAGCCGGTCGAGGGCGAAGGGCGCCACGATGTAAGGCTTGCGGCCGGCGCGCGCGAGCTCCTCGGCCTTGGCTTCGAGGAGCGGTGCGAGGCGCTCCATGCTGTCGAGTTCGACCACCGTGACCTCGGCGCCCATCAGCCGGTCGAGCAGCAGATTGCCTTGCAGCGCCGGCCCCTTCTCGCCATGCAGCAGAACCAGCGCGACCTCGAGCCCGAGCTTCTTCGCTGCGGCGGTCATCTGCCGGCACCAGTTGGACTGGGTGTAAGCACCGGGACCACGGTATCGGCGCCCCGCGCCAGAACGTCCGCGAACACGAACTCGAGCTGGCGGGTCTTGTTGCCCCCGAAAGCGAGACCGGTCAGGTCGTCGCGCTTCACCCAGATCTCGGGGCCGGCGAGCGCGGCGGTGAGGCGGGGACAAGGATCGAGCGGCGTCGGCAGGTGGGCGAGGCGGACCCGCGCGAGGGCATCGATCCTGGCCTGCAGCACTTCGCGCGGTGATGTGGTCTTAGCAGCGGCTTGGCTGGACACGAGGCTCACCCTCCTCCCTGATGGCGAGCCTGTTGTAGCGGCGCCCGCGACTTCGGGAAAGCGCAGGCTGGCGCTGGGCATCCGATCGGCTTCGTGCGACCTTCTCCCGCCATGCCCGAACTGCCGGACATCACGGTCTACATCGAAGCGCTCGAGCGGCGGATCGTCGGCCGGCCGCTCGAGGGCGTGCGGCTTGCGAGCCCGTTTCTGCTGCGCACCGTCGATCCGCCGATCGCGGCGCTGCCGGGCGAGGCGGGTCCGGGAGTTGCGCCGCCTCGGCAAGCGGATCGCGATCGGGCTCGAGGACGATCTCTGGCTGATCCTGCATCTGATGATCACCGGCCGCCTGCACTGGCGCGAGGCCGGGGCCGGGCTCTCCGGCCGCCAGGCGCTCGCCGCGTTCGACTTCCCGAACGGCAGCCTGACGCTCACCGAGTCGGCCCGAAGAAGCGGGCCTCGCTGCACCTGGTGCGCGGCGAGGCGGCGCTCTGCCGCGCACGATCCGGGCGGCCTCGAGGTGCTCGAGGCCGATCTTCAGGCGTTCTCCGCAGCGCTTTTGCGCGAGAACCACACCTTGAAGCGCGCGCTCACCGACCCGCGCCTGTTCAGCGGCATCGGCAACGCCTATTCGGACGAAATCCTGCACGCGGGCGCGGCTCTCGCCGATCGCCATGACCGGCAAGCTGACGCCGGACGAGATCGGCGCGTCTGTACGAGGCGACCCGCGCCACGCTGGTCGACTGGACCGGGCGGCTGCGCGCCCGGTACGCGTGACGAGCTTCCCGGAGAAGGTCACCGCCTTTCGCCCGGAGATGGCGGTGCACGGCAAATACCGGGAGCCATGCCCCGTCTGCGGCACCGCGGTGCAGCGCATCCGCTACGCCGACAACGAGACCAACTACTGCCCGCGCTGCCAGACCGGGGGCAGGCTGCTCGCCGACCGCGGCCTCTCCCGCCTGCTCAAGGGCGACTGGCCGCGCACGATCGAGGAGCTCGAGCGGCCGGCGCGGCCCGCCGGCCCCTAGGAACCGACGGATGGTACCTGATGCGCGCGGGCTGCGGAGATGCTCGCCCGAGTTCGGCATTTTAGCCAAAACCCGGAAATACCTCGACCACCGGAACCAGAATGCGCAGAAACACCCTGCTTTGGGCCGCGCAACCCCACGCGCGTGATATGCTGTCCGGCTACCAAGCAGTCTCGGCCAGAGGTTCCTGAACAAAATGCCTCCGCGTACGCAGTACACCAAGAGCGGCAACGTATCGATTGCATACCAGGTGTTGGGTGACGGGCCGATTGATCTCGTCTATGCGCAAGGCTGGATCAGCAACGTGGAGTATGCCTGGGAGAATCCGGACTACGCGCGGTTCTTGATGCGACTCGGCACGTTCTCGCGCTCCATACGTTTTGACAGACGCGGTATGGGTCTATCCGACCGCGACCTCCAGTCTTTGACCCTCGAGGAACGGGTGGACGACATTCGGGCCGTGATGGATGCCGTGGGATCGGAGAGGGCTGCGCTCTTGGGTGTTTCCGAAGGCGGCTATATGTCGGTGATGTTCGCCGCAACTCATCCCGAGCGGGCGGCCGCGCTTGTACTTTGCGGATGTTACGCGAAGGGCGGTTACGCCCCAGATTATCCGTGGGGGTTAACGGTCAAACAGCATAAGGAAAAGTGGGTCGACGAGCTGGAAAGGAGCTGGGGTGGCCATTCGATCTTGAACATGGCGCGCCCAGCGTGGCCAACGATGAGGCTGCTCGTTCCTGGTTCGGAGCTTATCTCCGGTACTCGGCGAGCCTATCCACCGCCAAGGCGCTGGCGTATCAGGACTATGCGGTGGATGTCCGCGAGCTGCTGCCGGCAGTCCGGGTTCCAACCTTGGTGCTTCACAGAACGGGAGATCAGTGGGTAAGTCTTGCCCAAGGCCGGTATCTCGCTGAGCACATTCCCGGTGCTAAGCTGGTCGAACTCCCCGGCGAGGACCACATTCCGTGGTGGGGCGACCAGGAGCGGTTGATCGGGGAAATCCAGGCATTTTTGACCGGCGCACGAGCCATTCCGCCTACGGACCGGGTCCTGTTGACCGTGTTGGTGACAGATATTGTCGGTTCGACCGAGAAAGCCGCTTCGATGGGAGATTTGAAATGGAAGGGTCTCCTGCAATCGCATGATGCGGCCGTGCGGCGAGAGCTGAAGAATTTCGACGGGCAGGAGATCAACACGACGGGGGATGGATTCATTCTGTCCTTCACCGGCCCGTCGCGCGCTATTCAATGCGCACAGGCAATCAGGCAGGATTTAGAGCGCCTTGGCCTCGGCATGCGCGCGGGCCTGCACACCGGCGAATGCGAGAGGCGCGGAAGCGATCTGAGTGGCCTTGCCGTGAATCTCGCTTCGCGCATCTGTAGCAAAGCCTCATCAAACAGCATTCTCGTGTCCAGTACGGTGAAAGATCTCGTTGTGGGCTCCGGGATCTCATTCAATGACGAGGGCATGCATTCGCTGAAAGGCATCCCTGGCGAATGGCCCCTGTTCAGCGTGGTTCAATAGACGGTGGTCTACCGACGGTTCAATGTCGGGTCTAATTTTTCTGCACCGGGTCACGATCGGGCGCTCGGTACCGACATCGGGGGGGTGCGCGACGGGTACCATCCGTCATGCCGGCTCTGGGCGACCGCGAGCGGCTGTTGGTGTGCCTCGGCCTCGAAGGCCGGCGAGCGGACGTCCGGCACCCGGATCTGGATCGGGCGCAGGCCCTGCCGGCGCAGCCGTTCAGGGTGCGCCCGGACCCCGTCTCGCGAGGATCCGGACCCACTGACCCGGTCGGGCGCTGCTACAGGAGATGCGGAAGCCACAGCACCACTGCCTCGCCGCGGGCGTGCATGCCATTTGGAGCATTGAGCAAACCGACGATCAGTGTTTCGACCGTTTGCTTCTGTTGTGCATCCGAATATTCTACGCATTGTGCGATCTTGTGCGCCAACTCCGCCTTCGCCTCTGCCAACTCTTCCGCTGATCGGCCACGTCCCCAGGTTCTCAGACTCCACATTGCGGCCATGACGACTTGCGTTGAGGGCGCCGCTTTGACGATCACCATCGCCTGCACCGAATCGTAGCACTGCGCATCTGCGAAATGAATTACCGGTCGCGCCAGCAGCGCCGGGCCCTCCGGCGTGACATCCGGCATGCTCGAGCGAACGTCGCTCTCACCCTCGTCAGCCAGACGTCGCAGTCGATCCATCGTTTCACCGACCCAGCCGGGGCCTGTGTCCCGCTTGATAAACCACGCGATCGCTTCCGAGACCCGCCATGCCCAGTTGACGTCGCTCCTGATCACTTCGAGTATGTCTTGGGCGTCTTCCAGTGTCGGATATTCCGTCACGGTCTGCATTTCGAACCTCACGCCCGCCTGCGGATTCGTGGATTCCAGGATTTCCGCGATTGAGGCCGGCTCGGGTCCGCGGCACACTTTGCCATAAAGGACGACCTGCTCCACGTCTCGTCGCGTGATTCCGCGATCAGCGAGCAGATTGGCGGCGGGCGATCCTCTCTCCGAGAACAGGGCTACCAACGCATCGGCACCGTCGGCCGACCGGGCAAAAGCTTTCGAGCGGACGACGGCTCTTTGAATTGTACGCTGGAAGCCGACGGTTGGCTTGGCAGCGGCAAAGCCATCGACGGCCTCGGCCAGCTCCCGATCAAGGAAGGCCGTCACCGCGGAGCGCAGATCTTCTGTGTCCACCCCGAGGGTCGAGAACACCTTTCGCGCATCCGGATCATCAAGCAGAGACAAGAGCAATTGCTCGATGCCGAAGTATTCCTGTCGACGCTGGTTGGCGCAGGCCAGCGCACGGCGCATGGTGGCCTCAAGCTCTTTGCCAAGCATCATGATCTCTCGCGGATGGCCGCAAGCGATCATATCGTTGCGCTTCCACCTGGGTTCCAGGGTCAGGTCTGGCAACCAAAACAGTTCGGTTCCCGGTTCGCCGCGCCTCATTCGGCGACCCGGTTTGCGATGCGTCGATGAAGGCCTGGTCCTCGTCGGCGTGCGGGCCCTGGCCGACGGTGTGCCTCGACCTCGAAGGCCGGCGAGCGGACGTCCGGCAGCCGGGTGTGGACGGGGGCAGACCCTGCCGGCGCAACCGTTCACGGTGCCGGCTTGCTTATTTTCCCATAGTCTGGGATGAAAACCAGGCTTCCGCGCGGCGCCCTGCGACCGCCACCGGAGATTGTCGGTCCGGCTTGGAGCAGGCGATCGGAGAGGAAGGGCGCCCGCAAGGGCCGATTCTACCAAACGAACCCAAAACCCAGGCAAACCCTGGCCTTTGGGCCCCAAAACAACATCTCCGGACGGCTAGCGTCTGCGGGTGTGGCGAAAGCAGTCGACGAGGTGGTCGTCGACCATGCCGGTCGCCTGCATGAAGGCATAGCAGATGGTGGGGCCGCAGAACTTGAAGCCGCGGGCCTTCAGCGCCTTGGACATGGCGCGCGCCTCGGCGGTCTCGGCCGGGACCTCGCTCATGGCGCGGCGCTGGTTGACGATCGGCGCGCCGCCCACGAACTGCCAGAGAAAGCCGGAAAAGCCTCCGGGCTCCCGCATCAGGTCGAGATAGCCCTGCGCCGAGAGGACGGCACCTCCGATCTTGGCCCGGTTGCGCACGATGCCGGGGTCGGCGAGCAGCGCCGCGACCTTGTCCGGACCGTACCCTGCGATCTTCTCCGGATCGAAATGATCGAACGCTTTGCGGAAGTTCTCGCGCTTTCTCAGGATCGTGATCCAGGAAAGCCCGGCCTGGAAACCCTCGAGCACCAGCATCTCGAACAGGCGCCGGTGGTCGCGGAGCGGCACGCCCCACTCCGCATCGTGATAGGCGATGTAGAGCGGATCGCTGCCGGCCCAGCTGCAGCGGATCCGTCCGTCGTCCGCCATTCTGCTCAGCTCCGGCCGGCGATCGCGACCAGATCGTCCCGGCCGCGCCGCATGTCCTCGATCGAGCCGAAGGCGAGCATGTAGTGCCTCTGGTAGCCGGCACCCTCGATCTGATCGAACATCGCCTTGAAGTCGATCGTCCCCTCGCCCGGATAGAGATGCTCTTCCCGCTCGCCCCGATTGTCGGCGAGCCGGGCCTCGCCGCAGCGGCCGAGATCGAAGGCGCGGGTGAATCCCTCGATGCCCTCGGGCAGCATGTGGGCATGGTTGACCGTGTAGGACCAGCCGAGATGCGGCGAGGCGAGATGGTCGAAATAGTAGCGGCACTCCTCGACGTCGTGGCCGAGGTAGCGGACCTCGGCGTCGTCCGGCTCCGGGTTCATGTTCTCGAGCAGGAGCAGCGCGCCGACCTTCCCGGCATAGTCGGCGGCGCGGCCGAGCCGCTCCAGGGCCGCTTCCTTGCGGCGCACGAAGTCGGCGCTGAAATGATAGCCGGCGTGGACCACGATCCAGCCGGCGCCGAGGCGCGGGGCCAGGTCCATCTAGGCGCGCAGATAGGCATCGACCGCCTCGCGCAGAAAGGGTGAGGTCTCGGCGACGTTGACCGCCGAGAGCGTGTGCAGGCCGAGCCGGATGCCATGGCGCTCGAGCATGGCGCGCACGCTGCGCACCCGCTCCTCGTCGAACGAGCCGAGCTCGTTGGGCGGACTGTCGAGGCAGACGTCGGCATAGGCGAACTCGTTGGCCGCTGCCCATTCGAGCGCGTCTTCGAGGCAGAGCTTGCCGCCGAAGTCGATCCCGATCCGCTCGCGCAAGCCCATTGCCCTCCTCCTCCGTGGCTGCATTTCGAGGTCTGACCGCAGCGCCGTCGGCTGAGGCCGAACCGCCGTGCCGGAGCGCCCTAACGATGCCGGAGGGTCGCCAGATAGGCGAGGATGTTGTCGATGTCGGTGGGCGAGAGGGTAAAGCCGGTCATCGGCCAGTGCGGCTTTTGCAGGAAGGTGCGCAGACGCGCCTCGGGATAGGCATCGGGATCGTTGGCGATCACCATGAACGCCGGGGCCGGCAGCCCGGTCGCGGGCTGCTTCGCGCCGGCGACCGGAATGTCGTGACAGGCGGAGCAATGATCGGCGAGCAGCCCCTTGGCCGCATCCGGATCGCCGGCCGCCAGCGCCGGCACCGCCGAGAGACCGAGGACAACCGAGAGCAACGTTGCACGCATGGCCGGAGCTCCGATCAGAAGCGCCCGGAGAGCATAACCTCCTCTTCGGGAACTGGCAAAGCCCGGCGCACGGCGGGTATCGGACCGTGCGGGGCGGCTCCGCACGGTCCCCTGAGACTATTCGCTCGCCTTGTTGTTGCGCTGGCCCTCTTGCGTGAGAAGCTTTATGTCGGCAGGCGTCAGCTTCGGCTGCTCGATGCTAATCGTGAGCTTGTCGAGCTTGCCGGTGAAGGCGAACGGCACCTGATAGTCCTTATCGTCCACCGGCGTGCCGGTATCGGCGCCGACATCGAAGGTCTCGTCCCACTGGATGATGATCGGCACGGTGCGCTCCATCTTCTAAGTCGCCACCTCCTTGCCGTCGACCTTGAGCACGCCAGTGCCGCTTCGGCCGATGCCGCTGATGTTGTTGAAAGCGAGCGTGCCGAAGCCGAGGCCGTCGTATCTGAAATCGAACTCCAGCGTGTGCTTGCCAGGCGAGAGCGCGTCGGGGCCCTCCCAGCGCAGCCGTTCGAGGTCGAGCAGATTCCACAGAAAGACGGGCTTGCCCTTCAACAGGTAAAAGCCGTAGCCGCCGAAGCGCCCGCCGTTGGTGTTGATCATGCCCTCGGCGTCGCCCGTCGGAACCTCGACGTCCGCGGTCACGGTGTACGAAGTATTGAGCAGGCTCGGCGCGTCGCCGGGCGGGATGCCGGTCATCTCGCCGGAGTAGGTGAACACCGTCCTGCCCGCCGCCAGGCTCGGTTTCGGCGCGATGATGCGCGACGCCACCGAGGCATCGAGCGGCAGGACCTGATATTTGGCCGCCTCGACCCAGAACAGGTCCTCCAGCAACTTCAGCTTCTCGGGATTGGCCGCGGCAACATCATTCGCCTGCGTCCAGTCCTTGGTCAGGTCGTACAGCTCCCACGTCACGTTGTTGGCGGGATCCGGATTGAATGCACCAAGGACGTCCCATGGCGGCCGGGTCACTTTCGTGCTGGCGATCCAGCCGTCCTGGTAGAGCGCCCGGTCCGCCATCATCTCGAAGTACTGGGTGTGATGCGTCGACGGCGCGTTGGCGTTCGCCTTGTCGAAGGTGTAGGCCATGCTGACGCCCTCGATCGGCTTCTGGGCGATGCCGTTGACCATCACCGGTGCCGGAATGCCAGTCAAATCCAGGATCGTCGGTACGATGTCGATGAAGTGGTGGAACTGATTGCGGACGCCGCCCGCGTCCTTGATCACTTTGGGCCACGCGATGACCGTGCCCTGGCGCACGCCGCCGAAGTGCGATGCGATTTGCTTGGTCCACGAAAACGGCGTGTCGAAGGCCCAGGTCCACGGGACCGCCATGTGCGGATAGGTCTGGTCGGAGCCCCAGACATCGTAGAAGTACTTGAGCTGGTCCCCGACCGGGACCTCGACGCCGTTGAGCGAAGCAACCTCGTTCGGCGTGCCGATCAGGGTTCCCTCGGCGCTCGAGCCGTTGTCGCCGACGATGTAGATGATCAGCGTGTTGTCGAGCTTGCCCATGTCCTCGACCGCCTGGATCACGCGGCCGATCTCGTGGTCGGTGTAGGCGAGGTAGGCGGCGTAGACGTCCGCCTGACGGATGAACAGCTTCTTCTCGTCGGCCGTGAGCGTGTCCCACCTCTTCAGCAGATCATCCGGCCAGGGCGTCAGCTTTGCATCCTGGGGAATCACGCCGAGCTTCTTCTGATTGGCGAAGATCTCGTCACGCAGCGCGTTCCAGCCCCGGTCGAACAGGTGCATGTCGCTGATCTTCTTGATCCATTCCGGGGTCGGGTGGTGCGGTGCGTGGGTCGCGCCCGGCACGTAGTAGAGAAAGAACGGCTTGTCCGGGGCGAGGTCGTTGAGCTGGTTCATCCAATGGATGGCGTCGTCCGCCATCGCGGTGATCAGGTTCCAGCCGGGCTTGCCGACGTAGGGGTAGATCGCCGTGGTGTTGCGGAACAGGTTCGGCTGCCACTGGCTGGTGTCGCCGCCGACGAAGCCGTAGAAGTACTCGAAGCCCAGGCCGGTCGGCCACTGGTCGAACGGGCCGGCCTGGCTCGCCTGGAAGCTTGGCGTGTTGTGGTCTTTGCCGAACCAGGACGTGCGCGTAGCCGTTCTCCTTGAGGATCTCGCCGATGGTCGCCGCATCCTTGCCGATGAAGCTGTCATAGCCCGGAAAGCCAGTGGCCTGCTCGGCGACCACGCCGAAACCCGACCGAGTGGTGGTTGCGCCCGGTGATCAGCGCCGCCCGGCTCGGCGAGCAGAGCGCCGTCGAGTTCATGTTCGTGTAGCGCAGTCCCACCTTGGCGAGCCGGTCGAGCGCCGGCGTCGGGATCACGCCGCCGAAGGTGCTGGCCGCGCCGAAGCCGGTGTCGTCGGTCATGATCAGCAGGACGTTGGGCGCGCCCTTGGGCGGCACGACGCGCGGCGGCCACCAGGGCTTCGACTGCAGGGCGTTGGGATTGATCTCGCCGCCGAACGGCGGCGGCGGCGGCGGCAGATAGCGCCCGTCGATCGTGGTCGTCGCGCTGGGCGAGCCCGGCGTGCCGGTGATCTGCTGGGCCGGGGCCGGACTGGCGGCCAGTGCGGCTGCCCATCATCAGCCCCACCATCGGTGGTGGTAACGTTCGCCATTTCATGTCGCTTTGCTCCTCACTGTGGTCTGGATCGCCCCATGGTTCCGTAGGGTGCGTCCCCATCTCGGCAGCGGGAACTGGACTTGGCGTCGCAGCGTCTACCTGACTCGGGTGGAATGTCCCGATCGTCGGCTGCATCTCGTCCGGGCTCTGCGACGCTCCGAGCGCCCGTGGGCCCTGGCGCTACAGGATCATTTGACAAGCTCGATCTCGCTCGGGCGCCAGCTCTTGTCGAAGAACGACGGGAGCGGGCTGTAGAGGCGGAGGATCGTGAACCAGCCCTTGCCGGGCATGGTCTGGATCCAGTTGCCGCGCTAGCGGATCGGCATCGGGGTCTCCTCTCTCTCGCGGTCACCCGCCGGCGCGCGGCCGGCAGGCTGGTTGTTGATGAGCGCTGTCACACCACTCCTCCGGAACGGGCCTTCGTCCAGAGCTCCAGCTCAGGTTCAAGCCGATGAAGTGGAAGTCGTTCGACTGGCCGTCACCCTCGATCCGGCCGGCAAGCGGCCCCTGGTTGCGGTCCAGACTGGCGTCGCCGGCGTTCATGTACTCATAGGCGACACCGACCGTGATGTTGTCGTTGAAGCTGTGTGGACGCCGGTGCCGAGGCGATACTGCTGGTCGAGGGGAATGGTTGGGGAACGCTCGCTCTTCGACATCGGCGAGGTGTCGAAGGCGCCGCCGACCGACCACAGCCAGCCGTCCGCGAACGCGTACCGCGCGCCGAGCGCGAAGCCCCAGGTGTCGTCATAGTTGAGATTGGTCTTTACATTGTTCACCGAGGTGCTGGCGACCGAGATCTCGGTTCGCCGAACTGGCTCCAGTTCTGCCACACCAGGTTGCCCATCACCGACCAGCGGTCGGTGAGCTTCGTGATAGGCGCTGAGCATCACCTGCTGCGGCAGCGTGAGCTCGATCTTCGTCCGCCGGGTGAAGAGCCCCCTCGTGTTCTGCAGAGCCTGAAAAGTCGGACCGAGGTTGTTGGTGGACGGGACATCCTTGAAGTCGAACTTGACCGGCGAGATGTAGGTCACACCGAAGCGTGTGCCCTGCCAGGGCTCCAGCATGACTTCCGCCATGCCGCCGACGCCGGGTTCCTCGTCGGAGTACTTGAGGCTGCCGTCCTGCCCGCCGTCGAGGACATTGTTGATGGCCACCTTCTGGTCGAGCTTGCCGTAGAGCGCGAACAGCCCGCCGCCGAGCGAGAGCCAGTCGTTGACCTTGTAGGCGGCATTGACCCCGGCGCCGAGGGTGAGCAGCTCGGACTTGGTGTTGTAGTAGCGGCCGGACGAGCCGTTCTCGTACTGCAACGAGCCGCCGAGGTAGGAACCGCTCCAAAAGCCAAGCTTGAAGTCCGGGGTCACGCTCTGCGCGTGGTAGCGGCTGCCGCCCGGGACGACGCCGGACGCGTTGCCGCCGTTGCCGCCGGGCACGGTGGTGCCCACGTCGGCGTTGAAGTGCACGTCGCCGACCGTCAGTTGCGTGCCGACCAGGAGCTGCGAGCGGTCGAGCTTGGTCATGCCGGCCGGGTTGCCGAACACGGTCGCGGCGTCCTTGGCGAGCGAGGCGCCGCCCGCCGACGCGGTGCGAGGACCAGCGTGCCCATCTCGTACACCCAGAAACCGCCGGCCATCGCGGCCGGCAACGACGGGCGAACCAGCCCGCAGCCACTGCAGTGCCGCAGACGAGACGAACGAGAGCTGAGAGCGCAGGAGAGCGCGATTCCCGAGAAAATGCCGCCGGTTCGATGCGGCACTTCTGGGGGTGAGATCCGACATGCCCATGAGCTCTATCCTCCCTCGACGAGATGCCAGCGCCGATTCACCCGACGGCGTCTCGAGCCGTTCTTTGGTCAGGGCGGGCCACGCCATACCGGGCGACCTGCCCTGACCCTCGCGACTACTCGCTTGCCCGGTTATTCGCGGGCTGCAGATATCCACCCCCTGCTTCTCGGCTGCCATCTTTAGTTGTGCAGCGATCTCGTCAGCAGTCGCTTTGGCCCGGCCTTCGATCGTAGAGGATCCCGACGCCTCCCAGTAGCTCGCCCCGCCGGCGACGATCCGGCCGATCGGGTTTGCGGTCGCAGCGGCCACGACCAGAGGGGCGACCAAGCCCGGCGTCTTGCTGCCCCCCACACTCAGTTCGCCGCCTCCGAGCTTGCGCAGGCCCTAAGCCGTCATCTGGTAGCCTTCGACCACCGTCCTCAGGTCAGAGGCGCCGGAGCCGAAGCCGAGCAGCACGCGCTCTCCGGCGCTGCCCTCTTCGACCAAACGAATAGAGCCTCGATCACGATGTCGCCGACCCGGGGCGGCGACTGCCCCGCCGCCTGCGCGGCCGGCGCCCCGTGTCTGGAGATCCGCGCCAGCTGCCCTCGCCACTTCGGCGCCCAGCTTGCGACCCTCCTCGATGTCCTTCGCCGTCTGCGGCGTCGTGGCGCCAGCAGATACGGAGGGGAGAGCAACTCGGCATGGACCTCGTCCGGGTGGCGGCGAAGTCATAGACGATGATACGATCGGGCCGAGCGAGCTTCTCGCCCATCTGCCCCTGACGCTCCGTGACCTTGGTTGAAGCGCACCCGGCTAGCACGAGCAGGACGACGACCCAAAGTGAGACACGGCCAAGCGTCTTCATAGCATCCCTCCCACCGGCTAAGTGATGTGACGGCCTCTCCTCACAGAGGGAACATCACATACCAGCCTTTGCCGCTCCCATGCTAGTGAAGCATGTGGCGACGCGGCAGCGTCGTCCAAGCGCCGCGTCAGCGTTGCCGGGTAAAGGGCCCGTGGCGCCAGCCCGCCACATGCGCCATCAGGGTTCGATCGCCGAGCGCCTGATGCGGACGCGGGGTGCTGTCAAGCCGGAAATCTATTCCTCGACAATCGCACTGATCCGGTTCCCTCTGACCCCCTTCAGAAAGGCCTTGTAGTCGCGCTCCGTCTGATCAGCATACTCGACCGCGAATTCACAGATTGCTTCGTCGAAGATCTCATTCGAACCCATGTAACCCGAAATCATGGCAGCATCGCCCGAACGGGCGTGAGCCCGCGCCAGTGTTCGCGCGCAGACCTCCACGTAAGCTTGCAAGAGTTCCGCATCAGCTCCTTCGATAATTGGGGAGATCTTTGCGTCACGAAGTTGACGGAGGTACACGTCGAAACCCCTGGCACTTTTGTCCATCCCAAGAAAATGTCGCTGGCGGGCTGCATCGAGCCGCTGGCCAGCGACGACCCGCTGGCCGTGGTTTGGGTGCAGGCTCTTCCCCGCGTACGGCTCAAGGACTGATGCATTAGCTTGTTTGATCTGCAGAAAGAGCGGGTCGTTGTCGCCCGCCACGAAGAGCATGACGGCGCAGGCCGTGCCGACGCTGCCCACACCAACCACCTTGATCGCGAGGTCGCAATAATGAAAGCGATCGAGAAGCACGCGGACGTGCTCGGGCAGCAATTCGCGGTAAAGCGCGAGCGCGTCGGCAAATCCGATCTTGTAGCCCGGAGCTTCCTGCGCACTGGGATGGAATATCAGCGGCGGGTCTGTCTTTGATTCGAGGGGTCGAACCGGTCTGCTCGGCGAGCTTTGGGAAGTCGTACTCGGCGACCGTGCGGGCGCGCGCCTTCTCAACTCTCTCCTGTACTCTGGCGGCCACTCTGGCGCGAACCTTCTTGGGGAGTTGTTCCGTTAAGCGCTCAGCGTCGATCCGATCGTACCAGACCTCCAGCGCCCGCATGAATGCGTATTCGTGCATTCGCTCGCGATACGCGCGCGCCGCCGCGAGCGCAGCGTTGGCCAATTCGCGCTCGCTCAATGCTATGTATCGCCCCGCAACCACCGCGCTCGCGGCCAGCCGCTTAAGGTCCCATTCCCACGGCGCCGGCAGCGTCTCATCGAAATCGTTGATGTCGAAGATGACGTTGCGCTCGGGCGTCGCAAAGCCGCCGAAGTTCATCAAGTGCGCGTCACCGCAGGCCTGCACTCTAATTCCCGAGGCGGGCGTGCGGCCAGTCGGCCGCCATTAATGCGGCCGACCCTCGATAAAACGCAAAGGGCGAGTGCAACATGCGGCCGTGACGGATCGGCACCAGTTGGGGCATTCGGCCTTCGTTCAACTCGATCAGCAACTCGATCGGATCGCGTCGATCCTTGGGTGCCTTCCATCCTCCTTGCAGCTCACGAGGCACCGCATCTCGCAACGCTTTCCCCTCCGCGCGACGTTCGGCGGGAGAGCGATACCGCGCCTCGCTGGGAGGCATTTTCTTGTTAGCCTTTGGCTTGGCGGCCTTCCGCAGAACTCATCCTAGTTTTCCCCGGCTCCGGTGGGAGTGGTCTCCCTTTTCGCAGAAGGCGGTGTCGCGCAGTTGATGGAAATTGGGTGGCGCGGGCACCGAAGTGGCATGGTGGGCGGATCAGGCGGCCAGGGTCAAGGACGGCGGATGGTCAGGTCTGGACCTACGCCCCCTTTTAATCCGTTCCCATCGTCTGCTTCCGGCCGCCGCGGCGCTCCAGGCGCATCGCTAAATCTTCATCGAAACTGCTCCGGCCGATGCGCGACTACGAGCAACGCCTCGATGTCTCCGAGGCGATGATCCATGGCGCTCCGGGAAGCCTCCTCCTTCGCCGTTGGTGTCCATGTTCCTGTAGGCCTGGTCCCACTCCTCTTAGTCGATTTGGTGGTCATTATTGGTGTCGTACTCGTTGTAGAGCTCTTGGGAAGTCATGCCGCTCGAGGCACTGCTCGAGGAGCCGCTGGCGCAACCGCACTGGTCAGCAGAGCGAGACCGAGCATCAGGGCGCCCGCCCTCGCCTGGTGCTTCACGATCTTCCGCATGCAGGTGTCCATCCCCCTAGCCTCCTAACGCCTCGGTCACGGGAGCGAGACCCTCCGGCGCCGGCTGGTGGACTTTCGCGCTGATGGAGCCTCGCCCTTGATCTGGATCAACCGGCGGAGCTCGACACCTCGCGGGAGGAGGACGCCTGCTCAGCTCGTCCAGCCCTGCTGCGCGAACAGCGCCGAGAGCTGCTTGGCGATGCCCTTGGCGGCGCGGTCGGCGTCGGCGACCACCGTGTCGGCGGGAACTTCTCGGACACCACCTGAGACCCCGCTGCTGACCGCGGCCGAGACCAGCAGATGGCCGGGCGAGCGCGCCCGCACCCATGGTTTCCGCCATGCCCGGCGTCAGGCCGCTCTTGGCGTCGACCTCGATCGTGTCCATCAGCCGCCGCGCGCCGCCCGAGGGACGTCGAAGACCTGGACCTGCGCCCGCACGTCGCTCCGCCCGGCGGCGAAGCCGATGATCACGCGCTCGGCGGCGATTGCCCTCGTCGACCGACACCGGCTGGCCCGTGACCAGGACAGCGTTCTGGATGCCGGGCGGCACCACGTCGCCGCGCGCGCCCGAGAGGCGAGGGTCAGCGGATTCGCAACCTCGGCCGAGAGGCCGAGGTCACGGATCTCCGTGACCAGATTCTTCGCGATCGCATCGGCAACCTGGTGACCGGTCTGGAGCTCCTGCTCGGTGCGCGGCGTGCCGCCGCCGCTGCCTAAGAGGTTGCTGCACCTCGGCGCTCAGCCCCTCGCTGATCTGCACCTCGTCGGGCGAGACGGCGAAGTTTTCGACGACTACGAGCTGCGGCCGGGGAAACGTCTGGCCCGCCCGTCGCCATCTGGCTCTGGGTCGAGGTGCAGGCGGCAACCAGAGCGAGGACTGCGAGCGCGCCCACCTTCGGCAGCAGCGGCCTGGCGCCGGCGAACGAGGACTCGGCTCCTCGCTTCCTTCGCACGATCGCCCAGGGACATGCGCGCAGCCGCTGGCGTGGCGGATCGCGCATCGGTGTCTTCCTTCTCTCTTTGCGTTTGCGCCCAGGATCTTCGGGGAACCGGAGCGTCGCTCAGAGCTTCCAGCTCAGGTTCAGGCCGATGAAGTGGAAGTCGAACGATTTGTAGTCACCCTGGAGCCGGCCGGCGAGTGGTCCCCGGTTACGATCCACATTGTTGTCGCCGCCGTTCATGTATTCGTAGGCGACACCGACCGTGATGTTGTCGTTGAAGCTGTACTGGACGCCGGTGCCGAGGCGATACTGCTGGTCCATGGAAATCGCCGGGGAGCGCTAACCCTTCGACATCGGCGAGGTGTCGAAGGCGCCGCCGACCGACCACAGCCAGCCGTCCGCGAACGCGTATTGCGCGCCGAGCGCGAAGCCCCAGGTGTCGTCATAGTTGAGATTGGTCTTCACATTGTTCACCGAGGTGCTGGCCACCGAGATCTCGGGTTCGCCGAACTGGCTCCAGTTCTGCCACACCAGGTTGCCCATCACCGACCAGCTGTCGTTGAGCTTCTGGTAGCCGCTCAGCATCACCTGCTGCGGCAGGGTGAGCTCGATCTTGGTCTGCCGGGTGAAGAGCCCCGTCGCGTTCTGCAGAGCCTGAAATGTCGGACCGAGATTGTTGGTGGACGGGGTGGCCTTGAAGTCGAACTTGACCGGCGAGATGTAGGTCACGCCGAAGCGTGTGCCCTCCCACGGCTCGAGCATGACCCCCACCATGCCGCCGACGCCGGGTTCCTCGTCGGAGTACTTGAGGCTGCCGTCCTGGCCGCCGTCGAGGACGTTGTTGAGGGCCACCTTCTGCTCGAGCTTGCCGTAGAGCGCGAACGGCCCGCCGCCGATCGAGAGCCAGTCGTTGACCTTGTAGGCGGCGTTGACCCCGGCGCCGAGGGTGATCAGGTCGGACTCGGTGTTGTAGAAGCGCCCGGACCAGCCGTCCTCGTACTTCAACGCGCCGCCGAGGTAGGAGCCGCTCCAGAAGCCGAGCTTGAAGTCGGACGTGACGCTCTGCGCGTAGTAGAAGCTGCCGCCCGGCACGAGGCCGGAGGCGTTGCCGCCGTTGCCGCCGGGCACGGTGGTGCCCGAGCCGGCATCGAAGTGCACGTCACCCACGACCAGCTGCGTGCCGACCAGCAGCTGCGAGCGGTCGAGCCTGGTCATGCCGGCCGGGTTGCCGAACACGGTCGCGGCATCCGCGGCGAGCGCCGCCCGGCCCGCCGAGGCAGTCCCCAGATCCGGCGTGCCCATCTCGTAGAGCCAGAACCCCCCGGCGCCTGCTGGCGATGCCGCCAGCATGAGAATGCCCGCGAACAGCGCGCCAGCGCAGCTGGTGCGCCGGAGCATGGGTGAATTGAGCAGGGGTCGAGTCTCCTGGGGCCTCCTTCGCGATCTCCGGCTCGCTGCCTCGGGCAGTGCCGGAGACCCATTCACTGCCACGGACATCTTCCATCGAAACCTCCCGCTTGACGATCCGCGAACCCCTATCGCCGTGCGCGACAGCGGCCCCTCCCGCGCTTGGCGCTTACCTGTATTGCATTGGAATGATCTGGGCGAAGCCCATGCCATAGGGCTGGTAGGGAATGTTCGGGTGGGTCACCAGCTCTTCGAAGAACTGCTCGATCACCGGATTCATATAAATTCCGATCCAGCCGTTGTCCTGGCCCGAGTAGCGGCCGGGTGAGCTCCTGAAGTCGCCGCGCGTCGGTGCGGCGCCATTGAAGATCATGTCGTGCTGCTCGCCCGGGTCCCACCACAGATCGTAGAGGGCGGGCGGGTTCAACGGCTGCTCCTGGCCGAGCCAGGTGTCCTTGGCGCTCATCACCATCTTGTAGTTCTTGACGCGCACCGCGCCAAAGGCCTGATCGTTGAAGTATATGAAGGAGTCGCGCCTGCCGGGCCCGGTGCCGAGCAGCAACTCGCTCAGATCCATGCCGTCGAAGATGATCGGCCTGCCGTCATTGTCCTTCCAGTCGTGCGGTGGCGGCTCGAGGCCGGCGAGCCTGCCGAACGTCGGCCACCAGTCCATGTGCGAGAACATGTCCATGTTGACCGTGCCCGGCTTGATGTGGCCGGGCCACCAGGCGATCGCGGGAACCCGGAAGCCGCCCTCATAGGAGGTGCCCTTCATGCCGCGAAAGGGCGTATAGCCGGCGTCGGGATACGCGTCGATCCAGGCGCCGTTGTCCGTGGTCCATACGACTAGGGTATTTTCGGCGATGCCGAGATCGCGGATCGCCTGGACGACCTGACCCGTGTTGTCGTCGAGCTCCAGCAGCGCATCGAGGTAGTTGCCGCCGCCCGGCGATTTCCCCTTCCAGCGGGGCGACGGGTTGTTCGGATTGTGGAGCTTCATGAAGTTCAGATACATGAAGAACGGATTTTGATCCCGCGCGTGCGCCTTGATCCAGTCGATCGCCGTGGCCCGGATGTCGTCGTCACCGGTGGCAAGGTCGGCATAGCCGAACTTCTTCTTCTCGATCTGGGGCTGCTCGCCCGCTTTGCCGTTCCATTCCGAGAGATTGACGCAACTCCACTCGGCCATGAACTGCGGATCTCTAATCGGAAAGTTCGGATGCAGAGCCAGGTCATCATACGCATAGACGCCGGCGTAGTACGGCAGCATGTGATACATTTCATCGAAGCCGTTCGCGGTCGGGAAGTTCTCGGCCTTGTCGCCCAGATGCCATTTGCCGAGTTCCACGGTCGTGTAGCCGGCCTGCTTGAGATATTGCGCAATCGTCGGCGTCTGCTTGGTCATCCCGTTCGGATCGCCCGGTGTGAGCACGCTCGAGAGCAACGTGCGGATCGGAATGCGACCGGTGATCAACGACGCGCGGCCGGCGGTGCAGCTTGGCCTGGCCGTAATAGTTGGCGGAAGCGCATGCCCTCCGCGGCGAGCTGGTCGAGATGCGGCGTCGGGGCGCCGCGCGTGGCACCGCCGCCATAGCTGCCGAGATCGCCCCAGCCGACGTCGTCGGTCATGATCATGACGAAGTTGGGCTTCTTTTCCTGCGCTTCAGTCGCTCCGCCTATCGCGAACCACAGGATCGCGCTGACGACGCAAGCGAGGCGCGACATCCGAAGCCCGGTGCCGCGCGCCAAAGGCGCTCTGATGGCCATCTCGTCTCCCCCCCAAGGACGCGATGTGGAGCCGGCAGGATTGCGCTAACGTGGCAGGCGGTCAAGCCTGGTCCCCGAACGCGAAAGTCGAGATGCCGCATGACAGGGCGCCCGGCCCACTTTCATGGCTCGGTTCTTTTCCAGGCTGAGGTCGGAAAGCATGAACGCACGTGGATCGAAGTCGGCACTGCTCGGGCTGGGCCTCGCCCTGCTCGTTGGCGGAGCGGGCAGGCTACTCAGCAGCGGGCTTGACCGGACCCGTCGCGTAGGGATCGAGCGCCGCCAACTCTTCGGCCTTCGGCTTGGTCCCGGGCATGATCTCGAAGCGCGGGTCGAAGTCGACCATGGTCGCGGCGAGCTGCGCCAGGACCCGACGTCGCCCTCCACCTTCGCGGTGCCGTCGGCGATCTGCGCCTCCAGCGTCTTCGCGCCCATCATCGTCTGCTCCAGGTCGGCGCGGTTGATGGTCAGCGTCAGATCCGGCGCCGCCGCCTGGAAGCCCGCGATGTTGGTCAGCGTCGCGTTCTCCATCTCGATGATGAACTTCTCGCCGTTGTCGGGCGTCACCAGGTTGATCGTGAAGCGCAGGCCCTCGGCCTTGCGGCTGTCCATGCGGATGCCGAGGAAGTTGAGGAACAGCTCGGTCGACATCGCCCGGATCACGTCGGGGCTGGTCGAACTGCGGCCTTCGCCCTGCGGGATGCCGGTGCGGAGCTCGTAGGCGGCGGCGAGGAAGCTGTTGCGCAGCCCCGGGTTCTCCTGCTGGTAGCCGAGTCTGCTCGAAGACGTCGGCGAGCAGATCCTTGGCCTCGGCGTTGTCCGGCTCGGCCTGGACCAGCTTGTTCACGATCTCGGCGCGAGCAGGTACTCGCCCGCGTCGTGCAGCTCGCGGCCGCGGGCGATGATCTTGCCGCTGCCGCCCATCATCTCGACATAGAGCGGCGCGGAGTCGGCCGGCGACAGCGGGATCAGCGTCGCCGGGTTGCAGTCCCAGAAGCCGAGGTAGCGCTGGACCACGCCGCGGGCGTTGTGCTGCGGCGAGCCGTGGTAGCCGCGGCAGTACCACTTCTCCTGCAGCCCCTTCGGCACCTCGTAGACGTTGTGGATCTGGTTGATCGTCACGCCCTGGTTGGCGAGGTGCAGCACCTGGTTGTTCATGTTGGCGTAGATGTCGCGCTGGCCGCGCAGCACCTCCTGCACCCGGTCGTTGCCCCAGCGCGGCCAGTGGTGCGAGGCGAACATCACCTCCGCCTCGAGCCCGAAGCGGTAGAGCGCCTCGGCGATGTACTTCGACCAGGCCAGCGGGTCGCGCACCGGGGCGCCGCGCAGGGTGTAGATGTTGTGCAGCGTCGCGGTGACGTTCTCCGCCATCCAGAGCGCCTTCATGTCCGGGAAGTAGGTGTTCATCTCCCGCGGCGCCTCGGTGTTCGGCGTGTTCTGGAAGACCATCCGCACGCCGTCGACCTCGAACTCCTCGATCGGCTCGCGCGACCAGGCGGGTCGGCGCGATCAGCCCGGTGGCGCCGGCCGAGACCCCCTGGCCGAGGCCCTGGCCGACATAGCCGTGCGGGGCGGCGGGCAGGAGCAGGCCGTACTGGTAGAACAGCCGCCGGTTCATCGCGTTGCCGGCGTAGACGTTCTCGGAGACGGTGAAGTCCATGAAGTCGACCGGCGCGATGACCGGGACCTTGCCGACGCGCACGTCCGCCTCGTCGACGAGGCCGCGCACGCCGCCCCAGTGGTCGCCGTGGGTGTGCGAGTAGATCACCGCCGAGACCGGCAGCGCCCTCGCCCACGTGGTCCTGGAAGAGCTTCCAGCGCGCGCGCACCGGCTCCGCGCTGACCAGCGGGTCGAAGACGATCCAGCCGGTCTTGCCGCGGACGAAGGTGATGTCGGAGAGGTCGAACCCGCGCACCTGGTAGATGCCGGGGATCACCTCGTAGAGGCCGTAGTTGTTGTTGAGCACGCGATGGCGGTGCAGCGACGGATGGATGCTGTCGAACTCGTCCTCCTGGTCGAGGAACTGGAAGCGCTCCATGTCCCAGGCGACGTGCCCGGCGTCGGCCATGATCGTCATCTCGCTGCATCGGCGCGATCAGGCCCCGCTTCTGCTCGTCGAAGTCCCGGGTGTCGGCGAAGGGCAGCGCGGCTCGCCGCCTGCTCGGACCTCGAGGGTATGGGCCGATGGCGCCTTGCCCTTGGGGTGGAAATGCCCGGCGGGGGCCTCGCGATTGGAGGCCGCTTGAGCGTAGGCCGCAGAGCCGATGAGTGCCCCAGGCGAGACGGTGTCGACCAGATAGGACAGCGGCAGCATCGCACTGATGCCTTGGACGACTTGGCGACAATTCGGCATAGATCGCTCCCTGAGCGTGTACTGATGGAGCATACCGAGCACCCAAAGTGCGGGTCTTGACGTGGATCAAACTGGACCACGAACGCGCGGCCGAAGCGCCCGAGCCGATTTCCCGCCCGACCAGATCGGGACGGCGGGTGCGACGAGGATCGATCGCTCCGCAAACTCGAGCCGCCGCGGCGTTCCGGTGAGCGTAAGTGCCTGAATGCCGCATGACAGGGAGCGCCCGGCCCGCTATCGTGGCTCGGTTCCTGGAGACTAGGGGTGGGAAGCATGAACGCACTTGGATCGAAGTCGGCGCTGGTCGGGCTCGGCCTTTGGCTGCTCACTGGCGGAGCCGCTGCTTTTTGCCCCGGAGCGCACGCTGCGGGCATGCCGGAGGCGGACCAGAAGGCCCTGAAGCCACTGTTCGACGCCGGCGTCATAGGCGCGCCCGCGGCCGGCGGGCCGCTCACGCTCGGCCTCGCTGGCCTGGCCGATGGCACCTGGACCTACCGGACCATAGCGGGCAAGGATAAGGGGCAAACCGACCAGCACATCGTTCAACAACTGAAACGCGACGCCACCGGGGCGAGCTGGCGCTACGAGGCGGGGCCGAAGCACATCCTGTTCCTGCACGACGCGGCAGATGGCAGCCTGAACCTGGTCAGCGAGGAGGACATCGAGCAGGGCGTGCTGACGACCTACTCGCCGCCCCAGCCGGTGATCGTGCCGGGTTTGCAGCCCGGCGAGAGCCGGCAGTTCTCGATGGCAGTCAACGTTTTCGACCTCAGTCAGCCCGACGAGCTCAAGTACCAGGGCAACCTCGCGGTGACCTACAGCAATCTCGGCTCGTACAAGGTCACGGTGCCCGCCGGCAGCTGGGACACCGCCCTGGTCAAGTGGACCTTCAATGGCAAGGTGGGCCCGGCGAACATCGAGGACACCCAATACCGCTTTGCAGTCGACAAGGTCGGGATGGTGGCGCGGATCGAAAGAAAGCACATCTCGGCACTGTTATTTTATCATGACAATTCCAAATCGGTCAAAGTCCTGACGAAGCAGCCCTAGCCAGATAGCAGCTATGTGGCGTTTGAGATCGACCACTTATGCTTCGATACAAGCGCCCGATAGGGGCTACCAAGGGAGGGTCGTCCATGCCAGATGCTGGGTTTCCAGATCGAGTGGCTCGCGATATTCTGGCTTCGGGATCGGTTCGGCTGAGCCCATCAATGAAATGAATTGGAGGCGTCAAAGATGACCAAGATCGGACTGTACGGCGCTGCGGGCCATATGGGCACCACGCTGATTAAGGCCATAACAGATAGCAACGTCTGTACGCTTGGCGGCGGTTGCGAGAGATGCAACTCAGCAAAGATTGGCGAGGATCTTGGCACGCTAGCGGGTTTGCCCCCGCTCGGACTTCAGGTCACTGATGATGCTGGCGCGCTTTGCCGTGCGGTCGATGTTATCGTCGACTTCAGCGCGCGTCGGCAACGATGTCTTTGCTACCAGTTGCCATCAGCCAACAGACGCCAGTTCTGATTGGTACAACTGGTTTTGATGAAGCACAGCACGCCAAATTGGTCGAAGCCGGCAATTCGTTGCCGGTCATGCTGGCGGCGAACATGAGCGTATCGGTAATCGCGATGTACGAACTAGTTCGGACCGCGGCCCGATTGCTCGGCGATGAATTCGACATTGAGATATTCGATTTCCATCCTTGGGACAAGATAACTCGCCATCCGGGACAGCTCTGGAGTTAGGCGAATATGCGGCGAATGGGCGCGGCGTTGCTTTGGCCGACGTAATGGTGCCCGCACGCCACGGCGAAACCCCTCAGCGCAAGCGTGGCAGCATCGGTTTTGCCTCAGCACGTGGCGGCGACGTGGTCTGCGAGAACTCTGTCTTTTTCGCGGGTCCGGGCCAACGGCTTGAGATCATCAGCCGGGTGACGGACTATAAGGCTTTCGCTGGAGCTACTTTGGATGCTGCAGTGTGGATTGCTCGCCAAACGCCTGGCTTTTACGGCATGGATGACATGCTGCGGTCGAAGGGCTGAGCCGCTGCCCAGCGTTGGGCCATCCGACTAGCGGGGGTACGCGCCGGGTAGCATCCGACAGACTTCAACCACCAGATCAGAGCGCGGCGAGGCCGACCACGAGCGCGAGGAGCAGGGTCAGCAGCACATAGGCGCCGTAGGCGTTCACCTGACCGATGTGCATGCGCCGGAGCAGGCCCGGCCAGCCGCTGCACGCCCACCGACGGCGGGCGCCAGGATCAGCCGGTCGAGCAGGTGGGCCTGGTCGTATTCGCGGCGTACCGCGGTGCGGAAATGCTCGGCGACCGCTTCGGTCGAAGTCCTCGATGGTCGCCGGCCGGAGCACGGCGTGGAAGACCACCCGCACCGGGTGGAAAAGCCCGTGGCGGTGTAGGTCATGCTCGGCCGCAGACGGCGCAAGCCGCCATCCCAGACGGCGCGGCGCAGGACCCTGCGTCGGCGCGTGACCAGACGGAACAGAACGAACACGAGCGCCAGCAGAGCCGCCAGCACCACCAGGGTGTAGGAGGTCGACATGGCGAACACGACCGGGTTCGAGGCACCGCCTCGATGCAGCACCACCAGACCGCGGCCGGGCAGGAGCTCGCGGCCGGTCTGCGGCGCCGAGATCGTGGAACTCGTCCATAAACGCGGGGCTGATCCCCTCCGCCTCGGCCAGCTGCGGCACAAAGAACGGCGGCACCAGCGCTTCCTTGGCGCTGGCATGGACGATCGGCGCGACCGTCCGGTCGATCACCGGCACCACGTAGGTCGGGAGCACGCCGAGCAGCAGACAGAGGAGGCCGAGCGCGGCCATCGGTATGCGCCCGCCCGAGGGCCCCTCCCTGATCCTGGCTGCCTCGGCCGAGCGCGCCATGCCGAGAAAGCTCATCGCGAAGACCTTGGCGAAGCAGGTGACGGGCCAGGCCCGCGGTCAGCGCCAGCACCGCGCCCGACAACGCGAACACGATCTTGACCACGGTCGAGGACAGAAGCGCCGCGCGCAGCATGGTCTGGAGGGTCAGCCACTCGGAGACGAAGCCGTTGAGCGGCGGCAGCGCCGCGATCGCGAGCACGCCTACGAGAAACAGCGCAGCGGTCCAGGGCATGCCGCGGATCAGACCGCCGAGCCGGTCCATGTCGGTGGTGCCGACCCGGGCCTCGATGACGCCGGCACCGGTGAACAGGAGCGCCTTGTAGAAGGAGTGATTGACCAGATGATAGAGCCCGGCGATCAGCGCGATGCCGGCGACGACGCTGTGCCCCGCGGCGGTGAAGACCACCCGGCGCCGAGTGCGGCGATGATGATCCCCATGTTCTCGATCGAGCTGTGGGCGAGTGCCCGGCGCAGATCGAGCTCGATGGTCGCGTAGAGGATGCCGACCAGGGCCGACAGGCTGCCGATGATCAGCGCGACGAGGCCCGGCCCGATCGAGATGGGCGGCAGGAGATCGGCGTTGATGCGCAGGATCGCGTAGATGCCGAGATTGGTGGTCGCCCCGGCGAGCACCGGTGTGAAGCCGCGCGGCGAAGCGACGTAGGCGTCCGGGAGCCACTGGTTGACCGGCAGCAGACCGGCCTTGACGCCGAAGCCGAAGAAGGTCAGCAGGAAGACGGCCCATCTGAGCCCGGGGGCCAGGCCAGCCAGCCCGCGCACCGAGGCGAAATCGATGCCGTCTGCGGCGACCGCCAGGAGGAGGAGGCCGAGGAGGCCTGCGATCGCACCCGCCTCGCTCAAAGCCAGCATGACGTAGCCGGCGCGGCCCGCGCTGTCCTGCTCGGCATCGAAAGCGACCAGAGCGAAGATCAGGAGCGACATCAGCTCCCAGCCGATGATGAACGAGATGATGTCGCCCGCGACCAGAACCAGAACGATCGCGCCGAACAGCAGCTGGTAGAGAGCGGCAAAGCTGGCCATCCGGGCGCGCGCCTGTGAAGCGGCCTCCCTCGCCGCCAACGCCACGCCGACGACGAATACGATCGCGGTCACGGTCACGAACAGCGCCGCGAGCGGATCGAGCACCAGGACCAGCCCGCCGAACGAAGACAGTTGCCAGAGGGCGAGCTCGACGCGCCCGCCGCCCGCCAGGACGGCGCCGGCGGCGCCGAGGGCGGCCAGGCACTGCGCGGCGACCAATCCCACGAACAGCCAACGTTGCGGAGCCAGGTACACCAGCGCTCCGCCAACGGCGCATAGCGCGAGGCACCAGATCAGGAGGCCGCCCGGCTCAGGCATCGCACCTGCTCGCGCGGACCAAGCCGCGCCGCCGTCGCCTCGTCATGGCGCTCGCCTGGCATCGATCGCGGATCAACGAAGTCCCAGCCCGGTCGCCAGTAGCAGGAGGATGTCGTGGCCGCGCCCCACGAGCAGCACGAGCAGCGCCATGACCAGAACATAGCCGGCATAGGCATTGACCTGCCCGATGTGCATCCGCCGCAGCACGCCCGCCAGCCGCTGAATGGCGACCACGGTCGGCTGCAGGATCAGCCGGTCGATGACATGGACTCCTCGTACTCGCGCCGCACGGCGGTGCGAAAATGCAAGGCGACGGCTTCGGTGCTGCTCTCGATGGTCGCCGGCCGCAGCACGGCGTGGAAGATCACCCGCACCGGATTGGCGAAGCCGGTCGCGGTGTAGACCTGCTGCGAGCGCAACCAACGCAGCCCGCCGCTCCACGTCTGGCCGCGCAGCACCGTGCGTCGCCAGGTCGGCACCCGGAACGCTGCGTACACCAGGGCGAGCAGCGCCGTCAGCATCACCGCCCCGTAGGAGGTCGACATCGCGAATACGACCGGGTTCGCCTCGCCGCCCTGATGCAGGACGACGAGCCCACGCCCCGGCAGCGCGCCCCGTCCGACCTGCGCCCCGAGATCGTGGAACTCGGCGAGGAAGGCCGGGCTCAGGCCGTCGCCGCCTGCGGCCGGCACGGTGAAGAACGGCGGCACCAGCGCCGCGGCGGCGCTGGCGTGAACGATGGGCTCGATCGCCCGGTCCAGGACCGGGATCACGTAGGTCGGAAGGACGCCGAGCAGCACGCAGGCCGACGCCAAGATGGCCATCGATCCCCGTACCGTCCATCGTGCTTCGCTCGCGCAGCGACCGGGCCGGAGCGGGCGATGCCGAGAAAGCCCATGGCGAACGCCTTGACGAAGCAGGTGACCGCAAGGCCGGCGGTGAGCGCCAGGGCGACGCCGCAGAGCGCGAAGCCGATCTTGTCCGCGCTCGACGACAGAACCGCCGAGCGCAGGATCGACTGCAGGGTCAGCCACTCGCTCACGAAACCATTGAACGGCGGCAGAGCCGCGATCGAGAGCGCCCCGACCAGCCAGAACGCTCCGGTCCAGGGCATCCTTTGCAGCAGCCCGCCCAGGCGGTCGAGATCGCGGGTCCCGGTCGCGCCCTCGATCGCGCCGCTGCCGATGAACAGGAGCGCCTTGTAGGCCGAGTGATTGATCATGTGATAGAGCGCAGCGGCGAGCGCGATCGCGGCGATGCCGGCAAAGCCCGAGGCCATGAACACGAACGCGGCGCCGAGCGCGGCCGTGACGATCCCCATGTTCTCGATCGTGCTGTGGGCGAGCAGGCGCTTGAGGTCGTTCTCGACGGTCGCGTAGAGGATGCCGACCAGGGCGGACAGGCTGCCGATGGCCAGCACCAGGAGGCCGCGACCGACATCGGCGACCGGCAGCAGGTCGGCATTGATCCGCAGGATGCCGTAGATGCCGAGATTGACCATCACCCCCGAAAGCAGCGCCGATACGTTGGTCGGCGCGACCGGATGCGCGCGCGGCAGCCAGCTGTTCAGGGGCAGCAGGCCGGCCTTCACGGCAAAACCGAAAAAGGAAAGGAGGAATACCGCAAGACCACCGGCACCCGCGAGCGCTGCGGAGGTCGAGCGCAGCGCCGGGAAATCGAGCCGCCCGGCGACGTTGACCAGGATGGCGAACGCCAGGACCATGGCGATCGCGCCCGCCTCGCTCATGGCGAGCATCAGGAAGCCGGCACGGTGCGCTCTCCGTGCGCCGCAGCTCGTAGCTGACCAGGAGATAGCTCAATACCGACATCACTTCCCAGGCAATCATGAACAACAAAACATCGTAGGAAACCATGACGAATACCAGAGACACCAGGAACAGATAGTACAATATCGAGAAGTATCTGAGACTGTCTTTGCCTTGATACTTCTCCATGTAGGACGCGGAAAAGATCGATACCGGGAGAAAGACGAGCCCGACGGTCAGGACAAAGACCGCGGAGAGCGGATCGAGCGCGAGGGTGAGCGGGCCGAGCCCCATGAGCGGCCAGAGCCGCAGCTCGAACGAGCCACCGAACAGGAGAACGTCGACACTGGCGAGAAGCGCCGCGAGCGACGCGGCCGAAGCCAGCCACGCGAGGGCGCCCGGCTGCCGACGCTCGGGCAGAACGCAGGCGGCCACGATCCCGGCCGCAGAGAGCGTCAGGAACAGCGCCAGAAGCAACCCCGGCGTGATCACGGCGCGCCAGGCGCGGGCGAGGTCAGGGCGACGGGGGGCTTGCGCTGCACGGCCACCAGCAGCCCGTGCAGAATCGCAAGCGGCGGCGGCGGGCAGCCCGGCACCATGACGTCGACCGGGATGATGCCGGCGACCCCGCCCTGCGCGGCGAAGGTCCGGCCGAACACGCCGCCCGAGAGCGCGCACACGCCCATGGCGACCACGCGCTTGGGCGCGGGCATGGCCTCGTAGGTCTTGCGCAGCGGCAGGATCATGGCGTCGGTCACGGGGCCCGCGACCAGCAGGATGTCGGCGTTGCGCGGCGTCGGCGTGACGAAGAAGCCGAGGCGGTGGATGTTGTAGTAGGGCTGGTTGAGCTGGCGCGCCTCGCTCATGCAGGCGCCGCAGGCGCCGGCGTCCAGATAGCGGATGTGGAGGGAATGGCCGAAGGCCTTGCCGAGCCGGCGCGCGATGGCTTCAGGATCGCTCGCCTCCACGGCCCATTCGTAGCCTTCCTGCCATTCGATCCGCGCGCCGTCCCCGGTCCGGCGCAGCGCTGGCAATGGATGCAGCGGGCGTAGTCGACATTGATGCCGCCCCGTTCCGGGATCGAGCGCCCCGGTCGGGCAGACGGCTGCCAGTCGGGCCGCCGTCCCGGCGTCTTCGATCCGGGTGGTGCCCGGCCGGCCGGGCGAAACGCCGGCGGCCGGCTCCGGCGCATCCGGATAGCGGGTGCTCTTGATGCCGGTGCGCAGCCCCTTGAGGACCCACTTGCTCATCGGCGTCCCCTAGCGATCGCACTCGGCATTGGAGAGCCCGAAGCTCGCCATGATGATCGGAAAGTCCTGAAAGGCGAAGTTCTCGGCCGCCCAGTGAAAGCCGTGCCAGTTGGTGAAGGAGGGCGGCGTGATGTGCCAGCGAGCACCCGGCCGTCCTCGCCGAGGCGTACCCAGTGGAACGCGGCGCCGAGCGGCGCTTCGACCGCGCCGAGCGCGACGCCGCCTGCGGTTCGATCCGAGGCGCCGTCACCCGCCCCTGGGGCAACCTCGCTGCGGTTTGGCCGATGATCGCGACCGCCTGCGCCGCCTCCTGAAAGAGCACCCGCAGGCGCGCGTAGCCGTCACCCTCGACCTCGCCCGGCACCTCGAAGGCGACCTCGCCGTACGCGGCGTAGGGCGACAGCTTGCGCAGGTCACGGCTGATCCCCGAGGCGCGCGCGATCGGCCCGACCAGACCATAGTGGAGCGCCGGCTCACGGGCGACCATGCCGACCTCCTCGATACGATCGAGAAAGCTGCTGGAGAAGCGCAGCATGCGCTCGAGCCGGCGCATGCGGCCAAAGATCTCTCTGGCCTCGTCGGCCAGGCGGCGACACGCGTCGTCCGCAAAGTCTCTGGTCAGGCCGCCCAGCTGCAGCAGGCCGAACAGATAGCGATGCCCACCGAAGGCGCCGCTCAGGCGGAGCAGGTCCTCCTCGAGGATCCCCGCCTGGCTCGTCGCTACCGCGAGCGCGGTCGAGCCGCAGATGCCGGCAATCGCCGCGGCGTGGTGACGAAGCCGCTCCAGCTCCGCAAGCAGCGTGCGCAACGCGCGCGCCCGCTCGGGCACCTCCACGCCGCAGATCGTCTCGACCGCCTGGCAGAAGGCGAGCCCGTGCGCGAACGCGGAGCTGCCGGAGAAGCGCTCGGCGAGCAGCAGGACGTCGTCCGCTGGCTGGCCTTCGGCGATCTTCTCCACGCCCCGATACTTGTAGAACAGGCGCGGCAAGGTGACGATCACGTCCTCGCCGACGGTCTCGAGCAGGAAGTGCGCGGCCTCGGCGAAATCGGAGAACACAGGCCCGATCGGCATGGCGAAGGCCCCGGGCGCCTCGACGATGGTCGGCGGCTGCCATTGCGGCTCGAGCTCGCGCATGGTGAGCGGCTGGCTGGCATCGAACGCTCTGCGCATCGGATTGACCCCTTCGGGCCACTCCTCGTGCAGGACGAACTCGCCGAGCTTCGGATGGCCCTCGAAGGTCAGGCCGAACAGATCCTCCGCTTCGCGCTCGTGCCAGTCGGCGGCGTGCACGTGCCCGGTGATCGACGGCACCGTCATGTCGGCGAGCGGCTGGCTGTGATGCGCCATCGCCCAACCGCTGCCGGCGCTGTCGTAGAAGACATAGACGAGCGACCAGACGCCGCCCGCCTGATCCTCCTCGACGATCAGCGTCGCGAAGGCGAAGCCGAGCTCGGCGAACAGCCAGGCAGAGATCTCGGCCAGGTTCTCGGCCCGACAGTACAGGTGGCAGATCGGCGCCGCGTCCTCGACGACCGTTCGAACGCCGCCGCCCCAGCGCCGCTGGCAGAGCCCCGCCAGCGCGGTCCAGTTCGCGGTCCCGGTGGTCCTGGCGGCGCCCGCGGCCCGGCTCACGGCTCAGCTCCCGAGCGCCGCGGCCGCTGCGCTGAGCAGGCCTTGAACGGCCGCCGGCACGTAGAGACCGAGCACGATCATCGGAATCGCGGCGAGCAGCAGGGTCAGCCGGCAGCTCGCCGGAGCGGCAGCCCCGCTCACCGCCGGCTCGGGCACGCCGAAGACCATTCTGCCGATCTGCAGGAGGATGCCGCAGAACGCGACGACCACGAACAGCGCGAGCAGCCCGACGGTCCAGTATTGCCCGGCGGCCAGGCCGGCCCGGAAGATCGCGAACTCGCTCACGAACACCGCAAACGGCGGCGCGCCGGCGATCGCGAGGCCGCCCAGGAGCAGGGTGAGCGCGGCGGTCGGTGCGCTCTGCATGAGGCCGCGGACCGCGGCGATCTCCTGCGTGCCGACCGCGAGCACGGCGACGCCGGCGGCATAGAAGCAGAACGACTTGGCGAGCGCGTGCGCGGTCATCTGGTAGGCCGCACCGAAATGCGCGCCGCTGCCGCCGAGCCCGACCGCCACCAGGATGATCCCCATGTGCTCGACCGTGGAGAAGGCGAACATGCGCTTGAAGTCGCGGACCTGGATCAGGAGCAGCGCGGCGACCCCGACCGAGATCAGGCCGAAAACGATAAACCAGTTGCGTGCGTTCGCGAGCCCCGCGGCCTCGAGCACCGGGAACAGCCTGAGGATCGCGTAGAGCACGGTCGTCGTCTCGACCCCGGAGAGCAGCGCGCAGATCGAGGCCGGGGCCTGGCTGTGGGCATCGGGCAGCCAGGTATGCATCGGCACCAGCCCGGCCTTGGTGCCGAACCCGACCAGCATCAGGAGGAAGCCGGTCCAGAGCAGCGCGGGCGGCATCTGCGGCGCGGCCTCGACCAGCCCCGCCCAGGTGAACGAGCTCGCCCCGGCGATGCCGCTGGCCCAGTAGAGGATCAGGATGCCCAAGAGAGCGAGGATCGCCCCGAGGGTGGTCAGCACGACGTATTTCCAGGCCGCCTCGAGCGCCGCGGGCGTGTCCTCGTAGCCGACCAGGAAGGCCGAGAGCAGGGTGGTCAGCAGACCGCGATCCACATCAGCGCGATGTGCGCGATGATCGGCACGGCCAGCATGGACAGAAGGAACAGGTTGTAGAGCGAATAGTAGCGCCGGCCCTCCCGGCATGGTCGTGATGGCCGCGTGCGCCCAGGTAGCCCGCCGAGTACAGCGCCGCGGTCGTGCCGACGAAGGCGATCAGGAGCAGGACGAGGGCGCCCAGGGCATCGCAGCTGAGGAGGCCCAGCAGACCGGTCAGAGGCCCGGACTGCACGACCGCGGCGGCGATCCGGATCGCGAGGAGCAGCGTCAGGCCGCTCGCCACGAGGGTGATCGCTGCCGCAAGGCGGGCCAGAGCCGGCAGCAGGACCAGGCCCGCCGCCAGGGCGGGGATCACCAGGACCGCCGTCAGCTCCATCGAACGGCTACTCCTCGCGCAGCGCGGCCAGCAGGCCGACCGAGGTGTCGCCGATCCGCTCGTGGATGCGCCGGGTCAGGAGGCCGATCACCAGGGTCACGACCGGCACGTCGAAGGCCGCCGCGAGCTCGGCAATCACCGACAGATTGGGCGCGATCGCCACGGCGGCGAAAAACACCCCGTTCTCCATGGCGAGCAGGCCGAGCAGCTGGGAGAGCGCCTCGCGGCGGACCGTGACGGTGTAGGCGCCGAGCAGCAGCGCCGCGACGCCGATCGGGAGGTTGATGCGCACGAACGGCCCCGGCGCCGAGGTCAGCATCGGACCGACGATCAGGTAGGCGAAAACGGTGAGGCCGGCGCCGATCAGCAGCGCGGTCGGGATGTTCATGACCTGGACGATCTCGCGCCGGCTGTAGATCTCCCGGCGCACGGTGCGGCGCAGCAGCCAGGGGATGATCATGGCCTTGGTGACGAGCGTGATCAGGGCGACCGCGGCGAGGTGCGGCGAGCCGAGTGCGATCGCCAGCAGCGCTGCGGAGGCCACCAGCAGCACCGCCTGGAGAATGAACAGGCGGACGCAGGCCAGCATCTGGCGGGTGGCGACGATCGCGAAGGCCGCGAGCAGGAAGAGGCCGCCGATCAGACTGTCGAGCTGCAGATAGAGCTGGGGAATCGGCTCGGCCATGCTGTCCTCCTAGATGCCCGAGAGCCGCGTGATCATCGCTACGACCGAGGTGACGAAGGCCGCGCCGATGAACTCGGTGATCCGGAACAGCCTGAGCTTGGCGAGCGACGATTCGACCACCACCAGGACCAGCACGAACAGGAAGATCTTGAAGAGGACCAGCGGGATCGCAAGGAGCACTTCGGCCAGCGACATCGAGGCCGCGAGGCCCCAGGGCGTCACCAGGACGTTCATGAAAATGCAGAGCAGCACGAAGAACTTCATCGCGCCGGCCCACTTGATCAGCGCCGCGCCACGGCCGGAATATTCGAGCGATTTGGACTTCTCGATCATGGCGAGCTCGAAATGCCCGGACGGGCTGTCGACCGGGATCCGCCCGTCCTCGGCGATGATCAGCATCGTGAAGGCGAGCATCACGAGCACGTGCGAGGGCTCGAAGAAGTTGCTGAGCGGCGTCACCCAGACCTTCTGGACGATGTAGGGGATGGTCGAGCCGGCGACGAAGGAGACGGTGAAGAACACGATGATGAACACCGGCTCGGCCAGGAAGCCGACCATGCGCGTGCGGCTGGCGCCCATCGGCCCATAGGGGTTGCCGGTGTCGACCGCGGCGAGGGTGACGAAGAAGCCGCCGAGCGCCAGGACGAAGCCGCCGCCCAGCATGTCGGCCATGAAGGCGAAGAACAGCGGATAGCTGGTCAGCACCGGGATCAGGAGGGCGACGAACACCGGCGCGGTGAAGGCCACGTAGGGCGCGGCGCGGAAGATCCAGGAGCTGTGCTCGGAGACGATCTCGTCCTTGTGCAGCAGCTTCCAGATGTCGCGGTAGGGCTGGACGATGCTCGGCCCGCGCTTCGACTGCACGATCTCCTTGAGACGGTTCAGCACGCCCTCGACCAGGGGGGCGAAAGCGACCACCACCAGCACCTGGAGCAGATTGTAGAAATCCGCTCAGTCACCGCGGGACCCGCCGATTTCGGCGCTGGCGACGGAGCGAACCGGGCAGGCTCACAGCCGTCGGAGCCGCAAGGCGCGGCACCGCGTCACAATCGCCAGTCGCGCTGATCGGAGAAGAGGGACGTCCTGATCGCAATGGCCGCCGCAAGAGCCACAACCCTTCCACTGATGAGCCCTACACGCGATCCCGTCCGACCCGGGGCCGGCGCGGGAGTTCGGTAGGAGTCATCAGCCACCAAGGCGCTTGCGGTGGACTCCATCACCTGTCGAGGCCGGAAAGGACCTCGACACGTCCAGGTGACTAGCAGAGCCGGGCTGCAATGGCAAGTCGGGCGCCCGTCCCGACGCGGGCTTCTCGCGCCGCGGACTGGCTGGCGCTGGTGGCCCAGCATTCCCATGCTTCGATGGCCTTTTGCCGCTGCAAGCGACCGTTATCAATGTGCTTGCAGGTCAAGTCCTGCCTGGATGATCGAGATAACGGATGGTGCTCGCGTACCTCGCAGGGCGTGGCGGTATCGCGGATCGAGCATGGCGCTTGCGGATCTTCCCTCTTCTGAAGGCGTCGCCCGGCTGGTCTTCGGCCAGCGCGGGACGACCCATCTGGCACGGCTGTTTCAGAAGTCCCCGCTGCGGGTCCTCGTGCCGCGGCCGGCGCCCGGCGAGCCGCCCTGCGCCGTGCTGCTCAACACCAGCGGCGGCATCGTCGGCGGCGATGCGCTCCGGGTCGCGGTACGTCTGGAGACCGGTGCCGTCGCGGTGGTCACCACGCAGGCGGCCGAGAAGGCCTACCGCAGCGCCGGGGCGGAGGCGACCGTCGAGGTCGATCTCGACCTTGCGGACGAGACCTGGCTCGAGTGGTTGCCGCAGGAGACGATTCTGTTCGATGGCGCGCGGCTTCGACGCACGCTCCGAGTGGACCTCGGGCTGCGGGCGCGGCTGGTGGCGGCGGACATGCTGGTCTTCGGGCGGCGCGCGCGGGCCGAGCAATTCCGGACGGGCCTCCTCAGCGACCGGTGGGAGGTCCGCGTCGGACGCCGGCTGGTCTGGGCGGATACGCTGCGTCTCGCACCCGAGCCCGGCGCGCTGCTCGAGGCGCCCTTCGGTTCGCCGGCGCGGGTGCGTTCGCGACCTGCATCTACGTCGCGGCGGACGCCGGGGATCGGATCGGGCTCGCGCCGCGCTGGCCAAGGGCAAGGAGTACGAGCTGGCGTAACCTGCATCGGGCCGGTGCTCGTCGTGCGCTGGCTGGCGGCGGACCCGGCACCGCTCCGTCAGCTGTTGCAGCGCTTCTTTGCGCGGTTTCGGCATGGGTCGGCGGTCTGCCCGAGCGCGTCCCCGCCATCTGGCAGACCTGAGCCGCTCTGCCCGGAAGTAAGGCAGCGCTGCTCAACCGCTCCGTCAACGTGGCCGGCGCTGTTCGGGCGCCTGAGCCCGGCCGAGCGCGCAGGATCGACGAGGTCCTGACGACAACGGGCTCGGCGGGACTCGCGAGACTGTCCCGGCCGGCCCTATCCGCCGTCGAAGCAGTGGCTCCTGCTCCGAGCGTTCCCTCTTCGACGACCGGGTGCCGCCAGAATGACGATCAGGAAACCGAGAAGACCGCGGCGCTGATCCGGACCATCGCCGGCGAGCGCACGCTGATCGTGGTCAACGACATCGCGTTCGTGCGCGAGCTCGCCCCCGCCGCCTGCTCATGAGTAAATGCTCGCCGAGGGCGCGCTCGAGGCGGTTCGAGACGAACCCGCACATATGAGGTCTATGTCAGATGAGATCGGGCTGGAAGTCGGCTCGGTTCACTTCGCCATGGGCGGGTTCCCGTTGCTCCGCCCTGATGGCTACGACGACACGGGCGATCGCCTCGGGCTCGCGCTCGATGACGCGCAGATACGTGCCAATAGCCTCGTCCGGCACGCCCCCGTGGCCTCCCACTCCTTTACATCGTGGGGATCGAGCCCGAAACGCTTGGCGAACTGCATATGGGAGAGACCCATCCCGGTCCGGATGCCGAAGACGTCGACGATGTGCAGTCGGACAAACTCGCCTCGCGTCAGCGCCTCGACATGTCGGGAGCGACTTCCGGATCCTCGGCGATCTGCCGCGCGATGTCCTTATCAGTCATCGCGTCGATCCACGCCCAGTTACGAGTTGCTTCGCGGCCCGCTTGCGCGCCTCTGTGAACGTCATCCGGACCAAAGGCACTGATCTCCCTCCGATTGGCCCGGCGCAGCGAGATGATCCTGAACGCCATGCCGCGGACGGAGAAGAACAGACGTGGAGCCGCCCATCGATAATACCTATGCGATCAGGCGCCGCTCACGGTAGTCGCGACGGGTATCCTCGATGATAAGCGGGTCGCCCTCGAGCAACTCCTAGCCCGCTCAAAACTCAGCCCCGCCCCCTGGCGTTCGTTGGCTCTTCGCCTCGTCGAATTCGATCTCCATGACCATCGGATTAGCCGAGATGTTCAAGTCGGACCAAAGGCTGCACAGCCATTGCGCCTCAATCCCCCTCACCCCCTCCTCCCCCCCCCCCCCCCCCCCCTCCCTCCCCCTTTCCCTCTCCCCCCTCCCCCGATATCCCAGCGAGGTGGTGGTCGCGGGAGCGAAGTCCGAGGTGGACGAGGGCGTGGTGAAGCGGTACCTCACGGTCTGAGCGGGGCAGGAGGGCCGGTCTTGGACCTGACGCCGAGGGAGAAGGACAAGCTTCTGATCGCGGTCGCGGCGATGGTGGCACGCCGCCGGCTCGAGCGCGGCGTCAAGCTCAACTATCCCGAGGCGATCGCGCTGATCAGCGACTTCGTGCTCGAGGGCGCCCGCGACGGCAGGAGCGTCGCCGATCTGATGGCGGCCGGCGCGGAGGTGGTCACCCGCGATCAGGTGATGGAGGGCGTGGCGGAGATGATCGACGAGGTTCAGGTCGAGGCGACCTTTCCGGACGGCACCAAGCTGGTCACCGTGCACCAGCCGATCCGCTGACGGAGGTTGAGGTGATTCCGGGCGAAGATCATCACCAGGGACGGCGAGATCACGCTGAACGCCGATCGCGAGGCGATCACCGTCGAGGTCGCCAATACCGGCGACCGACCGGTCCAGGTGGGCTCCCACTATCACTTCTTCGAGACCAACGAGGCGTTGAAGTTCGAGCGCGACAAGGCGCGCGGTTGTCGCCTCGACATCCCGGCCGGCACGGCGGTGCGCTTCGAGCCCGGCCAGACGCGCGCGGTCCAGCTCGTGCCGTTCGCCGGCAGGCGCGCGATCTACGGCTTCAACGCCAGGATCATGGGCCCGCTCGACCAGGGCAAGTCGGGCGGCTGACCGGCCGGATTGTCAGCCATGGACGTCGTCAACCTCGAGGACAAGTTCGGCAAGTTCGGCGATCACTGGTCGCCGAAGATCCTGGCCAAGCTCAACGACTATCACGTGAAGGCGGTCAAGCTGTTGGGCGAGTTCGTCTGGCACAAGCACGACGAGACCGACGAGCTGTTCCTGGTCACCAAAGGTTCGCTGCTCATTCGATTCCGCGACCGGGATGTGACGCTGGGTCCGGGCGATCTGCTCGTGGTGCCCAGAGGCGTGGAGCACCTGCCGATCGCCGAGGAGGAATGCGAGGTGCTGCTGATCGAGCCGGCCGGCACTCTCAATACCGGCGACGTCGGCGGCGCCCGCACCGTCGTGCCCGAGTGGATCTAAGGGAGGAAGCCGCATGCCGCGCCATATCTCCCGTCACGCCTATGCCCATATGTTCGGGCCGACCGTCGGCGACCAGGTGCGCCTTGCCGACACCGAGTTGTTCATCGAGGTCGAGGACGACCGCACGATCTACGGCGAGGAGGTCAAGTTCGGCGGCGGCAAGGTGATCCGCGACGGCATGGGCCAGTCGCAACGGACCCGCGAGGAGGGCGCGGTCGACACGGTGATCACCAACGCCCTGATCCTCGACTACTGGGGCATCGTCAAGGCCGACGTCGGTATCCAGGACGGGCGCATCTCGGGCATCGGCAAGGCGGGCAATCCCGATACGCAGCCCGGCGTCGACATCGTCATCGGCCCCTCGACCGAGGCGATCGCGGGCGAGGGCAAGATCCTGACCGCCGGCGGCTTCGACTGCCACGTCCACTTCATCTGCCCGCAGCAGATCGAAGCGGCGCTCTGCTCCGGCATCACCACCATGCTGGGCGGCGGCACCGGCCCGGCGACCGGCACCAATGCCACCACCTGCACGCCGGGCGCCTGGCACATCGGGCGCATGCTCCAGGCGGCCGAGGCCTGGCCGATGAACTTCGGCTTCGCCGGCAAGGGCAACGCGTCGCGGCCCGACGGTCTGATCGAGCAGATCTGGGCCGGCGCCTGCGCACTCAAGCTGCACGAAGACTGGGGCACCACGCCCGCGGCGATCGACTGCTGCCTCGCGGTCGCCGACGAGATGGACATCCAGGTCCTGATCCATACCGACACGCTCAACGAGTTCGGGCTTCGTCGAGAACACCATCCGCGCGTTCAAGGGCCGCACCATCCACGCCTTCCACACCGAGGGCGCCGGCGGCGGTCATGCCCCCGACATCATCAAGGTGTGCGGCGAGGCCAACGTCATCCCGTCCTCGACCAACCCGACCCGGCCCTACACCGTGAACACCATCGACGAGCATCTCGACATGCTGATGGTGTGCCACCACCTCGACCCGAAGATCCCTGAAGACGTGGCGTTCGCCGAGAGCCGGATCCGCAAGGAGACGATCGCGGCGGAGGACATCCTGCACGATCTCGGCGCCTTCTCGATCATCGCCTCAGACAGCCAGGCGATGGGCCGGGTCGGCGAGGTCCTGATCCGCACCTGGCAGACCGCGGACAAGATGAAGCGCCAGCGCGGCCGCCTGTCGGAGGAGACGGGCGAGAACGACAACTTCCGGGCCAAGCGCTACGTCGCCAAATACACGATCAACCCGGCGATCGCCCATGGCATGGCCGCGCACATCGGCTCGATCGAGGTCGGCAAGCTCGCCGATCTCGTCCTCTGGCGCCCGGCGTTCTTCGGGGTCAAGCCGGATCTGGTGCTGAAGGGCGGCACGATCGCGGCGGCGCTGATGGGCGACCCGAACGCCTCAATCCCGACGCCGCAGCCGGTGCACTACCGGCCGATGTTCGGCGCCTTCGGCCAGGCCGCGGTCGAGAGCGCGCTCAGCTTCGTCTCCAGCGCGGCGCTCGAGCACGACCTGCCGGGCGCCAAGCATCTGGAGCGCGAGCTCGTGGCGGTCGAGCAGACCCGCACCATCGGCAAGCGCTCGATGATCCACAACGACGCCTTGCCGAAGATCGAGGTCGATCCAGAGACCTACGAGGTCCGCGCCGACGGCGAGCTCCTGACCTGCGAGCCGGCGAGCGTGCTGCCCATGGCGCAGCGCTATTTCCTCTATTGAGGCGCCGATGCGGCGGCTCGTGCGGGCGGCGAAGGCGGGGGCGTGGCCCGGCGCCGAGGCGGCCGACCGCCTGACCTTGACCTTCAATGACCGCCAACGGCGCCGCATCCGCCTCAGCACCGATGGCGGCAGCCCGGTCCTGCTCGACCTGCCGCAATCGATCACGCTCGCGGACGGTGACGGTCTCGCCTTCGAGGACGGCGGGTGGCTTGCGGTTCGCGCCGCCCAAGAGGACGTTCTCGACGTCGAGGCCGGAGACCCGCGTCATCTCGCGCGCCTCGCCTGGCACCTCGGCAACGGGCACCTGCCGACCGAGCTGCTCGCCGACGGGCGCCTCCGGATCGCCTACGACCCACGTCATCGAGGCGATGCTGGAAGGCCTTGGCGCCCGCTGCGCGCGCCGCGAGGCACCCTTCCAGCCGGAGGCGGGCGCCTATGCGCTCGAGCATCGGCATGACTGAGTGCCGTGCGCCCGCCCAGACGGGGCTGCTCGAGCTACTCGCCTGGTTTCGCCGGCCATGCCGACCGGCGCCTTCAGCTATTCCCATGGTCTGGAATGGGCGCTCGAGGCGGGGCTGGTGCAGGACGCCCCCGAGCCTCGGCGGCTATGTCGAAGCCATCCTCCGCCAGGGGTCCGGCCGCCTGGATGCGATCTTTCTCGGCGCAGCCTACCGCGCCAGCATTGATGGGACGTTCGAGGGGTGCTCGCTCGAGGCGGTGATCGCGCTTGGGGCCGCGATGCGGGGCACCCGCGAGCTGGCGCTCGAGAGCGCGGCCCAGGGCCGGGCGCTCCTGACCACGCTGCGCCAGGCGTGGCCCGCACCCGAGCTGGACGAGCTGGAGGAGCTCTGCCGCCAGCTCGAGGTCGAGCCGCGCCACGCCTCTGTCGCCGGCATCGCCGCCGCGGCGCATGGAGTGCCGCTGCGGGCCGCGACGCTCGCCTCCCTGCACGCCCTCGCCGCCAACCTGATCTCGGCCGGCATTCGCCTGATCCCCTCGGTCAGACCGACGGGCAGCGTCTTACCGCGGCGCTCGCGCCGACGATCGTCGAAGTTGCCGAAGAGGCGCTCGCCGCCTCCCTCGCCGACCTCGGCAGCGCGACGCCGCTGGTCGACTGGTGCTCGATGCGCCACGAGACCCAAAGGACGAGGCTGTTCCGCTCATGACCGACTCAGCGCACGGACCGCTTCGCGTAGGCGTCGGGGGACCGTGTGGCTCGGGCAAGACCGCGCTGGTCGACGCGCTCTGCAAGCGCCTGCGCGATCGCTACCAGCTCGCCGTCATCACCAACGACATTTACACCCGCGAGGACGCCGAGTTTCTGACCCGCTCCGGAGCGCTGGCGCCGGAACGGATCGCGGGGGTCGAGACCGGCGGCTGCCCGCACACCGCCATCCGCGAAGATGCTTCGATCAACCTCGCCGCCATCGACCAGATGCGAGCGGCGTTCCCCGACCTGGACGTCGTCTTCATCGAATCGGGCGGCGACAACCTTGCCGCGACCTTCAGCCCCGAGCTCGCCGACCTCACGCTCTACGTGATCGACGTCTCGGCCGGCGACAAGATCCCGAGGAAGGGTGGGCCCGGCATCACCCGCTCCGACCTCCTGGTGATCAACAAGATCGACCTCGCCCCTCTGGTCGGCGCCGATCTTTCCGTCATGGACCGCGACGCGCGGCGCATGCGCGGCGAGCGCCGGTTCGTCTTCACCAACATCCGCGCCGGCCAGGGCGTGCAGCAGGTCGCCGACTTCATCACCCAGATGGGCGGCCTCTGAGCGCCCCCGCTTGACGACTTCGACTGGTCGATTTGATCGCCTATCCAAGTGGGCTTGCCCAATGCCGAGATACACCTTGCTAAGGTGCAGCTTGTGAGCGATAGCGATCCTCTTTCTATACATTATCTCTATTGTAAAGTGTGTTGTTCTAATCTCTGTTTATAGAATCCGTTCGGGACACTGTTTACAAAAAGTTTCGTGATATTTGATGCTGTACTGCACGCCCATTTTCCGACGTCCGAAGTATTAACGACTTCAAGCCAACTCTTTGATCTTGTCGGGATATCAATTAGCTTGCGCTGCTGCAAAGTCCTTATAAATTTCGGATATTGCTCTATTGTCCTTTGAGGCGGGGGCGATCCTAGACTTACTGGCGCTTCCCAGCGTTCCGACCTCATGTGCTGAAAGGCATTACGCAGCGTAACCAGAAGTCGGAAATCCTGATAAGGTTGTAGTCCCTCACTCCACGTTGTACCTGACCATATGAGAAGCGCTATATGGTACTTTACCGCGAGTGAGTCCCTTCTCTCCTCAAGTTCTTTCATCACGGTCGCATATGCGGTGACGATTTCTTCTTTTTCGCTTGTGGGGATTATATTTGCTAATGCGATGGTTTCATTGATAAAGGCCTCTAACCCATCTTCGACAGTTGGGACGGCCGAGTAGCTGTGAAAGCCGCAGATTTCCTAGGGTCGAGGGTGGGTCAAGCTCAAAATGTAGTGCCACGCAATCGATCGATTTTGCTTGAAATCATGCGGTCTACAGTGGAAGTGTGTACGCTCCACGTGGGAGCAGCGATGTACTTCCGCAAGAAGACCTCGGGCGGGCGGGCCTATCTCCAGATCGCCGAGAGCCGACGTGCGGGTGGTCGAGTGCAGCAGCGGGTGATCGCCACCCTCGGGCGCCTCGACCAGCTGGAGGCGAGCGGCCAATTGGAGCGGCTGCTGCGCTCGGGGGCGCGGTTCGCGACGCGCGCGCTGGTGGTGACCGCGGTGCAGGACGACCCGACCGCGGTGGTCCGGCGGATCGGGCCGGGCTTGGTGTTCGAGCGCCTGTGGGCCGAGACCGGCTGCCGAGCGGTCATCGAAGACCTGGCCGAGGAGCGCAAGCACGGGTTCGCGCTCGAGCGGGCGATCTTCCTCACCGTGCTGCACCGGCTGATGGGCGGCGGCTCCGACCTGGCGGCCGATCGCTGGCGCGAGGACTATCGGATCGCCGGCGCCGAGGCGCTGGAGCTGCACCATCTCTACCGGGCGATGGCGTGGCTCGGCCAAGAATTGCCGGAAGAGGAGCAGGACGCGCGCACGCCGTTCGCCCCGCGTTGCACCAAGGACCTGGTCGAGGAGCGGCTGTTCGCCCACCGGCGCGATCTCTTCAGCCGGCTCGACCTGGTCTTCATGGACACCACCAGTCTGTACTTCGAGGGCGCCGGCGGGCAGACCCTCGGCCGCCACGGCCACAGCAAGGATCATCGCCCGGACCTGCCCCAGATGATCCTGGCGGTCCTGATCGATGGCGACGCGCGGCCGGTGTGCTCCGAGATGTGGCCGGGCAATGTCGCCGACGTCGCCACGCTGATCCCGGTGATCGACCGGTTGCGCCAACGCTTCGCGATCGGCCGGATCTGCGTGGTCGCCGACCGCGGCATGATCAGCGCCGAGACCATCGCTGAGCTCGAGGCGCGCAAGCTCCTCTATCTGCTCGGCACCCGCGAACGTACCGACAAGGTGGTGCGCGAGGTCGTGCTCGCCGACACCGCGCCGTGCGTGCCGCTGACGATCGCCAAGCGCGGTCACGAGATTGACTGCGAGGCCAAGGCGGTGACCGTAGGCGGTCAGCGCTACATCCTGTGCCGCAACCATCACGAGGCCGAGAGGGACGCCGCCGCCCGCGTGGCCATCCTGGCCAGCCTCGAACGTCAGCTGGCCAAGGGCGACAAGGCGCTGGTCGGCAACACCGGCTTTCGCCGCTTCCTCAAGACCGAAGGCCACGGCCACTTCGCCATCGACCCGGCCAAAGCCGAGGCGGACGCCAGGTTCGACGGCGTCTTCGTGCTGCGCACCAATACCGACCTCGATCCGCTCGCCGCCATGCTGCGCTACAAGCAGCTCTGGACCGTGGAGGCGGCCTTCCGTACGGCCAAGCACCTGCTCGCCACCCGGCCGATCTTCCATAAACTCGACGAGACCATCCGCGGCCACGTGTTCTGCTCATTCCTCGCCCTGGTCCTCAAGAGCGAGCTGGAGCAGCGCATCGCCGCGCTCGGCCGCGACGGCTCGTGGTCCGAGATCCGCGCCGACCTTGACTCGCTGACCGAGACCGAGATCGTCCATGACGGCCGGCGCTTCCTCGTCCGATCCGCGCCGCGCCCCGCCGCCAGCCTCGCCCTGCGCGCCGCTGGTGTCGCCCTGCCGCCGACCGTCCAGCCCCTCGCGGCCGACTGACCCACCCGCTCAACGTAGTGCCACGCCGCCTCCGCGGCGCCGATTGCCGTTCACGTTCAGCTACTTAGCAAAACCCACTGTCGAAGATGGGTCTAAGGCAGATACGCTAAAAACCACAGCGATGGTTGGAGAATCTCGAAATCGCCTGGAGGACGCTCTCTTCGCAATTTCGTAAAGGTATTGCGCATGAAAATATTGAATAACCTGTGTTACCATTGGTTATTACTCGCCACTTGCTTCCCGCTTTGTTGGTCTCGAACCTCCAGGCTCTGCACGGTGACGTCGATCGGGTCGAGACGCGCCATGACCACCATCGCGTCGTCCTTGAGGGTCGCGAGGTCGGCGACTACGCGGTCGAACTGGCGGGCGCGAAACTCGAGATCGACCTTCGCCATCCCGGCTACTCCTCTCGAGGGCGAAGCGCCGATCCTACGCAGTCTACCGGCCGAGGTCGAGCGCGGCAGTGGTGATTTGGGCGGCGCGAGGGAGGCGGGGAGGCGAAACTGAACCTCGACGGCGACCGGCCGGATATGCCAACATCGATGGCGGAGGTTAGGCCATGACGACGCTTACCGCCTACATCGAGCTCGACCGGGAGACGGGGCTGTACGTCGGCATCGTCCCCGGCATTCCCGGCGCGCATACGCAGGCGGCGAGCCTCGACGAGCTGCGCGCCAACCTGCAGTAGGTCGCCGAACTCTGCCTCGAGGAGCAGGCGGACCTGTGCGAGCAGCTGCCGAAGTTCGGTCGGCTTGCGGCAGAGGTGCGACGAGCCTTGCGACGCTGTGAGGGGGTTTATGCCGCCGCTTCGGCATAGGCTTCGAGCAGGCCCATCCAGGCGTTCGCGCCGTCGAGGATCTTGAACATGTCCTCGGCCGCGTCGCCATAGCCGTCGAGGCGGTGCTCGAGCTCGATCAGCGTGCCCTCGCCGTCAGCGACGAAGCGGAGCTCGAGCTCGGTGACGAGGGCGGGATCGAACGTCCATTGCGGCGTGAGCTGCCAGGCGAGCAGCAGCCGGCCGGGCGGCTCCCAGGCAAGCACTCTGCCCCAGTCGCATTCGCTGCCGTCCTCGCCGCGCTCGAACCAGCGCCCGCCTGGCCGGGGCTCGATCACGATCTCCTTGATCGGCGACTTGTTGATGCTGTGGGTCTTGATCCACCAGCGGCCCATCTCGGCGGCAAACGCCTGGAAAGCGCGCTCCGGCGTAACCTTCACCCGGATGCTCTTGCGCACCGGCGCGACCTTGATGCCTGTGGTCATGTCTCCTCCTCTGCGTGAGCGTGGCGGTCGACCTAGACCTGAAGCGCGAGCAGCCAGGCGAGCGCGAACAGGCCGCACGCCGCCATGCCATAGATGCGCTGCGCTAGCGCTCCCTGGGGCACGCGGCTGGCGCCATGGGCGAGCGCGAACCCGATCCCGAGGCCGACCGCGAAGCCCGCGACGTGCGCGCCGACATCGGTCCGCTCACCGCCGAAGCCGAGAAAGGCGAGCAGCATGATCCCGGCGCCGATCGGCGCCCAACGGCGGAGCCCGCCCCGCCACGGGACGATGTGCGAGCGGCGCGCATGGCCCGCGAGGATGCCGAGCGCGCCGAACCAGGCGGTCGAGGCGCCGATCGCGCTATGGCTGCCCGGGTGAACCAGCGCGTCGAGCCCGTTCCCCAAGGCTCCGGCCAGGAGAATCGCGAGCCACGCGAGACCCGAGCCGAGGAGATCGGCCACGAGCAGGCTGATGACCACGCCGAACGCCAGATTGCTCATCAGGTGGCCGAGATCGGCATGCAGAGCGAGCGCGGTGATGGTCCGCCACCACTCGCCCGCGAGAATGCGGCCGCCGTCCGCCGCGCCCGCCGCCAGCCAGTCGACCGAGAGAGCGTGCCGGCGCTCTGCCCCGAAGAAGAAGAGCAGAACCGCAGCGTAGGCCAGCGCGCCTTCGACCCGATGCAGAGCCGCGATCGGGAACCGCAGCCGTCGCGCGGGCGCGTTCTCGCGCTCGTAGCAGGCCAGCTCCCACCGTGCGCGCGCCGCCTCGGGCGGCAGCACGCCGAGCCGGACCACGCCGGCGTCTCTCAGCAGGTGAGCCTCGATCCCGGCCGCCGCGAGCACGAGCGCTCGCTGCTCCGCCTCGGCAAGGCTCTCGAACCGGTCAACCTCGACCAGCTCCGTCATGCGATCATCTGAAACATGGCCGGCCGGGCCGGGGAACCCGACCGCCGGGGCCGGCGCGCTCAGATCGTTACCGCGCATCCTGTCGAACTCAAGAAACTCCTCGCGGCCTCCGCGCCGACGACGGGCTGCTCCCCCAGCTCTTTCGCTGCGAGAGCTCCAGCTCCGGCGGCGTCATCGCCTGCGGCGTCGCCCGTTCCTCGGGGCAAGGAGGCGGTGGCATTTCCGGCACGATCCCCGGCGGCGTCCTGATCTCGAGATCGTCCTCGTCATCCAGGGACCCGTCGATCTCCGGCACCTCAGGCGGTCGGGGCGGTTTCCTGATGATGATGATCGGCTCTCCTGGGGCGCGGCCGGGAGGCCTGGGTATGCGATCAGGCATCGCCCCTTTGATCCCGTCGGCGCGATGGCAAAAACGTGGCACGCAGCTCCTCCTGACGAGCGTACGCATGCTCGAGCAGCGCCTCGAGCGGGTTCTCGTTGCGGCCGAACATGCGGCCGAGCCTGGCCACGACCTGCTGCTGCTCGAGCCGATCACGCCACGCCGGATCCTCGGCGCGGCGGATGTTCTCGATCATGGCGAGGTTGCGCAGGCGCAGCACCTCGCACGCAGGACGCTGTCCTCGATCTTTCATCGGGCCCGATGCCCTTCGCCTGTCGGCCACAGCGGACAACATCGAGCAGCCTACGCCCAACGCCGCCAGTCTGCCAGTCTGTCTCGACGCGGAATATGACCGGCACGGCCCCACGATCGAGGACCTGTGATCGACCGGGCGCGCGGGTCGCTGGACAAACCGAATGGCGGGCACGACACTGTACAACAGCACGAAAAGAACCACGCCTGGGGAGGCGACCTTGATACCTGGGGCATTCGACTACCACAGGCCGACCTCGGTTGAGGAAGCGGTGGCGCTTCTGGCCGAGCACGGCGACGACGGGCGCCTGCTCGCCGGCGGGCACAGCCTGATCCCGATGATGAAGCTCAGGCTCGCGAACCCCTCGCATCTGATCGATCTTCGGGCCGTGCCGAAGCTGAAGGGAATCGAGGCCGCCGGCGGTGCGATTCGGATCGGCGCGATGACCACCCAGGCCGAGATCATCGGCTCGGCGTTGCTCGCAGACAGGCTGCCGATCCTGAGCGAGACCGCGCGCCAGATCGCCGACCCGCAGGTGCGCTACTGCGGGACTATCGGCGGCAACGTCGCGAACGGCGATCCCGGCAACGACATGCCGGCGGTGATGATGGCGCTCGGCGCGGAGTTTGTCGTGCGCGGGCCGCAGGCCGAACGGACGATCCCGGCGCGCAACTACTACCAGGGGCCGTTCAGGACGGCGCTGGCCGAGAACGAGGTCCTGATGGCGATCCGCATCCCGGTGCCGCCTGCGGGTCACGGCTCGGCCTACGAGAAGATGAAGCGCAAGGTCGGCGATTACGCGACGGCTGCGGCCGCCGTGATTCTGGTCATGGACGGCGGCACCTGCCGCGACGCGCGCATCGCGCTCACCAACCTCGCCGATCTGCCGTTGTTCGCCGAGGCCGCGGGTCAGGCGCTGATCGGCACGACCGTCGACGGCGCCGCGACCGAGAGGGCGGTCGCCGCGGCGGTCGCGATCACCGATCCGGCCGCGGACCTGCGCGGGCCGGCGGAGTTCCGCAAGCACGTCGCCGGCGTCATGGTCCGACGCGCGCTCCTTCACGCGCGCGAGCGGGCGGGAGGCTGAGCATGGCGAAGCAGCACATCAGGCTGACGGTCAACGGCAAGGCGGTGGACGCATTGGTCGAGCCGCGCACGCTGCTGATCCATTTCCTGCGCGAGGAGCTGGGGCTGACCGGTGCGCACATCGGCTGCGAGACCAGCCACTGCGGCGCCTGCACCGTCGATCTCGACGGCCGCTCGGTCAAGAGCTGCACGGTGTTCGCGGTGCAGGCCGATGGCGGGGCGATCCTGACGGTCGAGGGCATGGCCACGGCCGACGGGCTGCATCCGATCCAGGAGGGCTTCATCGAGCATCACGGCCTGCAGTGCGGCTTCTGCACGCCCGGCATGATCATGCGCACCTACCGGCTGCTGCGGGAGAACCCCGATCCGAGCGAGGCCGAGGTCCGCGCGGGCCTCGCCGGCAACCTCTGCCGCTGCACCGGCTATCAGAACATCGTGAAGGCGGTGCGCTACGCCGCCGACAAGCTCAGCTCCACATCCAGCAAGGCCCCGGAGGCCGCAGCGTGATGGCCGACCCCGCGACGATGACCCAGGCAGAGCGCGAAGCGACGCTGGGCGGCATCGGCTGCGCCCGCAAGCGCAAGGAGGACGTCCGCTTCGTCCAGGGCAAGGGCAGCTACGTCGACGATCTGAAGCTGCCGGGCATGCTGTTCGGCGACTTCGTGCGCAGTCAGTACGGCCACGCGCGCATCAGGTCGATCGATCTCTCGAAGGCGAAGGCGCTGGCGGGCGTGCGCGCGGTGCTCACGGCCGAGGACCTGAAGCCCCTCAACCTGCACTACATGCCGACGCTCGCGGGCGACGTCCAGGCGGTGCTGGCCGACGGCAAGGTGCTGTTCCAGAACCAGGAGATCGTCTTCGTCGTCGCCGACGACCGCTACATCGCGGCCGATGCGGTCGAGCTGATCGAGGTCGACTACGAGGAGCTGCCGGCGGTCAACAACCCCGAGGCGGCGCTCGCCGAGGGCGCGCCGGTCCTGCGCGAGGATCTCGAGGGCAAGACCGCGGGCGCGCACGGGGCGCGCAAACACCACAACCACATCTTCACCTGGGAGGTCGGCGACAGGGAGGCGACCGAGCGCGCATTCGCCGACGCCGAGGTCACGGTGAAGGAGAAGATCGTCTATCAGCGCGTCCATCCCTGTCCGCTCGAGACCTGCGCCTCGGTCGCCTCGATGGACAAGGTGAAGGGCGAGCTCACGGTCTGGGGCACCTTCCAGGCGCCGCACGTCGTGCGCACGGTGACCTCGCTCCTGTCCGGCATTCCCGAGGCCAAGATCCACATCATCGCGCCCGACATCGGCGGCGGCTTCGGCAACAAGGTCGGCGTCTATCCGGGCTACGTCTGCTCGATCGTCGCCTCGATCGTGCTCGGCGTGCCGGTGAAGTGGGTCGAGGATCGGATCGAGAATCTCTCGGCGACCGCGTTCGCCCGCGACTACCACATGAGCGGCGAGCTCGCGGCGACCAAGGACGGCAGGATCACGGGCCTGCGCTGCCACGTCCTCGCCGATCACGGCGCGTTCGATGCCTGCGCCGATCCGAGCAAGTATCCGGCCGGCTTCTTCTCGATCGTGACCGGGTCCTACGCCATCCCGGCCGCGCATGTCGCGGTCGATGGCGTCTACACCAACAAGGCGCCGGGCGGTGTGGCCTACCGCTGCTCGTTCCGGGTGACCGAGGCGTCCTACCTGATCGAGCGCATGGTCGATGTGCTGGCGCAAAAGCTCGGGATCGATCCGGCCGAGCTGAGACTGAAGAACTTCATCAGGCCGGAGCAGTTCCCGTATCAGTCGGCGCTCGGCTGGGAGTACGACTCCGGCGACTACCCGACCGCGCTGCGCAAGGTGATGGCCGCGGTCGACTACGCGGGCCTGCGCAAGGAGCAGGCCGAGAAGCGGGCGAAGGGCGAGCTGATGGGCATCGGCGTCAGCTTCTTCACCGAGATCGTCGGCGCCGGCCCGACCCGGAACTGCGACATACTGGGCGTCGGCATGTTCGACTCCTGCGAGATCCGGGTGCACCCGACCGGGAGCGCGATCGCGCGCCTCGGCACCAAGAGCCAGGGCCAGGCGCACGAGACCACCTACGCCCAGATCCTGGCGACCGAGATCGGCATCCCCTCCGAGCTGATCCAGATCGAGGAGGGCAATACGGATACGGCACCCTATGGGCTCGGCACCTACGGCTCGCGCTCCACGCCGGTCGCCGGCGCGGCCGCGGCGCGGGTCGGCCGCAAGATCCGGGCCAAGGCGCAGAAGATCGCGGCGCACATGCTCGAGGTCGCCGAGCAGGATCTCGAGTGGGACATCGACCGCTTCCAGGTCAAGGGCCTGCCCGAGAAGGTCGCGACCATGAAGGAGATCGCCTGGGCGGCCTATCACAGCGTGCCGGAGGGCATGGAGCCGGGGCTCGAGGCGGTCGACTACTACGACCCGCCGAACATGACCTACCCGTTCGGGGCCTACATCTGCGTGGTCGACATCGACAAGGAGACCGGCGAGACCAAGGTCCGGCGCTTCTATGCGCTCGACGACTGCGGCACGCGGATCAACCCCATGGTGATCGAGGGCCAGGTGCACGGCGGGCTGACCGAGGCGTTCGGGATCGCCATGGGTCAGGAGATCGCCTACGACCATCTCGGCAACGTCCAGGGCGCCTCGTTCCTCGACTATTTCCTGCCGACCGCGGTGGAGACGCCGGTCTGGGAGACCGACTTCACGGTCACGCCCTCGCCGCATCACCCGATCGGCGCCAAGGGCGTGGGCGAAAGCCCGAACGTCGGCGGCGTCTCGGCCTTCTCCAACGCGATCGTCGACGCGTTCGCGCATCTGGGCGTGACGCCACCTGCCGATGCCACACACCGCGGCGCGCCTCTGGCGGGTCTGCCATGACCACGGGCTGACCGGGCATCCGGTCGCCGCCGAGTAGGGACCGCGGGGCGCGCGTGCCTGCCTCCATCGCCTCCATCGACGCTGGAGATTGATCCGCGCGCTCAGGAATCTCAACCGATATGGATGGCAGGCTTTCTGCCTTTCGTCTTGGCCACCACTTATGGTGACCAAGATACGTCAACTATCATGCCCTTCGCACCGTCGATGTATCGGGTACGCATGAAGCGGCTCCTATGTTGAATGCGACATTGACCCAGTCGTATCCCCGCCTCATTGGCCGCATATGACTTTGAATGACGCAGCCCTGGCGCATATATGCGGCACCAATGGCGCACTTCTGACGCATGAATCACTTGCGCTTTCAAGTAAACCCGAAAACTCAGCGATGGAGGCTCAACTCAATCTCAATCTCGTGTATCTGGCTGATGCCCGAGGCTCGAAACTGGCGGATTCGGCCGATCGTCGGATCAGCCCGCATCAGCCCCAGATTGATCTGGAGATCCAGGCCCTCGCGGATTGATCCGGACGGATGGCGCAAAATTGACGCATTTGTCGCATCCGGGTCGCCGGTGGCCCATGCCAAGGACCTCGCGCCCACCGCCACCCGCAGGCTTGACTTCGTGTACACAGACGTGTATGTATCGGTGTCGATGGAGGGCTTCGAATGGGATGAGGCGAAGCGGCGGCGCAACCTCGAGGACCACGGTGTCGACTTCCGCCTCGCGGCGCGCATTTTCCGTGACACCGTGATCGAAGCCCGGGACGAGCGAGGCGGCTACGACGAACCGAGATATCGCGCGCTGGGTCGCGTCGGCAACGAGTATTTCGTTGTGGCCTACACGTGGCGCAGCGGCAACCGCCGCCTGATCAGCGCATGGAAGGTGGGGCCGGATGGCAGAAGGAGATATGAAGCGTTACTCGGCCGCGGAGATCGAGCGGATGGCCGCCCGCGGTGACTACGTGCCGACCCGCGCCGACGCGCCGGAGATCGAGCTGGACGAGGACTTCTGGCGCCACGCCCGGGTCGTGGTCCCGCCCGGCAAGGCGTCGGTGCATCTGCGGGTCGACGCCGACGTGCTGGCCTGGTTCAAGGCCCAGGGCCGCGGCCACCTCACCCGCATGAACGCGGTCCTGCGCGCCTACATGGAAGCGCACCAGCGCAGGGTCCGGTAGCCGGCGCGGCGGGCAATGCTCGAATGCAAGACTTGACCCCACAGCCCCAGACTTGACCCCACAGCCCCTCACCGATTGATCCGGACGGATGGCGCAAAATTGACGCATCTGTCGCATCCTGGTCGCCGGTGGCAACAGCCGTTCCCTAAGGGCGGGTCCGGTAGGGCAGGGATTTTCAGGAGCAGTAGATGTTGCTAAGCTCGCCTGCATGGCCGAACTCACATGGCCTCAATACGTCAGCCTCTGGATCGGCGTCATTGGCGGCGCACTCGGGGCGATAAACACCATCCAAAGCTGGCGGCGAAACCGACCGATCGTGTCGGTGAACCCGGATCGCCCTCTCGCCGACGAGAGCATCGAGATAGAGGTCACGAATCCCGCGGCGCGCCCGATCACGATCACGCATTCCCGATGCTTTCCCGGGCCTCACAGCTTGAAGCCTGCGGATTACGAGTGGCAGATTGATGGCGCGCGAGAGCACGATCTGAACCTAGTCATTGAGCCAAAGAAATCCGAAAAGCTGACATTCATTCCGCCCGATGGTGCCTTCCTACTTTGGATCTACTGGCACAGCAATGCCGCGATCATCTTTTCCTTCGTGCCCTTGTGCGTCATCCGTACCAAGGGGCAAGCCGAACGCCTAAAGCGGACTAGGCGCCGCTAGGTAGCCGTCAAGCCACGATCAACATCGAACGATGATCACGGGTGACGGGCGATTATCGCCACCAACACACTCACCGCCGAGAACGTCCTTGTGGTTGCACTCTTGGGATTTAATATTGTGTCCCCGCGCCCCCCAGGCGAGTGCCGATCGAGCGATCGATCAAGGGTCTGAAGCCTCGTAAGATGTACCTCCTATTCGGCGATGAGACTGATCGTGAACAGGGCGGCAGAGGCCTTGAACTTTCATCGGTAGATCCTATTTACGCACGCATGGAGTGGTTTGACACCGTAACTACCCTGATTGAGGCGCTCGGAAGCCTCGCCTGCGGGCTTGTTGCGATCCTGTCGCATTTTAAAAAAATCTATGGCTATACCCATTCGGTATAAGTGTCAGTTCTGACAGATCTTTAGCGGGCGCCTCTGAGACCTTTTCTCCCGGATCCGCGCACCAAGCGCGCCTATCTCGGTTTGTGACGGTCCGCGCCGGCGGCTTGGCATACGCGATCCTGCCAGCGCCGCAGCACGCAGAAAAATTGACGGCTCGGGCTGATACACGGAGAAGCGACCCATGCCACGATGGAACCTGGTCATCCCGGAAAAGACGGACCGTGCGGTCCGCACCTTCCTTGCCCGCACCGGCGGCAAGAAGGGCGACCTGTCCCGGTTCGTCGATGCAGCCGTGCGCCGCCGCGTCCTCGACCTCACCGTTCGCGCGATCAAGGACCGCAACGCCCGATACGACCAGCAGGAAATCCTCGATCTGATCGACCGGGAGGTGAACGCGGCGGATCGAAAAGGTTCCTGGCACTTTTTCTTTCAGCAAACTCTTCGGCCGACACTCACCATGGTGTAGAAGGGTGTGATGTTCTCAGTCCTATATCCCTCGATTTTGTCCCACCTCGGGCAGCTCGCTTACGGCCTGCAGCCGGTGCGCGTGCTGGCTGACGATCGCTTCGTCCTGATCATCAAGATGACCAAAGAAGGGATACTGACTGCGCGCCTCAACCAGCAGATCAAAATCTACTTGGTCCCGGACGTCCGGGGCGAAAGCCGGTCGCACGGATTTGTCACAGCCTTCTTCGACGACCACGACGAACCGATGGTAGTGTTTACACCGCTCTACAGCGGCGATGAGATGCTGACGGACCTGACCACTGTGCTCTGCCAAGAGTTGTTCGACCTCTATTTCTTCGACGAACACGATCGTGAGATGATGGGAGTTCGCGCCAAAATATCTGATGTCGAACGCTTTCGCGCTACTATGCACGACACACAATTCCCGACGCTTGATATGGACGAAGTCGCGAATACCTACGAGGCGATGCGAACCTGGTTCGGGCTACGTACTGCGCAGGACGACGCGCGTGCCTTCACGATCCACTTCGTCGAAACGCTCTATCCGGATGATTTTGTGTTCATCGATGCCCGCGACGAAGCCTACGACTTTCAAGGCACCAGTGACCTGCCATCGGTGACGTTTCTGGAGCGCGAGGAACCCGGTGCCTTCCAAGAGCGAGATATTGCGCGCCTATTGCGGCGGGCGTTTTCGGGTGACTTCAATTTTCCTCAATCCAGTGCGCGACGACAGCGGTACCGAGCTCACTGATTTGCTCTGCGTAACCGACGACGTCCTGCTAGTGGTCCAGGCCAAGGATAGTCCGAACACCGAAACGTCGCTCCGAAGGTCGATCGACCGCAAGCGGTCCATCATCCGCGCGCATATCAAAAAGGGCACCAAGCAGCTACGAGGGGCTCTCTCATACATTCAACCGCGCGACGAAATCATTCTACGCACGCCGCACGGGCCACGAGTCGTTGCCGTTGCTGGCCGTGCTATCTGCGGTCTGGTCGTTGTGCGCGAGATGTTCGATGACGACTACAAGGCGTGCAGCACGCCCGTGCTGGCCGTCGCCGAGGCGTGCGAGGAGGCGTGTGTGCTCTTGGACTATAACGCGCTGCATGTGATGGCGCTGCACCTCTCTTCGCCGATCCGGCTGTTCAACGGTCTCTACCAGCTGTTCGAAGTGGCTCTCGAACGCGGCGAGTATCCCAAGCCGCGCTTCATCGGTGCGCCGCGGCGCGAGGCGGACGCCGGCTTGGAGTGACCATTCGTGTGAGCCAACTGTGAGGGTCGGCTCTTGGCGCCGGGCCGAATGACAGCCCCTCGCTACACCCTGCCGTCCCACGGTACCCGCCACGTTGACTGCTTCCGTGCACAACCCAGACAGGTAGGTTTCCCAGAGACCGCACATCGCAAGTTGGCAGCGCGTCATGGCTGACGAGCGGTTGACGCCGCGCCGGCGAAGGGAGGCGTTGGCGCGCCTCATGCGGGACAGAGCCGATGGCAATGCGCGGCATGGCCGACCGTCCCGGATGAGAGCGTTGAGGTCCGGACTTGACCGGGGACGGTCGCGCGGCCCAGGTTCCTCACAGCAGGGAATGGGTTCAGGTGACGTTTGTAAGGTTCGAGACCGGCATGGAGCTTTCGCGCGACGAGGTGCTGAAGGGGCTGGCGGAGGTCGGCTATGTGGCCGATCCGCAGCTGGCCACAGCGGTGGTCCTACCAGATTCGGATTACGTATTGTGTCCCCGCAACCTCCAAGAACCCAGCTCGGCGGAGTGGACCGGAATCGAACCGTTCGGTTCAGTGTGTCCACCTCACGTCGCAGAGCGGACCTGTCATAGGGAGGTTTCGACAGGCTGGTCGTGACCCAAAGCGGGCTTGCCTAGTGTCTTCAACGGGCGCAAGGTTCCTAGTGAATGCCGCATCTGGGCAAGAACGGATTCGGATGTTGCTCGGAGGCTCCAAACCCGACTGAACACGCCCCGAGCCCGCACGCGTGGCAGCACTCTCAGTTTAGCCGGAGATACCCGGCCATGTCAGAAAACCCCGTTCTCGTCGCCGGCGCCGGTCCGAGCGGGCTCGTGCTCGCGATCGAGCTCGCGCGCCGCGGCGTGCCCCTTCACGTGATCGACCGCCTCCCGGCGCCGCTCCTCTGGGACCGGGCGGTCGCCGTGAAATCGCGCTCGCTCGAAGTGTTCGCCAGCATGGGTCTGGCGGATACGTTCGTGCGACGCGGGCACATCGTCCGCGGCGTCAATCTCTTCGCGGGCGAGGCGAAGGTCGCATCCGTCAGGTTCGATGGTCTCGACAGCCCGTTTCCCTTCACGCTCGCCCTCCCGGAGGACGAGACTGAGCGCATCTTGACGGAGAAGCTCGAGCAGCTCGGCGGCCATGTCGAGCGCGGTGTCGAGTTCGTCGGTCTTGAGCAGGGGAAGCGGAGCGTCCGGGTGCGACTGCGCTCACTCCACGACGGCGAGCGCACGCTGGAAGCGAGCTGGGTAGTCGGCGCCGACGGCCTCCACAGCGCCGTTCGCGAGGCGATCGGTGACCAATTCGACGGCCACGAGGACCCCACGCCGTGGGGCGTTGTCGACGCCCACTTCGCCGGCTGGCGTCACCCGGGTGACCTCGCCGCCGTGCAGCTCGAACCGCCGATGCTGTTCCCGATTCCGCTTCGCGACGGTCGCTGGCGGGTCTATTTCCGACCGGACCCTAAAGAAGATGTCCTGGCGACTGTTGAGCGCAAGGCTCGCAGCGATCTCGCCTGCCGCGGAGCTGCAGAACCCCGACGAGCCGCAACTCTTCCGCACCCACGCCCGGGTGGCGCGTTGCTATCGAATCGGTCGCGTCCTGCTCGCGGGCGATGCCGCCCATGCGTGTAGCCCGTTTGAAGGCCACGGCATGAACACCGGCATCCAGGACGCCTACAATCTCGGCTGGAAGCTCACGCTGGTGGTAACCGGCGCGGCGCCGGCGACACTGCTGAAGTCCTACGAGCCCGAACGCCGGCCCGTCGCGCAGGCGGTAGCCCGCTCGGGCGACGAGGCCGAAGCCCGCGTGACCCAGCAGGACCCGCGGCGAGGCAAGCCCTGATCCAGTTCTTGACCACCCCCGAAGGCCGCCAAGCCACCGCCGTTGCAGGCGCGGAGATCGCCTTCGGCTACGATCAGAGCCCGATCGTCGACGAGGTCGTGGCCAATGCGCGGACCGCGGCGTGCGGCACGCAGATTGGTTTCCGGGTCGGCGATGCGGCGCCGCTCGAAGGGCGGAGCCGCACCTGTTACCTGCACGAGCTGATCGACGCGCCGGTCACACCCTCCTACTCATGCTCGGCGAAGCGGATCGCGGCGCGGTCAACGACGGGCTCGCTCTCGTTAGGGCGGTCACCGAACGCTACCGACCGCACGTGCAAGCGTACGTCGTCACGCGAAACGCCGGAACCGGTGAGGACGTTCCGGACGAGCTGTTCCGCGACCCGACGGGGGCGCTCCAGAAGCGCCTCGGCGCCGAGCGGCCGGGCCTCTGTCTCGTGCGGCCGGACGGCCATCTCGGATTCCGTGGCGAACCCCCGTCTCTAGAGGCGCTCCAGGCTCACCTCCGGCGCATCCTCCTGTCCCCCTGAGGATGTTTTGCTCGGGCCTCACGCTACGGCGGTGATCAGGACCTGAACGTTCACAGCCGACGCCCCCACCGCCGGGTGCCACGGGAGAGAGCAGGGCATGGCAATTCACTTCTGGGCAATTCACAGCGCGAGCGCTGCCCCGAAGCCAGCGGCGGCGCCATCGGCGGCAGTCGAGGCGTACGCTTCGGCCACCCTGTGCTGGCTGCTGTCAGCCGGGGTGTACATCGGCGCCAAGTGGGTGGCGCCGGAGATGCCACCGTGGGCGCTAGCCTTCTGGCGGGTGGCGATCGCCGGGCTGATCCTGTTGCCGCTGGTGCGCAACCATCTGGCACCGATGGCACAACTGGTGCGCACCCGGGGATTGGCGCTCTTGATCATCGGCGGTCTCGGTCTATCGATCACCCAGGGCCTGATCTACACTGGCTTGAACTACACGACCGCAATCAACGCCGGCCTGATCCTCGCCCTGATGCCGATGATCACCATGGTCTTGGCGCGTTTCGTTCTGCACGAGCCTATGGGGCCCTGGCAGGCGGCAGGCTCGGCGATCGCCTTCATCGGTTTGGCCGTAATCATCGTGCACGGTGATCTGGCAGCGCTCCTGCGTCTCGACCTCAATCGCGGCGAGCTGTGGGTGGTGCTCGCGGCGCTGTGCTTTGCGGTGTACACGGTGCTCCTGCGCCGGACGAAGTTTGCCCTTGAGCGCCTGCCGCTCCTGATGGTTCTGTTCGGCGGCAGCGCCCTGGCAGCGATGCCGTTCTACGGCTGGGAGATCCTCCACGATGAGCGTACGGCGCTCAATGCCGGCGGCCTTCTCGCCTTGGCTTACATGGCGATCCCGGGCGGCGCGTTCATGTACTATCTCTACAATCGCAGCGTCGATGCCCTGGGTGCGGCAAGGCGGGCGTGTTCCTCTACCTGCAGTCGATCTTCATTGCCGGCCTCGCCTACGTCATTCTCGGCGAGCGGCTGCACCTTTATCATCTGGCCGGCGCGTCGCTGATCCTCGTCGGCGTGCTGCTGGCGACTCTGATCAAGCCGCACACGGCGTCACCGGCGCTGGCCGCCGAGCACTGAGCCACCCGTGAGGTCCATCGCTTCCTCGGCCCCACGGCGAGTTGCCGGGCGGTCCGCTCCGGGTAGACGCTCGCGGTCCGCTCGAGAAAGCTGATCGGCGTCCGCCGTCTTTCATGTCGGTTCGTGGCTACACCCTGCCGTCCCACGGTGCCTGCCACCATGGCTGCTTTCGTGCACTAACCGGACGGTAGGTTCCCACAGATCGCACATCGCAGGTTAGCAGCGCGTCATGGCTGACGAGCGGTTGACGCCGCGGGGGCGAAGGGAGAGTTCGGCGCGTGTCCTGCGGGGCAGAGCCGATGGCGGTGCGTTACGTGGCCCACCGTCCCCGATGAGAGGGTTGAGCTCCGGGCTTGACCGGAGACGGTCGCGCGGCCCAGGTTCCTTGACAGCAGGGAATGGCGTCGAGGTGACGTTTGCAGGGTTCGGGACCGGCATGGAGCTCTCGCGCGACGAGGTGATGAAGGGGCTGGCGGAGGTCGGCTACATCGCCGATCCGCAGCTCGCCACGGCCATCGTCCTGATGCGCCGGCTCGAGCGGCCGCTCCTGCTCGAGGGCGAGGCGGGCGTCGGCAAGACCGAGGTCGGCAAGGCGCTCTCGCGCATGCTCCACCGGCCGCTGATTCGCCTCCAGTGCTACGAGGGGCTCGACGCCAACTCGGCGGTCTACGAGTGGAACTATCAGCGCCAGCTGCTCGCGATCAAGATCCGGGAGAGTGAGAACCTCTCGGCCGAGGCCAAGGAGGCGCACATCTTCCAGCGCGACTTCCTGCTCGAGCGGCCGCTGCTCAAGGCGATTCAGGCGCCCGAGCCCGCGGTGCTGCTGATCGACGAGATCGACCGCGCGGACGAGGAGTTCGAGGCTTATCTGCTGGAAGTGCTGTCCGATTTCCAGATCAGCATCCCGGAGCTCGGCACGATCGCCGCAACCTCGATCCCCTGGGTGGTGCTGACCTCGAACCGCACGCGCGAGCTCTCCGATGCGCTCCGGCGCCGTTGCCTCTACCACTATGTCGACTACCCGAGCGAGGACAAGGAGGTCCGGATCGTTCGGGCGCGCGTGCCGGGCGTGGAAGCGCGACTGGCCGGCCAGGTGGTCCGCTTCGTGCAGGCGGTGCGCAAGGAGGATCTGCGCAAGACGCCGGGCGTCGCGGAGACGCTGGATTTCGCGGCCGCCTTGCTCGGCCTTGGCGTGCGCGATCTCAGCGCGAGCCCCGAGGCGGTCCTCGACAGCCTGCTCTGCCTGCTCAAGACCCATGAGGACCAGGCCGTCCTGTCGCGCGAAGTGGTCGAGCGCGTGCTCGGCAAGGTGGCATAGGTGAGCCGCTCGCCGATGATCAGGGTGCCCGAAGCACCGTTGACGCGGTCGCTCGTGGGCTTCGTCCGCCTGTTGCGCGACAACGGGTTCACGCTCGGCCTGCGTGAGGCCAAAGATGCGGCACGCGTCGCGGAGGCGCTCGACCTCACGCGTCCGGAGTTGCTGCGCTGCGGCCTGCGCGCGCTGCTTTGCTCCTGCGAGCGCGACTGGCGGCGCTTCGACGAGCTGTATGAGCTCTACTGGCTCGGGCGCGGGCACCGGCAAGCCAGGGTGAGCGCCGGCGGAGGCGGCAGGCGCCCGTCGCTGCGGCCCGGGCCGCTGATCGACGCGCGCTTCGGGCCGCCCGAGCGGGTCGAGCGCGACGGTGATGCGGCGGGCGCGCTCCCCGGGGGCCGCGCGGGCGGTGCCAGCGCCGCCGCCTCGCTCGCCGAGGCCGACCTGCGGCACATCCATGATCCCGATGAGCTGGCCCGCCTGCACGATCTGAGCGAGCGCCTCGCCCGGCGCATGCGCCATCGCCTCGCGCGGCGCGAGCGGGCGCACCGCCGCGGCCGCCGGCTCGACTTCCGGCGCGTGATCCACAAGAGCGTGCAGAGCGGCGGCATGCCGCTCCGGCTCGCTTTTCGGCGCCGGCGCGAGAAGCCGCTCCGGCTGGTCGCGATCCTCGACGTCAGCGGCTCGATGAGCGCGTACTCGACTTTCTTCGTGCGCTTTCTGCGCGCCGTGCTCGGCAGTTTTCGCGAGGCCGACGCCTTCGTCTTCCACACCCGGCTGGTTCATATCGGGGCCGCGCTCAGGGAGCGCACGAGCGAGCGCGCGATCGAGCGCCTCGCGCTGATGGCCGAGGGCTGGTCCGGCGGCACGCGGATCGGCGACAGCCTCGCAACCTTCAACCGAGGCTATGCGGCCAGCGTGCTGAACCGCCGCTCGGTCGTGGTCATCGTGAGCGACGGCTACGATACCGGCCCGCCCGAGCGGCTGGCCGAGGAGATGGCGGCGCTCAGGCGGCGCGCGCGCCGGATCGTCTGGCTGAACCCGATGCTCGGCTGGCAGGGCTACGAGCCGGTGACGCGCGGCATGGTCGCGGCCCTGCCGCACGTCGACCTGTTCGCGCCCGCGCACAACCTCGAGAGCCTCGCAGCGCTCGAGCCTTATCTGGTCGGACTATGAGCGATCCGCGCGAAGAGATCGTCGCAACCATGGCGGAGCTGATCCGCGCCGAGGAGCCGTTCGCGCTCGCGACCGTGGTCCGCACCGTCGCCGCGTCGGCGGCCAAGCCCGGCGCCAAGGCGCTGATCCGAAGCGACGGCTCCATGACCGGCTGGGTCGGCGGCGGCTGCACCCGGGCCGCCGTCGAGCAGGCGGCGCGCCGGACGCTCGCCGATGGCAAGGCGCGCCTGATCCGCATCCAGCCGCAAGCCGACAGCGACCCGCCGGCCCAGGATCTGGAAGTGCATCTGAGCAGCTGCCCGAGCGGCGGCACAGTCGACGTGTTCGTCGAGCCGATGCTGCCGGCGCCTCGACTGATCGTCATGGGCGGCTCGCCGGCGGGACGCGCCCTGTCGGATCTGGCCCGCCGCGTCGGGTTTGCCGTCACGGTGGCGGCGCCGGCCGCCGAGCAGAGGGGCTTTGTCGACGCGGAGCGGCGGATCGAAGGCTTCGATCTCGGTGCGGAGCCGGCCGCGGCAACGAGCTTCATCGTCGTCGCCACCCAGGGCCGGGGCGACCGGGCAGCGCTGGGCGCAGCCCTACTCTCGGGCGCCCGCTATGTCGCCTGCATCGCAAGCCGACGCAAGGCAGAGGCTCTGAAGGCCCGGTTGATCGAGGGAGGCATTGCGCCGGAGCTGGTCGCGCGCTTGCGTGGGCCCGCCGGGCTCGACATTGGCGCGATCACGCCCGAAGAGATCGCGCTCGCCATCCTCGCCGACATCGTCCGCGAGCGGCGGCGCGGTGCGCGTGAGGCGCCCGGCCAGCCGGAAGCAAAGCGCGCGCGCAGCGCACGCAAGGCGGCGCTCGCCGATCCCGTCGATCACTGAAATCCGGCGCCATTCGCCCAGGCCTTGCCGATGCCTATATTTCGCCCAGGCCTTCCGATGCCTATATAGAGACGGCTTCGTGCCCATGGTTGGAGGGCAGGACCGTGTTGCGACTGATCAGTGACATCTCTGGGGACATGCAGACGCCCGACCCGACGGGCGGGCCGGAGGTCGATGATGGCGCGCTGCTCGACGCTTTCTCGCGCACCATCGTCGATGTGGTCGAGCACACCGGGCCGGCGGTGGTGGCGATCCGCAGGCGTGCGCGCGACCACGACCCCGACCATCCGTTTGCGCCCGTGCTGGGGTCCGGCTCAGGCGTGATCGTCACGCCGGATGGGTACGTGCTGACCAACGACCACGTGGTGCGCGGCGCGGCGCGGCTGGATGCCGTTCTCTCCGACGGCACCAGCATCGAGGCCCGGATCGTGGGTGAGGATCCGGATACCGACCTCGCCCTGCTTCGTCTCGCGCGCGGCGGCCTGCCGGCGGCCACGCTCGGCCACTCCGAGGGGCTGCGGGTGGGCCAGCTGGTGGTTGCCATCGGCAACCCGCTCGGGCTCCAGGCGACGGTGACCACGGGCGTGATCAGCGCCCTGCACCGCACGCTGCGCGGCATGTCGGGCCGGCTGATCGAGGACGTCATCCAGACCGATGCCGCGCTCAATCCCGGCAACAGCGGCGGCGCGCTGGTGGACAGCGCCGGCCGGGTGATCGGCATCACCACGGCGATCATCGGCGGGGCTCAGGGCATCTGCTTTGCCGTGCCGATCGACACCGCGAACTGGGTGGTGCCGGAGCTGCTGCGCGAGGGTCGGGTGGTCCGCGGCTACCTCGGGCTCGCCGGCCAGACCCAGCCGTTCGACCGGCGGCTCGGGCGCAGGCTCGGCCTCGCGCTGCCGGCGGGCGTCCTGATCGCGAGCCTCGCCGAAGCCGGCCCGGCGGCCGCGGCAGGGCTACGGCCGGGCGATCTGATCCTCGCGGTCGACGGCGAGGCCACGCCCTCGGTCGACGCCATCCATAAGCTCCTCGGCCGCCACGCGATCGGCCGCACCCTGACGCTTCGGGTCCTACGCCAGGGTCAGATCCTCGAGATCGCGGCGACCGTCGCCGGTCAGCCCGAGGACAAGGCGCCGCCGCCCCACTGAGCAGGCCTCAGCCGATCGGACGTGGCACCCTGGCCCGGCCCTGCGGGCAGTCGAGCGCGGCGCGATCCCAGCCCGCCCCGTCCGCGGCTGCATCGTAGGTCGACTGGAGGAAGGCGAGGAGCGCGTCGTCCGGCGCGGCAGAACCCCGAACCGCGTCGTAGGGCAGGATGAACTCGCCGAGCCCCTCGTGGAAGAACGCCCCGTCCGGCCGCACCGGCGCCGCGGCGAAACCGCCCGGCGCGGGGTAGGCGTAGGAATAGAACGCCGGACAGTCGATGGCGCCACCGCCCGGCCAGAAGCCGGCGCTGCTGACCTCGTGCGAATAGGCCTCGCGCGTGACCGCATCCGGCAGATGCGGAATCCCGCCCGGGTGCAGCGGTGCCCGGCGCCCGGAGAAGCGGGTCACGGCGAGATCGAAGCTGCCCCAGAAGAAGTGCACCGGGCTCGCCTTGCCCAGAAAGCCCGTGCGGAACTGCTCGAGCACCCGATCGGTCTGAAGGAGCACGCGCCAGAAGCGCTGCGCATACTCCGGGTCATAGGCGGCATGCTCGCGATCCTTGGCGAACGGGATCGGGTCAGGGAGCTCATTGGGGCTGCCATGGATCCGGACCCGGATCCCTAGCTCGGCGAGCGCCGCCATGAGCCGATCATGGAAGTCGGCGACCGTCCGGGGAGCGAGCGGCATGCGTCGCTCGCCGCCGTCGCTCGCGGAGATCAGCAGCGCGTGGTCGATGAAGTCGAAATCGATCTGGAACGCGCGCGCCTCGTACGGGATCGGCGAGGTGGTGAGGCCCCGCGGCGTCACATAAAGCGTGACGTGCCAGGAATGATTGGCCCAGGGCGTCTGGGCCAGGCGAATCTTGCCGACGATCTGGGTCCAGAGTTGCAGCGTCGCGTAGGTATCCTTCCAGGCCTGATACGGCAAGGCGGGCCAGTCTTCGGTGCGGGATGGCTCGATCATGGCGTCTCTCCTCAGCAAGCATCATCCGCCTGCGGCGCTGGCGCGGCGCCAGCGTCATCGTCCGCGACGCGCCCGGCACCCCAGAGCAGCGCCACACCGATGACGGCGGACAGCACCGAGGCGGCGAAGACGGCGATCTTGGCGGCGGCGAAATCGGCTGCCGCCGGAAATGCCTGGCCGGCAATGAACAGCGACATGGTGAAGCCGATGCCGGCCAAGGCGCCGGCACCCGCCAGCTGGCGCCACGAGTACTCGTCCGGCTTGAGGGCGAGGCCGAGCCGGACCGCGAGCACGGAGGCCGAGATCAGGCCGAGCGGCTTGCCGATGGTCAGCCCCACGATGATCGCAAGCATCAGGGCTTCGTGGCCGCCGAGCGCCTCCGGCGTGATGGCGACCCCCGCATTGGCCAGGGCGAAGAGCGGCAGCACGGCGTAGCTCGAGCGCGCCCCGGCATGCCGCAGCAGACGGTCCGCCGGCGATTCCAGCCGGTCGTGGATCGCATCGAGCGCGCGCAGCGCCGGTAGTGAAGGCCCGTGCCGTAGCACGTCACCACCTTGCCCCGCTTCGGCCGCCACGATCGTGCTGGCCTGCGTCGTCAAGGCCTGTAGATCCGGCGGCGGCCGCGTCGGGATCAACATGGCCAGGATCACGCCAGCCAGAGTGGCGTGCAGGCCGCCGGCGTAGACGCAAGCCCAGAGCACGACGCCGAGCAGCGCATAGGGTGAGGCCCGGTAGACATGGGACCGGTTCAAGAGCGCCAAGGCACCGGTTGCCGCGACCGCGCCGGCGAGCCAGCCGAAGTGCAGATCCCCGGAATAGAAGAAAGCCACAACGACGATCGCGCCGATATCGTCCACGATCGCCGCGGCGGTCAGGAAGATGCGCAGCTCGATCGGGACGCGCTCGCCCATCATCACGATCAGAGCTACCGCGAAGGCGGTATCTGTCGCCATCGGCACGCCCCAGCCATGCGACCACTCGCCTTGCGGAATGACCAGCGAATACAGCACCGCCGGTGCCACCATGCCACCGATCGCCGCGGCTACCGGCAGCGCCGCGGAACGCCGGCTGGCGAGATGACCGACAGTGAACTCGCGTTTGATCTCCAGCCCCACCACCAGGAAGAAGATGGTCAGCAGGCCGTCATTGACCCAGTGCAGCAACGACATCCGGAAGCCGGCGTCGCCGAGCGCGAAGCCGAAGTCTCGTTCCCAGAAGGCAGCGAAGCCAGGTCCCAGCGCTGAGTTGGTCAGCGCCACGGCCAGAACCGTCGCGAGCAGCAGCAGCACGCCTGCGGAGGGGCCCCAGCTGGCAAAATCGAGCGCTGCCGAGCGCACGCGATGACCCAGCCGGCCGAGCATCGCATCGGCCAGCGAGCTCTCGTCCCACGGGCCGTCGTAACGGCGGCCGTTGATGAAGAAGGTCGGCGTGATCATCACGCCGCTGGCGCGCGCACTCCTTTCGTCGGCCTCAACCCGCACCTTCGCCCGCCGGGCGGCCTCTTCGGCTTCGTCGGGATCTTCTCGCGTCAGGCTCAGATCGCCAGCGACAGCGATGAGATCATCCTCGGTCAACGTCTCCGAGCGCGTCATCAATTCGACATGGGCGCGCCAGAACCTTTCGGGATCATCAGCGCGCTCGGCCAGCTCGGCGGCGCGCCGGGCGATGTCGCTGCCCGTGAGCGGCCGATGCCGGAACACGTAGCGCAGGCGATCACCGAACTGGTCGCGGACCTTGGCGATCTGCTCGTTGGCCGCCCTGCAGTAGGGACAGGCATAGCTGCCATACTCGACGAGCGTAACCTGAGCATTCGCGGGGCCGAGGACATGGTCGTAGACCCCGTCCACCGGCCGATCGAGCCGGTTGTTCAGTCTTGCCCGCGCCATCCGGAGAGCTCGCTTTGGCCTGGTGCCGACTCCGATCACCGCCTCGTGCCGCGGGTCAACCGTCGAGCGGACGGGCCGCGCGCCGGCTCCACGCTTCTGACCACGATGCGCGCGGCTGGCCGGTGGACCGGTTCAGTCGCCCTCGCCCCGGCGGGTGGCTTCGAACAGAAACCAGGTGCGCCTCTCGGCCTCGTCGATCCAGTTTTCCAAGAGACTGGCGCTGGCAACATCGCCATGCTCGTCGCAGAGATCATGCGTCTCCCGCATGTGCGCTGTCAGCTCGAGGTTGTCGGCGCGCAGCTCCGCCAGCATGTCGAGCGGCGAGACGTAGTCGGCGTCGTTGTCCAGGACGCGCTGCAGGCGCCCGATGTGGCCAATTGACCGAAGGGTCGTGCCGCCGAGCTTGCGCACCCGTTCCGCAATCGCGTCGGTGGTGGCGAAGATCTGCTCGCCCTGCTCGTCCAGGAGCAGGTGGTAGTCGCGAAAGTGCGGACCTGAGACGTGCCAGTGGAAGTTCTTGGTCTTCAGATACAATGCGAACATGTCGGCGAGCAGGATGTTGAGCGCGCCGGAGAGATCCTTGACCGCACCGGCGGCAAGGTTGGTTGGCGTAGCGAGCGGCGCCCTGCGGCGCATCTTGGTTTCGCTGGTGGTCATGGTCTGTGTCTCCTTATGTGCGCGGGGTCGCGCGTGTTCCAGGCGTCTTCTGCCAGGCGCATCTTCTGCCCGGCGTTCTCGAGGGTGTAGGGCGGCAGGGTGGGCGCTGCTCGGACATGCCCATCTTTCGCATTTGAACAGTGTGGAACGGGCCGGGACGACCGCGCCTGGGCCCTGCGCTCAGTGCGGTGCGACCTTGCGCTCGAGGAAATCGCGGATCAAGGGAACCATCTCGTCCGCCTTGTCCTCGAGGGCAAAATGGCCGGTGTCGAGCAGATGAAACTCGGCACCGGGCAGGTCGCGCCGGTACGGATGAGCACCGTCCGCGGGGAAGATCTTGTCGTTCTTGCCCCAGACGATCAGGGTCGGCGGCCGCCGCTCGCGGAACCAGGCCTGGATCGCGGGATAGAGCGCGAGATTGCTCCGGTAGTCATAGAATATGTCGAGTTGGATATCGTTGTTGCCCGGGCGATCGAGCAGTGGTTGGTCGTGGGCCCAGTTGTCGGGTGAGATGCGGCTCACATCGGCGACGCCGTCGGTGTATTGAAACTTCGTCACCTCCAGGGTGAAGAGTCCCTTCAGCGCCTGGCGATGGGCGTCCGAACCATCGGCCCAATAGGCCTTGATCGGATCCCAGAATTCTTTCAGTCCCTCGTCATAGGCGTTGCCGTTCTGCACGATCAGGCCGGTGATCGCCGCGGGATGCTTGAGCGCCAGCCGCCATCCCACAGGCGCCCCGTAGTCCATGACGTACATGGCAAAGTGCTTGATCTCGAGCTGATCGAGAAGACCGTCGACGAGGTCGGCGAAGCGGTCGAAGGTGTACGCAGATCGCGTCCGATCCGGCATGTCGCTCTGGCCGAAGCCCGGATAGTCGGGCGCAATCACGTGGTAACGGTCCGCCAAAGCCGGAATGAGGTTGCGGAACATGTGCGACGACGTCGGAAAGCCGTGCAACAGCAGCACGACCGGCGCATCGGCCGGCCCGGCCTCACGGTAGAAGATCGTCACCCCGTCGACCTTCCTTGTCCGGTGATGGGTGACGGGCGTGGCGTCTGCGACCGCGGACCGCCGGGCGATCGTGGAAGCACTCATTTCGGTTCTCCCTACGTGATATCGGTGACTTGACGTCGTGGTCTGCCTGCGTTCGCCGGGCAACACCGCGATGCGACCTGGCCCGATCATTGGTTGCTCGGCGGGTCCGATGGGCGCCCTCCCGGGCGAGTGCCTCTGTGGTCAGACGCCCTCGTAGACCAGCCTCGTGAAGTAGCCGGGATCGACGACGAAATTGCCCCACTTCGCGTCGAACGCGACGGTCGGCTTGGCGGCGACGGTCTCGTCGCGCGATCTTCCTTGCTTCTTGAGCGTTGCGACGTTGTCCCGGATGGCGACCAGCATGTCGCGGAATTCCTGCAGCTCGGATTTGTTGCTGACCGGCTTGCCGTGACCTGGAATGATGATCGTCTTGTCCGTGGTCGCCGCCAGGTTGGCATCGGATGCCGCGATCATGCCGTCGATGCTGCCGCCGGTCGAATAGTCGATGAAAGGATAGATGCCGTTCCAATAGGTATCGCCGGCGTGAAGGATGTCCGCCTCAACAAATGTGACGGAGATGTCGCTGTCGGTGTGCGCGGGCCCGTAATGTTTGAGGCCGATCGAAGCGCCGTTGAGGGTCAGGCTGCGTTCGGTCGCAAACACTTCGCTGGGAATGGCACCCGCGGGCGCGGGCAGGAAATTGTAGTCCCAGTCCTCAACGCGCTGTATTTCTGAAAGATACTTACGGGTATTCACCTGTGCGATAATCTTTGCGCCAACCGCATGCAGCCACTCGTTACCGTCGGCATGGTCGAAGTGCCAGTGGGTATTGACGAGGTGGGTGATCGGATCGGCGCCGAGATCCGCGAGAGCCTTCGTGATTTGGGGACGCGATACGCCGATGCCGGCATCGATGAGCACTTTGCCATCCGAGCCTGTCAGGACGGCGATGTTCCCCCCGGAGCCCTCGAGCGCACTGATGTTACCCCGTAACTTATGCGTGACGATGGGTGAAACAGCGGCGCTGTCCTTGATCAGGCTGACGATGCCGCGGGCCTCTGCGAAGGCTTGCCTCGGCGTCAGCCAGCCCTTGGCCGCGGCACAGGTCGCGCCGGCAATGCAGCAGAGACAGAAGCCTCGCCGCGACATCAACTGTCGATGTGAAAAGGTCATGACGTCCTCTCCGGTTCTGCGGGAAGGCGGATGGGTGCCGCCAATGCAGGTCGCCCATCCGCCTCGCTGTTCGAATCCCTACCCACGGATGAAGGCGAGCAGATCGGCGTTGACCTGATCCTGATGCGTGGCGGTCAGGCCGTGCGGCGCGCCCGGATAGTAGATCTCTTGCGCGCCCTTGATGAGACGAGCTGACTTTCTTCGCCGAGTCCTTGACCGGCACGATCTGGTCGTCCTCGCCGTGCAGCACCAAGGTCGGCACGTCGAACTTCTTGAGATCTTCAGTGAAGTCCGTCTCCGAGAAGGCCTTGATGCTCTCATAGGCGTTCTTGGTCCCCGCCTGCATGCTCCACAGCCAAAACTGGTCGAGGATGCCCTGGGAGACGTTGGCCCCGGGGCGGTTCGCGCCGTAGAAGGCGATCGCCAGGTCCTTGTAGTACTGCGAGCGATCCCCGGCCACGCCGGCGCGGATCGCATCGAACACCTCCATCGGCAGCCCTTCCGGATTGGCGGCGGTCTGCAGCATGATCGGCGGCACCGCCGCGACCAGGACGGCCTTCTTCACCCTGCTGGTCCCATGCCGGCCGATGTAGCGGGCCACCTCGCCCCCGCCGGTCGAGTGGCCGACCAGGACCGCGTCCTTCAGATCGAGCGCCTCGATGACGGCGGCGAGATCGTCGGCATAGCCGTCCATGTCGTTGTGTGCCGACGGCTGGCTCGAGCGGCCGTGACCGCGCCGGTCGAGCGCCACGCAGCGATAGCCGTGCTGCACGAGGAACAGCATCTGGCCGTCCCAGGCGTCGGCGTTCAGCGGCCAGCCGTGCGAGAAGGTGACGACCGGGCCTTTGCCCCAGTCCTTGTAGTAGATCTCGGCCCCGTCCTTGGTAGTGATCGTGCTCATGCGGTGTCTCCTGGTTCGAGGATCTACAGCGGTGACGCCCACGGCCGCGCGGATATCAGCTGGGACTGCCGGCGGAAGAGCACCAGCGGTCGCAAAGCAGCCATCACGTAACGGTGAGGTTTGAGGTCGGACATGCTGAGCGCGCTTCCTTGCCAGAAGCGCGCGTGATGCGACGGAGGCAACGAACGTGCCCTGGCGGTTTGGGGTGGCGCGCCACTCCAGCCTCCGATCCCTCCTCGCCTCGGACCGCGCCCGCCGGTTGCCGGCGGCGTCACGATCCTTGGCTCAGACCGAGGTCCGGGCTGCCACCGCCAGGACTTCATCCAGTCCGAACGGCCTCTACTCCGTCGAAGCCGAGATCGTCAATCGGTCACAGCAGGACGGCCTGCGCTTTCTGGTCGCCGCCGGCCGCGGGCCGGTCCGGGCTGATCGCCGGCCTCCCTCGCCAGCTTGCACTGACCGGTCCAACGGTGGAGCCTGCCCCCGGACGCGGTGACTCTCAGATGGAGGACGATCTTATGAACACGCCGATGACGCCCGGCCGGCTCACCCTGGTGGCAGCCGCGTGGCTCGCGGCCGGTGCCCTGCTGGCCGGACCAGCGCTCCGCGCCGCCGAAGACACGGGCGCCCAGGTCAGACCGGTGGCGACGGAGAAGCTGCCGAACGTCCCGGGCAACAGCATCACCGCCGTCGTCGTCAGCTACGCTCCGGGCGGCAAGTCGGCCCAGCATCATCACGCCGGGAGCGTGTTCGCCTACGTGCTTTCGGGCGCGATCCGCTCGGAGAACTCGGCAACCGGGCCAGTCAAGGTCTACAAGGCGGGCGAGAGCTTCTTCGAGCCGTCCGGCAGTGAGCATCTGATCAGCGAGAATGCGAGCGCGACCGAGCCGGCGAGCCTGCTCGCCGTCTTCGTCGCCGATGATGGCGCAAAGCTGACAACTTTCGACAAGTGAGCTTGGTCCGGAGCGTCCGCCGCCCGGCCTTGCGACAAGGAGCACGCGACATGGCAGCTTCCGTTCGGCCATCACCAGAGGCCGCCGCTTCCGGCCCGCGAACGATGAAGGCAAACCGGATCCATCAGTTCGGGCCGCCCGAAGTCATCACCTTCGAGGACGTCGCCCGGCCGGTGCCGGGCGAGGGCGAGGTTCTGGTCCGCGTCAAGGCGGCGGGTGTCGGCCCCTGGGATGCCTGGGTCAGGGCGGGCAAGAGTGCGCTGCCGCAGCCTCTTCCTCTGACCCTCGGCTCTGATCTTTCCGGCATCGTCGAGGCGATCGGGCCGGAGATGCCCGAGTCCTGGCTGGGTGTTGATGTCTACGGCGTCACCAATGCACGCTTCACCGGCGCCCATGCGGACTACGCCTTCGCCGCGGCCGCGATGATCGCGCGGAAGCCGCAAAGGCTGAGCTACATCGAGGCGGCGTCGGTGCCGGTCGTCGCGGTCACCGCCTGGCAGATGCTGTTCGAGCATGCCCGCGTCGCTCCCGGCCAGAGGGTGCTCGTGCACGGCGGCGCGGGCAACGTCGGCGCCTATGCGGTGCAGATGGCGCGGCAGGCGGGGGCGCGGGTGATCGCGACCGCGGCGGCGGACGACATCGACTATGTCCGCCGTCTCGGCGCGGACGAGGTCATCGACTTCCGCTCCGCCCGCTTCGAGGATGTCGCGGGTTCTGTTGACGCGGTCATCGACACGGTTGGCGCTGCGGTCCAGGAGCGGTCCTTCGACGTTCTGAAGCGCGGCGGCGTGCTGGTCTCCTCCGTCAGCCAGCCCGACCCGGTCAAAGCCGAGCGGAGCGGCGTCCGGGCCGTCTTTTTCCTGGTCAACGTGACGGCCGAGTCGCTTCGCCGGATCGCCGAGATGATCGACGCCGGCGAGCTCATGACCGCGGTCGGCGCCGTTCTGCCCCTCGCGGAGGCGCGCCAGGCGCACGAGATGCTGGAAGGCTTGCGGCCGCGCCCGCGCGGCAAGATCGTGCTGAGGGTCGATGCATAATGACGGCGGCGTGATTATCTTTCGGCGTGACGGTCCTGGCTGCCCCGGCACTTCGCCCGCATCGAAAGGCTTTGGCCTCGAAAGCCCCGGGCGCTATGGATGCCGCATCTCCCGTCACGCGGGACGTCGCGCCCTGGCAGCGGCAATGCCGGCCGGCGGTCCTTGGCGAGCGTCGCCGCGCCGGGCTTCGCCAACCACCCTTTTGGTCTGCCGTGCCTGCCACCAGTTCGATACCCTCCTCAGCCAAGCTTGAGTCCGCCGCCGGCGGGGTCGGTCTGTCCGACCTCAGGATTCTGGGCCGGGTGCTCCGTATGGCCCTTCGCTACCGAGGCGGCATGGCGATCGCGCTCGGCACCACGGTCGCGGCCGCGGTCTTTCAGCTCCTGATCCCGAAGTACCTCGGGCGCGCCGTCGATAGCGCGCAAGGCCTGCTGGGCGGCGGTGATCAGAGCGCCGCCCACGCCGCCCTCTGGCACACCGCCGCACTCCTGCTCGGCGTCGCCGTGCTGCGCGGCCTGTTCACGATGTGGCAGAACTACCAGGGCGAGGCGGTCGGCCAGCGGCTCGCCTACGACCTGCGCATGGCGTACTACGCCCAGCTGCAGCGCCTGAGCTTCGGGTTCCACGACCGGGTGCACACGGGCGAGCTGATCACCCGCGGCATGCTCGACATCGAGGGCATTCGGACGGTGATCAATGCGGGGCTGATCCGCCTCGTGCTGTCCATCATCCTGGTCGGCATCGGGGCAGGCCTGCTGCTGAGCCGTGAGCCGGTGCTCGGCCTGATCGCGCTGAGCTTCGTGCCCTTTGCCGCCTGGCGATCGGTCGTCGCCCGCCTTCGCCTGCGCGCCAGCTGGCTGGCTTTGCAGGAAAAGCTCAGCGTCCTCACGCGCGTGATGGAGGAGAACCTCGGCGGCATCCGTGTGGTCCGCGCCTTTGCCGCGCAACCCCATGAGCTCGCCAAGTTCGATACGGTATCGCGCGAGACCCTCGCCCTCGCCAACCGGCGCATCGACCTGCGGGTCCGCAACACCGCGGCGATGACCTACGCCTATTTCCTCGCCATGGGCCTGCTGCTGTGGTTCGGTGGCCTGAAAGTGCTCTCGGGCGCGATCACCGTCGGCACGCTCGCCGAGTACCTCGCCTTCATGGCCATCCTGCAGATGCCGGTCCGCCAGCTGGGCATGATGGTCAACGCCTTCGCCCGCGCCTCCATGTCCGGCGGGCGGCTGTTCGAGGTGCTCGACCGCGAGCCGGACATCGCCGACCGGCCGGGCGCCCGCGACCTGGTGGTGACCGACGCCCGGCTCCGCTTCGAGCACGTCGATTTCACCTATCCCGGCGAAGGACGGGCGCTGCCGACCCTCCATGACATCAGCTTCGAGGTGCAGGCCGGCCGGACGCTCGGGATCGTTGGTCCGCCGGGCAGCGGCAAGTCGACCATCGCGCATCTGATCCCGCGCTACTACGACGTCGGCGGTGGCCTGATCACGATCGACCGCCAGGATGTGCGTGACGTCACGGTGGCGTCGTTGCGCCGCGCCATCAGCCTGGTCCAGCAGGACACCTTCCTCTTTACCGCCTCGATCGAGAACAACATCGCCTACGGCGATCCCTGGGCCGAGCGCGAGCGCATCGCCCAGTCGAGCGAGGTGGCGCGGCTGCACGACTACATCGCGGGGCTGCCGAAGGACTATCAGACCCTGGTCGGCGAGCGTGGCGTGTCGCTCTCGGGCGGCCAGCGCCAGCGGCTTTCGATCGCCCGCAGCATCCTGCTCGCGCCGCCGATCCTGGTGTTCGACGAACTCGACCGCGGCGGTCGACGCCGCTACCGAGCAGAGCATCCGCGAGGCGCTCCGGAGCCAGACCGCGAGCCGGGCGACGATCATCATCGCGCATCGGCTGGGCTCGCTCATGGATGCCGACGAGATCCTGTTCCTGGAGCAGGGCCGGATCGTCGAGCGCGGCAGCCACGCCGAGCTCCTGCAGCTGGGCGGCCGCTACGCCAGTCTCTACGAGCTGCAGAGCCTCGGCGGCGAGCCCGTCGAGGGCGGCGAGGGCCGGGAGCCTCCCTCGATGAGCAGCGCCCAGACCTCCATCCGTCCGGGGCTCGGGCGACAGGCGCCGAGGCCGCCCCGCGCCGTGGTCGGCTCGCAGATCGATACCGAGGAGCAGATCTTCGCCGCCTTCGACGGCCGGATCATGCGCCGGTTCTGGTCCTTCATCAGCCCCTACCGGCAGCGGCTGGTCCTGGCAGTGCTCGCGGTCCTGGTGTTCGCCGGCACCCAGGTCTCGATCCCGCTGATCCTGCGCACGGTCATCGACCGGGCGCTGGTCGTGGCCGCGGGTCCCCGGGACGAGCGGCTGCTCGCGCTCGGTGCCCTGGTCTTTCTCGCCGTGGTCAGCCTCAACTTCTTCGCCAACCTGGTCCAGGAGACCCTGGTCGCGCGCATCGCCGAGCGGCTGCTGATCAATCTCCGGCGCGCGATGTTCGCCCACCTGCAGCGGGTCTCGCTGTCGTTCATGGACAAGACCGAGGTCGGACGCCTGATGTCCCGCCTGCAGGGCGACGTTAATGCCTTGCAGGAGTTCCTCGAGACTTCGGTGTTCGCGATCGGCGACTTCGTCCTGCTGCTCGGCATCACGATCGTGCTCCTGGCCCTCGACTGGCGCCTCGGGCTGCTCACTCTCTCGGTGGTACCGATCCTGGTCGGCGTGCGGATCGTCTGGCTGCCGCGCGCCAGGCGCGCCTTTCTGCGCGCCCGAATCACCAGCTCGACCCTGAACGGGGCGCTCGCGGAAGGCATCCATGGCGTCCGCACCGTGCAGGGCATGGGACGCGAGGCGGTCAACCTCCAGCTGTTCGAGGAGAAAGTCGCGGATAATCTGGATGCCCAGCTGCGCGGCACCTGGCTCGCCCAGATCATGATCCCGATCGTCGACACGCTGACCGGCGCCGCGATGGGCATCGTGGTCGTGGCCGGTGGCGTCGCGGTCCTGGGCGGCGAGCTCGACCTCGGCGTGATGGTCGCCTTCCTGTTCTACGTCCAGCGCTTCTTCGACCCGATCCGCTCGCTGACCATGCAGTACAGCGTCATGCAGCGGGCCATGGCTTCGGGGCAACGGATCTTCGAGGTCCTGGACGTGCCGATCGACGTCCTCGACCGGCCGGGCGCGCTCGATCCCGAGAGCATCGACGGCTCGGTCGAGTTCAAGGACGTCACCTTCGGCTACGTCCGCGGCATTCCGGTCCTGCGCGACGTGAGCTTCCGGGTCGAGCCCGGCGAGACGGTGGCGCTGGTCGGCCCGACCGGCTCCGGCAAGACCAGCACGATGGCGCTGCTGCACCGCTTCTACGACGTCTGGAGCGGTCAAATCCTGGTCGGCGGCCACGACGTGCGCGATTTCGCCCAGGCCGCGCTCGGCCGGCACATCGCCATGGTCCTGCAGGAGCCCTTCCTGTTCACCGGCACCGTCTTCGAGAACATCCGCTACGCCACCAGCGCGAGCCGCGAGCAGGCGATCGAGGCGGCCCAGGCGGTCGGCGCCCACGACTTCATCATGCGCCTGCCGGATGGCTACGACACGCCGCTCGAGCAGCGCGGCGGCAACCTCTCGCAGGGCCAGCGCCAGCTGCTCAGCTTCGCCCGCGCTCTGGTCGCGGACGCCAGGATTCTGGTGCTCGACGAGGCGACAGCGAGCGTCGACAGCTACACCGAGCGCCTGATTCAGGCGGCGCTTGCCCGCCTGCTCGAGGGTCGCACCGGCCTCGTGATCGCGCACCGCCTCGCGACCGTGCGCAACGCTGACCGGATCATCGTGCTCCAGGACGGCCGGGTGATCGAGACCGGCTCCCATCACCAGCTGATGCGCGCGCGCGGTCTCTATGCGCGGCTCTATCGCCTCAACTACGCGTCGTTCGACGACCTGCCCGAAGATCTGCTGCCGTCACCAGGCGGCGGCGCCCAAGTAAGTGGCTGATCGCAGGTTGCCAGGCCGAAGCGGGCTCAGCAGGTCGCCGATCCAGGCCTTACGCGTCGCTCAGCTGGCTCTTGATCAGGAGGAGCCAGTTCTTGCCCGGATTTTCCCAGCGCTCCTTCACCATCGGGCGGCGCGCGAGCTCCCGATAGCCGCAGCGCTGGTAGAGCCGCACCGCGCCCGCGTTGGCATCCGAGACGATGATGCTGAGCCCACGCCTGCCGGCGGCGGCAGCGAGCTGCTCCGCGAGCCTCAGTAACCGGGTCCCGTGACCCTGACCCCGGTACGCGGGAAAGGTCGCGAGAACGTTCAAGTACCAGGTCCCCGGGGCCAGGTTCTCGAGCTCCTGGAGAGGCAGGAACATCGCCGGCAGGGCAGCGTGGTCGACCGGCTCGGGCCGCTCTGGCAGCGGGTAGCCGATCAGGCTCGCGACGACCCGACCGTCCGCTTCGGCGACGATGGCGTTTCGATAGGAGAAGGCGCCCTCCGCGCGCACCGCCCGCCTCCGGCCGACCTCCCACGGGCTTTCGCCCGGCCCGGCCATCTTGGCCCAGAGGTAGAGCGGCAGGCCTTCGCCCGCGAAATTGACCAGCTCGGCAAGAGCGGGAGCATCGTCGGGCCGCGCCCGGCGAAAGGGCGCTTCGAGCTGCATCAAGGTCAAGGTCGCCCTCAGCGCCTGAGGATCGAGCCGAGCAGGCCGCGCACGATCTGGCGGCCGATCTGGCTGCCGACGCTCCGCGCCACGCTCTTGACCACCGCCTCGACCACGGTCTGGCGCTGATAGCCGCTGCGGGTGGAGCGCGCGGCCTCGGCGGCCGCCTTGTCCTGGGCCGCGCGCGCCTGCTCGGCCTGCGCCTGGGTGACCCGCTCCTCGGCCTTGCGCTTCAGCACCTCGAAGGCCGACTCGCGATCGATCGCCTGGTCGTAGCGGCCGCCGAACGGGCTGCGGCCGATGACCAGCTGGCGCTCCTCCGGCGTCGCCGGCCCGATCCGCGAGCTGGGCGGGCGGATCAGGGTGCGGTCGACCATGCCCGGGAACCCCCTTGGCCTCCAGCGTCGAGACCAGCGCCTCGCCGACGCCGAGCTGCGGTGATCGCCTCGGCGGCATCGAAGGCGGGGTTGGGGCGGAAGGTCTGCGCCGCGGCGCGCACCGCCTTCTGATCGAGCGGCGTGAAGGCGCGCAGCGCGTGCTGGATGCGGTTGCCGAGCTGGCCGAGGACGTCCTCGGGGAATGTCGAGCGGGTTCTGCGAGATGAAGTAGACGCCGACCCCCTTGGAGCGGATCAGCCGCACCACCTGCTCGACCTTGTCGAGCAGCGCCTTGGGCGCCTCCTCGAACAACAGGTGCGCCTCGTCGAAGAAGAACACCAGCTTCGGCTTGGGCGGGTCGCCGACCTCGGGCAGCGCCTCGAACAGCTCCGACATCAGCCAGAGCAGGAAGGTGGCGTAGAGCTTGGGCGCGAGCATCAGCTGGTCGGCGGCGAGCACATTGACGATGCCCTGGCCCGAGAGGTCGGTCCGCATCAGGTCCTTGATGTCGAGCGCCGGCTCGCCGAAGAAGTGCTCGCCCCCCTGCTGCTCGAGGGTCAGCAGGCGGCGCTGGATCGCGCCGACCGAGGCCGTGCTGACCCGGCCGTACTCCAGCGACAGGTCCTGGGCCTGCTCGCCGACGAAGTTCATCAGCGAGCGCAGGTCCTTCAGATCGAGCAGCAGCAGGCCCTGGTCGTCGGCGACCCGGAAGGCGAGCGTCAGCACGCCCTCCTGGGTCTCGTTCAGGCCGAGCAGGCGGGCGAGCAGCAGCGGGCCCATTTCCGAGACGGTGGTGCGCATCGGGTGCCCCTGGGCGCCGAACAGGTCCCAGAACACGGTCGGAAAGCCACGCTCGGTGTATTGGGTGAGGCCCACCGCCGCGGCCCGCTCGCGGAGCTTCGGATTCGCGCTCGCCGCCTGACTGATGCCCGACAGATCGCCCTTGACGTCGGCCATGAACACCGGCACGCCGGCGCTCGAGAAGCCCTCGGCCAGGATCTGCAGCGAGACGGTCTTGCCGGTGCCGGTCGCGCCAGCGATCAGGCCGTGCCGGTTGGCGAAGCCGAGTTGCAGGAGCTGGGCGGCCTCACCCTTGCCGACCAGAATAGCGTCGTCCTCCTGCGGCATGGCTGGACCCTCCCTCGTTTTCGTTTTGCCGTTCCATCTGTTTTGCGCCGTTTTTGTCCCGCGGTCGAGCTTGCCGTTGCTCGCCGTTGGGGCCATCTTCGGATTGGCGAGCGGTTCGCCGTGCGCGTCTTTTTGCGCATCCCGGGCCGGAGCCGGCCAGCCAACCGAAGGGGGGCCATCCATGAAGTTCTTTGTCGATACCGCCGACGTCGCCGAGATCAGTGAGATCGCGGCCAGCGGTCTGCTCGATGGCGTCACCACGAACCCGTCCCTGGTCGCCAAGTCGGGGCGCAACTTCTTCGAGGTGATCAAGGAGATCTGCTCGCTGGTCGAAGGGCCGGTCAGCGCCGAGGTGACCGCGACCAGCTACGACCAGATGCTGGCCGAAGGGCATCGCCTCGCCGACCTCGCGCCCAACGTCTGCGTCAAGGTGCCGCTGATCTGGGACGGCCTCAAGGCGTGCCGGACGCTGACCAGTGAGGGGATCAAGGTCAACGTCACCTTGTGCTTCTCGCCGGCTCAGGCGCTGCTCGCCGCCAAGGCGGGTGCGACCTTCGTCTCACCCTTCGTCGGCCGGCTCGACGACGTCGGCCACAACGGCATGGAACTGATCGCCGAGATCGTCGAGATCTTCGGCAACTACCGGAGCACGCTGTCGACCGAGGTCCTGGTCGCCTCGGCGCGCCATCCGCTCCATGTGATCGAGGCGGCGCGCCTGGGCGCCGACGTGGTCACCATGCCGCCCAAGATCCTGCACCAGCTGTACTCCCACCCGCTGACCGACAAGGGCCTCGCGGCCTTCCTGAAGGACTGGGAAGCGACCGGCCAGAAGATCCTGGGGTGAGCCAGACAGCCTTCGCGGGGCCAGGCTCACGCCTGCGCGAGATCGCCGCGAGGCCATCCCATGCGCCGGCCGGATGATGTAGGATGGGCGCCGGTTCTGGACTGAATCGGTGGAGTCGAACGGTGCGTGCTGACCTCCTGGCGATGACCGTGCTTGCCGCTCTGACGCTAGCGGCAGTTCCGGCGCGCGCCGCGCCGGGCGATCGCCCGGGGCTGGACCAGCTGCTCAAGCAGTTCAACGCGAGCGCGCCGCAGCCGACCGGCAAGGTGCACCTCGACGCCTGGGTCGAGCGCGACGGGGGAGGCTCCGAGATGGTCATCGTGGTCACGCCCGAGGGCAGGACCAAGCTGATCGCCGATCCCGGGATCACGGTCACGCCGACGCAACGACCGGGCCTCGAGTGGCAGGCCACCCTGCCCTACCGCTACCAGAACCGGGACATCGACTACTTCAGCGGGCCAGCGACCGTGCGCCTGCCGTTCGCCGCAAAGGACGACCAGCCGATCCAGGTGCAGGTCGAGTACGCCTACTGCGTCGTCGACTATCAGTGCTTCCTCGACGAGCAGACCCTCACCGTCGCCAATCAGGCTAACTGAGCGCAGCTTGACGCCGTCGGGGCTTCGCCGCCCGCCTGACCTGAGGCGATCAGGGTCGGTGGGTTGCGCCCTTTTCTGACTTGACGCTGCCAAGCACGCAGCGGAACATCGATCAACGGTCGAAAACCGATTGGGATTCTTCAGCCTCAAATCGTCCGAGGCCGCCGTCATGATTGAGCTTGCATCCGCCCTCGCTCTGCCGATCGCCAAGCTGCTCCTGAAGAGTTATCTAGGCGACACGGCCGCCGGCATTGGCGTCGACCTCTCCAAACTCGGCCTCAACCGCCTCGGCGACTGGCAAAAGGCTCGGGCGGCCCAGCACCAAGCTGAGGCGATCGCGGACGCGGTCGTCTCCGATCTCGGGACCTTCTTTACCAACGAGCACGTGGCCAGAGAGCAGCTCGCGGCGCCAGCTTCCGCACTTGGCGACACGATCGGCCGGCATGTCGGCGCCGCTTTTCTGGTGCATCAGCGATTGGACTCCGACGCCATCGAGCAGGCCTTACTGGACGCCCGCCCTCCCGACCAGATCTACCGTACCGCCGACCCGGCACACGATCTCTACATCCGCCTCGTCAAGGCTCTCGCATCGCGGCTCCGAGCCGTCGCCCCAAAAATTCCAGGCTTTGAGATCGAGCGCGATGCCCGGCTGCTTCAGCAGATGGCAGCTGTTGCCGAGGCCGCGCCGGAGATCCTGGCAGAGATGCGCGCGGTCCGGCCCAGCCATCGAGGATACCGCACGAAGGCGCCGGCAGCTGGTCGATCGGCCGAAGCGCCTCGCCGAGGGCTACGCGAGGGACTATCTCGACGCGCTCTCCACCGAGCTCAACCGGGTCGAGATCATCGGCCTGACCGTGGACGAGCCGGCCCGAGGTGGCGAGCTCGAGGTTGCCTATCTGTCGTTGAATGCGAGCATCGGCATCCGGGGCGAGCGGCGACGGATCGATTTCGCCACCCTCCTGACGCTGCTTCCCAAGCTCGGCAACCGCATCCTCATCGAAGGCCCGGCGGGCGCGGGCAAGAGCACGCTGCTGCGCTGGGCCGCGATCCAGGCGGCCCGTTACCACGTCGATGCCCAATCGGCCGCTGAGGACCCGCTCGCCATCGCCCCGGACCTGGGCTCCTGGCTACCGCTCTTCCTCGGAGAGGCTGAACTGCCGCCGCGCCGCGCCGGTCAGCCTGAATTGGTCGAGGGAGGCCCGCGCGTCGATCCGACTGAACCGCTCAAGAGGCAGCTCGCCGAGACCTGCTGGCGGACCCGTATTCCCTTCTTCATCCCGCTGCGCCGGACCAAGCAGCCAATCGACATGGAGCGCCTTCCAAAGCTCGCCTGCTCGATCGGCGATCCGCCGGGCGGCTGGATCGGCGAGACGATCAGGACGGCGTTGCTGCTGATCGACGGCGTCGACGAGGTGCCGTTCGGGAAGGAACGGCGCGAGGCGCTGAAAGGCATCGAAAATTGGGCAAAGCAAGAGCGTTTTTCGAACGCCCAGATCGTGATCACGAGCCGTCCCGGGGCGGTTCCCGACGACTCGCTGGCGGAGTTCGAACGCGTGCAGCTGGACGAACTGGACGACGAGCAGAAGCCCCAATTCATCTCGCATTGGCATCGGTCGCTCGCCGCTCAGCTCCGCTGGTCGCGCGACCATCCCGTAATCCAACGTCTCGGCGCGGGGGTGCTTTTGGAGCTGGAGCGGCAGCGCGCCCTCAACGGTCTTGCGGCCAATCCGCTGCTCTGCGCCAGCCTCTGCGCCCTCCATTGGGACCGGCGCCGCGAAGCGACCAGGCAGGCCTATCGCTCGGGAAGCGAGCTCAACATCAGCTCGCAGGTCCTCCCGGGCTCCCTCTGGCGCGTCTGCGATGCCCTCACCGATCTGCTGCTCGAGCGCCGGGAGAAGGAGACACCCGACCTGGATATCGAGGCGTTCCCTGCCGCCTATAGGCTCACACCGGACCAGAAGAGAACGATCCTCGCGCGCCTGGCCTGGGGTATGGCCGAAGACGACATGCGCTCGACCATGCGACGCACCAGGGCCGAGGAGCGGGTGCAACAGGCGCTGGAAGGCATACGCGAGAAGATCGAGGCACCGCTCGGGCGATCCTCGAGGCCTTGCTGGAGCGCAGCGGCCTCCTGCGCGCCGCCGGCAAGAATGAGGTCGAGTTCGTGCACAACACGCTCAAGGCCTTCCTTGCCGCGCAACGTTACCTGTCCGGCGGCGAGCCATCAACTCTTGCGCGGAGGCTCGTGCACGCGGACCCGGAAGAGCTCGCCTCCGGGCTCGATGAGGTCGCCGTGTTCTGCGCGGCCAGTCCGTCCGGACAGAGCTTTGCCGCAGATCTCATGCGGCGGCTGGTGGACGAAGCCGAGACGTTGGCGGGCAAGCATGAGACCGAGCGCGCGCGGCGGCCTGCGCATTCTGGCCGTCCGCTGCGAGACGGTCGCCGGGACCGATCTCAAGGATGAGGATCGGCAGCCGATCCGCGCGATCGCACCCGGGCTGTTTCCGCCTCGGAGCATGGATGAAGCCAGGCAACTTGCCGCGCTGGGCGAAGACGCCGTTGCCTGGCTCGGACCGGTCGAAGGAGGCCCAGGAGAAGAGGCGGCCGCCAGCGTACGCTGCCTTCGTCTGATCGGCGGTGCAAAGGCGGATGCCATGATCGAGGCCTACACGGGATACGAGGCGACAGCCGTGCTGGAGGAGTTGTCCCACGTCCGTGATCCCCTGACCTTGCCCGCGATCATCAGGGCTACGCAGGCTCCGGGTCGTTGGTGGGAGATCCCCCAGGGCATCAAATCCCGGATCACCGATGCAGGACTACTTGCCGGCCTCCCGCACCTCGCCAAGCTCGCCAACCTGCAAACGATCTACCTTGCAGACACCCGGGTCAGCGACGCCGGCCTCCCGCACCTCGCCAAGCTCACCAAACTGGAACTGGCTCTCCCTCGAGCAATACTCAGGTGAGCGACGCCGGGCTCCCACACCTCGCTCAGCTCGCCAAGCTGCAAGAGCTCTTGCTCGACGGCACCCAAGTCAGCGACGCCGGCCTCCCGCACCTCGCCAAACTCACCGAACCTGGAATGGCTCTCCCTCGAGCAGCACTCAGGTGAGCGACGCAGGGCTCCCACACCTCGCTAAGCTCGCCAAGTTGCAAAAGCTCTTGCTCGACGGCACCCAAGGTCAGCGACGCCGGCCTCCCGCACCTCGCCAAGCTCGCCAACCTGCAATTGCTGTACCTGCACAGCACTCAGGTCAGCGACGCCGGCCTCCCGCAACTCGCTAAGCTCGCCAATCTGGAATCAGCTCTCCCTAAGCGGCACCCAAGGTCAGCGACGCCGGCCTCTCGTACCTCGCCCAAAATCTGCAAACGCTCTTCTTGAACAACACCCAGGTCAGCGACGCCGGCCTCCCGCACCTCGCCGAGCTCGCCAATCTGCAAACGCTCTTCCTGAACAACACCCAGGTCAGCGACGCCGGCCTCCCGCACCTCGCCGAGCTCGCCCACCTACGATCGCTCAACCTCGAGGGCACAAAGTTGAGCGACGCCGGCCTCCCGCACCTCGCTAAACTCGCCAATTTGCAAACACTCGACATCGACGGCACACAGGTCAGCGACGCCGGCCTCCCGCACCTCGCCAAGCTCGCCAACCTGCAATGGCTCTCCCTCATCGGCACAAGGGTCTCGGAGGCTGGGGTCGAGCAGTTTCGGAAGATGCTGCCGGCCGAGCGGAGGGATCGCCTCAGCGTGACAGGCGGGCTGGCCTAGCCCGGCATCAGCTTGATGTGTGCGGCGGCGAGGATCGCGCCGTCGGCCTCGCGCTGCACCAGAACCGCAAGGCCATCCCGCCCCTCGCGCGCCAGCCGCTCGACCGGCAGCGCCAAGGTCAGCGCGTCGCCATTCCAGCTGCCGAGCCGGTCGATCTCGCGCACGACATTGTGATAGCGGAGCGTGCGGCCGCCGTTCTCGCCGCGCGCGATCGCGACGTCGTGGGCGTCGTCGAAGGCGATCAGCCAGATCGTGGCCGGCCCCTGATCACCCTTGCCGATCTGCACCTTGCCGTCCTCGATCACCGCATCCGGCCCCGGGTCGCCCTGGCGCTCCAGGAGGTCGATCGCGCGCAGCACCCGCGGCGAGCTCGAGCCGACCACGTCGAGCCGCCCGCCGATCACCATCTGCGGGGTGTAGATGCCGCTGAGGCCCAGGCTCCGGGCGTAGGCGCGCTGGCGCTCGGTGCTGGCTTCGAGGCCAAAGGTGTCGGGCCAGCCGAGCCGGTCCCAATAGGTGACATGGAAGCTGAGCGGCAGAACGTCGGCGCGCTTGGCGAGGTCGCCGAGCAGAGCGTCGGCCGGCGGGCAGGAGTTGCAGCCCTGCGAGGTGAACAGCTCGACCACCACGGGCGCAGGCTGCGCTGCCGCGACGGTGATGGAGAAAAAAAGGGCCGCGGCAGCAAACAGACTTGCCCCCGCGGCGAGTGGAGTAACGGGATCTTTCATCGCCATACCTAGTGCGTGAAGGCGCTGGCGCCAGGGGTCATGACGAAAAGTTAACGTGATGGTAAAGCCCGGCCAAATAACACTTGATCACGGACGTAACATCGGCTCATCGCGAGCGCGCCGTCAGCCGAGCGCGCCGACGTTGTGCACCACGGCCGAGCCGATCCGGCGGATCAGCGTGTAGAGCCGGCCAATCGGCTGAAAGATCTGGGCGTGCTCCTGGCCGTAGGACTGGTTCTCGGCGCTCTCGTAGGTCGCCGGCTCGCCGAAATCCAGGGCTTCGTTGTCGAGCTCCGTGATCGGGAAGATCTCCGCGAGCTTGGCGAGCGCGGTCTCGACGTCGAGCTGAATCAGCCGGGCGATCAGGCTCTCGCGGGTGAGCTCGTGCCGGCCGCTGAAGTCGGGCACGTGCATCGCCAGGAGATAGAGCTCCTGGATCAGGGCGATCCGGATCGCGTGCAGCTGATGCATGATGTCGCGGGAGGCGGCATCGACCGCGATCGGCTCGGCGCCGGCCTGGCGCGTGCGCCGGCGGTGCTCCCGAAAGGCCCCGGCCAGAGCCATGTAGTCGCGGGTGAAGCTGCGCCAGATCCGGTCGAGGCGTTCGTGCAGGGCGGCGCGCTCCATGGCATCGGCGACCTCGACGAGCTCGTCCGCGGAGCTGCCCTCGCCCCGCCGGCTCGCCCGGCTCAGCCACATGCCGGGATCGAACAGATCGATGTACGCCTTGAGAACCGCGAGATCGCTGTACTTGAAGGCGTGCTCGACCATGTTCATGAGACGGCGAAAACGCGGCGAGTCCTCGTACAGATGCTGAAAGCGCTCCGGATCCTTGGCGACCGCCTGGCCGAGGCCGCCGATCGAGTTGGCGAGGAAGCCGAGCTGCTGGAGAATGGCGTTGTGCGGAATCGCGCGCAGCTGGCTCGGGTGCTCGAGGTTGATCTGCCCCGACCAGCTGTCATGCTGCCGCTTGAGCGCGCGCGAGCCCGAGGGATAGAGCAAATTCGCGCCGAGGGCGCCGAGCAGCGCGCCGTAGCTCCGATCGTCCATGATCCGCTGGTTGAACTGCTGCACGCTGGTGAAGAACTCGTGCACATAGCCGGTCTCGGCGTAGAAGGGATCGCTGCCCTCGTCGAGCGGGGCGAGCGTGTGCTCGAGTATCCGGCTGACCGCGGCGAGCGCCGCGTCCTCGGTGATGAAGTACGTGTAGCCGTCGCCGCCCTGGAAGCTGACCTCCTGCTTGCGGGCGATGCCGAGTTCGGCGAAGCGCGCCCGTGAGGCGGGCGTGTCGACGTAGGCGAGCCGGTCGGCGAAGCTCTCGGGATGGCCGCCGCGGCCGATCAATTCGCCGTGCGTGTCGAAGATCACCAGCTCGACGTCGGTAAGCCCGTGCGCGGCCAGCTCCTGGCCGATCGCGAGGCGCAGCCGCTCGATCGCATGCGCCGCGGCGATCTGACCGAACGAGCGGCCGGCATCGGAGAAGCCGGTCTGGATGCAGAGGCGGCCGTGGCGGCGGACGTAGGTGCGAAAGCTTTCGACGCCGAGCACCTCGGCGATCACGCGCGCCCCCTGCTCGAGGCCGGTCAGGGTCTCGAAGAGGGGCGAGATCTCGACCTTCTCCTCGACCCCGAACAGTTTGGCGAAGTAGAGCGCGGTCAGCAGGGTGAAGCCGGTCTCGCACTCCGCGATCAGGAACCGGATCGGCTGGGTCGCGTCGAGATACTTCAGCATCTGCACGATGATCATGTAGACCCGCTTGGCGGTGGCTTTCTCGGCCAGGAGCGAGCCGAAATTGATGCGCACCGGGCGCACCGCGTCGATCAGAGCGCTGATCGCATTGAGGTAGGTCAGGCGGTGGCTCGGATCGTCCGGGCCGTGCTCCATGCCGATCGTCTTGCGGATGGCGTTGTGCAGCTGGCGCGCGTTGAGCCGCGTGTGGACATGGGCGAGGCTGAGGCCGTGGGTGCGAAGCTCGGCGCGCATGACGCAGAGCTCGCGGGTGAGCGTCGCCTCGCCGCAGAGGCCAATCGCGCGCTGCAGGAGTGCGATCAGGGGCGAGGCGTCGATCAGGCGGGCACTTCGTCCCTCGTGCATGGTCCGGGCGGCGCGGGCGAGCTGGCGGCGCCAGGCGCGGGCATCGCTCGCGGGTTCCTCGAAGACGGCGATCTCGTCCTCGGCCTGCTTGATCGCGAGCGCGAGGCGCGCCTCGAGCAGCTCGAGGAGGTCGGCGATCCCTGAAGCGCCCTCGAGGCCGGCGCGCAGGCGGCGCGCCACGGCGCGGTGGCGTTCGAGCTGCAGAACCTGCAGGCGCAACCGCTTGGCGAAGGTCGTCGTCCAGGGAATGTCGGAGCGGCCATCGAGGTCGTAACCGACCCAGCTTGCGATTGTCAGAAGGCGCGGCTCGAGCTCGGTCCAGCGCTCGGGGTAGACCTCGGCGGCCACCTCGAAGACCAGGCGATAGACCAGGCTCAGCACGGCTTGCAGATTGCCGATCGCGGCCAGGGACTGGCGATGCTCCTCGACCAGGTCGAGCGGCTGATCGGGACGGTGCTCGCTGCGGCTGACCCGATCGAGCAGGCGCCGCCGCCCCGCGTCACCGTCCGGTGAGCCGTCGCCGCCGCTGTTCAATGCCAGCTCGACCAGGACCTCCTGGAGTGCCCTGGCGAGCGAAAAGGTCGGATGCGCAGTGATCACCACGCCGAACCGCTCGCACTCGACCTGGCCTCGGAAGCGCTCGAAGGGCACCGGCGCACCGCCCTCCGCCGCGCGCGTCAGATCGAGGAGCAGCTGCTTCAGCCGGGCGATGTTGGCGCCAGGGTCGCCCTCGCCCAGGTAGCGCCCCAGCCGCTCGGCGCGGCGCCGGAAGGACTCGGTCGTGAGATGCTGGATCAGCTGCTCGAGCGCCGAGAGGGACAGCTCGCCGCTGTCGAGCCGGCTCATGATGCGGATCGCCAGGAGCTGGATCGGATTGCTGAACGGGTCGGGCTCGCTCAGTCGGCGGAGCTCCGCGAGAGCCTGCTCGAACTCGGCCGCCAGGGTGGCCGGATCGACCGGCTGCACTGGCGCGAAGCAGACCGCGCCCTCTGGCACCAGCGGCGCCTCGTCGGGGCGAGGCCGAGCGGGTCGCCGGGCAAGCTCGATCGAGGCCGGCTCGACCCGCCCGGCGGCAGGCAGTGAAACCGCTCGCGGACGCGAGGCCATGGCAACTCCCTCGGACCGGTTCAGGCGCCGACATGCGCCCGGCAGCTCGAATTCTACGCGAACCCCCGCGTGCAGCGAAGCGTTTTTTGCGCTGCAGCAATCGAGCGCCCCGCCCCGGCGCGCGCCGCGCGCATCAGGGCCCAATTGAGTCGAACCTGCTCTACTTCTGGCCGGACTTCTGGCCGGTCTGGGCGCTGGCCGGAAAGCCCGCGCGCATGAAGGTGACGATCTGCCAGATCTGCTCCCGGCTGAGCTTGTCCTTGAAGGCGGGCATGGCGGTCGCAAACGGCTCGCCGCCCTCGGAGATCGTCCACAGCAGGTATTCGTCCACCGCCCGCGGCATCCGGATCAGATCGGCCAGAAGCGCGGGCGAGGGGTAGAGCGCGAGGCCCGCTTCGCCGTGGCCCATGCCGGCCGGATCGTGACAGCGGGCGCAGTTCTTTGCATACAAGGCACCACCCTGGCGCACCGTAGCCGGGGTGCTGCTCAGCGGGTTGTACGCGCCGCGGTAGGCCTCCGGCACGCCATCGCGCAGGAAGGCGCTGTGGCGGGTCATCCGCCAGCGCATGCTCCGGTCCATCCGATCCGGTTCCCACACCTCCGGCCGTGTCGGGCCGGGGGCCTCCCACATGTCCCAGACGGAAGGCGCCTCGCGCGGCTGCGCCCAGGCCCCACCCGGATCCACGGCGATGACGGCGAGACCGAGGCCGCACGCCGCAACCAGACCTGAAACCCACGGCGCTTTGCCGCGTCGGCTCATCCGCTGCCCCCCGTTTCTTTGCGCGACCGTCAATTTAGCTGGCCCAGCCTGCCGAGGCACCAAAAAAGAGACGGTAGTTCGGCACTATCCGCCTTGTAAATTGCAAATCGAGCCCCACGTTTATAGTGGATAACTACAAATAATCCACCCCGCCAGGGGGTAGATCAATTCGGAGAGGCTCCAATGCAGCAGCGCCAAAACCAGAGTCTTTCGCAGCGTTTCCAAGAGTACCGGGCAAGTAAGACGGTGCTGTTTTGGGCGTGCGCGGGATCCGTCATTGTCGCCACCGTCGTTGGCTTCCACTGGGGCGGCTGGGTGACCGGCGGCAGCGCCCAGAAGATGGCAGAGGAGTCGGCCGCACAGGCGCGCCAGGAGCTGGCCGCGGTCGTATGCGTCGATCGCTTCATGGCCGCGCCGGATGCAGGTGTCCAGCTCACCGCGCTAAAGGCGATCGAGAGTTCCTACGCGCAGAGCAAGTTCGTCGAGGACGGCCACTGGGCCGTCATCGCGCCCGCCAGCAGCGGCAGCACCACTGATTACAAAGCGCAGGCCGATGACCGCAAGGCGGCCGGGCTGTGCGCCGAGGAGCTGGCGAAGCGCGAGATTCCCGCGCCCGAGAAAGCCGCGCAGATCACCGAACCGGCAACCGTTGCGCAGTAGGCGCGCCGCCCGGGAGCATAGCCGCGCCGATTGGGCCGGCTCCGGCTCAGTTGCCTGACCGGAGCCGGAAGCGCTCCGCAGGGCGCCCGCCGGGACGTGGAGCTAGCTGATGACCGTGCGCACGAGCCACAAGACCGTCACCTTCACACGGCCCTTTTTCGTTGAGCGGGATCGGCGAGGAGCAACCGGCCGGGACCTATACCGTGGAGACGGACGAGGAATTGCTTCCGGGTCTGTCGTTTCCCGCCTACCGGCGCATTGCGACCCTGATCTTCCTGCCCTTGCGACGCGGAGGCCCGGTTAGTGGAGCGGGTTGCCAACATCGATCCGTTGGAGCTGGAAGCAGCCCAGGAGCGGGATGCCTCGATCGCGTAAACGGGAGGGTCCGCAGCGCGATCGCGCCACGGCGAACGGCGCCGGATTATGAAAAACGAGCTGAGCGAGGAACGTGACCATGACACACAACCCGATCGTACTCGACGAGCACCGTGGGATGGCGGCTCAACAGGCGACCGAGATTCGTCGCCGCCTCGCCGAGGTCGAGGCGGATCAAGCGGCGTTGCGTGACCGCCGGACGGAGCTGGAGAAATTCCTTCTCACCGCGCCGGCATCGACGTGGCCCGAGGCTGCGGCGAAGGCACGCTATCTGATCGGGCTGCTTGCCCAGACATCAATAGCGCGGGACCCGCGCCGCCAGAAGCTCATTGCCGGCGTTTTGGACGATTTCGTCAGGCTGTCCGGCGAGGCGGCGGCGGGGCAACCGGGCGCGACGCAGTCAGAGGCAGGCAGCGAGCCTGGGCAGTGACGTTCGAAGGGTTCACTTTCGCCAGTGAAACGCTCCTCGACCGGATCGCAGCGTTCTACTGAAGTCGCCATACCTGAGACAGATAATGAGACTTCTCTTGCCGATTTCGTTCGCGTCCACGTGAGCGGCAAGCCAGGACCAGGCGACCACATCAGCTTTGCGCGCAGGACGTCAAGGCACGTCCCCCGGCCGCGATCGCCAGGCCTGATCACGGCAGACCGACCTCACTTCGAGGCCGTGCGAACGGTTTCCGTCGCCGCTGGTGTCGCGGTCTTGTAGAGGCTGGCGATCTTGGCTTGCAGCGCGGGTTCGGCGAGGTCCGGCGTTTTGCGCACAAGCTCGCCGCAGAAGCTTTGCAGATCAGGGCTGCTCGTCTTGGCCTTCTTCAGGCCGGTATTGTCGAGCCAGAGCATGCAAGCCACGGCGACCTCGAGGAACTTGCCCGCCGGGTCCTCCGCCGGATTGGCGAGCGGGAGGACGACCTTCTCGAAAATCTGCAGGGACTGGTCGCCGCTGATCGGCCCGGCCGGCGCCGGGTTCGGCCCAGGCGTGGTCGACACCGGGGTACTCGCGCCGGCGCCGCCGGACGCTTCGTTGGTCGCATTGAGCGCCGGGTTCGCCCCGGTCGCGGGCGCGTTCGCCGAGCCCTTGACGCTGGTCGTGAGGTTGCCGGTCATCGAGCCGATCACCACGGGCGGCATCATCGGCGGATGGGCCAGACCGTCGGCGGTCAGCAGGGACACCATGACCCTGCCGTAGTTGACCAGGACGAGGCCGTAGCCGAAGTCGCCGAGGGCGCCGTTCATGTACGCCTCGCAGGCGCGGTAGAGGCCGTCGCGCAGCAGCTGGATCGTGGAATTGCGGGCGCCGATCAGCGCGGCCTGCTCGGCGCTGGTGAAGCTCGACGCGACCTCCGCCGAGCCCGGCAGTTGCGGCAGTCCCGAGACGCCGGCGCTCGCTGCCGCCGAGGCGGCCATCGTCGCCAGGGCATCCGGGCTGGGTTCGGCGCAGACGACCCGGTGGCTCTCCGGCGGCGTGCCCCGCTCGACCGAGATGATCGTGCGCTGGCGCGCATCCAGCGACACGCTGCCCTGATCCGCATCGAACGGTTTGAAGATCGTGCTGCTGCAGCCGTTCAGCGCGACGCTGCCGATAGCCAGCGCTACTCGCCAATATTTGACCACGTGAGCCTCCCCGAAGAGTTTGTCAATACGATCGCTAGCTCCAAACAACCGGGGCGACAAGTGAACTACTTCACAGAACTCTGCTTCGGCGCAAAGCTCAGCCAATGGTGGGCGCACCAGATCTTGCCCGGGGTCAATCGCCTACATCGCTCGTGCCAGCGCTCAGCCCGCGAGGGCAAAGTGCGCGAGACAGCGCGCGCGATCGGGCGCCGGCGCCGCGTCGCGCTCGCTGAGCAGCTGATAGACCGCGCGCCAGAGTTTGAGGTCGTCGATCAGCCCGGCCGGGCCAAGCTCGACGTGGGCGAGGCTGTCGACCAGATAGAGCGACGCCTGATCATCTGGTGCGGCGGCCGCGAGTGCGCGGCTCTCGGTCGATGGGATGATCGGATCGTCGTGGCCGTGCACCAGGATGAGCCGGGCGCGCAGCTGCGAGAGATCCTGGCGCTTCAGGTCGAGCGCCTCGAGGTCGACGAGCACCGGCTGCGGCAGCGCCGCGATCAGCCCGGCCGCGCGGTCGGGATCGCGATTGTCCAAGAGCGCCATCACCGCGCGCCCTTCGGGGCCGAGCCGGGGACGCAGGTCGGCGATGTCGGCATTCGGGTCATCGAGCTTGCGCGTCGCCATCTCGGCGAGCAGTGCCCGATCGGCGGGGTCGTCGAGCCGCACCGCGTTCGCCCGCACGAACACCCATTTGCCGTAGGCGTTCGGGGTGCGGTAGCGCCAGGGCTCGCCCGGTCCCGCGCGGTAATAGCCGGTGGTGAAGTAAGTCACCACGGCTTCCAGGTCGTAGTAGCCGCCGATCGCGACCACGAAGCGCACCAGCTGTCCGGTGTCGGGGCGGAGCGCCGCGAGCAGGGCCGGTCCGGCCGCATAGGAGATCGCGACCAGGCCGACCTCGGGCTGCTGCGCCGGCGGAAAGCAGAACGCCAGGTGCTCGATCGCCCGCGCGATGCTGTCGGCATCGTGGGGGATGACATGTAGTGCCCGCAGGCTCGGGATCTCGGGCACCAGGACGGCGAAGCGGGCGCGGGCCAGGGTCTCGGCGAAGGCGACCAGGCGCGGGTCGTCCCTGCCTTCGGGCACCGCGCCCGGCACCAGGACCAGGACGGCCCCGGCGCGATCCGCCGGCCAGTAGAGATCGCCGAAGACCGCGCCGGGCTGCGGGCTCGCGATGATCAGGCGGGTCGGCTGCGGGCCTGTTTGCGCGACCTCGCCCGGCCCGGCCCCCAGGTCGGCGAGCACATGGGCGGCCTCGATCGCCCGCGGCGGCGAGCAGGCGCCGAGCCCGATCGCCAGCAGAACATGCAGGCCGGTGAGCGCGCCCGGGCGTCAATTCGTGGCCCACCCCGGATGGCGCCCAGGCGACCGGTCAACGTTCTGCGAACCCGCCACCGGATCCCGCAGCTGCGGACGCCGGTTCACGCACCGGCGGCGCGGCGCGCGGAGGCGCGCATCAGGCTTCCGTCCCGAGGGTGACCTGGATCGACTGATGCCCGCCGTCGCGCTCGACCGTGAGGGTCACCTGATCGCCCGGCTTGTGGTTCTCGAGCGCTGCGAAATAGTCCTCGGTCGATCTGACCGGCTTGCCATCGACCGCCGTGATCACGTCGCCGAGTGCGACATTGCCGCCAAGGTCGCGCGTGGTCGGTCTGAGGCCGGCCTGCGCCGCCGGTCCGTTCGGATCGACCCCCATCACGAGGACGCCATCGAGGTTCAGGCGCTGGGTCAGCTGGTCCGGGGCGAGGCTGACCCCAAGGCTGGGAGGGACGACCTTGCCTTGACGGATCAGCTCGGTCACGACCCGGTTGACCTCGTCGACCGGGATCGCGAAGCCAACCCCGGCGAAGGCGCCCGAGGGGCTGAGGATCGATGAATTGATCCCGATCAGCCGGCCGGCGCTGTCGAGCAACGGGCCGCCGGAATTGCCCGGATTGATCGCGGCGTCGGTCTGGATGACGTTGCGGATGTTGCGACCGGGCGTCAATTCGATCTCGCGCCCGAGCGCGCTGACCACGCCGGTGGTCAGCGTCTGGTCCAGGCCGAAGGGATTGCCGATCGCGAACACCATCTGGCCGACCTGGAGATTGGCCGAGGCGCCGACCATGATCGGGTGCAGCTTCGCGGCCGGCGCATCGATCGATAGCACCGCAAGGTCCTTGGCCGGATAGGCGCCGACCAGGCGGCCCTGCCACTTCGAGCCGTCGGCGAGAACGACCACCGCGGCGTCGCCGCCGCGGATCACGTGGAAATTGGTGACCACGTGGCCGCTCTGGTCCCAGATGAAGCCCGAGCCGGTGTCCTGCGGGACCTGCTGGACGTTCAAGCTGAACGGCTGGGTGGCGTTGACGAGGGTCGTGATGTGGACGACCGAGGGCGAGGCGGTCTTGAAGATATCGATGGTGGTCTTCTCGATCTCGGCGAGATTGCCACGTGCGGTCACCGGCCGCTCGGTTTCGGCGGGGTTCAGACCCGGCCAGGGCTTCGGCACGAGCGGCCAGAAGGTCCAGAGGACGACGGCGCCGATCACTCCGAGCAGCACCAGATTGAGCCAGGGCAGATGCCGCTGGTAGCGGTTCTCCGCGTTCATGCCGGCTGCGCTCCGCGTGCGGGCCGCGCTCCTGGCCCGAGCGGGCCTCGGGTCGGCTACCCCTGTCTCGATTGCCATTCAGGCCTTGAACGGTGATCTATACCGGCACCGGCGGCAAACGAGTCCGGTCCAGGGGTACGAACGCCGCAGGCCGCCTTTTGCCCTTTCCGTCATCGGCCCGGCCGCCCTAGATTTCGCGGGCAGCAACGGGCGAGGGCGACATGACGCGAGAGGGACGCAGACCACGGCGCGAGCGGGGCGGAGCGGGGCACCTGGCGCAGGCTCCCGCCCGGCGCCTGCGCAATCCCTACCGGCCCTTCGAGATCCTCTCGACCGACCAGATCGAGTCGATCCACGCGGCGTCGCTGCGCGTACTGGCCGAGATCGGGATCAACTTCCTCCTGCCCGAGGCGCGGGCGATCCTGAAGGAAGCCGGCGCCGAGGTCGACCCCGCGAGCACGCGGGTGCGCTTCGATCCGGCCTTGGTCGAGGAGCGGATCCGGACCGCGCCCGCCGCCTTCACGCTGCACGCGCGCAATCCCGAGCGCGACGTCCGGATCGGCGAGAACGTCATCAATTTCTGCATGGTCGCGAGCACGCCCCACGTCTCCGACCTCGAGCGCGGCCGGCTGACCGGCAACTTCGCCGACTACTGCAATCTGCTGAAGCTCGCCCAGAGCCTGAACATCTGCCACATGATCGCCGGCTACCCGGTCGAGCCGGTCGACCTGCCGCCGGCCACGCGCCACCTCGACGCGGTCGCCGCCATGGCGACGCTCTGCGACAAGACCTTGTACGGCTACGCGCTCGGCGCGGTGCGGATCCGCGATTCGCTCGAGATCACGCGGATCGCGCGCCAGGCGAGCCACGAGCAGCTCCTGCGCGAGCCCTCGATGACCACGGTGGTCAACTCCAACTCGCCGCTGCAGTACGACGCGCCGATGCTGGAAGGCGTGATCGAGATGGCGCGTCACAATCAGCCGGTGATCTTCACGCCCTTCACGCTCGCCGGCGCCATGGCGCCGATCACGGTCGCGGGCGCGCTGGTGCAGCAGAACGCCGAGGCGCTCGCCGGCATCGCCTTCGCCCAATGCGTGCGGCCGGGCACGCCGGTGGTCTACGGCAGCTTCACCTCCAACGTCGACATGAAGACCGGGGCACCCGCCTTCGGCACGCCCGAGTACGCCCGGGCGACGCTCGCCGGCGGCCAGCTGGCGCGGCGCTACAACCTGCCCTACCGCGCCTCGAACGCGACCGCCTCGAACGCGCCCGACGCGCAGGCCGCCTACGAGGCCGAGATGTCGATCTGGCCCTGCGTGCTGGCCCATTGCAACATCGTCAAGCACAGCCTCGGCTGGCTCGAAGGCGGGCTCTGCACCTCCTACGAGAAGATCATCCTGGATGCCGAGATGCTGCAGCTGATCGCGGCCTTCCTCGAGCCCCTCGACACCAGCGAGGACGGGCTGGCGATCGAGGCGATCCGCGAGGTCGGTCCCGGCAGCCACTTCTTTCAGGCGGCGCACACGCTCGCCCGCTACGAGCACGCCTTCTATGCGCCGCTGGTGTCCGACTGGCGGAACTTCGAGACCTGGCAGGAAGATGGCGCGGTCGATGCCACCCACCGGGCGAACCGGATCTGGAAGGCGCTGCTCGAAGCCTACGAGCCGCCGCCGATCGACCCCGCGGTCGTCGAGGAAATCAAGGCTTTCGTCGCCCGGCGCAAGGAGGAGGGCGGGGCGCCTACCAACTGATCACGCGCGGAGAGTAATTAATGTGTCTTGCGCAGCCACAGCGACCCCGGCTCACGCGTCTCAAACTGTCGGGCGAGCACGGGGAACGCCGCCTTCAGCTCGTCCGGATAGTGACGTTTGAGATAGTTTACCGCCCCAATGACCTCGAACGTCGAATTGAATGATAGGAACGCCTCAACAAGATACTGCTCATTCCAAAATAACACGCGATCTAGCACCCATGATTCCAGATAATCTCGCGGCGTAAAGATGTCGTGAATGTGAACAAAGATATTCTTCGGCAAGCTGGGCAAGAGCTCGAGATATTCGAAAACTACGTCGCCCTGTGGCCGGATCACGTGCGAGGAGTCGATGAACAGAATGTCGTCGGCCGAAAGATCTTCGAACAGCGCCGGCCCGCAGCGCTCGATTGGGGTGCGTACGAGTTCGATGTCGAGCTCGGCAAGCCAGGGATGCTCGAACGGTTCGATACAGACGTGGTGGCATTGATAACCCAAATCTTCGGATCGGTTCGCCCGGATTGCCTCGTCGGCGATCAAAGACGAGAAGCCACCGCCGATCTCGACAATCGTGCGCGGCCGCAGGCAGCGAATCAGGCTATAGAAGAACTCAGCGTCACCCAACTCGAAGTAGCCATTGTCGTAGTGGTACCGGTTGGCGTCCGTGGACTGGATCGGCAGCCGTGCAAGCTCGTGGCAATAGCGAAACCTCCTTAACCAGACAAGTTGCACGTCGTCGTTGAAATCGATAGCCGGAAGATGTCGCTCCTCATCGAGTGGCCGGTAGAGATGGCCAGGCTGAACAAATGGCTCATAGTAGTGATCGCGCACCGGGAAGACCCCAATCTGGCGCAATGTGCGCTGACACAACGGGAGCCTGTGCAGGCCATCGCCGCCCAGCCGCCGCATCAACAACAGGGTGCTCGCCGCCAGCCAGGTCACCGGCACGAGCGCAGGATCGAAAACTTTCAGCAACTTGATAGCCGAGTCTCGTAGACTGATCATTGATACGACTGTGCTCATCAAGTGGCGCGTCGAGGGTACAGCCCGGACGTCTTGCCAGACCTGCTGACGAAGATGGCGGCCCTGGACGCCGCCACCCAACTCCGAGCGGCGCGCGGCGTGGAAGACGAGCCACTCGACAGGTGAACATTATGCTTAGGCGACGAACGGTTCCTCGCTCAGTGAAGCCCTATCGCTTCTCCGATCAACGGCTCCGGTCGCGACGTGATCGAAACCGGCCGTGGCCCGGCACGCGCTTCACCGCCCGTCGACAGGAAAACCCCGCTTGAACTCGATACGCGTGCCGTGGAAGGCGAGCGTGTCCTCGTTGCGCACGGAATGGAGCGGCTGCGGCGGCAGCTTCACGGTCAGCGGCAATTCGAACTGCTCGGGGATGGGCAGCGGAATCTCCCGGCCCTCGCCGTCGAAGTCGCGCAGCTTGACCAGCCGGTCGATCACGAAGACCGATGGCCAGCGATGGTGGTGGACCGGCTCTTTCTCGCCCGGCGCCACGCTCACCGACAGCACCCGGATGGCATCGTCCTCGTAGAGCAAGCGGTGGTTGCCCGGCGCCGCCAGCAGGGCATCGAGGTTCGGGTCCCAGCTCGCCGGGTCGCTGCCGTCCATACTGATGACCGTCATGGGCGCAGGCTGCCCTACCTTTATCCGACCTTTCCCAAAGGCCAGCTCTCTCGTGGGCTACCACACGCGGGTTCGGCGGTCACCATGTATCGCGATCAGGGCCAGGCGAGCTTGGAGGCCGCCGAGGAGCGAAGTCGTCCGATCCCGCGGCGCCGTCTGATCGAGGCCAGGACGCCGCGCCAGCCGAAGACCGCGCCGACGGCCCGCCTGGCGCGATCGGCGTAGGAGCCAGCCACGGCCTTTGCGCCCTTCGGCTGGTAGAGCTCCAGATTGACGGCGCTGGCGATCAGGGCGAGGTGCGTGCAGGCCTGAGGAAAATTGCCGAGGAACGCGCCGCTCGCCGGATCGATCGCTTCGGCGTAGAGACCAACGTCGTTGGCGCATTTGATCAGGCGCTCGAACAAGGCTCTGGCTTCGTCGGCGCGGCCCAGAGCGAGCTTGGCGTCGACCAGCCAGAAACTGCAGACCAGGAAGGCGGCCTCGCTGCCGGCGAGCCCATCGGCGCCTTCGTTGCGGCGCAGGAAGTCGCCGCGCGACAAGGCGTGTTCGACGGTGTCCACCGTATCCTCCAGGGTCGGGCGCCCGGCAGGAAAGTCGAGCATCGGCGCGAGCAGCACCGCGGCATCGATCCCGCCATCGAAAGCCTGCATGAGATGACCCCGCTCCGGGTCGATCGCTTGCGCTTCGATCTCCTGGCGGATCTGGGCGGCGAGCGATGTCCACTCACGAGCATCGTCGAGGAGCCGGTGCGCGCGGTTCATCGCCACCCAGCTCATCAGCTTGCCGCGGACATGGTGGCGCAGCGGCTCGCGCATCTCCCAGAAGCCCTGATCCGGCTCGCGCCAGTGGGCGGCGACGAAATCGGCGAGGGCGCCGAGCAGGCGCCGGTCCTGCTCGCCGAGGCGGCCGCCGAGCGTGCGGTAGAGCAGCGCGAGGTCGAGGATCTGGCCGTAGACGTCGATCTGCGGCTGGGTGAATGCGCGATTGCCCCGGCGCACCGGTCGGCTGCCGGCGTAGCCATCGAGGTGATCGAGCGACTGCTCGGCGAGTTCGGGCTCCCGGTCGACGCCGTAGAGGATCTGGATCCTGGGCAGGGTCTGTCGCACGGTCGCCGCAAGGTAGTCGTGAATGTGCCGCGCCTCACCGCCGTAGCCGAGCACCGCGAACGCGTAGAGGGCCGAGCAGGCATCACGCAGCCAGCAGAAGCGGTAGTCCCAGTTGCGTTCGCCGCCGATCGCTTCGGGCAGCGAGGTCGTGAGCGCCGCGACCGGCGCGCCTGAGGGCGCGTAGGTCATCAGTTTCAGGGCGAGCGCGCTGCGGCGCACGGCGTCGCCATACGGGCCACGGTAGCCGCAAGGCTCGAGCCATTCCTGCCAGAACGCTCGCGTGATCCGGAAAAATTCGGGCACCCGTTCGATCGGCGAGTGCCCTTGCACGGTGTTGATCGCCAGGACGAGATCGCGATAACCGCCGGCGTGCAGGGTCACTCTGGCGGTTGCGAGATCACCTTCGCTGGTGAAGGCGAGATCGGTGAACAGCGACGGCGCGCCCTCGCCGTGGATCGCCCCCCCCTCGACCCGCAGCTCGGTCGGACGGCGCGCGAACGCGCGCGATGGCCGGTAGCGGACCAGCAGGTCGACGGCACCCTTCAAACCTTCGACCCGGCGCACCAGCCAGCCGGGCGCGTTCAGATGGACATAGTCGCGGGGGCCAGCATCGAGCCGACGGCCGACCGGCATGAAGTCGGTCACCGCGATCTGGCCGTCCGCGGTCGTGAACACGGTCCTGAGGATGTTGGTGGCGTCCAGATAGGCGCGCTCGACCTGATACTCGGCGCTCGGATGGATCGACCAGAAGCCGCCGCGCTCGGCATCCAGGAGGCGGCAGAACACCGGCTCTGCATCGAAGCGTCCGAGCGCACACCAGTCGATGCCGCCGTCGCTGGCGACCAGCGCCGAGCCGTGGCCGTCGCCGATCGCCGCGTAGTCGCCGATCGGCCGATAGCGGGGCCTCTCGCCCCGCTCGCGCGGGCGGACGCCGGGGGCGCTCGTGATCACCTCGTTCATGGAGAGGCCTTCTAGCGCGCCGCCCGGCCCATGAGAACCGCTCCTCGCGCCGGCACCGTATGCGGACGGACCCGCCCGCCGGAGCGGCCTTACGGCAACCGGTCCAGCACCGCGGCGTGACGGGCGAGGCAGGCGAGGCCGAAGGCGGTCGGCACCTGGCCCGGCGGCCGATCGTGAACCTCGGCGATGCCGAGGCGCTGCGCGCTCAGGCGCTTGCCGTAGCAGAGGAACTGTCCGAGCGACTGCATCAGGAACATGATCAGGGGTGAGAGCTCTCGGTATAGCCGCTCGGCCTCTTCGGCATCCTCGGCGCGGCCGGTCTGCATCAGATCGAAGATCCGCGCCTGGACGTGGCAGGACTCGACCGAAGGGATCAGACCGACGCAGCCGGCGCGGAGCACATCGGTGATCTCCATCCCGCCGCGGCCCTGGAAGACCGCGAGCCGCCCCCGGGTCAGCTCGATCAGCACGCGCGTCTCGAGGGCCGAACCCTCAGCCTTGAGCAGGCGGATGCTCGGATGCCGCTTACTCAGCCGGTCGAGACCGGCGGCGCTCAGGCCGACGCCGATGTACTGCGGCGCGTTCTGAATCGCGACTGGCAGCGGCGAGGCATCGGCCACGGCGCCGAAGAAGTCGATCAGCTGGTCCTCGGTCACCGGCTCGCCGGACTCCTCCCGCTTCGGCTGGGGCGGCTGCAGGATCACCCAGTCGGCGCCGTGCTCGGCGGCCGCGCGGACGAAGGCGATCTGCTCCGCGGGCGTCGCGCCGAAGATCGTGATCGCGAGCGGCAGGCGCCCACCGAGGTCCCCGGCCGCCCATTCCATGACCAGCCGGCGCTCCTCGGGGCTGAGCTTGCTCACCTCGGTGCCGAGGCCGAGCGCCGCCACGCCGTGCGCCCCGCTCGCCACGCAATGCTCGACCTGGGCGCGCATCGCGCCGCGATCGAGCCGCCCCTCGGCGTCGAAGAAGGCGTAGAGCATCGGATAAACACCGCGGAACGTGCTTATCTCGGTCACTGCTCGCGCTCCCCCTTGGCTCTTGCCCGCCCCGAGCCCGCCAACCGGAATCCCACGGATCAGGCTGGCACGGCTGACTTGTCGGCGACGAACAGGTAGCGGTTGAGGCTGAAGAAATACCTGCCCTGTCTGCCGAGCTCAGCAAACTCCGCTGCCCACGCCTCGGCCTCCTCCCGCGTCACGCCCTTACGACCGACCACGAACGCCGCGACGAGATCGATCATGCCGTGGCTGTACGCGTTGGCGTGGTAGTCGGGGTTGAAGATCGGAATTACGCATTGCTGCCGAACCGTAAACCCGGCCGCGCGCAGGAGGGGCGCAAGGATCCTCGGCAGGTTGCCATGGACGAAGTGCTCGTCCCAGGCTGCGAGCACGCGGGCCATGCGCGCCGGATCGTCGGTGTGGATCACCAGGGAGGCGGCATCGGTGTCGAGGACCACCGCTCGTCCGCCGGGCCGCAGCACGCGGTAGAGCTCCGCGAGCGCGGTCGGGAGGTCCGCTACATATTCGTAGACCTGGATTGAGACCGCGGCGTCAAATTTACAATCGGCATAGGGCAGCCTCACCGCGTCGGCCCGCTCGAACTCGGCCCACGCGCACCCGCTGCACCGGCGCCGCGCCATGGCGAGCATGTCCTGGCTGATATCGATCCCGCAGATCCGCCCTCCGGCTCCGACGGTGAGAGCCATGTCGTGTGCCAGCAACCCAGGTCCGGAGCCGATATCGAGAACCCGTTCCGCTTCCTTGAGAGCGAGTGCCCGCAGCACCTCGAACCGCTGCGCACCGATGTCGGGTGTCAGGTAGACTTTCTCGATGCGTCGACTGGCGATCTCGTCGAATTCGAGACCTTGGCTCATGGCACTTCTCCTGATCCTCCGGGCGAGGCAAGAGAGCGCGGCTCGACCGGAGCCTCCCGAAAGGGGAAGGTAAAGCCGTGATCTCCTAATTCAACACGCTCGAGTTTTCCCGACCCTTCCCCTTGTCGGGCCAAAGCGTTGGTGTACGATCGCTAGCAGCCGGCGCGTGCCCGGCCAACCGGGCACGACGTCCGAGCGAGGGGGGAGGCAAAGCGGGTGAGCACACGCGACTACGTCAACGCGGTCCGGATGGAGCACATCCAGATGGCGTTCGGCAACGTGGTCGCGCTCCGCGACGTCAACTTCGAGGTCGGCGCCAACGAGATCGTCGGCCTGATCGGCGACAACGGCGCCGGCAAGTCGACCCTGATCAAGATCGTGACCGGCGTGCTCAAGCCGACCGGCGGGCGGCTGTATCTGCGTGACCAGCCGATCGACCCGGAGCGCTATTCGGTTCGTCGCGCCCACGATCTGCGCATCGAGGCGGTGCATCAGGAGAAGTCGCTCGCCGACAAGCAGCCGCTCTGGCGCAACTTCTTCGTCGGCCGCCAGATCACCAACCGCTTCGGCTTCATCGACGTCCGGCGGCAGAAGGAGCTGGCCAATGAGATCCTGCTCGAGCAGATCGGCTTTCGCGGCGCCGGGATCGACGCCGGAGTCGACCGTGGGCGATCTGTCGGGCGGCGAGCGCCAGGGTATCGCGATCGGCCGCGCGATGTACTTCGATGCCGATTTGATCATCCTCGACGAGCCGACCGTGGCGCTCGCCCTGAAGGAGGTCGAGAAGGTCCTCGACTTCGTGCGGCGGATCAAGGATTCCGGCCGCGCCTGCATCTACATCGAGCACAATCTCGCGCACGTCCACGAGCTCGCCGATCGGCTCGTGATCCTCGATCGCGGCGAGGTGGTGAGCGTGATCCGCCGGGGCGAGATGTCGCTCGCCGACCTCACCCACTATCTGATCGGCCTGCAGACCGCCGGCGAAGGCGCCCGCGCAACATGACGCTGCGCCCCCTGCCGGCCCTCAAGATCGAAGGCCTGCCGATCATCGGCGTGTTCCTCGTGATGATTGCGGCCTTCGCGATCGCGGCGCCGCAGGTGTTCCTCGGCTACCGCATCTACATGTCGTTTCTGGCCACGGTGCCGCCGCAGCTGATCCTGGCCCTCGGCCTCACGCTCGTCATTGCGGCGGGTGAGATCGATCTGTCGTTTCCTTCGGTCATCGCGTTCTCGGGCTTCCTGTTCGCCTGGGCGTTCAAGACCTACGAGCTGACCTGGCTGGCGCTGCTTCTGGCGCTCGCTGGCGGCGCTCTGGTCGGCTGGGTCAACGGCATCCTGATCGCGGTGATCGGCATTCCCTCGATCATCGCGACGCTCGCCACCCAGTTCTTCTGGGGCGGCATCACGACGGTGCTGACGGGCGGCCTCTCCTACGCGATCCGCACGATCGACGATTACCCGATCCACGCCGTCCTGGTCGGCCGGATCGGGGTGGTGCCGGTCGAGGCGCTCTGGTCGACCGCGGTCGCGGTCGCGCTCTGGTTCGTGCTCAACCGGCACCGCTTCGGCGAGCATCTGCTGTTCATCGGCGACAACGTCGGCGTCGCCGAAGTGGTCGGGGTCAACGTCGGGCGCGAGAAGATCAAGCTGTTCACGCTGATGGGCGTGCTCGGCGCCTTCGCCGCGGTGCTGCTGACCGCCGAGAACAAGAACTTCTTCAACACCCAGGGCTCGGGCTTTCTGCTCACGGTGATGGCGGCGGTGTTCATCGGCGGCACCTCGATTTTCGGCGGCAAGGCGACGATCGTCGGCTCCTACGTCGGCGCTTACATCATCGGCATGATCGAGGCGGGCCTGGTCGCGACCGGCATGCAGGGCTTCTGGGTGCGCGCCGTGGTCGGCCTCGTGTTCCTGGTCGCCGTCGTCTTCCATCTGACCATGGACCAGCCGCGGCGCCTCGCGCGGCTCCGCCAGATGTTCCGCTTCGGTGGCCGGCTCGAGCGCCAGCCGGCGCCATCGGCCCAGGAGCCGCCGTAGCTCGAGCGCCGGACCGATCGGGAGTGTCTGGCTCCACCCTCGCGGACCTTCGTCGATGGTCTACCTGGTGGGCGTGGCCACGGCGCTCAGCGATGCGCGCGACACAGGTGCCGCCCGGAGCGAGCCTAACCTACGGAGTGGCTCAGGCCGGCGGTGCGACCGAGAGGCCGCGGATGTGGTGGCGCTCGATCATGCGCGCGACCAGGCCGGAGGCCTTGGCCTCCTCAACGAAGACGTGGAGAAAACGGGCGCCGGCCTGATTGGCCTTGGCGGTCCCGATCGCCTGCTGCACCGCGGTGAACTGGCCATCGAGGATACGGGCGCCGGGCAGCTTCTCGAGGTCCTGCAACAGACGCGGCCGGAGGCCGGCGAGCGCATCCAGCCGGTCGGCGACGAACTGCTCGCAGGCGGCATCCAGGCCGGCCGCCCGCACCAGCTCGGCGTGGCGGAGGTGGCGGCTGAGCCAGAGGTCGTAGGCGCTCCGGGCCGCGATCGCGATGCGCACGCCCGGGCGGTCGACCTCGTCGACGGACCCGATCGGCGCACCCGCGGGCACCAGGTAGGTGGCCTCGATCTCGGCACAGGCGGGCGAGAACGCGATCACCTCGGCGCGCGCGGGCTCGGCGGCGATCAAGCCGATGTCCCAGACGCCTCGTCTCGCCGCATCGGCGAGCTCGCCCGGGCGCGCGAACGGCACGTAGACGACCGACACGCCGAGCCGATCGGCGATCTCCCGCGCCATGTCGGGGGCGACGCCCTCGGGCTCACCCGCCGGGCTCTTGCCGCTGACCAGCAGGAAATTGCCGAGGTTGATGCCGGCGCGCAGCACGCCGCTCGGGGCCAGCTCGGCGAGCACGTCGCGAGGTAGGGTTTGAGACATGAGGCGTTGGTCCGCAGTGGTGGGCCGATGATCGTAGTGTGGCTGATCGGCACGCGGCAAGCGGCCGCGACCGCAGCTTCGCCGTAGACTTCCGACGCGGGCGGGCCGCGGACGGTGATCGGGCTTTACGGCGCCCATGGGGCGAGTAGGATCGCGCTCGTGGCTGTACAACGCTCGAACCAAAGGGAGGCGAGCATGACGACGAACTGGCGTGGTGTGACCCTGGCGGCGGCTCTGCCGCTTCTGGCCGCGGCGGCGGCCGGGCCGGCACTAGCGGAGGACCTGCTTGGCGAGGGCATGACGATCTACATGCAGATGGGCGGCACTCCGGGCGACGGTGCCACCCTGCCGCGGACGAACGGCGCCAAGGCGGCGGCGGCGGCGTTCGGCGTCAAGCTGATCGAGCAGTATTCCGGCTGGCTGCCCGAGAAAATGCTCGATCAGTTCCGCGAGGCGCTCGCCGCCGATCCGTCCTGCATCGTGATCATGGGCCATCCGGGCTCGGGCGCCTTCGCCGATCTGGTCGCCGACGCGGAGGGCCGCGGCATCGTGGTCACAAGCGGCAATGCGCCGCTGACCGAGCTGCTCGACCAGTACCAGTCGAAGGGCTTCGGCTATGCCGGCGTCGAGCTCTACAAAGGTGGCTGGCTGACCGGCAAACAGATGGTCGAGGTCGGCAAGCTCAAGCCGGGCGATCACGCCCTCGAGTACGGCCTGCTCTCCCAGGCCGAGCGCGGCCAGAGCGATCGCGGCCTGAAGGAGGCGTTGGAGGACTCGGGCCTCAAGGTCGATTACCTCGAGATCAGCCCCGAGGTGAACAACAACTCCTCGCTCGCCGTGCCGATCCTGACCAGCTACATCGAGTCGCATCCCGACGTGAAGGCGATCGGCACCCAGCACGGCAACGTCACCTCGTTCATTCCAAAGGCGTTGCAGGACGCCGGCAAGAAGCCGGGCGACGTGACCGTGGGCGGCATCGATCTGGTGCCCGCGACCATCGACGGCCTGGAAGGTGACTGGATCACCGCGGTCCTCGACCAGCAGCTCTGGCTGCAGGGCTTTCTGCCAGTGACCCAGTGCGTGATCTCCAAAAAGTACGGCTTCACCGGGCTTTCGATCAACACCGGCTCGGGCGTCGTGACGCCCCAGACGATCAAGGCTCTCGTGCCCCTGATCGAAGCCGGCATTCGCTAGACGCCCGCGGCGGCGGGAGACGGCGCGCCTCGTGCGCCGTCTCCCGCCGCGGTCCTCGGTGTCCGACGGCGCCAGTGCCGGACGCCGCCGATCGGAGGAGCCGCTCATGCCGCCCGAGCCTATATCAATGGGGTCAGAGTTGCGGAGGTGAGGGCTGTGAAGCTTTACGACGTCATCCGATCGGCCGCCAACGGCGCGATCGTCAAGGCCTTGGCGACCCAGGTGGGTCTCGAGGCGAGGGAGGCGGAGCAGGCGCTCCGCGCGCTGCTGCCCGAGCTCGGCCGGGCCATCCGGCGGGCCCGCGAACAGCGGGCCAGCGTCCCTGCGGTCGGGGCCGCGCTGTGGGACGAACGCTACGCTCTCTATCTGGAGGATCCGGCCGAGCTTAGCGAGCCCGCTGCAGTGGCCGACGGCGAGCGGGTGCTCGCGGAGGTGCTCGATGACGATCAACGTCGCCGGCTGGTCGATCGGGTCGCGGCGGCGATCGGGCCCGACGAGGGCAAGGTCGCCAAGTTGATGCCGCTGGTCGCCACCCTCGCCATGGCCGCTCTCGGCCAACAGCTGCGCGAGCCCTCACCGGGCATCCCCTGGTTCGGCACGCGGCCGGGCGATCATTTCGACGCGCCGCTCCTGAATGCGCTGGCCGCCCTGTTCGAGCACGAGGACGAGCCGCCGAAGGGCCGCTGAGCTGCGGCCGGGGCCACTCCCGATGAACGTCGACCCGCCGGAGCACGACGCGTTCGCCCGCAAGGCCCTCGAGGCCGCGATCCGGATCGGCCTGGTCGCGCTCCTGGTGATCTGGTGCTGGGGCATCGTGCGTCCCTTCGTGACCCCAGTCGCCTGGGGCGTCATCCTGGCGGTCGCGATGTACCCCGGCTGCCATGCGATCGAGACCGGCCTGGGTGGCCGCCGCACTCTGGCCGCAACCCTGATGACCCTCGTTGCGCTGCTGGTCTTCCTCGGGCCGATCGGGGTGCTGCTCACGGCGCTGCTGGAGAACCTCAAGACCGTGGCGGCTCATCTCAGCGCGGGCACGTTGACTGTGCCGCCACCATCCGCAAGCGTCGCCGCATGGCCGGTCATCGGCCCGTGGCTCGATCGCATCTGGAGCCTTGCTTCGGTCAATCTCTCGGACGCCATCCACGAGCTCGACCCGCAGCTCAGAGCACTCAGCAGCTGGCTGCTGAGCTTCGTCGCCGGGCTCGGCCTGGGCTTTTTCCAGTTCCTGATCGCTATCGTCATCGCCGGCTTTCTGCTCGCCCAGGCGCCCGCGGGCGAGCAGGCCGCACGGTTCTTTGCAACCCGGGTCGCCGGCGAGCGCGGCCCCGGCTTCGTCGATCTCATCACCACGACCATCCGGCAGGTGGCCCGGGGCGTCCTCGGCATCGCGCTGGTGCAGGCCGCCCTGGCCGGGATCGGACTGGTCGCCGCGGGCGTACCGGTCCCCGGACTGCTCGCCTTCCTGGTCTTCCTGCTGTCGGCCCTGCAGATCGGTCCTGGCCTGGTCCTGATTCCCGCGATCATCTATGTGTTCGTCAACGCCAATCTGGTGACCTGGGTCCTGTTCGCGGCCTGGACGATTCCGGTCACCCTGCTCGACAATGTCCTCAAACCGATCGTGCTCGGCCGCGGTGCCGGCGTGCCGATGCTGGTGATTTTCGTGGGCGTGATCGGCGGCACCCTTGCCTCGGGCATCATCGGCATGTTCATCGGACCGGTCGTCCTGGCGCTCGGCTACAAGCTGCTCTCCGCCTGGGTGCTCGGCGGCCCCGAGCATGCCCTCGCGGCCTTCGACGCGGCGAAGGAAGGACGGCGTCAGGCGTCCTCCGCGCGCAGGTGGCGCCGATAGCGTTGCCAGTTCTCGACGTAGTGCGCGGCGGCTTCGCGGATGCGCATCGCGTGCTTGTCCTCGAGCTGACGGGCGACCTTGCCCGGCGCGCCCAGCACCAGCGAGTTGTCCGGGATCGTCTTGCCCTCCGGCACCAGCGCTTTGGCGCCGATCAGGCAGTTCCGGCCGATCACGGCGCCGTTCAGGATCACCGCGCCGATGCCGATCAGCGAGTTGTCGCCGATGGTGCAGCCGTGCAGCATGGCGAGATGGCCGACCGTGACGTCGCGGCCGATCGTGAGGGGAAAACCCGGGTCGGTGTGCAGTACGGAGCCGTCCTGGACGTTCGCGTTCTCGCCCAGGGTGATCGGCTCGTTGTCGGCGCGCAGCACGGCATTCCACCAGACGCTGGCATTGTGCGCGAGCCTGACCTTGCCTATGACCACGGCGGTCGGCGCGATCCAGAATGCGTCGTCGTCAGTGGTCACGCGGGCATCACCCAGGGCGTATCGCATGCTGCTCCTCCTTCCGGCTTCGGCGGTATCTTAGTGGCCGCGGCCGATCTCGAAAGAGCCCGCTACCGGCGCGGCGATGTGGCCCGAGCGCTGGGCTTCGCGCGCTCGCTCGCGATCTACTACGGCCAGCCCTGGCGCCTCTCTGGTTTCGACCGGCTGTACCGGGAGTTCCTCGGGGCGGGTGATCTCGCCTTCGACGTCGGCGCCCATGTCGGCAACCGCAGCCGCTGCTGGTCGCGCCTGGGCGCCCGGGTGGTCGCGGTCGAGCCCCAGCCGCAGCTCGCCGCCTGGCTGCGCTGGCAGTTCGGCAGCGATCCGAACGTCACCGTGGTCGAAAGCGCGCTCGGTGCCGCGCCCGGCACCGCGACCCTCTATTCGAGCCGCGCCCACCCGACCGTCGCCACGCTTTCGCCGGGCTGGATCGAGCGGGTGCAGCGCACCGCGGGCTTCGCCCGGGTCGCCTGGCGGGACCGGCGCGAGGTATCGCTCTCGACCCTCGATGCCCTGATCGCGCGCCATGGCCAGCCGCGCTTTTGCAAGATCGATGTCGAGGGCTTCGAGGCCGAGGTGCTGCGGGGGCTCTCGCACGCAATTCCGGCTTTGTCGTTCGAATACCTGCCGGCGGCGACCGGCGTTGCCCTCGACGCCATTGCGCGTATCTGCGAGCTCGGCGCCTATCGGTTCAACGTCACGATCGGCGAGCGGATGCGCTGGCTCTGGCCCGAATGGCGCAGAGCGCCCGAGCTCGAGGCTTGGCTTGCCGGGCGCGGCGCCGATGGCTCCGGCGACGTCTACGCCCGACTGGAGTTCTGAGGCGATGACCGGGCGGGGCGGCGGTGATCACGGGCCACCCGCGAGCCCATGGCTCCTACGCACCCTCGCGCTCACGGGCGCGTTTCTCTGGCTCTCGCTGCTCTGGGCACTGCCGGTCGAGCCGTCCGAGCTCCGCCTCGCGCGCCTCGCCCCGATTGCGCTCGAGATCGCGACGCTGTTCGCTCTGCTCTCCCTGATCCCGCTTCTGCGCCGCGGCTGGTCGGGCCGCGGGCTTCGCTGGCTGGTGGGCGGGGCTACGGCTCTGATCGTCCTCCTCAAGCTTGCGGAGCTCGTGATTCGCTCGAGCCTGGGCCGGCCCCTCGACCCGCTCCTCGACCTTGCCCTGGTACCCTCCATTGTTCGCCTGCTGACCGGCACGCTCGGTGGCACGCTCGGCTGGCTCGCCTTCGCCGGTTTGAGCGCGATTCCGATCATCGTATTCCTGATCAGCCTGGTCGCCGTGCACGCGGCGCAGCGCGGCCTGGAAGAACCCGGCGCACGGCTCGCCACGCTCGCGGGCGCTGCGGCCGTGGCGCTCCTGCTGTTCGGCCAGCAGATGACGCCAGAGGCCTTTGCCGGTTATCGGGTGGTCTCGACCATGACCAGCGAGACCCTCCTGGACGAGTGGCGCCGCGGCGCCGAAGGCCTGGCCGAGCTCGCCTCCTTCAAACAGCAGGCGGCGAACGATCCCTTCGCCCGGATGCCCCGCGAGCAGCTGCTCTCGGGCCTCGGCGATGCCGATGTGCTCCTGGTGTACTTCGAGTCGTACGGCCGCAGCGCGCTCGAGCAGGAGCGCTACGCGGCCACCATCCTGCCGCGCCTCAGGGCGTTCGAGACCCAACTGGCCGGGCACGGCCTGCACGCGGCCTCGGGCTATCTCACCTCGCCGACCATGGGCGGGCAGTCCTGGCTTGCCCACGGCACGCTCGAGAGCGGGCTCTGGATCGACAATCAGAGCCTCTACGACCGCCTGGTCGCGGCGCGCGAGCGCCTCACTTTGACCCGTGCCTTCGCCGAGGCGGGTCATCGCACGGTCACGGTCAGGCCGGCGATCACGCTCCCCTGGCCCGAGGGCAAGATCCTCGGTTTCCAGCAGATCTACGCCGCCAAGGATCTGGGCTACCGCGGCAAGCCCTACAACTGGATCACCATGCCCGATCAGTACACGCTCGCCGAATTCGAGCGGCGCGAGCGCGCCGCGCCGCACCCGCCCCTCTACGCGGAGATGGCCCTGATCAGCAGCCACGCGCCCTGGACGCCGGTGCCGCCGGTTCTCGAGGACTGGTCGGCGATCGGCGACGGCACGATCTTCTCGCGCTGGGCGGACATGGGCGATCCCCCGGAAGTGGTCTGGCGGGACCCGGAACGCGTCCGCCAGCAATACACCCTGGCGATCGACTATGTGCTGGGCGTGCTGGCGTCCTACGCCGTTCACTTCGTCGACCAACGAACCCTGCTGCTCGTGGTCGGGGACCATCAGCCGGCACCTCTGATCACCGGCGAGGGCGCCGGCCGCGACGTGCCGATCCACGTGATCAGCGGCTCGGCGCAGCTGCTCGAGCCGTTTCTGGCGTGGGGCCTGCAACCCGGCATGGTGCCCGCGCCGGACCGGCCGGTTCGGCGTATGGACCAGTTCCGCGACTGGTTCCTGGGCGCCTTCAGCCGGCCTGCCGACACCCCGACCGCGCACGCGGCGTCGTGAGGGCCGAACATCCGGGGCCATGGCCGCGCCGATGCCGCACGGGCTATCCACCCAAAGGAGGACACGCGAAGATGATCGAGGCGACGGAACGGGCGGCCGAGAGGCCGGCCCGGGCTTTGGCGAGCGACCCGAGCCGGGACAGCTCTTCGAGATTGCACACTGGTTTTTCGGGTCGGATCTGCCTGCAGATCGTGCTCGCCGTCGTGGCGGTCATTCTCGTCCTCAATCCGTTGACCCTCGAACTCTTCCTAGTGCTGTCCTTCACGAGGATCGTCTACCTGCTCCTGTTCGACGCCCTGGCCGCCGCAGTCGTGGTCCTCGCGCTCCGGCACGTTCGCTGGGAAGGACGGCAGGACCTGGTCGGGGCGTTCGGACTGGTGGCCGCGCTGCCGGTGGTGATGCTGCTTGCCGAAAGGCCGATCGTCGCGCTCGACCAGCGGATATCCGGTGACCACGCCTTCGAGCGGGATCCCAGCGCCGGCGACAGTATCCACCGGCCGGACCCGCTGCACGGATGGGTCCCGGTCCCGGGCGCGACGGGCCATCATGCGGTCGAAGGTAGCTTTGACGTCACCTATCGGCTCGATGATCAGGGCCGCAAGGCCATTCCCGCCCACCCCGGGGCGACGCGCACCATCCACTTCTTCGGCGATTCGTTCACCTTCGGCCATGGCGTCGCCAACAAAGACACCGCCCTGAATTCTGGTCGCCGCGGCTCTCGGGCCGCGCGCGAACGTCGCCAACTGGGGGGTCATGGGCTATGGTCTCGGGCAGATGTTTCATCGGCTCCGCGCTGTTCAGGACCAGATTCAGCCCGGCGACGTCGTGATCTTCACGCCGCTCGCCGACGACCTGCTGCGCAACATGATCGCCAAGGTCTTCGTCTACGACCAGATCTACCGCCAGAATTACTCCAGGGTGCGGACTTTCCCGGTGTTCGAGGATGGCGAATGGCGGAGCGTGCGGCTCGAAGACGTCTGCCCCGCCGTCGATGACCTGCCGGTCGCGGCGTTGCAACGCTTTTTCCTCGAGCACCGCAACTACAGCCGCGACCCGGCCATCATCGAAAATGCGGACCGGATCTTCGCGCAGGCGAAGGCGGTCGCCGACCGGCAAGGTGCCCGCTTCGAGGTCCTTTTCCTGACAATGATGAGCGAATGCCAGTCCGGCCGCTTTGCGGTCCCGATCGACCGCCTCCGTACTCCGGTCAGCACCGTCATGACGGACTGCCCGCCCGCGGATCAGGCGGGAACCTACGTCTTTCCGACCGACTCCCATCTCAACCCCGCGGGCAACCGCTGGCTGGCGCGCGCGATCCTCGGCTTTCTGAAGCGTGAAGTCCTGCGACCCGCCACGGCCGCCAACTGACCGGCGTACGCGGGCATCCAGGGTGCGGTCGCCGACCGGCAGCGGGCGACCGCCGCCCGGACGTCGCCGTCGGTGTAGGGCTTCCTGACGATCGTGCAGGACCCGGGGCAAGAGCTCCTGGGAACGACCCATCGGCGCCTGCCTTAACGCGGCCGCGCCCGCGGGTCCGGCTCGCGCGGGCTGGTTTTGTCAGGGAGGCCGGCGTGCGTTGATGAGCGGTGCGACACGTGTCGACTGAGGGACCACTGCGGCAGTATTTGCTGTATCGGTCGCGACGGCACGTTAGCGATGTCGAAGCTTAACGCTGCCAACAGCAACTGAAAACCCATGATAATCGGCAATGTCGCCAGCATTACGGTGCCCACGGGCGTGTTCCGGTCAATCGACGCGTTGTTGATCCAGGTGATTGCTCCAAAAGTCACACCGAACAAGAACAGACACAGACCCGTGATGAGCTGGAGCGTGCCAACGTTGAAATCGCGGAGCAGGTAAATATAGACGAATCGTTTGACCAGATTCTTAAGGTGTTTGAGCGGAAACTTGAGCATGACATGGCCGATCGATAGGTTGCTCGTTTCCGATCCGTAGATAGCGGGCATTGGTACATCCTTCACCACAGCCCTGGCGATGCTGAGGCGAAAGAGCATGTCCGATTCGAAGAAATAACGGCGGTCGAGCTTTGCCAGATCGATCTCTTGTGCAACGACGGCGTGAATGGCGGTATATCCATTCGTCGGATCTATGATATTCCAGTAACCGGAGGACAATTTGGTCATAAGCGATAACACCGAATTGCCGATTAGTCGAATGCTCGGCATTCGGGCAAGATATTCAAGCTGATAGAATCGATTGCCTTTGGTATAGTCGGCTTCCTTGGCAAGAATGGGGCGAACCAGTTCCGGGATGTATTCGGGGTCCATTTGCCCGTCACCATCGATTTTTATGACGATTTCGTAGCCGGCAGCGAGCGCGGCATAGTAGCCGGTCACGGTAGCGCCACCCACGCCCTTGTTTTGGCTGTGCTGCAACACCGTGACCTTCTCGGGCGGGAACGTGCCGCTGACAAGTTCGCCGGTCCGTTCAGGACAACAATCATCGACGACGAAAACATGATCCACCTTGGACAGAACACCTTCGACGACCGCGACAATCTGTCGCCGCACCCGGAAACAGGGGATGACCGCAGCCAGCTTCATCCGGGTTCGCCGTCGATAGTCAAAAGCTGCGCCTGAGCGAGTGCGAGCCCTCTCTCCCGGAGAAAGGCGGTCGAGCGTTCCGAGAACTGTGAGAAACTTACGCCAGTTCGCGCCTCGTAGAGCAAGGGGCCTGCCATCGGACGCTCCCAAATGCGGCCAAGGCACATTCGTTGCATCTTCAGAACGGGACTGGTGACCGCGTGCCACAGGAGGCCCGGGCCAAGCCCCGCGAAAGGACGCCATTGGGAAGGAAAGAAGCGCATCAGCCCGGCCCGGAGGCGCGCTTCCGGCCAGGTAAGTGGCAGGTGATGTACCGGCCCATTTTCCGGCAGCGGCGCAAAGAGACAAAACAAGGGCGGGCCGCGATCGATGGCGCGGTAAAATGGGACCTGCCATGCCCTGCCAACGCGATTGCGCGCGATCGCCAGCGCCATGGCGATGACATGCGCCGCGTCGTGATCCGGGTTCCCTCCCTCCCACCCGAGCGTGTAGATCTCGCCGAACGCGCGAATGCTCTCGCATTGCGCTTCAAGCTCGCCGAAGGCCCGGGAGAGATACTGGAACAGAAGTCCATCCGGCACCGACAACTCGTTTCCCAGGAAGCTGATTTCCGACGGCTGAACGCCGAGCGACGCCAGGGCTCGGGTGCTCTCTCTGCTCCGAACGCCCGGTGCCGCCCGCCCGGCTCCGCCATCGGTGAGGTAGATCACTCGAACTGGCGCTCCTGCCGACTTGAAACGGGCGAGGAGAGGAGCAAATGCAATCTCGTCGTCTTGATGGGCGAGCAAGATCAACTTGGTTTCGCCTTCGGCCGGCCCACTGAAGACTTTCTCCGTATCCTTGTTGTGCATCCCGATCATGTGAGATCTGCGCGCTGTCCCATATGCCGGCTCCTGAACGGCGATCATGTGTCGGTTCGTCGCATGAGGCAAGGCCTCCGACGACCGGGGCCAGCCCGTGATTTCCACCAACCTCGCGACACGGCCCCGGTGGCCTTGCCCCGAAGTTAGGTCCACGGCGAAGGTGAGCCGTTGACGTCGTAGCACGGGCCCGCTGAGTTGGGCAGGAGCGCCGGGCTCGCCCGAGTGGCGTCATCGACGATGCACAGGCAGCGAAAGCGTCGTCCAGTCCACAGGGCGTCACGCGCGAAGTCCATCGACCAGCGTTGGGTACGCCGCTGCGGCACGACCAGCCGCAGGCGCTCACGCTCCGGCGACCGGCGCCGACGGCGCCGCCGCAGGCCGCCGGCACACCTCCAACCGTCGCTGCTCCTGCGGCCGCCAGGGCCTAGCCCCACGCACGCGGGTGAGGGACCATGTCAATGGTTGCTCTATTGAAGCGCTTATCCTAGGAAAAGGACGACAGCGGTCGCCCCGCTGCGCCCATCCGTCGCCGAGGGAGAGCTATCCCGCACCATGCAACGGTGGCATGCGCGATTCCTAAGCTTCGCTCCGATCGCAGGCGTAGTGCTACTCGCTCTCGTGGTGACCGCCAGTCTCACGAGGGACATCGTCCTGGGTTGGACGTGGTCCAGCGGCTCGGAAGTCGAAAAGGTCGCCCACGCCTGGGCCGACGGTAAAGGCGTCAGCGCTCCGGGCAAAGTGCGCTGGCTGTTTGATCCGACCATTCCGGGCGACCGGACCGATCTGGGCGGCTACTACCCGACCGCGTGGGAGGAGCCGGTGCCGATCGTTCTGATCGGAACGTTCTTCTGGTTGTTTGGCGACTACGGCCGGCTCGCCATGGTCGTCACCAACGCCCTGTGCTTCGGGGCCACCCTGGGAGTGGTCTACCATTTGGGGCGGCGGATCCTGGGCCCCGGGCTCGGCCTGGCTTCGGCTGCTCTCCTGGCGCTGGTCCCGCTCACCCATCATCGAGCCAGAATCGATTTCGGGGGCTCCGTGCTTCAGCTGAGCGGCGAGATGCTAGCGGGGTTGGCGGTCAGCATCTGTGCGCTTCTCCTGCTGCGGCTCCTCGAGAGGCCCTCGGTCGGGCGGGCCGCTCTCTTGGGCGGAGCGATCGGCTTCACCGCGTTGATTGAGGCGACGAACATCATTTTCGTACCGGTTGCAGCGCTCCTGGTCCTCCTGGCAACAGGGCCGCTCAGTTGGCGGGGATGGGGCACCGCCGGCGTGATCTTTGGCGGGGTCTTGCTGATGATCTCACCTTGGGCGCTGCGGAATTATGCGATCTTTGGTGAACTCGTTCCCTTGCGCACGGGCGGGGGCTTGGTCGCTTACCTCGGCAATCGTGCTCTGGCGGAAACTCTCGAACCGAGCCTGGTCCCCGCTCATGCGCCGTTCACGCCGCCGTGGACCGCACCCAACCTTCTGGATGCGATGCGTCGGATGGACGTCTTTCACGATAAGCGCGCCCTCGAACTATACGCGATGCAAGAGGTCAGGGCGAACGCGCCCGATGAGTACGCCAAGTTGAATGAGGCGCAACGTGACAGACTATTCATGCGCGGTACACTCCTCTTCATATTGCAGCACCCTCTGATGACGCTGGAGCTCGCAGCGGTTAAGGCGGCGCGCTTCTTGTACCTGCTCGGGCGCTATTGGCCGAATCACGCCGCCGCGGTCGTCGTGGCCCTCCTGCCAGTCCTCGGCGCTGCGGTGAGCCTGAAGGACCCACGGTTGCGGGCGCTCGGGCTGATGGCGTTGGCGTACGCCGCCGTCTATGCCGGAACCTACCCATTCTTTTACCGGTACCGCTATCCGATCGAGCCGGTGTTAGCGATCCTAGGCGGAGTTGCCATCATCTGGCTGGTGCGATCCGTGTCGTGGCTCTGGGGGTACGTCCCGAGAACTTCAGCATCGGGTCCTGGCTAACGGGCCGTCGAAGAGCTCATCGGTTCGGGTTTTGAGGCTGACCTCGTTCCCCAGCGGCGATAGGCGAATTAAGATTTCAATCGCACCGTCCCTCGTTGGAGTTCGCGATGCCGGGGCCGGCCAATTCGTCCCCTTCTTCCAACCGAGCCCAGGCGAAGAAGACCGTGCACCAGCTGTATTGGAGGTCCAAGTCGGCCTGTGTTGCACCGAAGCCGATTTGGCAAATACCTGGTGATCGCCGAGCGGCACGGCGCCCGCTTCGAGGTGCTCTTCCTCGCGATGCTGAGCGAATGCCGCTCGGGCACCTTTCAGGTACCGATCGACCGGCTACGGACGCCACACAGTACCGTAATGGGGACTGTCCACCTGTAGATCAGGCAAACTCGCTCGCATTTCCGACCGACCAACACTCAATCCCGCCGGCAATCGCTGGCTGGCGAGTGCAATTCTCGATGGCGGAACGGCGGCATCCTGGATGACGCCCGCCCCCATTCGGCGCGATTGACCGGTGCGCCGATGCCAACTGACAGGCGCACGCGATCAGCCGGCGTCGGCCGATGATCGGCCGCTGCCACCCGTGGCGACTGCGGCCGGAGCGCGTGGTCAGCGCAGGGCTTCCGCACTCCTCGGCGCCCCTGAGCCGTTCGCGCGGCGCCAGGACCGCCCACGCGGCGCCGTGATCGTCCGGGTCGAATGCTACGCCGGTCATCGCGGCGAGGGGACGCCGCGGCGAGTGCGCTTCGACGGGCGCGCGGTCGAGCTGACCGAGCTGCTCGATTCCTGGCTCGGCCCGGACCATCGCTACTTCAAGATGAAAGGCGAGGACGGCGCAACGTACATCCTGCGCCACGATCAGCCGAGCCACTGCTGGGAGCTCACCCTCTACGAGGCGCCGCCGCGACCAGCCGGGCGGAGCGCGAGAGCCGCCATGACCTCGACGGCAGACATCGGAACCCGCTCGTCGGCTCCAAGGCGCGTTGACCTCCAATTGGGCCGAGCGAATCCGACCGTTCTCGAACCGGATCGGTCGAATCGATCGAGAGCTCGCCTCGGCCCGCTCGCCGTCGCCCGCCTGCGCTCTGGAATCAAACTGGGCAAAGTGCGGCCGCAGGTCGCCAAGTATCAGGGCTGGGTCTCGAAGACGCCCTTCCGCGCCGGGCAGGTCGAGCGGCGGCGCGCGGCCCTGACCGCGACGTAAGGCGACCGCGCGGGTATGCCGGTATTTGGCTTACCAACAAGTTCACAGGGCATCTGGATGTTTTGCGCCAAATGCTGTAATATCCCATCGAGATCCGGTGAACGCCGGATACGTTGGCGTCCACCGGCGCAATCAGCAACGGTGCGAACGTCTGGCTGCAACCGAAAGAGGAAGACATCATGCGTAAGTTTCTGGGAGTTGGTGCGGCAGCTGCACTGGCGCTGATGGCGCACGTCGCCTCAGCCGATGAGGTGAAGGGCCAGATCAGCAACATCAACCTGACCGCCAACACGTTCATGGTCGGTGACAAGACGTTCTCGGCTTCGCCGTCGAACACGGTCGGCACCAAGTTGTCCGACCTCAAAGAGGGCGATACGGTCACGGTTACGTTCGCCCACGTTGGGGATACGTCGGGCAAGAGCCCATCAACGCGCTGTCCCTGATGAAGGCAGAATAGGCGCGTTCAGTTGACGCCCGGACGGCGCCCCGTCAGAACGGTGCGAACGTCTGGCTGCAACGGAAAGAGGAAGACATCATGCGTAAGTTTCTGGGAGTTGGCGCGGCGGCTGCACTGGCGCTGATGGCGCACGTCGCCGCAGCCGATGAGGTGAAGGGCGCGGTCAGCAACATCAACACGACCGCCAACACGTTCATGGTCGGCGACAAGGTGTTCTCCGCTTCGCCGTCGAACACAGTCGGCACCAAGTTGTCCGACCTTAAAGAGGGCGACATGGTGACGGTCACCTTCGCCCACGTCGGAGACACGTCGGGCAAGTCCACCATCAACGCGCTGACCCTGATGAAGGAGAAATAAGCGCGCGCAGTCGATCCCGGACGGCGCGTCTGCGCCGTCCGGGTTTTATCCCGGCTGGCCCGCAGCGGGCCAGCCGGATGAGGCGAGCCGAGTGGCCGTGCTGCGTTATCTCGCCGTGGCATCGGTGCGCGGGGTTGGCAGGGTCGGATCTGGCGCGACGCGGATTAGCAGCTTGCCGAAGTTTTCGCCCTCGAGCAGACCAATGAACGCCTCAGGCGCGTTGTCGAGGCCCTCGCGGATGTCCTCGCAATAGCGCAGGCGGCCCTCCCGTATCCACCCGCCGACATCGGTCTGAAAATCGCCGGGCGCGAAGTCGTTGACGATGAACCCGCGGATCGTCAAACGCCTGGTCAAAATCTGGCGTAGCACGAGCGGCGTGCGATCCGGTCCCGGCGGCAGCTCGGTCGCGTTGTACCAGGCGATCAGACCGCAGACCGGCACACGCGCGAAGTTGTTGAGCAGCGGAAAGGCCGCCTCGAACACGCGCCCGCCAACGTTCTCCCAATAGACGTCGATGCCGTTCGGGGCAGACGCCCCGCAGTTGATCCGGAAAGTCGCCGGCTTGGTGATCGATGCAGGCATCGAAGCCAAGCTCCTTGACCACGAAATCGCATTTCGCCTTGGAGCCCGCGACGCCGATCACGCGGCAGCCCCGGATCCTGGCGATCTGGCCGACCACCGAGCCGACCGGGCCCGAGGCCGCGGCCACGACCAGGGTCTCGCCCGCCTCGGGCCTGCCGATCTCACGCAGGCCGACATAGGCGGTCCGACCAGGCATGCCGAGCACGCCGAGTGCCGTCGAGATCGGGGCGAGGCTCTGATCGACCTTCTGCGCCTGACCCTGCCGGAAGATCGCAAAGCTCTGCCAGCCACCGTAGCCGACTAAGAGATCGCCCTCGACGAAGCCCTCGAGCCGCGAGCGGACCACCTCCCCGACCGTGCCACCCTCCATGACCTCGCCGAGCTCGACCGGTCTGGCGTAGGACGGCCCCTCGCTCATCCGTCCGCGCATGTAGGGGTCGAGCGAGAGGTAGATCGTGCGGCAGAGCAGCTCGCCCGCTGCGGGCTCCGGCAGCGGGACTGCTTCGAGACGGAAGTCGCCGAGGGTCGGCCGGCCCCGCGGCCGCTCTGCCAGCACTATGCGCCGGCTGACCGTTTCGGCCATCGCTGTCACGCCCGCCACTCAAGTGCCCGTGTGCCGATTCGAGCCGTCATTTGGAGGGCTTTTCGAGCGAGGTGATGTAGGCGACCAGGTCGTCGACGTTGAGGCCAAGGATCTGCGCGATCTCGGGCATGCTGCCGTGGGGCTGCAGAATATGGAGCTTGATCTGTTCAGGGCTGCGATATACGGCGATCGCGGCGAAGGACGGCGGGTCCTGCTTCATCTGGCCGCCGGGACCGATGTCGTGGCAGCGCGCGCACCATCGCTCGGCCAGCTGATGCCCCGCTTCCGGATTGCCCGCGGCCCGAACGGGTGCCGCAGCGAAGACGGCGCCCGCAATCATCAGGATACCAGAGTGACGCCCGCTGCATCCGCTGCCTCCCGTCAAGCCACCGCTGTACCATCGACCGCCATGGTGCCATTGCGCGCCGGCGGCGACAACCGGGTGCGCGCCGCGTCACGTCAGCCACCCGCGGCCTTCGGCCACGTTCGGGTTGGCCCATGCCGGCTGGCAAGGAAGCTTGCGCAGTCTGCTCGATCCGGCGAACTCTACCAGGCGAGCCGGTGACTTCGCCGATCGCGTGCTGGGGGAGCAGTGAGGCATGCCCAAGATTCACGCCAACGGCATCGCGCTTCACTATGAGCTGAGCGGACCGGGCGACGCGCCGCTGGTGCTGCTCAGCAACTCGCTCGGCACCCGGCTCGAGATGTGGGACCCGCAGATGTCGGCGCTCGCCCAACGCTACCGGGTCCTGCGCTACGACGGCCGCGGCCACGGCCGCAGCGATGCACCCGAGGGCCCCTACACGATCGAGCTGCTGGCCGCTGACGCCGCCGCGCTGCTCGACGCCCTGGGGATCGAACGGGCGCATTTCTGCGGCTTGTCCAAGGGCGGCATGATCGGGCAGATGCTCGGCGCCAAGCATGGCGAGCGCCTGCGTAGTCTCACGCTTTGTTCGACCGCATGCCACATGCCGCCGCAGGGGCTCTGGGAGGAGCGGATTCGGACGGTGCGCACGGCCGGCATGGCGGCACTCGCCGATGGCGTGGTCGAGCGCTGGTTCACCGAGGCGTTCCGCGCTCAGCCCTCGATCGCCGTGGAGGGCGTCCGCCAGATGCTGCTCGAGACGCCGCCGCAAGGCTACGCCGCCTGCTGCGCCGCGATCCGCGACATGGACCTGCGCGAAACGATCCGCGCGATCCGCGTCCCGACGCTGGTCATCGTCGGGGCCCAGGATCCGGCGACCCCGCCCGAGAAGGCCGAGGAGGTCCATGCGCGCATCCCGGGCGCCCATCTCGAGGTCATCCCGGACGCCGCACATCTCCTCAACATCGAGCAGGACGTGGCGTTCGATGCCTCGTTGCTTGCCTTTCTCGACCGACAGCCCCGTTAGCGCAACGACGTCAGCTGTTTCAACGTTTCGCGCATCTGTCTTAATCCCCCAGCTTCCATCCGACTCGGAATTGAGATGCCCTTCCAGCGCCGCCTGCGCCGATCGACAGGCTGGGACTTCCGCCGGCACTTCAACGACTGGGATTTCTGGCCGAGGTTGTTCAATCACTGCAGTCGGTTACCTCATTCACGATCGGATTCGTGCCGACGACGGGCGGGGACGGCCGGAGGCATTCGGCGGCAGTTGCCCGCGAAAAGAGAACGAAGATGTCGGTTTTCCGCCTCGAATCGTGGCTAAACGCTTGCCGAACGCCGAAAACCTCAACATAATCGCCCCGTTGAATGACCAGAACTTAGAACGACAAAGACCAAGCTAAGCAAGAAAGGGAGGCAGGCCCGGCCGGCCCTCGGCCGACCCAAGGTTTTCTCGTTCAACACGATCGGGAGTGGCGGGATGCGCGGGGAACGATCATGTCCCGTGTGAGGTCATTGACGCTTCTTTGGATGAATGCGTCCGATTTCATGGCGCGCCTGTGTGCGGGTTTCAGCCCCGGGTCAGCCATGGCACAGGTGGCGACCTGCGCCCTGGTCTTCCTCCTGAGCGCGTGGTTGACGGTCACATCGGTCAGTTACTTCGGTAGTCGTCACCTGCTCAGCGCCACGGTGGACCACATCGAGCAGCTCGAGCGGGCCTACGCCGACCTGCGGTCCGAGTCCCAGCTGTCGACGGCGACGTTCCTGGAGAGAGTCAATCAGCTCGAGGCGACGACGGCCCGGCAGCGCGCGATAATCGGCGATTTGACCGCCATCGGCGGGACCCTCCGTCGGCAGCTGGACTCGCGCGAGCGCCAGCTGACCGGCCTCACCGAAGAGCGCGATCGCGCTCGCGCCGCGTTCGGCAACCTCGAGCAGGCCATCGCGGAAACCAAGGGTCGATTGCAGAGCCTCAGAAGCGAAAAGGCGACGCTCAACGAGCGCCTCACGGTCGCCCAGGAACAGCTTGCGGCGGTCGGCCGGCAGCGGGATGCGTCGCGCCGGGTCGAGGGCGGCCTGCGCTGGCAGCAGGCCCGCCTCGAGAACCAGGTCCGCGACTTGAGCGACTACCGCGACACAGCGCGAACTCTGGCTCAAGGACTGGGTGCTCGGCAGCTCCGAGGCGCTCGATCAACTGTTCGGAGGCACCGGGATCGACGTCGAAGGCCTGATTGCGCGCGCGGGAACGTCGCCCGCACTGGGTCAAGGCGGCCCGCTCGAGGTCGCGGCGCCCGCTCCGATCGCCAACACCCTGAAGCATGCGAGCAAGTTCATCGAGCCGGCCGATCCGATGCGCGGCGACGACATCCAGCGTCTCGCCGCGTTGCAGAAGCTAGCGCGCACCCTGCCGCTCGCGCCCCCACTCGAGAACTTCGAGATCACCAGCGGGTTCGGCAAGCGACGCGATCCCTTCACCAATGGCTGGGCCTTCCATCCCGGCCTGGATTTCGGTGCGAACCGCGGCGAGGCGGTTCTGTCGACGGCGCCGGGCCGCGTGGTTCAGGCGGGCCCCGCCGGCCCCTATGGAGATATGGTCGAGATCGACCACGGCCTGGGCATCTCGACCCGCTACGGCCATCTGAAATCGATCAGCGTCAATGTCGGCGACGAGGTCGACTTCCGCCAGAAGATCGGCGTGATCGGCAACACCGGGCGAAGCACGGGGCGCCATCTGCACTATGAGATTCGGATCGACGGCGTTGCCTACGATCCCGCCCGGTTCCTGGATGCGGGTCGCTTCCTGGTCGGCATCTTCAACATCGCCGGCAACGATCCGGCCGCGGGCGACGACTGACCGCCCCTCGAATCGATCGCCGACCCTGGAAAGAGCCGTCGTGCGCGACTATGTCACGGGGTCGACGCGAACCGCAGCGCCCGTCTCACTCTGCGACGGGCCGGCCGCGGCAGGCGCGGCCGGACGGTGCCCTAGCGCGTCGGCCGAACTCGAGCCAAGGTCGTCTGGGTTGCGCAGATCAACAACAAGGACGTTCGGGATGGATTCAAACCAGCTGCAGCGCAGGGCACACGAGGCGTGCGAGCTCCTGAAGGCGCTCGGCAACACACACCGGCTGATGATCCTCTGCCAGCTATTGGAGGGCGAGAAATCAGTCGGTGAGCTGGTCCGCCTGAGCGGGCTCAGCCAGTCCGCTCTGTCGCAGCACCTGGCGCGGTTGCGGCGGGACCGCCTGGTCGCGACGCGCCGCTCGGCCCAGACCATCTACTACGCGCTCGCCGGTGCGGAAGCCCGCGCCCTCCTCGCAACCCTGCACCAGCTGTACTGCCGCCGCGAGTTGAGCGAGCCGGCTTCGGCAGCCGTCTCGGGTGAGCCTTCGCATCTCTCTCTCTAGGCACGTACGGCGGCACCGACGATCAGGCAGCCGGAGCTAATCGCCCCGCGGCCGGGTGGGCTCACGCCCGTAGTAGAGCATGACCGTGTGGGTCGCCTCGGCGAAGAACAGCCAGCGCTCGATCACGATGCCCATGAGCCCGAAGAGTGCGGCGAGAAGGGCGAGCATGCCGGCGAAGGGCCCGGCGCTCGCGAGCGCCAGAAGCGTCAGCAGCGCCGCGCCGCCGGCACCCAGGGCATAACCGAGAAAGCGCAGCTTGCGAGCGTGCTTGCGGGCGACGGCGAAGCCCATCTCGGTGAGCAGGTAGTTGGTCTGGGTGTGCGGTGGCTCGATCATCCGGACCTTGCCCAATGCACCGAGCCCGGTGGCGCTCTCTGGCGTGCTGCCCGGCCCGAGATCATCGATGGTTCGCCAGTAGAGCGTCTTCAGGCCGAAGGCCAGCAGCGCGCCGATGATGGCAACAGCGGCGACCAGAGCTCGTGGCGCACCGAACAGGATCAGGAGCAGGTGCGCAAGCAGAGCCCCGCTCAACAACGCGAAAGCGAGGTAGATCGGCGCGACCAGCGGCTGATGCCACTCGCGGACCGGCTTCAGCGATGCGTAGATCATGCCGGTGCAATAGACGGTCAAGGCAGCGCTGAGCGCCGCCAGCAGACCCCAGAGCGCGAACCAGCCGCCGGTCCTCTCGAGCGCCACCCAACCGAGGCCCAGAATCAGCGTCGGCACGTATGTGATGAGCGCCATGACGCCCTCGCGGGAGAGCCAGGAGGTGCGCACCTGGGTGACGGCGCGCCAGGCCCGCTCCGGATGCGCGAGATGCCGGGCCGAGGCGAGCAGGCCCAAGGTGATCAGCCCGAGGGCGAGCGCAAGGCCGCTGAGGCCGAGCCAGCGACCGCTCGGGATCAGGCCAAGTGGCGCGCCGAGGCCGAGCAGGAACAGCAGGCCGTAGCCCGCGCCGGACAAGGTCGTGAACAGAATGATCGACGGTGCCGGATGCAACGGTCGGGATCAGTCCGCGAGGAAGCGGTCGAGCCAGGCGAGGAAACCGCGGCTCGGTTCGGCCGGCTCGAGCGCCGCGGGCGCGCCCAGATAGCCCGGCTCGGTCTTGCGCGGGCGGGGCGGGAGGTACTTGTTGGTCGGCCGATAGCCCATTTCGGGCATCAGGTCGAAGCCGCCCTGCTCAGCTACCAGGCGGGAGACCGCCGAATCCGGATCAGCGAGGTCGCCGAAGTGGCGCGCCCGTGCCGGGCAGGCGGCCACGCAGGCCGGCTCCCGCTCTTCCGGCGGCAGGCGATCGTTGTAGATACGATCGATGCAGAGCGTGCACTTCTTCATCACGCCCCGATCCGCGTCGAGCTCGCGCGCGCCATAGGGACAGGCCCACGCGCAGAGGCCGCAGCCGATGCAAAGATCCTCGTCGACCAGGACGATGCCATCCTCGACCCGCTTGTACGATGCCCCGGTCGGACAGACCGTGACGCAGGCAGCGTCCTCGCAGTGCAGACAGGACTTCGGCAAATACACCGTGCGGCTGTCCGGCCCCTCGCCCACCTCATAGCCGTGCACGCGGTTCAGCCATGCGCCGCGCGCCTCGGCGCCATAGGGGTCCTGGTCGGTCAGCGGCGCCGGATAGCCGCCGGTGTTCCATTGCTTGCAGCTGACCACGCAGGCCTGACAGCCGACGCAGGTGTCGAGATCGATCACCAGGCCGAGGCGTCGGCTCGGGCGGGTCGCCGGCAGACTGGTCATCGCGAGCTCTTGAACAGGGAGCGGCGGAAGGTCTCGCCGTAGCGCGAGACCGCCGGGGCGGCGGCCAGACCTCCGGGCGGGCGCAGGATCGCGAACTGCGGCGCGCTCGTCCCGGCCTCGGCTGCTCTCGCACGCTCGAGCCGCACGCGGAGGTCGTACCAGGCCGCCTGCCCGGTCACCGGGTCGGCATTGGCGTAGCGATATCCACCTTCGCGCTCGGGCAGAAGGTCATCAATCAAATGATTGAGAAGAAAACCTTTCATGGCCTCGGGCGCATTCGGCGACGAGACGCCACGCGCCCGCCCGCTTGCCGATCGCGTTCCAGGTCCAGCAGGTGTCGGGGTTGACGCCTTCCATCAGACGCAGCTGGGCCTTGACCCGGCCGTGGCGGCTGACGATCCAGACCCAGTCGTCGTCCTCGAGGCCGAGCGAGAGCGCGCGGGCGCGGCTCAGATAGAGCCGGTTGCTGCCATGGATCTGGCGCAGCCAAGCGTTCATCGAGCCCCAGGAATGGTACATGGCCATCGGTCGCTGGGTGATCGCGTGAAGCGGAAAGCCCGGCTGCTCGCCCGCTCCGTCCTCGAAGGGCGGGTACCAGAACGGCAGCGGGTCGAAATAGGTCGCGATGCGCGCCCGATGGGGCTCGGGCGGCTGTACCTTGCCGTGACCTTGCGCGGCGAGGCGGAACCGTTGCAGGACCTCGCTGTAAAGCTGGAGGGCGATCGGTTCGGCCTTGGCGATGAAGCCCATGCGCACGGCGTAGTCGAGCCAGGCGCGATTGGCGTGCTTGAAGTAGCGGGCTTCGGGCGCGATCTCGTCGCGCCAGAAGCAGCCGTGTTCGACGTACTTCTGGAGCTGGTCGGGATTCGGCTCGCCCCTGCCCTTCTCCTCGCCAGCGGCGCCACGCCAGCCGGCCAGCGAGCCGATTCCGGGCTGACGTTCGTGATGGATGATGTAGTCCGTATAACCCTTTGGGAATCGTGGACTGCCATCCTCTTTGGTCATGCCGGGCAGAGCGAGCCGATGGCCGAGGTCGAGGAGCACGTCCTGGAAGGGACGGACGTCGCGGTCGGGTGCCAGCACCGGCTGGCGAATCGAGTCGGCCGGGCCGTCCGCCGAGCAGATCGGCCGATCGAGGAGCGAGATACAGTCCCAGCGCTCGAGATATGTGGTGTCGGGCAGGATCAGATCGGCGTAAGCGACCATCTCCGAGAAGTAGGCGTCGGAATAGATGATCCGCGGGATCCGATACTCGCCGCTCGCCGGATCGCGCGCGGTCAGCATCGCGATCGTGCCGCCGACGTTCATGGCCGAGTTCCAGGCCATGTTGGTCATGTAGAGGAACAGGGTGTCGATCGGGTAGGGATCACCCCTCGCGGCGTTGCTGATCACCAGATGCATCAGGCCGTGGGCGGCGAGCGGCGCCTCCCAGGAGAACGCCTTGTCGATCCGCCGCGGCGTGCCGTCGGCCTCGACCAGCAGATCCTCGGGGCCACTCGGAAAGCCGAGCGGCGGGCCGGCCATCGGCTCGCCCGGCGCAATCTCGTCGGCCTTGCCGGCTGGCTTCGGCGCCGGCGGGATCGGCTTCGGGAAGGGCGGCTTGTAGCGGAACCCGCCCGGCGCGTCGATGCTGCCGAGCAGCGCCTGCAGGAGATGCAGCGCGCGACAGGTATGAAAGCCGTTGGCGTGCGCCGAGATGCCACGCATGGCGTGCATGCTGACCGGGCGCCCGATCATCTCCCGATGCCGCCGACCCCAGGCGTCGGTCCAGGGCTGATCGAGCACCAGCGGCTCGGCGAACGCCGCCTGCGCCAGCTCGGCCGCGATCCGGCGGATCGTTGCGGCCGGAATGCCGGTCGGCCCGGCCACGGCGTCGGGGCTGTAGGCCGGGTCGAGATAGCGCTCGGCCAGGAGCTCGAAGACCGGCCGCGCGCGCTGTCCCCGCGGCAACGTCACGGCGCCTTTCAGGTCGGGCTTCAGCGCGGGGTGGTTCGCCGAGCGCAGCCGGCCGGCCGCGCGGTCCCAGCAGAGCGCCTGGCCGTCGGCGGCGCGCAGGAACCGCCCGTCGTCGGCACCGCCGGGGTTCTGGATCACCAGCCACGGCGCGTTGGTGTAACGGATCAGGTAGTCGACATCGACCAGGCCGGCGCGGAGCAGCTCGTGGACCAGCGCGAGGACGAACAGGCCGTCGGTGCCGGGCGTGATCGCGAGCCATTCGTCGGCGATCGCCGAGTAGCCGGTGCGGACCGGGTTGACCGAGACGAACTTGACGCCGCGCGCCTTCAGCTGGCCGAGCGCGATCTTGAGCGGATTGCTGTCGTGGTCCTCGGCGCAGCCGAACAGCATGAAATAGCGCGTGTGCTCCCAATCCGGCTCGCCGAACTCCCAGAACGAACCGCCAATGGTGTAGAAGCCGCCCGCGGCCATGTTGACCGAGCAGAAGCCGCCGTGGGCGGCATAGTTCGGGGTGCCGAACTGGCTTGCCCACCAGCCGGTCAGGGCCTGGCTCTGATCGCGGCCGGTGAAGAAGGCGAGTTTGCGCGGATCATTCCGACGGATGCGGCCGAGCCATTCGGTCGCGGTCGCGAGCGCCTCCTCCCATTCGATCTCGCGGAACTCAGAGGCGCCGCGCTCGCCGACCCGCTTCAGGGGCTTGGTCAGGCGGGCGGGTGCGTGGTGCTGCATGATCCCGGCCGAGCCCTTGGCGCAGAGCACGCCGCGATTGACCGGATGATCGCGATTGCCCTCGATGTAGCGGATCTGGCCGTCCCTGAGGTGCACCTTGATGCCGCAGCGGCAGGCGCACATGTAGCAGGTCGTGGTCTTGACCTCGTCCGAAACCGGCGGCGACAGATCGAGCAATCGCACGATAAAAGCGGCCTCCCCCACCGCCGATTTTGAGCATGGCATGCTCGCAGACGGGCGGATCGCAGCGCAGCGCTGCTATAGCGCCACCGCCGCGCCCTGTCATCCCCATGCGCGAGCGGCTGCCCGTCTGGCGGGCCTCAGTTGCCCGTGGCGGGCGCCACGCTAACGCTGTACGTGAGGACGGCCAGGGGCGCATGCTGCGTGTTGGCAACGAGCACATGGATCGGCGACGGCGACGGAGCCTCCACCGTCCGCGGCTGGTTCTCGGCCACGGACACGCATCCGGGCCCGCCATCGTCGGCCGGCTCCTCATTCTCGAGATACACCTTGTACTGAAGCCCTTCGACGGGCCCCGCCTGGATCGTAATCGGGCCGACCTCGCCCCGATCGGTTCTGATCGTGATCTCGACCACCGCCGCGGTCAGCGGCTCCAGCGTGCCCCCGACGTTGGAGGTACCATCAGAAGACGGGTACTCAAGCGGGAGAAGCATCCCGGTGATCAAGCCCGAACTCGAGATCACAAGGGTCCGTCAGTTCCCCGTCGAAGTCGATCGAATTCTCGATCGCCTGATTCTTGACCCAGCTCCAGTATGCGTCGCCGAGCGAGGTTTGGTGTACTTCCGCAAGGAACTCGGCGGCCGCCTCGGTTGTCGCCCCCCGAGCGAACAAGGGTTTGAGATAATCCAGTCCGAAATCCCTTTCAAGGCCGAAGTGTACCCAGAAATCTTGTGCCTGGTACTCTATACCGGATCCCCATTCGGTCAAAGCATTGTCGGTCCGATGAAGATCTCGTTCGAAGCTGCTGCGCTTCATCGTCTCGGCAAAATCCTCGGCAGCGGTGGCCGTTCCCTCACTCAACCATTCGATCTCGTCGTGAAGAAGCTCTCTCACGACCTCCAAGTCCGTCAGCTCCAGAAGAACTTCCGTATTGACGATGTCCTGATGGTAGAAGGGGAACCCGTGTTGAAAGGCATGGAACATTTCATGGAGGGTGACTTGTCTGATCAGCTCTTCTCTCTCAGTACCCTGGCAGAATGCCATGGCTCCTATTCTCCAGACGTATCGAGCTACATCACCGCCACTACACCAATCCTCATCAGAAGTCAGAAAGTAGTTTCCGTAGAACTCGGTGCTCGATATCGTTACGAACTGCCCGGAGCCGTCTGCCTGAACTTCCCGATAGGTCAAGCGATTGACGAGCTTCGGGTCTACATAGCCTAGCGCGGTGTATTTTTCGAATGCCGCTTGCAAGTGAGCTTCGAACTCTCAAGATCCTCATACCTGCAGTCGTCGGAACTGGCGAAATTGTAACAGAAAACGTCGAAGGTGACCCCTGACAGATCATCGTCCAGCGATCCGTTTTCGGGCCTCCGGGTCGGCACCGGCGCGGTGGGGCGTGACCTCGACGCGATGTCGGGATGCTCCATGAGAGCCACCGTGCTGCCGCTCATGTAGAGGCCGTCGAGCACGATACTGAAAAGGCCGCTTTCAGGGTCGTAAATGCCGACCATCGGAATCCAGAGATGGTCCGTGGCTGGCTCGTCGAGCAGGAGTTCCGTCGGCACGAGGATGGCTGCGGCGAGGTGCGCGGTATCGGCGCCTGCCGGCACTGGCAGAGCCAGGGCGAAGGCGCCGTCTCCCGTCGCGATAGACGTCTCCACCGCGCCGACGTTGTAGTAGCCGCTGCGGAGGATGGCGCGCGAAGGCAGCGGTTCCACCGGCGCCGGGACCTCGTGGATCCAGACCGGAAGCGGCCCGGAGAGCGAGCCTTCGGGGGCGCCCAGGAGCACGCCGGCGGGATGCTCGACGATGCCGCCGTCGACGAGTTCGCCGGTGGCCTCGAAGGCCGGGCTTGGAGGCTCCTCGGCCGACCGGGCCTGGATATAGATCGCGCCGCGGTAGGTGCTGTCGCCCTGGGCGCCGATGATCCTCGCGGCGCCGTCGAGCGCCACGGCGACGCCGAACTGGGCCTCGCTCAGGCCGTCGTAGGCGAGGAGCCGCGCGACCTCGCCCCAGGCATCGGGCCCGCCAGCGGCGCGCTCGAACGCGTAGGCCGCGCCCTGGCGGTTGCGCGCCTCGATCGTCGTGCCTGGCGCGCCGATCAGGACGGTGTCGCCGGCGAGCGCGAGCGCGCTGCCGAAATAGCCGCTGGAGGAGGGAACGCTCGGCGACAGCGTCGCAACGTACGGCCACACGTCGGCGCCGCCCGGGTCGCGCCGATAGACGTAGGCCTCGCCGACCGAGAAGGTGCCGTCGTCGCCCGCCGCAAAGCGCGCGGTGACCACGAGAGTGTCGCCCTCGATCGCCACCCGGTGACCGAAGGCGCCGCTCTTGACCGGGTTCGCCTGGGCGCATGCCGCCGCGGCCTCGATTTCCTCGGGCGTCGCTTCGAGATTGAACTGGGAGAGCGGGCGGCCGCCGGTGCAGCTATCCGCGCCGGGCCTGACCAGTCGGACGAGGTAGTCCCACCGATCCGGGTCTGTCGCGCTACGGCGAAAGATGTAGGCCGCCCCGTCGATGGTATTGAAGCCGAGCGAGGTGCGCGAAGCCCCGACCACCAAGAGATCGCCCTGGATCGCCACATCGCTGCCAAATGATTTGGGGTTGGCGCCGTCGTTGACGGAGGTGTGGGCGAGCGTCGTGACCCGACCCCAGTTGCCAAGCCCGCCGCGGTCGCGCTCGAAGAGCTGGACCAAGCCGTTGCGAGCGCTCGAATCCTGGGCTGCACCGACCACCAGCAGATCGCCTTCGAGCGCGACGCCGCTGCCGAAGTGACCGCCATGGTCGACGCGAACGTCGGCGAGGCGCGCGACTTCGCCCCAGAGGCCGGGGCCGCCCTGGTCGCGCTCGAATACGTAGACCGCGCCTTCCTGGAAGTCGCGGATCGTCTGGTAGGGCGCGCCGACCACGATGGTGTCGCCATCGATCGCAAGCGTGAGCGCGAGAAAGCTATCGCCGAAGTCACCATTGGCCGGCAGTAGGTGCTGGTGCTCGATCCATGCCCCGCTGGTCGTATCGCGCAGGAACACATAGACCGCGCCGGAGGTCTCGACCTCGCCGACATCGGCCGAGGGGGCGGCGACCACCATGACGTCGCCATCGATCGCGATCGCCGAGCCAAAGTTGTCGCCCTCGGCCCCGTCCCCGGCAACCAGCTTGGTCTCGACCAGGACCTCCTGCGGCGCTTCCTGGGCACCGAGCGGTAAGGCCAACACAAGGGACAGCGCGAGCGTGGTCGCCGACAGTGACCGCGATGAATGCCAGGACGATGATGAATGGTACGTCATGACCTGGTTCCTCCAGTAACGAAACTGGCTCCGGCCGCGCGGGTGGCGGCTTGGCGCATCAATGGGATCTCGGTTCAACCTCAAGGTACAACACTGGTGGTTCTACTTTAGTCCCCAGTAGCCGTCGCACCGAGGCGGAGCGTCACCCCGAACGAAGTATGCTCCCGCTGCTCGCAAACCGCTCTCGCGCGTGAATTCGCCGTCGCGGCGCGCCTTGACTACACCAAGCCCCTCGGCAATGTTGCGCGCGTCCGCGCCCCCCGGCTCCCGAGACGTCCATGGACATCTACCTTCCGATCGCCGAGATGTCGGTCAACCTGTTCTTGTTGCTCGGCCTCGGCGGTGCGGTCGGCTTTCTGTCCGGCGTGTTTGGCGTGGGCGGCGGTTTCCTGATGACGCCGTTCTTGATTCTGCTCGGCATCCCGCCGGCGGTCGCGGTCGGCTCGCGGGCCAGCCAGATTCTGGCATCCTCGTTCTCGGGCGTGATGGCGCACATGCGTCGCGGCAACGTCGATGTGCGCATGGGGCTGGTCCTGGCCGCGGGCGGCCTCCTCGGCTCGGTGCTCGGCGTCTGGCTGTTCGGGCTGCTGCGCCGGCTCGGCCACATCGATCTCTCGATTTCGCTCGCCTACGTCCTGTTCCTCGGCACGGTCGGCATCCTGATGCTGATCGAGTCGCTGCGCGCCTGGCTGCAGGTGCGCCGGCGCGGCGGCTCCTCGGGCTTCACCAAGCGGCACCGGCATCTCTGGCTGCACGGGCTGCCGCTCAAGATCCGGTTTCATCGCTCGCGCCTCTACATCAGCGCCCTGATGCCGGTGGGCCTCGGCGTCATCGGCGGCATCCTGGTCTCGATCATGGGCGTCGGCGGCGGCTTCGTGATGGTCCCGGCAATGATCTACCTGATCGGCATGCCGACCCAGGTGGTGATCGGAACGTCGCTGTTTCAGATCACCTTCGTCACCGCCGTGACCACCTTTCTCCACGCGGTCGACAACCAGACGGTCGACGTGATTCTGGCGCTGGCGCTGATCGTGGGCGGCGTGATCGGCGCCCAGCTCGGCTCGAACGCGGGCGCACGGCTGCGCGGCGAGCATCTGCGCATCCTCCTCGCGGTCATCGTCCTCATCGTCTGCACCAAGCTCGGCTACGACCTGATCTCCCGGCCGGCCGACCTCTATTCGCTCGGCGCGGTGGGGCGCTCCTGATGCACCCGTTGGAGCGAGATCCCGGACGGCTGATGATCGTCGCTCTGCTCGCCTTCGGGCTCTGGGCTCGCACCGAAGCGCGCGCGAGCGAGCTGGTTGCCGATCTGTCCCAGCATCTGATTGCGATCACTACCGCGTTCGTCGGCACCGATGTCGTGCTGTTCGGCACCAGCGACGGCGGCGGCGACATCGCCGTGACGGTGCAGGGGCCGCGGCAGGATCAGATCGTCCGCCGCAAGGCGCGCATCGCGGGCGTCTGGATCAACTGGGACCGCCTCGCCTTCCAGCGTGTGCCGAGCTACTATGCGGTCGCGAGTTCGCGACCGATCGAGCAGATCGCCCGCCCGGATGTCATCGCGCGGCTCGAACTCGGCACGGATCATCTCAAGCTCGAGCCGGTCGACGCGGCCGGGCTCGAGATCAGTCAGATCACGGCCTTTCAGGATGCGCTGGTGCGCAACAAGCAGCGCGAGGGCCTGTACAGCACCGAGCCGGCCCCCGTGCGCTTCATCGGTCCGCGGCTGTTTCGAACGAGCCTCCGCTTCCCGGCGAACGTGCCTCCTGGCATCTATCAGGTCCAGGTCTTCGAGCTGAGCGACGGTGAGGTGACCGGCGCCCAGCGCAGCACCCTGGTGATCAGCAAGATCGGCGTCGAAGCTGACGTCTTCGATTTCGCCCAGCAGCGGTCCGCTCTTTACGGCTTGCTGGCGGTGGTTTTGGCCCTAACCTTGGGTTGGCTGGCCGGGGTGATCTTTCGAAGAGGGTGAGCCATGGCTGAAGAGAACCCGATCGAGCGGCCCGAAGATGCCGAGCAGTCGGGGTCGGCGACCAAGGAGCGGGTGTTCCTGGTGGTGGTCGATGACACCAAGGAGATGCGCAACGCCCTCCACTTCGCCTGTCGCCGGGCGCAGCGCACCGAGGGCCGGGTGGCGCTCCTCTATGTGATCGAGCCGCCGGAATTTCAGCACTGGCTCGGGGTCGAACGCGTGATGCAGGACGAGGCGCGCCAGCAGGCCGAGCAGAGCCTGCAGGCGCTGGCGACCGAGGTCCAGACGGCCAGCGGCAAGATGCCGGTCCTGCACCTGCGCGAGGGTCGGCGGCGCGACGAGCTGCTGGCCCTGATCGAAGGCGATCCCAGCATTTCGCTCCTGGTGCTGGGCACGGCGACCGGCCGCGAGGGCCCCGGGCCCCTGGTCACCTACCTGGTCAGCCAGATGGGCGAGCAGCTACGCGTGCCGGTCACCCTGGTGCCGGGTCACCTGAGCCCGGAAGAGATCGACGAGGTCACCTGACCTTCGCCCGCAGTGGCTTCGATTTTGGTGCGCGGCTGCCTTACCCGCCGCTGGGCGGCTCGGGTCAGGATTTAGCGGACTCGGCCCGGGCACGAAGCTCGTCGAGGAAGCCATCCATGTTGCTGCGCTCGATCACCGAGGCGAACTCGGAGCGCTGCGAGACCAGGAGGCTGACGCCTTCGACGATCAGATCGATGATCACCGGACGGTCGTCGCGACGGCGAAGCCGCCAATCCACGTTCACAGGCTGGCCGCGCTCCGGCTGCACCTTGGAGCGCACCAGGATATCCTTGTCGCCGGTCACGATGCCGGCGACGATCCGGAAGTGCTGCTCGAGCGGCCCGGTGGTGTCGCGGGCGTAGTCGTTGAGGCGACGGGCAAAGCCGCGCATCACCACCGCGCGGAAGAGGCGCTCGTACTCGGTGCGCTGGGACCCGCTCAGCTGCGGCCAGTACCGCCCCAGCACCAGGCGGCTGAGCAGAGGTACATCGGTCTCGGACTCGATCAGGTCGGTCAGCTGGTCGATCCGTTGGCGCTTGTCGAGATCGCTGCGGTGGACCAAGGTCCAGGCCTGCTCGGCCACGCTCCGCACAACGGCTTCTGCGGCAGCGGTCGAAGCGTCGGCCAAGCCCCGCCGGGATGACAGCAGAGCCAATGCCGCCCCAACCGTCGAGGTCAATAGCTGGCGGCGGCCAAGGGCCATCTTCGCGCGGTCCACTGGTCGTCTCCAGAAGGGTGCGGTTCGGGTTCGCGTGCGCTCTCGATCGACCAATCTAACGCCGACGCCGCGAAGTTCAAACAGGCTGGATCATCGGCGCGTGCTGCCCGCCGATCCCGGTGCCGTTCGGCCCGCCCGATCCCCAACGTCCGCCGGCCGCGATCCGCGAGATCGACGGCGGCGACGGTCGTTTGCAAGCCACCGACATCGCAAAGTGACCACATCTTCGAGGCGCGACAGCAGGTCGAGGCGAGCCGTCAGAGCACCTCGAGCGCATCCCTCTCTATGCGTTGGCGGATGCGGGGCCGCGCCTGCTCGAGGCTCGTGCCGATCTCGACCCTGCGGCCGATCAGATCACCAAGAAAGTACTGGAGGCCGACGAGATCGATCAGCGAAAAACTCGCGCGCCGGTCGATGTCCGCGAGGTCGACAGGCGAGCGCCCCGGGGGCGACGGTCAGGCGAACCGGTAACGGACCGAAGGCATCGCTGTTACGCTGACGTATCGCAGGCGCCTCCGTCCTCGCAGGACGAGAGCGGTCCTGAGAGCGTGCCGCGAAGTCGAAGCGCCCGACCGCTTGCGCCCGCGCCGCATCATGCGGCGTGGAGGGGGTGGACGCCCTGACGCGACGGTTCGGTTTTCGGATAGACGCGCGACGCTCCCTCGGTAGCTCGGCAACCGTGGCCTGCAGCTCCCTGGTCAAGGCGCTCGTCCGGGCGCACCGCTGGCGGCGGAAGATCGAGAGCGGCCAGGCGAAGTCGATCACAGACCTTGCAGAGCAGGAGGGCGTCACGGACGCCTACGTCTGCCGTCTGCTTCCGCTGACCTGCCTTGCGCCGGACATCGTCGAGGCGATCTTGGACGGGCGGCAGCCGAAGGGGTTGAGGCTGGTGGAAATTCTCGGGAATGGGCCGTTGGGGTGGGAGGAGCAGCGAGAGAGCGTAGGCTTCAGGAGTTAATGCGACTGGCTCAACCAATGCGCTCGACCGCGATCATCCGCTGGCGAGCTTCTGATTCGTCCGGTCCCCGCAGCCGGCTTACCTTGCATCGTATGCTGTCGCCGGCCCAAAACTCGAGGGCGGCGTCGGCGGCAGAGGGCGCTCATGCCCTGGTAGGTGATCGTGTCCGCCAGGATCAGGTCGCCGGCGATCGAAGCCAGGATGCGGGGGAGGCCGTGCTGCGCACCCTTGGGTGATCAGCACGCGGGATGGCTCGGCACGCAGCCCCGCGGTCGCCTCCAGCCAGGTCGCCGCCGCGTGCCGAGCCCAGGCCAGCCCCTCCGGCGGCTGATAGTCCTTGAGCCCGGGGAAGCGGGGTCGCGCGGCCGGCGCCTGGTCGCCGCCGGTAAACCCCAAGAAGCTCGCGCTCACCGCCGCCATGCGCAAGATTATCGTCACTCTCAACGCTCTCGTCCGGGACGGCCAGCCATGGCGCGCATCGCAGTCAGCTTGACCTCCCAAGACAGTCGCTGACACCCGGTCGGCGCTGGAGCAGGCCCGGGAGGAAGCAGCCCGTCGCGCCATCGAATCCGGCGGCAATCTGCTGAACGATGCGTCTTTGACTGCATGCCGTGAGCAGGTCGGGAACTATCCGCCGCTCGCGGAAAGCGGCGGGCCGAGAAATTCGACCCCCCACCGCTTGCTGAAGGCGTTCAGCAGCGCGGTGTCCGGCACACCGTCGCGCATGACCTCTCCGAGCCCGGAGAAGAAGGCGACCGCGTCGAGACCCGGCACGATGAGAATGAACTGACGGGCCGGCTTGTCGGTCAGGTTGACGAAAGCATGTGCTGCGCCCCCCGGAATGGAGACGACGTCACCTTCTCGGGCCTCGAAGCGTCGGTCATCGCACTGGTACAGGTACCGTCCCTCGAGCACGCGGAACACTTCGGTCTCGCGATGCCGGTGCAGCGGCGGGCCGAAGCCGGGCATGTTCGTCGTCTCGATCGCGGTCATCACGCCGTCGCTCGCGGGCGGCGGCAGCGGTACGCGAAGGCTAAGCCCGATCGCCGGCACCTCGATCGGAATTTGATCGGCGGTGAAGTGGATAAAGGCGAAGCTCATTCAGTCCAGATCCTCGACGCGGTGAATGCCGACTAAACCGGGATTCTCCGTTTGCCGGCTTCCGAACCGAATCATGCGTCGGCTCGCCGCACCAGGCAAGGGTCGACGGCCCGGACCGGCCCGTGAGGCTGCCCGCAGGGGCGTTCTGAGGTTTGCGTCCGCCGTTGCGGGAGCGAGCGGCTCTCGGTCGATCATGGGCGCACCTCGGCTACTGGGGTGTCAGCGTTCGTCGCTCCCGTCCCGCATACCGGGAACGGCGGCGATTGTGGCCGTTGGTCGTCGATCCGCCTTCAAGCCTTGGCCACGCAAGAAGCGTCGTGGCAGCCTTGGTCCAGCTTTGCTACACTCGGTTCGATCCAAGGAGGGGGCATCATGGATACCACTGTTGTTCTCATTCACGGCACCAACGCCGGGCCTTGGACAATGTCAAATTTCGCTGGGCATTTCGAGCAGAGGGGCTTTCTTTGCCACAGCCCAGCTTACCGCCATCACGACGAACCACCTTCGGAGGAGACGTCAAAGCTTCTCGCCGGCATCAGCATTGCAGACTACGTCGAAGACATCGCTGGATTCGTAGAAACTCTGGACGCCCCGCCCATCCTCGTCGGGCATTCCCTCGGCGGCGTGGTGGCACAAAAGCTGGCAGCGAAGGGACTTGCCGGCGCGATCGTGCTGCTCAATGGCAGCGTCAACTGGGGCGTTCTTCCGACAACCGACCAGGAGCGCGCGCTCGGTAAGATGTTCATGTCGGCCGGTACGTTCTGGGAAGGCACACTGCTGCCCGATTTCGAGACGATGGCAAGATTCGGGCTCAATAAGCTCGATCCAACCGAGCAGCGCAGGGTTTTCGATCGCTTGGGGCCGGAATCAGGCCGCGTTATGTTCGAGCTATTTTTCTGGATTTTCGACGCCGACCAGACCACAAAAATCGACTACGAGGCCGTCACTTGTCCCATTTTGATGGTATCCGGCTCAGATGACTTGGCAATCCCTCCTTCGACCGCTCGTCTCATTGCCGAGCGACATGGTCCGCGGGTGGCTTTTCATGAGGCTCAGGGTTTCGGCCATTACCTGACGCTTGAACCCGAATGGCAACAGGTCGCCGAGATACTGCGCCGACTGGATGACGGAACAGAAGGCGACAGTCTAATAGAAGCGAGGGTGAACAGGTTCAGTTTAGTGGACCTCATCCGAGGGGCGGCTGCTTGGAGTGGAAATGGACGAGTTCCGGGACTACCTAGAAAAGCTCAAAATCGTGGAGCGCTTAGCTGCTTACACGTTGACAATTGACGGCAAAGATGCTGTGGGCTGGGCAAATTGCTTCACCGAAGATGGCATTTTCGGGCAAGGCGACAATGCCATTCGTGGGCGCGACAACTTGCGCGCCCACGCCGAAGTCCATGGCAGCACACTTGGAAGCCGCCACATCACAACGTCTCCCTGCTATCAGATTGACGAGAACGGCGTTATAGCGACCGGTCGCTCGACGACTGTTGTCACCGTTGCAACGCCCAGCGGCTACAAGATCGCCATGACTGGCTTCTATGAGAATGAACTCAAGAAGATCAACAACGACTGGCTCATTTCCCGGCGCTGGGCAACGGTTGAGGGGCTACCGAATGATCCCGGCTATTCCATGCTGGCGGCGGATCCCCAGATGGCCGAGATGGTGCAGCCACTGCTCGACGTATGGCAACGTTTGTCTGAGACCGGATCGCCCGTGTTCCGCCCTACAGTCGCATCCCGAACTTCGCGGATGCCCGATCGGGCCGGCCGTGGCGGTAGACGGTGACCGAGCCGGCGGCGCAGTTGGCAATCCAGATGTTTCCCTCGCCGCCCCCGCCTTCTCACGCTACCGCCTGTGCGGTTCGCTCGTCGGAACCGAACCCTTGCAATTCAACAACAAGATGGTGTTGCATTCGCGGCCGAGAACAAACCGCACATAGACAACGAGCAGTTTTGCGGAGCGCTATGAGATCATGATCCGCTGTTCCCCGGTCGCCTCGACCGCGGCGGCGGGCAGATCGTCATGGCGCACGCGGGCCCCATGCTCGGCGAAGGCGGCGATCGCACCCATAGCGGCTGATCTAATGATGGACCTCGCTCGGGTGAGGCTCCCCGGCCCGGAACCGTGATACGATGAACACCCCGCCGAGGACGAACAGGGCGCCGACAGCCTGATAGGCCTGCAACTCGCTCGCCAGAAACAGCATCGAACTCGACCGCGACGAACACCGGCACGGTGTAGGAGAACAGCGCCGCTCGGGTGGCGCCGATGCGGCCGGTGCCGAAGCTGATCAGATGAAGGTAGCACGCGCCCATGCCGATGCCGATGAACGCGATCGATCCCCACACCGCCCAGGAGTAGCCGAGCGGCTGGCCGCGCGCGGTCTCCTCGGCGAGGAAGGCCGGGAGCAGGAGCGCGGCGCCGAGGCCGAGCAGCACGAACAGCCCCTCGCCGGGCGCCGTATGCATGTCCCACTTCTTAAGCAGCACCAGATAGAGGCTGCGGGTGACGCAGACCGCGAGCATCCACAAGAAGCCGACATGCGGATTGAAGCTCGTCAGGTTGTCGAGCGAGCCGTGCACGGCGAAGACCAACGCACCCAGAAACGCGCCGCTGAGCCCGAGATACTGCAGCCACGACAAGCGCTCCGCCAGCAGCATCGCCGAGAACAGCACCGTCATGAGCGGGATCAGCGTATAGCCGATGCTGAGGTCGATCAGGTCGTCCGAGCGCAGGCTGAGGTAGATGAACAAAGGCGGCAGGACGACGCCGGTCACGCACAGCACCAGCACCTTGACCTTCTGCTGCCGGAAATAGGTCACGAGGTGGCGGCGCGCCTGCAGCACGATCGGGACGAGGCAAGCCGTGCCGATCGCGGTCCGCCAGAAAGTCAGCGTCCAAGGCTCGATCTCGCGCACCGCCAAGTTGCCGAAGATGAAGTTGCCCGAGCTGATCAACATCGCCGCGAGCAGAGCGACGTACGCCCAACCTGCATCCTTCTGGCCGTCCATCGCCGCCGCCTGACCAGGAGGCTATTGCAGAGTTCGCGCGAGGTTCATCGCGGCCCAACTCATCCGGGCCGGCGCCCCGGGGCAGCTGGTGGCATTGACCCGGAAGAGGAGCGCCACGTCCTCGAAGTCCTCAGCCTGCACGGCGGCTCCCCCTCGTTGTTGACTGAGACAACTGTAATCGGGCCGCGGGTGTCAAGCCGCCCTCTTGGGTGATGTCGCTTTAGCCCTTGGGACCGGGGCGAAACGCCGCGCTTAACATACATATCGCCACCGCATCAGTGCCGGTCCCGCCGGTGCTCGCGAGCCCGACCATCGCTTCGCTGCGCCGGCGCGCCCCGAGCCTGGCGCACACCGGCGTTCGGGCTCATATTCACTTCATCTCTCTTGCGGCACCCGCATTCTTGCGCTTCCGGCGAGGCGTTCGTGTGAGCAATACCAATTCAGGTTGACGCTGGCGCCTCCCTTGTTGTTACCCGGTGCTGGCGCGAAGCCAGCAAACAGCTCCAGTCATGGCACGGATCGAAGGGAGGGTCGAATGCCCGGTTTCACGGCCGCAGAGCAGGCTCTGATCGATGTGTGGCACGCCCACACCGCCGCTGAGTTCGAGCAGAAGGATGCCGACGCGGCGATCGCGACGATGACCGAGCATCCCGTCTTGATCCATGTGCCAGTCGGCACCGGCGCCACCGGGCGGGAGCCGCTGCGCGAGTTCTATCGGGAGATCTTCATCCCACAGATGCCGCCGGATTTCGAGCTCGAGCTCTTGACCCGCAGTGTCGGGCAGAACCGCGTGATCGACGAGTTCATCGTCCGCTTCACCCACACGGTTCAGATGGACTGGTTCGCGCCGGGGATCGCGCCCACCGGGCGTCGGCTCGTCGTCCCCCATGTCGGCATCGTCGCGTTCGAGGGCGGCAAGATCAGCTCCGAGCACATCTATTGGGACCAGGCCACGGTCCTGCTGCAGCTGGGGATCCTCGAGGACGGTCTCCCGGCGCTCGGCGCCGACCAGGCGGATCGCCTCTCGAATTCCCATGCGCCTGCGAATACCCTGATCGAACGGCTCTCTTAGATGGTGACCACCGTCGAGCCATACGGGCCGCCGCGGACTCGAACTCGCACGGTGGTCTCCGCACCACCGCGATGTCCGAGCCGCATTGCGTGCTCGGCGTCGTACTCTCGCCGCGCATGGCGTTACGCACAGGACGGATGATAGGCCAGGACCCGTCGGTTCAATGGCCACACTGAAATTCAGATCCGGCCAGTCAGACCTCTCGGGGGTACCGGTCATGACCGACGAAGCGTTGATGGCGAGCTTGGGTCAGGCCGCCGACAAGGATGCGATCCGTGACGTCCTGATGCGGTTCTGCCGAGGCGTCGATCGCCTCGACGAAGAGCTGTTGCGCAGCTGCTACCATGTCGACAGCTACGATGATCACGGCCCCTTCAAGGGGAACGGCCAGGACTTCGCGGCTTACATCGTCAAGTCCATTTCCGAGCGGGCCCATCACACGACGCACTCGGTGGCCAAAGACGTCGCTCGGTCGGAGTTTTACGTTCTGGCATACCTGCGCCGCACCGACGACGACGGCAAAGAGTGGCTGGACTTTTTTTCGGGTCGCTACCTCGATCGCTTCGAGCGGCGCGACGGACTCTGGCGCATCGCCACTCGGATCGTGGTTCACGACTGGTCGGCGTCCGCCGAGCTTGGTGCCACCAGCTTCCCGCTGCCGATGGATACCTTCACGCAGGGCCGCCGCGACCGAGGCGACCTCGTGTACTGCAACTGATGGCTTCGGGTTGCCATCGAACAGATGTGACCGATACCCTGTCGCCTCATCATGCCGGCCGGATGGTCGGAGCGCGGAAAGGACGAGCCGCGGGGTCTCAGGAGAAGACTTTGGCGAGGAGATCGGTGTCGAGGTAGGCGACGATCTCGACGATCCGCTGCTCGCGCATCACCATCGCGAAGCAGTAAACCTGGTGGTAGTGCAGGCCGGTCTTGGCCATGCCCGAGCTTTCGAAGCGGAGGAGGACCTTGTCGCCGTCGGCCGCCAGTTCGACGAACCGGGTCGTGAGCGGCCCGTCGAGCCGCTCGAGCAGCGGGCCGAACGCGGCGTCCACCAGGGCCTGCTTCGACTCGAAGACGCCCGAGGCGGGCGTCGAGCCGATCACCGTCCAGCGAACGTCGTCGGCGACGAGGTTGAAGAAGGGACCGCTGTCGCCTTCCTCCCACGGCCGAAACGCCTCGCGCACGAGCCGCTTGTTGTCGTTACTGCTTGCCATCGCTGCCGCAGCGCCAGTCTTCCATGGAGATTTTCCTGACCGACCCGGGCTTCGAGCCGGTCCAGGTTTCATGCCCTGACCCGCGAAACGCGTGGAGAGCCCTCAAGGCCGATCACCCTTCCTCGCAGCTCGGTTGCCGCCGCTCGGCTGCATTTGCCACCGCTCAGATCCAAAAAGTCAGTACCAGGGGGAGAACGACCACGGCGAGGAGCGTCGAGATCAGGATCAGGCCGGCGACCTCCTGGGCGTGCTCGTTCTGGTACATCTCGACGTAGAGGTAGCTCGCGACCGAGACCGGCATCATGCACTGCAGGATGAACACGCCGCGGGCGGTCCCCTCGAGGCCGAACAGACGGACCAGCGCGAACGCGACGGCCGCCACCATGGCCAAGTGAAAGAGCGCGAGGTAAGTGCCGCGCCACAGAGCGCCAGTGCTCAAGGTCGCAAGCGTGTGGCCGAGGGTCAGCAGCATCAGCGGGATGGCGAGGCCGCCGAGGATGGTGAACGCGTGGTCGATCGGTGTCGGCAGGCGCGTGTCGGTCGCCATCAGCACCAGGGCAATCACGACCGCGTAGATGACCGGTGAGCGCGCGAGCTCCCCGAAGGAGACTCTGCCCCGCGGCACCCAGATGCCGATCGTGAAGACGCCCGCGAGAGTGACCACCAGGAACGCAACCGCGTATGCGAGCCCTTGAGCGCCGAAGGCAAGGGCGGCGATCGGCAGGCCGATGTTGCCGACATTGTTCAACATCAGAGGTGTCAGGAACGCCCGGACCTCCAGGCCGGCAACGGCGAGAAAACCGAGCGCAAGGATCCCAAAGCACGCGACCGACGCGATGGACGCCAGCAGCATCTCGATGAAGGCATCGAGCGCGACGTGCTGGGCCGAAAGATGCGCCATGATGAGGGTCGGGTAGCCGACGTCTGCCACCAGACGGCCGACCATCTTGTGGTCGAACGGCTGATCGAACCGGGCGAGCGCGAAGCCGACCAGCACGCAGATCAGCACCGGCAGGACCACCTCCAGGAGATGAACGATCAGCTCTTCGATGGTTCATGCCCTTCGGGACAGCGTGGTCAGATCGTGCAACTGGCCTCAGTCTCTCACGCACGTCAACCGGTTCCCAGCGCCGGTCAGAAGCGTCTAAGACATTAGCGCCACTCGGAGAGCTCAATCGTGATTCCTTCGGGGCCTTCGAGGAAGACCAGCTTGCGGTGCGGGAACTCCAGCATCTCGGCGCGCTGGCGCACGCCCTTCGCCTCGAGATCAGCGAGCGTGGCCTCGAGATCGGCGACCGCAAAGCCGAAGTGATTGATGCCGATCCGATCGAGCCGCGCGCGCGACGCGTCATCGAGCGGCTCCGGATGCTGAAAGCGCAGCAGATGCACCTGCTGGCGCGGCTCGGCGCCCGGCAGGGCCATGATGACGTGATCGGCCTCGAGGCCCGGCACCCCCATGTATCGCGAGAACTGCTCGCCTTGGATCACCACGGCATCGGCCACCTCGAATCCCAGCAGGCCTAAGAAACGTTTGGCGCCATCGAGATCGCGCACCGCGATCGCGACGTGATCGAGAAACAGAACCATCAGATCGCCTCCCCTTGCCCGTGGACCCACCCGTGCGACGCGATTAGCCGATCACCTTGGTGATCGTTACCTTACATCGGGGGGTACACGCTAGATCGAAGCCGCCCCGCTTATATTCCAATTCAACGCGGGTGTTGCACGCGCAACGAGCGCCGTCGCCCCAAAAGCCAGACGAGGTTGCCAACACGCCGCATCATAGCGATGATCGTTGAGGCTGACGTCGCTGGCGAGCCGGCGTCAGCCCCACGGGAGGCGCCGCGTCGTGGATTTCTTCATCAACCGGCCGGTATTCGCCTCGGCGATTGCTCTGATCATGATCGTGGCCGGCGCGGTCAGCATGGTCATGCTGCCGATTGCCCAATATCCGCCGCTGGTGCCGCCGCAGGTGCAGGTGTCCACGCAATACATCGGGGCCAGTGCGGCAGTGGTCGAAAAGTCGGTGACCACGCCGCTCGAGGAGCAGTTGAACGGTGCCGAGGGCATGATCTACATGTCCTCCGACAGCACCAACAACGGCAACTCGATCATCACCGCCACCTTTGCCCCGGGGGTCGATCAGGACATCGCGCAGATGGAGCTGCTCAGCCGGGTGAACCAGGCGTTGCCCGAGCTGCCCGCGGACGTCCAGAAGGTCGGCGTCACCGTCCAGAAGAGTTCGTCGAACCTGCTGTTGGGCGTCACGCTGATCTCGCCGAACGGCACGTACGACGGGCATTTCCTGCAGAACTACGCCGCGATCCATGTGGTCGACCCGCTCTCGCGCATCCCCGGCGTCGCTTCGATCACCAACTTCGGTTTGAGCGAGTACGCCATGCGCATCTGGCTCGACCCGGCGAAGCTGACCAACCTCGGACTGACCGCGAGCGACGTCGCGGCCGCGATTCGAGAACAGAACCAGCAAGCGGCCGCCGGCACCCTCGGGCAGGCCCCGGCGCCGGCCGGGCAGGCCTTCGAGTTTCAGTTGAACACGTTGGGGCGGCTCGATCAGGTCACGCAGTTCGAGGACATCATCGTGCGGGCGCTGCCCAACGGCTCGGTCGTCCGGGTCAAGGATGTCGCGCGGGTCGAGCTCGGCGCGGACGAGTACAATTGGTCGACCTCACAGGATGGCAGGGCCGCGGCCAACGTCGGAGTCTTTCAACTCGCCGACGCCAATGGGCTGGACGTGCGCAAGCAGGTCGTCGCGACCATGAATCGCCTGGCCCAGCATTTCCCCGAGGACATGCAGTGGCTGATCATTTACGACACCACGATGTTCGTGCGGGAATCCATCCGTGAGGTCGTCATCACGCTGCTCGAGGCGATCGGCCTGGTGATTTTGGTGATCTTCGTCTTCCTGCAGAACCTGCGCAGCGTCCTGATTCCGACGATCGCCGTACCGGTATCGCTGATCGGCGCGTTTGCGGTGATGGCCGCGCTGGGCTTCAGCATCAACACGCTCAGCCTGCTCGGCCTGGTTGTGGCGGTGGCGCTGGTCGTCGATGACGCCATCGTGGTCGTCGAGAATGTCAATCGCCGGCTCGACGAGGGCGCTTCCGACCTGAAGGAAGTGACCAGACAGGCGCTGGCTGAGGTGAGGGGCCCGATCATCGCCACGACCCTGGTTCTCGTGGCGGTGTTCGTGCCGGTCGCGTTCATTCCAGGGCTGACCGGCCAGCTGTACAACCAGTTCGCGCTCACCATCGCGATCGCCGTGGCTCTGTCCGGCCTCAACTCGCTCTCGCTCAGCCCAGCGCTCTGCGGCACCCTGTTGCGGCCGCGATCCAGGCGCACCAACGTCGTGTTCCGAGCGTTTAACCATGGCTTTCAAAAAGTCACGGAATGGTATGCGAAGGGCGTCGAGATCTGCGCTCGCCTCTGGCTTCTGCTGCTGCTGATCTTTGTCGGGCTCTGCCTGCTTGCTGCCTATCTGTTCGTGTCGGTGCCCAAGGGCTTCGTGCCCGGGGAGGACGAAGGCTACTTCATGACCATCGTGGAACTGCCTGACGCCGCGACGTTCGAGCGTACGCGGGCGGTCATGGGGCAGATCAACAAAGCCGTTCTCGAGCTGCCGGGGGTGTGGTCCACCATAGAGATGCCCGGCTACAACATCGTCGATGGCATCCAGCAGCCTAACGCCGGGGTCGCCTTCGTCGTCCTCAAACCGTGGAGCGAGCGCACCACGCCCGAGACTCAGGTGGACGCGATCATTGCCGCCGCCAAAGCCAAGTTCGACCAGATCCCCGGTGCCACGATCGTCGCCGTCAACGCGCCGACGATCATGGGGCTCAGTACCACCGGGGGTTTCAACTTCGAGATCCAGGATCTCAATGCTGCGGGCGTCGAGGCGCTTGCCGCGGTCACCCAGCACTTCCTCGAGCAGGCCAACGCGCGGCCGGAACTGAGCGGCGTCTATACGACCTTCAACCCGCACGTGCCGCAGCGCTTTCTCGACATCGATCGGGTCAAGACCAAGACGCTCGGGGTGTCGCTCACCGACATCTTCAACACGCTCCAGATCAACTTGGGCTCGTCGTATGTCAATGATTTCAACAAGTTCGGGCGCGTTTATCGGGTCTACCTGCAGGCGGAGCAGAACGCCCGCGCCACCGAGGCCGACATTGGCCGCCTCCAGGTGCGGAACAAAGACGGCCAGATGATCTATCTCGACGCTCTGATGACCGTGAAGCCGATGCTCGGCCCGTATAGCGTCCAGCACTACGACATGTATGGATCGGCTTCGATCAACGGCAGTCCCGCTCCAGGCTACAGTTCGGGGCAGGCGGTTCAAGCGATGGAGGAACTCGGCGCAGCGCTTCCCGACGGATTTGGCTACCAGTGGACCGACGTCGTCTACCAACAGAAGGCAGCGGGCGAGCTGGCCCCACTGATCTTCGGGTTATCTTTGGTGGTGGTGTTCCTAGTGCTGGCGGCGCTGTACGAAAGCTGGGCGATGCCCGTGACCATTCTGCTGGCGATTCCTTTAGGCCTGCTCGGCGCGGTCGGGGCCCTGATGCTGCGTGGCCTGGACCTCGACGTCTATGGCCAGATCGGTCTGATCATGCTGATCGCTCTGGTCGCCAAGAACTCGATTTTGATCGTCGAATTCGCCCGCGAGCGGCGGCGGCAAGGGGAAAGTGTTCTCGAGGCGGCGATGACCGCGGCACGGCTCCGCCTGCGGCCGATCCTGATGACCGCGCTCGCCTTTGTCATCGGGCTCATGCCGCTGGTGTTCGACAGTGGTGCCGGCGCCAACGCCCGCCGATCGCTCGGCACGGTCGTGGTCGGCGGCCTCGCTCTGGCCACGGTTTTGATCATCTTCGTGCCGATTTTCTACTATGTGATCGAGCGGCTACGCGAGGACGGGCTGCGCTGGCGAGCGCGTCCGGCCGAGGCCGGCGCCGTGCCCACCGCCGCCGATGACTGATGATGGTGCGGCGAGCAAGTGGCGCTCAGCCGCTCATCGTGCCGTGAGGGACCGAGCCATGTCCGCGAAGCGATCGACGTCGACGATCAGTCCGACGGCCGCGTTTTGCCTGCTGCCCGCCCTGCTCGCGGGCTGCAACGACCCGAGCGCGGGCGGCGCCGCCGCCGCGCCGTCGCCCCCTGAGGTGGTCGTCGCCGAGGTAACCGAAGGGACGGTCCCCATCGTGATGCAGTTCAGCGGCACGGTCGAGTCGGTCCGGGCCGTCGAAATCATCCCGCGTGTGTCCGGCTACCTGGAAAAGCGCTACTTCGAGGAGGGCGCGGACGTGAAGACTGGTGCCGCCCTTTACCAGATCGATCCGCGGCCGTTCCAGGACATGGTCGATACCTACGCAGCGCAGCTCGAACTCGACCAGGCTAATGCGGAATACTGGAAGAGCGAAGCCGAGCGCTTCGGCAAGGCGATCAAAAGCGGCGCCGTCTCTCAGGAGCAGTACAACGAGGCCACGTCCAAAGCGGAGGAAGCGCGGGCCACTGTGAACAAGACCCAGGCCCAGTTGAACAACGCCAAGCTCGACCTCAGCTTTACCAACATCACGGCGCCCTTCGACGGCCGCATTCAACAGACCCGCGAGCACCCCGGGGCTCTGGTCGGCAAATATCAGGACGTGTTGACCACCCTGGTCCAGGTGGACCCGGTCTATGTGACCTTCAATCTGACCCGGCGCCAGCTGTACGAGATTCAGACCATGCAGCTCGGAGCGCCGCACTTCGCGGCGAACGCCAAGGTCGAGGTGATGCTGCCGAATGATAAGTCATACGAGAAAGAGGGCAAGATCGACTTCGTCAGCGCCCAGATCGATCCGACGACCGACAGCCTCACGGTGCGCGCCGTCGTGCCGAACGATTTCAGCCACGGCAACGAGGGTATCCTAGTGCCAGGCCAGTACGTGCCGGTGCGTGTGATCCTCGGGGAGCGACCCGGCACGCTCCTGATTCCCAAATCGGCGCTGATGCAGACCCAGGCGGGCGACCAGGTGCTGGTGGTCGACAAGGACGACAAGGTGGCCAACCGCAAGGTCGAGATCGGCGCAGCGTTTCAGGGGCAATGGGTGATCAAGAGCGGTCTCGAGAAGGGCGAGCGGGTGATCGTCGAAGGTCTGCAAAAGACAAAGCCCGGCAGCGTCGTCGCGCCGAAGCCCATGTCTGCAGAGAAGGCGTGAGGCGCCCCATCATCGACCGCCCTCGGCGAGGATTGCTGGATTCACCTTTAAACAGCCTCAGCCAGAAGCAGACCTTCTTGACTGAAGGCTCCCGCAACCGTGCCCAGGCTTCATTTGTCAGCGCGCCAGCCCAAAAGCCGGCCAGGCAATGGCTGCCAGAAGTCCAGTGAACGCGGAAAGCTCCCTCTCATGACCGGTCGGCAGGTCAGAGGCTCACGGGGGCCAGGTCTCATGCAGCGCGCCGGCTCTGGATGATCGCACCACCGAGGCGGCCGGAACGCAGCGCAGCAAGCAGGCTGCTGTACAGGCCATGGACATGGGCGTAGCCCTCGGCCCCGGCCAGGGCCTCGACCGCGCCGCGCTTGGCCTCGATCTTAGCGATCAGGGCCACGTACCAACGCACATAGGCTTCGTCGATCGGCTCGATAACCTGAAGGTTCCAGCCAGCGCCGGCCAACGTGCCGGGAATCTGCGAGAGCTTCGGCGGGTTTGGCAGGAAGGGCTTGCTCAAATCAAGGATGGGGCCGTCCTGGTAGCGGCCATGATCGACGTAGTCGAAGACCACGAGCCGGGCGTCCGGCTTCGCGACCTGCGCCAGCCCATCGAGCGCGCGCCTGTGGTCGCGCAGGGCATAGAGAACATTGAACATCGTCAGGACGTCGAACGTCCGGTCCAGGTGATCGGCAACGCTGGCGATATCGCAGGCGACGAAGCAGAGGTCGGGATAGGTCTCGCGAGCATGGTCAATCGATTGGGCTTCGACATCAACGCCGGTGACCCGGCCCCAACCCTGGTGTTGCAGGTAAGCCGCCGTACCACCCCGGCCGCACCCGGCATCCAGGAGTTGCCGGCCGGGGTCCTTGGCGATGCCGGCCATGGTCAGCTCGATCGCCTCCTCCTCGCCGGCATGGGCGAAATCGCCTGAGCGGACGAGAGCCAGGATCTGCTTGCCGCGGAAGGAGTTCATGGTGAAGGCCGTGTTCAATGACGTTGGCCTCCAGGCTGCGCGCGGGTTTCGACGATCCGATCCGGCAGGCTGTGTACCATACGCCCTTCGCGCGCCACATCCAGTCAACATGTTCGAAACAAATGATCCGCGGAAGACCGCTCGGGTCACACGAAGCTATCGGCGTGGCTTGCGTCCGACGACCTGGGCGACCATCGAAGCGCTGATCAGGAAGTCGCTGCCGGGGGCGTGCATCGCAGCGACTGCGGCGTCGATGTCATCGGCTGCCGCGATCTGGTGGTCGATCAGCGTGTCTCGCATTTCCCGCGACAGCGCGAGCCGGAGCATCTCGACGATCTTGGCCTGATCCTCGATCGGGCAGCAGGCGGTGACGTGCAGGTCCTCGAAGCCCGCCGTCAGCATGTCCGACGGCATCCGGTCGAGCCCGTAGCTGGCCATACCGCCGCCCGCTTCGATCAGCCGCGCGAACCAACCCGTCAATTCGTCGAACCACTTCGGCTGATCATGCTTGACGTAGATCTGGGCAATCTCCTCGCCGAAGAAGATCCCCGATGGCTTCAATGCGCCAGACACCTTCGCCACGATGCGACGCGCATCGGGTGATTAGGATAGAACATATCGGGTGTGCGCGAGATCGAAGCGCTCCTGCTCATAGTCGAACTCTTGGGCCTTGGCGCACACGAACGTGACGTTGTCGATGCCGGCGGCGGACGCCTGCTCCCTGGCGACGGCGACCAGATCGGCGCTCTGATCGAACGCCGTGACGTGGCCGTCGGGCGCGATGGCGCTCGCCATGTAGCACGCGGTGTCGCCGATCCCGCAACCGACCTCCAGTATGCGTATGTCCGGCGCGAGGCGCAGCGTGGCCAACCGCTCGGCCGTGGCCCGCTGATAGACTTCGTTGAACAGCCGATAGCGCCGGAACGCGCTCTCCGCTTCGCCGAGGAGATAGTGGTGGGAGCTGGACGATGCCGTCATGAGAGCCTCCTCCTGTGCCGTCCGGACTTGAGGGTCTCGGATCCGCATGGTGGCACCCATCCTCGATGGGGTGGCGCGGTCGACTTGCCGCCTAGAAGTTGGCCCAGTGCCCGGGGGTCGCGAGCTCCAGGACGTTGCCCGCCGGATCGTTGAAGTAGAGGCTGCGCCCGCCTTTGTCGAAGGTGACTTCGCTGACGATCGGAATGCCGCGGTCCACCAGGAAGCCTTCCAGGCGTCGTAGTCGCCGATCGCGACATGAAACGCCATGTGCGCCGGGCCCTCGCCATGGTGACCCGGGATCATCCCGCCCGGATAGGGCTTGTCGTCCTCGCACCAGCCGCGCCGGAAGACCAGCAGGTTCTGGCAGGTGCCGGCGGCGAACACGCACATGCCCTCGCTCGCCATCAGCAGCCGGAGTGCCAGCACATCCTCGAAGAAGGTGCGTGCCTCTTCCAGATCGTCGACGTAGAGACAGGTCTCGACGATGCCTTGGATCGGCGGTGTGCCATCTCAACCTCCATTCGCTCGAGCTGACGATGCTGCGCCGGCGCCCTGCGAGGTCGTGGAACGCGACGGAGCGCGGCATGTCGGCACCAGGCGCGGCGACGCCGGCTATTTCGTCAAGACCTCAAAATAGGCGACCTGTATCGGCCCCTCTGCTTTTTAGGCGACAGTTGGTTTGAAGGCGGGCGTGAGCCGGGCGTGCGTGGCCTGCTCGAACGCGTAGGCGTAGCCGATCAGCTTCGCTTCGCTGTACGGGCCGGCGTAGAACGACAGGCCGACCGGCAGGCCGAGCACGTCGCCTGCCGGCACGCTCAGGTGGGGATAGCCGGCCATTGCCGCCGGCGACGAGCAGCCACCGAAGTTCCGGCCGTCGATCCGATCGCCATCCACCAGATCGATCGGGAACGCCGGCATGCCGTCGGTCGGCGCGATGATCGCATCCAGCTGGTACTGGCGCATCGCTTTGTCGATGCCGTCGGTGCGCGACAAGCGCCGGCACTCAGCGCGCAGCTCGGCCAGCGCCGAATCGCTGAGCGGTGGCGTCGTCGCCACGCGCTCCAGGAACTCCTGCCGGAAGTACGGCATCACGCTCTCGGCGTGGTCCTCGTTGTAGCGGATCAGCTGGTCGAGGCTCCGGATCGGCGAGCCCGGATGCGTCGCGAAATACCCGTTCAGCGCGAGCTTCATGTCGTGCACGAACATCTCGGCCTCGGGGGCCATGAACAGGGTGACGTCGCTACTGTGGACCGGATCGACGATCTCGGCGCCGAGCGCGGCGAGCGTTCCGATCGCGCGCTCGATGACCGCATCGGTGCCGTAGTGCGTGCCGAAGCGCTCGCGCGCGACGCCGAGTCGGGCGCCTCGCAGCGCGCGGGGGTTCAGCGCGGCGCGGTAGTCGGCGGATGGGCGATCGGCCGCCATCGCCGGATCGCGCGGGTCGTAGCCGGTCAGCGCGCTCAGCACGATCGCCAGGTCCTCGACCGTGCGGGTCATCGGTCCGAGCGTATCCTGGGGCGGCGAGACGCCCATCACGCCGCTCCGGCTGATCAGCCCGACCGTGGGCTTGATGCCGACGATGCCGTTGGTCGATGCCGGACGCGAGATCGAGCCATCGACCTCGGCGCCGAGCGACGCCAGGCACAGATTGGCCGCGACCGCGACCGCGGAGCCGGCACTCGAGCCGAGCGGGCTGCGATCGAGCACGTGCGGATTGCGGGTCTGGCCGCCGCGGCTGCTCCAGCCGCACACCGCGCGCGTGCTGCGCATGTAGGACCACTCGCTGAGGTTGGCCTTGCCCAGCACGACCACGCCGGCATCGCGCAGCAGCCTGACCGCGTGGGCGTCCTCCGGCGCGACGTTGCCGACCATGGCGAGCGAGCCGCCGGTGGTCATCATCCTGTCGCCGGTGTCGATGCTGTCCTTGATCAGAACCGGGACGCCGTGGAGCGGCCCGCGCGGCCCCTGCTGCGCGCGCTCGGCATCGAGCCTGGCCGCGATCTCCAACGCGTCCGGGTTGATCTCGATGACCGATCGCAGCATCGGCCCCGCCTGATCGATCGCCGCGATCCGCTGCAAGTATGCTTCGCACAGGCGCACGCTCGTCCACTCGCCGCGCGCGAACGCGGCCTGGGCTTCGGCGATGGTGAGCTCGGGCAGGTCCATGGTCGTGCCTTCAACGCTACGCTCGGTGCTACCGCACGACAATACCCAGCGCCAGCGACAGCAAAGGCTCGTTCGGGGTCACGACCAGCCTGCCAAGGCCCCCCCATGACAGATCCGCTGTGCCGCCTGCAGCGGGCTCATTGAACCGAACGGTTCGATCCCGGTTCACTCCGCCTGAGCGGGAGCTTTTCCAAACCCGCTCCCCTTCGGGTGTCCTCCAACCCATTGAATTATTGAGCTTTCAACATCGTACCAAAATGGCCGTGGTTCGGTTGCGTCGGAGAAAGTGGGCGCTAGAGACGGAAAAAGGTCCAAAACGGGCCCCACGGCCGGCATTGGTGGTTCGGACATATAGGCGCAAAGCCCCAAATTCTGCGCCGTTTCGGCCGGTGTCGGTCGAGCGATAAAGAATGTCTCAACTGAGGAGACTGGCGGAGCGGAGGGGACTCGAACCCTCGGTCTGCTTACTCTGCGATTCGCGCTGCCGCTCGAAACACAACGCTCGCTCCGATCAGTCTCTCCCCCACCCGCCTCCCCATCGCCGTCCGTCAATTCACGGTCAGGGAGTCCCACGGTCGCATGGACCCACCGAAGATATCGTTAATCATCAGGTGGTTAACGTCCGGTTAACGCTCCACCTTGCGACTGCCGCCGAGGCCGACGAAAAATTCGGTGGAATTTCCGGAGAGAGCCGGAGCTGCCACGAAAGGCTCGCCCGGTGCCCGATGCGACAGGTGGCGCATTTCTGCGTCACTCTTGCGGCTCGAAAGGCACTGAAATCGCCGCTTTCAACACCGTTTGGCCGAAAATCAGTGGTTGAATCGCCGCCCAGGGCCAGGCAGCTCGGGTCGCACTTTCGCTACAAAGGTTGAGCCTCACCAGTTCGGCGCCAATCATCCGCAGACGTGGTCCAGCACCGCCCCCCGCAGGCTTTCCCCCTTTCGTCCCCGCCCGCCGCCCCTTCGCACCATTCGATTTGCGGTGACGGATTCCCACGGTCCCATGGACCCGCCAAAGACATCGTTAACCATCAAAGGGTTAACGGCTGGTTAACGCTCCTCCGGGTGACTGCCGCGGGCGCTGATGAAAAATTCGATGGAATTTCCGGAGCGGACCACCGGCGCCCCGAAAGGCTCGACCCGATGGCCGATGCGACAGGTGGCGCATTTTTGCGTCACTTTGCGTCACTCTCGGGAGCGAAAAGACACCGAAATCGACGCCTTCCGAGCGTCTTCTGGCCGAAAATCGGTGGTCGAATCGCCAAAGTGGCGAAAAAGTCTGCCGCCGCAAAGGTTTAGGCGGATGTCTACAGATGCTACAAAAGTGTAGCATTGTGGCGCATTCTGTCCACTCCGCGGCGGCCCGGGAAATTCGCCCCGCCGGCCTGGAAATTCGGAGAAAATCCGAAAATTCCTCCGCCCGGCATCTGGAAAAATCCGCCAAGTGCTTGAAAAACGGCCGGAATTTATTCTCCGGAGCTCGCGGCAGACCTGAGCGTCACCATTTCGGCGCCAGTCATCCTCGAGCGAGACCCAACGCCTCCGAGCCAGCGTCTCCTCACTTCGTCCCACCCACCCCCGACATAGCCGATACGCTGAGGCACCCAGCCGACGCCTTGCGCGAGCGCGGATTGCCCCTGACGGGCTTGTGAAGCACCGGAGGCGACCGGCTCAAGCCGATTCCCCGTCAAAGTTCTGAGGAGGTCGTCGTGTCGTTGCATATATTCCTATTGAATGGTAGCATGATCACCTCGGAATTCGGCGCATTCGCCGAGGCCGCCTCGCACCACCAGCACAACCCAGCATCACCAACAAGGGACTGCCCGCCCCATGCGCAAGGACGACACGGCCAACGCCCGAGCGGCGGCCAGCCGCCGCAACGGCGCCAGGTCGCAAGGCCCCAGGACCGCTGCCGGCAAGGCCCGAACGGCGAAGAATGCGCTCAAGCACGGTCTCCGCGCGCGCCGGCTCGTGCTTCTCGACGACGAGAATGCGAGCGAGTTCCGGGCTTTTCAGGCCGCGGCGCGGGCCGAGCTCGCGCCATCGGGCACCCTCCAGAGCGAACTGGTCGAGCGCATCGTGACGGCCGCATGGCGAGCCAGGCGCGGCGACCGGCTCGAGGCGGCGCTGCTCGGCTGCCATCTCGGCCCCAACGCCCCGAAGGCTGGCGACGCGCAGGCCGCGCTCGGCCTCGGGCTGATGCGCGACGGCAACGGTCCGCGCGCGCTCGAGACGCTGGTGCGCTATCGCGGCTCGGTGCTCGCCGAGCTGTTCCGCGCGCTCGGGGCGCTCAGGCTGCTCCAGCGCGAAGCGCGCGATTTCCCCGAGAACGATCCACCCGACGCCGCGCCCGCGATCCTGCCGCCGCCCCGCACCACGACCAAACCAACCCGAGAAAACATGGCAAAACAATCTCTTAGCATTCGGACCGAGGGCTACAATCGCCGGCGCGGCTGTCATCAAGATTGAGCGCATGGCTTGCGCGCGGATCGGAATCGAGGCCCGCCAGGATCTCGAAGCCCGCGCGCTGCAGCCCGAGCGAGAGGCCGCCACAGCCCGCAAAGAGGTCGAGCACCCGGGGTGCGATCTGGAAGACACACACCGTTCTTCCACCACGATCGGTTCCCGGACTGAGAATGTTGCGTAAGCATACATGGCATTCATCACGTAGCAGAAGGTCGTGTTGCAGTACATGCATAGTAACGTGAAATACATGTTGACAAGACCGACGCGCTCTACTCGCGGTTGACATCGCCACTGAGCCGTCGGCGCAGGCGCAGGGGGCTGTGGTGTCATTCGCTCTCCCCTACCATACCTTGAGATGAATGGCGAAGCGGGAGGCGCCGGCGGCAAGTCCGCCTGTGGATAACTTTTCTGTTCATAACCGGCAACGAGGGCATTGACCCTTCCGAATTATTCGGACATGGTATGCGAGGTCAAATCGAGGTGAGCCAGGTCGGTTGTCTGACTGCATCGACGTCACTGAGCCGACGGTTGGATCGGCGTTCGACGAACCTGTCCAATTCGACGACTGCCCGGAGTTGTTTCAGATCCGCGGTCATCTGCAGACGCTGATCGCGCTGCGGCTGATCGAGCCCCGGGACGAGCGTTTTTTCCTGGCTCTGCAAGCAGCGCTCGCCCGATCGCCGGAATTCTTCCGGCACGCGCCGGTCGTGCTCGACGCCGCGCCTCTGGCCGGGCACCCGCCGTTCAACTTGGCCGAGTTTATGAGGCGTCTGCGCCAGCAGCACCTGGTTCCGGTCGGGCTCAAAAACGGTGACGAGACGTGGAACCAGCTGGCAGTCAATGCCGGGCTCGCCCTGCTCGGCGCCGGCCGGCCGGTCAAGGAGCGATCGCGGGAGCCAGGGCCGAAGGATACGGCTGCGCGGCGCACGGCGACGATCGTCGTGAGCGAGCCGGTGCGGGCCGGGCAGCAGGTCTATGCCGAGGGCGGCGACCTGATCGCGCTGGCCCCGGTGAGCCCCGGCGGCGAGGTGCACGCCGACGGTCACATCCACATCTACAGCAACCTCCGCGGGCGCGCTCACGCCGGCGCCAGCGGCGACCGCAGTGCCCGCATCTTCTGTCACAGCCTCGAGGCCCAGCTGGTCTCAGTCGGTGGCGTCTACGTGGTCAATGAGGAGATCGATGCGCGCTTCCTCGGCAAGCGGGTGCAGATCCGCTGCGAGGACGACGCCATCGCCATGGAGCACCTGCCCTGACGGATCCTCGTGGACTTCTGGCTTGGAGGAGGAGACAGTTGGCAACGATTTTGGTGGTGACCTCGGGCAAGGGCGGCGTCGGTAAGACGACGACGGCGGCCGCGTTCGGCACCGGCCTCGCCCTGCAAGGCAAGAAGACCGCGGTCGTCGACTTCGATGTCGGGCTGCGCAACCTCGACCTGATCATGGGCTGCGAACGGCGTGTGGTGTATGATCTGATCAACGTGATCAACGGCGACGCCAAGCTCAATCAGGCCCTGATCAAGGACAAGCGGGTCGACAACCTGTTCATGCTGCCAACGTCGCAGACCCGCGACAAGGAGGCCCTCAAGCGCGAGGGCATCGAGCGGATCATGGACGAGCTGCGCGAGCAGTTCGACTACATCGTCTGCGACAGCCCGGCGGGCATCGAGCACGGCGCCCAGACGGCGCTCTATTTCGCCGACGAGGCGATCGTCGTCACCAACCCCGAAGTCTCGTCGGTGCGCGACAGCGACCGCATGATCGGGATCCTCGCGAGCAAGTCGCGCCGCGCGGAACGGAGCGAGGAGCCGGTCAAGTCGCACGTCCTGATCACCCGCTACGATGTCAATCGGGTCGAGCGCGGCGACATGCTCAAGGTCGAGGACGTCGTCGAAATGCTCGCTCTGCCGTTGCTCGGCGTGATCCCCGAGTCCGAAGCGGTGCTGCAGGCCTCGAACGTCGGCGCGCCGGTCGTGCTCGACGAGAAGGCCAAGGCGGGGCAGGCCTACCGCGATGCGGTCGCCCGCTATCTCGGCGAGCAGCTCGAATTTCGCTTCGTCAATGGCGAGAAGCGAGCTTCTTCGGCTTCGGATCGCTCGGTCTCGTCAACCGTCTGTGGCGGAGGAACGCGTGAGCATTTTCCAACGGTCCCTTGCGGACAGGGGGGTGAGGCTTTTCAGATTCTTCCGCGCCGCGCCGCCGCGAACGGCGGACACCGCACGAGAGCGCCTGCAGGTCCTCTTGGCGCTCGAGCGCAGCAGCGGCAGCGGCTGGCCGAATTTCCTGCCCCAGCTGCAGGAGGACATCATGCAAGTCATCAAGAAGTATGTCGAAGTCGACAACGACAAGGTCTCGATCGAGGTCGAACGTGGGCCCGTCGTGTCGATGCTCGACATCAACATCGAGCTGCCCGCGCCGCCGGGGCCTCAGCTGCAGACGGCATAGGACTGGCCCCCGTCTGTCCACGTGAGCACACCCAACCCGGCTGCTAGGGGCAGTCGCTCACGCATCTGAATCGCGGACCTCAAGCGCCGCTCTCGGGGCACCCTCGAGTATCCAGACCGCAACGGGCTGGTCGCGCCCGCGCAGACGTTGCGGCTCGGCCCGACGGAGACCGGCGAGCGTCGCCGCGCCCGTCGGGGTTCGCCCGCACCGCCGCCACCAGCGCGTCGCTCACCACGAGCGGCGAGCCCAGCTCGCGGGTCAGGCTCTCGAGCCGGCTCGCGACGTTGACCACGTCGCCGATCACGGCGAATTCGAGCCGCCGCTCGGAGCCGATGTCGCCGAGCACGACCTCGCCGTAGTGGATGCCGATCGAGAGCCGGACGGCGGTCTCGCCCGCCCGGACGCGCTCGCGGTTCCAGCCGTCGATGTTGGCCAGCATGGCGCGCGCGGCGGCGAGCGCGTTGGCGGCGTCATCGGGGCCTGCGTCCGGTGTGCCGAAGGTCGCCATGACGCCGTCGCCCAGATATTTGTCGAGCGTCCCTTCGTGCTCGAACACCGCCTGCTCGAGGCGGGCGTGGAATTCGCGCAGCAGCGCGATCACGCGCTCGGGCGCCTCGCGCTCGGACAGGCGGGTGAAGCCGACGATGTCGGCGAACAGCACGGCGACCGGCTGGGTACGCACCTGCGCGAGCGGCTCGTCGGCCTGCGCCAGCCGGTCGACGATGCGCGGCGAGAAATAGCGGGCGAGATTGGCCCGCTCGCGCGACGCCACGGCCTGACGCAGCACCAGGCGGCGCGAGCGGCGTGCGCCGGCCGCGAGCACGCCCGCGACGAGCAGCAGCACGACCAGGTCCTGGACGATCACGTCGAGGTCGACGTAGTGCGGATCGAGGACGATGGCGAGCATCTGCTCGGGGCTCATGCCGGCTCCGAGCTGACGGGAGGTCAGGGCGCCGGTCTGGCCGACGATCAGGCCGACGCCAATGGTCCAGGAAAGGGCGCCGCAGGCCCCGCACCACAACACGGAGCGCGGCGAATAGCTCAGAGCGACCAGAGCCAGGAACAGAAAGAAGTACACGAAGGTGCCGTTGCGCAGCATCATCTGCGCGGGCCACGGGTCGCCGATCAGGAGATCGTAGCCGACCATGGAGAAAGTCAGCAGCGCCATGTCCAGCGCACCGAAGACATAAGCGGTCGGGGCTGCGCGGCCGGCACGCGCCGTCAAGCGATAGTGGAGCAGGGCGCAGAGCGCGAAGAGGGCAAGGATCGTCTCGAGAAAGAACACCCTGGGCGGCGCCACCCAGACAAACAGCCAGAACGCGATCACCGCGAGCGCGATCAGCTTGGCGCGGGTTGCAAGCGTGAGCCCGGCCAGCTCCTCAGCGCGAAAGGCTTCGGCCAGGCGCTCCGAGACCAGCCGCTCGACCCGCTGCCGGCGCCCGCCGATCTGGCCGGTGATGGTGGCCGCGTGCGCCATCGCCGATCTCCCCGCAGAACGACTCAGGGTCCACTGTCGACAGTATGCATGGAGCGCCGGAGCGAGGCGACCTCGACTGGAGCTCCCGTGGGTAAGTCGGCCGAGCGCTCTGGTTCTTTGGAGGCACGACCATCTCGGGCGGTCAGCCGCTGGCGGGATCAGGGGCTCGGTATCATCGCAGTCCCGTCCGGAGTTGTCGGCTCTGCGGTTCCCGTTCATAGTCATCGCAGGGCGGCGCGCCGGGCGCGCCGGTGAATTGAGCTCGAACATGGGGGGTGGGCGCCATGCGGCGGAGTACGCGACGGAGCTTTCTCGAGACCAGCGCAGCGATCGGCGTCGTGGCCGCGGCAGGCAGCGTCGGCCGGACGGCGCTCGGACAGGGCGGGCCGATCAGGATCGGCGCGGTCCTGCCGTTCAGCGGCGGGCTGGAGCTGTTCGGCGAGCAGGGCAAGCTCGGGCTCGACCTGGCCGCGGTCGAGATCAACGCCGCGGGCGGCATCCTCGGCGCCCGATGGAGATGGTCTACAAGGACAACAAGACCGACCCCAAGACCTCGGTCGAGCAGAACGTGCAAGCTGATCCGCGCGACAAGGTGATCGCGATGTGCGGGCCGATCACCTCGGCAGGCGCGCGACGCCATCGCGCCGACCATGGCGCGGCTGAAGACGCCGCTGCTCTATTCGACGAACTACGAGGGCGGCGGCTGCAACCGCTATCTCTTCTTCTTCAACACCGTGCCCAACCAGGACACCGCGCCGCTCATCCCCTATCTCAACGAGACGGTCGGCAACAGCTACTACATGTTCGGCGCCGACTATGTCTGGCCGCAGAACATGTTCAAGGCGGCCAAGGCGATCATCGCCAAGACCGGCGGCACGACGCTCGGCGAGGAGTACACGCCCTGGGGCGTGAAGGACTTCACGCCGATCATCCGCAAGATCGCCGACAGCGGCGCCAAGGTCCTGGTGTTCGCGCTGCCGGGCGCCGACGGCATCACCTTCATCAAGCAGGCGGAGGACTTCGGCCTGATGAAGTCGCTGACCGTGGCCTTCCTCGGCTTCTCCGAGACCTATCTCGGCGCCTTCGGCCCCGGCAAGGGCGAGAACATGTATGCCGGCGTGCCCTTCGTCATGTCGAGCGACGAGCCGGGGGTGAAGGACTTCGTCGGCCGGGTGAAGGCGAAGAACGGCAACGACACCGTCGTCTCGTTCTACGTCATGACCCACTACAATTCCCTGATGGCGCTGAAGGCGGGGCTGGAGAAGGCCGGCAAGATCGACCGCGAGGCGGCCGTCGACGGCATGGCCGGCATCAGCTTCGCCTCGCCCACCGGCCCGGACGACGTGAACGCCACCGACCATCACACGACCATGGCCATGTACATCGCCAAGACCGAGGGCGACGCTGAAGGTCGAGCCGCTCGGCCGCATCGAGCCGGCGCCGCAATGCGCGTGAGGCAAAGCGCGGACCTCTGATACACTTCGATTCATAACCGAGCGGGCGGCCGATAGCCCGACGACGGTCTTAAGCTCTCCGCGCCGGCGGTCCCCAAGTCGCGAGCGAAGCTGCTGTCAGCTCAGCCGGCCTGTTCGGCGCGATGGGCCTCGGCCATCGCGGCCAGCGTCTCGAAGCGGAAGTCGGGCCTTACCTCGCCTTCCGGCGAATGGGTCGCACCATGGCCCTCGCGACCGGCGCGGCGAGGAACCAGCAGGTGGCAAGGCCGAAGCGCTTCGCCGGCATATGGTCGTGTAGAGCGATTGGCGGTGTGCAGGATCTGCTCCTTGCCGATGCCGCGCCCGGCCAGCCGCGCGATCATGTACTCAAAATTGCGCGGGTCAGGCTTGTAGGAGCCGATGTCCTCGGCGGTGAAGATCGCATCGAAGTCGATCCCGAACTTCTCGTTGCTTCGGGCGAAAGAGGCCCGGTCGACGTTCGAGAGGATCACCAGCTGGTAGTGCTGCTTCAGATAGGCGAGCGACTCGCCAAGGTGGAGCGGGAAACGCCGGCCAGTCGCCGA
>CAWFGZ010000039.1:0-56069 GCA_963815435.1 uncultured Alphaproteobacteria bacterium
AGCGGCCGGTCGTTGACGATCGTGCCGAGCTTGCTGTTGAGATCCTGCACCACGACCGCGCCATCGCGCGCGATCAGGCTGAAATGGGCCCGCGACAAGCGATAGGGTGCGGTTTCGGGGATCGTGAGATCGGGCGTGATGATCGCGGCCAGCTCGTGCTCGCCGCGCTGGCGGCCGACCGTGAACGGCAGCTTGGCAACCGGAATCAGGTCCGCACCGACCACGGACTGAGCTCGCTGGGTGGTCGCCTCCAGCATGATCGATGGCGCTGCCGCGGCCGAAGGCGGCACCTCGACCAGCTCGCCGCGCGTTTCGGCGTCGTCGCGCCCCGCGGCGGCATACAGGCGGGCAAGCACATCGTCGACGTCGCGCAGCCGTGCGCTCATCCGGACGAGCAGTTTACGCGCCAGCTCGGGCTCCCCGCTGACCCGATCGAGGAACGCCTGGCGCTCGATCAGGTCCGCTTCGACGGGCGAGGCCGCGCGCACGGTCGCGCTGCGCGCCCGCCCTTCGAGCACACCCATTTCGCCGACGAACTCGCCGGCCTGGACCGTACCGAGCACGATCGCATCGTCGGCGGCATCACGCAGAACCTCGGCGCTGCCCGACAGGATCAAGAAAATCGCGAAATCGCTCGGATCGCCCTGCCGGAACAGGATCTCATCCCGATCGAAACGCTTCAGCATCGCCCCACCTCCCTCCTGCCGACGACAGTCACACAAAGCGCACGCTGAGAGACCACCTCGATCGCGTCCAGCGGCCGCACGTCAGTGGTGAGCCAGAAACTTGATCAGATTTCGATCAACCGGTTCGGCAGCTCGTCGATGTCATCGGCCCGCCGCGGGAAATGCTCTGCGAGCCGGTCGCCGACCAGAGCGATCGCGGCCAGGAAGCCCTCGGCGATTTGCCCCGCCCGGACCCGCTCGACGAAATCGGCCACGGCCCGGTCCCAGGTGCCGGGCGGCACGCACGGCGTCGATGCGGGGTCGGCGATGATCTCGACGTGGCGCTCGGCGACCGAAACGAAGATCAGGACGCCGGTCCGCGCCCGGGTCCGGTGAGCCCCTGGTCGAAGGGCTGCTGGGCGAGGCGGCTGGCCCGGCGGCGCTTAACGCGGCCGGGACCAGCGCGAGATGTACCGGCGGCAGGTGCGCGATCAGCGGCAGGACGACGAACGACGCCGCCTGGACTAGATAGAGCTCCAGGCGCTCGAGTCGCGGGCCGTGCCGTCGAGAAGGATCGCCGGCAGCAGCAGGGCGGCGAGCGCAGGCCAGAGCATCGAGACATAGCGGTAGTCGTCGGCCGCTTGCCGCCACCACAGTGACCAGCTCGCCGCTGGTCCTGCGCTCGGCCGCCGCGATCGCCGCGGCGATCTTCTGCCGGTCCGCGTCGGTGAGGAAGGGCACGGCTCACCGGCGGCCGGTGGCGCCACCGCCGCCGAAGCTCGCCGCCGCCGCTGAAGCCGCCGCCCCGAGCCGCCGCCGCCGCCAAACCCGCCGCTGCCGAAGCCGCCGCGCCGGCCGCTCGCAGCCGCCGGGGATGAAGATCGGCCCGCCGTCGCCGCGCCGACGGCGGCCGCGCCCGCGCGGTCGGACAGCGGGGCTGAGCACGAAGATCGCGATGACGGCAGATCACAGGATCAGATGGCCAGGGCGCCGGCGCGCGTTCGCGCTCCCGGGCCTGCTGGACCGCGCGGCAGGGCCGGATCGTAGGTGCCGCCCAGCGCGCTCGATCATCGCCGGCGACGCCGGCCTTGATCCGGCGGCGAAATCGCCTGGCGAAAGCGCGGCGGTAATGTCGGTCTCGATGATCTGCGGCTCAGCGCATCGGTGAGCTCGCCCTCGAGGCCGTAGCCGACCTCGATCCGCACCTCGTGCTCGTCGGGCGCGACGATCAGGAGCGCGCCGTTGTTCTTGCCCTTCTGGCCGATGCCCCAGTGGCGGCCGAGCTGGTAGCCGTAGTCCTCGATCGGCTGGCCCTGGAGCGATTGCAGGGTCGACGACGACGATCTGGTCGCCGGTCTGCTGCTCGAACTGCGCGAGCGCGGCGCTCAGCTCGGCCTCGTCGCTGCTCGCTGAGCAGGCCGGCCTCGGTCGACCACGCGGCCGGTGAGCGCGGGAAAGCCGGGCGTCGGCCGCCGAACGAGGCGATCGCGGCAAGGAAAAGCCCGAGCAGCAGAAGGTGGCGAGCCGGGCAGGCATGGCTCAGAATTTAACCTTCGGCGCCTGCTCCGCGCCCGCACTCGCGGTGAAGTTCGCCTTCGGCTGGCACCGTAGATGATCGCCCAGAGGCGCCGGGAAGGTGCGAATCTCGGTATTGTAGCCTGGACCGCCTGGACATAGTCTGCCGCCGCGCGACCGAGATGCGGTTCTCGGTGCCTTCGAGCTGCGATTGAAGGGCGAGGAAGTTCTGGTTCGACTTCAGCTCGGGGTATTGCTCGACCACGACCAGCAGCCGACCGAGGGCGCCGGTCAGCTGGGCCTGGTTCTGCTCGAACTGGTTGAGCGCTCCTGGTCGGTCAGGATGTCCGGCGGCAGCTGCATCTGCCCCACCTTGGCCCGCGCCTCGGTCACCTGGGTCAGCACCTCCTCTCCTGCTTGGCATAGCCCTTGACCGTCTCGACCAGGTTCGGGATCAGGTCCGCGCGCCGCTGATACTGGTTCTGGACCTGAGCCCAGGCGGCGTTGACCTGTTCATCCAGGGTCGGAATGGTGTTGATCCCGCAGCCGCTCAACAGCGGCAGCATCAGCATGAACAGCGTCGCGGCCCAGGGCTGTGGCCGCTGGACGATGGATTGGGTGGTGGTCATGATATTCGCTTCCTCAGGCTCGCTGCCGCCACCGGGCGAGCGTCTGCCCGGAGCGAGACCGGCAGCATCGCGCGAGGTCCCAGTCGCCCGCGGACCCGCGCGCGCTCGCGAGCGCTAACTGGCTTTCCTGGCCTTCTTCTTCTGCCACGCTTCGAGGCGCTCGCGGGCGTCGTTGTTCGCCGGGTCCATCGCCTCGTCGTGGTTCGCGCGCTTGGCGGTCAGCTCGATCACGTAGCCGTTGGGGTCGCGGAAGTAGATCGAGTGGATGAAGTCGTGGTCGGAGATGCCGCGCGTCTCGATGCCCGCGGCCTTGCCCTTCTCGAACATCGCCTGCGAGGTCCTCGGGGCTCACCTCGAGCGCGATGTGCAGGTCGTAGTCGTGCTGCTTCTTGAACTCGAACGGCATGTCCGGCGCCTCGAAGAAGGCGAGGCAGGAGCCGTCGTCGAGCTGGTAGAAGGAGTGCAGCGCGCTGGTCTTGCGGCCGCTCTTGGTCTCCTTGATCTCGAAGGCGCTGGACCAGCGGCAGGCCCAGGAAGTCCTCGTAGAACCGCCGCGTCTCCTCGGAGTCGCGGCAGCGGTAGGCGTTGTGGTGCAGCCCTCTGATCATCGGTGCCTCCAGACCTCGTGCTCGCGGTAAGGCGGGGAGCCGCCGGCCGATCACACGCGACGAAGGGCTGGTCCTTCACCGCGTCGCCAAGCCATAGAAGGCCTCGTTGACCTTCGGCCAGCTCTTCAGCTTCTTCATGTTGTCGATCCAGCGCTGGACGTTGGGATAGGCGGAGAAATCGCAGCGGACCACCTCGCCCAGCGTCAGCAGGCCGATGCCGAAATAGTCGGCGATGGTGATCTGGTCGCCGCAGAGATACGGCTTGTTCGGGCCGATCCAGTAGTCGTTCAGCAGCTGCAGCCAGCCCTTCACGCGCTCCTTGGCCCAGTCGATCGTCGCCTTCTGCACGCTCCTCGGTCGGGCGCTTGTGGTGCGGGAAGACCTGCGGATAGATCATCCCGTAGCCGTAGTCGCGGTAGAAGTTGGTGTTGAACCAGTCCATGATCTCGTTGACCTTGGCCCGCTGCTTCAGGTCCTTGGGATAGGCCGGCGAGTTCGATCTTGTCGGCCAGGTATTTCAGGATCGCCGAGCTCTCGGTCAGCCGCAGGTCGCCATCCTCCAGCACCGGCACCATCCGGTTCGGATTGATCGCGGTGAAGGGCTCCTTGTAGTGCGCGCCGGTCATCAGATCGACCAGCTCCTCATCCATCGGGATGCCGTTCTCGGCGACGAACAGGCGCACCGGCCGGCTCGTCATCGAGACCGGGTGCATGTAGAGCTTCATTGTCGGCCCTCCCTTGTCCCCATCGCGAGTGGGAGCGCGAAGCTATCCCATCTCGACCAGCCCACACAAGCGATGTGCCGGGCGCGATCACTGACCTGCGGTCCTGGCGGGCGCGGGCTGCTCGCGCTATCAAAGCCTTAGGTTCAGGGGCGGCGCCGCGCGAGCCGGCTCGGAGCGCGGGATCCCTGAACTCCTGGTCGAATGCTGGCTCGAGGAGACGAAGTGAGCGAGGCGGGGCCATTTCGTACGATCGAGTTCCGGGGCGAAAGGCTCAAGCTGCCGGTCTACCTCGATCACCACGCCACCACGCCGCTCGATTCGCGCGTGCTCGACGCCATGCTGCCTTACCTCACCGAGCGGTTCGGCAATCCGCACTCCGCCGGGCATGCCTACGGCTGGGCGGCCGAAGAGGCGGTCGAGCGGGCACGTACGGAAGTGGCCGCACTGATCGGAGCACTGCCGGAAGAGATCGTGTTCACGTCCGGGGCGACCGAAGCCAACAATCTCGCACTCCGCGGGACCGCGGCCCTCGCCGGCGCGCGGTGTCACATCGTCACCTCTGCGAGCGAGCATCCCTGCGTGCTCGAGACCTGCCGCGCGCTCGGCCAGGAAGGCTTCGCCGTGAGCGAGCTGCCGCCTCGCCCCGACGGCCTGATCGATCCCGATCGCCTCGGCGAGACCCTGCGATCGGATACGGCCGTCGTGTCGGTCATGGCCGCCAATCACGAGATTGGCGCCATCCAGCCGATCGCCGAGATTGCCCGGGTCGCCCGAGCGCAGGGCGCGCTGGTGCACACCGACGCGGCGCAGGCGGCGGGTAAGATCCCGATCGATGTGGCTGCGCTCGGCGTCGATCTGATGAGCCTCTCGGCCCACAAGCTGTACGGTCCCAAAGGCATCGGGGCGCTCTACGTCCGCCGCGGCGTCAGGCTGCAGCCGCTGTTCAGGGGCGGTGGTCAGGAGCGGGGTCTGCGCCCCGGCACGCTGCCGACGGCGCTCTGCGTCGGCTTCGGCAAGGCATGCTCGCTCGCCGCCGAGGCGATGCTGGCCGAGGCGGCGCGCCTTCGCGCCATACGCGACCGGCTGTATCGGGGCTTGGCGGAGGGCCGACCGGAGATCCGGCTGAACGGGCCGTCCGAGCCGCGGCTGCCACACAACCTGAACGTCACCTTGCCCGGGATCGACGCCGAAGAGCTGCTGGCCGAAGTGCCGGAGCTGGCGCTCGCCACCGGCGCAGCCTGCGCGTCGGCCTCTCAGGAGCCGTCGCCAGTGCTGCGTGCGCTCGGGCTCACCGACGAGCAGATCCAGGGCTCGATCCGGATCGGCCTCGGGCGCACGACCACAGAAGCCGAGATCGAATTCGCGCTCGAGCAGCTGCTCGCAGCGATCGAAAGCCTCGGCCAACTCTGAACTGGATTGCAACCGCGCGGCTCTGCGTAATGGTCACTCTTCGCACAGTGATCGCTCGAGGAGCTTGATCGAGTCCTCGAACCCTCAAGACGGCACCAAGTTCTGCAGAGTCTCCAGCACGATATCCGGATTGCGCTCGATCAGCTTCAGCAGGACGCGCGCTGGACCGTCCGGCAGCGCGCGGCCCTGCTCCCAATCGCGCACCGTTCCGACCGAGAGATGGAAGCTCCTGGCGAACCGCTCCTGCGACATCCCGAGCCGGCGCCGCAGCGCCCTCACATCCACCACCCGCTGAAACTGCTCTAGCTCGTCGTCGCTGGGCGGCCGCGCATCGGGGTCCGAGCGCGCCGCCCGCTCGATCTCCTCATCGCTCAACGCGTCCACACGTCGCCAGTCCGTGCGGCCGCGAGGCGGCTTGGCGGGATCAAGGGTCACCCGCGTCATAACGCCGTCTTTCGCGCGCATTGGCCTTCCTCGCCGAGATCAGGCGGCAGACGCCGCCACGCCATGTGCAGACTACGAATAGGACCCGTCCACCGACGACGCCCAGCACCCGGAACCGCCGTTCGCCGTAGTCGCTCCGCTCGTCCTCGGCAACCAGCCGGCGCGGATCAAGAAAGACACGCAGCGCATCCTCGAAGTCGACGCCATGCTTTCCGAGGTTGCTCGCAGCTTTCCCATCATCCCATTCAAACTGCACGTCATCAGCCTACGGGTTTCCCGTATTTTCGGTCAACCATTTGTCGCGGGAATGTAGGGAGCGCGTGAGCTGGCCGGTTTAGGTAGCGCGTGATCTGTCCGGTTCTGGAAGCGTTCCAAGGAACTTGGAACGGGGGGCTGGGTGGAGAGGCTTGCGAGGATCGGGATCATGCGTTTCGAGGAGCTGGTGGAACGTTGGGAGAAGGGTCGCCTGAGCCACGCCGAGGCGGCGGCAGCGCTCGGGGTCAGCGAGCGAACCTTGCGCCGCTGGCGGGAACGCTACGAGGAGGAGGGCGCGGCAGGACTGGTCGATCGCCGGGCTGGCCAGCCGTCGCCCAAACGGGCGCCCGAGGACGAGCTCGAGCGTATGCGCGCGCTGTATCAGGAGAACTATCAGGGCTTCACGATCAAGCATTTCCACGAGAAGCTGGAGAAGCGCCACGACTACAAGCTCGGCTACACCACGACCCGGATTTACCTGCAAAAGACCGGTGTGGTGGCGCCGGCAGCCCGACGGGGCGCCCATCGTCGCAAGCGTCCTCGCCGGCCAATGCGTGGCATGTTGCTGCATCAGGACGGCTCGAAGCACGCCTGGCTCACCGACCAGCCGGCGCTCGACCTGATCATCACGATGGACGACGCCACCAGCGAGCTCTATTCGGCGCTCCTGGTCGACGAAGAAGGCACGATGAGCAGCTTCCGCGGGCTGCTCGAGGTGGTCGAGCGGCACGGCCTGTTCATGGAGCTCTACACCGACCGTGGCAGCCACTACTTCTTCACGCCGGAAGGGGGCGGCAAGGTCTCCAAGACCCAGCTGACCCAGGTCGGGCGAGCCCTGAAGCAGCTCGGCATCGGTCACATCCCGGCCTACTCGCCCGAGGCCAGAGGCCGATGCGAGCGCGCCTTTCGAACCCTGCAAGATCGCCTGCCCAAAGAGCTGGCGCTGGCCGGGATCACCACTGTCGAGGCCGCCAACCGCTTCCTGCGCGAGGGCTACCTGCCCGAGCACAATGCCCGTTTTGCCGAGCCCGCCGAAGAGCCGGCCGCGGTCTTCGTCAAGGTGCCCGAGGCGCTCTGGCGCGACGCCCTCTGTGTCCAGGAAGAACGTCGGGTCGGCAACGACAACTGCGTGCGCTGGCATGGCCGCAGTCTGCAGATCCCGCCGACGCCGCTGCGTCCCCACCTGGTGCGGGCGACCGTCCGGGTGCACGACTATCCCGACGGCACGCTTGCCATCTTCAAGGGGCCGCAGCGCCTGGCCAGCTTCCCGCCGGCGGCGCCTGCGCGCGCCGAGGACCTGGCCGCGTGACCACCGCCACGCGGCCAGCCCTGTGGACTTGCTGGACGACGCTGCGCGTCGCCCACAACCCCACAGGGCCCACCACAACAGCGGTCAACTCATGCGCTACCTATTGCGGACAAAACAACGCGCTCGCTACACCATTTGTCGCGGGAAGCGCCGGATCAGCATGGCATGGGTGTAGGAATTCGCGTCGGCCGATCGGGCGCATCACAATCGAAGACGTATGGAGGAGGAGCGGATAAAACGTGGCCCCGCGCTTTGGCAAGCGCGAGGAGGGTCTGATCACTGCCGGTGCGCCCGCAAAAGCTGAGTCGAGTCGGGTTGTGACGCTGTGCCGGCTCGGGGAGGACGCCCAAACCGCGTAGCTCAACCGACGAACTTGGGCATGAGCAGGCGCGGCAGCCAGAGGATCAGGTCGGGCAGGAGGATCACGATCAGGAGCACGCCGAGCATCGGCAAAAGGATGATGCCGACGTCCCTCAAGCGCCTCGATCACCTTGATCTCGCCGATCGCGCAGGCGATCAGGAGGCAGAGGCCATAGGGCGGGGTCACCAGGCCGAAGGCCAGCGAGATGACGCCGATGATCGCGAAGTGGATCGGGTGCATGCCGACCGCCTGGGTCACCGGGAACAGCACCGTCCCAAGGATGATGATCGCCGGGATCGCGTCGATGAACATGCCGATCACGAGGAAAGCGAAGGCGGTCATCAGGCCGATGCCGGTAACGCCGAGGCCCATCAACTCGATCTGGTGCACGAGCGCGCGCGGGATCTGGAAATAGGCGAGCGCCCAGCCGAAGGCGCGACGCGGTGCCGATGCAGAAGAGGGAGATCGCGGCGAAGCGGGCCGAATCGTAGAGCACGCCGACCAGCCGCGCGGGGCCGACCGTGCGGTAGACGAACATGCCGAGCAGGAGCGAGTAGAGGACCGCGACGACCGAGGCCTCGGTCGGGGTGAAGAAGCCGCCGACGATGCCGCCGACGATGATCACCGGCGTCATCAGCGCGAGGAGCGCCTGGGCCAGCGCGAGCGACGAAGTCGCCGAGCGAGGAGCGGGCGTAGATCGGATAGCCGTAGCGCTTGGCGTAGACGTAGACCGTGGCCATCATCGAGAGGCCGATCAACAGCCCCGGGACGACGCCCGCGAGGAACAGGCCGCCGATCGAGACCGACATCAGCCCGCCCCAGACCACCATCAGGATCGAGGGCGGGATGATCACCCCCATCACCGAGGAGCAGGCGGTGATCGCGACCGAGAAGGCGCGGATCGTAGCCCTGCTTCTTCATCTGCGGGATCAGCAGCGAGCCGATCCCGGCGGCGTCCGCGGTCGACGAGCCGGAGATGCCGGCGAACAGCATGGTGACCATGACGTTGATGTGGCCGAGCCCGCCCGGCAGGTGGCCGACCATGGCCTGCGACAGGCGCACCAGGCGATCGGTGATGCCGGCCGCATTCATCAGGTTGGCGGCCAGCAGGAAGAACGGCACCGCAAGCAGGACGAAGGCGTTGTAGGACTTGAACATCTCCGCGAGGAGCACGAACGGGGTCAGCCGCGGCGTCGATGAAGAACACCGGGATGCAGGCGAGCCCGAGCGCGAAGGCGACCGGCACGCGCAGGACCACCAGCAGCGCCGAACACGCCGAACAGGATCGCCGCCACCTCGCCCGGCGTCATGGCCGGCTGCAGCGCCGGCCGATCGGCAGGACCTCCGGCGAGAGCGCGCTCATTCGGCCTTGGGGATCTCGTGCGTGGGCGGCGGCAGCTCGCCCCGGTAGATGCGCCAGTCCTCAAGGAATTTTTCGGCCAGGAAGAGGACCATGGTGGCGCCGGCAAGCGGCCAGGCGATGTAGATCGTGAGCATCGGCAGGCTGGCGATCTCGGACAGCTGGATCGCGCCGAACTGGGCGAACTGATAGCCGTAGGTGAGGAAGATCAGGGCGACCAGCAGCATGGCGAAGTGCACGAACAGCCGGAAGCCCGCCTCGACCTTGGCCGAGCCCTTGGGCAGCACGTCGACATCGAAATGGGTGCCGTCACGCACCGCGATCATGGCGCCGATCATCACGATCCAGATGAAGCAGAAGCGGGCGATCTCCTCGGTCCAGATGTAGCGAGGGATGAGGCCGGTGTAGCGAGACAGGATCTGCATCGTGACCGGGACGATCAGCGCCACCATCAGCAGCGGTGAGCAGGACCTGCAGCAGGCGATAGTATGCGTCGAGAATCTTGCTCATGCACTGGTGCGGCGCTCTGTCCACCGGACGCGGATGAGGAGGCCGGGCCGCGCGATCGCCGGCCCGGCCGTCGTCGTGACCGGCTCTACTGGATGGCGTTGATCGCGTCGTAGACCTCGAAGCGCGCCGAGCTCCTCGGCGTAGGCGCGCTTGACCGGCTCGGCGAGCTCCAGCAGCTTGTCGCGCTCCTTGAACTCGACATCGTGAGCAGGCCTTCCTTCTGCATCTCCTCAGCTTCGCGCTGTCCTGCGAGGACTTCGATCTCGCGGCCGTAGGCGCCGGCCTCCTTGCCGGCCTTGACGATCGCCGCCTGCAGGTCCTCGGGCAGGCGCGGAAGGTCTTGCCGGAGAAGCAGAACGGCCGGACCGTGATGGCGTGCTGGGTCAGCGCGATGTAGGGGCCGACCTCGTAGAACTTCATCTGCTCGATGCCCGCCGCCTCGTTCTCGGCCGCATCGATCACGCCGGTCTGGATGGCGTTGTAGACCTCGTCATAGGCGATGACGGTCGGCGCCATCTTGATCGCCTCGAAGATCTGGGTCTGGATCGGCGCGCCCATCACCCGGATCGGCATGCTGCGCGATGTCGTCCATGGTCGCGACCGGCTTGTTGGTGATCAGGTTGCGCGTGCCGCCGCCGGCATAGCCGATGATCAGCACGTCGGCCTTCTTGTAGATGTCGTCGGCGATCGGCTTGAGCGCGTCGGCCTCCATCACCTTGTTCCAGTGGTCGACGTCGCGGAACAGGAACGGCATGTCCATCAGCGGCGCCATCGGCGAGAAGGTCGACATGTGCGAGGGCGCCACGATCGCGTAGTCGACCGAGATGCCCTGGCTCATGTACGCGAAGTAGTCCTTCTCGAGGCCGAGCTCGCTGTTGAGGTGGAGCACGAACTCGAGCTCCTCCGGTCCCTGATAATATTGCTTCACCAGCTCCTCGAACTTGCGCAAGCGTCTTGGTGAAGGCGTGATTCTCGTCGAACTGACTGGCGCCGTTCAGGGTGATGGTTTCGGCGCTGACGGTGCCTGCACCGACCAGTGCCAGCGCCGCGCCCGCGGCAAGACCCGCGATGAACTTGCGAATGTGGCCCATGTTAAGCTCCCTTGCTTCCCGGTTGTCGTTAATCCGGCTCCTATCAGTCATAGCGGAGACGGCTGCGGCTGACTACCCCGGGGCGGGCTGAGGCGGATCGGCCGAGCGACCCACGACCACAGAAGCCGGCATCGAATTCTGCGATCGAGCGGTTCAGCTGGCTCTGATCGCCCGACCGCGTCGGCTGGCTGGCACCCGCCGGCCCTTCACGATTTGTCAACCCTCAAGTGCGATGATCGGCGCCGTCCAGGTCTATCCAAGGTTGCCGGTCATGAAGATTGACATCACCTACGAGGCGGGGTTGCAGGCGCTGGTCGAGACGATCCGCGAGCAGCAGGATCACGGCAAGGCGCTGATGAGCCTCGTGTCGCGTCTGGTCGACGAAGCGAGCCGACAGGACTGGTTCGAGGCGCACTGGCGCACCGACGCGCGCCTGACCCTCGCCCAGCTGGCCTGCAGCGACATGCCCAAGCGGTGGCGATTAGCGGCGCCGGTTCTCGACGTCATTGCCGAAGCCGCCCGTTGGGCGCTCAAGGCGGACGATATCGACAGCGACAGCCGCGCGACGCTCCTGGCGATCACCCGGCTGGCCGAGGTCGAGCGCTCCGGGCAGACGACGGCCGCGTCGAAGCCGCGGCCGGTGGCCAAGGCCACAAAGGCCCGCAAGACAACCAAGGTCACCCGGAACGCCAAGGTGAAGGCTCCCGCCAAGGCCCGTCGGGCTCGCCCGACACTGCCGCTCGCCAAGCCCGCGGTGGCGGCAAAGTCGACCCCGGCAGCAAAGGTCCGCAAGACGGCCAAGGTCGCCCGGAAGGCCAAGGCAAATGGCCGGGTTCATCCCACTCCGCCGCTTGCCAAGCCCGCCGAGGCGGCGAAGCCGGCGCCGGCCACGAAGGTTCGCAAGGCGACCAAAGCCGCCCGCACGGCCAAGACGAACGGCCGGGCTCAGGTCCGTCGGGGCCGCCCCACTTTGCTGCTTGCCAAGCCCGCGGAGGCGGCGAAGTCGACCCTGGCCGCAAAGGCCCGCAAGACGGCCAAGGCCATCCGGAAAGCCAGGGTGAAGGCTCCCGCCAGGGCCCGTCAGGCTCGCCCGACGCTGCCGCTCGCCAAGACCGCGGAGCCGGCGAAGTCGACTCCAGCCACAAAGATCAGGCCGGCTGCCAAGACCATCCGGAAAGCCAGGGTGAAGGCTCCCGCGAAGGCCCGTCAGGCCCACCCGACACTGCCCGTCGCCAAGACCGCGGAGCCGGCGAAGTCGACTCCAGCCACAAAGATCAGGCCGGCTGCCAAGACCATCCGGAAAGCCAGGGTGAAGGCTCCCGCGAAGGCCCGTCAGGCCCGCCCGACACTGCTCGTCGCCAAGACCGCGGAGCTGGCGAAGTCGGCGCCGACCGCGAAGGCCCGGCCGGCTGTCAAGACCCTTCGCAAAGCCAAGGTGAAGGCCCCCGCCACGGGGGCCCGTCAGGCCCGCCCGACGCTACCCATCGCCAAGCCTGCGGAGCCGGCGAAGTCCGCGCCGGCCGCGAAGGTGCGCTCGGTCGCCAAACCCGCGCCGGCGGCCCACGCGAATGGGGCGGGCCAGGCAAGCCAGATCCAGCAGACGCCAGTCAACCCGACCTGACCTAGCCCCCGCGCGTCGGGGTCGGTCTTCCGCGTCCGAGCTCGCGCCAGCCGGGTAGGCTGGCGCGCTCGATTCACGGCCAATCGCGCAGACAAGCCCCGGTGACGACCTCGGACGGCTCGAGATGCAGTTTCTCTTGGCCGCCCCGAATCGCGCGAAACGCCGCCTTGTTGCTCTCGCGCGGTCTCTTGCGGACGACTCCGCCGATCCGCCAGTACATGCACCAGCAGCCGCCGGCGGCGCCGCTCTCGCCCAACAGGCCCTCGAACGCAGGCCACAGATCGGGCCTCAGCGGGCGAATGGTGAGCTTCACGCCGCCTTCTTTCCCGTCATGGCCGCTTTGTACAGCCTATCGGCCTATGACCGACCGCTCTCGCGCCAAGCGGTTGTCGGCGCAGCGCACGCCCGCCTTGCATCGAAGATCCGACTGCGGCCAGCTGCAAGGGAACCCGAGCCATTCTGAGACCAAGGCGGTCACAAGCCGTCATTCCTCCCTGGCGCGGGATGGCACGGCCGAGCTGGCACGCGGAAAGCGCGGCAGGTCGTCATCGATGTGCAGCCAAGGAAGCTGGCTCTCTGTCCACACATGATCATCCGGGCGAACGTCTTCCGGGCGGTCAAGGCTTCCCAAGCTCACCTGGACCCGGTCGTCGAGGACCGTTTCGTACATCGTAAGGGTGCTGCCACAACGGTCACAGAAGCCGCGCTCGGCCTCGGAGGAGGAGCGATAACGCGTTGGTTTGCCCTGAACCCACGTGAATGCGCCGATCGGGAAATGAACGTGGGTGAGGAAGGCCGCGCCCGAAGTTCGACGGCACATCCCGCAGTGACAGTTGACGGCGCGGATCGGATCTGCCGTTGCGCGGTAGCGCACTGCCCCGCATAGACATCCGCCGGTCCATTCCATCTCCGCCTCCGTCCTGGTCAGCGATCCAGCATGTGCCTCGCAGCGAGCCGGCGCTCGCGTCGGAAGTACGTCATACCAGATTGTCACGAACCCGTGTGCCGAACGTCGGTTTGGATGTGCAGATCACCTGACTCGGAGATCATCAGGTGAATCAGAGATCATCAAGCCAATCCAGCGTGCGAAATCGGCCGCTACATCGCGCGTGCGGCGGCCGTGGCCCCCTCGTAGCCGGAGCGGCGAAGCAACTCGATGGGCGGGGCGACGGTTCGGATCGGGTCCGCAAAGCATGGCGCGCCCCGGCGGCTGACAAAAGTCGGGCGGCTGCCTATGCTGGCGGCTGGTCAGGGCCGGAGGGCGGGCGCATGGCGATCATCAACCGGATCGGCGACTTTCAGGACGACATGACCGCCTGGCGCCGGGATCTGCACCAGCATCCGGAGCTCGGCTTCGAGGAGCAGCGCACCTCGGCATTCGTCGCCGACAAGCTGCGGACCTTCGGGATCGACGAGGTCCACACTGGCCTCGCCAAAACGGGCGTGGTCGGCGTGCTCAAGGCCGGCTCGGGCGGCCGGGCGATCGGCCTGCGCGCCGACATGGATGCGCTGCCGATCCAGGAGCCGGGCGGCCGTCCCCATGGCTCGAGGACGCCCGGCAGGATGCACGCCTGCGGCCATGATGGCCACACCACGATGCTGCTCGGCGCGGCCCGCTATCTTGCCGAGACGCGCAACTTCGACGGCACCATCTATCTGATCTTCCAGCCGGCTGAGGAGATGCTCGGAGGTGGCCGGGTGATGATCGAGGAGGGCCTGCTCGAACGCTTCCCGATGGAGCAGGTCTACGGCATGCACAACTGGCCGCGCATGCCCGTCGGCAGCTTCGCGATGCGCCCCGGCCCGGTGATGGCGGCGGCCGACCGGATCGACATCCAGTTGACCGGCCGCGGCGGGCACGGCGCCATGCCGCACCATGCCTGCGATCCGGTGGTCGCCGGCGCGCAGATCGTGAGCGCTCTACAGACCATCGTCGCCCGCAACGTCGATCCGATCGATCGTGCCGTGGTCTCGATCACCCAGTTCCACGCCGGCGATACCGACAACGTCATCCCACAGACGGCGATGTTGGGCGGCACCGCGCGCTCGTTCAACCCCGAGATGCGCGATCTGCTCGAGCGGCGGATCGGCGAGATCGCCCGCGGCATCGGTCAGGCGCTCGGCGTCGCCGTCGAGTGCACCTACCACCAGGGCTACCCGCCGACCGTGAACACCGAGGCCGAGACCGAGCTTGCCGCCGCGGCGGCGGCCGAGGTTGCGGGTGCGGACAAGGTCGACCGCGCGCCCGCGCCGGTCATGGGTGCCGAGGACTTCGCCTTCATGCTCGAGCAGCGGCCAGGCAGCTACGTCTTCATCGGCAACGGCGGCGGGCCCGACGCACCGATGGTCCACAACCCCGATTACGACTTCAACGACGAGGCCCTGCCTTACGGCGCCAGCTACTGGGCACGCCTTGTTGAGCGGGTCCTGCCCGCACGCTGAGCCTTGCACCACGTCGGCGCCAGCGGGGTGAAATCGCTCGTGTTCCGCCAGCCTCAGACCGTGCTGAGCGAAGGCTCGCCGCCGCGCGCCGGGGCGCGGCTGACGAGCACCTTGTCGATGCGCCGGCCGTCCATGTCGACCACCTCGAAGCGCCAGCCTTCATAGGCGACAGCCTGACCCTCCTCGGGCACGCGGCCGAGCTGCGCCAGGATAAAGCCCGCGAGCGTATGATAGCTCCCCTCCTCCGGCAGGCTCTCGAGTCCCAGAGCCAGCTTGACCTCGTCGATCGCCAGCATACCGTCGATCAGCAGCGAGCCGTCGGCGCGCTTGACGATCGCGGGCTCCTCGCCCAGCCGGCGCTCGGGCATGTCACCGACCACCGCCTCGAGCATGTCCTCGACCGTCACCACACCCTCGACCTCGCCATACTCGTCGACTACCAGAGCCATGTTCGTCCGAGCCTGACGGAGCGCTTCGAGCGCCCGCAGCACCGGCATGCTGTCCGGCGCCACCAGCACCGGGCGCAGGGTCTCGCGCAGATTGAGGGGGCGGCGGGCGAGGCAGGCGTCGAGCAGGTTGCGGACATGGACGACGCCGAGCACCTCGTCCAGGCTGCCCTTGCCAACCACGAAGCGACTGTGCCCGCTCGCGTGGATGACCCGAGCGATCTCTTCGGGGCCATCCTCCACGTCGAGCCAGACCAGCTCGACCCGCGGCGTCATGATCGCGCGCACCGGCCGGTCGGCGAGGCGCAGGACACGGCCGATCATCGCCTGCTCCTCCTTGTCAAACACGCCGATCCGGGTGCCTTCGGCGATCAGTATGCGCAGCTCCTCCTCGGTCACCGTCTCGGGCGGTGCGGTTTCGCTGCCCAGGAGACGGAGCACGAGCCGGCTCGACCTCTCGAGCAGCCACACCGCTGGGACACTGACGCGCGACAGCAGGTCGATGACCGGTGCCACCAGCTCCGCAACCCGTTCGGGGGCCCGGAGCGCCAATTGCTTTGGGACGAGCTCGCCGATGATGAGCGACAGGTAGGTGATCGCGACCACTACCAGCGTGTAGGCAATCTCGGCGCTGAACGGGGCGAGCACGGGCATGCGCGCCAGCGCCTGGCCGAGCGGGTCGGCGAGCCGGGCCGCGCCGAAGGCGCCGGCAACGATTCCGACCAGGGTGATGCCGATCTGTACCGTCGAGAGCATGCGGCTGGGATCGCGCGCGAGGGAGAGGGCGAGGCGGGCGCCGCGCCGTCCCTTGCGCGCCAGCGCCTCGAGCCGAGCCGGCCGCGCCGACACGATCGCCAGCTCCGAGAGCGCGAAGACGCCGTTGAGCAGCACCAGGGCCAGCACGATCAGGATCTCGAGCAGGGGCATCGTCCTCTCCCATCGGCCCGCGAGGGCAAGCTCCGAGAAAACCTTGCATCGGCCGCCGGCCTGGGCGAGATGTTCGGGCCCAGCGAGGGAGTGCGGCGCCGGCGCCTCGCCGCTTGGCGCCATTTGTCCTGCGAACCGAGGACCGTTGACAACGAGGGATCGGCGCTGAGCGAGCGGGAGAATGGACGGTCCACGGCACGCTGGGCATATCGGGTCGTCTACGCCGACCCACCCTGGCGTTTCGCCACCTACTCCGACAAGGGCAAGGGTCGCAGCGCCGAGGCGCACTACGACTGCCTCAGGATCGATGAGATCAAGGCACTGCCGGTCGGGACTGGGCGGCGCGTGATGCGGTGCTCCTGCTCTGGGCGACGGATCCCCTCCTGCCGCGCGCGCTCGAGGTGATCGACGCCTGGGGCTTCACCTACAAGACCGTCGGCTTCTACTGGGTCAAGCTGAACAAATCGGCTGCCAGTCGGCTGTCGACCGAGTGGCCGCTCCTCGCCGAGCGCGACTTCTTTACCGGGCTCGGCTTCTGGACCAGGGCCAATCCGGAGCCGTGCTCTGCTCGCGACCCGCGGCCAGCCCAGGCGCTAGCCGCGACGTGCCTAAGCTACTGCTCGCGCCGCGGCGCGAGCAGTCGCGGAAGCCGGACGAAACCTACGAGCTGATCGAGCGCCTCCTGCCCGGACCCTATCTCGAGCTGTTCGCGCGCCGGAGCCACCCGGGCTGGGACGCGTGGGGCAATCAGCCGCAACTATTCGATCGCGGCCCGGTCACGACCCGCAGACGGGCCTCGCGCAGCCTCTGAGCGCACCGCACCGGGATTGGCTATGTGGGGCCGCTTCCCGAGCCCGAGCGTCCCATGGGATGGCCCGGGCTCGGGATTCCGGATTGTCGAACCGGTCAGGAAGCCCTAACATTTTATTAACGTCGGTCCGGAGGCACGGCAGAAACGACATGGAAGGCGAACGCTACGTCGGGGAGAGGCGCGCGCTGCGCCACTTCCTGCAGGAGTTACGCCCGCTCGCCATGGCGGCCTTGGGCGAAGACGCCGTACTTTGCTATCGGATCGACCGGGCGCTGCGGTCCGGCGACCTCACCGCGCTGCGCAAGGCGCGGGAGATCTTTCACAATCAACCCGAAGACCTCAAACGTCGCCTGATGCGCGGCATCTTCGAGACGCCGGCAGCGCGGCCCAGCAAGACTCACCTGCTGGACCGCTACACGGAGCGCGCGCCAGAGCCGTTCGTCCGCTTCGACGCCTATCCGGCCGCCACCACCGACGACATCGGGCTCTCGGTCGAACTCGATCATGAGCTGGCCGACGACGTGCCGGTGCGCGTGCTGATCAGCCCCGGCACCTTGCCGAACAGCGCCGCGCAGGCGCTCCGCCAGATCGCGGCCTGGATCGAGCGCGATCGCCGCCTGCTGTCGGCGCGCCACTGGCGGAGCGTGCCTCCGGGTCCCGCTGCAAGTGACGAGGAACGAGGCGTGGCTGGGGAGCGCCGCGGCGATAGTGCCGACCAGGCCTGATCTGTCAGCCCCAGTGCCGACCACAGCATCGCGCAGTCGCCGCGCTTTCGCCGCGGCGACCTGCCTCTGCTGGGCCGGCGCGCTGCTCGGAGCTCTGTTGCTGGTCGGCTGTGCGCCCGGGCCGTCCGGGAGCCGGGACCGCCGGCGAGGACGCTCGCAAGGCGCTGGCCGACGCCCGGAGCGCCGGACCGATTCTGACGATCGTTCAGGGTAACCCCTTCGACATGGACGAGATGCGCCGCGATGCTCTGGTCACGAATGCGATGGCGAAGGGCGTGGCGGGTCTGGTCGTGCGTTTCACCGCCATACCGAGTGCCGCTGCCGTGCCCGAGCCGCATCTGGTCGTCATCCTGAACCCGCAGAGCGAGCCGCCCTCTGCCCAGGCGTGCGGCACGCCGCAGACCGTTCCCACAACGCCGGCGAGCGAGACCTTGAAGATTCTGGCGGCATTCTGCGATCGCGATCGGGCACTCAATGTGGTCAGCGAGGAGGGCCCGGTCTCGGGACCTACCGACGCGCGCTTTGAGCGTCTGCTCTGGCGCACCGCCGCGGCGCTGTTTCCGGACACCTATTGGGATACCTACGGCTTTGGCATCCTGCCCCGCTGGATCAACCTTGGCATCGGCGGCAGCTACGGCTTCTGATCTGCTCGGCGATCGACCGAGCCGCGCCGTGGCGGCCCGATGAGCGAACGGGCCGACGTGCTGATCGTGGGCGCCGGCATTGCCGGCAGCTCGCTCGCTTTCGAGCTCGCCGAGCACGCCTCGGTCCTGCTGCTCGAACGCGAAACCTTGCCCGGCTACCACAGCACGGGTCGCTCGGCGGCGATGCTGATCGAGACTTACGGCACCGAGGCGGTCCGCCGTCTCACCCGAGCGAGCCGGCCGTTCCTCGAGCATCCACCTGCCGGGTTCGCCGACCAGCCGCTGCTCAGCCCGCGCGGCACGTTGCACATCGCCCGCGCCGACCAGCGTCCGGCGCTCGACCGTGCCTGGCGCCTGGCGGCGCCGCAGCTGCCATCACTTCGCCGTCTGAGCGGCGCCGAGGTGCGGGCGCTGGTGCCGTTGATCCGTGCGTCCTATGTCGCTTGCGGCCTGCTCGAGCCGGAGGCCAATGCCATCGACGTCGCCGCCTTACATCAGGCCTATCTGCTTGGCCTGCGTCGGCGGGGCGGCCAGCTGGCCACCGATGCCGAGATCAAGGCCATCAAAGCCGCAGACGGTGGCTGGCGGGTCGAAACCACGAGAGGCGCCTATCGCAGCGAGGTTCTGGTCGATGCCGCAGGTGCCTGGGCGGATCAGGTCGCCCTCATGGCCGGTGTGCCGCCGATCGGACTGATCGCCAAGCGGCGGACCGCGGTGCTGATCGATCCGCCCGACGGGTTCGATCCTGCCTGGCCGATGGTGATCGATATCGACGAGCGCTTCTACTTCAAGCCCGAGGCCGGCCAGCTTCTGCTCTCTCCGGCCGACGAGACGCCGCTCGCGCCTTCTGACGTGCAGCCCGAGGAGCTCGACGTCGCGCTTGCGGTCGAGCGCTACCAGAGGGTGACCGGCCAGCCGGTCCGGCGGCTCACCCACCGTTGGGCGGGGCTGCGCAGCTTCGTCGCCGATCACGATCCGGTGGTCGGTCCCGATCCGGCCGCGCCGGGCTTCGTCTGGCTCGCCGGGCAGGGCGGTTTCGGCATCATGACCGCGCCCGCGCTGGCGCGGATCTGTGCGCGCCTGATCACCGAAAACCGGCTGCCGCCCGAGCTCGAGATCGAGCCCGCAAGGCTCGGCCCAGGGCGCCTGCGGATGGGCTGAATTCGGCGAGCGATCAGTCGTGCTCGATGGCGGCCATAGCCGCCTCGGCCGCGGCCAGCTCGTGGACTTCCCGGTCCTTCTCTGCCGCCCGCGCCGCAATCACCGCGGCGTCCAGATCGACCTGATTGCAGAGGCCGAGCAGCACCGGGTCGCGCGGCCGGATCTCGGAGCTCTTCCAGTGGGTGCGCTCGCGCACCGCGTTGACCGTGTTCTTGGTCGTGCCGAGCAGCTTGCAGATCTGCTGGTCGCTGAGTTCGGGATGGTGGCGCAGCAGCCAGGCGATCGCGTCCGGCCGGTCCTGCCGCTTGGAGAGCGGTGTGTAACGAGGCTCGCGCCGTTTCGGCACCTTGATGTCGGCTGCGGCCGGCCGCGCGAGCCGAAGGCGCGCGTTCGGGTCCTTCTGGCACCGCTCGATCTCGCCGCGCTCCAATTGGCCGCCGGCGACCGGATCGAGGCCGCGGATGCCGGCCCCGACCTCGCCATCCGCGATGCCCTTGACCTCGAGCGCGTGCAGGCCGCAGAAGTCGGCGATCTGCTCGAACGTCAAGCTGGTGTTGTCCACGAGCCACACGGCCGTGGCTTTCGGCATCAACGGTCGATCCATCACTAACCCCTGCTCTGGCTCCACAAAGGCGGCGGCATACCGGCGCCCGCCGGTCGCCTTCTACGGGTTTGCCCACCAGATGGGAAGGCTGTTGCCGGAAGGCAACGGTATGACGTCAGGCGCCGGGAACCGGCACCGTGTAGTTGAGCGCGAGGCGGCCACCGTCGGGGTAGATGCACTGCCCGGTCAGGTAGCTGGCGTCGTCGCTCGCCAGAAACAGCGCCACCTTGGCGACTTCCGCCGGCTCGCCGCAGCGGCCCATCGGCGTGCGCGAGAGGATCCTGCGGCTCGCCGCCTCGTCGTCCATCACAACCTTGAGGAGATCGGTCAGGATCGAGCCCGGCCCGATCGCGTTGACCCGCACCCCCTTGTCGGCGAGGGCGAGCGCCATGACCTTGGTCAGCTGGTTGACCGCGCCCTTGCTCGTCACATAGGGCACCTGATTGGGGATCGCGACCACGGCATTGGCTGACGACATGTTGACGATCGCGCCCCTGCCCCGCTCGACCATCGCCCGCGCCGCGGCCTGGCCGACCAGGAACACACCCTTCAGATTGACGCGCAGGACGGCATCGAAGTCGGCCTCGCTGATTTCGAGGAAATCCGCGGTCTTGATGATCCCGGCGTTGTTGATCAGCACATCGAGGCGGCCGAACGCCCCGAGCGTCTCGGCCACCAGACGTTGCGCCTGGGCCGCGTCACCGACGTCAGTCCCGATGAAGCGCGCCGTGCTGCCGCCCGCCTTGATGTCGTCCACGACCTTGGTGCCGGCCTCGTCATCGACATCCGCGACGACGACCGAAGCGCCCTCGGCGGCGAACGCCTCCGCGCAGGCCCGGCCGATGCCGTTCGCGCCGCCGGTGACGATCACAGCCTGACCGGCGAATCTCATTGGCATACCTTTGAGCTCCTGGACTTCTCGATCACGCCATCGATGCCTCTCGCTGCGAGCTACTCCGCTGCCTCGGGGATGCGCTCCGGCTCGTCCTCGATCGCATCGTAGGCGGCGAGCGCGGCCAGATTGAGGATATCGGAGACCGTGGCATTCATCGGCAGGATCTGGACCGATTTGGAGAGCCCGAGCAGGAGCGGGCCGATCACCGTGCCGCCGCCCAACTGCTTCATCAGCCGCGAGCTGATGCTGGCGGTGTGCAGCGCCGGCATGATCAGCACGTTGGCCGGCCCCGAGAGGCGGCAGAAGGGGTAGAGCGCCAGCAACTCGGGATCGAGCGCAACGTCGACCGACATCTCGCCGTCGTATTCGAAGTCGACCTGGCGCCGGTCGAGCTCTTCGACCGCCTCCTGGACCCGCATCGCCTTCTCGACCCGCCGGCTGCCGAAAGTCGAGAACGACAGCAACGCGACTCGCGGCGTGAAGCCCATCCGGCGCGCCGCGTGCGCGGTCTGGATGGCGATGTCGGCGAGTTCGACCCGATTCGGCAGCTCGTGCACCGTGGTATCGGCGATGAACACGGTCCGGCCGCGGGCGACCATTACAGTGAGGCCGAACAGCCGATGGCCAGGCCGGGGATCGAGCACGCGGCGGATATCGCGCAGCACGTTGATGTAGTTGCGGGTGAGGCCCGTGACCATGGCATCGGCGTCGCCCTGCGCCACGATGCAGGCGCCGAACACGTTGCGGTCCTGGTTGACCATGCGCTGGCAGTCGCGAAACAGGAGGCCGCTTCGCTGATTGCGCGCGTAGAGGAACTCGGCGTAGGCCCGGTTCTTGGTGCTGAGCCTGGCGTTGTGGATCTCGAAGCCGTCCTCGGGCAGGTTCAGGCCGATGGCGCGCGCGGTCTCGTGGATCCGCTCCTCGCGGCCGATCAGGACCGGAGTGCCGAGGCCGTTGTTGCGCCAGGCGAGGGCGGCGCGGATCGTCTTCTCCTCCTCGCCCTCGGCGAATACCACCCGCTTGGGCTGCGCCTTGACCCGGTCGATGATCAGTTGCATGCGGCTCGCGGTCGGATCGAGGCGGGCGCGTAGCTCGTTGCAGTAGCGTTCGGAATCGACGATCGGGTTGCGGGCGACGCCGCTCTCCATGGCCGCCCGAGCGACCGCCGAGGGCACGGCAACGATCAGGCGCGGATCGAACGGCGTCGGGATCAGATAGTCCGGACCGTAGCGTAGCCGGCGGCCGCGGTAGGCGGCGCTGACCTCGTCCGGCACATCCTCGCGGGCGAGCGCTGCGATCGCATAGGCGGCGGCGATCTTCATGGCGTCGTTGATCGTGGTCGCGCGGACATCGAGCGCACCCCGGAAGATGTAGGGAAAGCCCAGGACGTTGTTGACCTGATTGGCATAGTCCGAGCGGCCGGTCGCCGTGATCGCATCCGGGCGCACCTCCTTGACCGTCTCGGGCGTGATCTCCGGATCGGGGTTGGCCATGGCGAAAATGATCGGCTGCCTGGCCATGCGCTTGACCATGTCCTGGCTGACCGAGTCCTTGGCCGAAAGGCCGAAGAACGCGTCCGCGCCGGTCATCGCATCGGCGAGGCTGCGCGCGTCGGTGTCGACCGCATGGGCCGATTTCCATTGGTTCATGCCGACTTCGCGGCCGCGATAGACGACGCCGCGAGTGTCGCAGAGGATGGCGTTGTCGTGCGGGAGGCCCATCGCCTTCAGGAGCTCGATGCAGGCGATCGCCGCGGCGCCCGCGCCGTTGATCACCAGCTTCGCCTCCTTCAAAGAGCGACCGGTGACGTCGAGGGCGTTGATCAGGCCGGCCGCGGCGATGATCGCCGTACCGTGCTGGTCGTCGTGGAATACCGGGATGTCCATCAGCTCGCGCAGGCGCTGCTCGATGATGAAGCAGCCCGGCGCCCTGATGTCCTCGAGATTGATCCCGCCGAAGGTCGGGCCGAGCAGGCGCACGCAGTCGACGAAGGCGTCGACGTCCTCGGTGTCGACCTCGAGGTCGATCGCGTCGATGTCGGCGAAGCGCTTGAACAGGACCGATTTGCCCTCCATCACCGGCTTGGCGGCGAGCGCGCCGAGGTTGCCGAGGCCGAGCACCGCCGTGCCGTTCGAGATCACCGCCACGAGATTGCCCTTGGCGGTGTAGTCGAAGACCTTGTTCGGATCGTGCCGGATCGCGAGGCAGGGTGCGGCGACGCCCGGCGAGTAGGCGAGCGAGAGATCGCGCTGGGTGGTCAGCGGCTTGGTCGGCGTGATCTCGATCTTGCCGGGCCGGCCGCTGCGATGCAGCTCGAGCGCCTCCTCGTCGGTGACGTGGTCGCTGCGATCCTCGGCGGTGGAGCCGTTCAGTGGCTCGTTCATCGTTCCATCTCCCCGCCCGTCGCCCCCGACACGCCGGGCGTGCCCTCGGGCCTGGTGACCTGGATTCCAGCATAAACCCGGGGTGCGCTGCAAGGCGACCGCAAAAACCGCACCGGTTCGCGGCAAGGCGGCGCGGCGACGGCGGGACCGGCTTGAAGGCCGCGGCGCCGGCACCTAAGTAACGATCGGCCTCTTCAAGACGCGGGTGTCGTCCGCTAAGGCGGGTCTGGTCCGATGAACTTCGCGCGCACGGCGCTGCTGCTCGCCGCGATGACCGGGCTGTTCCTCGCCGTCGGCTACCTCCTGGCCGGCGAGGGCGGCCTGATGATCGCCTTCCTGATCGCGCTCGCCATGAACGGCTGGGCGTACTGGAACTCGGACCAGATGGTGCTGCGCATGCACCAGGCGCGGCCGGTGACCCGGGCCGAGGCGCCCGATCTGGTCGGCCTGGTCGAGCAGCTGGCGCGGCGCGCCGGCCTGCCGATGCCCAAGGTCTACCTGCTCGAGACCAGCCAGCCGAACGCCTTCGCGACCGGCCGCAACCCCGAGAACGCCGCGGTCGCGGTGACCCGTGGCCTGCTTCAGGCCTGCGACAGCGAGGAGCTGGCCGGCGTGCTCGCGCACGAGCTCGGCCACGTCAAGAACCGCGACACGCTCACCATGACCATCACCGCGACGCTGGCCGGCGCGATCGGCTTTCTCGCGCAGTTCGCGTTCTTCTTCGGCATGGGGCGCGGCAATCGCAACAACCCGCTCGGCGTGGTCGGCACGCTCCTGATCATGATCCTCGCCCCGCTCGCTGCGATGCTGGTCCAGATGGCGATCTCGCGCACCCGCGAGTATGCGGCCGATCGGGCCGGCGCCGAGATCTCGGGCCAGCCGCTCTGGCTCGCCCGGGCGCTGCAGAAGATCGAGCAGCTGGCGCAAGGCGTGGTCAACCAGCCCGCCGAGCGCCACCCCGCCTCGGCCCATCTGTTCATCATCAATCCCCTGCACATGGGCGGGGTCGACAACCTGTTCCGCACCCATCCCTCGACCGCCGAGCGGGTCCGCCGGCTGCGGGAGATGGCCGGCGTGGCGGCCGCGCCGGGCGGCGGCCGCGGCCCCTGGGGCTGAGCGCCGGTGCGGTGCCACGGCGATCGGCCGGCGGAGGCGTGCCAGCCTCCAGGTGGATCAACATTGAGATCGGATCAACCCGGCTGATGCGCTACCGTCACCCGCCTCGACCCCGATCATCCGAAGTCCAGAACGAGAATTGCCCACCGAACCCGCCCGAATTACATCGGACAGGGACGCGAGCACCCGAGCAGCCCAGTACAGACCGGCGCTACCTGGTACAGACCGCCGCGACGAGGGCGAGCTTGATTGTGAGATTCCGCAGTTTAGATTATACAGTGACGCAAGAGTGTCGCATAGTGGCGCATAAATGCGTCAGCGAATACTCCGGTCTACCGACAGATCGGAAGTAAAAAGTCGATTGATCCGGGTTGAGTTTGGCTGGATCTCCATCAGCTGGAGACGATGGAGGCGACGTCGCGCGAAACTACGCCTTTTCAAACAGATGCAGACTCAACGCGAATCAGCCTAGCCAGCCCTCGGGATCAATCGGATTGAGATTGCCGCAATTCTCCACCGGTCTCAACCATGAGTTGCCCGACGGTATGCGACACCGAAGGCGCGAATTTGGAGCATTGTGGAGCAAGGTCACCGGTACTTGGCTTGCTTGCGCGAAAAAGAATCCCGACCCGTTCCCCCCCGCGCCGAGGCGCCGGAGACCGAGATGGACGAGGACCTCTGACGTCACGCCCGGGTCGTGGTCCCGCCCGGCAAGGCCCTCGGTCCATCTGCGGGTCGACGCCGACGTGCTGGCCTGGATCAAGGCCCAGGGCCGCGGCCACCTCACCCGCATGAACGCGGTCCTGCGCGCCTACGTGGAAGCGCACAAGCGCAGAGTCCGGTAGCCGGCGGTCTCCTGACACTGACACCTTTTTCCTCAGTTTAATAAGAAATTTATGTTGTGAGCGCACCTACTTCGTTGAGGCGATTAAAGTGGAAATTCTCCACAGCCAGATTTCCAAGGGCAGCAGTATTGAGCCAAACCAAACGAGAGCTATTGCGCGATTTATTCTTCTCGCCCACCGCTTCCTTCCGCCCCAATCCCACTCACGTATGCCTGCGGCCCGTACAAGTACGAAAGTCATCCATAACGAGAACATATACGCGAGAATCTGATAAATTAAAAATGCAACCACGCTGCCCGTTAGCTTGTAGAGTGTCATAAAAGCGCCCATTATAAGAATTCTGGTCGCGATGTCGAATAGGAATTTTATCCATCTCTCGTACACGCCCGCCCACCAAATACGCCAGTCATCGTATGTTTTCCGTGCCTGGTGGAATTCCCGAACATGATCGGCCAGAGACGGCATCTCCGATCTCCTTAAGCGAGAAGGCTCCCCCGGGAACTCTCCCTAGCGCCAGAACCTTTTTCGATCGCCTGCTTTGGCCGGCCGCGGGGGCGGAGGGTCGAGCCGAGGGCGAACCGGTGCACGATGTCGGCGCACCACGGGCGCGCGCCGAACGGGCGGCCGCGCTGGCTTGAGGCGCGCAGGGCCTCGAGGTCCGCCGCCGTCTCGGCGCGGTTGACCAGCCGACGCCAGTCGGCCGGGCGGGCGACCGGCCAGTCCGAGAGCAGCTCCAGGCCGCGCCCGTGCTCGCGCCGCCACAGGCTGCCCCAGCGCCAGCCCTCCGCCCGGCGGACCAGGCGTGCGCGCAAGGGGTTGCGCTCGACGTAGCGGCACACGGTGAGCAGGTGCTCGTCGGTTTGGACCAGGAACGACTTGTAGCGGCCTTGGTAGAGGTGGCCCATTCCGGCGCTGCCGCGGCGCGCGTGCCAGCGTTGGGTGTGAGTGAGCGTGACCCAGCTCATGAAGCGGCTGAGGGTGCCGTCGGCCGCCGGCCAGAGCACCAGGTGCCAGTGGTTGGGCATCAGGCAATAGGCGAGGATGCGCATGCCGGTCCGCGCCTGGGCTTCGTCCAGGACCTGCTCGAAGAGTTGGTAGTCGGCGGCGCTGTCGAACAGGGTCGCCCGCGCGCTCGCCCGGTTGAGGGCGTGATAAACGTAACCCCCGACATCGACCCGCAGCGGCCTGCCCATGGGTGCAACCATAGCACGTTGCCGTTCTCTTGAAAAGGTTCCTGACACCTTTTTTCACCTTTTTTCTTCAACCCGATCCTGCGCGCCTTCTACCAGCGCCTGGTGGCCGCCGGCAAAGCCAAGAAGCTCGCGCTCACCGCTGCCATGCGCAAGCTCTTGGTCATCCACAACGCCATGCTCAGGGACAGCCAGCCATGGCGCGCACCCCAATCAGCTTGACAAACCAAGACAGTCGCTGACCCCGAGGCCCGCCAGCGCCCTCGTGGGCTTGACATATAGGATGATACTCCTATATTCTCGAGAGCGCTAGAGCCGAGACATCTTTGTAGCCAAAACCATCGAGACGCTTTGGTAGCCAAACCTTGACAGACTAGCCCCGCTTCAGGATACAGAATTGGAGAAGGATCCGATGAGTTAAGATAAGTGGGATATGCGGTATTTGGAAATGGCTGCGCTTGTGGCAAGCTGGTCGAAGGACCCTCGCGCCAAAGTAGGTGCGGTCGTTGTGCGAAATAATCGATTAGTAGCAGCCGGGTTTAACGGATTACCTAGTGAAATATTGGATAATGAAGATAGGCTGATGAACAAAACAATGAAACTAGCGATGACCGTTCACGCAGAAGAGAATGCGCTCATCGTTGCTGGAAGAAATGCGGAAGGCGCAACGATTTACATACAAGGAAAGCCGGTATGTGCGCGATGCGCTGGGTCTATCATTCAGGCTGGCGTAGAACGAGTGGTTGCTATGCATCCAGATATGGACGACAACAAAGAAAGCACATGGCGAGAAGCGGGCTTAATAGCACTGGGAATGCTAGCCGAAGCCGGTATTCAGTTTCATGCGAAGATACACAAATTAGACGAAGATTAGTGCGGGAGCCGAGTTGTGGTCCGGCGATGCAGCGAAGGTGCCCCCGGATCGTCCAGCAGCTTAACGTGCACAAGAGCGACTCCTTGAAACGGTTGTATATGCCAGCGACGCGCGCCGGACACCCCGGTCCTGCTCGAGCCGATGAACGCACCTGCCGCGCATTCGCTGCCACCGGGGCCCGAGCGCGACCACGGCGCCCGCATGGCCGCCGAACTCAACGCAGTCGCGTGATCCTTGCTCTCTTCCCTCTGGCAAGAGGCACCCGCCTGTGCCCGGCGTGGGTAACACGGCTGGTCGCAGTCCGCCACAACCCCACGCTTCGCGCCTTCTATCTGCGTTTGGTCGTCGCCGGCAAAGCCAAGAAGCTCGCCCTCACCGCCGCCATGCGCAAGCTCCTGGTCATCCTCAGCGTCATCCTCAGGGACCGCTACCCATGGCACGCGCCACAATCAGCTTGACCTTCCAAGACAGTCGCTGACCCTGAAGCCTCGCGATCTCGGATGTTGACCGCGCCGCCTTGATGCACGCAATCTTCACCCGGCCCATCGAGCGGATCGAACTGGGCGTGGCTGAGGCCCGGCTGCAATGGCGAATGGCGCAGGGGGTGGACCTCTTGGAGGTTGCCGGCTGAGCGTGCTATCCTACGAATCTGGCAAGCCGTGGCCTGGAGCAGGGCAAACTACCATGGATCTGGAGATGGAAACCGGCCCAACTGCTGACATCCAAACCATCCGCTTTCGGTTCATAAAGGGTAATTTTTTTCGGGTGATTCACGCCGACGGGGCATGGGGAGGCATTGACCCAAGAGGCCATATTCAGTTCGCGCTGTACAACGAGCGTCGCCCGATTCCGCGGGTCACGGCTATGGAGGTTAGAGGTGGACAGCCCACCCCTGAACGCATTGAAGAAGAAGAGCCTGGCATGGTTCGCGAAGTTGAGGTCGAGGTTATCATGGATCTAGCGACAGCGATTTCTTTCCGTAGTTGGCTAGATGACAAAATCGAAACCCTTAGAAACCTATTAAAGCAGGAGAAGCAACCGTGATCGTCCAGTCATTCTCCGGCGCCGCGGCACCGCCGCGCCTCACATTCCTGTTGCTTTCAATTGCCAACATGGACGCCGTACGTGATGCTCCACCATCCTTTGATATACCAGCTAATTCATCATCCCAATGGATGAAATGCGTTATGCGTCAGGCTGGAGATGATATCGTGGCCATTCCTACAGAGGCCTCCTTTAGCACAGCTACGAAAAACTATCCTAGGTGGATGCGAGCAAGCGTTGCAGTTGGAATTGCTCTGGCCTGTCTTGGACTCCTTCTTATGATAGCTGGAGCACTTCTAAACCTATTCACGGCGGTCGTACTGGCAGTGGCCGCGCTGCCGATATCATTTATGGTGCTTCTGTTCGTTTTGCGTCGGGCTCAGGAATATGACAGAGAATAACGAGCGTAGGGAGGGACTATCGCGTCTAATTGACGCCGCTGTAAAACGCAAGCTGGATTTCGAGATTTCTTGCGGAATACTGGTCTTTGTCTGCATGCCGTTAGTGTGGTTCGGTAGGTGGATAGACGATAACCCTGGGCTCGCGTTAACTTGGATGGGCGTCGTTGCTATAGGAGTTGGCCTTACACTATTTGCGGTGCGTTTAGCCGCGTTCGTTTGGGAACGGGCTGGGCGGTAAGAGGCTCGACGGAGCCCTGCGTCGTAGCACCGGTGTCGGCATGTTGGCTGAGCACAATCTACTGGCTCTGTACGCTTACGCTTTAGATTCAGCAACTCTTTTTAGCGCATCCAACAGTCGCCCGCCTCAACCACACGTGTCGAGAGATACGAGGAACCTTCTCATCAAGCCGTCCGCAAGCCCAGATCAGCGGCGGCGGTAGGTCGTGGAGGTCCGTCGCATGATGGCGAGCACCTCGATCCGCCGCCCGTCGGGATCGAAATCGAAGAAGATCCGCGAGGCACCCACGCGCCTGCGGAAAGTCGCAGGCTGGTTCTTCAGCCGCGCGATGTCGCCCGCGAAGGGATCACGCCGCATCACCTGAAAGTGCTTCGAGGAGCCGCGCGCGGAATTGAGGGGACACAGTACGCGATTGACAAAGGTTGGGGGAGGCAGATCGAGGGCCGTTCGGGGCGCGTCTCGGTCGCATCGTCGCCGCCGGCCTGGCGCATCATCCAGGCCATCTCGCCCCGAGCGTCAGCCTGCCCGACCGGACCTGTCGGGAGAGACGAGGACTCCTTGGGCGCGTTCCGAAGATTGGGATAATGCTGATCGACCACGTCGACGACACCGGTGATCATCATCTCGATCGCCACGGCGGCGAGGATGATGGCCATGATCCGGGTGATCACGCTGATGACCGTGTCGCCCAGCAGCGCCGCGATCGGGGCGGCGAAGCGCAGGCCGAGCCAGACCAGAAAGCAGACGCCCAGGACGACGGGCACCATGGTGACGATCTCGCTGCGATCGTCGAGCTGGTGTGCGAACACGATCACGGTGGCAATTTCGCCGGGACCGATGATCAAGGGAATCGCGAGCGGCACGACGGCGATGTCGCCTTTGCGCTGATGGCCCGCCGAGGCGGCCTTGGCATCACCCGCCGAAAGCTCGTCCGCCTTCAACATGGCAAGCGCGATCCCGAGAATCATGATGCCGCCGGCGATGCGAAACGACGGTATGTCGATGCCGAACACGCCCAGCACCTCCTCGCCGATCAGGGTTGCGACGAGGCCGGTCGCCGTGACCGCGATCGAGGCGATCAACGCGGTTCGATTGCGCTCGGCCGGCGAGTAGTCCCTGGTCATGCTCAGGAAGATCGGGATTCCGTACAACGGGTTCAGCAGCGCCAGCAGAGCGGCGAGAAACTTGAAGAACACGTCCGGATGAAAGGCCGCCGTCAGGTCCATTTCTTCATCCCGGGAGGTTGCGCGGACATGATACGCGATGGGCGCAGGTTGGCGTCAAAGGGACAAAATACGCATCTCTGTGGCGTCCGCGAGGGCTTCTCGGCAACCGGCCAAGTGTGCGGGCGCCGAGAAATCGCACTACCCGGTGTCGTCGTGCCCCGCCCGGTGATGGCGGATGGCCCGAGCACAGCATCAGACCCATCTTCGACAGTGGGTTTTGCTAAGTAGCTGAACGTGAACGGCAATCGGCGCCGCGGAGGCGGCGTGGCACTACATTTCGGAGGTGGATCAGTTGCCGGCGCGGGGCCGAACGGTGGGCGGCAGGGCGACGCCTGCGGCGCGGAGCGCGAGGCTGGCGGCGGGGCGCGGGCTGGAGCGGACGAGGAAGTGCTTGTCGTCGTGGGCGATCTCGGTCTCGGTCAGGGAATCGAGGTCGGCGAGAATCTCGGCCCAGGATGCTGTGCGGCCGAGGTCGGCGATGCGCTGCTCGAGCTCGGCCTTGAGGACGAGCGCGAGGAAACTGGCGAAAACGTGGCCGCGGATGGTGTCGTCGAGCTTGTGGAAAATCGGCCGGGTGGCGAGCAGGTGCTTCGCCGTACGGAAGGTCGCCTCCACGGTCCAGAGCTGCTTGTAGCGCAGCATGGCGGCGAGCGGGTCGAGGTCGGTGTTGGTGCGTAGCACGAAGACGCCGTCGAACCTGGCGTCCGCCTCGGCTTTGGCCGGGTCGATGGCGAAGTGGCTGCCTTCGGTCTTGAGGAAGCGGCGGAAGCCGGTGTTGCCGACCAGCGCCTTGTCGCCCCTGGCCAGCTGACGTTCGAGGTTGGCCAGAATGGCTTGGCGGGTGACAGCGTCCCTCTCGGCCTCCTGATGGTTGCGACAGAGGATGTAGCGTGCATCGCCCACGGTCACCGCCTTGGCCTCGTAGTCGATCTCGTGGCCGCGCTTGGTGATGGTCAGCGGCACGGCCGGCGCGGCGTCGGCAAGCACGACATCGCGCACCACCTTGTCGGTACGCTCACGGGTGCCGAGCAGATACAACAAGTCGCGCCCCTCGAGCGCTGCGACGGTCTCGGTGCTGATCATGCCGCGGTCGGCGACCACGCAGATCCGGCCGATCGCGAAGCGCTGGCGCAGCCGGTCGATCACCGGGATCAGGGTGGTGACGTCGGCGACATTGCCCGGCCACATCTCCGAGCAGACCGGCCGCCCGTCGCCATCGATGAGGACCGCCAGGATCATCTGGGGCAGGTCCGGGCGATGATCCTTGCTGTGGCCGTGGCGGCCGAGGGTCTGCCCGCCGGCGCCTTCGAAGTAGAGACTCGTCGTGTCCATGAACACCAGGTCGAGCCGGCTGAAGAGATCGCGCCGGTGGGCGAACAGCCGCTCCTCGACCAGGTCCTTGGTGCAACGCGGGGCGAACGGCGTGCGCGCGTCCTGCTCCTCTTCCGGCAATTCTTGGCCGAGCCACGCCATCGCCCGGTAGAGATGCTGCAGCTCCAGCGCCTCGGCGCCAGCAATTCGATAGTCCTCGCGCCAACGATCGGCGGCGAGATCGGAGCCGCCGCCCATCAGCCGGTGCAGCACGGTGAGGAAGATCGCCCGCTCGAGCGCGAACCCGTGCTTGCGCTCCTCGGCCAGGTCTTCGATGACCGCTCGGCAGCCGGTCTCGGCCCACAGGCGCTCGAACACCAAGCCCGGCCCGATCCGCCGGACCACCGCGGTCGGGTCGTCCTGCACCGCGGTCACCACCAGCGCGCGCGTCGCGAACCGCGCCCCCGAGCGCAGCAGCCGCTCCAATTGGCCGCTCGCCTCCAGCTGGTCGAGGCGCCCGAGGGTGGCGATCACCCGCTGCTGCACTCGACCACCCGCACGTCGGCTCTCGGCGATCTGGAGATAGGCCCGCCCGCCCGAGGTCTTCTTGCGGAAGTACATCGCTGCTCCCACGTGGAGCGTACACACTTCCACTGTAGACCGCATAATTCAAGCAAAATCGATCGATTGCGTGGCACTACATTTTGAGCTTGACCCACCCTCGACCCTAGGAAATCTGCGGCTTTCACAGCTACTCGGCCGTCCCAACTGTCGAAGATGGGTCAGATGTTCTCGGGGCCGTAGATCTGAAATCGGCAGCATGACCCGCACCGCCGTGGACCCGGGTGGTGAGGGGTCGCCACCGCATCGGGCATCGCGCGTATGGTGCGCTCGGCCGGCACGGCGGTCGGCGTGGCGATCTCACGCAGCAGCTGGTGGTCGAGATACAACGTAAGGTACCTGAAGCATGCGGGCTTCGGAGGTGCTCGCCGGAGTTCGGCTTCTAGCCCACAAGCGGTCATCATCGACAGCCGCTCTGGTTTTCAATCGGAACCGCTCGACCGCGCAGGCTGAGTGGCTTCAGTTGCTGGCCTGAAGCTGGCGTTGCCGCGAAATTCAAAGACTGGTCTGCATCAGACTGACAGCACCTGTTCTTGCGAGGTGCTTCCTGTTTGCTACTGTCAAAAGCACGATGCGCTCGCGATCGGGGCCATCAGGGAGGATCGCCATGCCGATTGCCGGACCGCCGCTGGATGCGCCCCTGAACCTGCCGGAGATACTGAAGCAGGGTCTCGACGCGAAACCGGATGCGGGCGCGCTCGTCTCGCGCCGGCGGCGCTGGACCTGGCGGATGCTCGATTCCGCCTCGACCCGTCTGGCCGGCAACTACCTCGGCCTCGGCCTCAAGCCGGGCGACCGGATCGCGTCGCTGATGCCGAACCGCACGGAGTTGCTGCTCCATTACCTCGCCTGCATGAAGTGCGGCCTGGTCGCGGTGCCGCTGAACTACCGCTATATGGCATCGGAAATCGACCATGCGCTCGGCGTCTGCGGGGCAAAGATCCTGCTCGCCCATGACGAGCGCCGGGAAGACTTGGCCGCGAGCAAACTCGCGAGCAAGCTGCTGCTCGGCCGGATCAGCTATGACGATGGCGGCGGACGCGATAGCCCGAGCTTCAGGTCGCTGACGGAAGGCGAGCCGAGCCGCGAATTCCGTCCCGCCGAAGCCGGAAGACCCCGCGATTATCTTCTTTACATCAGGCAGCACCGGCAAGCCGAAGGGCGTCTGCCACAGCTTCGGGACGCTGGGCTGGATCATTGCCAGTGCCGTCAGGAGCTGGGACATGGGTCCCGACGACATCATGCTGCCCGGCGGCTCGGCATCGCATGTCGGCGGCCACCACCTGTCGATGATGACGTTCGCCGCCGGCGGCAGGGTGGTCATGGCGCGGACCTTCGATGGTGACGAAATCCTGCCGCTGTTGCGCGCGGAACGGCCGACCAAGATGTGGATGCTGCCCTCGGCGCTTTATGCGCTGACCCGCGATCACGGCGCCGGCCGCGCGGATTTTGCCTCGGTCAAAGCATGTTATTCGGGCGGCGACAAGGTTTCCGCGGCCCTCGAGCAGGAGTTCACCGCGCTTGCCGGCATTATGATCGACGAGGATTACGGTATGACCGAGATCGGCATTCCGACCGTCAATCCACCGGGGGCGCCGAAGATCGGCTCCGTCGGGCCGCCTCGGCCACGGCTACCAGGCCTCGCTGCGGGACGACGACGGGCGCGAGGTGGCGACCGGCGTGGACGGGCGTCTCTGGATCAGGTTTCCCGGCAATATGGTCGGCTACTGGAACAATCCGGAGGCGACTGCGGAAACGATCGTCGATGGCTGGCTGGACACCGGCGACGTGATGAGTGCCGACGAGGACGGCTATCTTTGGTTCCACGGCCGCAAGAAGCAGATCATTATCCACGACGGCTCGAACATCTGCCCGCAGGAGGTGGAAGGCGCGCTGCTCGAGCACGCCGCGGTCGAAAGTGCCGGGGTGGTCGGCATTCACCATCTGGTCCACGGCGAGAACGTGCGTGCCTACATCACGCTCAAAGAGGGGGTCCAGCGGCCGACCAGCCAGGAGCTGATCCGGTTCGCCCGCGCCCGGGTCGGCTACAAGGCGCCCGAGGAGATCGTCGTGCTCGAGGACATGCCGCTCAATGCGACCGGCAAGGTCGATCGCGTCACGCTCAAACACATGGCAGAGGAACAGCTCGGGGGGCGCCTCCCGACCTGACCATCGATGAGCGCGACGCAGCCGGCTTCCGCTCGGCGGACTGCGCTCGCCTGCGCTATCGGCAGCGTGCTCGAATGGTACGACTGCGCGGTCCACTCGCGGGCGCTCCTCTGCACCCCGACGACGTACCAGTCGCTGCTGCCGACGGGCTAAAGATGGAGCTCAGCGCCTCGGGTGAGGGGTCGCCACCGCATCGGGCATCGCGCGTATGGTGCGCTCGGCCGGCACGGCGGGTGTGGGCGCCAGGCGGGTGATCGCCCAGGCGGGCGCTTCTGCCAGCCCTGCGCGCGTCAGTCCCCAGCCCTGCGCGCGTCGAGTCCGAAGTATCCAGCTCGTGTCGACGCGCTGAGGCCGGACAGCAGTGTGAAGGTCGGAAAGCCGCCCTGATGCAGGCGCGCGATCTCCTCGGTTATATGGTATAGGGGTCGATGTGCGATCCGTTCCTATGATCCAAACGTCAAACTGGGAGGCCAATGTCATGTCGAAGTCTCTTGCCCGTCGAGCGATTCTCGTCGGCGCCGCTGTCGCATCCGCCGCCGCTCTCGCTTCGAGCGCCCTCGCCCAGGACAAGATCACGCTCCGGCTGTCCTCGCCTGCTTCCGCCACCGACCAGCGCGCCGTGGCGCTGGACGAGGTGTTCGGCCCGGCCGTCGCCGATTTCGCGAATTTCGAGGACACTACAATGCCTCGCTGTTCAAGCAGGGCACCGAGCTCGAGGCGATCTGCCCGCGGCAATCTGGAAATGTCGATCACCTCGGCCCAGGAGCTCGCGACCTTCTTCCCGGAATTCTCGATCTTCACCGCCGGATACCTGCACCGGACGCGGCGCATCAGGTCGCGGTGTTCAACGACCCGCTGATGGACCCGTTCAAGCAGAAGGTCGAGGACGAGCTGGGCGTGAAGCTCCTGACGGTGATGTATCTCGGCCGCCGGCAGCTGGACCTGCGCATGCCGAAATCCGAGCGAACGGTGATGACGCCGGCCGACCTCGCCGGGGTGAAGCTGCGGATGCCCGGCACCGACGCCTGGCAGTTCCTCGGCAAGGCGCTGGGCGCCAACCCGACGCCGATGGCCTTCACCGAGGTCTATACCGCGCTGCAGACCGGCGCCGATCGACGGCCAGGACAACCCGCTGCCGACCGACAAGGACTCCAAGTTCTACGAGGTGACCAAGCAGATCGTGCTGACCTCGCATCTGGTCGACCTCAACTACCTCGCCATTCTCGAAGAAGATCTGGGACAGCTGACGCCCGAGCAGCAGGCGACGGTGCAGAAGGCGGCCGACGACGCCGCCGAACTCGGCCGCCAGCAGCAGCTGGCGCTCGAGGACGAGCTGGTGCAGTTCTTCAAGGACCAGGGCCTCGACGTCTACGAGCCCGACGTGACGGCGTTCCGCAGCCACGTGCAGAAGGCCTATCTCGAAGTCCGACTTCGCCAAGGACTGGCCGCGGGGCATGGTCGACAAGATCAACGCGCTCGGCAAGCCTGATCAGGCCGCAGCCGATGGGGAGCGCCCTCACCTGGCTGGCGCGCGGGGCAGAGAACGTGGCGGTGGGCGCTGCTCACCGTCATGTTCCTCACCTTCCTGCGTGCAGATCGGCGCGCCGATACCTGCTTCGAACGCGCCGCTCGGCTGGACCGTCGAGCTCTGCCTGACGCTCTGGCTGTGGCTGGTGTTCTGGGGCTCGGCCTTCTGCCTGCGCGACCGCGACCACGTCACCTTCGACATCCTCTATCTCGCGGTCACCGCCCGCCTGCGCGGATGTTCGCCGTGGTCTCGTGCGGTGGCGATCGTCGTCGGGCCTGCTCGCCGCGCTGCCGGCCGACCTGGGGCTACGTCACCTTCTACGAGATCAAGAAGAGCGCGACGCTGCGGATCCGCCTCGACTACGTGTTCATCGATCTATCTGGTCTTCGCCGTCGCCGTGGTCGATCCGCTACGCTCCTCCGCGCTGCTGCGCGAGGTGCGCCTCAGCGAGGGCGCCGAGGTGGACCGGCCGCCCGAGCCGACGCCCGGCCGACGGACCGAGTGATGGGCCTGCAATTCGCGCTGTGCCTCGCTCGCGCTGTTCGTGCTCGCGGCGATCGGCACTGCCGATCGCCTATGCGATGATCCTGTCGCGCGCTGCGTCTATCTCGCCGTCGGCGGGCAGGACTGGCCTGCGGCCGAGCAGCTGATCCAGGGCCTCTACGACAGCTTCGTCCTGCTGGCGGTGCCGCTGTTCATCGTCGCCGCCAACATCATGAACGCCGGCACCGATCAGCGAGCGGCTGCTGCAATTCTGCGTCGCCGCGGTCGGCCGGTTCAGGGGCGGGCTCGGCCACGTCAACATCGTCGCCGCCTGATCTTCTCCGGCATGTCCGGCTCGGCGGTCGCCGACGCGGCCGGGATCGGCAAGATCATCATCGACATGATGGTCAAGTCCGGCCACTACACGCCGCGGCTATGCCGCCGCCATCACCGCCGCCTCGGCCACGATCGGGCCGATCATCCCGCCCTCGATCCCGATGGTGCTCTACGCGCTCGTCTCCGACACCTCGATCGGCTACCTCTTTCTCGGCGGCATCGTGCCCGGGGCTGCTGATGGGCGCGGTGCTGATGGCGATGAACACCTGGATCTCGCCACCCGCCGCGACTTCACGGCCGACGAGGATCCGGTGCCGCTGCGCGAGCTGCCGCGCCACACGCTGCGACGCCTTCCCGGCGCTCCTGATGCCGGTGATCCTGCTCTACGGCATCTATGGCGGCGTCACCACGCCGACCGAGGCGGCTGCAGTGGCGGCGGCTCTACGCCTTCATCCTCGCCGCCGTGCTTCTACCGGGCGCTCTCGCTCGCGCGCGCTCTATGCGATCATGGCCGACAGCGTCCGGTCCTCGGCCGCGGTCGGCCTGGTGATCGGCGGCGCGCTGATCTTCAACTACATCGTCGCGAGCGAGAACATCCCGGGCCAGGTGGCCGGCGCGCTGGTCGGGCTTCGAGGCGAGCCCGCCTGGTCTTTCTCCTGGCCGTGAACTTGCTGCTGCTGGTGCTCGGCTGCGTGCTCGACGCCACGACGATCATCCTGGTGATCATCCCGCTGTTCATCCCGACCTGCCGCTCAGCTCGGCATCGACCTGGTGCACTTCGGCGTCGTCGCCGTCGTCAACTGCATGATCGGCCTGATCACCCCGCCCTACGGCATCCTGCTGTTCGTGATCAACGCGGTCACCGGCATCTCGCTGAGGGCGATGATCGCCGAGATCTGGCCGTTCCTCGGCGTGCTGGTGCTGGCGCTGGTGGTGATGATCCTGGTGCCGGAGATCGTGCTCTGGCTGCCGCGCCAGTTCGGGTATCCGGGGTAGTTGGCGAGCCGACATGCCGCATTGCCGTGCATGGCATGAGTGGATTCGCAGCGATTAAGGCGAAACAGCGTTTAGAAAAGCTCATTCCTCATATCGGCAATTAGTAGACGGAAGTGCTCAGTTTCCGTTTGCCCGGCGCTACTTCAGAAGAAATTGGGTTCTAGCGATCGTTCTGCTGGATGGGTTTTTACACGGCCAGGGTCACGACCGGCCGACGGCGCGGGCCGAAAGGCGTGCTAGCCGGTGTTGTCGAGAGACGCGATATGGCGGCGGATGCGCGCCAGGACCTGGTCGTAGACGTATTGCCGGTTCAGGACGACGATCTCGCGGATCGCGGACTTCATCTCCACGTCATCGATCGCAGAGAGTGCCTCCTCCTCGAGCACCACATCCGCGATGAAGGCTTCGATGTCGCTCGCGAACCGGCGCGAAATGTCGTCCTCGACCTGAGCGTCCTGCCGTTCGCGTGGATCCGGCCCCTCACCGGATCCATCTGGGTCTGCGAACGGAGGCCTGGTCTCCAGATATTTGCCTGCCAGGAGCTCGATGTGCTCGTCGATCCTGGCCTCGATGAAGCGCTTCGCCACCGCTTCGGGCTCGGGCGCCTGCTCACGCCGTCCCCGCCCGAAGGCGATGCGGCCCAGAAAAAAGACCAGGAACGCGGCGAGCGGGACAGCGATTTCCAGCGGCATCGGTGCGCACCCCGGGGCCAATGCCCGATTATGAGCACAACTTGCTTGAGAAGCCGTTGCACCCCGCGCCGCCGTGCCCGTCCACGAGCCGATGAGGAGCCGCATGCGCGTCCAAGTGGCGCTGGCGTGAAGAAGATATGGAAGCGCAATATATAGGTCCAGTGCAGCGTCAGTTCGCAACGAAGCCACACGGAGGGCAGGATGATGACGAACAAGCGCAGTCTCTCGATGTGCCTTGGCCTGGGCGTCGCCGGCATTGGCCTTTGGTTCCTGGCGCCCGCGCCGGCCGCGGCGGCGGATGCCAAGCCGGAGATCGCGATGGCCGAGCAGCATGCCGGCTATGCCGCAGGCTCGGACAAGCTCGAGATGGTCCACACCCATCTGCAGCACACGATCAACTGCCTGGTCGGGCCGGGCGGCAAGACCTTCGATGCCAAGGCGCTCAACCCGTGCAAGGACCTCGGCAAGGGCGCCATCCCGGACAGCGCGGACCGCGCCCAGAAGAAGGCCCTCCAGGCGCCCCTCGACAAGGCTCGGGTCGGCCTGAAGGCCAAGGACCTCGCAGCAGCGCAGAAGGATGCCAGCGAGGTGCAGGCGATGCTTAAGAAGCTGATCTGACGCGAGGTGTCTGGTCGGCCGCAGAACCCGGCCTTTCCGGCGTCTGCGGCCGATCCCCGCTACCGCGCTGCCGGCTGCGGGCCGGGCCGGCGTCTGACAATGCCGGCGGATCGATAGCCTTGGGCGTCACTCGCCGCGGTGCCGCGCCGGGGCGATTTCGTTCATCAGCTCGACCTGAATCTGCTGGATCTCGAGCAGGCGCTCCCACTGGTGCTGCAGGAGGTAATCGAGCTTCTCGTGCAGGTGGCGGATCTCCAGCTCGGCCTTGAGGTTGACCCGATAGTCGTTTTCCGAGCGCAGCCGGTCGCGCGACTCCTGGCGGTTCTGGCTCATCATGATGACCGGCGCCTGAACCGCCGCGAGGCAGGAGAGGAACAGGTTGAGCAGGATGAACGGGTAGGGATCGAACGGGCGGGTGATGCAGGACGATCGTGTTGATGACGATCCAGACCAGAATGAAGCCGCCGAACAGCGAGATGAAGGTCCAGCTGCCGCCGAAATCGGCGATCTGGTCGGCCAGCCGCTCGCCGAGCGAGAGCTTCTTCTGGAACTGGGCTTCAACGTCTTCGGCCAGGGTCTCGTGGCGCGCCAGGCTCTCGACCACCGAGCGCTCGAGCGACGACAGCTCGCCCTTCTCGTCCTCGAGCAATGACTGGACGTACTCGCCGCGTAATCGGTTGAGGTCGGGAAGACAAATGAAGCCCTCGGACGACCAGGCCGGGAATCGGCTTTGAATCCGCTCGACCAGTCGCGGCCGGATCAGCGCCGCGGGGATCAACTCCGAGCGGTTCTTGGGCTTGCCGCAGATCTGGCAGGTCAGACGCGCGATGGCGGCGGATCGGGGCTTGGGCATGGAAACAGACCTCCTGCGGTGTCTCGGCAGCCACGCTAGCTTTAGCTTCTTGCTGGCAGTCGTCCAGCCGGCAAGGCCGGCAGATGGCTGGACTCTCGGGCGGAGGGCTTCGCCGCGCTCCAGCCGCTCACTGCTGAATCTGCGTCGCCGCGGGTCGTAACGCCGGCGGCTCGGCGGCTGCGGCCCGCCCGACCGGAGGCGGGGCGAGCGTCCCGGGCTGTACGCCTGCGGCCGGAAACACGAGCTCGAGCGCGTCCGGCAGCGCCATGATGTTGACATCGAGCCGCGCGATGATGTCGCCGTCGGCCTGCACGGGCTCGCCCGCCGGGCCCTGAATCTCGATCCGGCGCGCGGGCATGATCCGATAGCTCGACAGTTGGGGCAGCAGGCCCGTGAGCAGGGCGAGCGCATAGCCGGTCGCAGCGAGCCGACCAGAACGCTCGAACAGGCAAACCTGGAAGGTCGGGCTCCGCAGATCGGCCGACGGCGCCACGACGAAGCGACCCCCGTAGAAGCGAGCGTTGGCGACCAGCACCGACGCGGCTGACCGAACGGCGCCGTCGATCGACACCCGGTACTCAGGATAGCGGAACGCCTGCACCTGGCGGAGGGAAGCGAGCACGTACGCGACCTTGCCGAGCCAGCGCTTGAGGGGGTGGCTGACGGTCGCGACGACGTGGGCATCGAAGCCCGCGCCCGCCATGAGGATGAACCGCCGGCCGTTGGCGACCCCCAGTGTCACCGGCCGCGCGACGCCACGGGCGATGGTCAGAGCGAGCGGGTCGGGATCGCTCGGCAGGCCGATCTCTGCGGCGAGCACGTTGGTGGTACCGAGCGGCAGGATGGCCAACGGCAGGCGTGAGCCGCTAAGCCCGTTGATTGCTTCGTTGATGGTGCCGTCGCCGCCCGCCACGACCAGCACGTCGTAACGCGCCGGATCGGCCTCGGCCGCGAACCGCTCGGCATCGCCCGGCGCCTTGGTCGCGCGCACGGTCACCTGGCACCCCGATCGACGAAGCCGCGCCAGCACCGCGTCGAAGCGCCGGCGGCGCCGCCAGCCCGCCGTCGGGTTGAAGATGATCAGAAGTCGCCGGGCCGGCGCCCCGTGGTTCACGCTCGAATACCGCATCCGGCAGGCCCCACCCGACTCGATGACGGGGCGTCGGTTTGCTGGCTGCGAACCAGGTATCCCTCACCGTTTCTTAATGAAAGGTAAAGAGTACTGGCGAAGAAATAGCGAACTCGAGTTGTCATGCTACCGTCATGATTTCTGGATACTTTGCACCCGACCGTCTGCAGTGATCAGCGTGAGTGATCGTTGATGCTCAGTGGGCAGATGTCCCGCCCGACCGCTACCCAAGAACCGGCGCAGCGCTATCGGACCATCTTCATCTCTGACTTACATCTTGGTTCGCGCGGCTGCAAGGCCGACTGTCTGCTCGATTTCTTGCGCCACATCGAGTTCGGATCACCTCTACCTGGTCGGCGATATCGTCGACGGCTGGCGCCTGAAGAAGCGCTGGTTCTGGCCCGAGCGTCACCGCGAGGCCCTGCATGCGCTGCTCGGACGCGCCCGTCGGGGCACCCGGGTCGTCTATCTGCCGGGCAATCACGACGAGGCGCTGCGCAAGCTGATTGGCGTCACTTTCGCCGGTGTGCGCATCATGCAGGACGTGATCCATGAGACCGCCGATGGCCGCCGGCTGCTGGTGACCCACGGCGATGCCTTCGACGGCGTGTGCGCCGACATGCCCTGGCTGGCGCAGCTCGGCTCGATCGCCTACGACGCCGCGCTCGCGGTCAACACCGGCTTCAATCGCCTGCGCCGCTCGGTGGGGCTCGGCTATTGGCCTCTCTCGGCGTTGCTGAAAGCTCGGGTCAAGGCTGCGGTCAACTTCATCGAGCGCTACGAGCAGTCGGTCGCGGCCGAGGCGCGCCGGCGAGCGGTCTCCGGGGTGGTCTGCGGTCACGTCCACAAACCGGAAATGCGGACCATAGAGGGCGTGCAGTATTTCAACGACGGCGACTGGGTGGAAAGCTGCTCCGCCCTCGTCGAGCACTGGGACGGCCACCTGGAGCTGCTGCACTGGGCCGAGCGGCGCGAGCTTGACCTGCTGCCGGTGCGCCGCCCGCTCGCGCCCCGCTCAGCCGGTAAGGCGGCGATCGCTGCTTGACGCGCATTCTCCTCGCGACCGACGCCTGGCCGCCCCAGGTCAACGGCGTCGTCCGCACGCTGCAGCAGGTCAAGGTGGAGTGCGAGGCGCTCGGTCACGCGGTCGAGGTGATCGCCCCGGACCAGTTCCGGACCCTCCCCTGCCCGACCTATCCAGAGATCCGGCTCGCGCTGCGCCCGGGCCGGCAGATCGCCCGGATCCTCGACGAGATTTGCCCGCACTTCGTCCACATCGCCACCGAAGGGCCCATCGGCCTGGCCACGCGCCGGCAGTGCCTGAAGCGCCGCGTGCGGTTCACGACCTCCTATCACACGCGCTTTCCCGAATACATCAACGCCCGCCTGCCGGTGCCGCTCGCCTGGGGCTACGCCTGGATACGCTGGTTCCACCGGCCATCGGCCGCGGTCATGGTGGCGACCCCCTCGCTTCGTCGCGATCTCGAAGCCCGCGGCTTCGCCAATGTCAGAGACTGGTCGCGGGGTGTCGACACCGCGCTGTTCCGCCCCGACCACGCGCCTGCGCTTCACCTGCCGCGGCCGGTTTTTCTCTATGTCGGTAGGGTCGCGGTCGAGAAGAACCTCGAGGCCTTCCTGCGCTTGCCGATCGCTCAGGGGACGAAGCTGGTGGTTGGCGACGGGCCGCAGCTGGCCGAGCTGCGGCGAAAGTATCAGCGCGTCCATTTTACCGGCGCGAAACAAGGCGAGGACCTGGCGCGCCATTACGCCGCGGGCGACGTGTTCATGTTTCCGAGCCGGACCGACACCTTCGGTCTGGTCCTGCTCGAGGCGCTGGCGTCCGGGCTGCCGGTCGCGGCCTACCCGGTGCCTGGCCCGCTCGACGTGATCGGCAACTCGGGCTGCGGCGTCCTCGACGAGGACCTCGCGGCCGCGGCACGGCTCGCCCTGAGGGTTCCGAAGGCGCGCTGCCGGGCCTGGGCACAGCAATTTTCCTGGCGGCGCTCGGCCGAGCAGTTCCTCGCCAACCTCGGGCTAGCCGAGGCCGCCGGCGGCGACCTCCCCGCCGCAGCGGATTGACAAAGGACGAGACGCGTCATTCGCCCCAAGAAGGGCCGACGGGGCGGTCAATGGCTTTCGCGCGGGATGCCGGCGCCGCGGCAGCCGCGCAGGAAGTCCAGATCGGCGCCCTCGCTCGCCTGCATGACGTGGTCGATGTAGAGCTTCTGATAGCCCGAGGTCATGGCCGGCTCGGGCGGCGTCCAGGCGGCGCGCCGGCGCGCCAGCTCCTGCTCGTCGATCTCGAGGTGCAGGCGCCGGGCTTCGACGTCGAGCTCGATCAGGTCGCCGTTCTGGACCACGGCGAGCGGGCCGCCGGCCGCCGCCTCCGGGCAGGCATGGAGCACGACCGTGCCGTAGGCGGTGCCGCTCATCCGGGCGTCCGAGATCCGCACCATGTCGGTTATGCCCTTCTTCAGGACCTTGGGCGGCAGGCCCATGTTGCCGACCTCGGCCATGCCGGGATAGCCCTTCGGGCCGCAGTTCTTGAGCACCATGACCGAGGTCTCGTCGATATCCAGGTTCGGGTCGTCGATCTTGGCCTTGTAGTCCTCAATGCTCTCGAACACGACGGCGCGGCCGCGATGCTTCATCAGCGCGGGCGTCGCGGCCGAAGGCTTCAAGACCGCGCCGTCAGGGACGAGATTGCCGCGCAGCACCGCGATTCCGCCGTGCACCGTGTGCGGGTTGTCCCAGGTGCGGATGACCTCGGTATTCCAGTTGGGCGCGTCCTTGACATTGTCCCACATGCTCTGGCCCGTGACGGTCAGGGCATTCTTGTCGAGCAGGCCGTGCTCGCCGAGCGCGCGCATGACCGTCGGCAGTCCGCCCGCGTAGTAGAAGTCCTCCATCAGGAACTCGCCTGAGGGCATCGCGTCGAGGATGGTTGGCACCTCGCGGCCGTACTCGTCCCAGTCGTCGAGGCTGAGCCGCACGCCGACCCGACCCGCGATCGCGAGGAGGTGGATCACCGCGTTGGTCGAGCCGCCGATCGCGCCGTTGGCGCGGATCGCGTTCAGGAAATTCTCGCGCCTCAGGATTTTCGAGATGCGCAGATCCTCCTTGACCATCTCGACGATCCGCCGGCCGGAGAGCTGGGCGATGACCCGGCGCCGGCTGTCGACCGCCGGGATGATGGCGCAGCCGGGCAGGCTCATGCCGAGCGCCTCGGCCATGCTGTTCATGGTCGAGGCGGTGCCCATGGTCATGCAGTGCCCGGGCGAGCGCGACATGCAGCTCTCGGCCTCCATGAAGTCGGCGAGCGACATCTCGCCGGCCTTGACCATCTCGGAGAAGCGCCAGACGTCCGTGCCGGAGCCGATGTCCTTGCCGCGGTACTTGCCGTTCAGCATCGGCCCGCCGGAGAGCACGATCGCCGGCACGTCGCATGAGGCGGTGCCCATGAGCAGCGCCGGCGTGGTCTTGTCGCAACCGGTCATCAGGACCACGCCGTCGATCGGATTGCCGCGGATCGCCTCCTCGACGTCCATCGAGACGAGATTGCGGAACAGCATCGCGGTCGGGCGCAGGTTGCTTTCGCCGGTCGAGAAGACCGGGAACTCGAGCGGGAAACCGCCCGCCTCGTACACACCCCGCTTGACCCGCTCCGCGAGATCACGAAGGTGGGCGTTGCAGGGCGTGAGCTCGGACCAGGTATTGCAGATGCCGATCACGGGCCGGCCGTCGAACAGGTCCGCTGGGAACCCCTGGTTCTTCATCCAGCTGCGGTGCAGAAAGCCGTCCTTGTCGGGATGCCCGAACCAGGCGGTGCTGCGTAACGCTTTTTTGTCACTTTCGGCCATGACCCTCGCTCCCTGCGCCCTCCTCCGCCACTGCCCGGCGGAGCGCCAGTCCTACACCAGAATGGTTCGGGCTTCCAAGCGGCTCAAAGGTCTGGGAGGGCCTGTGCCTGGATCTTGACCCGCGGGTATGTGCAACGTAATTTGTGACCAACATGGTCAGCATTGGTAGTGCACATGCCGAGTGTCGACGATTCCACCGCGCGCCGCGACCGTGGTCTGCCGGCATTGGCCGGATACCGTGGCTGGAAGCTGCAGGACGCCAAGGCGCGCTTCAGCGATCTGGTGCGGCGGGCGCGCGAGGAGGGGCCGCAACGCGTCACGGTCTATGGCGAGGACGCCGTGGTGGTCGTCTCGGCCGCCGAGTTCGCCCGGATGATCCAACCCGCCGACCGACCAAGCCTTTACGAGCTGCTCTCGCAATCGCCGCTGCGAGACGTCGACTTCGATTTCGAGGGAGAACGCAGCCCAGTGCGTGAGATCGAACTCTGAAGCGGTTCCTGATCGATACGAACGTCGTCTCGGAGTTGCGGCGCGCGCGGTGTCACACCGCGGTCAGAGCCTGGGCCGAGGCGCAAGCCCCGGAGTTGCTTTATCTCAGCCGGATCACACTCGCCGAAATCCGTTACGGCATCGAGCGCCAGCCGAGCCGGGAGCTGCAGGAGCGGCTCCGGACCTGGCTCAATGATCATCTCCGGCCCTGGTTCAAAGGTCGCATTCTGGAACTCGACGAAGAGGTGATCCTCGAGTGGCGAAGAATGGTCCAGCGAGGCAAGTCGATGGGTTGCACTTTCTCGCAGCCTGACCTGCTTATTGCGGCGACCGCGGCGGTGAGCGGTCTCTGGGTCGCGACTCGCAATCTCGCCGATTTCGCGCCAACAGGCGTGCCGGCATTCAACCCGTGGACGGGAGAGGTCGGCTGAATGCGGCCGGGACCAAGGGTGAGAAGTCACTTGGCGCCCGTCGGGGTGATCGCCCGGTTCTCGTACAGCAGCACTCGGCCATGGCCCCAGCCGATCGAGACGATGTCGAGGTCACCGTCGCCGTCGATGTCGACCAGAATGGCGCCGTCGTGGTGCTCGTCGCCGACCGAGACGACGTGCGCGAGCCAGCGGCCGCCGCGCCCGTCGGCATTCTCGAGCACATAGAGCTTGGCGGTGTCGGGCCGCGCGAGATTGTGCTCGCCGACCACGACATCGAGATCGCCGTCGCCGTCCAGATCGGCGACGTCCAGGCTCATCGGTCCGATCACGGTCGCGATCACGTGCTTGATCCACGGCCCGTCGGCCGATGGCGGCTGCTCGTACCAGACCACATCCCCCGGCCTGGAGATCGCCTCGAAGCCGACCACGGCGTCGAGCCGCCCGTCGCCATTGATGTCGGCGAGGCGGTTGCGATCCGGCGTCGGCTCCGGGCCGATCGGGCGCACCGTCCAATCCTTGCCCCGATTGCGTAGCCACTGGTCGCCGAGCAGGAGATCGATCGCGCCGTCCCGATCGATGTCGCCCGCACTCAGCGCCTCGTCCTGCGAGACCTCGCTGATCTGCCGGAGCGGCCAGCGATCGTGCGCAGGGTCCGCAGGCACCGTGAGCATCTGAATGCCCCGCCCGGCGGTGTGCCAGGACAGCGCGATCTGCGGCCGTGAGCCCTGAAAGCGCTCGATCGCGACGCCCTGCGGGAAGTCGCCATCGCCGGGGTTGATGTTGTCGAGAATGGTGAAGGTCCCGTCACCCGCATTGCGCGCCCAGACGAAACGCGCGTTCGGCGCCGCGCCCTGGCCCTCGGTGCCCAGGATGTCGGGGGCGCCATCACCGTCGAAATCGGCGACCGCGGCCATATTGTACAGCGGGTCGCCGATCGTGCGGCGTGGCCACGACCCGGCGGGCGAACCTGGGTTGCGGTACCACCAGCCGCCGGTCACGATGTCCTTGAGGCCGTCGCCATCGAGGTCGGCTGCGGCGACGAACACAGCCCGCCAGGGCTTGGCCGGATCGATCACGTGCCGCTGCCAGCGGTCGAGCCGCGTCTGCCGGTTCAGGAACACGTCGACCCGCGGCGCCTGCGCAGCATAGGGCTTGGTCAGGATGTCGAGATCGCCGTCACCGTCTAGATCGGCGAGCCTCGACTCGTGGTTACCGATTCCCTTCGAGACGGCCTCGGTCCTGAAATGCCCCCGGCCGTCGCCGTAGAAGATCCAGGCGGTCGCCTCGTCGCCGTGACCCGGCGTGTGCATCTCGGCGCAGAAGATGTCCAGGTTGCCATCCTGATCGACATCGCCGAGCCGCAGGCTGTGGCCGTGGATGACGTCGAAGCCGAGGAGGTCGTGGCCGACCCAGGAGGTCCCGTCCCACTGGTACCATTTGAGGCGCCCGCTGCCGTCGCCGACCACGAACACGACCTCGGGCCGGCCGCCCGGTATCAGCTGGCCGGCAGCGGCGCGCGTGAAGTGCATGGCGTCGTCGATCACATGGGCGACATAGCGTCCGTCGTCCGTGCGCTTGAACCAGCGGCCGCCGCCGATCAGGTCGACCCGGCCGTCGCCGTCGATGTCGGCGCTCGCCAGCCCTTCGAAGTCAACCGATGGCGCCTCGAAGATGGTCTCCAGCGGCCAGGGCCCGCTCGAGCGCGGGTCGGCGGGGATCTCCGCCAGCAGCAACCGGCGCGCCTGCTGGTTCCAGAAGGCGAGCTCCGCCCGACCGTCACCGTCGAGGTCGGCAAAGATCTGGTCGTAATGCTGGTTGGCGCCACTCGCCTTGATGACGTGGCGCCGCCAGGGCGCGGCCGGGTCGAAACGCGGGTACGGGTTCTCCCACCAGTAGACTTTGTTTCCGCTCGCGTCCTCGCCCATGACGATGTCGAGATCGCCGTCGCCGTCGATGTCGTAGGCCGCACCGCCGGCTTCGATCGGCAATCGATCGGGATCGATGACGTAGCGCTCCCAGCCGGCGCCCCGACGGCGAAACCAGACCATCGATGGCGCCTCGGCGCGCGCGCCGATCACGAAGTCGTCGATGCCGTCCCGGTCGATGTCGAGGACCAACGATGCAGTCTGCTCGGCGGAGGCGCCGGGTACCGGCAGGTCGCCGCTCGCGCTCGAGAGATGGATCCAGTCGGCGCTGACCGTCGGCCGGGCGAATGCCGGGCTGATTGCGAGCGTGGCGGCGAGCGCCAGAGACAGCACCAGCGCGCCCGCAAGGGCGACGACGACTCTTGGCGGACATTCTCAGACTATCCGTCACGGCGCTTGCCCGACCCCTTGCGTGCCGTCCGGGGCGGTCGTCGGGAAGACCAACCCTCAGATCCAGGGCCCGGTGCCGTAGTAGTAGGAATCGTGATAGGGACCGTAGCCTTGGATGATCCGGTCGAGCATCTTGCCAATTGCGCTGCGCGGCTGATCGGACTCGAGATGCTGCTTGACCTCGATCAGGGCGAGGTTGGAGCCGACCATGCGCCTCGCCATGATCGTGGCCACATAGAGCGCGGTCGTGGCATCGGTGCGCAGAAGGCTGGCGGCTTCGCCGACATGGAAGGTCGTGGGCCCCAACGCGCGGACGTCGGCCGTATGCGGTACGCCCAATAGCGCCGAGAGCTCGCCAAAGACGGCGCCCGGTTCGGTGATCTTGCCGAGCTGAACGCCATCCTTGACCACTTCGACGACGCCCTCCTTGAGCACCAGCACCTTGCCGGTGGTCGAGCCGTCAGCGAGCACCGTGTCACCGGCCTGGTAGGTCTCGATCGGCAAAGAGGTCAGCTTTCGCCGCACGGCCTCGAGGTCGAGCAGGTCCGACATCTGCGAGCACTCCTCTCGTTGGGATCGCCGAATGGCCTCCATTGCGAAACGACAGTTTGCGGCGCTTCGGGCGGATGGGCAATCTCGCGGCGCCATGAAAAAAGCCCGGTGCTGAACGGGGCGCAAACAGTCCAACGTCGACACGAGGAGTTTGAGAAGAGAGTATGGTCCGTCCACATCGCGATCGGCTAAGGCCGGCAAGACGCAGTGCGAGGCGGGTGGTGACTGGGAGCGAGATCAGTGGGCCTCGGATCAGCGCCGAGGAATTCCGCGAGCTGGCCTGGCAGGGGGTGCCCTACGTCGGCCAGCTGGGCTGCCGGATCGAGCGCTTCGAAGCGGGCGAGGTCGCGATCCGCCTGCCGTACAGCGATCTGTTGCAGCGCCCGGGCGGGACGATCTGCGGGCCGGCCCTGATGGCGCTCGCCGACATCACGCTCTATGGCCTCGTGCTGTCGATGATCGGCCGGGTCGAGCTGGCGGTGACCACGAGCATGACGGTCCATTTTCTGACCCGGCCCGAGCCGGGCGACGTCATCGCCGAGGGCCGCATCCTGAAGCTCGGCCGCCGCCTCGCGGTGGGTGAGGTCGTCATGCGCTCGGACGACGATGCGCGGCCCGTCTGCCACGTCACCGGCACCTACGCGATCCCGCCCGAGCTCGGCTGAGGCGGTCGGGCGGCCCGAACAGCGGCGGCCCGGTTGACAGCGCGGCCACTTCCGCCTAGCTATGCGCCCACGCTCGGATCGGCCGCGATCCGGGCATGTTTTCGTTGGCCGCCGGGATCGCCTCCGGCCGGCGCGTAAGCGCGGACCCGATCCGATGAAGACGTACTCCGCCACGCCCAAAGAGATCGAGCGGGGCTGGTATCTGATCGACGCCGAAGGCCTGGTGCTCGGCCGTCTCGCCGCCCTGGTGGCCGAGCGGCTGCGCGGCAAGCACAAGCCGATGTATACGCCGAACCTCGACTGCGGCGACCACATCGTCGTGGTCAATGCCGAGAAAGTGGCGCTGACCGGCAACAAGCTCGGCCAGAAGACCTTCTACTGGCACACCGGCCATCCGGGCGGGATCAAGCAGCGGACCGCGCACGAGATCCTGGACAGCAAGCACCCCGAGCGGCTGATCGAGAAGGCGGTCCAGCGGATGTTGCCGAAGGGCGTGCTCGGCCGCCAGCAGCTCAAGAAGCTGCACGTCTATCGCGGCGCCGAGCACCCGCACCAGGGCCAGACGCCGGAGGCCCTCGACGTCGCCGCGCGCAATCGCAAGAACACCGTGAAAGAGCTTGCCGATGGCTGATCATCCGACCCGGACCCTTGCCGACCTCAGGGATCTCGCGCCGACGGTCGCGCCCGAGCCCGAAATCGCGCCGCCGCAGCCCAGGATCGATCGCCTGGGGCGCGCCTATGCGACGGGGCGGCGCAAGGACGCGGTCGCCCGGGTCTGGGTCAAGCCGGGCGCCGGCCGGGTCACCGTGAACGGCCGCGACATCGAGACCTATTTCGCGCGCCCGGTGCTGCGCATGCTGATCAACCAGCCCTTCGTGGTGGCGAGCCGGGTGCAGCAGTTCGACGTCGTCTGCACGGTCAAGGGCGGCGGCCTCTCGGGCCAGGCCGGCGCGGTGCGCCACGGTATCAGCCGGGCGCTCGTGGCCTATGATCCGAACCTGCGCGCGCCGCTCAAGACGGGTGGCTACCTGACCCGCAACTCGCGCCGGGTCGAGCGCAAGAAGTATGGCCTGCGCAAGGCGCGGCGCAGCTTCCAGTTCTCCAAGCGCTGAGCGGCCGGGAGCGCGCGCCAAGACCTGACATCCTTCCGGTTCGCGGAGCAGGATTCCTGCGTCGTCCCCGGTCGACTACCCCCACCGACACCGCTTCGCTCAAACTAGACGAGATGCTTCCTGAACCAGGCAGCCGCATCATTCGCAGCTCTCGACAGCCATGGCTCCTGATTCCGGTAGTCCTCCACCATCTCTAACGGAAAGAGCTGACAGCGGGGTTCACCTTCGCTATCCCCAAAGTATCGGTAATCGAAGACGAGCACTGCAAAGCCTTCGTCGACAAAGCGTTGAGCGAACTCTGGTAAGATCTGTTCCTTCACCGCGCTAAATCCGTGGGCCATGACGATGGCGGGCACCTTGTCGTCGGCTCTAACGTCGTCTGGCATATACAGCCAGCCGCGACACTTCAAACCTTTGGAAACAAAGCTCACATCTTGCCGCACTTGCCGTCCCCAAATGAGCGACTGCCGTTTTGAGCTGATCTCCTCGGGCGGGGCTGCCAGTGATGGCATAGCGGTGGCAGCCGTCGGATGGCTTGCGCAATGATCAGCCCTGAGGCTCGGGGTCGGACATGGTGGTCGGGTCGACCGAGCTCACCCCGGGTGGCGTGTCGACGTCGATCTGGCGGCCCGAGGCGGCGCCCGGGCGGTAGATGAAGATACGGCTGCAATAGGGGCACTCGGCCCGGCCGGAGCTCGGAATCGCGAGCCAGACCCGAGGATGGCCGAGAACACCGCAGCCACCGTCGCAGGCGACGCTCAGGGTGTCGACGTAGATTTCCTCGGGCTCGATCATGCCCCCCTCCCGCTCCCGACCGTGTCCCGGCAGACGGTTGGGACCTTTAGACAGGCGGAGTCGCTTTGACAAGGGCCCGCGCCTTGGCTCCGGCGACCCACCACGCCTTGGCAGCGCCGGCATTTATGCTTTAGCGGTGGTTTCCAAGTGCCGAGTTCGAAGAGAACCTTGAGCCCGGCGCAGGTCCAAAGGGAGAGCTTGCGCCGCAACGCGCGAGCAGAGAACCTCCATAGCAATCACGGCTAGATGCCGTAATGGGCCTGAGCCGAAGCGTGTCGGTCGGGCGGCTGTCCCTCAGAGTGATGATGTGAACGGGGTCCGAACGGGTCGGCCCCAAGCATCGTCGAGGGACAGCCATGGAGCATTATGCCGGGATCGACGTGTCGCTGGAACAGAGCAGCGTGTGCGTGGTGGATGGGACCGGACGGATCGTGCGAGAGGCCAAGGTGGCGAGTGAGCCCGAGGCGCTGATGCGGTTCCTCGGCCAGCTCGGCTTGGTAGTGACGCGGATCGGGCTCGAGGCCGGACCGCTGTCGCAATGGCTGCATGCCGGCCTGACGCAGGCCGGGCTCGATGTCGTGCTGCTCGAGACCCGCCAGGTGAAGGCGGCGCTGTCGGCGATGGTGGTGAAGACCGATCGCAAGGACGCGCGGGGCATCGCTCAGCTGTTGCGGATGGGCTGGTTCCGGTCGGTGCACTGCAAGTCGCCGCGGGCCCAGGAGGTCCGGGCGCTGCTGGTCGGGCGCAAGCTCTTGCAGGGCAAGCTCTTGGATGTCGAGCTGAGCATCCGGGGCATCTTGCGCGGGTTCGGGCTGAAGGTCGGCGTGGTGAGCAAGGGCCGGTTCGTGGGCCGCATCCGCGAGCTCGTGACCGGCCAGGCGATGCTGGAACGGGTGATCGAGCCGATGCTGCGGGCGCGCGAGGCGCTGCGCACCGAGTACCACGCGCTGCACCGGGCCATGCTGGGCATCGTTCGCGAGGACACGACCTGCCGTCGGCTGATGACGGTGCCGGGGGTCGGCGCTCTGGTGGCGATCACCTTTACCTCGGCGATCGACGACCCGGGCCGATTTGCGCGATCCCGAGCGGTGGGCGCTCACTTCGGCCTCACACCGAAGAAGTACCAGTCCGGCGAGACCGACGTCACCGGCGGGATCAGCAAGGTGGGTGACGCCATGGTCCGGAGTGCCCTCTATGAGGCGGCCAACGTGATGCTGACCCGCGCGGGTCGGTTCTCGAGCCTGAAGCGCTGGGCGATGGCAGTCGCCCGGCGCCGCGGCATGAAGCGGGCGAAGGTCGCGCTCGCCCGCAAGCTCGCCAGCGTCCTGCACCGGATGTGGCTCGACGGCACCGGCTTCCGCTTCGGTAAGGAGGTCGCCGCCGCGTGATCGGCTGACAAGGAGCAAGTTTCGGAGCAGGCCGGACCGTCCTGCTCCACCGAGGTCCCGTCGCCGGGACGCGGGATCGGCAAAGCCGGTGATCCGGGAGTGATCTCGTTCTCCGCGAGAATCACGCGCACCTAGATTGGCTCGCTGACCCGTTTCTGATGGCATGATGTGGCGGATCACACGCCGACCACGGACGGAAGCATGAACCCGGCGCCGCGACCATCATTCGGGGGACTTGACACCCAACGGCCCATTACGGAAGCCCGGATAATTCATCAGGAGCTGGCGAGCGCTGACCAAACCGTTGAGATCGTGTAGGATTCTGGTGCTGAAGCAGTATCCTTACGGTCAACGGAGTTCACGCCCGCCATGGCGGATGATGCACCGTTTCTCCCCGGCCTGTCACCCGTTGCCGGCAAGCCCGTGCAGGTCACGTTCGACGCCGGGCGGCTGAGCTCGGATGGCGGGGTGCTGGTGTTGGCCGAGATCGAGCGTCGCCTGGGGATCGCCGAGCACCTGGCCCGCTGCATCGAGGACCCGCGGGCACCGGATCGGGTCCAGCACGGGCTCGCCGAGATGATCCGCTTCCGGGCGCTCCTGATCGCAGCCGGCTACGCGGACGCCAACGATTGCGACGCGCTGCGCGTCGACCCGATCTTCAAGATGGCGGTCGGTCGGTTGCCCGAGAGCGAGGCTGACCTGTGTTCGCAGCCGACGATGTGCCGGCTCGAGAACCTGCCCGGACCAATCGCGCTCAAGCGCATGATGGCGGCGATGATTGAGCTGTTCTGCGACAGCTTCGCTCAGGTGCCGCAACGGATCGTGCTCGACATCGACGATACCGAGGACAGGGTCCACGGCGGGCAGCAGCTCGCGCTGTTCCACGCCCATTACGACAGCCGCTGCTTTCTGCCGATCCATATTTACGAGGCGACCACCGGCAAGCCGGTCGCGGTGATCCTCAGGCCGGGCAAGACGCCGGCCGGCACCGAGGTCGCCCTGGTCCTGCGTCATGTCGTGAAAGCCATTCGCGCCCGCTGGCCCAGGGTCGAGATCCTGGTGCGCGGCGACAGCCACTACGCCCGGCCCGAAGCCATGACCTGGTGCGAGCGTAACCGCATCGGCTACGTCTTCGGCCTCGCCGGCAACCAGGTCCTGCTGACCAGGATTGCCGCTCTCGCCGAGGATGCCGCCGTGCGCCGCGTCCAGGGCGAGGCCGAGAACGTGCGTCGCTTCGGCGAGTTCACCTATGCCGCCAGGACCTGGTCGGTCGAGCGGCGGGTCATCGCGCAAGTCGAGGCCTCACCCCAGGGCAGCGACAGTCGCTTCATCGTCACCAACCTCAAAGGCGCGCCGCGCTGGCTTTACGAGAGCGTCTATTGCGCCCGCGGCCAAGCCGAGAATTTGATCAAGGCGCACAAGCTCCACCTCGCCTCCGACCGGACGTCGTGCACCAGCGCCACCGCCAACCAGTTCCGCCTCCTGATCCACACCGCCGCCTACTGGCTCATGCACACGCTGCGTGGTCTGGCACCTAAGACCTCGTTCTGGCGCGACGCCCAGTTCGACACCATTCGGCTCGCGCTGATCAAAGTCGCCGCCCGGGTCACCGAGATGAAGACCCGGATCAAAGTCGCGCTGCCGACCTGCTATCCCCACCAGCAAAGCTGGGCACTCCTCGCCGGCCGGGCTATCAAGCTGCCCCCGTGACCTGCGGGCAGCGTGCCCCGACCGAGCCCCCTTCCTCTCAACCCAAACCCGACCAATCGCGCCCCAGGCGCCACCGTCACCCGCGGCCCGAGCCACCCCGGGCCCGCGCTCTCCGCAACCCTCATGAATTATCCGGGCTTCCGTAATGGGCCGTTGGGTGTCAAGTCCCCCGAATGATGGTCGCGGCGCCGGGTTCATGCTTCCGTCCGTGGTCGGCGTGTGATCCGCCACATCATGCCATCAGAAACGGGTCAGCGAGCCAATCTAGGTGCGCGTGATTCTCGCGGAGAACGAGATCACTCCCGGATCACCGGCTTTGCCGATCCCGCGTCCCGGCGACGGGACCTCGGTGGAGCAGGACGGTCCGGCCTGCTCCGAAACTTGCTCCTTGTCAGCCGATCACGCGGCGGCGACCTCCTTACCGAAGCGGAAGCCGGTGCCGTCGAGCCACATCCGGTGCAGGACGCTGGCGAGCTTGCGGGCGAGCGCGACCTTCGCCCGCTTCATGCCGCGGCGCCGGGCGACTGCCATCGCCCAGCGCTTCAGGCTCGAGAACCGACCCGCGCGGGTCAGCATCACGTTGGCCGCCTCATAGAGGGCACTCCGGACCATGGCGTCACCCACCTTGCTGATCCCGCCGGTGACGTCGGTCTCGCCGGACTGGTACTTCTTCGGTGTGAGGCCGAAGTGAGCGCCCACCGCTCGGGATCGCGCAAATCGGCCCGGGTCGTCGATCGCCGAGGTAAAGGTGATCGCCACCAGAGCGCCGACCCCCGGCACCGTCATCAGCCGACGGCAGGTCGTGTCCTCGCGAACGATGCCCAGCATGGCCCGGTGCAGCGCGTGGTACTCGGTGCGCAGCGCCTCGCGCGCCCGCAGCATCGGCTCGATCACCCGTTCCAGCATCGCCTGGCCGGTCACGAGCTCGCGGATGCGGCCCACGAACCGGCCCTTGCTCACCACGCCGACCTTCAGCCCGAACCCGCGCAAGATGCCCCGGATGCTCAGCTCGACATCCAAGAGCTTGCCCTGCAAGAGCTTGCGCCCGACCAGCAGCGCCCGGACCTCCTGGGCCCGCGGCGACTTGCAGTGCACCGACCGGAACCAGCCCATCCGCAACAGCTGAGCGATGCCCCGCGCGTCCTTGCGATCGGTCTTCACCACCATCGCCGACAGCGCCGCCTTCACCTGGCGGGTCTCGAGCAGCACGACATCGAGCCCGGCCTGCGTCAGGCCGGCATGCAGCCATTGCGACAGCGGTCCGGCCTCGAGCCCGATCCGCGTCACTACCAAGCCGAGCTGGCCGAGGAACCGCATCAGCGCCTCGGGCTCACTCGCCACCTTGGCCTCTCGCACGATCCGTCCGGTCCCATCCACCACGCACACGCTGCTCTGTTCCAGCGACACGTCGATCCCGGCATAATGCTCCATGGCTGTCCCTCGACGATGCTTGGGGCCGACCCGTTCGGACCCCGTTCACATCATCACTCTGAGGGACAGCCGCCCGACCGACACGCTTCGGCTCAGGCCCATTACGGCA
>CAWFGZ010000040.1:0-37135 GCA_963815435.1 uncultured Alphaproteobacteria bacterium
CCCGCCCGTGCCGGGCCGGTTCAGGTCCGATCCGGTTTCGGATCCTAGGGAGTGGAGGCCCTCAGATGGAGAGAGGCACCATCAGGCGCGCGGGACGCCTGTCGTTCGACGGAGCCAGGCTTACTCGTCCCGGTAGACCTTCTCGCGCCGCTCGTGGCGCTCCTGCGCCTCGATGCTGAGCGTCGCGATCGGCCGCGCCTCGAGCCGTCGCAGGCCGATCGGCTCCTGCGTCTCCTCGCAGAAGCCGTAGGTGCCCTCTTCGATTCGGCGCAAGGCCTCATCGATCTTGGACAGCAGCTTGCGTTCGCGATCGCGTGCCCGGAGCTGGAAATTGCGCTCGGTCTCGTAGGACGCCCAGTCGCTCATGTCGGCGACGCGGTTGTCCTCTTCTTTGAGCTGGCGCAGGGTCTCGCTCGAGCCGCGCAGGATTTCATCGCGCCAGTTGAGCAGCCGACGGCGGAAGTACTCGCGCTGGGCGTCGTTCATGTAGGGCTCGTCCTCAGAGGGACGATAGTCGTGGGTGATGACGTCCGACATACGTCCTCCAGCGCTAACGCTCACACCGGACCCGGCTCAAGTCGACATGGCACGGCGCCGCGGCTGCCTCCTTCTGCTCGGTTCCACCCGCCTCCGAAAGCGGCTTTCCCCTAGCTCAGCCACGCCGTCCGCGCAAGTCGTTCCTGCATAGGTGGAAATCGTGAAGATCTGGTGGCCGGGCGCCGCTCAAAGGGCGACGATCTGACCCCCGCGCGCCAGCAGCGTGGCGAGCCCCGCCCGCTGAAATCGGCAGATCCGCGCGCAGCTCCGTCCCCTCCAGGCCCTGCCCGCGCAGACCCATCTCGCAGACCAGGAACTCGACCCCGAGTTCCAGGCAGGCCTGGACGAGCTCCTCGAAGCCGGCCACGCCGCGGGCTCGATTGCGCGCGTCGAGAGCGCCGCCATCGGTGACCTCGGGCGTCGCCAGCTCGGGCGAGAGCGGCAGCTCCGTCCAGGCTGGACGCCCGCTCCGAGCCGCGAGAAACGCGCGCGTCGCGGCGAAAGTCGCGAAGACGACCACCGGCCGGCCGAGCGCGGCCGCGGCGCTCGCCAGCGCGAGCGCGTAGTGCACCCGGTCGAAGGCGCCGCTCAGCAGGATCAGGTTCAGACGCTCGCTTTCGGCCAAGGTCGGCTCCGCTGTGGACCGGACGGGCGCGTCAAGGCCATCCGCGTCCCGCTCGTGCCGGCGGCAAATCCGGGACAGGTCTCGCCGCGCAGGTGCGCCCGGACGTTAACGCCATCTTAGGGTTAACGCGATACCGCGCAGGGACGATGTCTGCGCCAAGTCCTTGCGGGCCTTCTGCGGCAGAACTGGACCGACCCATGGAGGACCCGGATCTCGCGGTCGCGCTGAGCTATGATCCCGATCGCGGCGATGCGCCCCGCGTCGCTGCCAGGGGTCGCGGCGCGATTGCCGCGCAGATCGTCGCCATCGCCCGGGGCCACGGGATCGCGATCCGGCGCGATCGGAACCTCGCCGCGCTGCTCAGCACGCTCGAGGTCGACTGTCCGATTCCGGTCGCCGCGTTTGCCGCGGTCGCCAGATTCTGGCCCATCTCTATCGCGCCAATCAGCGCCTGCGGGGCGGCACGCCATGAGCCGACCCGAGGCGACGAGGTCAATTGCGGCGGCGCTCGAGTCGCTGCGCCAGGCGCGCCAGGCCCTGGCGCGGGGCGATGCGCTCGAGCTTGGCCGTCTGATCCCGATGCTCGAAGCCCTGCGCTCGGTGCTGGGCGCCGAGCCGGCGGCGGGGGACCGGCGCCGGCGCGGCCGCCTCCTGGCTGTGCTCGACGAAGCGGGGGCCTTGGCCGAAGAGCTTGGCGAAGAACATCGCCGTCTGGCCGCACAGCTTCGCCAGGCGGGCGTCCACAGGCGCGCCGGGTCCGCCTATCGCCGGGCGAGCCGGCTCTAGCGTCGGGCTTGGCGTGGACTCGATCGAATATCTGCGGTTTCTGGCCGCCCTCGCCTTTGTCCTCGGCCTGATCGGGCTGCTCGCCTGGCTCGCCCGCCGCTTTCGCTTGGGCAGCTCAGCGCCGCCCGGGGCGCGGCGGCTCGCGCTCGTCGAGGCGCTGGCGATCGATCCGCGCCGCAAGCTGGTCCTGGTCCGCTGCGACGAGGCCGAGCATCTCCTGCTGCTCGGTCAGGACGGCAACCGGCTGATCCAGAGCAGGAGCGGAGCGCTCGAGCAGTCCGCCACCGGCCGGAAGGATCAGGCGTGAGCCGCCGGCTCGGCCTCGTGATCGGCGGGACGGTCTGGCTTGCAGCCGGCCACGCGACCGCGCAGAGCCTCAGCGTCGATCTCGGCGCGGGCGGCAACGTCACCGGTCAGCTGGTCCGCCTCGTCCTCCTGATCGCGGTTCTGAGCCTCGCGCCCTCGATACTGGTGATGGTCACCTCGTTCACCAGGATCGTGGTGGTCCTCGCCTTCCTTCGCTCGGCTCTCGGCCTGCAGCAGACCCCGCCGAATGCGGTCCTGATCTCGCTCGCGCTCTTCATCACCGCCTTCGTCATGGCGCCGACCTTGGAGCAGGCCTATCGGGACGGCCTGGCACCGCTGCTCGACGACAAGATCACCGAGGTCGAGGCCTTCGAGCGGGCGATGGCGCCGCTTCGCCGCTTCATGCTCGAGCAGGTGCGGCCCAAGGACCTCGAGCTGTTTCTCGACATCAGCCACACGCCCGAGGCCGAGCGGCCCGAGGATACGCCGCTCAAGGCGCTGATTCCGGCCTTCATGATCAGCGAGCTCAGGCGCGCCTTCGAGATCGGCTTCCTGGTCTTCGTGCCCTTCTTGATCATCGACATGGTGGTCGCTTCGATCCTGATGTCGATGGGCATGATGATGCTGCCGCCGGTGCTGATCTCGCTCCCCTTCAAGCTGATCTTCTTCGTTCTGGTCGACGGCTGGTATCTCGTGGTCGGCAGCCTGGTCGAGAGCTTCGGCGTCCACTGATCTCGTGCGCGCCGGGCGCACTCCACCGAGGCGGTGTTCCGGACCGGTCGGAGTCGGCAGATCCGGCACTGCGAGCGGAATCAAAGGGTCAAGGCTGGTTGCCGTCCGTGGCTTCCGGGGCGGCCTCGAGGTAGCGGCGCACCCGGCCGAGCTGCGCACCGGCCACGGCCAGCACGGCTTCCGGCTCGAGCGGCCGGCCGGCGGTCATGGTCGCCACCAGGAAGGCCGGCTCCGCGCCCGCGCCACGCATCGCCGGGCCAAAGCGGGCCCGCAGCTCCTCGAGAGCGTCCGCCCGGTTCGACTGCCCGTAGGCGACGGCGAGCTTCAGGACCAGATCCTGCTGCTCCTCGGATAGCGAGGCTTGCGATGCGGGAAGCTTGGTCACCAGGGCTTCCAGGGTATCGATCAGGCGCGACCAGTCGCGTCGCTGCCAGAATCTCAGCGCGCAGCCGCCGCTCGCCATCGCTGCTCCGGCCATCGAGCAGCGCCAGCGCCTCGGTGGTCCGATCGAGCGCCGCAAGCGCGCGCGCGTGCAAGAGAAGGCGCTGTTGCTGCAGGTCCTGTGGCAGCTCGTCCGTCACCCGAGAGCGCTCGAGCGCGTCGAGAGCCGCCTCCGGCTGCGGCTCGCGCAGGCGAAGCTCCGCCAGATCGGCGCCGGCCGCGGCCTTGGCGGCGCCGCTCCCGGTCCGCCCGAGCAATCCTTCGAGCAGCTCCACAGCCGGCTCGATCAGGTCGAGCTCGGCCAGCCGCTGGACCAGCCGGCGGCGCAGAAGGTCGCCTTCGGCACCCTCGGGCACGAGCTGCGGGAGGTCGCGGAACAGCGCGTAGGCTCGCAGGCTATCGGCCCGGACGCCATCCCTGGCGCTGACCGCCGCGACGAAGGTCTCGCGCAGCGTCCGGGCGATCCGCTCGGCGCCCGGCGCCTTCGGGAAGCGCACCAGCACCTCCTGCCACGTGCGGATCGCGCTCGGCTGGTCGCCGCTCCGCAGGTAGAGGCCGGCAAGGCCGTCCAGCAAGCGAGGCTCAGCGGGATAGCCCCGCCAGAGGGCGCGCGCCGGCGCCAGCCGGGCGAGCGCCTCGTCGACACCTAGCTCGCCAGTCTCCAGCTGCAGCTGCACGAGCTCGTAGGCTGCCTCGACGCCGGTCTCGTCGCGCGAGCTTTGCGCGAGCCGGCGCCAGATCTGCTCGGCCTCGGCAACTTCGCTACGCCGCGCCCGCGCCAGGCCGGTGACGAAGTCGACCCGGGCGCGCTCGTCGGAGCGCAGATCGAGCGCCGCGAGCCGCCCGAGCATGATCTTGGCCAGATCGTCCTTGCCGGTCTCGATGGCGATCCGTGCGGCCGGCAGACCGAGGCGCAGCTGGAGGAGTGGCGGGTAGTCGTCCAGGCTGCGCTCCGAGCGGGCGAGCTCCTGGCCGGCTCTCGGCCAATCCGCCGCGGTCGCGGCGAGCGCCGCCCGCCAGAGTGCCACTTCCGGATCGCCATCCAGCTCCGGCGCATCGAGGCGGGCCGCGGCCTCCTCGGGCCGGCCCATGAGCAGCTCCGCGGCGCCGGCGAGACCGCGCCGGGCGAGCTCGACCGATGGCGGTAAGGCAATTCCCGCCGCGCGGCCGATGACGCCGAGCACAGCAAGGGTTTCGGCGGCCATCCCTTGTGCCAGATAGAAGCGCGCGAGGTCGAGCCGGGCTGCCGGCCGCTCCGCAGGCGATGCCTGGATCACGCTTTGCTGCAATAGTGCGCGTGCAGCCGATGGCGTCCGCCCGGTGGGCAGGACCCAGCCGGCCAGACCGAGCGGCGAGGCCCGCGCGGGCTGCCCGGACGGCGCCTGATCGAACTGCGACTCGGCCGCGATCTCGGCGTCACCGTCAACGCGCCGGGGCGGCATCGAATTGGCGGAACCGGCGGAGTCGGGCGATCCGGACGCCAAAGCTGGCGCCTCCGCCGGCGGCGGAGTCGGCTCGGCGCAGGCCTCGCCAGCGGCGCCGGCCGGCTCGCCAATCGGCGGCTCGGACAACAACAGCCCGTCCGGGGCAAGCAGTTCGATGGCGTGATCGACCACGCGCGACTGAGCGCGATCGCTCAGCATGCGCCAAGCGAGGCCTTGGGCGGTCGGCAGCAGCTCCAGATCGACCAGACGGCGGCCGTGCGGCTGGCCGAGGTCGGGTTCGAGCAGTGGCCAGAAGTCGAGCCGGTCGCCCACTTCGGGATCGATCAGCTGGACGAGCCGCGCAGGCTCGTCGGCGGCGAAGCGCAGCCGGGCCGGTTGCTCCAGGCGGGTGGCCGGGACCGACGTTGGTGGCGCCGCGCGCGCGCTGAGGATGACGTGCCAGCGGCTGCCGTCGCGCTCGACCCGCGCCTCGAGTGGCCGGCGCAACGGGAAACGCAAGGCAACGCCGCCCGTGGCATCGGTCCGCTCGCCGGCACCGAGATAGCCCTCGAGCGGCGATCCCAGCGACGTCAGGCGGGCGTTCGATGGCGCCGCGAACACGCCCCACAAATAGCCGGCACGAAGCAGGAACGCCGCAGCGACCGGCCGGTCCCAGGTGAAGTCGATGGCGGCGCCTGCCTCGGTCAGCGTCGAGCGGATCTGCAGAGCCGCGGGGTCGGATTTCTCGTTGGCGGCTGCGGGGTCGGGCGCTGCCGCGGGTTCAGGGAGCTGCGCAGGAGGGGCCGGCGCGTTGCTGCTGGCTGCGGCGCCGGGCGCCTTTGCCGCCCGGGCCGGCTCGTGCAGGTCGACCACGACGAGGTCGTCACCGACCTTGAAAACCTGTGGCATGACGCCCGGCTTCAGGCCAAGCCGCAACTCGCTCCGGCCGGGGCCGCTCGAGCTGCTGGCATCGTCGAGCCAGGGCTGCAGCCGCTCGCGGATCGCTGCGGCGTCGATGCGGCCCGCGCGGTTAAAGACAAGCCTCAGGCGGCGGCCCTCCGGCCGGGCTTCGAAGGCAATCGGCCCCGACCAGTCGAGGACCAGACGAACGAAGCCTTCATGCGAGCCGGTGCGCAACCCGACTGCGGCGCCCGCGGTTGCCTCCGGCGCCAGATCGACCGCGACGATCCGCTCATCGTAGACGTCGAGCTTGGCGCCGATGTGGGGCGCGAGCCGGAGCACCACCTCGCGCTGGTCGGCCCCCGGGCCGAGATCGAGGAGATAGTGCTCGAGGGGTGCTGCGGTCTCGGCCAGATCGGCCGCGAGCGGGCGCGCGAAACGCAGGGTCAGACGATCGCCCGCCCGCCGACTGTCGACCTCGATCGGTGCGGGCCAGTCGAACACCAGGCGCCCGAAGCCCGGGTGCACCGCCGCCCGAACCGCAACCCGCTCGGGGGCGGCGGCAGCGCCGCTCGCCATGGCCGCGAAGAGAACCCAGAGGGCAAGGGCGGTGATCAGCCCGCGCAGCGCGGCCCGAAACGACCGTGTGGGCGCAGATGATGTCACAGTTTCGACGGCGAGCGGGACCGTGATGAAAACGCCGCTGATCGCGGTCGTCAGCCGCCCATCACGCTGGCAATCTGGCGATGCAGCGCCTCGGCGTTGAACGGCTTGACGATGTAGCCGCTGACCCCGGCCCGACGCGCCATGTCGAGGCGCTCGCTCTTGCTCTGCGCCGTGACCATGATGAAAGGCAGATCCTTGAGCGCGGGGTCGGCGCGCACCTCTTGGAGCAACTCGAGACCGCTGACCGGCTCCATGTTCCAGTCCGAGATCACGAGTCCATAGGCGCGCTCCCTCAGCTTGGCGAGCGCGCTCGCGCCGTCGTAGGCCTCATCCACACTCGCGAAGCCCAGTTGGCTGAGCAGGTTGCGGATGATCCGGACCATCGTCCGGTAGTCGTCGACGATCAGGATCGGCGTCGTCTTGTCGATGGCCATGGCGGGACGTGCTCCTCGAGGCCGGAAGCCGGTCGATTGCCGAGGGGGCCTGCAGCGGCCTTCACCGGGCTTGGATCGGGAGGACCTGAGCGTCAGCCCCAGCGGCTGACAGCTCACGCTACGCGCGAATAGTAAACGACTCGTTAACTACCAGCGCTCATCCCGGGCAGCCGCGTAGCCGCGGCTTCGCCATCGTCCGGCCGGTGCGGCGACCTGCTCCGCTTGGCCAGCTCCGCCGTGACCTGCTTGGCCTTGGCCGGGTCCATGCGCGCCAGCACGTCGGCAGACTTCGGCTCACGCATGCGCTCCACCACCTGGAGCAGAGTCGGCATCTCCAACCGGTCGAAGATCTCGGCCGCCGCCTTGGGCTTCATGGCTTCGTAGATCTTGACCAAGCTCCTGAGCTTCTCTTCCTCTTTGGCGTCCTGGCCATCGATCGCCGCGGCGATCTCGGCCTGGAGCTTGCTCAGCCGGTCGATCTGCTCCCCAAGTCTGGCCTCGGCGATGGCCAGCAGAGCCGCCCGACGGTCGAGCTCGGCGGCGCGCTGGTCCAGAGCTTCGCGGCGCTCGGCGAGCTGAAGCAGGACAGCGATCTCGCTGGCGCTCAGCCGGTCCGGATCGAGCCGCGTCGGGCGGGGTCCCGGCACTTGCAGCCCGGTCGGTGCACCGGTCGCAGCTGGGGACGTCGCAGCCGATCCGGCGGTATTGTCCAGCCCGGCCGACCGGCCGGGGCCGGCGGCCGGCTCGGGCAGGGTCGCCAACTTGGTCGACGGCGCGTCCGGCGGGCCTGCGCGTGTCAGCGAGGTGGCCGGCTCGGCGCTCGAGTGGCCGCCCAGGTCATGGCCGAGGAGGACGAGCTTCAGCACGGTCAGCGTCGCGAGCGCCGCAATCAGTATCGTCAGCACCGGGTAGTGCGATCGACTGTCCGGCGGGGCGGCGCCGGCGGCGCGCCAGGAGCGCCACCGGATCATCGAAGTGTCCGCAGGGCCCGCTCGAGCTCGGCCGCTCCGCCCGCCCGGAGGGCGCGGCAACCACGCGGCTCGTGGCGGGCGCTCGGGACACAGGCGGCTCCCGGAGCGCGATCGGACGAGCGCGACGGATCTGCTCTTCCAGCCGGTCGGCAAGCTGCTCGCCCCGCTCGGACAGGAACCGCAGGTCGTCCAGCAATCGCTGGGCGCCGGTGAGGTCGCGGGCGAGCCGCTCACTGGTCGAAGCGGCGGTCTGCCTGAGGCCGTCGAGGGCAGCCTCGGCACGTCCGCTCGCGCGGCCGAGCGCCTCGATCAGCTGGGTCATCTCGCCGTTGCCCCGCCGCAGGCCGCGGAGGCTCTGCTGCAGGCGCAGCCCCAGCACGAGCGCCACCAGCAGCAGCGCGACGATCAGCCCGTCCACGGCCAGCGAGAGCATCACTCCGCAGCCCGATCGCGGCGGACCCGCTCGTCGATCCGGATCGCGACGTGGTCACCGAGACGGCCCATCCGGCCGCGCAGCATCGGCACGTGGCCACAGCGGAGCACGACCGCGCTGTCGGGCCCGGCCGTCAGCGGCAGCGTGGTGCCGACCGCAAGGCGCATCGCCTCGCCGAGGCTGATCGTCTGCTCCTCGAGCAGGGCCTCGAGCTCGACCGTGGTCACCAGCATCTGTCTGGCGAGATGCGACTCCCAGATCGAAGTCGCGCCCGAACTTCTCGCCCATGAACATCTGCAGGAGCAGATCCCGCACCGGCTCCAGGGTGGCGTAGGGGACCAGAACCTCGAGCGCGCCGCCGCGATCGTCGAACTCGACCCGCAGCTTGAACAGGACGGCGGCGTTGGTCGGACGGGCGATGGCAGCGAAGCGCGGATTGGTCTCGAGCCGCTCGTACCGGAACTCGACCGGGCTGAGCGGCGCGAAGGCCGCGGACATCTCGTTCAGCACCAGCCGGACCAGACGCTCGACCAGCGCGCGCTCGATCTGGTGAAGGGACGGGCCTCGATCATCCGGGTGGGCGCGGCACCCCGCCGTCCGCCAAGCAGCACGTCCACGATCGAGCAGATCAGCGGGCTGTCGACCATCAAGGCCGTAGTTGTCCCACTCGACCGCCTTGAAGACCGCGATCATCGCCGGCAGGGGCACGCTCTCGAGGTAATCGCCGAAGCGCAGCGAGGTAATCTCCCCCGAGTGAGCTCGACATTTTCGGAGGTGAAGTTGCGCAGGCTCGTGGTCATGATCCGCACCAGGCGGTCGAGCACCACCTCGAGCATCGGCAACCGCTCGTAGCTGACCGTGGTGTTGTTGACCAGGCGTCGAGGCCGACCCCGGCTGATTGGCGCCGACGCTGAGCAGGCTGTCGATCTCGGCCTGCTCGAGCAGCGCGTCCTGCGCCGGGGCGGCGCTCGGCCGGCCGCGCGCGGTGACGTCGGCGGCAGCCGACCACTCGACCGCGCTGCGCTCGTCCTGGGGGTCGCTCGGCTTGCTGGGCTCGGCCATGGCGGGCGGCTCGGCGGCGCGGGCCAGGCGCTACTGAACCAGCATCTCGCGAACCAGCACGTCGCGCACCTCGGCCGGGCGGACCGCGGCGTTGGTCCGCGCCAGCAGCTCTTCCTTGATGCGGTACGCACCCTCGGAGCCTTGCAGCTCCTCCGGGCGGATCGCGCGCAGATACAGCTGGAAACTGTCCAGAATGCGCGGCACGAGCTGGCGCACGATCGCGGCCTGATCCGCGCCATGGACTTCGAGCGATCGGTGAGCTTGAGGAAGCGGAGGCGTCTGGCCGCTGACGTTGAGATTGACCAGTAGGTCGGGCAGATCGACGAACACGATCTCCGACGGGTCCTCGCTCTGTTCGGTGCTGCCGGCGCTTTCGACCTTGCCGCCGACTGGCGGGACCATGCCCATGACGTACGCGGCGCCGCCGCCGCCGAGCAGCAGACAGGAGCGGCAGGCCGATCATCAGGATCAGCTTCCACTTGCCCCCGACCTGGGCTTGGCCTCCGGTTCGCTCGCCTGGTCCTCGCTCATTCCTTGCCCCCGGGCTCCGGCGCCGATCGAGCGGCGCGGCAGGGGCCGCCCTCTCGCGCGGCACCCTTGAGAAGCCAGGGCCGAGCTGGCATGGTCCGCGCGGCAGAAGCTAGGAGCGGCGCGGTTAAGAACCTGTTGATCGGCCAGGCGTCGGCGGCCGCGACCGGCAGATCTTGCCCGGCAAGCCGTGCCGCAGACGCCGCGCAACATCGGGACGCGTAAGGCAGCTTCTTGTCCTTGGCGCCCTGGCACGGAATCTGCAGCGCCGGCCGCAGCCAACCAGATCCGACTGCCATGGAATCGACCGCCTACATCGCCCTCTCCCGCCAGATGGTGCTCCGCCGCGACATGGACGTGATCGCCAACAACATCGCCAACATGACCACGAGCGGCTTCAAGGCCGAGGCGATGCTGCTCGAGCCGGTGACGGTCGACGCCGGACAGGCGCCAGCGGTTCGCGTTCGTGCAGGATGTCGGTGTCGTGCGCGACCTGCGCCCCGGACCGATCACGACGACGGGCAATCCGTTCGACCTGGCGATCCAGGGATCCGGCTATTTCATGGTCGGGACGCCGCAGGCGGCATCCGCTACGGCCGCGAGCGGGCAGTTTCGCCTGAACGAACTCGGCGCGCTGGTGACCGCCGAGGGCGAGCCGGTGCTCGACGACGGCGGCGCCCCGCTCAACGCTGCCGCTCGATGCGGGCGAGGTCACCGTCGCCGCCGACGGCACGGTGTCGAGCGCCGACGGCGTGGTCGGCCGGCTCGAGCTGGTGACCTTCGCCGACGAGCAGCGGCTGCGCAAGGTCGGCGGCGGGCTGTACCGCGCCGACCAGGCGCCGCAGCCGGCGGCCGACGCCCGGGTGGTGCAGGGTGCGCTCGAGGGCTCCAACGTCCAGCCGATCGTCGAGATGACCGGATGATGGCGACGGTGCGCGCCTACGAGGGCACTCAGCGGCTGCTCGACACCCACCACGACCTGCAGCGGCAGGCGATCGAGCGCATGCTCGAGGCGACCGGCTGAGCGGCCGCGCGCCGCGCGTGCCGGTCGGAGAGAGGAAGCGTCATGAGGTCCTTGAGCATCGCCGCCACCGGCATGATGGCCCAGCAGCTGAACGTCGAGGTGATCTCCAACAACATCGCCAACATGACCACCGCGGGCTACAAGCGCCGGCGGGCGGAGTTTCAGGATCTACTCTATCAGAACCAGCGGCGGATCGGCGCCTCGAGCTCCGACATCGGCACGGTCGTGCCGGCGGGCGTCCAGATCGGCCTCGGGGTCAAGCCGGCCGCGGTCTACCGCGTCCACGAGCAGGGCAACATGACGTCGACCGACAACCCGCTCGACCTGGCGATTCAGGGTGAGGGCTACTTCATCGTCGAGCTGCCCGAGCGGTCAGCTCGCCTACACCCGCGACGGCAGCTTCCAGTTGAGCCCCGAACGGGCTCCTGGTCACCGCCGACGGCTACACCGTGAGCCCCGGCATCACGGTGCCCGAGGATGCCGTGCAGGTGATCGTCAACCCGAGCGGTCAGGTCCAGGCCAAGCTGCAGTCGCAGATCAACCCCGTCGACCTCGGCCAGCTCGAGATCGCGATCTTCCCCAACGATGCCGGCCTCGAGGCGATCGGCAACAACTTCCTGGTCGAAACGCCGGCGTCCGGGCCGGCCGCGGTCGCGACCCCCGGCACGGCTGGCTACGGCGAGCTGCAGCAGGGCTTCATCGAGAGCTCGAACGTCAACCCCGTGGCCGAGATCACCGCGCTGATCGCCGCCCAGCGGGCATATGATCTGAACTCCAAGGTCATCACCGCAAGCGACGAGATGATGGCCACCGTGACCCAGCTGCGCTGAGGCCACCATGGCACGCTGTCGGACCGCCCTCGTCCTGGCGCTCGGTCTCGCCGGATCGCTCTCTCCGGCCGGCGCCGAAGCTACGCTTTTGCCGCCGGGGGTGCCGCTGACCGCCGGCTTCACCGAGGAGCTGATCGGCGCGGCGCTGCAGGCGGACGGCGCCGGCGAGCAGTTCGAGCTGGTGCTCGAGCAGCCGCGGCTACCGCTCGCCAATCAGGCGAGCGTGGCGACCGAGGTGACGGTCGAGGCGCTGCGCTACGAGGCGACCAGCGGGCGCTTCGATGCGCTGCTGGTCGGCACGGTCGGCGAGCAGACGCGCTTTCAATTGCCCGCGCGGGGTCGGGCGCGGGCCCTGATCGAGCTGCCGGTACTGGCCCGGCCGCTGGCCGAGGGCGAGCGGGTCGCGGCCGAAGACGTCGCCTGGATCAGGGTGCTGCCCGCTCGCATCCCGCCGGGCAGCCTGACCGCGCGGGAGCAGATCGTCGGCGCTGAAGCGCGCCGCAACCTCGAGCCCAGGCGGGCGCTGAGCGAGCGTGATCTCGGCCCGCCGCGGCTGGTCGTGCGCGGCCAGGCGGTGCGAGCTGGTCTACCGGCAGCCGGGGCTGCGCCTTTCCGCGCTCGGCGTCGCCCAGGCGGATGGTGCCCTCGGCGAGCGGGTGCGGGTGGTCAACCTCGACAGCCGGCGCCAGCTGGAGGGGGTGGTGAGCGCACCGGGCGAGGTCGCCCTTGGTCCGACCGGCGTCGGCGTGGCGGAGGCCGCGCCGCCTCGGAGCGCGTCGCCATGATCCGATGCCGCGGCCTCGCGCGGGCTCTGCCGATCGTTCTCCTCCTGCTCGGCGGCTGCGCCAACACGATCAAGCGGCTCGAGCAGGTCGGCCAGCCCCCGCCGCTCTCGCCGATCGAAAATCCCGCGGCGGCGCCGGGCTACCGGCCGGTCTCTCTGCCGATGCCGGCGCAACAGCCGGAGGTCTATCCCGCGAACTCGCTCTGGCGCCAGGGGGCGCGCTCCTTCTTCAAGGATCAGCGGGCGCGCAGCGTCGGCGACGTGCTGACCGTGCAGGTCACGATCGCCGACCAGGCGACCCTGCAGAGCAAGAGCCAGCGCTCGCGCGACAATGCCGATCACCTGTCTGCCTCGCATTTCTTCGGCTACGAGAGCAAGCTTTCGAAGATCTTCCCGAACGCGGTCGACCCCAACGATCTGGTCCAGCTGGGCAGCCAAATGGACAACACGGGGCAGGGCAACACGGCGCGCACCGAGGAGACATCAAGCTCAACATCGCCGCGGTCGTCGTCCAGGTGCTGCCGAACGGCAATCTGGTCATCCGGGGCCGCCAGGAGGTACGGGTCAACTTCGAGATGCGCGAACTCTACGTCGCCGGCGTGGTCCGGCCCGAGGACATCACGCCCGAGAATACGATCACCCACGAGAAGATCGCCGAGCTGCGGGTCGCCTATGGCGGCGAGGGCCAGATCACCGACGTCCAGCAGCCCCGCTACGGCGCCCAGGTCCTCGACATCATCCTGCCGTACTAGGACCCGCGGCGACACGCCTAAGCTACCAGGCGGGCTGCCCGTTGCGGCACCGGTCCAACAGGTGCTGGCGTTCGTGCCGCCGCCAGTGCTCGAGCCAGTCCGGAATCCGGGCGCTCGTCATCGGGCTGGCCAACAGGTAGCCCTGGGCTTGGCTGCAGCCGAGATCGGCCACGCCCCGCAGCTGCTCGATCGTCTCGACACCCTCGGCGACCGTCGCCATGCCGAGACTGCTCGCGAGGCGGACGATCGAATCGGTGATCGCCCAATCGGCCCCGCCGCCGGGCAGCGCGTTGACGAACGAGCGGTCGATCTTGAGCACATCCAGCGGCAGCCCCTTGAGGCGGGCAAGCGAGGAATAGCCTATTCCGAAGTCGTCGATCGCGACCTGTACGCCGAGGCGGCGCATCTCACGCAGGACCTCGGTCGCGTGCTCATACTCGGCCAGCGCGCCCTCGGTAATCTCGAGGATCAGGCGCAACTCGGGCTGGCGCGGCCCACGGATGCGCTCGACGGTGTCGACCAGGCCGTCCTGATCGAACAACTGGGTCGAGATGTTGACCGCCACGGGCAGCCGGTCAATCAGCCCGAGCGGCAGGTTCGCGATGTCGTCGAGCGCGCGGCCGAGCGCCCATTCGGTGATCGGCTGGATCAATCGGTTGCGCTCGGCGAACGGGATGAAGTGCTCCGGCTCGATCAGACCGCGCGTCGGATGCTGCCAGCGGATCAGCGCTTCGAAGCCGCAGAGCTGGAGATCGCCGACCCGGACCAGCGGTTGGTACAGCAGGCCGAACTGCCCGTCCCGAATGGCCGCACGGAGCTCCTCCTCGAGCACCCGGCGGGCGGTCGCGGCCTCCTGCAGCTGCGGGTCGTACAACAGCCATCGGCCCCGACCCGCGGCTTTGGCGGCGTAGAGCGCCATGTCGGCGCGGGCGAGGAGCTGATCGGCGGCGCGCGCGTCCTGCGGGTAGGTCGCGATGCCGATGCTCGCGCCGACGTGGGCTTCGACCCCGGCGACGTAGAATGGCCGCGCGACCGCTTTGACGAGGCGCTCGGCGAGGGCAATGCTGTCGATCACGCTCTCCGAGGCGTCGAGGATCACGGCGAACTCGTCGCCGCCGAGGCGGCCGAGCACGTCGCTCTGCCGGACCTGCTCGCGCAGGCGGCGGCTCACTTGGCGCAGCAGCAGATCACCCGCCTGGTGGCCCGCGCTGTCGTTGATCTCCTTGAAGTGGTCGAGATCGAGCAGCAGCAATGCGAAGCTGCGCCCGGCGCGCTGGGCGCGCTCGATGGTGCGCCGCAGCTCGTCGGCGAAGGCCGCCCGATTGACCAGCCCGGTCAGCGGATCGCGCAGCGCCGCCCGCTGCAATGCCCGCTCGGCATGCCGGCGGGCGCCGATGTCGCACAACACCAGAACGTAGCGGACCAGGCCGTTCTGCAGGTAGCGGCCGATCCGGCTCTTGAGGACGACAGTGCCACCGTCCCGGTGGCGGCCAAGGAGGCGGCCTTCCCAGACGGCGTGGCGGCTGCATCGGGGGGCAAACGTGCGTCGGATCGCGGCCAAAACCTTGTGCTCCCGGCGCGCCACGAACAATCTGCCGACAGGCTGGGTGATCAATTCATGCGCCCGATAGCCGAACAGCGTGGTGCAGATGGCATTGACATTGAGAATGCGCCACGCTTCGTCGACAATGACGATGGCATCGCTGACCGCATTGAGGACGCCGCGCAGCTCGGCCCGGGCGTCGTAGCGCATTGCCCATCTCCATTTCAACGGCTGGCTTTTCGAGCGGTGCCTGAGATGCCCCACCGATCGAAGGTTATACAACCACAAGTCGTTCCTTCTGTCGAGTGCAAGATCGTGATACTATACCGAGCCGCGACATTCAGGTCCCGATGGCCGGCACCATCGGACGGAGGTGACCATCATGAGCGAACGGGACGAGCACCAGCGGAACGCGACGGAGCCGAAGGGTCAGGACCAGTCCCGCACGCCACGACTGATCGTCGGTATTGGCGCCTCGGCGGGCGAACTCGTGGCCTTCCAGACCTTCCTCAAGAACATGCCGCCGGACAGCGGCATGGCGTTCGTTTTGGTCCAGCACCTCATGCCCAAGCGGCCGAGCATGCTGGCCGAGCTGCTCGCCCGCCATACCGCGATGCCGGTGCAGGACGCCAAGGACGGGCTGCCGATCGAGCGCGACCGGGTCTACGTCATCCCTCCCAACGCCTCGCTCACCGTCGAGCGCGGCCGACTGCGCGTGATCGTGCCGTTGGCGCCGGAAGGGCATCACACCGTGATCGACCGCTTCTTCGACTCCCTTTCAACTCCCTCGCCGAGGACCAGGGTTCGAACGCGGTCTGCATCATTCTGTCCGGAGCCGGACACGAAGGCACGCTCGGCGTCAAGGCGGTGAAGGTGCACGGCGGCCTGACGATGGCCCAAAACGTCGAGACCGCGGCCCATGCCAGCATGCCGGGGAGCGCCGCGGCCGCCGGCTTCGTCGATCTGGTCCTCGACGTCGACAAGATGCCGCAGGCGCTGATGAACTACGGGGCCAATCTCAACCGGATCAATGGCGGGCAGCCGATCCAGGCGAACTCGGCCGATCAATTCGCCCGCATCTACGAGCTGCTGCACGAGCATCAGGGGCACGACTTCAGCAAATACAAACAGAACACCTTCGCCCGCCGGGTCCAGCGACGCATGCAGGTACTCCAGCTCGCCGACGTCGGCGCCTATGTCGAGCGCCTGGAAGGCGATGGCAACGAGCTCAACCATTTGTTTCGGGATCTGCTGATCGGAGTCACCCGCTTCTTCCGCGACCCCGCCGCCTTCGAGGCGCTGGCGCGCGACGTGATCCCGGCGCTCGTCGAGGACAAGATAGCGGGCGAGCGGATCCGGGTGTGGGTCCCGGGCTGCGGCTCCGGCGAAGAAGCGTATTCCATCGGGATCCTGCTCCTCGAGGAGCTGCAGAAGCGGCAGCACCCGTTGGAGGCGCAGATCTTCGCCACTGACATCAACGAGAGCGCGCTCACGAGCGCGCGTTCGGGTCTGTATCCTGCGGCGGCGCTCGCGGACGTGCCGCGCGAGCGGATCGAGCGCTTCTTCGTGCGCGAGAACGGGCTCTATCGCGTGGCCAAGAGCCTGCGTGCCATGTGCATGTTCGCCCTCCAGAGTGTGGTCGCCGATCCGCCGTTCTCGCGCCTCGATCTGATCTCTTGTCGCAACCTCCTGATTTACCTGGGACCGGAACTCCAGGCCCGGCTCCTGCCGATGTTCCACTACGCCTTGCGCGAGGACGGCTTTCTGTTTCTCGGATCGGCCGAGACCGTCGGCCGGCACAGCCGCCTGTTCTCGCCGGTCGACCGCAAGTATCGCATCTTCCGCCGGCGGATCGCTCGGCTGGCGACCCGCCCGACCTTCCCGGCCGACGCGTTCACGCGGCGCACCCGCGAGTTGCGCCAGCCGCCGGAAGCTCGGGCGGAACCATCACCCGCGCAGTGGGCCGAGGGCGTCGTGCTTCAGCACTACGCACCCGCCTATTTCGTGATTGATGAGCACTTCGACGTGATCCAGTTCTCGGCGCAACTCTGGCCGTTTCTCGATCCGGTCGCCGGCAGCGCGACCCTGAACGTGTTCGGCCTGATCCACCCGGAGCTGCGCATGGACCTGCGCGCGGCCTTGCAGAAGGCGAGGAAGGACCGCGCGTCGGTCACGCAGGAGGCGATCCGTCTCCATCACGACGGCGAGCGCCGCCTGGTCGATCTCGTCGTCGAGCCGCGCGAGACACCCAACGGCGAATTCGGCCTCTATCTGGTTATCCTCAGGGAGCGTTCGGCGGGGATCGAGAGCAGCCAGGCTTCGGACGCGACCGCGGTCAGCGAGGCGAGCGTCGAGCAGCTCGAGTACGAGCTCGGCGCCACCCGGGAGCGTCTGCAGACCAGCATCGAGCAACTCGAGACGTTGAACGAGGAGCTCTCCTCCTCGAACGAGGAGCTGCTCACGACCAACGAGGAGCTGCAATCGAGCAACGAGGAGCTCGAGGCCTCTCAGGAGGAACTGCAATCGCTGAACGAGGAGCTGGAGACCGTCAACTCCGAGCTCCGCGATAAGCTCGACGAGCTCGACCGCACCAACAACGACCTCCTGAACCTGTTCGAGAATACGGCGATCGCGACGCTGTTTCTCGACCTCGAGCTGAGAATCAAGCGCTTCACCCCGGGCCTCGTCGACGTGATCGCCGTGCAGCAGGGCGACGAGGGTCGTCTGGTCGGCGACTTCGCGCTCAGGTTCGAGTACCCGGGCCTGCTCGACGACGTGCGCTCGGCGATCCGGGATGGCACCACGCAGGAGGTCGAGATCGTCCGGCGCGAGGACGGTCGTGTGTTCATGCTGCGCATCGCCCCCTACCGGACCCCCGAGCAGACGATCGAAGGTGCCGTGCTGACCTTCGTCGACATCTCGCCCATGAAGGAAGCGGAGAAGGAGCTGCAGACCTACAGGAAGCGCGCCGAGGTCGCGATCGCGGCCTGCGGGCGGCGGCCTCTACGAGCACAGCGTGCCACCCGGAGCGGATACCTACTACAACGAACGCTGGAGTGAGATTCTGGGGCACACCACGGCAGGGCTGCCGGACGCATGGGAGTTCCTCGATTGGTTGTTCGAGCGGATCCAGCCCGACGATCGCGAGTCCCTGGAGAAGGCCTATAGTGCCTTCAGCCGTGGCAAGGTTGACCGGTACGACGTGCAGGTCAGGCTGCGCCACAAGGACGGCCACTGGGTGTGGGTGCGGGGTGTCTGCCAGCCCGTGGCGCGCGACCCGACCGGGCGGGCGACCCGGGTTGCTGGTCTGATGTTCGACGTCACCGCGGAGCACGACGCCAATGAGCAGCTGCAGGAAGCCTTGGCCCGGCTGCGCCTGGCGCTCGATGCCGGCGGCATGGGCATCTGGGGCTGGGACCCGGGGCAGCAGAAGGTGCTCTGGGACGAGCGCACCTACGAGCTCCTGGGCCTCCACCCGGCCGAGACCGAGCCGAGCCTGGAACGGCTATTCGCGGCCGTCCATCCGGAGGACCGCGACGAGCTGCGCCAGCTGATCGACAAGGCGGTGATGAGCGGCGAGCGCTACAGCACCGAGTTCCGGGTCGTGCTGCCGGATGGCCACATCCGGCGGCTGGGCCTCCATGGCCAGGTGGAGCGAGGCGCCAGCGGGCGGGCCGTACGCATGATCGGGGTCAGCTTCCTCAGGGCGGAGCGGCCGCACAAAGGAGGGCGCGGACCGACCCGGCTGCGCGAGGACCGCCAGGCGACCACCACGCCCGGCGGCAACGGTTCGTCGTCCTAATCTAAGCTCAGCGGCGCTCGGCCAGCGGATTGAGCCGGCCGAGGCCCTTGAAGAAGTCATCGAAGCGGGCGCGCAGCTGGCCGATCTGCATCGCGTTTTCGATCCGCCGGTCGAGAAACGCCCAGGTCTCCTCGAGCCCCTCGGAGCGATCGTCGAGCCAGAACAGGAAGGTGCTGCTCCAGACCGCGGCCAGGAGCGAACGCTTGGTGTAATAGCTGGCATCGGCCGCCTGATCGCCCGCGACCGACCACATCAGGTCGACCGTGCGCCAGAGGCTGGCGCAGGCCGCGAACCCGTTGCTCGGCAGAAAGCGCGCCGCGGTCGCCCGGCGCATCGCCTCGCGGTGCGGCGTCAGGACCTCGAGCCGCGTGCGCACCAGCTTCGCGATCCGCTCGCGCACCCGGAGCGTCTCGAGCTCGGCCGTGTCGATCCGGGCCAGCATCTGGCGATCCGCCCAGCGCTCGACGTGAACCAGGAGGTCGTCGCCGCCGCGCGGGAAGAGACGCCGTGCGAGGCCCGTGTCCATCCCGATGTCGGCCGCACCGGCGAGCAGCGAGCGGCGGCTCCAGCCATCGAAGGGAACGTGGGCAAGCGCCGCTTCGAGCAGGCGATCGCGCTGCACCTCGCGGCTCGGCCGGCGGGTCATGTTTCGTCCTCCTCGGGTGTGTCCGCGGCTGCGCCGTCTATCGCCGCGTCAGCGAGGACGTGCTTCAGCTCGCTCTCGAAGGCGAGCTGGCGCAGATCGGGCATGCGCATCGGAAACAGGATGCCATTCAGGTGATCGACCTCGTGCTGGACGACCCGGGCGTGCAACCCGCGCGCCTCGCGCTCGATCGTCCGGCCGTCCGGAGCGAGGCCGCGATAGCCGATTTGGGTGTAGCGGGGCACGATGCCGCGCAGCCCCGGAATCGAGAGGCAGCCTTCCCAGTCCAGCGCGCGGGCATCGTCGAGCGGCACGATCTCGGGGTTGATCAGGACGATCGGCGCGCGGCCCGCCGCCTCGCCCCGCTCCTCGGCGTCGAGGAACAGGATCAGCCGCAGCGACCGATGCACCTGCGGCGCCGCGAGACCGATGCCTTCGGCATCGCGCAGGGTCTCGGCCATGTCGTCAATCAGGCGCTGTAGCGGCTCGGCGCCCGGATCGGCGACCGACGCCGCCCGCCGGGTCAGCACCGGGTGCCCCATGCGGGCTATCTTGAGGATCGCCATGGCCTAGGATGTAGATCGGATCGGCGGAAGCGCAAAGGTCCCAGTGCGCGGTCACGCGAAAAGCTTTCCTTACCCTGGCCGGGCATGCTAGAAGATGAAGAGGGTCGGCCCTATATGGGGTGCGACCTTTTTGTGTTGACCTCGAACGAAAGGAGAAAATGCTTCCGTGGAAGTACAGGTACGGGACAACAATGTCGATCAGGCGCTGCGCGCGCTCAAGAAGAAGATGCAGCGTGAGGGCCTGTATCGCGAGATGAGGATGCGCCGTCACTACGAAAAGCCCTCCGAGAAGAGGGCGCGCGAGAAGGCCGAAGCCATCCGCCGGTTCCGCAAGCTGCAGCGCAAACGGCGCGAACGCGACGAGGTCTGACCGCCGCGGCGACGCCGCGGGCAATCTCGACCACTGACGATCAATCTCCGGGCGATCGGTCCGGACGGCAGGCGATGATGACGCCTGAGGAGCTGGCTGCGCGACTGCTCTATCGCGACGGCCTGATGCTGATCATCGACAAGCCGGCCGGGCTGCCGGTGCACAAGGGCACCAAGGGTGGGCCCAATCTCGAGGACCTGCTCGACGGTCTGCGCTTTGGCCTGCCGCACCGGCCCGAGCTCGCCCACCGGCTCGACAAGGACACCAGCGGCTGTCTGGTCCTCGGTCGCCACCGGAAGGCGCTCCGCCGGCTCGGCCGCCTGTTCGCCGCGGGCGACGTGGACAAGACCTACTGGGCGGTGGTCCTGGGCGCGCCGCCCGCCGACCAGGGCCGGATCGAGCTGCCGCTGGGCAAGCGCTCGAAGGAGCGCGGCTGGTGGATGAAGGTCGACCCGGACGGCCTCCCCGCGCTGACCGAGTACCGCGTCCTCGGCAAGGCCCTCGGCCAGAGCTTCCTCGAGCTTCGCCCGCGCACCGGCCGCACGCATCAGCTCCGGGTCCACCTCGCCGCGCTGGGCTGCCCGGTCCTGGGCGATGCCATCTACGGCCGACGCGATACCGCCCGCCCACAACCGCCGCTCCATCTCCTCGCCCGCGCCATCACCGTCCCCCTCTATCCCAACCGCGCGCCGATCGCCGCCACCGCCTCGCCGCCCGTGCACATGCGGGCAGCGCTCCGGGCCTGCGGCTGGGACCCTGGTGAAGGCGAAGATTCCGCAGACTGAAGGCTCCGACCCGCAGGTATCGCTAGGCTCAGGCGGGCAGGCTGAGCGCGCTCGCGATCTCGGCCAGGGTCGCCTTCTCGGCCTCACTCACCTGCACGCCGCCGAAGCCGAGGAAGCCGCCCTCCTTGGCGGCCTCGGCGACCTCGCGGGCAATGGTCTGCAGCCAGCCCTTGAACGCGGCCGCGTCCTCGGGCGCCTTGGCGTCGAGCAGGGCCGCGACCTGGCGCAGCGACTCGACCGCCTTCTCCTTGATCTCGGCGGGCTTGCTGCCGGAAAGGCGCGCTTTCAGGCCATCGCGCGCGACGCTCCGGCCCTCGGCGGTCTCGAAATCGGCGACCACCGCCTTGATCAACGGGTTCGAGCTCGCGTCGACCTTGGCCCGGCCGAGCGCGCCGCTCGCGGCGAAGCCTTCCTTGATCGTGCCCCAGAGCCCGCTCGGCTCGGCCACGGTCACCGCCATGGCCGCGAGCATCGGGCTCTCCAGGAGCAGCTGCCATTCCTCGGCGGCAAAAGTCGCCTTGCTGGCCATCGTCGTCCTCCCCTGCCCTCGCGCGCCATCGGACCGATCGCGCGATTGGCCACCTGTTATGACACTACGCGCGCTGCGCGCTCGTGGATCACGCCGCGAGCTCGAGAGCGCGGCGCGCACGTTCCGACTCGCGCGCTCGGGGTCGACACGCCGGCGGCGAGGACGTAGAGGAGACCACGGGCACGTCGACATCGCCTGCTTCCGGCCCGTGAATGGGGCGAGGCGGGACGAGCGAGCCTGGATGCCGACAGAGACAAAGCGGATGGTTGCAAGCTCCGAAATGAAAACCGATGTGCTTGTCGTCGCGGTAGATGCGCCGGAGGATCCGCTGCACGGAGCTAACCTGCGCCGCTGGCGGCTTCTTGGCGGGGGGCGCGCGCGAGTGGTGTGTTTGAGGCGCAGGGTGCGAGGCAACAATGGCTTGCCTCTGCGCGACCGCCTTCCCTGGCGCGAGATCACCGAGATTGCGCCCCATTCGACTCGGTTTCCACCGGAACGAAACTTTGCCCGGATGCTGCTCGAGACCACCCTCGCGAAGGCGGGGAAGGACACAATCATATTTCTTTCTCATCCGCCGAGCCTTGTCGAGTTTGTCGCCAAGCGGGTGCAGCGATCGGTGGTGGTGGACTTTTGCGACTCCCATGCGTTGTACCACTGGCGCCGCGCCAGGAATCTCAGGCGCAGTGATCCGCTGAGGGCGGGGATGAGCATTCTCCATGCCGTGAAGTCGCTTCGTCAGGAGGCGGCGATCGCCAGGCGGGCGGACATTGCGATCACCGCGAGCCCGGCCGATGCGGCAATTCTCCAAAGGTTCGTGCCTGACCATAAGCTTCGCGCGATCGGGAACGGTACCGACTGGCTGCGGCGCGACATGCCCGACGAACGGGCCTGCCGGCGCGCCCGGCTCGTCTTCCATGGCGGCTTTGGGTGGTATCCCAACCAGGCGGCTCTGGAATACTTTGCGGAGGCTCACTGGCCCAAAATCAGAGCGCAGGTACCCGGCGTCGAGTTCCATGTCCTCGGGCACAGCATGGCGTCCTGCCTGCAGGAGATGTGCCGGCGCGAGGGCATCGTCGCCCATGGGTACGTCAAGGACCTGTTCGAGATCGTCGCGGCATCCGGCGTCTACGTCTCGCCGATGGTCGCCGGCGGCGGCGTCAAGAACAAGCTGATGGAAGCCATGGCCGCGGGCGTCCCGGTCGTCACCAACAGAATGGGTGCGGAAGCGCTTCCGCCGGAAGCGCGCCGGGTCGTGGCGATCCACGATGACCCGCAGGCGTTCGCCGACTGCGTCCGGGCCATCATTGCGGATACAGTCCGCTGGTCGGAGTTGCGGCGCAAGTCGCGCTTGGTCGCCGAGCACTGCTTCGACTGGCGACACAGGAGGGCGGAATTCGAGGCTATCCTGGCAGAAGCCGTCGTAGCCTCTGAGGCTCGCGTTCGTGACGCAGCTTCATAACCACCGCCCTCACCAGTCGTGCCTCTAGGCGATGCCCGCGAGCATCGGGCTCTCCAGGAGCAGCTGCCACTCCTCGGCGGCAAAAGCTCGCCTTGCTGGCCATCGTCGTCCTCCCCTGCCCTTGGCGCGCCGCCGGATCGATCGCGCGATCGACCCACCATGTAGCACACGTACGCGCGCCGCGGGCTCGTGGATCACGCCGCGAGCTCGAGAGCGCGGCCCGCAGGTTCTGACTCGCGCGCTCGGGCTCGACACGCCCCCGGTGAGGACGTAAAGGAAGCGGGGTCTGAACCCCATCCCACAGGGTCGATCCGTCTCTTGCCGCCATCCCGCCCCGCCGCCGGACCCGGCCGGACCTGGACCAGGCCTCGTGAGCCTGCTCGCTACTGCGGGCGGCCTCTCGGCCGCGCTCGCGCTGGCAGGCGCGCGGCGCGCTCGCGGCGCTGCTCCTCTGGCTCGGCTGGCGCAAGCCCACCTGGCTCTGATGATCGCGCTCGCCTCGCTCGCCCTGCGCCCGCAGCTGCTCTGGGGCGGCCCGGAGGTCGGCTGGGAGTGGGGCCTGCACCAGAGCCTGATCGTATTTGCGCTGGCGATGAACGCGCTTCGCTACGGCGTGCAGAGGACCATCCCCTGGCCGATCCTGGCCCTGCTCGCGACCTTCGTTCTCAGCCTCGCCTTCGGCAGCCTGCACCCGAAGCTCACCCTCGCCTTGATGCTCGAGAGCCTGGCGATCTTCGCCCTGCCCTTCGCCTTCACCCAGGTCGTCCTCGAGCCCGGCTCGCGCCGCGCCTCTGCCCTGGTCATCATGCTGACCCCGCTGCTCAGCGTGGCACTCGGCGGCCTGCTCCAGCTCGCGGATCTGCGCACGGTGTTCAGCTACGAGCGTTGGATCGAGAACTGGTACCGGCTCGAGGGCGCGACCGGCAACGCCGCCGTCTTCGCGACCCTCGCCTTTGCCGGCTTCGCGCGTCGCGCTCCACGAGTGGACCCGCCCCGGCCGGCGCTATGCGATCTACCTCGCCGCCCTCAATCTCGCCCTGGTAATCCTGAGCGGCACCCGCATGGCGATCTTCGCGAGCGCGGTGTTCGCCGGGGCCCATCTCCTCCTCTCGGAGGTCCTGCGCCGGCAGCTCCGCGAGGAGCGCTGGCTGGCGCTGGCCGGCCTCGGCCTCGTGGCGGCGATCTTCCTCGCCTACTGGCCGACGCTGCACCGGCACATGTTCGGCAGCACTGGCGAGGAGGTCAGCCTGTCCGGACGCGAGGACCTCTGGCCGTTCTATTGGCAGGAATTCCAGCTCAGCCCGATCTTCGGTCGTGGCCTCGGCGCCGGCTTCATCGCCGCCGCCGACTGGATGCCTTCCTTCGATTCTGCCGCTACCCCACGACGAGTACCTCCATCTTCTGGTCATCGGCGGCGTGGTCGGCTTCGTGCTCATCGCCGGCGGGCTCGTGCTCTGGTACCGCCAGCTCCTCGCCGTCGCCTCGCCCAACGACCGCGAGTTTCTGCTCGCCCTGCTCCCGGCCCTCCTGGTCTACGCGCTGACCGACAACGTCCTGATCTATTCGAGCGCGCTCGCAATTTATGCCTATCTCGGCGTGGTCCTGACCCTGCCCCTCGCCGTTCGCGGCCGCCGGTGCTCGAGGCCGAGGCATGGCGGGCGGGGCGCGTTTTCGTTCAGCCCCCTTGAACGGACGCCGACGTGGTCCTCGCTGATCATGCCTCGCTGCCTGGCCGCCGGGCCGCGGCGGTTGTCGGCTTCCGGCCGCCACGACCCGGCCAAGGCAACGTAGCCGCTTATAGGAACAAATTCAAGAGTCGGGATCGGTGGCGAAAAACGCCGTACCCGCCAGCGACCAACGCCTTGAGAGAAATGGCAGATCCGGGGAAAAGGGCAAAAAAACGTTGACATAAGGAATTAATTCCGCAAACCTGGAGAAACGTTGTCGAGACGATGCGCCACGGGAGCCAGCCATGGGTTTTCGCCGATCCGATCTGCAGCCGGCGTTCACGATCCCCGGGACGTGCGACTTCACCGTCTGGGGCTACGGCACGACGGACTCGCTCGAGGAGATCCTGCGCCCGGGATACCTTCAGGGCGGGCGCGCGCTGGTCGACCTGGGCGATCTGATCTTCGTGCGCATGCGGCCGCGGCGCGACCGCTCGGACGGGCGTCCGCTCGGCGAGGCTGCGCGCGGCGCTCGTGATGGTGAGCGGCTTGGAGCGGGGCGACGTCAGGCTTCGCCTGGTCCAGGATTTCGGCCGGCCGGACGACCCCGGGCCGCCCGATGGCAGGGCGGATCGACGAGCGCCGCCGCGTCGCCGGCGCCATCGCCGCCCAAGCGCAAGCGCGGCCGCCCGCCCGGCAGCCGGACCAGGAAGACCGCGTGAACGGTACGGCGGCGGACGTGAACCCATGCCCGCCATCATCGTGCGCCGACCGTTCTCCCTCTCGTTCACCCGCGGGCCTCTCTGTTGTCACCCGCGGGCCTCTTTCTTGTCACCCGCGGGCTCGACCCGCGGGTCCACTTGATGCGCGCGCCAAGCGAATTTCCCGCTCGAGGCGAGGGGACGCGGCAGTCTCCGAAATCTCCTGCTATCTTTCACGCCCCCAACCTCGGGGTTCAATCTTGCCACGGTTCGTGCGATAGTCGCCTTTAGGCGCTTTGCCTGGATCGAGTCAAAATGCCCCGCCTCGACCGAGCAGGAGCAGCATGGTAAAGTGATCATGGCCCGCGTCTCCATGCCGACGATCGAAAACGGTGGACAGGATGCGGTGCCACTGGCGGCCGCGGCCGGCGTTCGACCGGCGCTGGCATCGCGCACCATCCTCGGCACTTGCTCGCACGCGCCCTCTCAACCGTAGCCGACTGGCTCGAGCGCGGCGGGCGGCTCTCGCTCTACGTCGGCCTCTTGCTGGTCACCTTTCAGGCGCTCCGTGTCGCCGGGCAACATCGGCAGCATCGCCGATCCGTTCCTGCTAGTGAGCCTGCTCTGCGCCTTCCTGGTGGCGGCGCGCGGTCGCGCCTTCAACATCACCATCTTCAAGCTGCACGGTATCGGTCTGTTTCTGGTATGCGCCGGCGTGCTGGCTTCGACTGTCGCGAACGCGACCGACAACTGGCAGAGCGTGACCAACCTGGTAAAGTTCGTGTTCACGACCACGGGCACCTTCTTTGCCGTCGTCATCCTGATCAGGCGACGCACCCATCTCAAGACCGCGGTCGGCTGCTGGGTGGTCTCTGCCGCCGTTTCGGCCCTCGTGGCCATGCTCCAGCTTTGGCTGGGCAGCGCCCTACCGGGCTACGCAAGTGGGAACTGGGGGCGGCTTTCCGGCCTCAGCGGCACTCCCAACGGCCTCGGCCCGATCGCCGCGATGGCCCTGGCGCCCGGGCTTACTCTTGCGGTATTGTCCCAAAGGATGGAGCGCGCGCTCTGGATCCTGGCGGTCATGCTCTGTGTCGCCGGCATCATCCTGTCAGCCTCCCGGGCCGGGGCGATCGTCGCGCTCGCAACGATGATTCCTTGGGTCGTGTGTATTTCCGGGTCAACAAGGAACTCGCGATCGTCATTGCTGGTTGCTGCCTCATCGCTGCCGCCGTCGCCTTTTTCTTCTATGTCGACTTAAGCGGCGGCCAGGACGTGACCCATCGGCTGGCCAATGCTACTGACCCGTATGCGGATCATGCGGTCGCATCCCGGCTCAATCAATACGCCGCGGTGCTTCGTGGAGCTTCGTTCCTCGGCACCGGCCTTGCCGGCAAGGAGGCCATGGTTTACGACCAGGATGTTCACAACATGTTTCTGCTCTTTCTCCAGCGGGTGGCGTGCTTGCCTTGCTCGGTATCACGATCATTGCCGTTGATCTCCTGTGGAAGGGGGTTCACTTGTCTCTGCGCACCCAGAGCAATGAAACAAGTCTACTCGGGACAAGTCTCTCGCTGGGCGTCCTCGGTCTGCTGCTCTCCGCTCTGGCTGGCCCCATGCTGTACCAGCGGAAGGAATGGGTGCCCGCAGCTTTGCTGTTTGCGCTCGTCGCGATCTTGCCACCGCCTCCGGCAACCCGTTCACAGCCGGAATGCAACAGTCGAGCATGCCGCCACAGTTCTCGCAACGGCGCCCGGCTCGGAAGAGCGAAACTCGTCCCCGCTTCGACGGTCGCCCTAAATCATGCTGATGGCCTATCGCGCAGCTCAATTCGAACCGTCGATTTGGGGTTGGTCCGCATCGGCGGCCGCGGACTTGGTAACCATTTGTTCCCCTGGGCTCGATGCGCGATTGCGAGTCGCGACTATGATCTCGAAATACTAACACCAACATGGTTTCAAATCAAGCGTCACCCGATTGCTCAGACTTGAGCGAGATTTGCGACATTATTCTAATCTGTTTCGACACCCGCCAGATCAGACATCCGGTCTTATCCGGATTGTTTCGCTGCTGACCAAGCGTCGATATTCAGAGCTTGATCTCTATGGCGGAAAACTCGAACGGGGCCGATGCCGGGATCGTTGTCTTCAGGGGCATGCAGCGAGACATTTCAGCCTATTATAACGAGTGGGCATTTCTGCGGGATGAGCTTCTGCGTATCTCTCGCCCTGAACACCTCGTTGGCCTTGCGGTCGAATTTTCCGGCGGCATCACGATGCACGTGCGGTTAGGCGATTTCGTTGAGTCTGCGTCGGAGCAATGAGCTTCGCACCGGCATGACATGTCTCCGCGTGCCGATAGCGTGGTTCGTTGCCGTAGGTCATCGGCTTCGCGGGGTTTTGGGATCGGACACACCCATTCATGTCTTCTCCGACGGATCAGAAAGAGAATTGGCTGATCTGCTTCAAATGCCGAACACCCGGCTTTGTCATTTTGGGTCGGCCCTGGCTGACCTGTGGGCGATGTCAGCTGCCAACGTACTCGTTCGGCCAGGGTCGACGCTCAGCATGTGGGCTTCGTTGCATGAACCATCCAAAGATATCGTTAACCATCAAATGGTTAATGCCTGGTTAACGCTCCTCCATGCGACTGCCGCGTGGGCCGACGAAAAAATTCGGTGGAATTTCCGGGATGAGCCAAAGCTGCCCGGAAGGCTCGACCCGGTGTCCGATGCGACAGGTGGCGCATATTTGCGTCACTTTGCGTCACTCTCGGGACCGAAAAGACGCTGAAATCGCCGCTTTTCGAGCCCTTTTTGGCCGAAAATCGGCGGTCGAAGCGCCGCGAATGGTGAAAATGCCCACGCTCGTCGCGGCCATCTCTCCCCCGTCGCCCTGGAGGGGCCTCTCCCCTCAGCTCGTCCCGCCCTCTTGCCGTCGGCAATTCACCGCCAAGGACAGTCAGCCAGCCTTCGACCAACGCCCACCCGCCTCCCCTTCGCCGCCCGGCGATTCGCGGGCACGGATTCCCACGGTCGCATGGACCATCCAGAGATATCGTGTAACCGGCATAGGGCTAACGTCCGGTTAACGTCTCTTCGTCTGGCGGTTCGCGCGAGCGGCCGCTTGGCCGACACCGACGGTTGCGCTGGCGGTGGCGGCGCCGGTGTCGGTACGCGCTCGAGAGCGCGAGGACGTGGTCCAGCACTGCCGCCGCGGGCCTTCCCTTTCATGCCCCGCCCACCGCCCCCTCGCCGGCAGGCAATTCACGGATCTTGACGACGAACCCCAGAACGCTCAGCCAGCCTCTGTCCTGTCGTCTGGGTCAATCTCCCCCTTCGTCCCGCCCGCCTCCCATTCGCGCCGCCGATTCGCGGGCACGGATTCCCACGGTCCCATGGACCCACCGAAGATATCGTTAACCATCAAATGGTTAATGCCTGGTTAACGCTCCTCCATGCGACTGCCGCGTGGGCCGACGAAAAAATTCGGTGGAATTTCCGGGATGAGCCAAAGCTGCCCGGAAGGCTCGACCCGGTGTCCGATGCGACAGGTGGCCCATATTTGCGTCACTTTGCGTCACTCTCGGGACCGAAAAGACGCTGAAATCGCCGCTTTTCGAGCCCTTTTTGGCCGAAAATCGGCGGTCGAATCGCCAAAGTGGCGAAAAAACCTGCCGGCGCAAAGGCTTGGGCCGAATTTACAGATGCTACAAAAGTGACGCATTGTGGCGCATGGGTGTCCATTCGCGCGCCTTCTGGAAATTCGCCCCGCTGGCCGATAAATTCGCCGAAATTCAAAAATTCGTTCGCTCGGGACCGGAAGGTCGCCCGGCTGATTGCAAAATCGCCGGAAAATTCGACCCGAAGCTCGCGCCGGGGCCGATAGCCCAAATCTCGGCTCGATTGCGTCGACCGGGCTCGGCCGAGGGCCGAGGGCCTCCGCCGGCGTGCTTGCCCGGTTTTTTGCACATCCGAACCATTCCGGTCCCGGAAATTCCCCGAATTTCTCGAGCCATTCCGATTCGCGGCGCAATATCCCGACGCCCATAGCTCGCGGGACGCGTTGGCGATGGTCAAGACCGATCGGCTCGCGCCCGCGTCGGTTTCTTGCATATGTTCCTATGCTGTGATAGCATTCCGGCTAAGGGTCGGTCGCCGTCGCCGCCCGCCTTTTTTTCCCTGACCTCCCCGAAGGACCATGCCCGTGGGCGGGTGACTGCCCCAACGATGTCGTCCAGCAGCCAGGGTCCAAGCGTCGGCCAGCCGCCGGAACGGGCGCCAGGTCGCAAGGACCCGGTATCGCAGCCGGCAGGGCGCGCTTGGCACGCAATCCCCTCAAGCACGGCCTGCCGCACGCACCGGCTGGTGCTGCTCGCCGAGCTGTCCCGGGCGGCTGGCCTCCCTCAAGGCGCTACGGGCTGAAGCGCACGACCTCGGGGGCGGCGGCGCGGCAAGACCTCGGCGGGGCGCTGCTCCTGGCGCTGGCCCCGTGACCAAACGAACCAGAAAAGGCTCGCCGAAACAACGCTTTGACTTCCGGCGGCAGCCTTGATCGGGCTGATGACGTGGGCGGCTGGCACCCGCCCCAAAGCCATGCCAACATCGATCTCGCGCTCGAACAGTTCGGCCGCGCCACCCTCTTTCGCCATCGGGTCAGGGTCGCACGCGGACCCGGAGCGCGAAAGTCTTCGTCGGCGGGCCGGCGCCCGCCCAGGCGCGGCGGTAGGAGAAGTCAATCGTCGCCCGGCCGGCCTGCGCGGCGCGAAATTGCCAGCGGTGCTGACCGCCCTGCCCGGGCGGCCCGTCGGGCGGCTCGAAGCGGTCCTGCTCGAGCACGAAGACGGGGGTCGCCGCGGTGTCGAGCTGCCATCGGTAGCCCGTGGTCGGATTCTCCGGCAGGCAGATCTCGAAGGCTTGGCCAAGCGCGAAATCCCGCTCCTGGCCATTGGCCGTTTCATCGATACAGGGTTCTGCAGTCATGGTCGATGATGCCCCCTGCGCAGACGGCGCCGACCCGCCACCCTGATCTGCGGCGGCGTCGAGAGCCGGAGCGACCGCGGAGAGGCAGGCTGCGAGCGCCCCGCTCGCGGCGACTGCGCGAAAGCTGCGCCCAAGACGCCCGGTCGTAGTCGTCATGCGGGCGCATCAAGCCGCTGGCCGCACCGCTTCAGTGCGCCGGCCTCTCATGCGCGATGGCGCGCGCACCGAGCGCCATCATGGTCAGCGACACGCCGCTGATCAGCAGATGGATGCCGACCAGGAGGCCGATCACCCAGAGCGCCGAGCTCGGCCAGCCGGCATAGATCAGGATCGCCAGCAGCACCGTGACGATGCCGCTCGCCAGCGGCCAGCCCCAGGCGCGCGCCGGGCGGATGCGGAGCGCGAGCGCGATCTGGAAGATGCCCTGGACCAAAAGAAACGCCGCCAGCAGCAGGGTCAGCGCGAGCACGCCCAGGAGCGGGTTGAGAATGATCCAGCCACCAACCAGCAGATACAGCACCCCGCCCAGAAGGTGCAGGACGAAGCCCTTCCAGCCCCGGGCACTGAACGCATGGACAATCTGCGCGACGCCGCCGATCACGAGGAGCCAGCCGACTAAGATGCCGATCGCCAGGGTGGCGATGACCGGCACCGCGATGTCCAGCAGGCCGAGCACGATCAGACCGATGCCGAGTGCGAGGAGCCAACCCCAGTTTCGTTGCAACTCATCCATCAGCGATTTCCTCCGACCCTCTGGTGGCGCGACCTGCGGATCCGATCGCGGCCCAGGGCAGGCCGACGCTCAGTACGACGCTGGCAAAAGGCCCGGCGTCGACGGTGCCCGCGCCGTGTTTCAGGCGCACCTCGGCCGCTCACCGTGGTCGCCCGCGCCGATACCGGCATTAACACCTCCGGCAAGCTGAAAGGCAAGCGGGCGAAGCTCCCGCCAGCCTGCTTGGATACCTTCGGTGTGCGCGACCTTCGTCATCACCGCCAAGGGTGTCCGACGAGCTGATCTTCCAGGCGGTCAAGGTGGTGCTCGGGAAATTCGCCGACTTCAAAGAAGCTGCACCTGCGCCGGGAAGGACGGGGGCAAGGCCGCCACGTCCGCCCCGCTGCGCCCGGGGGTCTGAGTTGGCGCCCGCTGTCGGTCATGTCCGGCTGTCAGGTCCGGTCTACAGTGCTTTCCGCGTGGCGATCCGGCCGCAAACGTTTCGAACTCGACCGCCGCCGGGCCAGACAATGCGGTCGGCGACGCGGAGGCGGCATTGCGGGTGCCCCGACTACGGGGCAAGATCGTCCGAAGAAGCGATACGGTGCAATCGTGGGCCGCGGAGCAAGGCGGCTGCCGGGGGAGGACGACCGATGACGTTTGGTACGCTCGGCCTGTCGGAGAAGATCAAGATATGCCGAAAGTTTTCGGCACCTTATTGCGTCACCGACGGCAAGAAGTTCCGTCTCAAGGGCGTCAAGCCCGGCGACACGGGCGATCTGACCTCTGAGGAGAAGCCACAGGCCAAGGAGGCGCTGGCCATCGGGGTGGAAACCCTCGCCGAGCTGCAGGAGCGGCTCTACGCCCAGGACCGCTGGGCGATCCTTCTGATCTTTCAGGCCATGGACGCCGCCGGCAAGGACGGCACCATCAAGCACGTGATGTCCGGCGTCAATCCGCAAGGCTGCCAGGTGTTTTCGTTCAAGGCGCCCTCGGCGGAGGATCTCGACCACGACTATCTCTGGCGCTGCCTGAGGCGCCTGCCCGAGCGCGGGCGGATCGGCATCTTCAACCGCTCCTACTATGAGGAGGTGCTCGTGGTGCGGGTGCACCAGGAGTTTCTCGCCGCGCAGAAGCTGCCGCCGTCGCTCGTCACCAAGTCGATCTGGAAGGATCGCTACGAGGACATCCGCAACATCGAACAGTACCTCGGCCGCAACGGCGTCCTGATCCGCAAGTTCTTCCTGCACGTCTCCAAGAAGGAGCAGAAGAAGCGCTTCCTCGAGCGTCTCGACAACCCCGACAAGAACTGGAAGTTCTCGATGGCCGACGCCAAGGAGCGTGGCTTCTGGAACGACTACCAGGAGGCCTACGAGGACATGATCCGGGCTACCGCCAGCAAGGACGCGCCCTGGTATGTCGTGCCGGCGGACAACAAGTGGTTCTCGCGGATCGTCGTCGCCGCGGCGATCATCGACGCCCTCGGTTCGCTCAACCTCGAGTTCCCCAAGGTCGACGACGCCAAAAAAGCGGAGCTGGCCGCGGCGCGCACGGCGCTTGAGCAGCAGTAAGCGCGGGCGTGGCCGCGCTTACTGCTTATGCTGCTCCTCGCGCCACTGCCAGGGCGGCGTGAAGGTGCCGCTCCAGGCGCCGGCGCGCGCGGCCCGGGCCGCCTGCTCCGCGGCAACGTAGTCGTCGCCCGCCCGCCGGTCGGCGAGCGCCAGTCCGGCGCGCACCAGATAAGTGCCGAGATCGACGTTGTCGCGGACCGTGCAGCGCGCGACGTAGACCCCGTCCTGGCTGTCGTCGACCACGGTGCAGGCGACCGCCTGGCCCTGCACCAGCTCGGCCAGCGCGGCCTTGGCCGCCGTGCCGCACCGCCAGGGCTGATCGTGCGCGTCGAGACAGGTCTGGTCGAGCGCGAACGCGTCGACGCCATAGAGCCGCATGCGCTGGCCCTCGACCACCAGCGTATTGCCGTCGATCACCTCGTCGGCGCGGGCCGAGGCGCCGCCGCTCGCCGCCGCGAGCATGGCCGCACTCAGGAACAAAGGGCCGAACTTCCCGGACATTGCCACCTCGATGCCAGCCCGCGGGCCGGCCCGCTTAGGCATGCAGCAGAATGCCGTTCACGACCACGAGCCAGGTCGAGCAGGCGAGCAGGCCGATGCCGATCGGCGCGGCGAGCCGCCGGCCCCAGGGCAGGTTCTTCTCCGCCGCCATGATCGCGCCCAGGAGCATCATCCAGCCGACGCTGCCCATGCCGACCACGAACATCAGCAACATCAGCGCCCAGCAGCAGCCGACGCAATAGAGGCCGTGATCGGCGCCGAGAAGCAGGGCGTTGCGGCGCTCGCCCCGGCCACGCCAGTGCCGGATCACGAAGCTGAGCGGCGTGCGGCATTCGTCCAGGCAGCGGTATTTCAGCGCGCTGAACTGAAACAGCCCGGCAAGCGCCAGCACGCCCGCACCCACCAGCCAGCCATTGAAGGTAAGCCAGTCGTTTCGCGCGACCAGGGCATGCAGCCCGAGGTCGGCGAGGTGGGCCGCGACGCCGAAGGCGCCCCAGACCGTGAGGTAACCCGTGATCACCAGTGTCAGCAGCAGCGCACGGTCGGCACGCTCCACCGTGATCCGCCGGAAGATCTCGAGCAGCGGCAGGGTGGTCGGCAGCATCATCGCGGCGCTCATCAGGAGCCAGCCGCCGACGTAGATCAGAGCGGGCAGCAGCACCTCGCCCGCGGGCAGCGCCCGACAGATGCTGCCAGCGAGCCCGATCTGCAGCCAGGAGCCGTGGTCGAGATAGCGGCCGTAAGGGGAGGCCGCCCAAAGCCACAAGGTGAGCCAGGCGCACGCGATCAGCAGCCCCATCAGCGGCAGGAACAGGTTCCGGTGCCCGCTTGCCCGCATGGCTGAAGCCCCGGCTTGGGCGACGCTCCCCTATCTGCCGCCTCGCGCCGCCGCGCTATGCCTCAAGGCGGAACTCGCCCTGGATCGCGTTGTGGCCGGCGAGATCGAGGTCGACGCCGATCTCCGGCTGGACCATGCGGAAGCGGCTCGCCTTGCTGACGTAGGCGGGCGATCCGGGAATGGTCGAGAAGATGCTCTCGACCAGCTTGGTGACCTCGCCGCTCGGACCGCGATAGGGCTCCATCTCGGCCGCCACGCTGTCGCCGATCTTGAGCGCCCCCTTGCCCTCCTTGACAGTGAAGGTGATCGGCGCGCGCCGCGCGGCGACCTCTTCCCCGATCAACTGGGCGAGATCGGCGAGCGGGCCGCCCTTTTCGCCGCGAAACGCCGCCAGCATCGCCTTCTCCTGCTCCGGCGTCGCCCGGTCGTCGATGTAGCGGACGATGCGGAAGTTGCCGGACAGCACGTTGCCGGGGATGAACGCGGCGATCGCGTAGGTGAGGCCGGAGACGTCGACGCCGTCGATCGATCCCTTGTCGATGTGATAGGCGAGGGCGCTCTGGCAGGTGCCGTTGTCGGGGTTCTCCCCGATCCAGCAGGGGCAGAGCACGTCGCAGTCGCAGACCTCGAGCAGGCTGCCTTCGAGTCGGTAACTCATTGCTTGTCCTCCCATCCGCTCCAGCCGACCGAACGAGGTCGATCGATCCGGACCCCGACTTTGGGCCACTTGCTACCGGTTTCGCAAGGCCTGATGGCACGCCGCCAGCACGCCGCCCGGCCGCGCTTGCCGGAGCGCCGCGATCGGCCACATACTGCGCTGCCGCGCCCGGCGGGGCATCGAGGGGACCTGAGGCATGCAGAGGGTGGCTTCGCTCGAGATCAGTGACGCCGGCCTGGGTATTAGTTGGGAGGATGATGGCCGGGACAGCCACTATCCCTGGTTCTGGCTGCGCGACCATGGCCACGAGGAGGCGACGCTCCAACCCGTCACGGGGCAACGCCAGCTGTTCACGGCGGCGCTTCCGGACGACATCCGAGGCACCGCGGCGACGCTGGCACCGGATGGTCAATCCGTCACGGTCGACTGGTCGAGCGGAGAGCGGAGCAACTTTCCGATCGCGTTTCTCTGGCGGTTCCGCGAGCCCCGGCTCGCGATCATGCCGGAGCGATCGGCGGAGGTGCACTGGGACCGGGCGACCATCGCGGGACGGCTGCCGCGGGTCGCCTGCGACGCCGTGATGGCCAGCAATGACGGCCTCGAGCGCTGGCTCGCGGCGGTCGACACCTACGGCTTCTGCCTGGTCGAGGGCGTGCCGGTGACGCCCGAGGCCACGGCCGCGCTCGCCCGGCGCATCGGCTATCTGCGCGAGACCATCTTCGGTGGGTTCTGGGACTTCACCGCTGATCTGGCCAAGGCCGATACCGCCTACACCAACCTCGAGCTGCGGCCCCACACCAATTCGACCTATGCCCTGGACGCGCCAGGCCTGCAGCTGTTCCATTGCCTCGAGTTCTCGGGCGAGGGCGGCGAAAGCATCCTGGTCGACGGCTTTCGGATCGCAGACGAGCTGCGCGATGACGACCCTGAAGCCTACGAGACGCTGTCCACGGTCGAGGTCACCGGCCAGTACCTCGGCGACGGCGTCCATCTCATGGCTGCTCGGCCGGTGCTCCGGCACGAGCACGGCCAGCTGGTGCAGGTCAGCTTCAACAACTACGACCGGGCGCCGTTCCGCCTGCCCGATGCCGACATGCGGGCGTTTTACCGGGCGCTCAAGGCATTCGAGGCGCTCGCCAACAGCGAGCGCCTGCAGTGGCGCCATCCGCTCCGGCCGGGCGAGGTCCTGCTGTTCGACAACTGGCGCACGCTGCACGGGCGCGCCGCTTATCGGGGCACGCGGCGCCTCTGCGGCGCCTATCTCAACCGCGAGGACTTCGAGAGCCGGCTGCGCCTGCTGCGCGGGGCGCATGAGCCATGATCGAGCTGATCGTCGCAGCAGCATTCCTGCTGGCCACGCATTACGGCATCTCGTCGACGGAGCTGCGCCCCTGGCTGGTCGCGCGGATCGGCGAGCAGGCCTATCTCGGCCTCTATTCGCTGATCGCGTTCGGCGCGATCGGCTGGGTGATCTCGGCCTTCGTGCGCGCGCCCTACATCGAGCTCTGGCCGACCAGCGCATGGTCCGCGGGGGTGGCGCTCCTGGTCATGCCATTTGCGCTGCTGCTCGCGGTGAGCGGCGTCAGCACGCCCAATCCGACCGCGGTCGGCGCACCGCCTGAGACGCTCGAGCAGGCGCAAGCGGTGCGCGGCATCCTCCGCGTCACCCGCCACCCGCTGATGTGGGGCATAGCGCTCTGGGCGCTCGCTCATGTGGTCGCGAATGGCGATTTCGCTTCGTTCGTCATGTTCGGCGTGTTTGCCGCGCTCGCGCTCGGGGACACTCATGCTCGACCGCAAATACGCCGCGCGGCGCGGCGCCGAATGGCAGCGCTTCGCTGACGCCAGCTCCAACCTGCCGCTCGAGGCGATCGTCCAGGAACGGCAGTCGTTGGTGTTCGCCGAGATCGGCTGGGTGCGCGTCGCGGTGGCGCTCCTCCTCTACGTCGTCCTGCTCGCCCTGCACCCCTGGCTGTTCGGCCTTTCGCCGTTCAGTGCAATGTGAGGCGATTGCGGCAGGGACCTGCCCGGCGTTCGTCCCGACCGTTGAAATTGCCCGCGCGATCGTGGACAAGAGCGCCGACATGATGCGGATCAGGCGAGGCGATGGCGGATAGCCGCACCGTTGGAAACCTTCTGGAGCGGCACCCGCGGGTCTGGGTGATGACCGGCCATAAGGCCGGCGACAACTCCCAGATCCTGGCGCTTGTGGAGGCTTTGGGCTGGCCGTTCGAGGTGAAGCGCCTGGTCTATCGGCCGACGGAGCTTTTGAGCAATCTGCTGGCGCCGCGCACGCTGCTCGGGATCGTTCGGGGCAAATCGAGCCCGCTCGCACCACCCTCGGCCGGATCTGATCATCACCGCCGGCCGGCGCAACGAGCCGCCCTGCCGCTGGATTCAGGCGCACGCCGATCGCCGGGTGCGGCTGGTGCACTGCGGTGCCCCGGGCGCAGATCGAATGCTTCGATCTGGTGGTGACGACGCCGCAGTACCGGCTGCCCGAGCGGGCAAACGTGCTGCACAACACGACCCCGCTGCACCGGGTGTCGGCCGCGCGTCTCGCGGCGGCGCGAGCAC
>CAWFGZ010000041.1:0-252890 GCA_963815435.1 uncultured Alphaproteobacteria bacterium
GCGAGCAGCTGGCGAGCCGAGTCCTGGGCGACTTCTTGACGCTGGTGACCACGGTCACCGGCACCGGGTACACGCCCGCGGCGTTGCGGTAGGGATGCACGTTCACGGTGTATTCGCCGGCCGGGATGCCCCGCGAATAGGATACCTCGTAGTTCAACCCGGTGGCATCGGCGCGCTTGCCCAGATCGTCGCGCAGCAGATTGAAGATCGCGCCGCCCTTGTCCGAGTAGCCGACCGGGATATCGCCTGGCGCCTCGACCCAGAGATCGACGTCGGTGTCCAGCTCGTCCGGCCAGCGGACCTCGACGATGACGTTGCCGGGCGGCTGGGTGGTCTCGCGCGCCGATTGGCCGGGCGGGTTCAGGTGCGGTAGCAACAGGATCACGATCGCCACGAAGCCCGCGAGGGCCAGCATGATGACGTCGCGGAAGACCGTGCCGCCGTCGTCGTCGTCGAGCTGCTCACTGTGCATGGCGTTCGCCCAGCTCGACGATCGTGGTCATCAGGGTCACGGTGCCGCTCTCCAGCAGCCGATAGTTGAGCATCAGCCAGACGTTCAGGATGGCGCCGACCAGGGTCGTATAGAGCGCCACCGACATGCCGCTGATCAGGATCGAGACCATCGGCCCGATCGAGTCGACATCGGTCGCGGACTGGGGGTTGACCCCGGAGAGTGCGATGATGAAGCCGATGACCGTGCCGATCAGGCCGAGAAACACCAGGCTGTTGGCGATGTGCCGGATCGAGGCGATGCGGGCGGCGAGTTTGAGCTTGAGGCTGGAGGCGCAGAGCGCCCGCGACTGCGGATCGCGTCCCTGCAGGCTCTCGAGATAGCGCGCGACGCGGCTCGAGCGACCGTGGCGCGGTTCCTTGAGCTGATTGATCTCGGCACTGGTCAGGATAATCTTGCGGCCGCAGCTGACCAGGCCAAACGCGAACACGATCGCGATCACCAGCACCAGTTGCGTGCTGTCGCCAGCGAAGACCGTGGTGACCCAGCCCCGTAGCCAGGCCGCGCCAAGCAGGGCCACGGCAACCAAATTCAGCACGAAGAAGCGAAGCATCAGGAGATACCGATAGGAAGCAGAGTCCTCCTCGGACAGGGCATCGAACAAGTTCGCCGTCAGGCTCCGTCGCGGCCGCGGCGCTCCGGCGGTAGTCGGAAATCCGGCGGCAGCAGGGCGACCCAGTCCCGTCATGACCGCCTCTCGAGGCTGGGTCGATCGCATGCCGGCAGCGCCGGACCGGTCCAGGGGCGCGGGCAAAATCGCGCCCTGACCCTGGATCTCGCCGGCCCGGCGTTGAGGGCGCCATGATCGCCGAGACGGTTAAAAAGGTGTCGCTCAGAACGGAAAGGTCGGCACGCGACGCGCGAAAAAGTCGGCCCCCATTGAGCTCGCGCCGATCGTCACCGACGAAGCAAAGCGCTGCGTGCCTAAGGCTGGTGTCGGGCGATCCGGCTGCGCCGGATGATGGCCAGCGGTTGGGCTGAGCTAGGGGCGGCGCTGGCGCGGGCCGGGTTACTCGACCGTGACCGATCTGGCGAGATTGCGCGGCTGATCGACGTCGGTGCCCTTGAGCACGGCGGTGTGATAGGCGAGCAACTGGACCGGGATGGCGTACAGAATGGGCGCAACCAGCGGATCCACCTCCGGCAACTCATGGGCCGTCTGGACGAAATCGCCGAGTTGCTGACACCCGCGCCGATTGCTCAGCAGAATGACCTTGCCACCGCGCGCGATCACCTCCGGCAGATTGCTCGCCGTCTTCTCGAACAGCCGGTCGGGCGGTGCGACCACGATCACCGGGACGTCTTCGTCGATCAGCGCGATCGGGCCATGCTTCAATTCGCCGGCGGCGTAGCCTCGGCGTGGATGTAGCTGATTCCTTGAGCTTGAGCGCGCCCTCGAGAGCGATCGCAAAGCTGGTCCGCGGCCGATGTAGAGGACGTCGCGGGCATGCAGCAGGCCGTGTGCGATCTGCTCGTAGCGTTCATCCTGCATCAGGACCTCGGCCGCGCGCGCCGGCACCTCGTCGAGCGCCTGGGTGAGCTCCGTTCCCGCGTGGGCGTCAGGCGGCCGCGGGCGCGGGCGGCCCGATCCCGAGGCAGGCGACGTCGCAACTGGGTCGTGAACGCCTTGGTCGAGCGACCCCGATCTCCGGACCGGCGAGGGTCCGCAGCTGGCTGTCGGCCTCGCGCGCGAGCGTGCTGTCGGGCACGTTGACGAGCGCGATCGTCGCCAGCCCCTGCGGCCTCACCGAGCGCATCGCCTCGAGCGTGTCCATCGTCTCGCCCGACTGTGAGACGAACAGCGCCGCGCTGCCGGGCTCGAGCGGCGTGCCGCGATAGCGGAACTCCGAGCCGATGTCCAGATCGACCGGCAAACCAGCTAGCTGCTCGAACCAGTAGCGGCCGACCATGCAGGCGAGGGACGCCGTGCCGCAGGCGACGATCAGGAGGCGGCGCAGCGTCGCGAAATCGATCGGAAGCTCGGGTAGCGAGATCCGATGGTCGAGGGGCTCGCGAAGGAGCCAGTGTGTCGCCCAGCACGGCCGCTGCTCGTGGATCTCCTTGTGCATGAAGTCGCGGAAGTTGCCCTTGCCGATCAGAGCGCCGAAAAGGCGGTCGGCTTGATCTCCCGTGCCACCTCGCCGCCGTCGGCGGCGTAGATGGTCGCGCCGTGCGGGCTCAGCACCGCCCAGTCGCCCTCCTCGAGGTACTGGATCCGATTGGTCAGCGGCGCGAGCGCCAGACGTCCGAACCGATGAACATCTCGCCCTCGCCGTAGCCAATGGCAAGCGGGCTGCCCCGGCGGGCGCAGATCAGCAGATCGTCCTGGCCGCGAACAGCATCGCCAGGGCGACACGCCGTCCAGCCGCTTGAGCGCGGCCTCGGCCGCAGCGACCGGCTCAGACCGCCGGACAGGTAGTGGCTGACCAGCTGCGGCACCACCTCGGTATCGGTCTGGGTGGCGAAGCGGTGGCCCTTGGCGATCAGCTCGTCGCGCAGGCTCTGAAAGTTTTCGATGATGCCGTTGTGAACAACCGCCACACCGCCGGCCTCGTGCGGGTGAGCATTGTCCTGGGTCGGCGCGCCATGGGTCGCCCAGCGGGTGTGGCCAATTCCGATCACGCCGGCGAGCGGCCCGACCTCGAGGGCGCGCTGCAGGTTGGCGAGCTTACCCTCGGCGCGGCGGCGCTCGATCCGCCCGTCGACCAGGGTGGCCATCCCGGCGCTGTCGTAGCCCCGGTATTCCAGGCGCTGCAGCGCGTCGAGCAGCAGGGGGGCGGCCGGCTGGCGGCCGAGAATGCCGACGATGCCGCACATCGCGGTCGATCTCCCGTTAGAGCAGGGTTACGGTTTGGAACGCCGGCGGCGCGGATCTTGGCCGCGCCGTCGGGGATATCGGTCTGGCGCCCCCGAGCGATGCTGAGGCTGCCCGGAGGCACGTCGCGGGTGACGGTGCTGCCGGCGGCGACGATCGCGCCGTCGCCGATCCGCAGCGGCGCCACCAGCGCGCTGTTCGAGCCGACGAAGACCCCGGCGCCGATCTCCGTCCGGTACTTGCCGAACCCGTCATAGTTGCAGGTGATGGACCCGGCGCCGATGTTGCTCGCCGGGCCCACCGTGGCGTCCCCGATATAGGCCAGGTGGTTGGCCTTGGCACCCTCGTCGAGGCGGGCGTTCTTGATCTCGACGAAATTGCCGACCTTGGCGCGCCGGCGATCGAGGCGCCGGGGCGCAGGCGCGCGAACGGCCCGATCTCGGCTCCCGTCTCGACGCTCGCCTGCTCGAGATGGCAGAAGGAATGGATGATGGCGCCGGCGCCGACCCGCACGCCCGGCCGGAAGACCACATACGGCTCGACCACGGCACCTCGGCCAGATCGGTGTCGGGGGCCAGATGCACCGTGTCGGCGCCGGCATGATCACCCCGCTGCCATGGCGGCCCGCCGCCGCTCCTGGAACAGGCGCTCGGCCTCGGCGAGCTGGCGCTGCGAGTTGACGCCCACGCCTTCCTTCCACTCGCCCTCGATGGCCGGCAGCGCCAGCCGCGCGGCGCGCATCTCCGACGGTGTCGGTGAGATAGTACTCGGTCCTGGCGGTAGGGGCATGGCGTCGAGCAGCGCCGACAGCCGCGCCGCGTCGAACGCCATGATGCCGGCGTTGCAGAGACCCTCGCGCTTGAGCCCCGATCGGCGTGGCGCTCCTCGACGATCTCGACCAGGCCTCGCCCTCGAAGCGGAGACGGCCGTAGCCGCGCGGATCGGCCGGCGCCATGCCGAGCACGGCCGCGGCGGCGTCGGCCCCCGCCGGCGCCAGCAGCCGCGAGCAGAGTAGAGGCGCGGATCAGCGGCGTGTCGCCGAACAGGACGACCAGTCCCCCGACGGGCCGGCAGCCTGCGCGGCCGCCAGCGCATGACCGGTGCCCTGGGGGGTCCTGGACGACGACCACCGCGCCGGCAGGGGCCTCTCGACCTCGGCTGCGACATCCTCCATGCTCGACCCGAGCACGGTCACGACCGAGGGGGCGCGAGCTCGCCACGTCGCAGGACATGGGCTATCAGCGGCTGCCCGCCCAGCGGGTGAAGCACCTTGGGCCGCCGGATTCATGCGCGTGCCCTCACCGGCCGCCAGCACGACCACGCTGATCATCCGGCATGGCGTGGCACCTCGAAGCGGCCATGGCAAGCGGACCCCCTTGACGACAGAGCCTTGATCCCAGATATTACTTCGTATTAACGCACGGGATCGCGCCGGAAAAGCAAGGTGGACATCGCGGCGCGACCCGTTCGACGCTATCGTCTTCGACCTCGACGGGACGCTAGTCGAGACCGCACCCGACCTCCAGGCGTCTCGCGGTCCTGGCCGAGATGGGCGGCCGGGCCGGGTCTGGACGAGTTGCGCCGGATGGTCGGCGACGGTGCCCGGGCGTTGGTTCGCCGGGGGCTGGAGGCCTCGGGCGGTATGTTCGACGGCGCTCCTCGATCGGCTGTTCGACCGGTTCCTCGAGATCTACACAGCCCGGCCTTGCCAGTCGAGCGCTGTCTATCCAGGGGTGCACGAGGCCCTTGCCCGGTTGCCGCCGGCCTCCGCCTCGCCATCTGCACCAACAAGCCGCAGGCGCCGGCCGAGATGCTGGCCGAGATGCTGGGCTGGTGCGCTCATCGAGGTGATCCTCGGCGGCGACGCCCTGGCCTTCCGCAAGCCCGACGGCGGACATCTGCGAGCGGTCCTGGAACGTCTCGGCGTCGGCCAGACCAGCGCCGCGATGGTCGGCGACAGCCGGATGGACCTGCTGACGGCGCGGGCAGCGGGCGTACGCTGCGTCCTGGTCAGCTTCGGCTACACGAGGGGCCCGGCGGCAGCTCGGCGCCGGACGGGTGATCGACCGCTTGAGCAACTCGGCGCCCCTCGTCGGCATTGGCGGGCGCTGGGTCGGCTCGGCTCCGCGCCGACTTGACACTCGTCCGCCGGCACTCCTATAGCGTCCACGGGACCGGGCGGTTAGCTCAGCGGTAGAGCACTCGCTTCACACGGGAGGGGTCGCTGGTTCGATCCCAGCAGCGCCCACCACCATCCGCGACCGTAGTCGTGGGTCGAGCGGTCCAGCTCAGGGCCATGGAGTTCGGGCCGTTGTTGACGAGCAACATGTCCCGCGTAGCCGCGTTCTTTGGCCATCCATGTCCGGCATGCCGACGACGCGCACCCGGCCCGGCAGCGAGAAGTCGACGTCGATGGCCGGACGCTCGAGCGTTCATTCGTCCTTCAAGTTGGCAGTGCGGAACTGGCGGCCGTTCGCTAAGCAGTCCTCGGCGAAGTCCAGGCTTCAGGGACCAGCGCCCTGGTTAGCGGCGCTCGGGCAGCAGATGGCCTCCGAACTCGCGCTCTTGCCGGCCGCGCCGGCGGATCGCGAGCGATAGTCCCCGACGGTCTCGGCAAACAACGTGCTGAGTTCATGCGGCGCGGCACCACCGCGCTCGCACACGACCCCGATCAGCGCTACGCCGAGGCAATTGGCGCGCACCAGAACGGCGGGAAGGGTATCTTGGAAGTGATCAAGCGGTTCGTTGTCAAGGCTGAAAGGGCGCCGCTCGTGGAGCTGACCTGTTCCAGCGCCACGTCGATCCCGGCATAATGCTCCATGGCTGTCCCTCGAGGATGCTTGGGGCCGACCCGTTCGGACCCCGTTCACATCATCACTCTCTGAGGGACAGCCGCCCGCCTGATACGCTTCGGCTCAGACCCATTACGGCATCTAAACGTTGAAGCGGAAGTGGACGACGTCGCCGTCCTGGACGACGTAGTCGCGGCCCTCCTGGCGCAGCTGGCCGGCCTCGCGCGCGCCGGCCTCGCCGCCGAGGCGGACGTAATCGTCGTAGGCGACGACCTCGGCGCAGATGAAGCCGCGCTTGAAGTCGCTGTGGATGCTGCCGGCGGCGTCGGGCGCTCTGGTGCCCGCCGGGACGGTCCAGGCGCGCGCCTCCTTGGGGCCGGCGGTCAGAAAGGTGATCAGGTCGAGGAGGCGCGTAGCCGGCACGGATCACCCGGTCCAGGCCCGGGCTCCTCGAGGCCGAGCGCGGCCAGATAGTCGCGCCGCTCGTCGGGGCGGAGGCTCGGCGAGCTCGGCCTCGATCGCCGCCGCGACGACCACCACGCCTGCACCCTGCGCCGCGGCGCCTCCTCGGCGACGGCGCGCTCCAGCGGATTGCCCTTCGCGGCAGCCGCCTCATCGACGTTGCAGACATAGAGCAGCGGCTTGGCGGTCAGCAGCTGGAGCGCATCGAAGTCGCGGCCGGTCCTCGTCCGCCGACGGCGAGCGGCGCGCGCCGGCTCGCCCGCCTGCAGCGCCGGCAGAATCCGCTCGATCAGCGTCGAGCTGCGCGCGCGCCTGCCTGTCGCCGCCGCGGGCCCGCTTGCTCAGGCCCTCGACGCGGCGCTCCAGCGAAGCGAGGTCGGCCAGCAGCAGCTCGGTCTCGACCAGCTCGGCATCGCGCAGCGGATCGACGCTGCCCTCGACATGGGCGACGTCGTCGCTCTCGAAGCAGCGCAGCACGTGCAGGATCGCATCGACCTCGCGGATCGCGGCGAGGAAGCGGTTGCCGAGGCCCTCGCCGCGGCTCGCGCCGCGCACCAGGCCGGCGATGTCGACGATCTCGAGCTGGGTCGGCACGACCTTGGCCGAGCCGGCGATCCTGGCCACCACCTCGAGCCGCGGGTCGGGCACCGGCACGCGGCCGAGGTTGGGCTCGATCGTGCAGAACGGATAGTTCGCCGCCGCGGCCGCCGCGGTGCTGGTGATCGCGTTGAACAGGGTCGACTTGCCGACGTTCGGCAGGCCGACGATGCCGCAGTTGAAGCCCATGGCGGCGGCGACGGCTCAGCTGGCCTCGGGCGACGGCTCGGGTCCGCGCTCGGCCTTGGGCGGCTGGGTCAGCAGCGCGATCTTGTTCATGCAGCCGGCATCGTCGCCCGCCGCGAGCAGGGGCGCGGCCTCGGCGAAGGCGTCGAGCAGCGGGTCGAGCCATTCCCGATCGGCGGCGTCGAAGTCGCTCAGCACGTGGCCGGTCACCAGGCTCTTGTGCCCGGGATGGCCGATGCCGAGGCGGACCCGGCGGAAATCGCGCGAGCCCAGGTGCTCGGCGATCGAGCGCAGGCCGTTGTGGCCGGCGACGCCGCCGCCGGTCTTGATCCGGACCTTGCCGGCGGCGAGGTCGAGCTCGTCGTGGCACGACCACGATCCTGCCGAGCGGCAGCTTGTAGAAGCGGATGGCCGCGGCGACCGCCTGGCCGGACAGGTTCATGTAGGTCTGCGGCTTCTGCAGCAGGACCCTCTCGCGCCGAGGCGCCCTCGCTCGATCAGGCCCGAGAAGCGGTTGCGCCAGGGGCCGAAGCCGTGGCTGTCGCGCGATCGCGTCGACCGCCATGAAGCCGATGTTGTGGCGATGGCGGGCATAGCGGGCACCGGGATTGCCGAGCCCGACCAGCAGCAGCATGAGCCACGCGGCGGCGCCGCGCCGGCCGGCTCCTCGCTGGCTGGCTCGTCCTCGGCCTCGGCTCCGCGGCCTCCTCGCCGCTTCGGCCGCTTCGGCCTCGGCCTCCGCCGCCTCCTCGGCGACCACCGTCGGCGCCGCGATGGTGGCGACGTGAAGTCGCGATCGGTGATCGTCGGACGCACGCCCTCGGGCAGCGCGATGTGGCTGATGTGCACGCTGTCGCCGATGTCGAAGCCGCTGCAGGTCGACGCGAGCTCGCGCCGGGATCGCGTCGGCCGGGCAGATCAGCTCGACCTCGCGGCGGACGATGTTGAGCACGCCGCCGCGCTTGAGGCCGGGCGAGATGTCCTCGTTGATGAACGCACCTGCACTTCGACCGTGATCGTGGCGCCGCCCGAGACGCGCACGAAGTCGGCGTGGATCGGCTCGTCGGTGACCGGATGGAGCTGGACGTCGCGCGGCAGCACGCGCGACCGTCTCGCCGTCGACCTGGAGCGCGACAAGCGTGCTGAAGAAGCGCGGGATTGGCCGAGCTCGCGGCGCAGCGCCCGCGCCTCGAGCGAGACCATCTGCTGGTCCTTGCTCTCGCCGTAGATGACCGCCGGCACGCGGCCGGCGCGGCGCAGCGCCGGGCCGGCCCCTTGCCGGCGCCATCGCGGGCCTCGGCCGCGAAGGTCGATCATCTCGGCCATCGTTCTCTCGTCCCTACCGGCGGGCGGCGTCCCGCCGGCCGCCTCAGTCGAACAGGCTCGAAACCGAGCTCTCGTCACTGATCCGCCTGATCGCCTCGCCGATCAGCGGCGCGACCGAAAGCTCACGGATCTTGTCGCTCACGCGCACCGCCTCGGTCGCCCGGATGCTGTCGGTGATCACCAGCGCTGTCGAGACGGCTGGCGCTGATCCGCGCGACCGCGCCGGCCGACAGCACGCCATGGGTGACATAGGCCACCGACCGCGGTCGCGCCGGCATCGAGCAGCGCCTGCGGCCGCGTTGCACAGCGTGCCGCCGGAATCGACGATGTCGTCGACCAGCACGCAGCAGCGGCCCGCGACATCGCCGATCACGTTCACGACCTCGGAGACCCCGGCGCGCTCGCGGCGCTTATCGATGATCGCCAGGCCGGCGTCAAGCCGCTTGGCGAAGCCGCGCGCGCGGCCGACGCCGCCGACGTCGGGCGAGACGATGACCAGCTCGTTGCGGTCGTAGCGCTGCCGGAGATCGGCCGCGATCAGCGGCGCGGCATAGAGATTGTCGACCGGAATGTCGAAGAAGCCCTGGATCTGGCCGGCGTGCAGGTCCATGGTCAGCACCCGGTTGGCGCCCGCGACGGTGATCAGGTTGGCGACCAGCTTGGCCGAGATCGGCGTGCGCGGGCCCGGGCTTGCGGTCCTGCCGGGCGTAGCCGAAATAGGGCATCACCGCGGTGATGCGCCGCGCCGAGGCGCGCCGCAGCGCATCGATGCAGACCAGCAGCTCCATCAGGTTGTCGTTCGCCGGATAGGAGGTCGACTGGATCAGGAACACGTCCTCGCCGCGGACGTTCTCGTGGATCTCGACGAACACCTCCATGTCGGCGAAGCGCTGCACGGTGGCGTTGGTCAGCGGCATGCCGAGAAAAGCGGCGATCGCCTCGGCCAGCGGCCGGTTGCTGTTGCCGGCGAGCAGTTTCATCAGAGCGCCCGGGTGGACCCAGCGGCCAATTCCGCGCGGAACCTATCAGGCACGCCGGACTAAGGCAACGGCGAGGCCCGCGGCCTACCGGGCAGGCGACGGATGCCGCGCTCCGGACGGGGCGAATCGAGCCGGCTTCGCTCGTACCATAGGGCGCCGGGCGCGACGTCGGCGCGCTGGTTGATCGTTTTTCGCTCCGGCCGGCGATCCTGAGGCGATGCGGTGGCAGCCTCCAGAAGAGCCCCACGTCGAGGATGGCGACCTCGCAGTGCAGCAAGGCGTTTCCGCTTCCAGTTCTGGGACGGGACGGCATGGCCTGCGAGTAGCTGCGCTGAGCCCGTCGGGCGTCGCTGATCCGCCGCGTGCACCGCAAACTCAGCGCACGATCAGATCGAGCGGCGCCCGGGAGAGCGGCTCGGGGCCCCGCTCGGTGATCAGCGAGGTGCGGCCGAGCGTCATGGCGAGCCCGGCCTCGCTGTCCATCAGGATCATGTGCAGGAAGAACACCATGCCGGGCGCGATCTCGACCGGGTTGCCGTGGAAGAACATCGGCCAGTCCATCCAGGACGGCGCGTAGACCGCGCCGAGCGAATAGCCGCAGGCGTTGAGGCGGTGCGCGCGCAGGCCGTGGCGATCGAGCACCGCGGCATGGGCGTCGAAGACCTCGCCCATCGGCGTGCCGGGCACGCAGCTTCGCCTCGCAGGCGGCGAGCGCCTCGCGCGCAGGCGGCGTGCAGCGCGCGCTGGCGCGGCCGCGGCCTCGCCGACCAGCAGCGTGCGCATCAGGCAGGCGTGGTAGTGGCGGAAGACGCCCGGCGAACTCGAGGGTCAGCTGGTCCTCGGGCATCGAGCCGGCGGCGGCCGGACTTGTAGCGGCAGAGCAGCGCGTCGCGGCCGGAGCCGATGATGAACGGGTTGCCCGGATAGTCGCCGCCGCCCTCGAAGATCGCGCGCTGCATCGCGGCCAGGATCGCGCCCTCGTCGGCGCCGGCCCGCGTCCCGGCGATCGCCGCGTCGAGCGCGGCATCGGCCAGCTCGGCCGCGCGGCGGACGTAGGCGAGCTCGGCCGCGGACTTGACCAGCCGCAGCCGGCTGATCAGGTCGGAGGCGTCGGTCGTCGCGGCGAAGCCGTCGAGCGCCGCGTCGAGCCGCTTGCCGTTGGCCGCGGTCAGGCCGTGGCTGTCGTACTCGACGCCGAGCCGCTTGCCGGCCAGCCCCTTCTCGGCCAGCAGCGTCGCGCAGCTCGCGCGCCGGGTCGCGCCCTCGCGGTCGACCCAGATCCGGATGTCCTCGATGATCGAGGTATGCTGCGCCTGGCGCAGATCGGGCGCGCGGGTCAGCAGCACCAGATCGCCGTCGGCGCGCAGCACGAGGCACTGGAAGAAGCAGTAGCCGAAGCTGTCGTAGCCGGTGAGCCAGTACATGCTCTCCTGCTTGAACATGAGCAGCGCCGTCGAGCCCGCGCCCGGCCATGGCGGCAAGCGCCCGCTGTCGCCGGCCCGCGAATTCTCCCTGCGTGAAGTGAAGCGCCATGGCGGGCTCTCTCATGTTTGGCGTGCGCTCGAGGATGCTCAGAGGCGAAAGCTTGCTCTACGGTGCATCGGAAGCCGAAGTCCAGACCGTGCCGACCCGGCTCTTCGAAACGCCCCGCTCGCGCTAGATCTCGACCTGGATGCCGATCTCGACCACCCGCTCCGGCGGCAGATGATAGAAGGCGGTCGCACGGGCGGCGTTGCGCGACATGAAGTCGAACACGTGGTCCTGCCAGAGCGGCAGGCCGAAGTCCTCGCGCGGCAGCAACGTCTCGCGGCCCAGATAGAACGTCGTCGTCATCGAGATCGACGGCCAGTCCCAGCGCTTCGCACAGCCTGAGCGCTACCGGGATGTTCGGGGTCTGCATGAAGCCATAGCGCAGCACGACCCGATAGAAGCCGCGGTCCAGGCACGCGATCTCGAGACGCTCGGCCGCCGGCACCCGCGGAATGTCTTCGGTCTCGACCCGCAGCAGCACGACCTGCTCGTGCAGCACCTGGTTGTGCCGCAGATGGTGCAAGAGGATCGGCGGCACGGTGCACCCCGCCCGAGGTCATGAAGACCGCCGTGCCGGGGACCCGGAGCGGCGGCTCGGCGCGCAGGTTCGCGAGAAACTCGTCGAGCGATTGCTGCTCGGTCTGCAGCTGCTCGGCCAACAGCCGGCGCCCGCGCCGCCAGGTCGACATCAGAGCGAAGACGCACGCGCGCCGAGCAGGAGCGGGTACCAGCCGCCTCGGCGATCTTGAGCAGGTTGGCGCCGAAGAACGCGAGGTCGACGATCAGGAACGCCGCGGCGATCAGCGCGGCCAGCCGCACGTTCCAGCCCCATCGCGCGGCGACGAAGAATGCCAGTACGGTGGTGATCACCATGTCGGTCGAGATCGCGACGCCGTAGGCCGAGGCGAGGTTGCCCGACGAACGGAAGCCGAGAACCAGGCCGATGGTCGCGACCATCAGCATCCAGTTGACGACCGGGATGTAGATCTGCCCTCGTCTCCTCGCCGTGGGTGTGCACGATGTTCAGGCGCGGCAGCAGCCGCAGCTGCACGGCCTGGCGGGTCAGCGAGAACACGCCGGAGATGACCGCCTGCGAGGCGATCACCGTGGCCGTCGGTCGCGAGCACGACCAGCGGATAGAGGGCCCAGGTCGGGGCGAGCTCGTAGAACGGTTGCGTGATCTCCGCCGGATCGCTCAGCACCAGCGCCCCCTGGCCGAAGTAGTTCAGCACCAGCGCCGGCAGCACGACCGCGAACCAGGCGAGGCGGATCGGCGCGCGGCCGAAGTGGCCCATGTCGGCATAGAGCGCCTCGCCGCCGGTGACCACCAGGAACACGGCGCCGAGCACGGCGAAGCGCGCGCCATCCGTGTGCCTGGAAGAACTGATAGCCGTAGCAGCGGGTTGAGCGCGGCGAAGCACCGCCGGCTGCGCGCAGCGATGCCGCCGATGCCCGAGGACCGCCAGGGCGAGGAACCAGAGCAGCATGATCGGGCCGAAGACCGCGCCGATCGCGGCCGTGCCGCGATGCTGAAACGGCGAACAGGGCGATCAGGATGCGCGATCGTGATCGGCACCACGTACGGCTCGAAGGCCGGGGTCGCGACCTTGAGGCCTTCGATCGCGCTCAGCACCGAGATCGCCGGCGTGATCGTGCCGTCGCCATAGAGCAGCGCGGCGCCGAACAAGCCCATGGAAATCAGGGCGTAGCGCAGCGCTGCCGCGGCTTCGCCTGACGCGGGTTGAGCAGCGAGACCAGGGCGATGATGCCGCCCTCGCCGCGATTGTCGGCGCGCATCACGAGCAGCAGATACTTGATCGAGATGACGATGATCAGCGCCCAGAAGATCAGCGACAGGACGCCGAGCACGTTGGCCGGAGTCGCGGCCAGCGCGTGTCGCCGCGAGGAAGCTCTGGCGAAAGGCGTAGAGGGGGCTGGTGCCGATGTCGCCGTAGACGATGCCGAGCGCGACCAGGCTGGTCCAGAGCAGCGGTGGACGCGCCGGCGCCTCCTCCTGGTCCGCTCTCGCTCCGGCTTGTTGCGACGAGTTCGCGGAAGGCACTGGATCGGGCCGGCGGCCGACGTCAGGCGGTCCGATCCGCTCGCCCGACCGGCCCCTCAGATCATGATGCCGCCGTCGACGATGAATACCTGGCCGGTGGTGTAGGCGCTCTCGTCGGCGGCGAGATAGACGGCGAGCGCCGCGATCTCCTCGGCCGTGCCTAGGCGGCCCATGGGCTGGCGGGCGATGAACGCTTTGCGCGCCGCCTCGGGGTCGTCGAAAGCGGCGATCCGCTCCTCGAGCGAGGGGGTCTCGACCGTGCCGGGCGCGATCGCATTGCAGCGGATGCCGCGGCCGACGAAATCCGCCGCGACCGACTTGGTGAGCCCGATCACCGCTGCCTTGCTGGTGCCGTAGATGAACCGGTTGGGCAGGCCCTTCAGGCTCGAGGCGACCGAGGCGAGGTTGATGATGCTGCCACCGCCCGCCTCCAGCATGGCCGGAAGGAACGCCCGGATCACGCGATACATCGATTTGACATTCAGATTCATCGAGAAGTCGAAATCTTTTTCCTCACAATCCAAGATCGAGCCGTGGTGGACGAAGCCGGCGACGTTGACCAAAACGTCGAAGGCGGGCTGCGCCTCAGCGAGTTTGATGACCGCGGCCGGGTCGGTGACGTCGAGCGCGTTGGTGATCACGCCCGCCTCGGCTTCCAGCTCGACCAGCAGCGTGGTGTTGACGTCGGTCGCCAGCACCTCGGCGCCCGCTCGCGCCATGGCGAGCGCGGTCGCCCGCCCGATGCCCTGCGCGGCTGCCGTCACCAGCGCCCTCTTGCCCTCGAGCCGTCCGACCATGACCGTCTCCCTCGATGCTTGCTTGGCCAGCCTAATGCTAAGCGAACTCGGCGCCTGGGCAAGGCGCTCGTCGCCGCGCGCCGCGACTTGCCGGGAATCCCGGGACGAGAGGGACTGGACGATGTCGCGTTCCCTGCTACGGTTTTCGCCGGGCGCAACGCTGACTTGGGCCAGGGAACATGCTGGTACTGCTACCGGACGCGCTGTTCGACGACGACGCCGCGATCGAGCGCGAGGTGCTCGGCGGGGACATCGACATCGCGCTCCATCGCGAGTTGACCGCCGAGCGGATCCCGGACGAGCGCTGGCGCTCTGCTGATGCCCTGATCGTCTACTACGGCATGCCGATCGACCGGAACGTGATCGAGCGCCTGGCGCGCTGCCGGATCGTGGTCCGGGCCGGCGTCGGCTACGACCACGTCGACATCGCGGCCTTGGGCCACCGGGCGATTCCGGTCTGCAACGTGCCCGACTACGGCACGACCGAGGTCGCCGACCATGCGATCGCTCTGATGCTCGCCCTGGCCCGCGGCCTCGTCTCCTATCACGCCCGCCTGCTGGCCGACCCGTACGCGGGCTGGCACTGGGCGGGCGCGCCGCTGGTCAGGCGTCTGCGCGGGGCGCGCTTCGGCGTGGTCGGTCTCGGGCGGATCGGCACCGCCGCGGCGCGGCGCGCGCGCGGCCTCGACATGGAGGTGTCGTTCTACGATCCCTATCTGCCCGATGGCGTCGACCTCGCGACCGGCTACCAGCGCGCGGCGAGCCTCGAGGCGCTGCTCGGCGCGTCCGACGTGGTCAGCCTGCACTGCCCTCTGACCGCCGAGAATGCGAACATGATCGATCGCGCCGCCCTTTCGGCGATCAAGAAGGACGCGCTCCTGATCAACACCGCGCGCGGCGGCCTGATCGATCTGTCGGCGCTCGAGGCGGCATTGCGCGACGGCCCGTTGGGCGGCGCTGGCCTCGATGTCCTGCCGGCCGAGCCGCCCGATTCCGCGCATCCGCTGATCCAGGCGTTTCGTCGGCGCGAGCCCTGGCTCGACGGCCGGCTGCTGCTCACGCCTCACGTCGCCTGGTTGTCGCCGGCCGGTCGGGCCGATCTGCGGCGCAAGTCAGCGGAGACCGTGCGCGACTACCTCCAGGGGCAGCGGCTGCGCAATTGTGTCAATCAGGCATGGCTCGATCGGCGCTGAACAACTGGGTGCGCAGCGGCCGCTCCGGGCGCTGGCATGCGCAACCGCAACTGAGTGGCGTCTTCCCGGAGCCCAGCGTTCAAGACCGTGACAGGGGAAGCGTTGCCGGGTAGCCTGAAGCGCAATTCAGGGCACAGAACCAAGGGGGCGATACCAATGATCAAGCTCGATCGGAGCCGGATGCTGCGGCGCGGCACGGCGCCCGACTCGGCCAAGGCGCCGGCCGATGCGATGCCGCTCGCCGGGGCCGATCCCGTCCGCCGTCCCTTCGCCGGCCCCTGACAGGAAAGGAGCGGTAGAGTGGCGACGATTGCCGGACGCGCCAACTACGCCGCTGGCGGGCTACCCTGGTGGGCGTGGACCCGGCTCAAGCATAACCGCAACTGGGTCGGCTTGTGGTTCATGCTGCCGGCGGCCGCCTTTCTGCTCCTGTTTCTGACCTACCCCCTCGGCCTCGGCATCTGGCTGAGCTTCACCGATACCAAGATCGGCCGCAGTGGCGTCTTCATCGGCCTCGAGAACTTCGCCTGGCTGTGGGATGATCCGGTATTCTGGCTCGCGGTCTTCAACACCTTCCTCTATACGATCGTCGCCAGCGTGTTCAAATTCGGCCTCGGCCTCTACCTTGCGATCCTGCTCAACCGCTCGATCCCGTTCAAGGCGTTCATCCGGGCGATCGTGCTGTTGCCGTTCATCGTGCCGACGGTGCTCTCAGCGATCGCCTTCTGGTGGATCTACGACAGCCAGTTCTCGATCATCAGCTGGTCGCTGGTGAAGCTCGGGCTGATCGATCAGTACATCAACTTCCTCGGTGACCCGAACAATGCCCGCGCTTCGGTGATCGTCGCCAACGTCTGGCGCGGCATCCCGTTCGTCGCGATCACTCTGCTTGCCGGCCTGCAGACCATCTCACCGACCCTCTACGAAGCGGCGATCATCGACGGCGCCAACCGCTGGCAGATGTTCCGCCACGTCACCTACCCGATGCTGACCCCGATCATCGCCGTGGTCATGACCTTCTCGGTGCTGTTCACCTTCACCGACTTCCAGCTGATCTATGCCCTGACCCGGGGCGGCCCGCTCAACGCCACCCACCTCATGGCGACCCTCAGCTTCCAGCGCGCGATCCTCGGCGGCTCGCTTGGCGAGGGAGCGGCGATCTCGACCGCGATGATCCCCTTCCTGCTCGGCGCGATCATGTTCAGCTGGTTCGGCCTGCAGCGGCGCAAGTGGCAGCAAGGCGGGACCGACGACTGAACGGCGACAGGCCGACGAGGAGCCACCAGCCATGGCCGAACAGCTGACCCGCCTCCGCGCCGATGAGGTGACCGCGAAGAAGGCCGGCACGCTGCAGCGCTGGTGGGACCGGCGCCGGCGCGAGCGCGAGGGCATGGAGTACCTCGAACGTTTCCACACCAAGTTCATCACGGTCTATCTGCCGATCATCCTGTTCCTGATCGTCCTGCTGTTCCCCTTCTATTGGATGACGCTGACCAGCATCAAACCGGACAACGAGCTGCTCGACATGCAGACCCACAATCCCTGGTGGGTCGTCAACCCGACGCTCGAGCATTTCCACAAACTTCTGTTCGAGACCGCTTATCCGCGTTGGATGTTGAACACCATGATGGTCGCGGTCTGCGCGACCATCCTCTCGCTCGTCGCGAGCCTGATGGCCGCCTACGCGATCGTCCGGGTGCGCTACAGGGGCTCGGGCACGGTCGGCGGCATGATCTTCCTCGCCTACCTCGTGCCGCCCTCGATCCTGTTCATCCCGCTCGCCATTATCGTCTTCCAGTATGGCCTGTTCGACAGCCCGCTCGCCCTGATCCTGAGCTATCCGACCTTCCTGATCCCGTTCTCGACCTGGCTGCTCATGGGCTACTTCAAGACGATCCCCTACGAGCTCGAGGAATGCGCCCTGATCGACGGCGCCGGGCGCGTCCAGATTCTGACCAGGATCATCCTGCCGCTGTCGATTCCAGGCTTGATTTCCGCCGGGATCTTCGCCTTCACCTTGTCCTGGAACGAGTTCATCTACGCGCTCACCTTCATCTCCTCGTCCGAGAACAAGACCGTGCCGGTCGCGGTGCTCTCCGAGCTGGTCGAGGGCGACGTCTACCACTGGGGTGCATTGATGGCCGGCGCGCTGCTCGGCTCGGTTCCGGTCGCGATCGTCTACTCGTTCTTCGTCGAGCACTACGTCTCCTCGATGACCGGCTCGATCAAGGAGTGATACCAAGCGCAGAAAGTCCCAACTTTCGCGCTTGGTCTGCGCGCCTGGGTTGGCGGCGCGGCGGGCGCGCCCCGCGAAGGTGAAGACTTCGCGGGCCCGTTATGAGGCGCTCGGTCAGGCGGATCGCGGTCGGCGCGGCGGCAGTGGCCACAACCTGCGGTTCAAGCGCAGGACGGGCGGACGTCCAGCATGACGATCGAGATGTTGTCGCGGCCACCCCGCGCCATGGCGGCCGCGAACAGCGCTTCGATCGAGGTGCGATCGTCGGCGCCGAGCAGCGCCTCGATCTCGGCCCGAATTCAGAAGATCGCTGAGACCGTCGCTGCAGATCAGATAGCGTCGCCGCTCGCCGAGCGGCTCGGACAAGAGGTGCGGCTCGAGCTCGGTCTCCTGGTAGCCGCCGCCCATGGTCTGGGTGATCAGATGGCTGGTCATCGCCGCCGTGCGGCCGTCCGCGAGCTTGGGCCCCGGGGTGTCGTCGGTGCTGAGCTGCTCGAGACCGCCGGGGTCGATGCGATAGACACGACTGTCGCCGACGTTGAAGATCATCGCCCGCGTGGAACCGATGCTGACGCCGGCCACGGTGGTGCCCATGCCGATCAGCGTCGGGCGCTCGCGCATCAGCTCGAACAGCTCGGCGTTGACGTCGCCGAGCAGGGTCGTCAGGGCCGCTTCGTCGACCGCGCGGGTGGCGTGCTGCGCCAGGCGCTCGGCCACTACGCGGCTCGCCACCTCGCCCGCGGCATGCCCGCCCATGCCGTCCGCGACCAGGCAGATCAGCGGCCGGGCGACCTCGAGCTCGAACAGCGCCGGCGCCGCCATCGGCTCGCTCATCAGCCAGTCGCCAACCGCGATCGTGTCCTCGTTGGCGGGGCGAAGGGCGCCCTGGTGCGTGAAGGCACCCGCGCTCAGATGCAGCCCCGGGGTCATCGCTCGATCCTTAGAAGCGGCGCCGCCGCCTGGGCATGCGTCTGTTCGGCGGCCAGGGTGCCCGGTCCGAATACTTCACCAATCGTGCCTGCGGTCAAGTTCGCATCGCTCGGGCGCGTCCGCCCGGAGGCGAGGATGGTGCGGTCCGGGACTTGCGACAGCGTCAGCTAGAAGAGTTCGCCCTGCACGGTGGCGAAGCTGCGGCGATGATGGCAGGTGGCGCCGAGCCGCCGCACCGCGTCGCGATGCAGCGCGGTCGCGTAGCCGACGTTGCTCTCCCAGCCGTAGCCGGGGTAGCGCGCGGCGAGGCGGCGCATCAGCCGGTCGCGCATGACCTTGGCGACGATCGAGGCGGCGCTGATCGCGGGCACGTCGCGATCGCCGGCGACGACGGTATCGGCGGGCAGGGCAGGTCCGGCGCGCGATTGCCGTCGATCAGCGCGAGATCGGGCAGGCAGCCGAGGCGGAGCACGCGCGCGGCGCATGGCCAGCATGCTGGCGTGCAGGATGTTGATGCGGTCGATCTCGTCGACCGAGGCGGCGGCGACGCCGATCAGCGCGACCTCGCGCAGGCTGCGCGCCAGCCGCTCGCGGACCGGCGCGTCGAGCAGCTTGGAATCGGCGAGGCCGTCGAGCGGGCGAGCAGGATCACCGCGGCCGCGACCACCGGCCCGGCGAGCGGGCCGCGGCCGACCTCGTCGACCCCGCCGATCAGGCGGGTGCCCGAGCCCCGGCTCATGGCGCCGACGGCGGCGTCCGGGCGGGCTCGACCGCCGGCGCTTGGCTCCACCGGCGCGGCAGCGCGCGGCGGCATCGCGCCGGCGCGGTCCAGCACCCGATCGAGGCCGGGCGGCAAGACTCGCCGCGAGCTCGTTGCTGCGCTGGACGATCCGGCGCGAGCGCTGGCGCAGGACTGCGGGCCTCGCTCGCGCAAGAGCCGGGTCAGCAGCGAGGCGAGACGCTCGCACGGCGCGGCGCTGCCGCGTGTGCAGCCGGCGCGCCAGCTCCAGCCAGAACGGGCTGATCACCAGGCTGAGCGCGATCACCGCGACGACGACGCGCTGGCCTGCTCGGTGATCAGGCCGCTCGACGACCCGACCGCCGCGAGAATGAAGGCGAACTCGCCGATCTGGGCGAGCGCGAAGCCCGGCGATGAACGCGGTCCGCCACGACTCGCCGACCGCGCGCAGCGCCAGCACGTTGATCACGCTGTTGAGCAGGAACACGATGCCGACCAGCGTCAGCACGGCGCCGAGGTTGCGCAGCACGAAGGCCGGATCGATCAGCATGCCGATCGACAGGAAGAACACCATCAGCAGCAGGCTGCGGATCGGGTTCATCGCCCGCACCATGAGCCTGCGCTCGGTGGTGTTGCCGACATACAGGCCGGCCAGGAACGCGCCCAGGACGGCGACAGCTGAGCGCGCTGCTCAACGCCGCGCCGAGCACGCAGAGGGCCAGCGCGCGCGATCGGCGCCAGGTCCGGATAGCGCAGCAGCAGCGGCCGGAACGGCAGGCGCATGCGATGGCGGCGCGAGAGCAGCCAGATCAGGCCGGTCAGCGCGGCGACCGCGGCGAACAGCTTGAGCAGCAGCGGCCGAGGTCGATACCCGCCTTGCTCGAGATGCCGCCGACGATGATCAGCATCGGCACCACGGCGAGATCCTGGGCGATCAGCACGCCGACCGCGACCTGCCCGGTCGCTGCGCAGCTCGCCAACGTCTTCGAGCATGCTGATCCCGACCACGGTGCTGCTCAGCGCCATGACGAAGCCGAAGAGCACGGCCCGTCGCGCGCGGCCAGTCGAGAGCGGGCCGAGCAACAGCATCAGCGAGACGCTGACCCCGATCTGCAGCGCGATGGCGCCGAGCGCGGTCTGGTAGATGTTCGAAACGCGCGCAGCGACAGGTGCGTGCCGACCACGAACAGCAGCACCAGGACGCCGAGCTCGGCGAGCAGGTTGACGGTCTCGCCGATCGGTGATCAGGCCGATCCCCGACGGCCCGAGCACCGCGCCGGCGAAGATGTAGCCGACCAGCGGCGGCTGGCGCAGGCCGGCGAGCAGGAGCCCGCCGGCAATCGCGCCGACCAGCAGCAGCGCGATCGGAACCAGATTGAGATGCTCGGCCATCGGAGCAGGGTATTAGCACGGCCTTGCGGCGGACTTAACCCGCTATCCTCCCGGGCGACGTGCTGCGTGGTCAAGCGACCTCGGCCTTCTCGCAGGCCAGCGCAGAGGAGCCGGAGGCAATTCTCGGCTGCAAGCGGTCAAGAGCTCGGCTGTCGAAAGGCCCGCTTGCCGGGCCATCTAGGCTGCCGTAAGGTTTCGACTAAGAAGCCATGGAAAAACAGCAACAGCGTGAGGGAAGCCCATGCCCATATTCATCACCCAGGGCCGGTACAGCCGCGACGCCATCAAGGGGATGGTTGCCAAGCCGGAGGATCGGGCCGAGCAGGTCAGCAAGCTCTGCCAGAAGGCGGGCGGCAAACTGCTCGCCTACGATGTGACCTTTGGCGAGTACGACTTCATTTCCATCGCCGAGATGCCGAGCCACCGCGAGGTGTCCGCGGTCGTTCTCACGGCCGCGGCCGGCGGCGGCGTCACCGACCTCAAGACCACGGTCGCGATGACGACGGCCGAGGCCAAGGAGATCTTCGCCGCCACCGGCAAGCTGGCTAGCCCGCATTTCTCAAACCCGGAAGCGAGACAGGGGTTTTGAGCGGGATTGGCGTGGCGCGGGCGGCGGGTGACGGACGCGGAGCGCGGACGTCGCCAGCGGCGAATTTTCGAACGCGCGGCGGCGGTCGCCCGATGCGGGCGCGGGTTTGGGTATACTGGACGCTCAGAAGGCGGCGCGCTTCAAGTAAAGATACGCGAGGTGGTACTCGGCTTGGTAAGGGAACGCTGAGGCCATGGCGACTTTGATCCGGCGCACGCTGCGGAGGACCTGGGCGCCGATCTTCAAGAGCTTGAGCCGGATCGTGCCGCAGGTCGCGGTCGCAAACTGGGTATGCCTGAGCCCGATCCGGCGCAGCGCCTCGAGCAGGACATATGCGAAGGACGCGAACCACAGACGCAGCTGATTAGCGCGCATGGTCGCGGCGGACGTGCGGTCGGCGAACAGATCGAGCTGCTTGCCGCTCCGGGGCGACCTCCGGTGGTCGCCCCTGGGAGCCAGGCAAGTCTTTGATCCGATTCTCGACTTCGCCGCGGGCGCAGTACACGTCCTCGTAGAGGGTGCGGGCGTCGATCTCGGCGGCGCTGAGCGAGGTTACGACGAAACGCGGATTTGGCCCCTTGGGCAGGTGCTCGGCCTTGGCGACGACGCGCCGCTCGCGGCTCCAGCTGTCGAGCGTGCGCCACGCCAGCTCGGCGAAGCGGCGGGCCGGGCCGCCCTGAGCCAGGCTATCGGCTTCCGCCGCGGCGAGCTCGGCGGCGATCGCGCCGACTAGGCGCTCGTTGCGCGCGAGACCGAAGACGTCGTCGACGCCGTTCGCCTCGCACCACGCCATCAGTTCGTCCCGGGCAAAGCCCGAAATCAGCGCGCAGCACGATCTTCACCCGTGGCCAACGGGCGCGGATGTGGCCAATAATGCGGGTCACTTCATCCTTGGCGCCGGCGGCCGCATCGAGGTTCGACCGCCTGAGCTTGGCCGCCAGCAGATGCCGGCCGCAGAACACATACAGCGGCAGATAGCAGTAGCCGTTGTAATAGCCGTGGAAGAAGCGGCCTTCCTGATGCCCGTGCACAGGGTCGTCCGTGGCGTCCAGGTCGAGAATGATCTCCTTGGGCGGCGTCTTGTGCGCCTCGAGGAACAGGTCGACGAACCAGCCTTCGATCGCCGCCGCGTCGTGACCGATCTTGTGGTACTGGCTCGGCACCAAGGGCGCGTGCTCGAGCCGGTTGAGGGTGCTCTTACCGGCGAGCGGCGCGCAGTCTTTGCGCCGCGCCTCAAGCTTGCCGGCGAGTGTCGCCAGCACCGGGTCGTGGCGCAGCTCGTCGTGGTCGACCAGATCCTCGTACCCCAGCGCGATGCCGCAGATCCGCTGCATGAGCATGGTCTCGACGGTGTGCTCCACCAGTTCCGGCGCGCGGCCGTCGGTGAAGCATCCCGCCAGGCGCCCTACCAGCCCGAGCGCCCGATCCGCGGCGCCCAGCAGCAGCGCCCCGGCGTCCGAGGTCACCTGCCCGCCGTCGAACCCAGCCACCACTTGGCGGCCTTCGACCACTTCATATCCGAACAGATCGCGGCTATACTCTGTCAGCATCGGGGAACTCCTCTGCGTCGCATTAAACCTTTGTCACAGAAGAGTTATCGCCGATCCAGAGCCCCGATGCACCTCCTGGTTTGAGAAATGCGGGCTAGCTACCGCGCTGCTCGGCCGTGATCGGCAAGGCTCGGACCGGACGTGCCATGCATTGCACTATCCGCCACCTTACTCTTTATGTACAGCGTTTTGTGAGACACCACACTAAGCCCCGATCTTGTCCCTGGGTGAACCTGCGCCCTCAGTTCTCGACGTTCTTCTCGTAGGCCTCGAGGATGTCGTCGAAATAGGGGCCGATCGGGAACGACTTGCCCTTGGTCGCGAGGTCCTCGGGCGTGACGTCGGCGAACAGCTTGTCCCAGGTCGCCTGGTCGATCGCATTCTGGATGTTCTGGGCGTCGATGCCGGGGTACCAGTTGAAGGTCTTGACGATGCCCTCGGCCTGGACCTCGGGGTGGTCGCCAGCGCGATGAAGTCGCGCGCGAGCTCGGGGCTGCGCGGCGTTCGCGGGGGTCACGTAGTACATCGGCTGGCCGGGCATGCCGGGTCGAGATCAGCTCGAGCTTGACGTCGGGCGGCAGCCGGCCGTCGGCCTGCCAGGTGTAGAACATGTCGACCCAGACCGGGCCGATGCCGATCTCGCCGCGATTGAGCATGTCCAGCGTGCCGGCGTTGCTCGGCGTGAAGGTGACGTTCTGGTTGAAGTCCTTGAGCTCGGCGAGCGCTGGCGCCCAGCCCTGCTCGACCGCCGGGTCATAGGGGCCGTCCTGCATCAGCTGTTCGGGGTTGTCGCTGTTGTTGTAGATCCAGCCGACCACGAAGCTGACCCCGCTCATGCCGTTCTTGATGCCGTTGTAGCCGAACTGGCCGCGGGTGCTCCTTGACCCAGTCGACCAGCTCGGCGTAGGAGGCTCGGCGGATCGCTGACCAGCTCCGGGTTGTAGGCGAGCGCCGTCTGGCTGTGGAACATCGGCATGACATAGCCGTCGACGTCGGTGCCGAGCGCGTTCTTGGCGGTGTCGCGGGTCACCAGCTTGCCGGTCGTCGATGTCGTCCCGATACTTGGCGAGCAGGCCCTCCTCGACCATCTGGCCCGCCATCTTCTGATGGACCACCGCGACGTCGACGTCGCCAGGCCTCGGTGCCGGCCGCCTTCTGCGCCTCGAGCTTCTCGTAGATCTTCTGCGAGCCGGCGTCGCCCGGGCCGGTGCCGATGACCTGGACCTTGACGCCCGGATGGGTCTCCTCGAACTTGGGCCCGAGATAGTCGGTGACGTAGTCGACCATGTTCTCGGAGCCGGCCGTCATGACGTTGAGCATGGTCTCGGCCGGCGCGCCGCCCGGCAGGCCCGCGGCGAGCGCGAGCGCCGCCGCGCCGCCCAGAAGTGTGCGCCGTTGCATCGCAGTCTCCCTTGGTTGATCCGTGCTCCGTCGGGTGCGCCAGGCTCGGCCGCCTCTCCACCCCCGATCGAGAAAGTGTATCAGAGGGGGCGGACAGTCGCCAATCGCGCGGTCGGCGGAGCTACGTTCACCTATCCGAGCGCTGCGACGGTCCGGTGACAGAACCTCGCGCCGGCAATCGCGTCAGGTCGGGGATTCCGCCGGATAGAGGTGCAGGGCCGTGGCCGGCAGACGGATGCCGACGCGCTCGCCGACGCGAGGCGGCGCGCGTCGTCGACCATGAAGCCGCTGCTCGCCGACTTCGACCGCATAGCGATAGAAGCCGCCCGGATAGGAGGCCTGGCTCGATCCGGCCGCGCAGGATCAGGCTGTCGCCGGGCGCGCTCGTCCTCGGCGACCAGCCGCGCCGCCTCGCTGCGGAAATGCGCGCACGGCCGCGCCGTCGCCGAGATCGGCGGCGTGGGCGCCGTCCGCGCCCGGGCGAACGGCGAGGCGCAGGGTCGCGGCATCGTTGTGCTCGCCTCCGCTCGACCTCCACGGCGGCCGTTCTGCCGCACCTCCAGCCTGATCACGTTGTCGGCGCCCATGAAGGCAGCGACGAAGGGCGAGGCCGGGCCGGTTGTAGACCTCCTCGGGCGGACCGAGCTGGACGATCGCGCCCTGATCCATGATCGCGATCCGATCGGCCAGGACCATCGCCTCCTCGCGATCGTGCGTGACGTGGATCGCGGTGATGCCGAGCTTGCCCTGGAGCGCCTTGATCTCGTGGCGCACGGTCTGCGCGGATGCGCGCGTCGAGGTTGGAGAGCGGCTCGTCGAGGAGCAGGATGCCGGGGTTGATCGCGAGCGCGCGGCCAAGCGCCACCCGCTGACGCTGGCCGCCCGAGAGCCGGGTCACCGGCCGCTCGCCCAGCCCCTCGAGGCCGAGCAGGGCCAGGATCTCCTCGACCCGCCTGCGCCCGCTCGGCGCGCGGCCACGCCGCGCAGGCGGAGCCCGTAGGCGATGTTCTGCGCCGTGCGTCATGTGCGGCCAGAGCGCGTAGGACTGAAAGACCATCGCCATGCCGCGCCGCTCCGGCGGCAGGCCGGTGATGTCGCGCCCGGCGACCAGGACCCGCCCGGCCCGGACCTCGGCGAAGCCGGAGATGGCGCGCAGCAGCGTGGTCTTGCCGCAGCCGGACGAGCCGAGCAGGGCGACGAACTCGCCGGGCGCCACCTCGAGCGAGATGCCCTTCAGCACCTCGACCGCGCCGAAGGCGACCTCGACCCGCTCGACGCTCAGCGCATCCCCGGCCACCCTCGAACTCGCTCCCGGCGCGTCAGGCTCCCCCGGGCCGGGCCAGACGCGAGCCTACCCGCCGAAGTGCTTCTTCAGCGCGTCGAAGTCAGCCCTGGAACACTTGGTTGCTGATGAAGTTTTCGGTCTCAGCCTGCTTCTCCGGCGGATCGGGATCGAAGGTCGCCGACCATTCGGCGAAGGTGCGATCGCCATCGGAGATTCGGCGCAGACGGAGCGTGGCCCGGTAGTTCGCGACCGGCATCGGCAATTCTAGCGATCGAATAGCTGAAGTGATGGCCGAGGTCGGACAGCTCGAGCAGCCGCTCGCGGATCACTCCCGCCGTCCTTCAGAGCAAACTTGCGGACACAGCCCACTTGGTCGGCCGGCTCGCCATCTTCGATCTCGCTCCGGGCGACCCCCGCACTCCAGTTCGGCAGGCCGTTGAAGTCGCGGATCCGCGCCCAGACCTGCTCGATCGGCGCGTTGATCACGGAACTGGCAAACGATCTCGCCATCGTTTTGGCCCTCCCTGGGTACTTCCGAGCTAGAAGCTCAGTGCCTTGAACTTACGCGTTTGCTCGGTGAGCGCAAACTCGGTCGGCAGGCGCTCCATCGAGCTGGCGCCATAGAAGCCATGGCACTGGCGACAGGTCCTGAGGATGTAGGCCGCATCGTCCGGCATCGAGATCGGACCGCCGTGGCAGAGCACGATCACGTCCTCGCGCACCGCAAGCGCCGCCTCGGCCCAGGCATCGATCAGCTTGGGACAGTCCTCGAGCTTCAGGGCGGTCCCGGCGCCGATCGCGCCACCTGTAGTGAGGCCCATGTGGCAGACGATGATGTCTGCGCCGGCCCCGGTCATCGCGCGCGCGTCCTCGGCCGAGAACACGTAGGGCGTGGTCAGGAGGTCGTGCGCGCGGGCCGCGCGGATCATCTCGACCTCGAGGCCGTAGCCCATGCCGGTCTCCTCGAGGTTGGCGCGAAAGTTGCCGTCGATCAGGCCGACCGTGGGAAAGTTCTGCACGCCTGCGAAGCCCAGCTCCTTCAGGCGGCGGAAGAAGTCGTCCAGGATCAGGAAGGGATCGGTGCCGTTGACGCCCGCCAGCACCGGCGTCTTCTGCACGACCGGCAGCACCTCGGCCGCCATCTCGAGCACGATCTGATTGGCGTTGCCGTAGGCGAGCAGGCCCGCGAGCGAGCCGCGCCCGGCCATGCGGTAGCGGCCGGAATTGTAGATCACGATCAGATCGATGCCGCCCGCCTCCTCGCATTTGGCCGAGAGCCCGGTGCCGGCGCCGCCGCCCACGATCGGCTCACGGCGCGCCACCATGGCGCGGAACTTCTCGAGGAGCGCCTTTCGTTCAAACCTTGCCATGTCTTCCTCCTCTAGCGCGCGATCGCGCGGAAGTTCTCGACCAGCGCCGCGGCGAACTCGGGATCGTTGATATTGTGGGGCAGGCGGATCAGCTGGCGCTTTCCGGTCGTCTGCACGGTCGCCTCGAGTGCGGCGAACAGCGCGGCGTCGGCCTCCGGATCCCAAAACGGCATGCCGGGCGCATCGATCATCGAGACGCCGCCCTCGGGCAACAGAAAGCGCACCTCACCCTGGCAGGCATTCAGCTTCGCCCCGATCCACTCGCCCATGCGCCGGTTCTCTTCGGGCGTCGTGCGCATCAGGGTGACCTGCGGGTTGTGGACGTAGAGATTGCGCGCCCGGTAGTGCGCGGGCACGGTCTCCATGGCGCCGAAATTGACCATGTCGAGCGCACCGCAGGAACCGACATAGGGCACGGAGGTGCGCGCGATCGCGCCGAGGCGATCCTCGCCCGCGCTGAACACGCCGTCCATCAGGAGGTCGCAGACCTCCGTCGTCGTGACGTCGATCACGCCGGCAATCAGACCGGAATCGACCAGCTTCTCCATCGACTGGCCGCCGGTGCCAGTGGCGTGGAACACCAGGCAGTCATAGTCGTTCTCGAGCGCCTTGGTCACCTGCTGGACGCAGGGCGTGGTCACGCCGAACATGGTGAGCCCGACCGCGGGCTTCGCGTCCGAAGCCGCCGGCACCGTGTGCGCCATCATGCCGACGAGCGCGTGCGCGGCGTTGCCGAGCACCTGGCGCGAGATCCGGTTGAGGCCGGCGACGTCGGTCACCGAATACATCATGCAGATGTCGGAGGGGCCGACATAAGGCGCGACGTTGCCCGACGCGACGGTCGAGACCATGACCTTGGGCACGCCAACCGGCAGAGCGCGCATCGCAGGCGTGATCAGCGCGGTGCCGCCCGAGCCGCCGAGCCCGATCACGCCGCCGATGTCGTCGCGCGCCCTGACGAAGCGGGCGAAGGCCTCGGCCATGGCTGAGACCGCCTGGCCGCGATCTTCGCCGAACACCGCACCCGCCCCCTCCGGATGATGCGTGGCGACCTCCTGCGGCGTGACGTCCGCCCGGCGGCCATCGCTTCTGGTGCCGAGATCGACCAGCACGGCCGGCATCCCGGCCGCGGCGATCAGATCGCGGACGTAGGCGAGCTCCTCGCCCTTGGTATCGCAGGTCCCGACCACATAGGCCTTCGCCATGCCTGCCTCCCCTGAACTGCGCCTCTCCTCGGACAATCTAGTGCAGCAGCGCGTTCGCTTCATCCGTCAAAAAGTCGGCGTCGGGGTGGTCCTCGTCGCGGCGAGTGTGGCGAGGACGATCTGCCGCAGCTCCGCGAGAATGCCGCAAGCCGCGCCGCCAATGCCGGTCCGATCCCGTCCGACCGGCGCCCGCCCGATCTCTTTTGACTTAGGTTCCTGCCCTGGATGCTGTACGGGTGGGTGGAGGCTGCTAGGCTCGACGGCCCGGGCGCGGGCGGTGGGCCGGAGGAGGCGGTGATGGACTACGAGGGGCGATTTCGCGCCGCGGTGGCGCGGATCCGGGCCGAGGGGCGCTACCGGGTGTTCTGCGATCTGGCGCGCGAGGCGGGCGCCTTCCCGCAGGCCCGGCGCTATCCGCGCCCGGAGGCCGCGCCGCTGCCGGTCACCGTCTGGTGCTCGAACGACTATCTCGGCATGGGCCAGCACCCCGTCGTCCTCGAGGCGGCCTGCGCCGCGGTCCAGAGCATGGGTGCCGGCGCCGGCGGCACGCGCAACATCTCCGGCACGACGCACCTCCACGTCCTGCTCGAGCGCGAGCTCGCCTCGCTGCACGGCAAGCCGGCGGCGCTCGTCTTCACCTCGGGCTTCGTCGCCAACGAGGCCGCACTCTCGACCATCGCCCGCCTGCTGCCCGGCTGCGTGATCTTCTCCGATGCCCAGAACCACGCCTCGATGATCGCCGGCATCCGCCATTCGGGCTGCGAGAAGCGGATCTTCCGGCACAACGACGCAGCACACCTGGAGCAGCTGCTCGCCGCGACGCCCGCCGAGGTGCCGAAGCTGATCGCCTTCGAGTCGGTCTATTCGATGGACGGCGATTTCGGGCCGATCGCCGAGATCTGCGCGCTCGCCGAGCGCTACGGCGCGCTGACCTATCTGGACGAGGTCCACGCGGTCGGCCTCTACGGGGCGCGGGGCGGCGGGCTCGCCGAGCGCGAAGGCGTGATGGCGCGCCTCAGCGTGATCCAGGGCACGCTCGCCAAGGCCTTCGGCTGCATGGGCGGCTACATCGCGGGCTCCGCGACGCTGATCGACGCGGTGCGCTCGATCGCGCCCGGCTTCATCTTCACGACCGCGCTGGCACCGGCGATCACCGGCGCCGCGCTCGCCTCGGTGCGCCATGTGCGGGCCGCCGGGGAGCTCCGCGCCCGCCATCAGGAGCGGGCGGCGACGGTCCGGCGCCGGCTGCTCGAGGCGGGGCTGCCGGTCATGGACAGCCCCTCGCACATCGTGCCGGTGCTGGTCGGCGAGCCGCTCGCCTGCAAGCGCGCCTCGGACCTGCTGCTCGAGGAGTTTCAGATCTACATCCAGCCGATCAACTACCCGACCGTCGCGCGCGGCACCGAGCGGCTGCGGATCACGCCCACCCCCGCCCACGATGACGGCGCGATCGAGCACCTCGTCGCGGCCCTCACCCACGTCTGGTCCCGCCTCGACCTCCAGAACGCCGCCTGAGACGACCCTGGCCACGCTTGATCCAGGTCAAAGACATTTGGCTTGGGCCAGCCCAGACTGCGTCACGGTCAGTCGGGGAGACGGGCCATGGCCATCGGTGAGGGCAAATCCGCGAGCGTTCGACGTGCGCTCACGCGCTGGTGGCGAGGCTGGCGCCGGCAGGCACAAGACGAGCGACCGCGGACCGATCCGGCGGTTCATGCTCTGGCGGAGGCCGCCCTCGCCCGAGCTGATCCTGCTTCGGCAAGGGCCGTCGTTCACGACGACATGGCGCGCATGATGCGACACTTCGGCATCGAGCCGACCGAGGTGCCGCCGGATTTCTGGGATCGACTGCGCAACGCTGAGCGCGTGTGCGCGCAGTGTGCCTCGATCGGCCGCTGCCAGCGCTGGTCCTATCGGCAGCCGAGCGATGATGCGCCGCGGCTGTTCTGCCCGAACGCCGAGCTGTTCGACGAGATTGCGGCCAGCCAGCACGAGGCGCAGAGTCCGCGCGATCCGTCGCCCGGCTGACCATCGGTCGCTCGGAGCGGCCGGGCGTATCAGTTTCCGCATGGCCAGTTTCTGGAAAGTGGCAGAGGCGAATGTCGCGAAGCTCGTGCCGAACGCCAAGCACATCGCCGACGCGCACTGCGGTCACAACATGATAATCGATCAGCCCCACCTCGTGACCACGGGCCGGACCGTGGAGGAATCCTACCGCGACCTGCTGATCACCGCCGGTAAGTGGCAGGAGTTCATGGAGGACCTGCAGCAGACGCTGGACGAGTTCGAGGTGCCGGCGGCAGAGCAAGCGGAGGTCAATGCTCTCGTCGAGAGCACGCGTCGTCCGCGACAAGTCGGAAAATTCCAGAGGGGCATGCGGGAATGAGCATCGTCGGACAAGTCGAGAGCCTCTGGCGCTATCCGGTCAAGAGCATGCGCGGCGAGGAGCTGGCGGAGGCGTTCGTCGGCTTCGCCGGGGTCTATGGCGACCGCCTGTTCGCCTTCAAGAGCTCGGCCAGGCCCCAGGGGTTCCCCTTCCTGACCGGGCGGGAGCAGGAAGAGATGCTCCTCTATCGTCCCCGCTTCCGGCACCCGGACAAAGCGGCCAGGCCCCCGAACTTGGCCGAAGCCGAGCGGGTCACGCCCGGCGCGACCCCGCTGTTCGCCGATCCGGCGGACCTCGCTGTGGACGTCGAGACCCCATCGGGCGAGGTGCTGGCGATCGATGATCCGGCCCTGATCCGCATGCTCAGCGAGCGGCTGCGCGATGACCATGCGCTCACGCTGTTGCGATCGGACCGGGCGATGACGGATTGCCGTCCGGTTTCGCTCTTCTCAATCCAGACGGCGCGCCAGCTCGGGGAGGAGGTCGGCGCCACGCTCGACAAGCGGCGTTTTCGGGCCAACGTCTACATCGATCTCGGATCGGCCGACGGATACGCCGAGAATGTCTTCGTGGGCAGAATGCTGCGAATCGGGCCAAAGGCCACCATCTCGATCATTGAGCGCGACCCGCGCTGCAAGATGATCACGCTCGACCCGGAGACGGCGCAGCCCAATCCGGAGATCCTGCGCAACGTCACGCGGGCGCACGAGGGCATGGCCGGGGTCTATGGCGCAGTCCTGGTCGAGGGCATGGTCCGCAAGGGCGATGACATCGAGCTGCTGAACTGACCGAGGGTGTGAGCCGCACAAGGTCGGGCAATGCCGCAAAGCCCATGCCCGGCACCTGTCCTCGCGTCCGATCTGCTCGTTGTGAACGGCCGCAAACGCAATGCCTTGCAAAGACTTGCAGATGCCCTTGCAGTTCTTGTGCGACGTGGCGCGGTAGCCCAGCCCGATCGCCTCTCTGAAAGCCATCAGCCAGCCGTCGGCCTGGTCGATGATCACCGGCCTTTTCGGCGGACAGAGCTCGAAGGGCGGGGCGGATCGAGAGGTCGAAGGCAACGGCGCGGTCGAGCGGCTGCTCGATGAACAGGACCTGCCGCCAGATGCGCTGGAGCCTGGCCGACGCCTTGATCCGCGTCGGCTGCCGTGATCGGATCGACCAGGCCCACGGTGTGCCGGACGTGCAGGCGCGCGAGCGGTTCCGGCGGCAGGAACTCGCCGAGCGCGCGGCCGCGGAGATCGGGCGCGAGCATGCCCAGATCGATCCCGAGGTCGCCGTCGCGCACCAGCTCGAAGCAGGTCCGGCCGGTGAGGCGCCCGAGGGCGTCGATGACGGCGCGCTCCATCATCGAGGCCCCGAACGAGGCGCCGAGGCGGTTGAAGTCATCGGCGAGCGCGGCGCGCTCGATCCCGGATAGGTCGCCCGCCACAGCTCGAAGGGGTTGCGGCAACCCTTCCTTCCTGCCTCCAGGTACAGATCGCGCGCGACTTGAACCGTCCGAATCAGATCCTGGCAATTGTCGGCGAGGCTCTTGTCCGGTCGCTTGTCGAACCAGCGAAACGCAAGGAAATCGGCGGCGTAGCCGCTCGAGCGCCGGCTGCGGCGATCCTCGATCTCGACTGCGAGCGTGAACGGGGGCGCGGCGCCGGTGATCACGCCGAAGCGGAACCGCATGCGCGCGCGGGCGTCGCCCATCCCGGCGGCGGTGTCGACGACCCTGATGTCGATAGGCATGGGCGGCGCTCCGAGACATGCTATGTTGACAAGCAAGGGGACGGGTTCGAGCGGTGACGGCGCCGGAGGCGGCGGGTGCGGCTGGCGCGATCGTAACGCCTACGGTTCCGGGGGGCGAGGGGAGCGACCGTTGAGCGCGACGACCGAGTGGGCAATTCCCGAAACGGCGCGGCCGAAGGACCATGAGTTCGCCTTCGACCTCGACCAGGTGCTGGCCTCCGTCCTGGCGCTCCGTGCGGAGATCCCGCACGACGCGTTCACGGCATCGATCCTGGGCACCGAGCGGGCCGGCAACGGTGTCGCGATCGGCAAGGACGGGCTGGTTCTGACCATCGGCTATCTGATCACCGAGGCGGAGAGCGTCTGGCTCACCGCCAACGACGGCGCTACGGCGCCGGCGCACATCGTCGGCTACGACCACGCAACCGGCTTCGGCCTGGTCCAGGCGCTGGGCCGCCTCGGCGCGCCGGCGCTCGAGCTCGGCGCCTCGGCGCGCACCCAGGCCGGCGACGAAGTGATCATCGCCGGCGGCGGCGGGCGCGTCCATGCGCTCAAGGCGCGCATCGTGTCCAAGCGCGAGTTCGCCGGCTATTGGGAATACGTGCTCGACGAGGCGATATTCACGGCACCGCCGCATCCGAGCTGGGGAGGTGCTGCCTGCATCGCGGCCGACGGCCGGCTGCAGGGCATCGGCTCGCTGTTCGTGCAGGAGGCGCGCGGCGAGGGGATCTCCTCCCAGGGCAACATGATCGTGCCGATCGACCTCCTGAAGCCGGTGCTCGACGATCTCCTGAAGTTCGGCCACGTCGACCAGCCGCCCCGGCCCTGGCTCGGGATGTATGCCTCCGAGGCCGACGGCGCGATTTTCGTCGCCGGTCTGGCCGAGGGCGGGCCCGCGCACCGGGCCGGCGTCCAGCCGGGCGACATCGTGCTCGAGGTGGCGGGCCAGCGGGTCACCGATCTCGCCAGGACCTTCCGCAAGGTCTGGTCGCTCGGCCCCGCCGGCAGCGAGATCCCGCTCACCATCGCGCGCGAGGGCAGTCCCCGGCGGATCGTCGTCCGCTCAGCCGACCGGAGCGATTTTTTGAAGAAGCCCAGCCTGCACTGAGCCGTGAAGCTGATGGCACCACCACTGCTCCGGCTCGAATGTTGCAGCGTCATCCGAGTCGAATCTGGTGTGGTCTTCTGAGCGCTCGGGACTTGCCGGTGCTCCTCGCCTGCCTGGAGGCGCTGCCCGTCGAGCCGATCGCGATCGAGCGGCAGCTGGACCTTGTCCTCTGCTTTGTCACTGCCGATCGACGTTTGGTGCGCGCGGTGCAGGACGACGATCGGCTCGCTCGACCTATCGTGCTGCTGGCCGACCTCACGCACCGACGGATGGGCGGCAAGCTGGACGCGGCCGGCATCGCGGGGTATTTCAGGCCAAGCCCGGTAGCTGGATATCGAACAGGAGAAGGCAGCATGAAGGACATCGGGCACTGGCTGAATGGCAAGGTGGTCGCCGGCAGCAGCGGGCGTTACGGCGACATCTACAATCCGGCCGTGGGCGAGAAGGCGGGCCGGGTGGCGTTTGCCAGCGCCGCCGAGGTCGACGGCGCGGTCCAGACGGCGCGGGCCGCGCTGCCTGGCTGGGCCAACACGACGCCGCTCAGGCGCGCGCGCATGATGTTCCGGCTCAAGGAGCTGCTCGAGCAGCACACCGACGAGCTGGCCGAGCTGATCACCGCCGAGCACGGCAAGACGCTCGCGGATGCCAAGGGCTCGGTCACCCGTGGCCTCGAGGTGGTCGAGTTCGCCTGCGGCATCCCGGCGCTCCTGAAGGGCGAGTTCAGCGGCAACGTCGGCACCGGCGTCGATCTCCTGTCCTTCCGCCAGCCGCTCGGCGTGTGCGCCGGCATCACGCCGTTCAACTTTCCGGCCATGATCCCGCTCTGGATGTTCCCGCTCGCCATCGCCTGCGGCAACACCTTCGTCCTCAAGCCCTCGGAAAAGGACCCGTCGTGCCCGCTGCGGATCGCCGAGCTGGTCAAGGAGGCGGGCGTGCCGGACGGCGTCCTCAACGTGGTCAACGGCGACAAGGAAGCCGTAGACGCGATCCTCACCCACAGCCAGATCGCGGCGGTCAGCTTCGTCGGCTCGACCAAGATCGCCGAATACGTCTACACGACCGGCACCGGGCACGGCAAACGCGTCCAGGCGCTGGGCGGCGCCAAGAACCACATGGTGGTCATGCCCGATGCCGATCCCGCGCAGGTGACCGATGCGCTGCTCGGCTCGGCCTACGGCTCGGCCGGCGAGCGCTGCATGGCGGTCTCGGTCGCGGTCGCGGTAGGCCCGGCGGGCGACCGGCTGATCGAGGATCTGGCACCACGGGTGCGCGAGCTCAAGATCGGGCCGGGCCATGAGCCGGGCGTCGAGATGGGGCCGCTGGTCACCAGGGAGCACTTCGCCAAGGTCCGGGGCTACGTCGACCTCGGCGTCGAGGAGGGCGCCGAGCTGGTGGTCGACGGCCGGGACTTCGAGCTCAGCGGCTTTCAGGGCTACGAGAACGGCTACTATCTGGGCGGCTGCCTGTTCGATCGGGTGACGCCCGGAATGAAGATCTACCGGGACGAGATCTTCGGGCCCGTCCTCTCGGTCGTGCGGACGCCGGACTTCGAGAGCGCCCTCGATATCTGCAACCACCACGAATACGGCAACGGGGTTGCGATCTTCACCCGCGACGGCGACGCGGCGCGCACCTTCACCGAGCGGGTCAACATCGGCATGGTCGGGATCAACGTGCCGATCCCGGTGCCGATGGCGTTCCACAGCTTCGGGGGCTGGAAGCGCTCGTTGTTCGGCGATCACCACATGCACGGTCCCGAGGGCGTGCGCTTCTACACCAAGCAGAAGGCGGTCACCTCGCGCTGGCCGACCGGCATCCGCGCGGGCGCCGAGTTCAAGATGCCGACCATGGCCTGAGCGATCGGGCTGAGCGCGCGACCGGTCTGCGTGGCGTCGACCGATCCGGCCGCGTCAGCTCGGCCCGTCCCGGGCGCTCATCTTGCGGTTCTGCAGGTCCGTGAGTGCCGCGGCGATGGCATCGCCGACCACGCGGTGACCGGCCGGGGTGAGGTGAACGCTGGCCGGATAGTAGAGCAGCTCTTTCTCCTGCAGCCGCCCGGCCGCAGCCTGTAAGGCCGGTGTCAGGTCGATGAAGGGAATGCCGAGCGATGCGGCCTTCTGGCGGAGGTAATCGCGCTGCCGGCCGCTGAACCACGGCATCAACACTCTCAGGGCGTCATCCTCGAACTCGACGAAATTGGCATAGGCCGTGTAGGCCGAAGGGGCATAGGAGACGACCGGCTCGAAGTGATGCTCGCGCCCGAGCGCGGCGAACCGCTCGAGCGCCTCGTCGAACGCGGACAGCTGGACCTCGCCGCGCAGCAGCCAGCCCGCGTAGCGGGCCTCGGACTGGTCGGCGTTGTCAATGTTGAAGGGGACGACCGCTCCATCGGCAAAGCGCAGCTGGTAGCGGAAATTGATAGCTTCAGGGCGGTCGCCGACCGCGGTCGAGACGGCGATCCTGATCCCCTCATAAGCCTTGCCGATTGCCACCATGCCGAGGTTGACCAGGTAGCTGTGGCGGCCGAGCGGGTTGCTCAGCAGGCTTTCATAGTCGATCTCCGGTCTGAAGCTGTCGGCCGCGTTGGCGTAGTCGTCGTCGCGCCCCGACTTCAGATATTGGTGATAGCGGAAGGAATCGCGCAGATCGTTGCCCTCGTAGATGTTCATGAGCGCGATGCTCGGCTTTTTCGGCAAGCCGAAATACTTGAAGATCTGGAGATAGTCGTAGGGGCCGATGCCACCGCTGCCAATGCCGTAGACGGACAGCCCGGTCAGCTGGCCAACCCGGCTCATCCAGCTCGCCTCCGGGTTCGCGGCAACGCAATCGGTGAACGAATCGCCCATGATGATGACATCGATCGTCGCCCGGCCATAGCGGTCGCGCGGCGGATTGCAGAAGCCCTGGGCATCGTACGTGACGTCGCTTCTCTCCTCGGGGCCGACCTGCTGCTCCGTGTGCGCATGCGGCCGGTAGAGCTCGAGCGGCGGCCCGCCGTCATCGCGCGGCAGCTGCCACATCTGGGTCTCGTTGGGCAACGCCAGCCGCTCCGCGATCTCGACCCGCAGGTCGCTCTGGAAGCGCTTCAGCCAGCCGACCGGGATCAGCTCCGCCGGGAAGGCCCGGAGGCCGATTTCGAGCCCGCCCAGCAGAATCGCGGCAAACACGAGGATGCCGATCAACCGCGGATGACGCGCCACGCGCAAACTCCTCTCCCGGCAGCCGCCGAGCTTTTTACCTCCGGGCCACCCTTCGGGTCAACGTCGCCAGCGCAATGAGCGAGGCTGAAAGCTGAGGATTTGCCTGCCTCTTGGGCTCGTTTGGTAATTGGGGCCTCGGACGTTCGCGGGACCGGGGCGAGGCTGCGAGCGGGGCCGTTCTGCCCGCCGGCCGACGCTGGGCGCTCGACGCAGGGTTTGATGGTCGTGCGTGGTGGTCTCTCGTTGTAGGGGTCGGCTGCGCCACGGCCAGGCCGAGCGCACAGGGAGACGCGAAAGTCCAGGCTTGGTGCACCTGCTGATAGCAGATTATGGGAAAATATGCAAGGATTGTGGCAGGCCTGTACCAGGCCTCGAGATGGGATCGGGGCGCACGAGCCGAGGTGCGCCACTTCTGTAGCATCATGCGACAGGCTGCGCGGTGTCCGTAAGCCTTTGCGGTGCCGTGGTTTTTCGCCACCTAGCGGATTTCACTGCTGATTTCGGCCGCAAATGATGACGCAAAAATGCGCCATTTTGGCGCACACCCCATCTCTATGCGCCGCTTGTCGTTTCCCCAACGTGGCCGCGCCATCATCATCCCTCTGCTGCACTTCAAAATGCCTCGATTCAATTACCAAAAGCCAGCAATCATGTCACCCAAACATCAATTCATTTGGGAAATCCCGTCCTCTGCAATCGGGCCGCGGGTACGGTAAGCGGGCGGGGTTTTTCGATCAGGATCGCGGGATCGAGGGTTGTCATCGTCGTGATCATCGTGTTCATTAATGCCAAGGGGACCCGCGGCCGCCTGCTCAAAGGCGCGACCCGCAACCGGGACGCTGGGGAAGCTGGCGGCCGCCGGATTTCAGTTTCACACATGGAACTGTTAGCGGGCTTCGTCCTTTTGATAGGGGCGTCGCAAATCCCCATCCGTTGCGTTTGCGGAGCATGATCTGTGTCTGGCGAAAGTCGATCTGAGCGCGGCGACTTCCTTGAACGCCCCATCATCGTGGTTGGGGCTGGCCGCTCGGGTTCGACGCTGCTCGCGCGTATGCTGAATGCGCATCCCGACGTCCAGTTTCTGGGCGAGACCGATTTCCTGATCGCGCGTGTCTGGCGCGAGGTCTGGGACAATCGGACGTTCTGGCTGAATTCGCTGAATTTCCAACACCACATGATGCGCGAGCTGGCTTCCGCGCGCGAACCGCCCTTGGACGTACCCGCGGAGGTTATCGATGCCGCCAAGGAACGGGCCTCTCAAGGGGTGCGCACGCTGTTTGCCGAACTCATGCAAGTCGAACCGGGCTTTGCCGCCTGGGGCTTCAAGGAAATTTGGAACGGTCACCCGGCTGTGGCACAAGTGCCCTGGAGTGTCTATCAGGCGGTCTTTCCTCACGCGCGCTGGATCCACCTCGTGCGTGATCCATTCACCTTCGTCCAGTCGTTGGCCCGATGGGAACAGCTGCCCCTGAAAATCAATCGACTGACAGAACAGCTGAAATACTGGCATCAAATGGTCGAGTGGGGTCAACAGCTTGCCGAGACGCCTGATTTCTTCGAGATTTGTTATGAAGATCTAGTATCTGCGCCGAAGGCCACGCTCGGGCCAATTTTTGAGTCCGTGAGGTTGGATTGGCACGACGACTGTGAGCGCGAGCTGAACCGCCGCACCGTGGCTTCCGTACGGCCGGTTCCATTTTCCACGACGAAGACATTGGATCATGGGTACATCAATCAAATCGTCGCGAAGATTCCGGGCTTGTGGCGCTCGATGGAAGCGTTCGGTTACCGAGCTCCAAAAGAACTGACGATTTCCAAATTGAGAGGATCGACCCAGCCCAGGTCGCTATTTCGACCTTCGACTATGGTTTGGCATCCGGGTTCTTTTCATCCGGATCGGCGGGGTCAGGCCGGGCGCGGGCGGCCCCCGAAGCAGCTGCCTCGTGATCGCCTTCGCAGCCCAAGCACGCTCGTGCGGCAGTGAGCCGCGGCCCCTATCCTTACCCAGCCGGCGACGCCGAAACAGCGAGTGCTGGTTGATTATTGGACCTGGCCACCTTGGCTCGCGTCTCAAGAACCCGACCACAGCACCCTGAGTGCGGAGTTTAGATAAGTGGCCCGAGAGGTTGAAAAAAGTCATCGTTGGTAAGAGACTACAACTTTCTTTGTTTCAGTTTGCAGAGAAACTCTCGCCAAATGTTGAAAGACACGAATGGATGGATGATATTCTCAGTGCAATATGATGGCTATGGCCGATTGCCATGGTTCACGATAATCACTCTGGATCGGTGTTTCACGAAAAGGCGTCTGTTTTGAAATTCGGGTCGCGTGAATGAAGATCAACACAGGCTTATCGTTGATCAGTTCGACCCGGGGTCAGACCGGGGTGGGATCGACCACGCGGAAGCAGCGTTGGCCTCGGCTGGTTTCCACGCTCAAGAGGGGACATTCGATCAAAATCGCGTCATTCACGATGAAACCGTTAGCTTGATCAAACACGCGGTAAAAAAATGCCGGGCTAAACTGGTAGAACCCATGGCCGCACAGATTATTGGCTGTGGTTATCACAAACAGAGAGCCGCCAACTTTGACCATATTCATATAGTTGATAAGAACTTGCTTGACATCAAAGATGTGCTCAAGGTCACCACCATCGACCAAAGCATCAAACGCGCCATTCAATTCACTGAAAATCTGTATGTTCAGAAATCGTGCACGATGTCGACCTTTTCATAATCTGAATAGTCGATCGACTGCACACTCTCCGATGCCAGAAAATAGCGAAAAACTCTTCTGCGAAGCCATTGGAGGCAAATGTCTTCCAATCAATGTCATGGATACCGAGTTTGCGAGCCATCGCCTTCGAATCGCGCTTGGGGATCGTGAGAGATTGCCGCCCGATCGTGACGACACGGGTAAAGCACGCGTCGTGGAGTTGCGCCCGCAGGATCAGCATCCCGACGCTGGTACTGATTTCCCGATGAGCCGACATTCCGGGGATGAGCAGACTTTGAACGGCAATGATAGCACGATTTGCGCCAGCGTGAAGAAGTCATGAACGTCCCACGCACGCCAGCATGAAGCTACCGGCAGAGCCGCCGAAGCAAGGTGCTGGTCGATGGAACAGGCCACCTTGGATAGCATCATGAGAACGGCCGGACCATCGCACCGACGTGTCAAAGCCCGGGACAAGACTGTTAACAAGCCCTGCCTCCTCTGCTAAGGGGTGCACTGGCTCAATTCCATAGTACCGGGGCCAAGGGGGAGCGAGGGGGTTGGGTACGCTGTCGAAGCTCTTGCGAGCGGCTGGGCTGAAGCCGCCCAAAGAACCGAAACAAGAAGAACTGCCGACTTCTATCAATTACAAAGACGTTCTCAGCGACGAGGAAAAGTTAATCTTAAAGGAAGTGCTACCTTACACAATGACGGACGCTTCTCGTGTGCTCTCGCTCATCTATGCCGTGCGCTACATTGAGAAAAACTTTGTGCAGGGCGCCATCGTCGAATGTGGCGTATGGAAGGGTGGCAGCATGATGGCGGTTGCTCGCACTCTTCTGAACATGGGCGTTACACATAGACAGTTCTATTTATGCGATACCTTTTCTGGCATGCCTTCACCAACCGATCGAGATGCGGGCTCGGCCGGTCTGACAGCTGAGGATTATCTGCGTGAACAAAATCATGGCAATGATGACGGTTATTGGTGCGCCGCATCGTTAGAGCAGGTAAAGCAAAACCTAGATAACGTAGGTTATCCAGCTCATAATATTCACTACATCAAAGGAAAAGTAGAAGATACGCTGCCAGAAAGGGCGCCTAAATCGATATCTCTACTCCGTCTTGACACAGACTTCTATGAGTTGACACGTCATGAGATGATTTATCTATTCCCACGTCTGTCTGTGGGCGGGATCTTGATCATCGATGATTATCTATCATGGCGTGGATCACGTGAAGCGGTTGATGAATATCTGCGGGATCACAAGGTCCGCTTATTCCTCAACCCGGTCGGCCACGGCGCAGCCATCGGGGTCAAGCAGGCGCCTTAGCGGGAATCGGAGCATCAGATCGAGTTAAGTCTATTGTGCGACTTTGGAAGACGACGACGAGACAAGGCTTCTCCCCCAGGGACGGCTCTTCCTTTGGAGCTTTGCCTTTGAGTGTTCTCGTTGAATCTCTTCCATCGTGATAGTTTCTCCCATCGCTCTTGTTCTGTTTCAACTGTGGAGAAGTCGGTGGTGAAGGCATCGAGAACCTGGAAGCCTCGGCGCTCCACGTAATCGGTCAGACTGGCCTTGGACCAGAAGCGAACGTGCTGCCAACGATGGAAGACGGATTTGCAGCAGGGGCACATGAGGAACGAATCCTCCAGTTTCTCCTGGTTGGGCGTCGTGACGATGATGCGGCCCTCGGGCGTGATCAGCCGGTGGAGCATTCGCAGAAGGTCGTTCAAATGGTCGTCGTAGAGATGCTCCACTAACTCCACTGCGAAAATCGTGTCAAACTGCTTGCCTTCGGCAAGAAGCCTGTCGGGCGTGAAGGCCCCGAGGAAGTTCTCGTACTCTTGCAGTCGTTCATGGGTGACCTTGAGCGATTGCTCCGACGTGTCAGCGCCGGTAACCTGGTGACCGCGCTCGGCCAGCAGAGCGAGAAATAATCCGGCGCCGCAGCCGTAGTCAAGAATTGACATCAAGTCGACAAAGTATTTGCCCAGATGCTTGAGCATGCCAGCGCCGTGGGTGTAGGTAAAATACCAATTCGGAAACTGGAACTCAAAATTCCAAAAGTCAGTTACCTTTTCGTCGGTCCATTCTATTTGTTGATACTGTGTCATCCGATGGTTCCTATGATCGCTGCTGCTGCTCGGAGGGTAGAGAGGTGAAAAGCAGCTTCAGATAGTTGTCGACAGCCCGGTCCACGCTGAAAAGTCGGCGCGGGCACGCGAGCGCTCCGCTGGGGGTGGATGGTCGAGGACGTCTTCGATCGCTGCCGCCAGGGCGGCATCGTCGCCGACCGGCACCAGCGGGCCGAAGCGGCCCTGGTCGAGGATCTCGCGCGGACCGCTCGGGCAGTCGGTGCTGACTACCGGGCAACCGCACGCGAGCGCCTCGATCAGGACACCGGGCAGCCCCTCATAGGTCGACGACAGGACGAAGACCGCTGCGCGCGCCATGAAAGCGTAAGGGTTATCGACGAAGCCAGGCATGGCGACGTCATCACTGATCCCGAGCTCGTTGGCCAGTGTTTTCAGGCCTGCCGCGTAGTCCGGTTGGCGCCGGCGGCGCCCAAAATCATCGAGCCGCGCCGGTCGCTTGGCACGCACCCGGGCGAACGACCGAAGAGCGTCGCATAGTCCTTTTGCGGATCGAGACGCCCGGCGCTCAGGATAACCGGCGGCTCGCCGATGGCGAACCAGGGATGGTCGAGGGGTTCGCGGGCTTTGGCGATGAGCTCGGGACCGACCACGGGATTATAGACGGTCGTGATCCGATCCCGCGGGATGCCGGCATAGGTTGCGAGGTCATCCGCCGCGCCATCGGACACCGCGACGATCGCATCGGCGCTCAGGTAGGCGCGCCGCAGCAGCTCAGACGCCTGTCGATCTTGCCATGGGACTGAGTGAGCCGTGACGCGATACCTGAATTCGTTCGCTCACGACGATACGCGAATGGAGTCCCGCGAGACGCCGGGCCCAGACCGCCATCAGGTTGAAGGGCGCTTCGACGGCCAAGACGGCGTCAGGACGGGCGCGTTTAAAGTATTGGACGAGGCTCGGCAACTGCTCCAGGCATCCGAGCGGGGCTGAGGGGTCCCGATCTTGCGCCCCAGGACCAGCCCCAACGCCGCGGGCTCCGCAGCCAGCGTCCATATGCGTGCGCGCCACCAGGCGCGCATCTTTGGGTTGCACGACGCGCGCCTCGCGGCGGCACCTCGGGCGAGCAGCGGACCGCTGGCCTCCTGCACCACGAGGTCGACCCGAAAACCGCGCTCGATCAGCGCCTTCGTCAGCCGTAGCGTGGACCGCTCGATGCCGCCACCGCCGAAGCCGCAAAAAACCAGCGCCACGCGGCGCTCGCGGTTCGCGCCGGAAGGCGGGGCGCCTCTCGTCGCCAGAGCCATTCTCTAGGCCTGCTGCTGTTGCCTTGACGGCAGCGACGGGAGCAGGAGCTTCAGGTAGTTGTCGACGGCCCGGTCGACGCTGAACAGCTCGGCCCGGGCACGTGAGCGCTCTGCTGGCGGTGGATCATCGAGAATGGCTTCGATCGCCTTCGCCAGGGCGGTATCATCGCCGATCGGCACCAGTGGGCCGAAGCGGCCATGGTCGAGGATCTCGCGCGGACCGCTCGGGCAGTCGGTGCTGACCACCGGGCAGCCGCAGGCCAGCGCCTGAATCAGGACGCCCGGCAGCCCCTCGTAGAGGGACGAGAGGACGAACACCGAGGAACGCGCCATGAACGCCAGCGGATTGTCGACGAAGCCCGGCATGGCGACATCCTCGGCGACGCCAAGGGTGGCTGGCAGGCCTTGCAGCTCGGCGCTGTATGCGGGCTGCATCCGGCTGTCCGCGCCGAGGATGACCAGGCGCGCGGGCCGCCCGGCGCGGACGCGGGCAAAAGCCCGGATCAGGGTGGCGAAGTCCTTCTGGGGATCCGAGACGCCCGGCGCCCAGGATCACCGGCGGCTCGCCCGGCGCGAACCAGGGATGGTCGAGGGGTTCGCGCGCTTTGGCGATCAGGTCCGGACCGACCACCGGATTGTACACGGTCGCGATGCGATCCCGGGGGATGCCGGAATAGGTCGCAAGGTCGGCCGCGACGCCGTCGGACACGGCGACGATCGCGTCGGCCTTCAGATAGGCGCGCCGCAGGAGGCCGTGGAAGCGTCGATCACCCCACGGACCATCATAAGCCGCATGATGGGACACTTGAATGCGCTCGCTGATCACCAGCCGGCTGCCGAGGCCGCTCAGGCTCCGGCCCCAGACCGCGATCAGGTTAAATCGCGGTTCGGCGGCCAGCACCGCGTCGGGTCGGGCGCGCTGGAAGTAATCGACCATGGATGGCAATCGCCGGATCAGCGGCTTCAGGAGGCTGATCCTGCTCCTGGGTTGCAGCAGCAGCGCGCCAGGCGCCCGGGTCGGCTGCGAAGCCACGGGCGCGTGCGCGCCAGAGACGCACCCGGTCGAGCTCGATGATCCGGGCACTCGGGGGGACTTCGCCCGCGAGCTCGCCCTTCGCCTCAGCGACCACGAAGTCGACGCCGAAGCCGCGCGCAATCAGCCCTTCGGCCAGCCGCAGCATCGATCGCTCCATGCCGCCGCCGCCGAAGCCATGCAGCACGAACGCGATACGCTGGCCGGGCCGTCGACCGCCCGCGGGTGTGATCGAAGGTTCCGGCACCACATCCCGGCGCCTCAGCAGAGCCAATGCCGCAGTCTCATCCGTGGTCGGCCAGCGTCACGCCGCAGCCCCGGCTCGCCGATCGCCCCGAGCCGGGTCATTGGCGGCGGCGACACCGGGCGCGGTTGGCGTGCTGGTGGCCTTCGGCTGCGCAGCTGATGCCGGCGGCCGGAGCTCCTCGTGGTCCGGAAACAGCAGCTCGAGCGAGCGGTCGACGGCGCGGTCGACGCTGAACAGCTCGGCGCGGGCGCGCAGACGCTCCGATGGCGGTGGAGTGTCGAGCACCTGCTCGATCGCCGCCGCCAGGGCGGCATCGTCGCCGACCGGCACCAGCGGGCCGAAGCGGCCATGATCGAGGATCTCACGGGGGCCGCTCGGGCAGTCGGTGCTCACGACCGGGCAGCCGCAGGCCAGGGCCTGGATCAGGACGCCCGGCAGCCCCTCGTAGGTCGACGACAGGACGAAGACCGCGGCGCGCGCCATGAACGCATAGGGGTTGTCGACGAAGCCGGGCATGGCGACGTCCTCGGCGACGCCAAGTCCGCCCGGCAGAGCCTTCAGCTCCGCGGCGTAGGCCAGCTCGGGCGGGCCGTGGGCGCCGAGGATGACGCAGGCGCGCCGCGCGTCTGGCGCGGACCCGGGCAAATGCCTGGACCAGGGTGGCGAAGTCCTTCTGCGGATCGAGACGCCCGGCGCCCAGGATCACCGGCGGCTCGCCCGGCGCGAACCAGGGGTGGTCGAGGGGTTCGCCCGCCTTGGCGATCAGGTCCGGGCCGACCACGGGATTGTAGACCGTCGCGGATGCGCTCCCGCGGGATGCCGGCATAGGTCGCGAGGTCGTTCGCGACGCCATCGGACACCGCCACGATCGCATCCGCCTTCAGATAGGCGCGCTGTAGCAGCGGGCGCTGGCGAGGACTACCCCACGGACTGCGCACCGGCGCGTAGCGCGACACCTGGATGCGCTCGCTGACCACCACCCGTCCGCGCAGGCCGCTCAGGCGCCGGGCCCAGACCGCGATCGCACTGTAGCCCGGCTCGGCGGCGAAGACCGCATCCGGACGGGCGCTGCGGAAGTAGTCGACCAGGGCCGGCAGTCGCCGGAACAGCCGCTTCAGGGGCTTCAGTTTGAGCTGCGCGAGGAGCTTCCAGGCGCCAGGTTCGCTCGCGAGCCCGTACGCCACGGCCCGCCAGAGGTGCCCTTTGTCCAGCTGCACGATCCGGGCACCCGGCGGCACCTCGGCGAGGAGCTCGCCTCTGGCCTGGCCGACCACGACATCGACCGCGAAGCCGCGCGCCATCAACCCCGCGCCCAGGCGCAGCATGGATCGCTCGAGGCCGCCGCCGTTGAGGCCATGGAACACCAGCGCGACGCGGCGACGCGGGCGCTCCCCCTCGATCGTGCCCTGGGGCCATCGTCACGCCGCGGCGTCCGTGATCGTGGTCTGATCGCTCCTGCTGCCCCAGACGTCGTACCAGGCCTGAAACATGATCAGGCTCCAGAGTAGGAAGGCGTGCGAACGCTGGCCGCTGAGGTGCTCCTGCCACACCTGGCGGACCGCCTGAGCCTTGAGAAAACCCTGCTGGTGCAGCCGATGCGGGTCGAGCAGAGCCTCCGCCCAATCGCGCAGCGGACCGCGCAGCCACTCGGCGATCGGGACGTCGAACCCCTTCTTGGGCCGCTCGAACAACTCTCTGGGCACGTGACGTGCCAGGAGGTTCCTGAGGATCAGCTTGCCGCCGTTCGGTCCGATGCGCATCGAATACGGGACCCTCCAGGCGAACTCGATGATCGTGGGGTCGAGCAGCGGGCAGCGGACCTCGAGGCTCACGCCCATGCTCGCGCGATCGACCTTGGTCAGGATGTCGTCGGCCAGATAGGTGACGAAATCGACGAACATCATTCCGAGCATGGGATCCGACACGTCCGCCCAACAGCGGGAATCGGTGAGTGCGCTCGGCACCGGGCGGGCGCCGACCACCAGCTCGTCGGCTCGCTCCACGCGAGCCCGCAGCCGCGCGTGCAACGCCGCGCCGCTCTCGTACGGCAGGATTCGCCTGCCCCGCTTTTCCAGCTTTCTCAGTTTCTTGGCGAGCTTCGCCTGGAACCAACCCGCGCTCGGGTCAGCCAGATCCCTCGCGCCGAGCATGCGCCGGCCACCTTGCCCGACATTGGTCATCAGGCCGGCCAGGCCGCGCCGGACCGACGTTGGGCAGTGTTGCCAGACGCTCAGCTGGGTCTCCCAGTCGCGCAGGTTCTTGACGTAGTCGCCGTAGCCGCCGAACAGCTCGTCGCCGCCGTCGCCGGACAGGGCGACCGTGACCTTCTGGCGCGCCAGCCGTGACACCAGGTAGGTCGGGATCTGGGAGTAGTCGGCAAACGGCTCGTCATAGAGTGTCGGCAGCTTCGGAATCACGTCCAGACAATCGTCGGGCGTAACATACAGTTCCGTGTGATCGGTCTTGAGATGTCGGGCAATCGCCTTGGCGTATTCGGCTTCGTTGTATTTGGTTTCATGATAGCCAATGGCGAATGTCTGGACCGGCTTTGTGCTGACCGATTGCATGAGCGCGACGACGGTGCTCGAGTCGATGCCACCGGAGAGGAAGGCGCCAAGGCTGACGTCGGCAATCATTCGCTTCGCGACCGCGGCGCGCAGGAGTTCCTCGAGCGCGTCCGTGGCGCCATCGAGCGAGGTGGAGACCGGCGTCCGCGAGCTGCGCTCGGCAGCGGCGCGCGCCGACCAATAGGCTTGCGGGTGAATCCCGTCGGGCGCGCTTTCCGGCGTCACGGTGAGCATGCTGCCGGCGGGCAGCTGGCGGACGTGCGCGTAGATTGAATACGGCGCCGGAATCCACGAGTACTGAACGAACATCCCGAGCGCGTTGCGGTCGATCTCCGGGTCGAAGTCGGGATGGACACGCAGCGCCTTCAACTCCGACCCGAAGACGAAGCTGTCGTTGCGACACCAGCCATAGTAGAGCGGCTTCTTGCCGGCGCGGTCACGGGCGAGCGTCAGGCAACGGCGCTCCCGATCCCAAAGCGCGAAGGCGAACATGCCGTTCAGACGAGGCAACACCTCGGCCACACCCGAGTGAGCGATGGCCGCGAGCAGAACCTCGGTGTCCGAATGCCCCCGGAACGTGTGACCATGCGCCTCGAGCTGCTGGCGCAACTCGGGAAAATTGTAAATTTCCCCGTTGTAGGTGATCACGTAGCGGCCGCAGCTCGAGACCATCGGCTGCCTTCCGGCGGCCGACAGGTCCAGGATCGAAAGCCGCCGGTGCCCGAAGGCGAGGCCCGCTTCCGGGTCGACCCATACGCCAAAGTCGTCGGGTCCCCGGTGCGCGAGAGTGCCGGTCATCGCCTGGCTGATTCGGCGCAGGCTGTCCGGCGGATGGTGCGCGCGACGCGACTGAAACCCGGCAATCCCACACATGAGCGCCGTTTCTCCTGCTGAAGTTGATCTCTGCGAGCGCCAGTTTGAATCTAAGCGCGACGCGCACGAATCACCAACATCCGCGCGGAGGTGCTACGCTCGAACCCGATTCTCATCCAATCGACGCGACTACCCACCTCGGGCGACCTTCCACTATCTGTCCCCATACCCGCTGTCAATCCGAAGCCAATGAAGTTCCAGGCGCCATTCCTTCGAACTCTTGACGGTTGGCTGCATGGGTCAACCCCCCGCTTTAGCCGCCAGAGCTGCCGCGACGTCCAACGGCTGGCCGAACATGAGCTCGAGGTAGCGGTCGACGGCGCGCTCGACGGTGAACATCTCGGCGCGCGACCTCAAGAGCTCGGCGGGAGGCGGATCGTCGAGCGTAGCGCGGATCGCCGCCGCCATCGATGCATCGTCGCCGACCGGCACGAGCGGGCCGAAGCGGCCGTGGTCGAGGATCTCGCGGGGACCGTTCGGGCAGTCGGTGCTGACCGCGGGCGTGCCGCAGGCGAGGGCTTCGATCAGGACGATGCCGAGGCCTTCGTGGACGGAGGAGAGCACGAAAGTCGCGGCCCGGCTCATGTAAGCCAGCGGATTTTGAGCGAAACCGGGGAGGTCAACGTCGTCGGCAACACCAAGCCGGGCAGGCAACGCCTTCAGTTCGGCGACGTAGGCCGAATCGCCCGAACTCTCGCCTCCGAGGATGAGCAGACGGGCCGGCCGCTCGGCGCGAAGCCGCGCAAACGCCCGGATCAGCGTGGCAAAGTCCTTCTGTGGATGCAGACGCCCTACGCCCAGAATGACCGGCGGCGCGCCCGGCGCAAACCAGGGATGGTCCAAGGGCGCATGCGCCTCGGCGGCAAGCTCCGGGTCGACCACCGGGTTGTAGACCGTCGTGATCCGAGCGCGCGGGATGCCCGTCTGCGCGGCCAGATCGTCCGCGACCCCGTTCGAGACGGCGATGATGCCGTCGGCCATCATGTACGCGCGCTGCAGGAGCGGCGGCAGGTAGCGCTTGCGCCATTGGCGCGAGCCGCCGATCGCCGTCGAGAGCGTATCCCGCTCGCTGATCACGACCCGCGTTGCCAGGCCGGCGCCGCGGCGTGCCCACACCGCCAGGAGGTTCAGCGTCGGCAGCGCCGAAAGCAGCGCATCAGGCCTCACGCTTTGCAAATAGCGGATGAGCTCCGGCAGGTAGGCCAGGCGATGCGGCGCCTTCCAGGCGAGCAGCACCGGCTTCAGCAGCTCCCGAAGACCGCCGGGATCGGCGGCGAGCGCGCGCGCACGGGCGACGAGCATGGGCGCCGGCTTCAGCTCGATCACCCGGGTCTGCGGGGGAACTCGGTCGACCAGTGGACCCTTGCGCTCGCAGAGGACGAGATCGACGTGGAAATCCCGGCCCAGCAATGCCTTGGCCGTGCGCAGCATGGAAGCCTCCACGCCGCCACCAGCGAGGCTCGGCACGAAGAGGGCAATCCGGCGGCCGACAGCTTGGCACGCGGGCGAGCGTTCCGCGAAAATCGGCGCAGGTGCCGCTGCGTTGCGGAGGCGCATCAGATCGAGGCTCTTCCTGTCTGGTTTGCCCTCGTCGCCGATCCCTCTCCAGGGCCCTCGCTGCGGACCGAGAGCTTCAGCCAGCGGACGAAGAGCTTGCAGGTTCTCTTGAGATGCCGCCACGACCAGCGCAGCCGCTCTCCGAGAGGGATGGCGCCGTAGGACTGTTCATAGTAGTGCCGCCACAACGAGTACCCGGTGCACTCCTTGAGCCGATGGTACTCGGGCGCCATCCACCGGCCGGTTCGGCGCCCGACCGCCGACCACAGGAAAGCATAGACAGCGAAAAGCGGCTTGACACAGAACAACGAAGGACTCGGGCTCATCGAGCCCATCCAATGGATCAGATGGAAATCGCACGCGTCGCGTTCGACGGCATCGAACGACACCTGAACTGCACTGGCCCCGGCGACGCAGATCAGATCGGGTTGGAGACGAAAGATCGGAATCGACAATTTGCTGACCAGATAGTTAAGACGACCTTGATCGCGGAAAAATAACTCGCTGGATTTCCAAGTCCATTCGTTATTGAGAACGTTGCGATAGAAGTCTTTTTCCGATCTATTCAGTGATGCAAGGTCTGGCTCGGTTATGGCGAGCCGGCGGCTGGCGAAAACTCCAGAATTGAAGGGGCAATTCGCCAGCACATCGTAATCATGGTCGAACTGGATCAGGGTATCTCGACCGATTTCTCGCTTGACCTGGCGCACGTACTTCTGACTTTGCGGATGAGCCGGGTCGTTGATCAGGGTCAACCAATCCTGGTCGCTGATTGATGTGTGGACGTAGATAAAATCTCCTGGCTGCTGCACGATGCGCGTTCTGAGGCTATCCAACGATTTGGTGCAAATCATGTCGGCGTCCAGGTAGACGAAGGTTTCAAAAGGGCCTTGAAAGGCCCAGAAGCACCTGTCCTGGTGACCGATCTCGCCCCAGAAACCGCTCGGTTCGGGCATGATCGGAACGTCGAACGGATGATCATGGCGGTCAAATCCCTCGCCGGGAATGATCAGGATCGGGATGTCCGGGCTTACGTGCTGGATGCTGCGAACGAGCACGGACGACAGGTGAAAGTCGCCCGGATAGGTCAGAATGCAGACCCCGAAATCGCGAGCTGCCACTAGCGCCTCCGCCGGGCCGGGCCGTCGTATCGATCAGGCAGGGAGGTCCGATTTCAGGTCGGGTCGGTGCCCCCGCATCAGACGTGGCCTGCGATCGCGATCGGCGTCGGCGCCAACAGTTCCTCGACCCTGCCGTCCTCGACCCGATAGCGCCGGTCGGCGATCTCGAGCAGCGCCGGCCGATGGGTGATCGCGAGCACCGTGGTCTGGCCGGCCAGCTGCCGCACGTTGGCGCAGATCTGCCGCTCCGTCTCGGGATCGAGCGCGCTGGTCGCTTCGTCGAGGATCACCAGCTTCGGGCTGCCCACCAGCGCCCGGGCGAGGGCGATCCGCTGCCGCTGGCCGCCGGACAGCCTCGCCCCGCCTGGACCGACGCCGGTCCAAAGGCCCTGAGGCAAGTCCTCAACGAACTCCCATGCGCCCGCCATCTCCAGCGCTCGGCGGACCTCAGCCTCGCCGACGCTCGGATCGCCCAGGGCAACGTTGGCGCAGATGCTGTCGTGAAACAGGACCAGTTCCTGCGGCACATAGCCGACCGAGCGGCGCCAGCTGCGCAGATCGATCTCCTCCAGAGGTATGCCGTCGAGAAGGACCCGTCCGCGGTCGGGCGGATAGAGGCCGAGGATGATGTCGGCGATGGTCGTCTTGCCCGCGCCTGACGGTCCCATCAGAACCGTGACGCATCCGGCCGGGATTTCGATCGAGACCGAATCGAGAACCCGCCTGTCACCATGGGAGAAGCTGACCTCTTCGAGGCAGCAGTCCCACTCCAGGGTCGCTTGCCGGCGACCCGAATCGCGCTCCAGCGCGGCCGCCGAGTCGGCGATGAACGCCGACACCTCGAGATACGGCCCTTCGACCGCCACTGCCTGCTGAAACAGCTGTTGAATCTTGCCGATACCGCTGCTGGTCCGCTTCAGCAGCACGCCGACCGCCACCACTTCGACCAGCGGCACGTGCCATAGGGCGATCGCCACGAAGAAGCCGCTGCCGAGGCAAAGCGCCGCCAGCATGTCGTTGCCGTTCTTGAGCGCCTGCTGGGCGATCACGTCACGTCGAATCGCCTTCCGCACGGATCCGATCTTGCGCTCCAGAAAGCGCGCGAACTCGGCCTCCCTGGCCATCGCTCTGAGGGGCTTGATGTTGTTGAACGCGTCGACCAGCAAGGTCGCGAGCTCCCGGTTGCGCTGGGTTTGCCGCCAGCCTGCCTTGCGCGATATCCGGACCAGGAAATGCAGCGCCGACGCCATCAAAGCGCCGATCGCGATGGCAGCCAGTGCGAGCGGCCACGAAACGACCATCGCAACCGTCAGGAAGCCGACCGTCTGCACGCATTGAGCGAGGAACGTTGCCGCCAGCTGATAAGCCTGCCCAGCCTGGCCTGCCTGCCCGAGGGCATTGGCGATATGCCCGACCGGATGCTGCACCAGATAGCTCCAACGGGCGCGAAAGAGGTTGCGGATGATTTCCAGGCGAAGTCGGGCCGAGAAGCCTGCGATCGCAGTGCCGACGTGCTGCATCGCCAGGAAGTTGAGAGATGAATTCACCACCAGAGTGACAACGAAGAAGATGATCAGAGGGCCTGCACTCAGCGACAACCCGACGCTCGCCAGCATGTCTCGGGCAATGTCGAGCAGCGGCGACGCCTTGCTGCCGCCAGTGTCGGTCGCGACCAGCAGCAGGGGCACCAGGCTCGCCAACCCGATGCCTTCGACGACGCTCGCCATCACCAGGCAAAGCACAATGGTCCAGGGATTGATCCCCTCGGCGTTGAAGAACAGTCGCAGAATGTTGCGCACTCAGACCATCTCTCTCATGCGGTCGGACGCACCAGCGACTCCCCTCGTGCGGCGGGAGCCTATGATGGATGCCATCGGTTTGCCTAGCCCCATGCGCCATTGGCGCGCCAGGCGCGAGAGGTATTTCTTGCATTGGGGCTGTTCAACCCTTAGGCGGCGGCGGACACAGCGCGCGTTTCCCCCCGCGCGATCGAAGATCTGCCGTACAACGACGCGGTGGCTGGCTCCGGGAGCGGCTGGTCTAGTCGAGGCGGCGGCCATTTTGACGCAGTGGCTCGCTGGAGCGCCCGGCGCCGGGGCTCCTCCTAGCCGCGACGTCAGGCTGCGTCAGACCGGGCGGTTCGCCGAGCAGCACCGCCTGATAACCTGCGATCGCGGTGTCGTAGTCGAAGGCTGCTGCGCGCGCCCTCAGCCGATCGGCCGCCGGTGGATCGTCCAGGGTCCGTGCGATCGCCTCGGCGAGCGCAGCATCGTCGCCAACCTCGACCAGCGCCCCATAGGCGCCATCGTCCAGAATCTCGCGCGGCCCGCTCGGACAATCGGTGCTGACCACCGGGGTTCCGGCCGCCAGGGCCTCGACCAGGACGTTCGGGAAGCCCTCGTAACGGGACGACAGCACGAATGCCGCTGCTCGCGCCATGTAGGGCAAGGGATTGGGCAAGAACCCGAGGACCGCGACGTCAGCCCGGATGCCGAGCTGGTCGGCGAGCTCGTGCACCCTGGCGACCTGCATCGGGCTCGCCTTGCCACCGATGGCGAGCCGGACCGGACGGCGCTCGCGGACCCGGGCGAAGGCGCGCAGCAGCGTCGGGAAGTCCTTCTGATGCGCGAGCCGGCCGATGCTCAGCACCACCGGCGGGCCGCCGGCCGCGAACCACGGATGCTCGACCGGCTGCGCCAGCCGGCTGGCGAGATCGGGGGTCAGCGTCGGGTTGTGGAGGGTCGTGATGGCGGTGCGCGGAATCCCGACCGCCTCGGTGAGGTCGGCCGCCACCCCATCGGAGACGGCGACGATCGCATCCGCCTGCAGATAGGCGTGGCGCATCGCCGGACCGAGATGGCGCCGGCGCCAGTCCTTGCGCGGCTTGCCGCTCGAGAAATGGGTGCGCTCGCTAAGCACGAGCCGGGTCGGAACCGCCGCCAGCCGGCGGGCGAGCACGGCCTCGATGTTGAGGTAAAAGGTCGCGGCGAAAAGGGCGTCGGGGCGCGCTGCGCGCAGATATTGGGCGAGTGAGGGCAGGTAGGTGAGGGTCGTGGAGCCGTGCCTGGGGCTGAGCATCGAGCGCGCCAGGAGTTGGGCTGTCCCCGGGTCGGCTCGGAAGGCCGCGAGGCGGGCACTCAGCGGGCCACACCGGCGCAGCGGGACCACCTCGACTTCTGGCGGCAGGTCGCGGCTGAGCTCGCCCCCCGGCGCGCAGACCACGATATCGACCCGCGCACCACGCGCCGCGAACGCCCTGGCCAGGATCGTCACCATACGCTGCACACCGCCGCCGGTCAGATCGCTGAGCAGAAACGCCAGGTGCGCGTCGAGCGGGGCGGGCGCGCGCTCGCGACGCTGCTCGACTTTGGTCACCGCGTCCACCGGAGCGCCCTCTCAGCGCGTCGGCGCGCACCGCCGCTGCCGGTCGCCCGCCGCACCCGCCTTGGATCGACCTGGACCGACGCGGGCCACCCGATTCGATCATCGGCGCCGAGGAAGCTGCGCGGGATTCGGAACATCAGCCCATCACTTGCGGCGGCCGGCGTCGACGGCGGTTCGCACCGAAACCGGCATCGACGCCGACATTCGGGACGGTGGCTGCCCGTCGTGCGGTCGTCTGCGCCACGGCGCCGATCGTCGCTGCGGGCCGTGCAATCCGATCCACAAGGCGAGTGCGGCAATGACCGGCAGTGGCGTCCAGGCCGCCAGGACGGGTGGCACGAGGCCGAGATCGCCGAAGGTCAGAACCAGGCCGTCGAAGGTCCAAATCAGAAATCCGATCGCGATCCCGGCGGCGAGCAGCAGCCCCTGGGCCGCACCGCTTCGGAGCGGTCGCGCCAGAGCAACGCCCAACATGACGAGAAGGATCGTGGTCGCCGGCGCGGCGAGCCGCTCCTGCAGCCAGACTTTGTAACGGTAGGTCGGCTGAGTTCCAAGCCCGGGCGACCAGAGCACCTGCAAGAGCTTGGCCGCCGAGGTCTCGCGCGGATGGGCGATCACGGCCGACATCAGCGCCGGATCGAGCCGGCTCCGCCAGGCCAGCTGATCGAGGTGCTCGACCGTACCGGCGCCAACCTCTGATCGGCTGACGTCCTCGAGCAGCCAGCCATCTTGGCCGTGGATCGCGGCGGCGGCATCGATCTGCTCGACCAGATTGCCCTCGCGGTCGCGACGAAAAATCGTGACCCCGCTGAGCTTGCCCGCGGCGGCGTCGAAGCTGCGAAGACGCACGATGTCGTCGCCGTCGCGCAACCAGAACGACGTATCGCCGCCGGGCTCGTAGTCGCCCACGCCCCAGGCACGGAGCTTGCCGGCTGCGACCGGCACCGCCTGGTCCTGAATCACAAGCTGCGTGCCGGCGATCAGCAGCGCCACGGGCAGCGCGGCCAGAGCGAGCCGGACCCTCGATACGCCGGCGGCATACATCGCCGTGAGCTCACTGTGACGGGCCAGCTCGGCGAAGGTCAGGAGCCCGCCGAGCATTGCCGCAATCGGGATCAGCTCGGCAAGGATCTCGGGCAGTCGCAGAACCGTGTAGCGCAGGATCGGCAGCACGACGCTGTCGCTGGCCGCGAGCACCTGATCGCCGTCGGCCAGAAACTCCAGGATCATCATCAACGCCGCGAGGCCGCCGAGAATAACCGCTACCCGGGCCAGCAACGCGCGCGCGACGTAGCGGCTCAACGCCGAGTTCATGGATTGCCCGTTTGTCCGCTGCGGCCGGCGCGACGCGACCGCACCGGTCCCCCGAGGGGGATTCGGCGCCCGAGCATGGCGCGATGGAACACCCAGAGGGTGATCCCGGCCAGAATTAGGAAGGGCAGCCAGAGCCCGAGCGTCGGCGACAGCAGCTCGCGCTTGGCCATGGCCTCGCCGAAGCTCAGCGCCTCGTAGTAGAGCACCAGGATCAGCAGGCCGGCGACGATGCCGGCCCGCTGGCTGCGCGGTCCACCGCTCAGCGCAAGCGGCGCCGCCAGCAGCGGCAGCAGCGGCACCGAAGCGATCAGCGCCAGTCGGGACTGGAGCTCGGCCGCGATCTCCGCCGCGCTCGGGCTGCTGGTCTGGGTCGCCCGCGCCGTCCAGAGCTCCGTCAGCGTGAGCTCGCGCTGATCCCGCCCGCGTGGTCGGAAATCGACGTCGGCGCCGGTGACCACTGGCCAGCTCAGGTTGTTGAAGGTCAGGGTGTTCGCGCCGCGGCCGTCGGGCGGGATCTCGGCGCGCAGCCCCTCCTGCAGGACCAGGAGTGGGACGTCCGCGTCGGCGGACTGGCCGAGCAGACCGTTGTGCCCGGTAACCACGATCGACTTTCCATCAGGCTCTTGCTGATGCACGAACACCTTGGCGAGGTGCAGGCCGCCGGCGCCCGGAACGGCCTTCTCGGCGAAGAAGGTCAGACCTTCGGCGTGAATGAAGGTTCCCCCGAGAACGGCCGCGGTCAGCGATGCCCGCGCCACCTGGTCCTTGAGAGAGCGGTAGGCGTAGCGGGCGTGCGGGCTGAGGAAGCCGACGATGATTGCGGTCATCACCGTCATGACCACCGCGAGGCTCATCACCGGTGCCAGCAGGCGCGCCAGAGAGCGCCCGCTCGAGGCCATGACGACCAGCTCACTGTCACGCTTGAGCCGGCCGAAGGTCAGCAGGATGCCAAAGAAAAACGCCGCTGGCAGTGCAATGCTCAAATAGTGCGGCATCAGAAGGACCAACATCTGGCCGACGTAGCTGAACGCCTTGTTGGGATTGGCGACCAGGCCGAACAGGTGCAGGACGCGCTCGAGGAGAAGGATCGCGAGGCCGACCCCGGTCATCACGGCGCAGGTCGTGATGATCTGGCGGAGCAGGTAGCGGTCGATGGTCTGCAACAATGAGGCGTCCACCTGGTAGGGCGATGCGGCCACGGACCGGCGCTCGATCGCGGCCGGGGCAGCTGGGCCGGCGCCGAGCAGCGCTTGTCCCTTGGACGTCTGCCTTCGAGCCGTCAAGAACGTAGTGCCGATCGCGGCTCCGGCCAAGCACCGCCACCGGCCAACGACGTGGGATCAGCGCGGATCACCGCACCAGTCATCGTGCCTCCGATCGAGGCGACTTCGCGCTTCGTCGCGAATTCACACCGCTGTTGGGGAAGGCGGGAACTGCGCCCTTTGACCATCGCGGGTCTCTGGTAGCCGTGACGCTCGACGATCCAGCTCTGGTTGCAGGTGGTCCGTGAACGCGTGGAGGGCACGGCGCAGCTTCAGGCCATGCGCGACAGTCGCCGCGAAGGTGCCGGACCAGGCGCGCACGCGTGGTGGAGCGGCTCGAGCGCCTCGAACCGCGTCCCGTCCGGCGGGTGGCGTGATAGCGACAAGCGAGGCCGAGGGGTGGTGGACAATGACGAAGGCCGAGGCCCGACCCTCCCCGGTCATGGTCGAGGTCAGATCTGTGCTCGACGTCTCGGCGAACGTTCTGATCTCCGCTCGCTATACCCATTCGGCTGCGGCACACGGAGCTTTGTTGCACCTACGGTCTTGACCCAGGGGAATCGCATAAGGGATTTGTAGAATCTCTTGATTCGGCATGTGCTTGATGTGCTGCAGATCGAGAACCGCCTTCACTGGGTGCTCGACGTGATCATGGGCGAGGACGGCTCGCGCGCCCGCAAGGACCACGACCCGGAAAACCTCGCCCGACTGCGCCGCTTCGCGCTCAATCTGCTGCGCGCCAACCCCGACCCGGGCTCCACCCGCGGCAAGATCAAGCGCGCCGGCTGGGACGACGCGTTCCTCCTCCAGATCCTCGCCGCCGCCTAATGCGAGCGCCTGTGCGGGACAACGCAAACTACCTACCGACCGCGGGGGAGGGGGCTAGAATAGAAGCATTTCTGGAGCGGCGCCGGACGCGCCCCAGGGCGCCCCGTGTGAAGCTGGAGCATTGGCCACCGAGGCCGGTGAAGGTTGAGGCGGACCATCCGGACCCGGCGCTCGGGTGGGTCACGTTGCTGACTGCGCTCGGCACGACCGAGCAGTGCTTCGCGAACACGCTGCTCGATCAGCTGCTCGGTGTGAGGCCGCGGTCCGTGGCATCGGCCCGCGGGACGAGACTGAAGCCATGCTCGCAGTGCAGATGGTCGCGACCCACGAAGTCGCCATGGAGTTCCTGCGACGTGCGCGCCGGGCGCAGTACGTGCCGCAGCTGCAGAGCGCGGGCAATCTGGCCGTCAGGCTGCTCCGCACGTAACGCGACACAGCTCGAAGCCTTGCAGCGCCACCGGGGCAAGGGGCAGCAAAAAGTCACGGTTGAGCACGTCCATGTCCACAAGGGCGGCCAGCCAATCGTCGACAACGTCGAGGCCGCCTCACCCGGGGGAAAGGGCGGGTCATGATCGACGGCGTGGGTGGCAAGACCCGCCCGAACGAAATCGCGGAGCCGATGCCGGACATACCCTCGAGTTCGATCCGGACCATCATGCCGCCCACGGTGATCGCAATTCCCCGGCACGGATCGCCTCGGCTGTCTCCCCTCGTCGACCGGATTGTCGGTCGGCATCCGCAGATGATTCCTTTCCGTCGGAACCCTGCGGTCTACAGTTAGACGAGACACCGCCTTGCGCTCAAATGAGACTATCAGTTTGGAGTGAACACAATGGTCGGCACGACGTCCGAGAAGTCAACGAAGGTCGCAAATAAGGCCGCCGCCAAGCGGGTCGCTGCGAAGCCGGCCCGCCTCGCAGGCGGCAACCCTCAGATCGCGAAGGCCGACGGCGACGCCCCCGTGCAGGCCTACATCGCGGCCATGCCGGGCTGGAAACGCGACATCGGACGCCGCCTCGACGTGAAGGAGGGCGGGTCCGAGAAGCCCGAGCCTCCCTCCAGGCTGATCGACGCGAGAATCAAGGAGCTACCCGACTGGCGGGGCGAGGTGCTCTCCCGGATTCGCCGCCTCATCAAGCAGGCCGACCCCGAAGTGGTCGAGGAGTGGAAGTGGAGAGGGGTCCCGGTGTGGTCCCACGACGGGATGCTCTGCACCGGCGAGACCTACAAGAACGTCGTGAAACTCACCTTCGCCAAGGGAGCCTCTCTCAAGGATCCAGCAGGTCTCTTCAACTCCAGCCTCGAAGGCAACGCGAGGCGCGCCATTGACCTCCATGAGGGAGACGAGATCGACGAGAGGGCCTTCAAGTCCCTCGTCTGCGCCGCAGCGGCGCTGAACGCGTCCTCCGCGTCATCCCGGCGCATGCCCAGCAAGGCCAAACCCCAGGGGGCGGCCGGCAAAGGCGAGCGATCCACCGCAACCAAGGGCAAGGGCCCCTCGGTGGCCGCGAAGCCGGCCCGCCTCGCAGCCGGCAACCCTTAGATCGCGAAGGCCGACGGCGACGCCCCCGTGCAGGCCTACAGCGCGGCCATGCCGGGCTGGAAACGCGACGTCGGGCGCCGCTCTCGACGCGCTCGTCGTGCGCAACGTGCCTAACGTGCGCAAGGCCGTGAGGTGAATGCACCAAGCGCTCAGCACGCCTTGCTGGTGTCGATCGCCCGTCTGCCGGCCGGTTGGCAAACGAATGCCGCCGGCGTGCGCTCCGGGTCGCATGGCGGCTTCTTTACAAGCTCAGCGTCGTACGCGAACATACGGGCCAATGCAGCGCCCGTCTCCCGGGCGCGGCGCAGAGGACGAACCCATGTCAGGGAGTACGGAGGGATGACGACGAAGATGAAGGCGCCGGCCGTGCTCGCCGGAGCGGTCGCCGGGGCGCTCGCCGCGACCGGCGCGCTCGCGGAAGAAAAATGGTCCTATCCCGTCGAGGTGTGGAACCCGCCGTTCAACATGGCCAGCCCGCGCACCACCGTCGACTACCAGCCGTTGGACAAGGCCGACAAGAAATGGGACCTGTGCGTCTCGTTCCCGCACATGAAGGACGCGTATTGGATGGCCGTCGACTACGGCGTGGTCGATGAGTTCAGGCGTGAGGGCGTCCGCATGCACCTGGTCGAGGCCGGAGGCTACACCAACCTGAACACCCAAATCTCGCAGATCGAGGACTGCGTGGCGGCTGGCGCCAATGCCGTGATCATCGGCGCGATCTCGCTCGACGGTCTCAACAATCTGGTGAAGGAGATCCGAGCCAAGAATATCCCGGTGATCGACGTGATCAACGGCATCTCTTCACCCGAGCTGTCTGCCAAGTCGCTCGTTTCGTTCGGGGAGATGGGCTACAAGGCGGGCGAATACCTCGCCAAACTGCACCCCGCAGGCTCCGCTCCGGTCAAGGTCGCCTGGTTCCCGGGCCCGCCCGGCGCCGGCTGGGTCGAGGCCGGCAATCTGGGCTTTCAGAAGGCCGTCAAGGACAGCGCGATCCAGATAGTCGACACCAAGTACGGTGACACCGGTAAGGAGGTGCAGCTCAAGCTGGTCGAGGACACACTGGAGGCGTATCCGGACATCAACTACATCGTCGGCACCGCGGTGACCGCCGAGGCGGCGGCGGGCCTGTTGCGCGCCCGTGGCCTCGAGGATCAGATCAAGATCGTGTCCTACTACTTCACGCCGGGCGTCTACCAGGGCATCCAGCGCGGCCAGATTCTCGCCGCGCCGACCGATTCCGCGGTGATCCAGGGACGGGTCGCGATCGACCAGGCGGTCCGCATCCTCGAGGGGAAGGACTATCTGAAGCACGTCGGTCCCGCCCTGTACGTCATCGACAAGTCCAACATCGATACTTTCGACAAGGCGTCGTCTCTGGCGCCGGACGACTTCCGGCCGACCTTCTCGGTCGATTGAGCCAGCCGGCGCCATGACCACCGTGGCGCCGCGGGGGAGCGATACGTCCTCAGCGGGGGGCGGATCGCTCCTGCGGCTCGAGCAGATCAGCAAGCACTTTCCCGGCGTGCTGGCGCTGGATCGGGTCGATTTCGACCTACGTCCGGGCGAGGTGCACGTGCTGTTCGGCGAGAACGGCGCCGGCAAGTCGACCCTGATCTCGATCGTCGCGGGGGCCCTGCGACCGGATGGCGGCCGCGTGTTCTTTCGCGGCGCTCCGATCGATTTGCATTCGGTGCATCAGGCGCGCTCGCTCGGCATCAGCGCGGTGTTCCAGGAGTTCTCCCTGGTCCCGCAGATGACGGTCGAGGAGAACCTGTTCCTCGGCGCCGAGGCCACCAGCGGCGGCTTGCTCAATCGGCGCGAGCTGCACCGGCGGGCCGAGGAGATTCTCGCCCGTCTCGGTTTCCCGCTCCGCCCCGGCCAGCAGGTCGGCTTCCTTTCCCGCGCCGAGCAGCAGATGGTTGAGATCGCCAAGGCGTTCCGCTCCGAGCTCTCGGTCCTGATCCTGGACGAGCCGACCGCGTCGCTCACCGAGCGCGAGACCGACCAGCTGTTCCGCCTGATCGAGCAGGTCAAGCGGGACGGCGTAGGCGTCATCTACATCACGCATCGGATCAGCGAGATCCGCCGGATCGGCGACCGCATCACGGTGTTGCGCGACGGCCGCTACGTCGAGACGGTACTCGCCGACACGCCCGAGGAGGAGCTGGTCCGGCTGATGACCGGCCGGGTGATCGAGCAGATCTTCCCGGACATCGCTTTCAACCCGGGCCGCACGGTGCTGGAGGTCGAGCAGCTTTCGACCGCCGACCGCGCGATCAGGGACGTGAGCCTTACCGTGCGCACCGGCGAGATCGTCGGGCTCGCCGGGCTTGTCGGCTCGGGCAGATCCGAGGTCGCGCGTGCTTGTTTCGGCCTCCTGCCGCTCGCGGGCGGCCGGGTGAGGTTCGACGGCGCGGACGTAACGGGGGCTGGTCCGAGGCAGATGCTCGAACGGGGCTTCTTCTACGTGCCCCCGGACCGGCGGATCGAAGGCCTGGTGATGGTGCGCAGTGTACGCGAGAACACAACTCTTCCCTCGCTCGACCTACCCGAATTCTCGTCCGGCCCCTGGCTGAAGCGCGCCGCCGAGCGGCAGGCCGTGCAGGCCCTGGCCGAGCGCCTCAACCTGCAGCCGCTGCGGATCGAGCGCGAGGTCGACCACTTCTCCGGCGGTAACCAGCAGAAGGTGCTGCTGGCCAAGAGCTTGTCCCGCGCCGTGACATTGTTCGCTTTCGACGAGCCGACGGTCGGCGTCGACGTCGGCACCCGGGTTGCGATCTACCAGTTCATCAAGGAGCTTTGCGAGGGCGACGCCGCGATCCTGCTGATCTCCTCCGACCTGCCCGAAATCCTGCATCTCGCGCATCGGGTCTACGTCATGTATCGCGGCACACTCCGGGCGGAACTCTTCGGCAAGGCGATCAACCAGGAGACCGTGCTCGGCCACTTCTTCGCGCGCGCGGCGGCATGACCGGCCCGTGGCCGAGCCAGAAGTGAGCGTGACCACAGGGGGCCCCGCGCGCCCGATGCTGCACTTCCTGCAGATCGCGTTCGTGCGACTGGGCGTCCTCCCGTTCCTGCTCCTGATCGCGATCGTGATGTTCACGCTGCTGTCCGGCAACTTCCTGACCCAGAGCAACCTCTTGAACGTCGCTCGTCAGTCGACCTACCTGATCATGGTCGCGCTGGGGCAGATGTTCGCGCTCCTGACCGGCGGCTTCGACCTCTCGGTCGGCACCACACTTGCCGTGACCTCGGTGGTCAGCGCCACGGCCATGGCCGCCGCTTCCGCCCACATGCCCGATGCCGTTCCCCTCGCGATCGGGCTCGGCCTGCTCGCAGGCTTTGGCGCCGGGCTCTCGATCGGCGTTGTCAACGGCATCGGCGTCGCCGTGTTGAACGTCTCGCCGTTCATGATGACCCTTGGCATGGCCTCGATCGGGTTCGGCATCGCCCTCTACATGACCGGTGGCGTGCCGGTCTATGGCATGCCCCCCGCGTTCGGGGATGTTTTCGGCTTCGGTACCTGGCTCGGCATCCCCGCCCCGGTCTACTTCACGGTGGCGTTGATCGTGCTGCTGTATCTCCTGCTCAATTGGACCCGGCTCGGGCGATACTTTTACGCCGTCGGTGGCAACATCAAGGCGGCCAGGCTCTCAGGCATCAACACCCGGGTCGCGCTGTTTACGGCCTATGTGCTCTGCGGCGGCATGGCCTCCATCTCAGGGCTGTTGTTGACGGCGCGACTGGAGACCGGCGAGGCCAACATCGGCGCCTCGATGCCACTCGAATCGATCGCCGCCTGCGTGATCGGTGGGGTGAGCCTACGCGGCGGCGTCGGGCGGGTCGAGAACGTGGTACTCGGCGCCCTCTTCATCGGCCTGATCCAGAACGGCATGAACCTCGCCCGCATCGAGTCGTACCTGCAGACCGTGGTCATCGGCGTTCTGCTGATCCTCGCCGTGGTCGCGGACCAGCTTCGCCTTCGCTACATGGCGAGCGCTCAGGACTGAGGCCCGCGACCCGATGCCAATCGGCCCTGTCGCGGTCGCCGCCGGAATGCTAGGAGAAGGGCGGAGGGGATCGCCTGAGGAGGAGGACCACCGATGGCTCTGGTCATCAACTGCGACATGGGCGAGAGCTTCGGCCTCTACAGGATGGGCGATGACGAAGGCATCATGCCGCACATCACGGTCGCCAATGTCGCCTGCGGCTTTCACGCCTCGGACCCCGTCGTGATGCACAAGACCGTGCGCCTGGCCAAGCAGCACAATGTCAAGGTCGGCGCGCATCCATCGTTTCCCGACCTGCAGGGCTTCGGACGGCGTGAGATGAAGATCCCGCGGGCCGAGCTCGCCGACATCCTGATCTACCAGATCGGCGCGCTCAGAGGCTTCCTCGAGGTCGAGGGCGTGGCGCTCAACCACATCAAGCCGCACGGCGTGCTCTATGGCATGGCGGCGCGTCAGGAAGAGGTGGCGCACGCCGTCTGCGACGCCGCCGAGGTGTTCAGGGTGCCGTTGTTTGGCATGGCCGGCACCCTGCACGAGAAGGTCTATCAGGAGCGTGGCTTCGCCTTCCTGTCCGAGTTCTACGCCGATCTCGACTACGACCAAAACGGCGGCCTGATCATCACCCGCGAGCACCACGCGGTCGAGCCGAAGGAGGCCGCCGAGCGCTCGGTGCGCGCGATCAAGGAAGGCAAGGTCAGAAGCGTGGCCGGCAACGACGTCCCGGTGCGCGCGGAGGCGGTATGCGTGCACTCAGACACGCCGAATGCGCTCGCGATCGCGAGCGCGGTGCGCGCGGCGCTCGCGCCCTATATGGACCGGGCAGCATAGCTGGATGCGACGCGTGCTGATCGCGAACCGCGGCGAGATCGCCTGTCGCATCATCCGAAGCTGCCGGGCGCTCGGGCTCGAGACGGTCGCGGTCTACTCCGAGGTGGACGCCGGCGCGCTGCACGTCGAGATTGCCGACGGCGCCGAGCTGATCGGGCCGCCATCCGCGCGTCAGAGCTATCTCAACATGGACGCCATGATCGCTGCCGCGCGCGCCGCCCAGGTTGACGCGATCCATCCGGGCTATGGTTTCCTGGCCGAGAACCCACGCTTCGCCGAGCGGGTCGAGGCCGAGGATTTCATCTGGATCGGCCCACGCTCCAAGTCCATCGAGGACATGGGCGACAAGGAGCGGGCGCGCCTCCTGGCCAAGGCCGCGGGCGTGCCGGTGCTGCCGGGCAGCCCGCGCTTTGCGCCCGAGGATCTGTCCGGGCTCGAGGAAGAGGCCCTGCGTGTCGGCTACCCGTTGCTGGTCAAGGCATCGGCGGGCGGCGGCGGCATCGGCATGCAACGGGTCGAAGGGCAGGACAAGCTGCGGGGCGTGGTCGAGTCGACGCAGGCCATGGCTGCGCGCGCGTTCGGCGACGGCACCGTCTACCTCGAGCGGTTCATCCCGAAGGCCCGCCACATCGAGATTCAGGTGTTCGGCCTTGGCGACGGCCACGCCGTGCATCTGTTCGAGCGCGATTGCTCGATCCAGCGCCGCTATCAGAAGATCATCGAGGAAACCCCGGCGCCCGACCTGGCCGAAGAGACTCGAGACGCCATGAGCAAGGCCGCGGTCGCGCTTGCTGCTCAGGAGCGCTACCGCGGCGCCGGCACGATCGAATTCGTGGTCGACGCGACCACCAAAGAGTTCTTCTTCCTCGAAATGAATACCCGCATCCAGGTCGAGCATCCGGTGACCGAGATGACCACCGGCCACGATCTGGTGGCTCTCCAGCTTCGGCTCGCCCGCGGCGACGATCTGTCGGACCTGACCCAGGACGGCATCCGGCAGGCGGGCCACGCGATCGAGTGCCGCATCTACGCCGAGAACCCGGCCAGGATGTTCCTGCCCTCGCCAGGGCCTCTCGAGGTCTTCCGCCTGCCTGAGCCAGGCGACGGGGTCCGGGTTGACGCGGGCGTGCGCGAGGGCGATCGGATCAGCCCGCACTACGACCCCCTGATCGCCAAGCTGATCTGCCGCGGCGCCGATCGCGTTCAGGCGATCGAGCGCAGCCTCGTGGCGTTGCACGCGAGCGCGATCGAAGGCATCCACAGCAACCTGCACTTCCTGATCAAGGTGCTCGAGCATCCGGCGTTTCGTGCCGGCGACGTCCATACCGGGTTCGTCGACGCGCACAGGCTTGAACTCGTGACCACCTGAACGGCGCGAGGGGGGAAATGATCTACGAAAAGCCAAGATTCCTGCCGGGAGGCGACCGCTACGTGCTGATCGAGTTCGGCGACGAGATGAACCTCGAGCTGAACTTCATGGCTCAAGGTCTCGCCGATGCGATCGATCATCACAAGATCGGCTGGGTGGTCGAGACGGCACCGTGCTTCGCTTCGATGCTGGTGCACTACGACCCGGAGCAGATCAGCTTTGCCGACCTCCGGAAAGAAATGCTACGGCTGATCGGCTCGCTCGGGCCGAGCGAGGAGATCGAGCTCGACAGCCGTCTGTTCTACTTCCCGGCGGTCTATCTCGATCCCTGGACCAAGGAGGCGGTCGACGATTACCGGGCAAAGATCAAGGACAAGCCCTGGGACCCCGAGTACGTCGCAGAGGCCAATGGCCTCGCCGACGTTGAGCAGTTCGTGCGCGTGCATTCGGGCACCGAGTACTGGGTCGCCTCGCTCGGCTTCTGGCCGGGCTTGCCGTTCATGATGCCCCTCGATCCACGCTGCCGGCTGACCGCGTCCAAGTACAACCCGCCGCGCACCTGGACGCCCCAGGGCACGATCGGCATGGGCGGTATGTCGACCGCGATCTACCCGGTCGCCACGCCTGGCGGCTACCAGATCTTTGCCCGTACGCCGGTGCCGATCTGGGACGACAAGCAGCGCTTCCCGGTGTTCAGCGAGAGCATCGTGCTGTTCAAGCCGGGTGACCGGGTCAAGTTCATCCCGATCGGCGTTGAGGAGTTCGAATACATCGAGCGCAAGGTTGCCGACGGCACCTATCCGTACAACCTGGTCGAATACCAGCGGTTCTCGGTCAAGAACTACAAGAACTGGATTGCGACGCTCGATCCCAGCCAGCGCTTCTGAGGGGGACGCGATGCTCGAGGTGATCAAGCCGGGGCTCGAGACCTCGGTGCAGGACTATCCGGGACGGATCGGCTACTGGAATCAGGGCTTTCCACCGTCAGGGCCGATGGACAGCTGGTCGTTCCGCCTGGCGAACGTGTTGGTCGGCAACGATCCAGGAGCGGCAGGCCTGGAGTGCCAGTTCGTCGGCCCGACGTTAAAGTTCCAGCGCGACGGCGTGATCGCGGTGACCGGCGCCGACATGCAGCCCAAGCTGGACGGCGAACCGGTCCCGATGTGGCGGAGCATCGCGGTCAGGGCCGGGCAGACGCTCGCGCTGTCCTTCGCCAAGACTGGCGCGCGCGGCTACATCGCGATCGCGGGCGGCATCGATACCCCGCCCTGGCTCGGCTCGCGCTCGACCTTTCACAAGGCAGGCGTGGGCGGCATGAGCGGTCACGCGATCAAGGCGGGCCGGGTGATCCCGGTCGCCGAGGCCGAAGGCAAGCCGGGCCGGCGGGTCAAGGAGCAGGCCAAGCCGCCGAGCGCGACCGACAGGCGCTGGACGATCGAGGCGGTACCTGGTCCGAACGACGATTGGATCGACGAGGCGGGCCACCAGCGCTTCCTGAGCGTCGACTGGAAGCTCTCGGCCAAGAGCGACCGCACCGGCTTTCGGCTCGAAGGGCCGGACTGGACGTTCACCGACAAGGCCTACAACAAGTCACCCGAGCACGGCGCCGAGCCCTCCAACATCATCGACCAGGGCTATCCGCTCGGCGCCATCAACCTCGCCGGCCAGACGCCGATCATCCTGGTCAACGACGGCCCCAGCATGGGCGGCTTCATCAATCCCTACACCGTGCCGCTCTGCGCCTTCTGGAAGCTCGGCCAGTCCAAGCCCGGCGAGATTTACACCTTCAGAGCCGTGACGGTCGACGAGGCGCAGGCGATCTCGAGACAGATCCGCGATCTCTGCACCGAAGACAGCATCGAATAGGGAGGACGCCCATGCCAGAAGAGGTGACCACCGAGACGCCTGGCAACGTCTGGAAGGTGCTGGTCAAGCCGGGCGACCGGGTTCAGCCGGGTGCCACGTTGTTCATCATGGAGGTGATGAAGACCGAGGTGGCGCACAACGCGACCAGCGCCGGCACGGTCAAAGCGGTGCACATCACCGAAGGCCAGGAAGGCGTCGACGCCGGCATCGTGGCCGTCGAGATCGACTGAACTCGTCCCCGAAAATATCGCAACCAGAACAAGCACGGAGAGATCTCAATGGCTCAGCAGCAAGGCATCGCTCAGGCCACACTCGCGGATGTGCTCTGGTCGCCCCGGGCGGGCTCGAGCGCCGTGCGGGCGATCGTGCTGGCCCTGATCGGCAGCATCCTTCTCATCATTTCGGCGAAGATTCAGGTGCCGTTCTGGCCGGTGCCGATGACCATGCAGACCTTCGTGGTCCTGGTGCTGGGCGTCGCCTATGGCTGGCGGCTAGCCGGAGCCACGGTGCTCTTCTACCTCGCCCAGGGCTCGCTCGGGCTGCCGGTGTTCGCGGCCGGCGGCGGCCTCGCCTATCTGGCCGGCCCGACCGCCGGCTACCTCGTCGGCTTCCTGCTCGCCGCCGTCGCCGTCGGCTGGCTCGCCGAGCGCGGCTGGGACCGCTCGGTACCGCGTACTCTCGCGGCGATGCTGGTTGGCACGGCGATCATTTTCGCCTGCGGCATCGGCTGGCTCAGCACACTGATCGGTCTGCCGGGGGCGATCAGCGGCGGGCTGCTGCCATTCCTGTTAAGCGAAGCGGTCAAGGTCGCCCTTGCGACCGCGCTCGTACCGCTCGCGTGGCGGTTCCTGCAACGGAGCTGAGGACAGCAGCATAGCCGGGAGGAAGGCGATGCCGGAGAGCATTGCGGTCGTCGGCCTCGGCGCAATGGGGTCAGGCGCCGCGCACCGGCTGCTCGACCAGGGTCACCGGGTGAAGGTCTGGAACCGCTCCGCCGCCAAGGCGGCGCCTTTGATCGAGCGCGGCGCTGAAGCAGCGGAGAGTCCGGGCGAGGCTGCCGCCGGCGTCGGGATTGTCATTACCTTCCTGGCCGACGACCGTGCGCTCGAGGAGGTTGTTCTGGGCCGGGACGGCGTCGCCTCCCGGCTCGACGGCGGTGGGGTGCATCTCTCGATGAGCACCATCGCACCCGCGACCGCCGGCAGGCTGGCCGACCTGCATCGGGAGCGCGGTGCGGCGTACGTCGCGGCCCCGGTCTTTGGCCGGCCCGATGCCGCCGCTTCGGGGCAGCTTTGGATCGTGACCTCGGGCGCGGCCGAGGCGAAGGCGCGCGTGCGCCCTGTGCTCGAGGCGCTTGGCCAGGGCGTGCACGACTTCGGCGAGGATCCGATCGCGGCGCACGTCGTCAAGCTCGCCGGCAATTTCCTGATCGTCGCGGCGAGCGAGGCGATGGCAGAGGCCTACACGCTCGGCGAGAAGTGCGGCCTTGACCGGATGCAGCTGGCCGAGTTCTTCGGCGCTACCCTGTTCCCCTCGCGTATCTATCAGAACTACGGCAAGGCGATCGCCGAGCATCGCTACCAGCCGGCCGGGTTCAAACTCAGGCTCGGCCTCAAGGATCTCCGCCTGGTGCTCGGCACGGCCGATGTGCGCGAGATGCCGATGCCCCTGGCCAGTCTCCTGCACGACCGCTTGCTAGCACTCGCCGCCCAAGGCCACGGCGAGATCGACTTGACCGGGATCGGGCTTGGCGTCGCGAGCGACGCCGGGTGCAGTCGCCGGAGGCGATAGCGGTAAGCCGGACCTGCGGGCGGGACTTCGGAAAATCTTCTCGGCCAACGGTCTGCCAAAGGCGCAGAAACCCTTGATCGGAAACCGCAGATCCGAGAGGACGTCAGTCGTCTTTGGAGGTGACAGCCATCAAAGGCGGGGCCATCTACGCCCGGGTCTCGACCCGGGATGGGCATCAGCATCTGCGTCGTGAGCAGGCTGGGTTAAGTCCTGCTGCGGTGGGCTTGGCGCAGGGGTGAGGGGCTATTCGAGGTGGTCGCGGCGAGCGTCCTGACAGGGGCTCTCAAGAACGGAAAGTAGCGAGCATCAGACGATTAAGCTCACTCTCCAGGAACGGCTTGCGCAGGCGCGGCACGGGCGCCAGCTCCCCCGGAATGGCGTCGTCGTCGTAGCCCGTGATGAGGATCAGCGGGATCCCCCGCGCCAGCAGCTCCCTGGCGACCGGCAGTGCCGACTGATCGCGCAGATTGAGGTCGAGCAGGGCGCCGTCGAGCATCTCTTTCTTCGCCAGCCGGAGCGCGTCATCAACCGTCCCGGCCGGCCCGACGGCCTGGCAACCGAAATCCATCAGATATTGCCCGAGCTCGATCGCCACGAACGGGTTGTCCTCGGCGATGAGAATGCGATGGCCCTCGAGCGCAGATCGCTCGGTCATTCTGCCTGCACCACATCGACATCCGCCGGCATCTCCACCTCCTTGCGCTGCCTCATTAAGTACAATGTGGTGTCTCAACGCGTGAGGTCCTGCCATGGCTCTCCTCCTTGGAGGCCGAGGAGATCGCGATTTCCGCCTCATTCAGCCAGCGCACGCGATCGTGCGGCGCCGCGCGGTCGATGAAGCTCTCGAGCTCAGCGAGGGTCAGCGGTTCAGGAGCGAGCTTCTGGTCCGAGAGCTTGCGGAGCTGCGAATGATAGCGGGCAAAGGTGGCGAAGTCGCGCGGGTAGGCGCGCTCGTCGACGCCGACGAAAAGGCCCTGCTTTCGGGCACGTTTCAGGAGCGAGCGCCAGCTATCGATCGAGGCGAGCCCGATGCTGTCGGTGCCGTGCGCGAACAGCATCATCGCGATCTCGTCATAGGGTTTGGCCTCGCTCAGATACCACGCCAGCCAGTCCGCCGAGGGCTCTGTGTTGAAGGTCAGCCAGAACGGCACCGAGCCGGAGCGCAAGGTCCAGAGCGGTGCCATCAGGATGAAGGAACTCGACGAGCAGCCGGCCCGCCGGCAGGCCGCGCTCGCGCAACCAGGAACGGTAGAGCTCGGCCACGAGCGGGCTCAGGTGCTCGGGATCATCAAAGACGACACGCACGATCCGATAGTCGCGCTCGCGCGCGATCCGGCGGACGTCGTTGCCCAGCGGCGAAGCGAAGCCCCACTCCGCCTCCGGGGATTCCTCGTCCGGCGCGGGCGGGTCCCAGGCCCGGCGGCGGGAGCCGTAGCGCTCGAGGAACGCTCCCACGCGCTGATCGGCTTCGAAATACTCTGACGACTTCAGGCCGCCGACCGCGCCGAACTGAAAGACATAGCGGTCCGCGATGCGGGTGACCGGCCAGGTTCGCGAGCACTCCGAGAGCAGGATCGTCCCTCCAGGGGCCAGTGAATCGGCGAGAAAGCGCTCGAACGCCGCGCCGAGACGCCGCCGCTTGATGCGAAAATAGGTCATGTGACGGACCATCAGCTGGTCCTGGTTGGGATCGTGCATGTGGTGCAACTGCAGGTCCGGATTGGCCTCGAGCAGCTTCTCGCCGATACGTAGCCCGGCCTCCATGCTGCGGCGCGGCTCGTCCGCCCCGATGCCAGCCTGGCGCACCGGCACCAGGAAAGTCTGCGGCAGCCAGGGGATGCCGAGCGCCGCGCAAAGATGGACGAGCGCGCCGCTCGAGGAGCCGATCGCCACGGCGGGATAGCGGCGCTCCGGATAGGCGGCCGTCACCCAGCGGGCGATCTCCTCAGCGTCGACTTGCTCGATGCGCTCGGGCGGGATCGCTTCGGCCCAACCGCTCCAGGCGTAGATCGCCTCGCGGGCTCGGTCGGGCAGGGCGCCGGTGGCGAGGACCGCCGGCCGCAGCCAGGGCGAGAGGCCGAGATTGGCGAAGTCTTCGCCATGGAGGCAGCGCGCCAGCGCTCGCAACATGGCCGAAGCGGAATCGAAGTCCGCGATGTAGCGGAGCGAGCGACGTCTCATGCCGCTCGGCCGGCTGCGCCGGCCCGATGACGGAGCAGGAAGCGGCGGACCGCGGCGGCGCATTCATGTGGCGCGAAACGGACCACCGTGTGCGCCGCCCCGGGGATCACGACGAGCCGCGCTTCGGGCAGGAGCCGGGTGGCCTCCTCCGCCCAGCGCTGCGGAACCATCGGATCGCGCTCGCCGCGGATCAACCAGCGTTGGCGCCCGCACCTGCGGCAGCTTGCGCTCGATCGCGTCTGCCATCAGATAGCGGGCCGTCGCCCAGGCGCGCCGCAGCCCCGCCTTGCGATAGTCGTTCAGCATGCCGAGACTCATGGGCGGCTCGAAGCGCGAATTCCTGAGCCAAAGCCTCAGCTGCCCGAGGGCCGTCCGCGCCCTAGGGTCCGTCGTCGGCCCCTGAAGGATCAGATGGCTCACGCGCTCGGGGTGCATGATGGCGCACTCTACCGCAACCTGGCAGCCGAAGGAGTTGGCGAGGAGAGCGACCCGATCCAGCTCCATGGCCGCCATCCAGTCGGCGAGCGCGCCCCCGAGTGCCGGAATGTCGAGCGCCCACGGCGGCTTGCCGCTCTCGCCGAAGCCCGGCAGATCGGGCGCGAGAACCCTGAAATCGAGTGCCAGGAGCTCAGCCGTCGGGACCATGTAGGAGCTGGCGACCACGAAGCCGTGCACGAGCACCACCGTTGGGCGATCCGGAACCACCTCGCCGAGCGAAGCCCGGAAGAAGACTTCTGTTCCGCTGACCGTGATCCGATCGGAGGTGATCTTGCCCACGCCGGGCATCGCCTGCTGGCCTCCTGACGCGCCGCGCCATTTCGTTCACGGGGTCATGCAGAGGAACGCATCACGGTCGCTTCGGTTCCTGAATCCGCCTGCGTCCGATGCTACTCGCGAGCACTTTCGCGGTCGGAAAATCCAAGGGCTCTCGCTCACTTCTCTTCGAACCCCGCTGCGACTCCGCACCCGAACACGGGATTGCCGAGGCGGGACCTGTCAGAGTGTGAGCAGGGCGAGGCCGGTTTCCGGATCGCTGCGGCGCTGCAGATACCGGGGCGACTCGGTGACCATCACCTCGAGCGTCGGCCGGACGTGGCCCTCGAGCAGATGACCGCCATGTGCGCTGCCGTCCGCCTTGCCGAGCACGATGTGCGGATGCAGCTTGGGCATGCCGTCGGCAAGCGCGATGTTGCCGGTCAGGTTCAGCACTTCGACCTGCTCGTCGATCGGGATTCGCCGGTAGTCCTTCTTCTGCCAGTCGAAGTAGCCGAGGACGGCGTCGCTCAGCGCGCCGAGACCGGTGGACTCGGCCGCCGCCAGCCTCTGCTCCTTCGCAAAGGCAAGAAGGTTTTGCAAGACCTCGTCACCTTTGTCGAAGACCACGACAAAGGTCCTTTGCGGGGCGTCGTGAATGGGCTTGCTCTTCATCAGTTGTCCTTTCCGTCAGCTGGCGTAAGCCGGGGGTCAATCGCTCGCGTAGGCGACCGTGCTGATCAGCGCGAGCTCACTCTGGCGGGAATCGAGACGGGTGTGCTGCACAACGATCGGCTGGTCGGATTCGATGACGCTCGCGTAGTCGGTGTCCCTCGGAATCGGCTCGGGATCGTCCAGCTCGTTGAAGCGCACATGCCGGGTGCGGCGCGCGGGGACGCTGAGGCGATAGGGACCGGCCGGCTCGCGATCGCTGAAGAACACCGTGATCCGGACGGTCGCGTCCTGGTCGCCCCGGGTTGAGCGGGCAGGCGGTCTCGTGGCTGGTCATCTCCGGTTCGGGGCCGTGGCTCGAGGATGGGATGTAGCCTTCGGCGATGGCCCAGCGTCGGCGCCCGATCGGTGCGGTCATGATCCTGGCCCCTCGATGTTGTCTGCGGTCAGCCCGGCAGCCCGGCAACCCCGAGGCAATGCTGCTCGGGATAGGGAACCAACTCCGGTCGTTCATCCTGCTCCATGGCCATGCGGATGACCTGGGCGAGGTGCAGCGCCTGCCGGTCGGTCGCCTGCGCGATCTGCTCGCGGCAGCTGAAGCCGTTGGCGATGATCAGAGTTTTCTTTTCGGCGTCGCGCACCGCCGGCAACAGCACGCGCTCACCGCACTTCATCGAGACGTCATAGTGCTGCTTCTCGAAGCCAAACGAGCCGGCCATACCGCAACAGCCTGAATCCAGCACCTCGAAGTCGAGGTTCATCTGCTCGAGGACCTTCCGCTCGGCGCCCGGATCGAGCACCGCGTGGTGGTTGCAGTGGAAATGGACCTTGGCTTTGCGCTCGAGCTCGGGCAGCGGCACGTCTTCCTTCGCCAGGAACTCGCTCAGGATGTAGGTCTGCTCGGCCAGCCGTTGCGCCCGGTCGTCCTTGGGGAACAGGTTGATCAGCTCGTCGCGGAAGGTCGCGACGCAGGCCGGCTCCAGACCTACGATCGGCGTGCCGTCGGCGACCTCGGGCCCGAGCGTCCGCATGATCTGCTCGAGCAGATGCCGGGCAGTGGAGAGCATGCCCTCGGCGTAGAGGGGGCGTCCGCAGCAGAGGATGCGCGCGGGGATCTGGACCTCGTAGCCCAGCCGCTCCAGCACCTCGATCGCCGCGATCGCGGTGCCCGGGCGGAAGAAGTTGTTGAAAGTGTCGGGGAACAGGATCACCGAGCCGCGGCCGTCCCCCCGCGGCCCGTGCCGCCTGAACCAGCTGCGGAAGGTCTGTTGCGCATAGCGAGGGAAGGCGCGATCCGGATGGATGCCGCCCGCCGCCTTGATCGCCGAGCTGATGGCCGGCGCTTGGAGCGCGACGTTGGCCAGCCCCGGCATGTGGGAGGCGATGCGCGACCACCAGTAGATCAGGCCCATCGCATAGGCCGAGCTCGGGCGCAGGTGGCGCTGGTAGTAGTGCGCGTTGAACTCGGCCTTGTAGGTCGCCATGTCGACGTTGACCGGGCAGTCGCGCTTGCAACCCTTGCAGGCCAGGCAGAGGTCGAGCGCCTCGTGCACCTCCTCGCTCTGCCAGCCTTGGTTGATGATGCCGCCGTGCAGCATCTCGAACAGGGCCCGAGAACGGCCTCTGGTCGAGTGCTCCTCCTCGTGGGTCGCCATGTAGCTCGGGCACATCACGCCGCCCTCGTGGTGGCGGCACTTGCCGACCCCGACGCAACGCAGCACGGCGCGCGAGAACTGGCCGTGGTCCTCGGGGTACTGGAAGTAGGTCTTGAGTTGCGGCGGCTGATAGCGTGGGCCGGCCCGGAGGTCGGCGTCGATCGGGTACGGATCGACGATCTTGCCGGGGTTCATCCGGTTCTGGGGGTCCCAGATGCTTTTGAACTCCCGGAACGCCTGGACGATCTCCTCGCCGTACATCTTGGGCAGGAGCTCGGCGCGCGCTTGGCCATCGCCGTGCTCGCCGGACAGCGAGCCGCCGTAGCTGGTCACCAGCTCAGCCGCGTCGTCGAGGAAATGTCGCCAGGTCTTGATGCCTTCGCCATCCTTGAGGTCGAAGTTGATCCGGCAGTGGATGCAGCCCTGGCCGAAATGCCCCTAGACCCATCTTCGACAGTTGGGACGGCCGAGTAGCTGTGAAAGCCGCAGATTTCCTAGGGTCGAGGGTGGGTCAAGCTCAAAATGTAGTGCCACGCAATCGATCGATTTTGCTTAAATCATGCGGTCTACAGTGGAAGTGTGTACGCTCCACGTGGGAGCAGCGATGTACTTCCGCAAGAAGACCTCGGGCGGGCGGGCCTATCTCCAGATCGCCGAGAGCCGACGTGCGGGTGGTCGAGTGCAGCAGCGGGTGATCGCCACCCTCGGGCGCCTCGACCAGCTGGAGGCGAGCGGCCAATTGGAGCGGCTGCTGCGCTCGGGGGCGCGGTTCGCGACGCGCGCGCTGGTGGTGACCGCGGTGCAGGACGACCCGACCGCGGTGGTCCGGCGGATCGGGCCGGGCTTGGTGTTCGAGCGCCTGTGGGCCGAGACCGGCTGCCGAGCGGTCATCGAAGACCTGGCCGAGGAGCGCAAGCACGGGTTCGCGCTCGAGCGGGCGATCTTCCTCACCGTGCTGCACCGGCTGATGGGCGGCGGCTCCGATCTCGCCGCCGATCGTTGGCGCGAGGACTATCGAAATCGCTGGCGCCGAGGCGCTGGAGCTGCAGCATCTCTACCGGGCGATGGCGTGGCTCGGCCAAGAATTGCCGGAAGAGGAGCAGGACGCGCGCACGCCGTTCGCCCCGCGTTGCACCAAGGACCTGGTCGAGGAGCGGCTGTTCGCCCACCGGCGCGATCTCTTCAGCCGGCTCGACCTGGTGTTCATGGACACGACGAGTCTCTACTTCGAAGGCGCCGGCGGGCAGACCCTCGGCCGCCACGGCCACAGCAAGGATCATCGCCCGGACCTGCCCCAGATGATCCTGGCGGTCCTCATCGATGGCGACGGGCGGCCGGTCTGCTCGGAGATGTGGCCGGGCAATGTCGCCGACGTCACCACCCTGATCCCGGTGATCGACCGGCTGCGCCAGCGCTTCGCGATCGGCCGGATCTGCGTGGTCGCCGACCGCGGCATGATCAGCACCGAGACCGTCGCAGCGCTCGAGGGGCGCGACTTGTTGTATCTGCTCGGCACCCGTGAGCGTACCGACAAGGTGGTGCGCGATGTCGTGCTTGCCGACGCCGCGCCGGCCGTGCCGCTGACCATCACCAAGCGCGGCCACGAGATCGACTACGAGGCCAAGGCGGTGACCGTGGGCGATGCACGCTACATCCTCTGTCGCAACCATCAGGAGGCCGAGAGGGACGCTGTCACCCGCCAAGCCATTCTGGCCAACCTCGAACGTCAGCTGGCCAGGGGCGACAAGGCGCTGGTCGGCAACACCGGCTTCCGCCGCTTCCTCAAGACCGAAGGCAGCCACTTCGCCATCGACCCGGCCAAAGCCGAGGCGGACGCCAGGTTCGACGGCGTCTTCGTGCTACGCACCAACACCGACCTCGACCCGCTCGCCGCCATGCTGCGCTACAAGCAGCTCTGGACCGTGGAGGCGACCTTCCGTACGGCGAAGCACCTGCTCGCCACCCGGCCGATTTTCCACAAGCTCGACGACACCATCCGCGGCCACGTTTTCGCCAGTTTCCTCGCGCTCGTCCTCAAGGCCGAGCTCGAGCAGCGCATCGCCGACCTCGGCCGCACAGCATCCTGGGCCGAGATTCTCGCCGACCTCGATTCCCTGACCGAGACCGAGATCGCCCACGACGACAAGCACTTCCTCGTCCGCTCCAGCCCGCGCCCCGCCGCCAGCCTCGCGCTCCGCGCCGCAGGCGTCGCCCTGCCGCCCACCGTTCGGCCCCGCGCCGGCAACTGATCCACCTCCGAAATGTAGTGCCACGCCGCCTCCGCGGCGCCGATTGCCGTTCACGTTCAGCTACTTAGCAAAACCCACTGTCGAAGATGGGCTAGAGGGCCGCCTCGTAACCGTAGCGATGGAAGAGCTGGCGCAGGTCGCGCAGATAGTCGCCGACCTTCTCGGGCGGCACCGCCAGAGTCCTCCCACCCCGGCCATTGGTCCTCATGGCCGGGCACGTATGCGGTGGCGCCGAGCCCGGATTCGCGCACCGCCCAAATCTGCTCCTGCTCGTCGGGGTCGGTGAAGAGCTTCATGTGCGGCGCATCCCGGTCCGAGCGGAGCCGGTCCATCACGTCCCTCGCCTTGGCCTCGGCCTCTTTCTTCGTGCCGCCGCCGAACTCGGCGAGCAGCCAGCCGCCGCCCTCGGGCAGCATCCGGGTCTGCTCGACCTGTAAGTTCTTGCGCTTCATGTTTTCGATCAGGCGCACGTCCAGCGCCTCGAGCCCTACCGGACGCTGCGCCAGCACCTCGGCCGCGTGATCGCCGGTCCGGTAGACGTCTTCGTAGCCCAGGACCAGCAGCACGCGGGCCGGCGGGTTCTCGATCAACGCGACCGTGGCTTCGAGGACGGTGACGCAGGTACCCTCGCTGCCGACCAGCGCTCGTGCCAGATGAAACCCCTTCTCCGGCAGCAGCTGGGGCAGGTTGTAGCCGGACACGCGGCGCGGGATGTCCGGATAGCGTTCGCGGATGAGAACGGCGTATCTGTCGCGCAAGGCCTTCAGCTTGCCGTAGATCTCGCCGCGCCGGCCGCCCGCGCGGATCAGCGCCGCCAACTCCTCCTCGCTGGTCGAGCCGACCCGCAGACGCAGGCCGTCATAGGTGACGATCTCCATCTCGTTGACGTTGTCGACCGTGCGTCCCGAGCCATGACCCTCCATCTGGGCGAGCACCGAGTGCACGCCGCAGGAGTTGTTGCCGATCATGCCGCCGATCGTGGCGCGGTCGTGGGTCGAGGTATCGAAGCTCAGCGTCAGCCCATGCTGCTCGGCGCGCCTGCGCACCTGATCGAAGATCACGCCGGGCTGAACCCGGGCCTCGTGGCGCGCGTAGTCCAGCTCGAGGATGCGGTTGACGTATTTGGAGCAGTCGATGACCACCGCGGTATTGCAGGTCTGGCCAGCCAGGCTGGTGCCGCCGCCACGCGTGACGATCGGCGCGGCGTGCGCCCGGCAGACCGCGATCGTCTCGACCAGTGCCTCGACGTCGCGCGGGATGACGACGCCGATCGGTGGGTGCCGGTAGTTCGAGGCGTCGGTCGCGTAGATGGCGCGCGAGCCGGCATCGAAACGGACCTCGCCGTCGACGCGCTTGCGCAGATCCTCGGCCAGGGCGGCGCTCGCGTCGTCCGGGAAACTGATCGGCTCCGTGCGCAGAAGCATGCGGGCTCCTTCTCGAGGGCGTGCTCAGATGGCGAAGCGGGCGGCCTCGGCCTCTTTGAGCTCAAGCCCGAGCCCGGGACGCGAGAGGTCGGGAGCGAGTGCACCGCCATGTGGCGCGAGCGCGCCGTCGAACAGCATGTCCTCGATGCGCGCGTGATCATGGAAGTATTCGATGTGCCGCGCGTTCGGCAGCGCGCAGCAACGTGATCATCACGCCCCACTGCTCGTCGGTCTACGACGGCTGGGAACTGAAGTCCGTGCGCATGTTCGCCGAGAACCTCACCCGGTACCGGAAGGGTGAGCGGCTTGACAACGTGGTGGACCCCGAGCGCGGCTATTAAATCGGCGAGGAGTTCCAGGGATGGGACAGGATCGACGGGGCGGCGGTCGAAGAGCGAGGTCATAACGGGGGGAACACGGTGGCAAAGAACCAGTTAATCTGTACGAGACATTGAAGGTGCCGCGACGGGAGGTGGAGAGCCCATAACTCAGGCTTAGCCCCTTGGTCGAAGATCGCGGACTGGGCGACGTCAAGTCGAGCTGCCGCGCGGGTAAAACTCTTCTCCTTTTGCAACCAGGGACGCATATCGGAGTTGGCGAAGATCCATCGTTGAAGCCTCCGGCGGCCTCCGGCACTGTTGATCGAATTCCGAGCGGCCGTAGCACCTGCCGGCAATCATCATCGATCTTTCGCGGCACGGAATCGAGGGGGTGCTGTCAGTCTAACGCGAACTGGTCTCCAAAACGCCCGAAGCCAGAACGCCCACTTCGGTCGATGCCGCAATTGCTCCGAGTGTCCTCCAGGAGAATCGGACATCTGATCGCCGTGTTGCTGTAGTTTCCAAACGGCCAAGGAGAAAGAAATAACGACAGACTGTCGCCGAGCGAAGCGTCTTTTGAGGTAACCGCTGCGCCGCACGCGACACGATGGCTGCTGCAGGACTACACACCACATGGCCAGCAGACATAGGGTGCAGCGCCCGGGCCTGTCTCGCCAGCGCCACCTTCGCCTTCTTGCGGCCGCAGCGGGCGGCGATCGTTTCGGCCCAGGCCTTGAGCGCGGATGATTTGCGGCTCCGGGTGAGCAGAGCGTTCGCGGCCTCGAACAGCAGCGTGCGGGTCGCGTACCGTGCCTCGAGCGGATCGGGCAGGATGACCGGAGATACCGAGCGGCATCGACCGGCGTGTCCAAAGTCGAGGCACGATTTTAGCCGATGGGATCTCGGGGCAGGGCGGTCCGGTTCACGGCGGAAGGGGCAAGCAGCAGTCACAACGACATCATGGGGTCGTTCAAGAAGCCGTTCAGGCCTTCGTCCCGGTAGTGGTGTTTGCCCGGTGAGATCAAAACAAATCAAGTTTCGCAACCGACGCGGCGCGAACGTCACAAGATCGGCATTAGACTGATTCTTCTCTCCCGTTAATCGGACTTTAATAGAGGATGCACAAGATTAAGGAATGTTGGAGAAGATTGCATATTTGCAGAACGAGATTCTCCGAGCGCCACTGGAAGTCGTGGTGCCAGCAGCGATCTTCCTGTTCGTGGTCCTGATCGGGCTGGTGCTGGGCCTGTGGGGCCGCACCCGGACCGTCGAGCATCATGACCTGGAAGCAGAGGCACGGCGCTGGATCGGCGACCGGATCGATGAGCATATCAACGTCCTCGCTGAGGCGTATGGTGGAGCCAGTGCTTCGCACGAGGAGCTGCCGCCAGACTTCGTGGCGACCATCGAACCGGCGCATGATCTCATCAACCTGCACGTTGACCCATGCCGGCCGGCGATTGGACTGTGCTGGCGCTACCGAAGGCGCAGTGTCGCGTGACCTCTGCACGCGCGAGATGGCCGGCCGCGGCATGCTACTTTACGCTGGAAAGGTTCGCAGATGACCCCGACCGAGCCTGTCTCTTCATGAAGGATCGGGAGGCGCAGTGCCTCGACCCGCATAGTCAGCCCCCGGTCCCGCCCACTGAGGCAATGGTACGGCAGGCCGAAGTTGATGCGGCGTACCTGGCGATCGAGGCCGCCCGCGCCGACCCGATCTATCAGCCCGAGCTGCGGGCGAAAGCGGCAGAGGCGCGGGAGCGGGCGCACCGCCTTCGCTGGGCCATGGCAGGGCTCAGGCCCTACGAGGAGGCCGGTAGGAGCCCGGGGGGATGTTGGCGAGTTCGAGAGCGCGCCCAAAGCATGAGGAGTCGAACGGCAGCCTGTCAACTTGGGTCCGAGTTGGGGCGCCGAAGTCGAGCTTCGAGCTCTTCGATGATGAGGCCGGCGCAGTCTACCACGCTCTCGAGCCCGCCACGGCGTGGCGAGCCACGCGCGCGGCGCCGCGACGACCTGAGTGGGGCCAACTCCGCGCATGTCGGCAGGCCCTTACTCGGGCCCTCCGCCCCGCTGGAAGTTCCAGCGGCAGACGGCCCGCAGCCGTTTTTTGCCGGCAGAACGTCAGGCTGGTCCGCTTAGCAGCATCCGGCAGTGCTGCCCGCCCCTCCGGCTGCGCGAGGCGACGCATAAGGGGATCACGGCCGGCGGCTTCGCCTCAGCCCTGTCTCAGCTGACACCTCAAGTGCACCTGGCCGCCCGGGGTCGCGACGGCCGAGCTGTCGTACGTGTTGCCCAGGTAGGTCTTGCAAAGGAACCCCGCATTCTTGACGACCCTGTCCGGCTCGTAGCCCGCCGGGATGTCGAAGTGGCATTCGATCAGCGCCATGCCACTGGGCGTGACCACGCGCTGAGCATCGTTGGTCCTCAGAGTCATGCCGACCCCCGAAGCGCTGCTGGAAAGGAAGCAGCCAACCTTCTCGACCTCGGCGGCGCGCTCGTCAGCCGATGCTGCCTGAGCCCAGAGCAGACCAGCCAGCGTGACGAAGAATATCTTGCGCATTTCGCGTTTTCCTTCTTTTCACTGATTGTCACTTGAGCTAGATTATTATTCCTTGATTAACAATTTGTATTTGATCTACTCACAAAGTACTATGAAAGTGCACGAGGCGACTTTACGCCTCCCACAGCGCCGCGGGCGCGCCGAGGTCGAATGCAGAGGCGCCTTCGGGTGCTTACTCTGGCGTCGAGGCTGGCCCGCTCCGACGACGGGCGCGGCCTGAAAGCGCAAAGCGGTGGAGCCGCCGAGAAGTCTCTCCACCCATTGATGAGATCGTCAGTCGACGCGCCCCGGCGCCTTGCGCCCTCAGCGGGTGATGGTCATGGAGGCGGTCGAGGAGAAGGTGAAGGTGTCCGGGGCGAATGGCAGGGTGACGGGCGCGAAGGTGTGCTGCAGCTGCACGGTCACCACGCCGCCGGGCGCGTTGTTGGGGGCCCAGCTCACGCCGGCAACCAGGGTGTCGGCGGGCAACTCGGCCAACTGCACGGCCATCGTCTCGAGCTGGCCCTCTGTGGCCGTCATGCCGCTGGCAGTGCCGCGCACAGAAGCAAAGCGCGCCGTCTCCTGGACCGCTTGATTGATTGATGCCTTGGCCGACATCGCCCGTCCGATATCGATCGCGCCGAGCGAGAGCATGATCACCACGGGAAGGGTGAAGGCGGCCTCGATCGCTCCGGCGGCCCGCTGATCAAGCGCCAGCGCGCGCAGGAGATCCGTCAGTCGAGTTGCAAGGCCAAAGGCACGCATGGCGTCACCTCGCGCAAGGGCGAGCAGCCCTCATCGGACCCGCACGACCGCCGAGCCTGCGACGGCGGTGGTGCCGTTGCTCGACCACGGATAGGGCAGCGTCAGGGGCACGGAGCGCGTGAGCCCGACCTGGACATACCACCGGGCAGCGAGCCGTCCGGGCAGGGGACGGAGCCATCGGCCACCTCGGCGCCGCTCTCGCAGGCGTAGAATGCCCGCGAGGTGGCGGAGACCGAGAGCTGGCTCATCTGGCCGGGCGTGAGCGTGTGGCCCACGTACTCCTCGAGCGCAGCCTGCTCGATGAGCTGGTCGTTCTGCCAGTTGGCCGGCTGATACATCGCCTGCTGGGCGCCCTCACGCGCGGCGCCGCTCAGCCGTACGCCCTCGATGTAGGCCCGGCCGTAGTCGAAGCCGCCAAAGGTGAAGGAGATCAGGATGGGCGCAGCGAGGGCGAGCTCGACCGCGGAACTGCCCGAGCGGCTGCGAAGGACGCTGCGCGCGGTCCGAGCAAGCTTGGCCAGTCGGGTGGTCATTTGCCTCACTCCACGAGACGCGCGTACTGCTCCTGAGGCAGGACGCTGTTGGCATAGTCGGCCTCCAGGTAAGAGGTGCCGGTAAAGGTGATCGTGTCGGCGAGCAGCATGATCTCCGACTCGTTAATGCTGGAGCCACCGGTGAAGTCGACATGCTGGCTCGGGAAGTACAAGATGCCGGTGAGCCGCATGGTCGAGCCGCCGGCGATCAGATTGCTGCCGCTCGACGGCGCGTTCGGGTCCTGGAAGAACAGGACGTTGGCGAGGGGCCCCGAGGTCATGGGCGTCATGGTGACGTTGGCGCCGCCCTGGATAGTGACGGTCGGCATAGTCGGTGCCGCTGCCGGTCAGGTAGAAGGTGACGCCGCCCGTAGGCGTTCTCGTTGTTGGTGACCGTCGCGGTGCCAGCGATCCGGAAGTAGCCGCCATTGATGATGTAGAGGCCGGGCTGGAGCACACGTCGGTTCTGATGTCCAGCCCGCCGCAGTAAACGCCTGGCGACAGGGTGATCGGCGCGCCGCCGCCACCGCCATGGCCTCCGCCGCCGCCATCGATGATCTGCAGCGTGGGATAGGTCACAGCTGCCGTCCGCGGGCGCGACCAGCCCGCTCATCGGATCGCCATAGTTCGGCACCAGGACCTCCGGCTCGGGCGAGACGCAGTTGCCGGAGTAATCGCCGCGAACGGTGACCGAGGTCGCCGACAGGCAGGACGAGCCGGTCTGGTTGAGCGCCGCCGACGGGGTCGTTGGAGTTGACCATCACGCCGCAGCCCAGGTGGACGTCGGCGGTGCCGGAGACGGTGAGCGCGCCCATCGCCGTGGGATGCAGGGCCCAGACGCAGGCGTCCGCCACCACCGCCTTGGCCACGGCACGCGCGGTGATCTGCGGCACGGAGTTGAGGAACAGGCTGGCGAAGTAGATCGGCGCCGGCTCGGTCACGATGACCTCGACCGACTGCACATCGCCCATGCGCATGCCCGAGAGGGCGGGGTGTGGATCGTGACCGGGTCCGAGACGCCGTTGCGCCCTGCGGCGTCGTCGGCGGCCGACTGCACCGCGGTCAGATCGGGCGCCTGGCTCAGGCCCTGCCGGGCGAGATTGACGGCGGCCGCATAGGCGGCGGCGTCGGCACCGGACTGCATGTTGCGTTTGGCGCGGTACCAGCTGGTCGCATCGACCGCGAGCCCGGCGCCGCCGACGAACAACGGGATGGCCACGGCCACGTAGATCGCGACCGCCCCGGTCTCGGCTTTGAGCACCGACCGCAGTCTGCGCAAGCAGCCGCGGCCAAGACGGTCAAACACCTTCGTTGCTGTCGACATGACACGAACCTCGCGCTTGCATATAAAAATTAAGATCTCGCACAGAAAGATCAACAATTACTGAAGCTCGATTTGTTAAGAATTTCGATAGATTGTGTGATAAAGGTTCCGGTTCATTCTGGCGAATGAACTGCAAGATTATCGACAACATGAGACAAATTTGTACCGTCCGCACTCCTGAGGTCTGTCAGACGAAGGGACTTCTCAGGAACGCTGCTGTCCAGGTAGCCGGATTCCACTTGGAGCGTTGCCTGAGGATGAGAGCAGCCAAGCGTCGGCAGCCGTATCCAGCAACTCGAGCCGGACGACCTTCTTTCGTCGCGAGCGGCGACGTCCCGACTTCGTCAACGGCCTGTCAACCTGCCGCCCGACACAATCCGGGGCTCGCCGGCCCGGCATCGGGCACGCCCGGTGCCCCCTCCACGAGAGGTGGTCATGAGCGCATCCGCGGACCCAGTAGGCTTCCACTCCTTCGCACCCGGCCGCCGGCGCGCACAATTGGTCGGCGGCGGCGCGACTGGTCTGGTAACCGAGCGGCGGTTGTCGCTCGCCGACGTCGAGGACTTGCGGTCCAACCGTTCCCCGGAGGCGCGCGCCGCATTCGCGGTCCGGTTCGGTCGCCAGTACGACCACTTACTGACCGAACGGACCAAGCGGCTTGCCGAGGCCATCCTGGAGGTCCTGGTGTGTGACCTGGAGCTGGAGGTCCGCCAAGCCCTCGCTGAGACGCTCGCCGCCAGCCCAAACCTGCCGATCACGATCGCTGGTCGTCTGGCGCGCGACAAGATCGAGGCGGCGCGACCAATTCTGGAGCAGTCGCCGGTGCTCAGCGATGACGAGCTGAGCGAGATCGTGCAGACTGACGCGGCAGAGTACGCGCTCGCGATCGCCGGGCGCGAGCATCTATCCGAGCACCTTTCCGAACTCCTCGCGGCCAGCGGCGAGGTCGAGGTGGTGGGGCGCCTGATCGGCAATGCCGGGGCCCGGTTGTCGGTCGAGACCCTGCGCCAGATCGCGGTCGACTACCGCGATGATCACCGCGTCCAGGAGCCTTTGATCCACCGTCGGGCGCTGCCTTACGACCTGCTCGACCAAATGATCACCGTGATCGGCGAGCGCCTGGACTGGGAGCTGGTCCGTCAGCGCCGGATGAGCGCCGAGGAAGCGCAACGCTTGGTGGCGGCGACCCAGACGCTGAAGATCCTGACCCGCGGGCAGAGCGAGCGTTCGCTCGAGCACGAGATGCGCGAGCGCATGGCCGCCGGCGAACTCGATGCCGAAGCGATGCTCCGCTTGCTGCGTGACGGCGACATTGGCCGGGTCGAGGCCGCGCTGGCGGTGGTCGCCGAAATCGGAGATCCGGCCAAGGTCCGGGAGCTACTCTACGGCATGGGCAAGTTCGGCCTGGCTGCGCTCTGCGTCAGAGCTGGGTTTGCCACACCTCACTATATTGTCCTGCGTATGGCGCTCGATCTTGCCGAGCAATGCGTCAGGGGCATCGGCGGCGAGGCTGTCTATGCGGCCGCAACGGTCCGCTCCCTCCGAGATCAGTACGAGCGGATTTGCGCCGACAGCTGACCTGGGTCCTGTTCCGTCTGGCCGGTGCGGATCCACGAGCGGTCTGCAACGTCGCACTTGCATCTATCAGCAGGCCCGCTTGGCTCGCAGTACCCGAAGTGCACCGCCAGCATCGTCGGCGCCGCGAGCAGGATCCCTGCGCTCGCTCCTGCCGCATTGGCCGTGCGCCCACGGCGGCTCGCCCGTTCCCGGACGCTCCGTGGCAGCTCCATCACGTGCCAGACGCAGCGCCAGCCGGGCTAAAGATGCCCCCCAGCACCTCGTGCTTGAAAGTGCCGGCGCCAGCTTCGAAACGTCCGGTTCCCGATAGCATGGCGGACGCTACTCGGTCGCTTGAACAAGCCGGCCCTTGGGCCATGGAGCCGACCCGGACAACATGGCTCATGCCTTCAGCCCCCGCGCTTCAGCTCGTTCAGAGAGCGCCAGGCGCGTGTCCTAGGAGGTAGTCTCTGGGGCGGCGCTGGCACTCGATGGACGCCCACAGGCTTTGCGGCATCCATTAGTTACGCCGCAGGCGGGGCGCGAGTGATGTCGTCGATAGTCCGACGAGTGATGCAGAAATGTGTCTCGCGATCGAAAAAGAGAGGCGACGAGAGAAGCCAGCTCACCTACAGCTCGTAGCGTGGGATGTCGATGCAACTGCTCCGGGGGAGACGAATATGAAGAGCGCATTGGTGACTGGCTCGTCGAGTGGCCTGGGTCGGGCCGTGGCCCTGCGGCTCGGCCAGGAAGGATACCGTGTTCTCGTCCATGGTCGGCGGCGCGAGAGGGTCGATGAGACCTGCCGCCTGGTGAAGGCCGCGGGAGGGCAGGCGCTCGGCCATGTGGCGGATCTCAAGGACGTCAATGCCGCCGACCGCCTCGCCGGCTGGTCGGCCGCACAGGAGGAACTCTCGGTCGTCGTGCACAATGCAGGTGGTTATGGCCCCGCGCCCGTGGCGGCGGAAAGCCTCGACGCGTGGGACGAGATCCTCGATGCCCAGCTGCGCGCCCCGATGCGGATTACCGCCCTCACGCTGCCGAAGATGATCGAAAACCAGGGCGCTTATGTGTTCGTCGGCAGCGTTGACGCCCTCAAGGGTAACCCCCGGCGTGGCGCCAGCACCGCAGCCTCTGCCGGACGCATCGGCTTTGCAGCCTCACTCTTCGAAGAGGTGCGCGAGCATGGCGTCAAGGTGGTTACGATTCACCCCGGCTTCATGAACACCCCGCTGGTCAGTCCGGGCCGCCTGGACCCGGCGCGGATGATCCAGCCCGAAGACGTGGCGCAGTTGGTCGTCTCGGCCGTCTCGTTGCCGCCGACGTCCTGTGTCGTGGAGATGACGGTGCGCCCGCAGCGTTCGCCCTATCTGATGGCCAGTTGAGCAGTCGCGCTGATTGGGGTGGCGGCCTGACTGCGGCACCTGCTGGAGAATCCCGCAGACCATCTTACGCCACCCGAATGGACTCGATCCGGCCCCGGCTGGGAGACAGCCGGCCGATTTCTTTCCCGAAGCTTAACGGCTTGCCAACCGCACGGGGTTAGGATCGGACCTCTTCAGGCGGGCTATCCGCCGCTGACGCGCACAGCTGTGGAGCACTGGCATGACCCGTTCCTCGTTCCGACCCCAAGCCCGATCGCATCGTCGAACTCGAGCAACTTCTGCTGGGGAGCGCCGTAGCGCTTGTGCTGACCGCGCCGCCGATGAGCCTGAGCGGCGAGGGGCCGCTGCTGAGCTGGCACGCGGCGTTTGCCAAGGATGTTTCCAACGGTCATGGCCTGGGTCGAGGGGCCGGCCGTGGGGCTCATGGTCCGGGGCAGCGCGGCCCAGACAGCCAAGGCAAGGCCTATTGGTATGCCAGGGGGCACGGCGACCATGCCGGCGGCGTGAACGAATACCACGATGTCGACGAGTTCCTCGACAATGTCCGCAGCGGCAAGGCGTTCGGCCTCGAGCAGCGCGACGAACGGATCGCGGCGGCAGAGGAGCGCTATCAAGAAGCGCTTGGCAACCGCGGCAGGCAGACGGGGCACGCTTTCGGCGCCGATGAGATCGGTCCCGCCGCCCACCAGTTCTCACCGGAAGAGACGGAGGCGCTGTTGGAGCGGGGCTGGCAGGGGCGCACGGCGCCCACCACCGACGGCTTCCGCAATCAGGGCGAGCGGGTGCGCACCATGGTCGAGCTGTCGAAGCGGCTCGGCTACAGCGCCCGGGTGGGCGCGCTGCAGGCGAACTTCGGCACGCCCTTCGAGAACGGGATCGCCGATCTGCAGGCGCAGATCGAGGTCGCCAACGCCACCGGCAACCAGGCCGAGGTCGAGCGTCTCAAAGCAGAGCTTGCGGATGCAATCAAGAACGCCAAGCCCGGCCAGGGACCGGACGAACTCGTGGGCGACCGTCGATCTGGACGTCAACGGTGATGGCGTGGTCGACAAGCGTGACCTCGAAGCGCTCGAGCCGACCGACAGCGCCGATGGCACGGACGGCGCGCCGCCGGCCAGCTGAGCACGGGGTGGAGAAATTGATGATGACGCGCATGCTGGCGATGACGATCGTCGCGCTGCTGCTTGCCGGGTGCGCCAGCCTCACGGCTGGCGCCCCCGCTCTCTATCAGGGGCTTGCCGAGAGCGACGTGAAGCTCGCGGCGCGGCTCGCACAGACGACCCTCGAGAGTGCGCCGGACGGCGCGACGCGGCGCTGGACCAACCAGCAGACCGGCAACAGCGGCGAGATCACGCCGCTGCGCACCTACGTGAGCGAGCGGGGCTACTTCTGCCGCGACTACCGCGAAGCGCTAGCGGTCGCCGGCAATACGGGCCGCTTCTATCACACGGCCTGCCGGGACGATGCCGCTGGCTGGGTGTGGCTGGGAGCCGGTCGACCGGCGAGCGCCTGATCCCCACGACCAACCATCCCGATGTAGACGACGACGCTGCAATGAAGTCGTAAGTAGTGCTCGCTTATCATCACGCGGTGGTCACCATGACGCGACAGAGCGGCCGTGAAACGGAGCAAGGCCTAAATGAGCGCTCGAGACCTGACACAGGACGCCGCGATCGAGGCGGTCGCAACCGGCTTGGCCAGCCACGCCAACGCTGTCTCGAGTGGAGGGGCGCCAGCAGGACAGGATGCTGAGGCCCGTGCCTGGGGCGAGCACTCGATCAACCTCAGGATCACCGTCTTTGGACGCTACTATGTCACAATCGTCGCCGGCAAGGAACGGCGGAGCCTCGACCGCCAGATCGCCGAGCGACAGAAGCACCCGCTGAACACGCTCGGCAACACGCTGGCCGCACTGGCGTTCAGCACCACTGTTGGCCTAGCACTCTATGGCCTGCAAATCACGCTGGGCCTGTGGTGCCTCAAGTGGTTCCTCGCGCCGTGAACGCTCTGAAGATGCTGCACGTCGACCGCAATGGCCAGCTCTGACGCCCTCCTGCCCCGCAAGACCTGTGATCGACTTGGCCTCACTGCATCCGCCGCCAACTGTGCACCTGCACGAGGTCGGCGGCCCCGCCGCCTGATCGGGCTTAGCGAATATCCATCATGATGTTGGCGCCCAGTATTGGACGGTGTCCGTCTCTACTCGACGCGCACCGGACGCGTCCTAGCGCCTGATCGCCGGTGAAGCGACAAGCGCAGCGGGAGCGCTTTTGCTGGCGCGTGTCGGCGAGCTACCCCGAGCTACCCGTTTCGATTGTTCGCCACAGACGTTACTCCCAGCACGGCCAGTCACTGGATTAACCGGGAAGGCCTCGGGCGCACGCCTGCTCGACCGCGCGGCGGACCGCGCCCGCGACATCCGTCTGAAAGGCCCTGGTCGCCACGATCAATTCCTCCTCCCGGTCCTTGATGACGCCGGCCTCCAGGAGAACGGCCGGCATCGCGGCGGAGCGGAGGACGACGAGGTCGTCGAAGCGAAAAATCCCGTTGAGCCGATCGATCACCTCGCGGTTCTCTCCCTCGATTGGCTCCGCGTGGTGAACGCTCGGGCGCATGCCCCTGGCGCGCAGCTCCGATCCCATGAGGAGGGCGAGTTCCTTCGAGGCCGCAAAGAAGCTGTTGGCAGCCGACACGAACAGCGAGAAGCCGCGCGCGTGTGTCGTGTACTCCTGCACCCGTCCCTTGAAGGTCCACCGCTCCAAGTATCTGGGCTGTACGCTGTCGTGATGGATCGAGATGAAGACGCGGGCACCTGCGCGCTCCGCGATCGCCGTCCGCTCCCGGAGCCCGATCGGCGAACCGCTCTCGCCGATGAGGAACGATCGGCTGAAACCGCTCGCGAGCAGCGCCGCCAGCACTTCGCGGCCGAGGGCCAGATTGAACTCGAACTCGGGCACCCCTCGCGCTGAGATGGCGCCGGGGCGGTCGCGATCGTGGCCGACATCGATGGCGACGGGAAAGCCGGCTGGTTCGCAGGCTCCCGCCGTGGACACGGCCACGGCCGTACCGATGATCACGCCCAGAACAATAGATGGCAGCCCTGCGAATGCAGTGGTGCCATCCCGATGGCTCAAGCCGCCTGCGAATGTCGGGACTTATCTAAAGACCGTAGCAGGAGGCGAACTGATGCCGGCTATCGCAAGATTAGCACGCTTGTCCACACCGGCTTGGGGAGGCCAGCCCCGATTTCGTCAAGAAGCCATTTCGACCGCTGGCCACGCCGGGAAATCGATCGGTGCCCGGCCCGGGGATCACAAATCGAGTTCAGCTCTGCACCTGCCAGCTGCCATCCGGCTTGCGGCAGGCGGTGCCGTAAACTTTCTCCTTGCGACCGCCGATGATCGCAGAGGTCTGGTACTCACGGCAGTAGCGTCCGTCCCCGGCCTCATAGGTGCGGACCGGAGTGACCTGATACTGGCCGCCATCGGGATTGGTCCAGGCGACCGATTGGCCGGCTGGCGCCTGCTCGAGCGCCTGGCCGATGCAGGCTTGGTCGACTTGGTCCATGCTTCGGCCGATGACGCCGCCAACGATGACGCCGATCACTGCGCCACCGATTGTGGTCACTGTGCGCGTCGAGCCCTTGCCAACCTGCGAGCCGATGACGCCGCCGAGCACAGCGCCTAGCGCCTCGCGGTCACAGCGGCCGAGCTGGATGCCGACGTCGGGCACGTCGTAAACGTCGACCGGCTGTTGCTGGTAGCCATGCTTCTGGCGATACCCGTGCGCTGGCGCCCATGGAGGCGGCCCGCCCGCCAGCTGCACATCAGCGTCTCTCGCGCAGCGTGGCTCGGCCAGAGCCAGCCCCGATGAGACGACCAACGTGGCACCCAACCACAGGATCAGAGCAATCCGCCTCATCCCGACCTCGCTTCCGGTTTGCGCCTCGGCGGATCAAAACTGAGACACGCGGGGTAGGCTCGATCATCGCCTCGACAGTAGCGACCTACCAATGAATATCAGCTGAATGACTCTCGGCGGCAGTCACTGCCTTTATTCCAAGAGGATCAAGCACAACATCGCAGCGCGGAAGCATCACGCCAGCAGCGTCCGCCGCCCAGGCGTGAGGCTGGGGGGCTCCGTCTAGTGGGATAGCGATAGTGGGGGCCGCCATGGTGGCGGGGCGAGGTGGCGGCCCCCACGCCCTATCGGAGGGAGGTCATTTTCGCGCTTCTAGATTGTGTTTCCGTTAAAGGCGCCAGGCGCTTGACGATGGCAGCCGTCGTCACGACGGGGTGGCTCCGGCTCTCACTTCCGGCCGGCCGACCAGCAGTGCGACGGTCAATCCGATCGCCAACACCCGACGCCCCTCCACGGCTGGACGCCGCTTCGTCTGCCCTGCCGGCTCTGCCGTCAATCGGTTTGAGACTTCAGCCTTGGCGCGCTGAAGCTTCTTCGCGGCCGCGTTGACCGCGGTGCGCGTGGTCGCGGCGTCAAACCCGGATTTCGGCGAGGGCCGTGCTGGCCATGGGTCAAGCGCCGGGGCACCGGTCGCGGCCCCTCGCGTCGCAGGGCAGCTTGGCAGGCGCGGTGACCCCTATTGCTGGGGTTGAGTTATACCAGCCCTGCGATGTTTTGACTTACCCTAGTTGTGAAATTCGCGGACATGTGATTTGTAACGCTGCGAGTTGATGCAGCGGGGCGGCGCCATGGGTGCACGATTGGCGATTCGACAGGACATCGCGGCCGAGGAGCTGCGTCGGCTGGCGCGCCAAGAGACCGAGGGTCGGGTCGCCTGTCGGCTGCTCGCCGTGGCCATCGCACTGGACGGGATGAGCCGCGGACAAGCGGCCCGTCAGGCGGGGATGGACCGGCAGACGCTCAGGGACTGGGTGATCCGGTTCAACGCTGAGGGCGTCGAGGGGCTGCGCGATCGGCCCAAGAGCGGCCGCCCGAGCTGGCTCGACGAGGGCCAGCTGGCGACCTTCAGGGCGTTGGTGCTGCGTGGGCCCGACCCGGAGCGCGATGGCGTCAGCACGTGGCGCGCCAAGGATCTGTGTCGGATCGTGCAGGGCCGCTTCGGGGTCGTCTACAGCGAGAACGGCATGCTCCGGCTGTTGCACGACCTCGATCTGTCCTGGCAGAAGGCGCGGCCGATCCATCCCGAGGCGGACCGCAAGGCCCAGGAGCGCTTTTAAAAAAAGTTCCCGGCGCTGATCGCCGAGGTCGCCCGCGATCACCCCGACGCCGAGCAGTTGGAGGTCTGGTTCCTGGACGAGGCCCGGGTCGGCCAGACCGGCCGCGTCTGCCGACGATGGTACCAGAAGGGCCTGCGCCCGCGTGGCGTGCGCGACCTGCGCCACCAGGCGGTCTACCTGTTCGGCGCGGTCTGTCCCGAGCGCGATGCCGGCGTCGCCCTGGTGCTGCCCACGGTCAGCGCCGCCGCGATGCAGGCGATGCTCGACGAGCTCGCCCAGGCGGTCAGCCCCGGCGCCCATGCCGTCGTGCTGATGGATCGCGCCGGCTGGCACATCGCCAAGACGCTCGCCCTACCCGGCAACATCACCCCACTGTTCCTGCCGCCGTACTCGCCCGAGCTCAATGCGATCGAGCGGGTCTGGCTGTATCTGCGCGAGCGCTGCCTCTCCCACCGCCTCTGGCCGACGCATGACGACATCCTCGACGCCTGCTGCACCGCCTGGAACGCGCTGCTCACCGAGACCGGCCGCATCCGCTCCCTCTGCGACTTCGATTGGGCAACGGTCCGTTCTTAATGGGGCTGGTATTAGCCCTCCTTCCGCGGCCTCCGCTTGCGCTTCTTCATGATCGCGCCAGCTAACAGCGCCCACGTCATCGTGAAGAGCACCGCGGATACGAACCAACCAAACAAGACGCTGCCATTCTCTCCCTGCTCAGGCGGCGGGTACAAGGCGACACGCTGTTCCAAACGTGCCACCAGAGCACGCTCCAGCCAGCCAGGAGCAATTGGCATTTCTGGTCATCCGGGTGAGACCGTGTGTCTGGCAATCACGCGATTCGCTCGTAGCAACTGGCCGGAGGGCCGCAATGAGGCCCGGCCCACATCCTGCCTACCGCGCCCCGGTCGCCGCGTCCAGGGAGCGGCGCACCCGCGGCACCCGCTTGGCCACTCTTCGGGCACACACCTTCAACAGGCACCTGGCCGCCGGATGGTATCCTGATGGAAGCTGCGGCCCAATTCGGCCTTGTCCCGAAGACCCGAGATCACGGACAAGCAGCTTCCACGTTCGGTAAGCGCCAGTTCGGGCTGAATCAGGAAGCTCGCGTCCATTCCCTGCCAACATCAGTCCTTTGACAGCGGCAAAGGACTTGAAGCTGACTCTGTGATTGCTATGTGATTGCTGGCCGAAAATCTGCGAGCGTTGTGCGGTTATAACCTGTTGATTTTATGGTGGGCGCACAAGGACTCGAACCTTGGACCCGCTGATTAAGAGTCAGCTGCTCTACCAACTGAGCTATGCGCCAAACCTTTCGAGGGATGATCTCTCGCGATCGCGACCAGCCCGCTCTGCGTCCACACCGGCGATGCCATGCACGTGAACGCGGCGGATTAGACCATACAACCTCACAGTTCGCAACCTTCGGCCCGCTTGACTGCCGGCTGGCCGGCAAGCGTGTGGAGCGGGCGGGCGCCAGAGAGCACAAGTGGTCGCGGGCGCTGAGCGCCAGAGACACGACGCCCGCGCCGCGGGCTGAGCGCGAATCTTCCGGGACGGCAGAGCCGGTGTGCGCTCACGCGCGCGCAAGACATTCCGGCTCGCGCCCCCGGACCACCCGGCGCCCGGCAAGGGGCCCGCGCGTCTCGGTCACCAGCGTGCGCTGCCCCTCCGGCCCGCTGTCCCGGTGAAAATAGATCACGACCCAGTCGCGCGCCCGGCCGAGATCCTGGGCGCGCGGGGTATTCGAGAACAGCGCCGTGAAACCCCACTCGCCCCGCTCGGTGTGCAGGATCGGCAGCCAGGCCTCGCCCGAGGGATTGAACCGGCGCGGTGCGATTTTCGGCAGGATGTCCTGCCCGGCCTTGGCGCGGTACTCGCGATCGACGTCCAGGAGCAGCCCGACGGGAGGCTCGGGGGTGCGCTCGCCTCGCGGCCGCGCGCGGGCGAGCATGCCGGCGAGTGCGGCCCGGAGCATCGCTGTCCGCCGCAGGCCGATCCCCGGCACGTGCTCCAGGCGGCCGTCGTGGGCAGCGAGTTCGAGCGCCTCCAGCGTGTCGATGTCCAGATGCTCGTGGATGCGGCGCGCGAGCTCCGGCCCGAGTCCGGGGATCGACTGGAACAGCTGCTCGGGCGCGACCGCGCCGCGCAGGCGTTCGAGCCGCGCCCAGCGACCGGTGCGCACCATCTGCGCGATCGCCTCGGCGAGCACCGGTCCGATGCCCGGCAGGGCGTCGAGCCCTTCGATACCCTCCCGCTCCAAGAGCGCCGCCACGCTCTCGCCGAGTCCGGCGACCGTCTCGGCGGCACGCCGATAGGCCGCGACCCGGAACGGGTTCGCCTGCTGCTGCTCCAGCAGTTCGGCCGCTTCGCGCAGCCGGTCGGCGATCTGGTGATTGAACAGGCTGGCGCCTTCCATCACACCATGACTTCCAGCCTGGTTGCCTGCGCCCGGGATGGTCACGGCGACGGTTTTCGACCCCGGCCCGGCTCCTCCGGCTGCAGCCGCGCCCCCGGTTCGCGGACGAAGCGCTCGAGCCGCAGCGCATTCATCGGCGCATACCCCTGCTCATCGTTGTCGAAGTAGCAGTAGATCTCGATCCCTTTGGCGCGCCACTGGCGCAGCCGCTCGGCCCAGCTTGCCAGCGCCCGATCGTCGTAGCTCCCCTGATAGGCGGCGCCGGGGCCGTGCAGGCGGATGTAAACGAAGTCGGCCGTGATCTCGAGCGGCGACTGCCGTCCGGCGAGATCGTAGAGACAGAGCGCAGCCTCGTGCCGGGCGAGCAGCTCGTAGGTCCGGGGCGACCACCAGGTCTCGTCGCGCAGCTCGAAAGCGTAGCGACCCCGCTCGGGCAGCGCCTCCAGGAAGGCGGCCAGACGCTCGAGGTCGAGATGCCAGCGCGGCGGCAGCTGGAAGACGACCGGGCCGAGCTTGTCGCCCAACAGCTCGATGAGGTCGAAATATCTCCGGATGCTGGCCTCCGGGTCCCGCAGCTTCTTCATGTGGGTGATGAAACGGCTGCCCTTGGCGGCGAAGACGAAACCGGGAGGTGAACCGCCACGCCACTCCATGACGGCGTGCCGGCTGGGGAGGCGATAGAACGTGGCGTTGATCTCTACGGTGCGAAACCGCCGGGCGTAGTAGTCGAGGAAATCCCCGGCGGGCATGCCGGACGGATAGAACGGGCCAACCCAGTGACGGTAGTGCCAGCCTGAGGTGCCGATGTGGACATCCGCCGCCTGCATCACGCCCGACCTCCGCAGAAGCTCGTTTCCGCGAGCATAGACCGGATCAAAGCGGCCGACGTGCACGGGACCCTGAGGGGGGCAACCCGATGGCTGCTGTGCTCGCAGGCAAGGGCGTCGAGATCGCCCTGCGCCACGACCTCTCGGGGCGTCAGATCGAGCTGCTCCTGGCGGGCGGTGTGATCAACTGGCTGCGCCAGCGCCGTCTGCACTGACAGCCACATCTGCCGGAGACGCTAACCTTCGGCCGGCCGAGCCCGCCCAGGGCCCGGCCTACGATCCATGCGCCTTGAAGCTCTGCGCGACCAATTCTCTCAGCTCTTGCCGGCCAAAAATGGACCCGCGGGTCCCGATCAGCGGGCTAAGGTCGCGAGCGGCCGGATCTGGAGCGTAGACGTATTCAAGAGCGAACGCCGCTGAGGCCTGATTGATCGAGATGGCTCGTTTGGGCTCGGCCGATCTCGATCTCTGGTTGCCACAAGCACCTGGCGGTCTGAGATGGGCAGGTAGGCCTCACTCCAATGTTTGCCGGCTTTGAATAGAGAGCAGAGGTCCCCGTCCCCCCGCTTTGCGAACACGCAGCCGTCTCCGAGGAGGAAGGTATGCGGATCGGCCAACATGACATGCCAAGCTCCAGGTTTGAAGAAGCCCGCGTCCCGAGGGGTCCTCTGGTCCAGCGCTTTCGCCAAGCCCTTGATCTGGCCTACTTTGGCGGAACTTTGCATGATTCGCCGATCCTGCAAAATTCGGACCAAGGCGCCTGCCACCGAGCCGAAGTTTGACCCGACGTATTTCACGAGTTGTTCGCGGTTTGCCGGCACACTGACGAATTCCGACACAAGGCGCCGGTGCTCCGGCGGAAGTGAGTCGAGAGATCCTTCTACATACTCGTCAATGGAAGAGTAGAGCTGCCGGACAACAGCGTCCTGTGCGTCTGCGGTTTGGCTAAAGACTCCGAACTCTGACAGCAGACCGTTAGCGGCCGCGGCCCACTGCCTACGAAACGCCCGTGTGCGCGCAGCCAACGTCCAGATGAGTTGACGAAGTTCTTCGGAGAATGCTTGGGGAGGCGAGCCGCTATCAATACTCGCGAGGAGCTTCGAGAAACGGCCCTCCGCGATAGCAAGGGCATCTTCCACGCCAGCGTCATAGAACCGACGCGAGACCGCCACGTTGCGCGTGCTGAGCTCGTGAACGCTGCCGTCGCGGCCGATCCGCCAAACCCAGCGCTTGCTTCCCTCAACCCTTGACGCGAAGCGATTCAGCAGGAACCGTGGGGTCTCGTGGTTGCGTTGTCTGCCTTTGCCCATGTCGAGCCGACCATCCGGAGGTGGAATGCTGCTAGTGAGCCGCTCCATAAGGTTTCCGGAGCGGTTGGTCTCTAAGCTTCGGTGGTCGTCGACAATCGGCAGGTCATGTTACCCACGACGTTACCCGGATCCAGGCCCGATCTTTCCCAGGCCAAAGAAGTGTTGGCGCGCCCGGAGAGATTCGAACTCCCAACCCCCAGATCCGTAGTCTGGTGCTCTATCCAGTTGAGCTACGGGCGCGCACCGCCGAAACGGGCAGAAGCTTGTAACCGACCCGGCGCCGATCGGCAAGGCAGGAGCCACCCGTGATCCTGCGGCTCAGCTCTTGGCGAGCTCTTCCCGCAGGGCCTTGGCGATATCCTCGGGCGTCGCGTTGTGGCCGAAATGGCGCCGATACTTGCCGTCCGGTCCCATCAGGTAGATGAAGGCCGAGTGGTCCATCAGATAGTCGCTCGACCCGCCGCCCGCAACCTTGGCAAAGTACACCCGATACGCCTTCGCCGCCTGCTTGACCTGTTCGGGCGTCCCGGTCAGCGCGACCAGGCGGGGACTGAACAGGGGCGCGTAGGACGCCAGCTGCTTGACCGTGTCGCGTTCGGGATCGACCGTGATGAAGATCGGCACGACCCGGTCCGCCTGCTCGCGCGACAGCTGCTCGATCGCCTGGGCCATGGTCGCAAGGGTGAGCGGGCAGATGTCGGGGCAGAAGGTGTAGCCGAAATAGACGAGCATGAACCGGCCGGCGAAATCCTGCTGCGTGACCTTCCTGCCCTGCTGGTCGACCAGGCTGAACGGTCCGCCGATCAGCGCCTCGCCATAGCCGCCCTGCCTGGCACCGGGGCCGACCAGGTACCAGGCCAGCGCCGCGGCGACGATCAGCGCGAGGCCGAGCGCCACGCCGTAGAGGGCCAGCCGGTTGCGCAGTGCGTTCCTCATTGGGCCTCCGTTCTCCCGTTGCGCCGATCACGCGCGCGGCCCCGATCTGTCCGTGCGCCGTCCGGGCACGATCAGGCAGTCGGGGGATCGTGTCTCTGCAGGCTAGATCTATGCGCGATGCCCGGCCCGGCCAGTCGGGCCCAGGCGGCCCGGACCCCGAGCCGCGGTCGTCAGCTCGCCTTCTTGGGCTTCAGCGCCTGCCAGTCGGCCTCGCTCAGCATGTCCTGAAGGAAGCTGAACGAGCCTGCGCCCTGCAGCCAGCTGCCGCCGTCGATGGTCACCACCTCGCCGTTGATGTAGGCCGAGCCGTCGGCCAGGAGGTAGCTGGCGAGGTCGGCGAGCTCGCGATGCTCGCCCGGGCGCCGGAGCGGATTGCGCGTCTCGAAGGCGTGCGCGAGCTCGGGCCTGGGCACCAGGCGCTCCCAGGCGCCCGCGGTCGGGAATGGTCCCGGCGCGATCGCATTCAGGCGGATGCCGCGACCGCCCCACTCCACGGCCAGGCTCTGAGTCATCGCCAGCACGCCCGCCTTGGCCATCGCCGACGGCAGGACATATGCCGAGCCGGTCCAGGCGTAGGTGGTGACGATGCTGAGCACGGTGCCGCGCCGGCCGCCCGTCAGCCAGCGGCGACCGCAGGCGAGCGTGCAGTTGGCCGACCCCTTGAGCACGATGCCGAGCACCGCATCGAGTGCCCGCGCCGAGAGCTCCTCGCTCCGACAGAGGAAGTTGCCGGCGGCGTTGTTGACCAGGCCATCGAGCGGACTCGCCTCGAACAGGCGCTCGATCATCGCCTCGACCGCGTCGACATCGCGCACGTCGCAGATCGCGGCCGTCACCTCGCCGCCGGTTGCCGCACGATGCTCGGCCGCCGTCGTCTCGAGCACCTCCTGCCGCCGGCCGCAGATCGCCAGCTCCGCGCCGAGTTCGAGAAAACGCCGGCCCATGCTCTTGCCAAGCCCGGTGCCGCCGCCGGTGATCAGGATGCGCTTGCCGGCCAGAAGGTCGGTTTGGAACATGCCCACCCTCACGCTGCGCTTCGCGCACCCACTTAGCGCACGTCAAATACTGCGGAAAGCATCTTCGGGCGGCCTTCAGCTTACGGAACGCTTTTGCCCTCAGTCGATGGGGACTCTCGTGATTTCAGCCTCAGGCATCGATCGGAGGCCTCGAGGGAGAGAATGACACAATCGAAATTCGATGGCCTACAACGCTCGCGCACGATCGCGCAGCACGTGCTTCTGGATCTTGCCGGTCGAGGTCTTGGGCAGCTCGGTGAAGACGATGGTCTTCGGGCATTTGAAGTGGGCGAGGATGCTGCGGCAGTGGGCGATCAGGTCGTCGGCCGTGGCTTTGGTGCCCTCTTTCAGGGTGACGAAGGCGCAGGGGCTCTCGCCCCATTTCGGGTCCGGGCGCGCCACCACGGCCGCTTCCAGCACCGCCGGATGCCGGTAGAGCGCGCCCTCGACCTCGATCGAGGAAATGTTCTCGCCGCCCGAGATGATGATGTCCTTGGCGCGGTCCCTGACCTCGCAATAGCCGTCGGCGTGCATCACGGCGAGGTCGCCGGTGTGATACCAGCCGCCGCGAAAGGCCTCCCCGGTCGCCTCCCGGTTCCTGAGGTAGCCCTTCATGACCGTGTTGGCGCGCATCATGATCTCGCCGATGGTGGCACCATCGCGCGCGACGGGGCGCATCGTCGCGGGGTCGATCACGTCGAGGGCCTCGACCATGGGGTAGCGCACGCCCTGGCGCGCCTGGAGCCTCGCCTGATCCTGCGCGGGCAAGGCATCCCAGGCGTTCTGCCAGGCGCAGACCGAGGCCGGGCCGTAGCACTCGGTCAAACCGTAAAGGTGCACCATGTCGATGCCGAGCCCGGCCATCTTCTCGAGAACCGCCGCGGGCGGCGCAGCGCCGCCGGTCATCGCCTGGACCCGCTGCGTCAACGGCTTTCGGACCTCCTCGGGCGCGTTGGCGATCATGTTCATGACGATCGGCGCGCCGCAGAGATGGGTCACCCCGTGCTCGGCGATCGCCTCGTAGATCGCGGCCGCATCAGCCCGGCGCAGGCAGACGTGAGTCCCGGCCTGCAAAGCCACACTCCAGGTGAAGGTCCAGCCGTTGCAATGAAACATCGGCAGGGTCCAGAGATAGACCGGATGCAGGCCCATGTCGTTGGCGAGCGCCTGACCCATCGCGGCCAGGTAGGCGCCGCGATGATTGACCACCACCCCCTTGGGTTGGCCGGTCGTGCCTGAGGTATAGTTGAGCCCGATCGCCTGCCACTCATCGGCCGGATAGAGCAGCTCGAACAACTCTTCGCCCTCGGACAGGAACTCCTCGTAGGTCACTTCGCCGAGCCGCTCGCCCTCGCCCCGGAACTGCCGGTCGACCACGTCCACGACCAGCGGTTGCGGCCGAATTTCTCCGAGCGCCGCTTTGATGGTCGGAGCGAATTCGGTGTCGGTCAGCAGCACTTTGGCGCCGCCGTGCTCGAGGATGTAGGCGAGGGTCGAGGGCTCGAGCCGGAAGTTGATGCTGTTCAGGACCGCGCCCGCCATCGGCACGCCGAAATGCGCCTCCAGCATCGCTGGCACGTTCGGCAGCAGTGCCGCGACGGTATCGCCCGGCTGGACGCCGCGCCCGACCAGCGCCGCGGCGAGCCTTCGGCTGCGCGCCCGGAAGGCGGCATAGCTCGCCCGGCTGTCGCCGTGGATCCAGGCGGTGCGGGTTGGGAAGACGTCGGCCGCCCGCTCGATGAAGCTGATCGGCGTGAGCGGCGCGTAGTTGGCCGGATTGCGCTCGAGGCCTCTCTGATACCAGCTGCTCGCCGGATGCGTTGCGAATCTCACCCGCGCCTCCCTCGGCGGTGCCGTCGCCCGCGCGTTCATGCCATCAGCATTCATACCACCTGCCAAGCCCTAAGCTACGGCTTCGTCCGCCAGCGAAGGTGATTGGAAGTATGTCAGGCAATATCGGCGCCAAGCGATCGGCGGCCAGGTCGGAGGGCGCACACGCCTCGCCCTTCGCACCGGCGGCGGAGGAGAGGAGAAGACCCTGCAGGCCTTTCCGGGAGACCAAAGCCCCGGGTGCGGGACAAGGACGCGACGCGGGCAGGATCGACGGATCAGCGACGGTCCGACGTGGCAAGACGCCTGGCCAGGTGTTGGCAGCCCCTTGCTGCGATCGCAAAGATCCGGCCGGCCAGGCCAAGAAACCGGACCGAAAGCAGCATCCAGGACAGCAGAAACGCGAGCGGCAGGATGACGATGGCCCAGCCGATGATCGCACCAAGGATGCCGGGCACGCCCAGGCTCTCGGCCAGGAGCCAAAGGTAGTGGGTGACGACGCCCGGGTGCAGGACCATCAGCGCGGCGAGGCCGATCGGCACGCCGAACCTCGCGGCGTTGATCCCCAGAACCTCGGCCGTGGCAAGAGCGCCGGATCTGAGCGTCGGCGCCCCGGCGATGCGTGCGACGCTCGTCCCGCGCGCCGCCGTCCTGGCAAAGCGGAGCAGCGCGACCCCTGACGCGATCGCCGCCAGATCGACCGCAGCGAGCCCGTAGGTCCGCCAGTCGATCTCCCGCTCCTCAACGATGTCGCGCTCGAGCGCGGTGAGGCCGCCGATCAGGAGCTCGGGGCCGGCGAGCGTGACCACGCGGCTGGGCACCCGCCTCGCCTCGCCGGCGACAGTGATCTCCCACTGGCCGACGAAAGCGTTGCCCTCATCGCGCATCTTGAGCAGCGCGATCAGTCCCCGCTCCTCCGGCGTGAGCGGGGCGAGGTCGACGGGAGGATCACCCGCCAGCCGCTTCCTCAGGGAGTCCAGCGCCTGTCCCGCGATCTGGAAGGCATCCGCGGTCGTGAGCGAACTCTGATAGGCGGCGACAATCGGCACCACCTGCGGGCCGAAGCGGGCGAGCTGGTCCCGGAACAGATCGAGATGGCCGTAGGTGATGACGATCGCCGGCGCGTGCTCGGGATATTGCTCGAGCGCGGCCTCGAGCAGGCGATCATCGCTGTCGGTCGCAAGGGCGCCGGCGACAGCGTTTTGCAACGCCCGCTCGGGATCTGCCAGATCGCGTGGGATCAACGCGACGAGCACGACCGCGGCGAGCACGATGCTCACGAGGACCCGCATGACGGGCACCGGAAAGGAAGGCTTGACCATGACCGAGATGATCTCGTCATTCCAATCGATCGTGTAAAGCACCTGGCCAATTTTCGAGGTGCAACCGACAGCCTTCTCGCCCCGTGAGTTTCGCAGGGTTCGGATTACGTGCGAACGGATCGGCGGCCAACGCCAGCGACGTCGCCGAGGCTGCCAATCACGCCTTTGCCGCGACTCCATAGCCTTTGACGGGATGCCACTCTGGGTGTATGGGACTATGATCCTGCATAACCGAGCGCTTGCAGGCCGCAGCGAAAGGCGGGGAGGCGCGGTCGGCGTTCCCGACCGAACGAACCCGGGCCTGCGGACCGACCCAGCGGGTCCGTTGCCGAGCGAACCCGGGAACTCGTTGATTAGCAACGATATTGTCTTGCGTGGCGGCCCACGGCCGACATACGGTTATCCACACCTCCGTGCCGGGCGCCTCTTGCTGTAAGCCACGCGAGGAGGCATGTAAGCCGGCAGGCCCCGGCACGGTCGGGAAGGCGGGGCCGTCGCATACGATCCGGACCCATGGAAGAGTTCATCCGCATCCGCGGCGCGCGCGAGCATAATTTGCGGTCGATCGATCTCGACCTGCCGCGCAACCGCCTGATCGTGATCACCGGGCTCTCGGGCTCGGGCAAGAGCTCGCTCGCGTTCGATACCATCTATGCCGACGGCCAGCGCCGCTACGTCGAGAGCCTCTCGGCCTACGCGCGCCAGTTCCTCGAGCTGATGCAAAAGCCCGACGTCAATTCGATCACCGGCCTGTCGCCCGCGATCGCGATCGAGCAGAGGACGACCTCGAAGAACCCGCGCTCCACGGTCGGCACGGTCACCGAGATCTACGACTATCTGCGCCTGCTCTATGCCCGGATCGGCATCCCCTACTCGCCCGCGACCGGGCTGCCGATCGAGAGCCAGACCGTCTCGCAGATGGTCGACCGGATCATGGCGCTGTCCGAGGGTGCGCGCCTCTATCTGCTGAGCCCGATCGTGCGCGGCCGCAAGGGCGAGTATCGCAAGGAGCTGGCCGAGCTGCTGCGCTCGGGCTTCCAGCGGGTCAAGATCGACGGCCGGCTGCATGAGCTCGACGATCTGCCGAAGCTCGACAAGAAGCTCAAGCACGACATCGAGCTGGTGGTCGATCGCGTCGTGCTGGCGCCGGGTTTGGAGCCGCGCCTCGCCAATTCGATCGAGACCGCGCTCGCGCATTCCGACGGTCTGCTCGTGGTCGAGAACGCGGACTCGGGCGAGCAGCTGGTGCTGTCCTCGAAGTTCGCCTGTCCGGTCTCGGGTTTCACGATCGAGGAGATCGAGCCGCGCCTCTTCTCGTTCAACAGTCCGCACGGCGCTTGTCCGGCCTGCGACGGGCTCGGGCGCAGGCTGTACATGGACCCGGACCTGGTGGTGCCCGATCCGGACAAGAGCCTCTACGACGGCGCGATCGAGCCCTGGTCCAACTCCAGCTCGACCTACTATCTCCAGACCCTGGACGGCATCGCCAAGCACTTCCGCGAGAGCCTGCACACGCCCTGGGCCGAGCTGCCCGAGGCGATGCGCGAGCTGATCGTGAACGGTTCGGGCGAGACCGCGATCGAGCTCAGCTACGACGACGGGCTGCGGCGCTACGGCAGCACGCGCCCGTTCGAGGGCGTGCTGCCCAACCTGCAGCGGCGCTGGCGCGAGACCGACAGCGCCTGGCTGAAGGAGGAGCTCGGCCGCTACCTCGGCAGCGCGCCCTGCGAGGCCTGCTCTGGCCATCGGCTCAAGCCCGAGGCGCTTGCGATCAAGGTCGCCGGCCGGCACATCGGCGAGGTGACCGGGCTCGGCATCGAAGCGGCGGCCGCCTGGTTCCGGGCGCTGCCCGAGCAGCTGAGCGCAAAGCAGAACGAGATCGCGAGCCGCATCCTCAAGGAGATCAACGAGCGGCTCGGCTTTCTCGGCAACGTCGGCCTTGGCTATCTGACCCTTGCCCGCGACTCGGGCTCCCTCTCCGGCGGCGAAAGCCAGCGCATCCGCCTCGCCTCGCAGATCGGCTCGGGCCTCACGGGCGTCCTCTACGTCCTCGACGAGCCCTCGATCGGTCTCCATCAGCGCGACAACCATCGGCTCCTCGACACGCTCAAGAACCTCCGCGATCTCGGCAACACGGTGATCGTGGTCGAGCACGACGAGGACGCGATCCGCGAGGCCGACCACGTGGTCGACATGGGGCCGGGCGCTGGCGTGCACGGCGGCGTGGTCGTCGCCGAGGGCACGCCCGCGGCGGTCATGGCGGCGCCCGAGAGCCTGACCGGGCAATATCTGACCGGCCGCCGCCAGATCCCGCTGCCGCTCGCAAGGCGCAAGGCGAAGCGCGGCCGCTGGCTGACCCTCGCCGGTGCGCGCGAGAACAATCTGAAGGACATCGAGGCGGCAATCCCACTCGGCACCTTCACCTGCGTCACGGGCGTCTCCGGCAGCGGCAAGTCGACCCTGGTCCTCGACACCCTCTACCCGGCGCTCGCCAAGCGGCTGACCAAGGCGCGCCTGCACCCGGGCGCGCACGAGCGGGTCGACGGCCTGGAGTTCCTCGACAAAGTGGTCGACATCGACCAGTCGCCGATCGGCCGGACGCCGCGCTCCAACCCGGCGACCTACACCGGCTGCTTCACCCCGATCCGCGACTGGTTCGCGGGCCTGCCCGAGGCGAAGGCGCGCGGCTACCGGCCGGGCCGCTTCTCGTTCAACGTCAAGGGCGGGCGCTGCGAGGCCTGCCAGGGCGATGGCCTGATCAAGATCGAGATGCACTTCCTGCCGGACGTGTTCGTCACCTGCGACGTCTGCCGCGGCCGGCGCTTCAACCGCGAGACCTTGGAGGTCAAGTACAAGGGCAGCTCGATTGCCGACGTGCTCGATATGACGGTCGAGACGGCGGCCGAGTTCTTCCACGCCATCCCGCCGCTCCGGCACAAGCTCGAGACCCTGCAGAAGGTCGGCCTTGGCTACATCACGCTCGGCCAGTCGGCGACCACGCTCTCGGGCGGCGAGGCGCAGCGGGTCAAGCTCGCCAAGGAGCTCTCGCGCCGGGCCACGGGCGACACCCTCTACATCCTGGACGAGCCGACGACCGGCCTGCATTTCGAGGACGTCAGGAAGCTCCTCGAGGTGCTGCACGCCCTGGTCGCGCAGGGCAACACGGTGGTCGTGATCGAGCACAATCTCGAGGTCATCAAGACTGCCGATCACGTCATCGACCTCGGCCCCGAGGGCGGCGACGCCGGCGGCCGGATTGTCGCCAGCGGCACGCCCGAGGCGATCGCACAAGCCCCCGGGTCCTACACCGGCGCCTTCCTCGCCCGCGTCCTCGCGCCGCGCCTCGAAGACGCCAAGCGCCGGGCATAAGCTCGATCGGCTTGCAAGGTTGGCTTACGAGGTTTGATCGGAGGACATTTTTGTCCTATGCTGGCGGGCGATGAAGGGCCGGCAGCTGATCCGCAGACTGAAGGCGGCCGGCGTCGACATCGAGGAGCGGCGCGGCAAGGGCGGGCACTACTACGCTCGATATCGCGGTCGACAGACGGCGATTCCGATTCATGGCAACACGGACCTCGGGCCTACCTTCATCCGCAGGATCTGCAAACAACTCGGTCTCGACCCAAACGGGATACTCTAGGAGCGACATGCAGCCCTACCCGCTGGTCCTGGAGACGGACGAGAACGGCACGGTGATCGCGCAGGCGATGGACGTGCCGGAGGCGATCACCGTCGGGCACGACGCGGTGGAGGCGGCGGCACGCGCCGAGGATGCCTTGGTGGCGGCGCTGCGCGCTTACATCGACGATGGCCGAGCGATCCCGCAGCCGTCGCAGCCGAAGCGCGGGCAGCCGTGCGCCGTCCTACCACCGATGGCGGCGGCCAAGCTCGCGATCTACGAGGCGATGCGCGAGGCGAGGCTCAGCCAGGTCGCTTTGGCCGAGCGGCTCGGCTGTGATCCGCGCCAGGTGCGCCGCCTGCTCGATCTCGACCACCGCTCGCGCCTCGACCAGCTCGAAGCCGCGCTGGCCGCCCTCGGCAAACGGCTGGTACTCGAGGTGGAGGACGCTGCCTAGCCGAGCTCCGATCCCGAGCGTGATCAAGGAGAGCCGCCGGCCAGGTCAGCCGATGTGCTGGCGGAGGAAGGCGAGCGTACGTTCGCGGGCCAGGCGCGCGCTTTCGGGATGATAGGATGCGCGCTGGTCGCAGTTGAAGCCGTGCCCGGCCGGGTAGAGATAGATGGGAATGTTCGGGTGAGCTGCCCGCACCTTCTGCACGCCCTCCAGCGGAATCGCGTGATCCTGCTCGCCGAAGTGGAGCTGGACCGGGCAATTTGGCTGCTCGCCGGCAAGCTCCGCCACACCGCCGCCATAGTAGCCGACGGCGGCCGCGAAGGTGCGCGAGCGTGTGGCGGCGACCCAGGCGACGGTGCCGCCCCAGCAGTAGCCGACGATGCCGGTGCGCCCCGCGCCCGCGACTTCCTTGGCCGCCGCCTCGACATCGGCGAGCGCATCGTCGAGTGACACCCGCTCGCGCACCGCACGGCCTCGCGCGATGTCATCGGGCTGGTAGCCGAGCTGAACGTCGCGCTCGACCCGGTCGAACAGCGCCGGAGCGACCGCGACGTAGCCCTGCCCGGCGTAGTCGTCGCAGACCGCGCGGATGTGGCTGTTGACGCCGAAGATCTCCTGCGCGATGACCACCGCCCCGCGCGGCGCACCTGCCGGATCGGCCCGGTAGATGCCCGGACTGTGGCCGTCGGCGGCCGTGCCTTGAACCATTTTGCCCAACGATTGTCTCCCTCTGGCTCCGCCGAATCGGGGCTTCGGCAAATCACCCGCTTCGCCGCCGGCAAGCTGCTCCTTCGATCCACCCCGGTCAATCGCAAGCCACGCCCGATCCTTCGCTTGCACCGTAAATAGCTGCGGTGCTCCGCCAGGCGGCATTAGGAACGCGGCTGGCTTGTCACCCCCAGGAACACACGACTAAGAATGGCAGTACCGGTCGGGGCAAACGCCGGGCGACCTGCCCGACCGCAAGCAGCCTCTGCCGATCAAGCCCGGCATTGGCCGGAGGCGCAACTCACCGGGTCATTGGGGAGACACTGCCATGAGACGCTTTCTTCCTGTCCATCTGAGCCGCGCCGCGGCCTTGAGTGCCTTCGTTGCCGCCATGCTCCTGGGCGCACCGGCGCACAGCGAGGGCACGCTCGCGCAGGTCATGAGCGGCGGCAAGCTCCGGGTCGCGATCATTGGCGGCAACCCGCCCTACAGCAAGCTCAGTCCAAGCGGCGAGCCCGAGGGCTACGACATCGATATCGCGAAACGGATCGCCGAGGCGCTCAAGGTCGAGCCCGAGTTCATCACGACCGATATACCGGGCCGGGTCACGGTCCTGCAGACCGGCAAGGCCGACATCACGGTCGCGGACTTCACCAAGACCGTGCAGCGTTCCACTTCGATCGCCTTCACCGACCCCTATTTGGTGGTCAGTCTGCAGTTCCTGGTCAAGGCCGACCGGGATGATCTGAAGACCGTCGCTGACATCAACAAGGCCGCGGTGACGGTCGGGATCACCCGCGGCGGTACCGCCGAGCAGAACGTGCCGCTCGCCGCGCCCAACGCCTCGATCGCCCGTTTCAACAACGAGGCCGACGTCCTCGCCGCCCTGAGCTCCGGTCAGGTCGACGTGATGTCGCAGGACAATCTCTATAACGCGGAGCTCATGAAGAATCACCCCGGCGAGTACAAGGTCCTGCCCGGCCTCTTCTCGCACGAAGAGATCGCGATCGGCCTGCCCGCCGGCGATTTCGACTGGTGGCGGGTGGTCAACACCTGGGTCGAGCAGTTCAACGCGTCGGGCGACAACGGCCGTCTCTTCAAGCAGTGGTTCGGCTACGAGCTGCCGCCGATCCAGGCGCAGTACTGAAGCTTGGCCAGAGTGATTCGCCGCTGGGGCGAGACGTCCGCGCCGCCCGCCGCATGAGCGGCTACGACTTCACGCTCCGGACCGTCATCCCGTACCTGGGCAGCCTTCCCGAGGCTGCCCTGGTCACGGTCTGGCTGTCGGTTCTCACGATCGTGCTCAGCCTGGGCCTCGGCATCGGCGGCGCGCTCGCCCGCCGGAGCGCTCGACCGCGCGCTTCGCTTTCTGGCGGCGGCCTACGTCGAGTTCATGCGCAACACGCCGCTGCTGGTCTTTCTCTATCTCGTCTACTTCGGCCTGCCGCAGCTGGGTCTGAGAGTGAGCGGCTTTCAGTCCGCGCTGGTCGCGATGACGCTGAACAGCGGCGCCTACATGACCGAGATCTTTCGCGGCGGCCTCATGGCCATCCCGCGCGGCCAGTTCGAGGCGGCGCTGTCCGCAGGGCATGAGCGGCTTTCAGACCTTCCGTCACGTCGTCTTTCCGCAGGTCTTCAGAATCATCTACGCGCCGCTCGGCAACCAGTTCGTCCAGGTCGTGCTGGGCTCCTCGCTCGCCTCGGTGGTCGCGGTCAACGACGTCACGTCCTGGATGCAGACGGCGGGATCGGCCACCTTCCGTTACTTCGAGACGTTCTTCGTCGCCGGGATCGTCTATGTCGGGCTCTGCCAGGCGATCAACCTCGCCCGCATCCTGACCGGGCGGCTTCTCTTCGGGCCGGGCGACGGCGGCCCGGCGCGCGATGAGCAGCGACGTCGTCGGCTATCGCCGAGCTGCTGCTGCGCGCGGCCGGGATCACGCTCTGGATCAGCTGGGTCGCCTTCTTCTGGGCGCGCTGGTCGGCACCGTGGTCGGCCTCGCGCGGACCTCGCGCTGGCGGCTCCTGCGCACCCTCGCGCTCGCTCTACACGGAGCTGTTCCGATCGATTCCGATCCTGCTCCTGATGTTCTTCTGCTATTTCGGCCTGCCGCTCGTCGCTCGGGATCGATCTGTCGCCGTTTGCCGCAGCGACGCTGGCGCTCATGCTCGAGGCGAGCTCGCTGATGGCGGAGGTGGTGCGTGCGGGGATCGAGAGCGTGGCCAAAGGCCAGTGGGAGGCGGCCTATTCTTCCGGGATGCGCTATTGGCAGGTCATGCGCCACATCATCGGGCCGCAGGCGATCCGGGTGATGCTGCCGCCGTCGGTCGGCGTCTACATCGCCACCCTCAAGGATTCCTCGCTCGCCTCGATCATCGGCTATCTCGAGCTCACCAAGACCGGGCTGCTGATCCGCGAATCGACGGGGCACAGCCTCGAAGTCTTCGCAACGATCACCGTCCTCTATTTCGTCATCAACTATAGCATCTCCCTCTGCGGCGGCGCTCTGGAGAGGAAGTTCGCTATCGCCCATCACTAGGAAATCGACCGATGGACCGCTCGCCGGACCCGGCGTCGCGCCCGATCCTGCGGCTGGAGCAGGTGGCAAGCGCTTCGATCAGCGGACCGATTCTCGACCGGGTCTCGCTCGACGTGCTGACGGGCGAGGTCGTGGTCATCATCGGGCCAAGCGGCACCGGCAAGTCCACCTTGCTGCGCTGCGTCAACGGCCTGGAGCCGATCCAGGAAGGCAGGATATCCTTCGAGGGCCGTCCCGTCCGGGCCCATTCGAAGAGCGTGATCGAGGTGCGCAAGCACATCGGCATGATCTTCCAGAGCTTCAATCTCTACCCGCATCGCACGGCCCTGGAGAACGTCATGCTGGCGCCCATGGTGGTGCTGCGGGAGCCGCGGCGCGTGGTCGAGCGGCGGGCGCGGGAGCTGTTTGCGAAGGTGCGGCTCAGCGATCGGATCGACGCCTATCCCGGGCAGCTCTTCGGCGGCGAGCAGCAACGCGTGGCGATCGCCCGCGCGCTGGCGATGAACCCCTCGCTCCTGATGTTCGACGAGCCGACCTCGGCGCTCGATCCCGAGACCGTTGGCGACGTTCTCGCCGTAATGAAGGATCTCGCCGTGGAGGGGCGTACGATGCTGGTCGTGACCCACGAGATCGGCTTTGCGGTCGAGGTCGGCAGCCGCATGATCTTCATGGACCAGGGCAGGATCGTCGAGGAAGCGCCGCCGCGCGAGATGCTGGCCAACCCGCGCAACCTGCGCACCCGGCAGTTCCTGCGCTCGATCCTCTGAGACGAGCACGCCCCGCCACGAAGCTGCAAGCAGACGAGGAGGCAGAATGCCGTACGAGATGCTTTGCCGAGGCTGCGGACAGCTCGTCCGGGAGCCCGTACGCGAGCACTCCTGTGCCGGCGGCCCGGGTCCGCTTCGAGTTCCGTTACGACTACGCCGCGGTCCGTCTGCCCGCACGGCCAGGGAGCATGTGGGACTACGCCGACCTGCTGCCGCTCGACGATCCGGCCAACGCGGTGACGCTCGGCGAGGGGGGCACGGCTCTGCTCGAGGCCCGGCATCGGTTCGGCTGCCGGGTCGTCTGGAAGGTCGAAGCTCAGAACCCGACCGGTTCGCAGAAGGACCGGGCACTCGCGCTCGCCATCGCCAAGGCGCGCGAGCTCGGCCGCCAGCGGGTCGTGATCGCGTCTACCGGCGGCGCCGGACTGGCCTGTGCCGCCTACGCGGCGCGCGCCGCTCTCCGCTGCCTGATCCTGGTGCCGGCAGGGACGCCGGTCGAGCGTCTCGTGCCGATGCAGGCCCTGGGCGCCAGGGTCGTCGAGATTGCCGGCACGTTTCGCGACATCGAGCGCCTGCTCGAGCGACTGCGCGGCACGGATTGGTACGACGCGACGACGAAACGCGCCTCGAACCCCTACCAGATGGAGGCGCCGAAGACGATCGCCTACGAGCTTCTGGACGACCTCGGGCGAGCGCCCGAGCGGGTCATCGTGCCGGTCGGCGGCGGCGCCACGCTGCACGGCATCTGGCAAGGCTTCGAGGACCTGCGGCGGCTCGGCAGGATCGGCGAGACGCCGCGCATGGTCGCCGTCCAGCCGGCCCGCTTCAATACTCTCGAGGTGGCACTCGAGCGCGGGCTCACGACCCAGACCGAGCTCGAGGGCATCGCGATGGACGAGCGCGTCGACACGGTGGCGCGCAACCTGAAGCACGGTGTGCCGCCCGACGGGGCGGACGCCCTTCTCGCGATCCGGCGCTCCGGGGGGACGCGCGGTCTCGGTCGAGGACCGCGCGGTCCTGAGATGGCAAAGACGGCTCGGCGCCGAGGAGGGAATTCTTCTGCGAGCCATCCTCGGCCGCGGCGCCCGCTGCGCTCGAGGCCCTCCTCGAGCAGAATCGCATTGGCAGCGACGAGCTGGTGGCCGTCGTGCTCACGGGGTCCGGCCTCAGGGAGATCGGCGTTCTCGAAGCCGGCCCCGTGTTCAGGCTTTCTGCCGATGCGGGGCCGGAGGACCTCGATCGAATCCTCGAGGCTAGCCTGAGTCGATCGTCACCCGCCACAAGGCCGCGCAGCATCGAGAGTTAACGCTGTCTTAACCCTGGTGCGCTATTGGAGGTTGCGTCGAGCCCCGGGTCGATTTCGTCTGATCGGTTGCTCGACGCCCAGGATTCGCAGACCGGGAGCTCCATCATGACGCCCACGAATTCGCTGGCCGCGCGCGGTCGAGAGACGCTGATCCATCCGTTCACCAATCTGGCCGAGCACGCCGAACGCGGACCGCTGGTGATCGATCGGGGCGAGGGGGTCTACGTCTTCGACGAAACCGGCCACCGCTATCTCGAAGGGATGGCCGGGCTGTGGTGCATGTCGCTCGGGTTCAGCGAGCCGCGCCTGGTCCAGGCGGCGCACGATCAGCTGCAGCGCCTGCCCGGCTATCATCTCTTCGGCGGCAAGGCCCATCCGCCGGCGATCAAGCTCGCGGAGCGGCTGCTCGCCATGGCGCCGGTGCCGATGTCGAAGGTGCTGTTCGTCAACTCCGGGTCCGAAGCCAACGATACCGCGCTCAAGCTGGTCCGCTACTATCACCATGCCCGTGGTAAGCCAGAGAAGCGGAAGATCATCTCCCGCGTGCGCGCCTACCACGGTGTGACGCTCGCCTCTGCCAGCCTGACCGGCCTGCCTCAGGCGCACAAGGACTTCGGCCTGCCGCTGCAAGGTATCCTGCACGCCGATTGTCCGCACTACTACCGCTTCGGTCTGCCGGGGGAGACCGAGGAGCAGTTCGCTTCGCGTCTGGCCGAGAACCTGGAGCGGCTGATCCTGCGCGAGGGGCCCGATACGATCGGGGCGTTCATCGCCGAGCCGGTGATGGGCGCGGGCGGCGTGATCATGCCGCCGGCCACCTATTTCGAGAAGGTCCAAGCCGTCCTGAAGAAGTACGACGTGCTCCTGATCGCCGACGAGGTGATCACCGGCTTTGCGCGTACCGGCGAGATGTTCGCGTGCCAGGTCTACGACATCCGGCCCGATCTGATCACCCTCGCCAAGGCGCTGTCCGCGGGTTATGCGCCGATCGGCGCGGTCCTCGTCTCCGAGCCGATTCACCAGGTCATGCTCGAGCAGAGCCGCAAGATCGGCACCTTCGGCCACGGCCAGACCTGGTGCGGCCACCCGCTCGCGGCCGCGATCGCGTTGCGTGCGCTCGAGATCTACGCCGAAGACGACATCCTCTCTCGCGTCCGGGCACGCGAGCCGCACTTCGCCGAACGCGTGCTGGAGCTCGCGAACCACCCGCTGGTCGGCGATGCACGCGGCGATCGGCCTGCTCGGCGCGATCGAGCTGATGGCCGATGGCATGCACCGGATTCCGTTCGACCCGGGCCTTCGGGTCGGCGCCCGGGTGGTCGAGCATGCCCTGGCGCAGGGAGTGATCCTCCGCCCTCTGACCGATACCATCTCGTTCTGCCCGCCGCTGATCATCAGCGACGCTGAGATCGACTTCCTGTTCGACGTCGTGAGGCGGTCGCTCGATCGCGTGGCGAGCGAGCTCACCGATGGGACGCGTCCGTCGCGCGACGGCGCCGCGGCCACGCCCTGCGCCTGCCGCCCGACCTTCGAACGCCAGCCGCTGGCCTACGGATGAGCGTGGTCAGTCGATCGACGATCCGAGCGGGACCCCCTCGGTTGCTGAGGGCTGAGGAACCGTGGAGCGCGCCTGCAGCGTGCGGATCCACCGGGTAGCCAGCCGCCGCCGGCGGCTGGAGCCTCTCGAGAGCGCGCGCGAGCCCAGCCTAATAAACGTCCTGGCCGCCGTTGACCGGAATTTCGGCGCCGGTCACATAAGACGCCTCGGCGCCGCAGAGATAGTAGACGACCGCGGCGACCTCGGCTGGAGAGCCGAGCCGCTTCATCGGAATCCGGGACACCAACTGGTCGGTGCCGGGCGAGAGGATTGCGGTGTTGATCTCACCTGGGCAGACCGCGTTGACCCGGATGCCCAAAGGCGCGAGGTCGGCCGCCAGCTCGCGGGTGAGTGCCAACAGCGCGGCCTTGGAGGTACTGTACGCGCTGCCGGCGAAAGGATGGACCCGGTGGCCGGCGATCGAGGTGAGGTTGACGATGGCGCCTTCGCCATGCTGCAGCCGCTTGGCGAGCGCGCGTGAGAAGAAAACCGGCGCGAAGAAGTTGATCGCGAAGACATCCTGCCAGACAGCCAGATCGCCGTCGAGGCAACCCAGGCGCTGCCCGTTGGCGCCCTTCGGCGAGAAACCGGCGTTGTTGACCAGAGCATGCAGCGGGCGGTCGGCGAGCAGCTCGAGCAGGTGGTCGATCGCGATCTCCAGGTTCTCGACCTTGGAGAGGTCGGCCGTGATATGAGCATGCCGGTCGCTGCGCGCACACTCCGGCGGGACCGGATCGCGCGAGCAGGTGACGACGCGCCAGCCCTGATTGACGAAATACATGGCCGTGGCGTGGCCGATGCCGCGGCTCGCCCCGGTGATGAACACGCTCCTGTCGCCGGTCATGGTCGATGTCCTCGCCGGGTTGACTCCTTCGACATAGGCGCCCGCTCCAGGCCGGGCAAGCGCCAGTGCGGTCGGCCACCGCGACGTTGCGGACAAGCGGTCCGAGGTGTCTCGGCCACTCCGGCGCGCCGATGATCGATCGCCTCAAGGGGCTGTTCCGGCTGCAGCTGGCGCGCAACATTCTGGCGCTTTATGGGATTCGCGCTCTCGATCAGCTCTTGCCCCTGGCGGTCATTCCATATCTCGCCCGCGTGCTCGATGCCGACGGCTGGGGCCTGGTGGCGAGTGCCCAGGCGCTCGCGATGTACGGCATCGTCATGGTCAAGTACGGCTTCGATTTCGCCGGCAGCCGCGCGGTGGCGCAGGAGCGCGGCCGGCCAGCCCGGCTCGCCGAGCTGATCTCGGGAATCTTCGCGACGCAGCTGTTGCTGGCGGGCGTCGTCGTGCTGGCCGCCATCGGCGTTCGCATCGCCGTACCCGAGTTTGCCGGCCAGCCGCTGATGCTTTGGGCCAGCCTTGGGTTCGCGGTCGCGCAGGGTCTCAATCCGGTCTGGTATTTCGTCGGTCAGGAGCGGCTGCCCCTGGTCGCCTCGATCGGTGTCGGCGCGAAACTGACGGCCACGGTCGCGATCTTCACCCTCGTCCGGTCGCCGGAGGACGGCTGGATGGTCCTCGCGAGCTATGCCGGCGCGGCCCTGATCTCGACCACCGCCGGCTACACTCTGATGCTGCGCGAGACGCGTCCGGGACGGCTCGATCTCGCTGTGGTCCGGCGTACACTGAAGCTTGGTTTCGGCATGTTCGGCATGCGCATCGCGGTGCTGATGCACACGGCGGGCAACAGCTTCCTCCTGCTGCTGCTAGGTGGGCCGCTCCAGGTGGCATTCTTCGCTGCAGGTGAGAAACTTTGCCGTCCGGCCGCCTGGCTGCTGCAACCGATCAACGTGGCACTGCTGCCGCGGCTGTCGCATCTGGTCGCCCACAGCCCCGATCAGGCGAGGGCGATGGCCAGTCTCAGCCTTCTGCTGATGGCGAGCGTCGGGGTCGGCCTCGGTCTGATGCTCGGGCTGCTCGCGCCCTGGCTGGTCGATCTGCTCTTCGGTCTGCCGGAGTATCAGCGGGCGGTCGCGGTCCTGCGCGTCATGGCCGTAATCGTGCCGATCATCGTGCTGAACGCCGGGCTGGTCAGCCAGTGGCTGGTGCCGCATAATCTGGATCGACCACTGCTCGTCGTGATCGTGTCGGCGACGATTCTCAATGTCCTGCTCGCCCTACTGCTCGTTCCGTGGCTCGGCGGACTCGGGATGGCCTGGATCACGCTCGTCGTCGAAGCTTACATCCTGGTCGGCCTGCTCTGGACCCTCCGTCGGTTCGGGCTGAGCCTGGTCCGACCGCAGCTGTTCCGCCGCGCGTGAGCGCGCTCGGCCGTGGCGCCACTCTGATCCGCACGCTGGCTACGTTGCTCGAGTTCGGACACTCCGGCTCAGAAAGCGCCGGGATTGACATGACTGGCAGCGCCGGCTCATGAAGGTGCGGGGAGAGCTAATTTGATGCTGGTCTCGGTGGTGATGCCTGTCTACAACGGTGAGGCGTTCCTCGAGGCCGCCATCCGCAGCGTTCTGACGCAGACCCATCGGGACCTCGAGTTGGTCGTGGTCGACGATGGTTCGACCGATTCGACACCCGACATCCTGGCGCGCTTTGCCGCGATCGATCCTCGAATCCGCGTCATCCGTCAAGCCCACCGGGGAGTCTCGGCCGCCCGCAATCGGGCACTCGCCGCGTGCCAGGGCGAATGGGTCGCCAACCTGGACAGCGACGATCATATGCTGCCCAACCGGATCGAGCGACAGTTGATGTTCGTCGAGCAAAACCCCGACGTCCGAGTGTTCGCCTGCCGCGCTTACTACATCAACGGCGAGGGCCGGATCCTCGGCAAGACCAGACTCGAGCCGTTCGTCACGGCGGCGCAGCTGCGCCGCTATCTCGATCGTGGCGGCATTGTCGGCGTCAATCACTCCTCAGTGATGATGCACCGAGCCACGATTCTGCAGGTCGGTGGCTATCGTGAGGAATTTCACTCGGCCGAAGATCTCGATTTGTGGAATCGGGTGGTCGAGCGCGGCTATCTCTTCCTGCTGCAGGACGAGATCTTGACCGAATACCGGATTCACTCGCGTTCCATCGTGACCTCGCGGATGACGACGGTTCTGATGGACTTCGAGTGGATGAAGGCCTGCATGTTCGCGCGTCGTGCTGGCCGCGCCGAGCCGAGCCGCGAGGAGTTCCTCAGGTCCTGGTACGCACAGTCGTGGCGGAAGCGTTTGTTTCGTCGCATCAGCCATCAGGCCAGCATCGAATACCGCACGGCCGCGTTCGATTTCGCATCGGGACGCCATCTGCGCGGTGTCACGCGGCTCCTGCTCGCGCTCATCTACCGGCCCGACTACGTGATCACTCGGGCCGCCTCGCAGCTGACCTTTGATCGCTGACAGGGGACGGTCGCTCCGGCGATCGACGCGTGAGCGGCGCTAGGGCGCCAGTCGTTCGATCCGCCAGCCGCCCGATCCGCTTTTGGTGTAGCGCAGGCGGTCGTGGAGGCGGTTGCTTCGCCCCTGCCAGAACTCCACTCGTTCGGGAATCAAGCGAAAGCCGCCCCAAACCTCCGGCCGCGGCACCTCGGCATCGGCGAAGCGCTCACGAAAACTCTGTTCCGCGCGTTCGAGTGCGACCCGACCGGGAATGACGCTGCTTTGCGGCGACGCCCAGGCGCCGATCTGGCTGCCGCGCGGGCGGCTGGCGAAATAGGCGTCCGCCTCGGCATCGTCGACCCGCTCGACCCGGCCCTCGAAGCGCACCTGGCGGGCCAGCGGCCCCCACCAGAAGAGCAGGGTGGCGCGGGGATTGGCGGCCAGCTCATGGCTCTTGCGGCTCGCGAAATTCGTGAAGAAGGACAAGCCCCGATGATCCACCGCCTTGAGCAGAACCATGCGCGCCGCGGGCTGACCGTTGGCGTCGACGGTCGCCAGGGTCATCGCATTCGGCTCGTGAACTTCGGCCCGCAGCGCATCCTCGAACCAGCGCTGGAACTGCTCGATCGGGTCCCGGACCACGTCCTCTTCGCTCAGACCGCGCGCGACATAGTCTTCTCGCATGGCGGCCAGGGTTCGGTCCATCGACTGCTTCCTTCTCGCGCTGCATTCTTGGCGCCGCAGGCCGAGTTTGGCAAGCGCACCCGCCAGCCGCAGCGCATTCGACAACAGCTTGCCGGCCAAATTCACTCTCGGCTTGCAGGCATCGGCCCGAAGCAGCGCCAAGCCCCTTGCGTCCATGCAGATCCTGGGCAAGGTTGGCGCCGTCATCAGCGCAAATCCGGGGGAAGGTGCGATGCGGCCCAATCGGCTTCGGCAGATCTGGCGTGACGGCGGCGCGGCGATCAACGGCTGGCTTCAGCTGCCGCACGGCTTCGCGACTGAGGTCATGGCGGCGCAGGGCTGGGACAGCCTGACGGTCGATCTGCAGCATGGGCCGGTCGGCTATGACGTTGCGTTGACCATGTTGCAGGCGCTCTCCGCGAGCGACGTCACACCGCTCGCCCGCGTGCCCTGGAACGAGCCCGGGATTATCATGAAGATGCTCGATGCCGGCTGCTACGGCATCATCTGCCCGATGGTCAATTCGGCTGAGGAAGCGCGGCGCTTCGTCGGCGCCTGTCGCTATCCGCCGCAGGGTTACCGCAGCTTCGGCCCGACCCGCGTCAGCTTCTACGCCGGCACCGACTACGGCCAGCACGCCAACGAGACCGTGATCGCGCTGGCGATGATCGAGACCGGCCAGGCGGTGGAGAACCTGGATGCGATCCTCGACACGCCGGGGCTCGATGGCGTCTACGTCGGCCCGGCCGACCTCAGCCAGAGCCTGGGCTACGAGGAGCGGGTCGACCTCAAGCATCCCGACCTGGTCGCGGTGCTCGACAAGATCCTCGATGGCTGCAAACGGCGCGGGCTCGCCGCCGGCATCCATGTCGCCAGTACCGACTATGCGCGGCGCGTGATCGAGAAAGGCTTCCAGTTTGTGACCATCCTCTCCGATGGTCGCCTGCTCGCCGCGGCGGCCAAGCAGGCGGTGGACGCGGTTCGCGGCACCGACCAGCGGCCGGCGAGGCCGGCCGGGCCCTATTGAGGCAGGCTCGGCCGAGCTACCAGCAGATGCCCTCGTAGCGCTCGAGCACCTCGAGACCGGAGTCGCGCCGCGCGCAGTCGAGGATCCGGCGGCGGCCGGCGCGCGCGGCGATCGTCCTGGCGGCGGCCGGGTCGACGTGGCCAATCAGCAGCAGCTCGGCGTGATCGATCACCGCCTCGATTGTCGCCGCCATGAGCTTCGCGATGTGCGGCAGGTGCGCGAGCGCGAAAGCGCGATTGGCGCCGACCATCGACTGCAGATCGACCAGCGGATCGAAGATCCGGACCTCGTAGCCCTTGCCGATCAGTCGCTCGATGACCTCGACTATGGGGCTCTCGCGGAGATCGTCCGTGCCTTCCTTGAAGGAGAGGCCGACGACGCCGATACGCTTGACCGGGTGGTCGAGGATCCGTGCCAGCACCCGCTCGACGTGGCGCCGATTGCTCGCCAGCACGGCATCGAGGATCGGCAGCTCGAGGTCCAGGCTGCGGCCGGTGTGGCGCAAGGCGCGCAGATCCTTGGGCAGGCACGAGCCGCCGAAGGCGAAGCCCGGCGCCAGATAGGCTTCGGACAGATTGAGCTTTCGATCGAGGCGGAAGATCGCCATCAGCGCCCGACCGTCGACCCCCAGCGCCCTGGCTAGGCTGCCGACCTCGTTGGCGAAGCCGACCTTCAGGGCATGCCAGGCGTTGTCGGCGTACTTGAGCAGCTCCGCGGTGGTGAAGTCGGTGCGGATCAGTGGCGCGGCAAAGTCCGCGTAAAGGCTGGCGAGGCGATCACCGCTCACCTCGTCGCTGGCCGCGATCACGGTTCGCGCGGGATCCTCGAAATCGGCGATCGCCTGCCCCTCGCGCAGGAACTCCGGATGATAGCAGAGACCAAGATCCCCGCCGATCCGCCTGCCCGAGGCCGCCTCGAGCCAGCGCGCGACCTGCCCGCCCAGCGTACCGGGCGGCACCGTCGAGCGCACGACCACGACATGGTGCCCCCGCTTTCGCCGCAAGCCCTCGCCGATCTCCTCACAGCAGTGCCGCAGGTGGTCGAGATTGACCCGACCATTACCCGCGCTCGGCGTGCCGACGCAGATCAGCGAAAGCTCGCTCGCCCGGATCGCGACTGCGGCATCGCCGCTCGCGCGCAGGCGCCCGTTCAAGACAGCGTCCCGGATCAGCTGATCGAGGCCAGGTTCGACCAGCGGCGAGCGGCCGCCCTCGATCGCAGCGACCTTGAGCGGGTTGGGATCGACCCCGACGATGTCATGGCCGCGCCTGGCCAGGCAGGCGGCCGACACGGTGCCGACGTAACCGAGACCGAAAACGCTGATCCGCATGCGACTTCTAGGCCCGGGGGCTGGCTTGCCCGCGTGAAGATGAGCCGAGCGCCCGATTGTTGACCCGAATTGTTCACAAAGTGTCTAGCTCGACCGCGATCCAGGACGCCGCCCGGCTCGCCGTCCGATCAGGCCGCCCGCCAGCGATCGAGCGCGTCCTGCAGGTGATACCAGGCGCCGACCGCCGGCAGAAACCAGGGCTTGCCGTGGTAAAGCAGATGAGCCGGAAAGTTCAAGTCGGCGAACGGGCAGGGGCGGTTGGTGCGTCCGAGCAGCTCGAGCGCCGTCTGATGCCCGAGATAGGTCGCCATGGCAACGCCGCTGCCGTTGCAACCCATCGCGAAGTGCACGCCCTCAATCATGCCCATGTGCGGCAGGCGATCGAAGGTGAAGGCGACCGCGCCCTTCCAGCTGTGAGTGATCCGATGACCGGCGAGCTCCGGCCACACCCGGATCAGCCGGCGATAGAGCCGGAGCGCACTTCGTCGCTCGTCGATGTCACGCAGGCTGACCCGCCCGCCGAACAGCGCGCGCCGGCCGTCGGGCGACAGACGGAAGTAGGACAGCAGCCGATTGCGGTCGACGAACATTCGGCCGCGGGGGCTGAGTTGGCGGGCGAGATCCGTCGGCAGCTCCTCGGTCGCGATGATGTAGCTCGAGACCGGCAACACGCGGCGCTGCAGCTGCGGGGTGAGGGGCCCCGTGTAGCCATTGGTCGCGATGAACACGGCCTCGGCCAGCAGCCGGCCGCGGCGGGTCTCGAGCACGAAGCCGTTCGCGCTCCGGCCGATCCGAACGACCTCGGCGTGGCCGTACAGACCGGCCCTCGCGGCCCGGGCCGCCTCGCGCAGGCTGCGGTGGAACCGGGCCGGGTGCAGGCCGCCTGCCTCCTCGATCAGCGCGCCGCCGTGATAGAGATCCGAGCCGATCTCCTCGCGCAGACCATCGCGCGCCACCAGTCGGACGGCCCGCTCACCAAGCGCCGCCGCCTGGCGCTCCAGAGCGCGAAACTGGGCCGGGTTGCAGGCGAGGAGAAGGCGGCCTGAGCGGTGATAGCCGGCGTCGAGCTGCTCGCGCGCGATCAGGCTCTCAAGGTGATCGAAGGAGGCGCGCGCGCCGTCGTGCAATGCGGCGGCGCGGCCTGGCCCGAACCGACGGGCAAGATTCTGCCACTCGAGCTTGATCGCCCCGCCGACCATGCCGCCATTGCGGCTGCTGGCACCCGTGCCCAGCGGACCCGCCTCCAGGACCGCGACCCGCGTGCCCGCGCGAGCCAGCTCGAGCGCCGCCGAGAGGCCGCAATAACCGCTGCCGACGATGGCGACGTCGACGCGCGCCGGCAGGGGCTCGCGGTCCGCTGGATCGGGCGGAGCGTCCCGCCACCAGATCGGCTCGCTCGAGAAGTCCGGCGCGAAGACGCGATCTCGGCGCGCGCTCTCGAAGGACCCGATCATATAACCTCTCCGCATTTGGCGTACGCGGCCCATATGATAAAGTCGCGAGGCTGCGTTCGTTCCTCGATCGCAGCCCGCGGTATGCTGCCGGAAGACGCGCGCAGGTGTCACTTCGCGAGCGCTCGAGATGGCAGGCCCGCTGGCGTATATGGTCTCGAGCTGCGGGGGCGCCTTGTGAGAAATAGGGGACGGCCACGGCTGTCGAGCGCAGCAAGGTCTCGCCGTCAGGGAAATCAATCGCCATGCCGACCAGCCGTTTCCTCCACCATCCCGCCGCCGGAGTCGCGCATGTTGCGTCGCCGTGACCTGTTGTCGGCGGGCGGCGCCATCGCGTTTCTCGTGGCGCTGCGATCGCCCCTCGCCCGAGCGGCGACGCCGTCGATCGATCTCGGGCCGCCCCAACCGTTCGACTTCACGTGGCTGCAGGGCCAAGCGCGCGCGCTCGCCGGGCGCGCCTATCGTCCGGCGGTGGTCCGTTACTCCGACATCCTGGAAACCATCGACTACGATGCCTATCAGCAGATCCACTTCCGGCCCGAACGGGCGCTCTGGGAAGACGGTGGTGCGCCGTTTCCGGTGCAGTTCTTTCACCTCGGTCGCTACTCCAAGGAGCCGGTCGGGCTGTACGTGGTCGAGAACGGCACGGCGCGCGAGATCCACTACTCGCCCGACTATTTCACGTTTGGCAAGACCGAGCTGGACGGTAAGCTGCCGGGAGACGTGGGCTTCGCCGGTTTCCGGGTGATGGACGGTCACGGCGTGCAAACCGACTGGCTGGCCTACCAGGGTGCGTCCTATTTTCGCAGCTCCGGCGCTCTCGATCAGTACGGCATGTCGGCCCGCGGCCTGGCCATCGATGTCGCCATGCCGTGGCCCGAGGAGTTTCCCCGTTTCACCCAGTTCTGGCTCGAGGCCACGGACCCCGACAGCTCGCACATCTTGATCTATGCGCTCATGGACAGTCCGAGCGTCGCCGGCGCCTATCGCTTCAACTGGGTCAAGACCGAGGGCGCGGTCGTCGATCTGCAGGCCGAGCTGTTCTGCCGCAAGGACATCGCGCGGATGGGCGTGGCGCCGCTTACGAGCATGTTCTGGTTCGCCGAGAACAATCGGAATCAGGCGACGGACTGGCGGCCCGAAATCCACGACAGCGATGGTCTCGCGATGTGGAGCGGCGCCGGTGAGCGGATCTGGCGGCCGCTCAACAACCCGGACGTCGTGCGCACGAGCTCGTTCTTCGACCAGAACCCGAAGGGTTTCGGTCTGCTGCAGCGCGACCGCGCTTTCTACGACTACGAGGACGACGGTGTGTTCTATGACCGCCGGCCGAGCGTCTGGGTCGAGCCGTTGGCGGATTGGGGACGGGGTGCGGTGCAGCTGGTCGAGATCCCGACCGACGACGAGATCCACGACAACATCGTCGTCTATTGGCTGCCGGCCGAGCGGATCCGGGCCGGGTCGCACTGGTCGTTCGCCTATCGCTTGCACTGGTTGGCGGACGAGCCCTATCCGCCGGTCGAGGTCGGGCGGGTGCGGGCGACCCGCCTGGGCAGAGGCGGCATCCCCGGCCAGCCTAGGCCAAAAGGCGCGCGCAAGTTCGTGATCGATTTCGCGGGCGGGCCGCTGCCGAGCCTCGAGAAGCAGAACGACGTCCAGCCGGTCATCAACACCTCGCGCGGCCGAATCGACAATGCCTACGCGCTCCAGGTGGTCGGCACGAAGACCTGGCGGGCGTTCTTCGACCTGTATGTCGACGGTGACGATCCGGTCGAGCTGCGGTGTTATCTGCGGCTCGGCGACCGCACGCTCAGCGAGACCTGGCTGTATCAGTATCTTCCGTTCGAGTACTGAGGCGCGCAGGTCTCCGCGCGCCCGCTGAACCGGCACTCTCCGGCGCGTAGCCGGTCGGCAGGAAATTTGCTCTCCTCGGATTGATCGACACCTCGAGGATGCTCATCTTGCCCCCTGGCACTCATCGAATGAGAGTGCTAACGAGAGTGAAGATCTACGGAATATCTGAGGGTTAATGCCGTCGCCGCGGTCACCCTGAGCGCAAGCGCGGCGGCAGGGAGGAAGGTTAGCAACCATGGCTGCCAAGGAAATCCGGTTCGGCCACGACGCGCGTGAGCGGATGCTGCACGGCATCGATATTCTCGCCGACGCCGTCAAGGCCACGCTCGGGCCAAAGGGCCGCAACGTCCTGCTCGAGAAGTCGTTCGGCGCCCCGCGCATCTCCAAGGACGGCGTGACCGTCGCCAAGGAAATCGAGCTCGCGGACAGGTTCGAGAACATGGGCGCCCAGATGGTCCGCGAGGTGGCGACCAAGACCAGCGATCTGGCCGGCGACGGCACCACGACGGCGACCGTGCTCGCCCAGGCGATCGTCCGCGAGGGCGTCAAGGCGGTCGCGGCCGGGATGAATCCCATGGACGTGAAGCGTGGCATCGACCTCGCGGTCGCCAAGGCGGTCGAGCACATCAGGCAGCAGTCCAAGCCGATCAAGACCAGCGCGGAGATCGCACAGGTCGGCACCATCTCGGCCAACGGCGAGGCCTGGGTCGGGACGATGCTCGCCGAGGCCATCGACAAGGTCGGCAAGGAGGGGGTGATCACGGCCGAAGAGGCGAAGTCGCTCGACACCGAGCTCGAGGTGGTCGAGGGCATGCAGTTCGACCGCGGCTATCTCTCGCCCTACTTCATCACCAACGCCGAGAAGATGTCGGTCGAGCTCGAAGACCCGTACATCCTGCTGCACGAGAAGAAGCTCTCCGGCCTGAAGGATCTGTTGCCGGTGCTGGAGGCGATCGTCCAGTCCGGCAAACCGCTCCTGATCGTCGCCGAGGACATCGAGGGCGAGGCGCTCGCCACCCTCGTAGTCAACAAGCTGCGCGGCGGCCTCAAGGTCGCCGCGGTCAAAGCGCCTGGCTTCGGCGACCGGCGCAAGGCCATGCTCGAGGACATGGCGATCCTGAGCGGCGGGCAGGTGGTCAGTGAGGATCTCGGCATCAAGCTCGAGAGCGTCACCCTCGACATGCTGGGGCAGGCCAAGAAGGTCACTATCACCAAGGACGAGACCACGATCATCGGCGGGGCCGGCGCCAAGTCCGCCATCGAGGGTCGCTGCGCGCAGATCCGCTCGCAGATCGAGGAGACCACCTCCGACTACGACCGCGAAAAGCTTCAGGAGCGGCTGGCCAAGCTCGCGGGCGGCGTCGCGGTCATCCGGGTCGGCGGGGCGACCGAATTCGAGGTCAAGGAGAAGAAGGACCGGGTCGAGGACGCCATGCATGCCACCCGGGCTGCGGTCGAAGAGGGCATCGTCGCCGGCGGCGGCGTGGTGCTGCTGACCGCGGCCAAGGCGCTCGCCTGCCTCACGGCCGACAACACTGACCAGCGAACGGGCATCGAGATCGTCCGTAAGGCGCTGCAATGGCCGACGCGCCAGATCGCGCTCAATGCCGGGGTCGACGGTTCGATCGTGGTCGGCAAGCTGATGGAGAAGGACGATCCCGCTTACGGCTACGACGCCCAGAGCGGCGCGTACGGCGACATGTTCAAGTTTGGCGTGATCGATCCGGTCAAGGTCGTGCGCACCGCGCTCGAGGACGCGGCCTCGATCGCCGGCCTGCTGGTCACCACCGAGGCGATGGTCGCCGAGCGGCCAAAGAAGGAGTTGGCCGGCGGCCCTGGTGGCATGCCCGGCGGTATGGGCGGCATGGGCGGCGACATGGACTTCTGAGCGGCCGACGCTCGGCTCGCGGTCAGACCGTCAGGTACGCCGCGCGGACCGTTTCATCGGCGGCCAGCTCCGCCATGGTGCCCTGATAGCGGATCCGCCCCTTTTCGATGATCAGCGCCCGGTTGGCGACCGCGCGGGCGAAGCGCAGATTCTGCTCCGACAGGAGCACGGTGAGGCCGTCCCGTTTCAGCTCCTCGATCGTCGCCGCCATCTGCTCGACGATCACCGGCGCCAGGCCCTCCGAGGGCTCATCGAGGAGAATCGCGCGCGGATTGCCCATCAGCGTGCGCGCGATGGTCAGCATCTGCTGCTCGCCGCCCGAGATCCGCCCGGCCGGGCGAGCGCGCAGATCGGCGAGATTGGGAAACAGCTCGAACAGACGCTCGGGCGTCCAGGTCGGCGCCCGGCGCCGTGGCGGTTGACGGCCGACCTCGAGGTTCTCCAGTACCGTGAGGTCGACAAACACGCGCCGCTCCTCGGGCACGTAGCCGAGGCCGAGACGGGCGATCTCGTGTGGCGCGCGCCTCATCAGATTGTGGCCGTCGAAGCTGATCCAGCCGCGCGCCGGCCGGACCAGGCCCATGATGCTCTTGAGCGTGGTCGACTTGCCGGCGCCGTTGCGGCCGAGCAGGACGACCACCTCGCCCCAGCCGACCGCGAAGGTGATGTCGTCCAGAATATGGGCGCGGCCGTAGTAGGTGTGCAGCGCCGCGATTTCAAGCATGGCGCGCGGCGCGTGGCTCGGCGGCTTCGGCGGGGCCGAAGTCGCCGGCGCCCAGATAGATCTCCTGCACCAGGCGATTGGCACGGACTGTCTCGGGCGGCCCGTCGGCGATCAGCTCGCCTCGGTTCATGACCATGATGCGGTCGGCGTGCCCGAACACCACGTCCATGTCGTGCTCGGTGAACAGCGTAGCGACGCCCTCTGCGCGGCCGATGGCGCGGGCGAGCGCCATCAGCTCGATCCGCTCCTTCGGCGCCATTCCCGCAGTCGGCTCGTCCATCAGCAGGAGCACCGGGTCGTGGGCGAGGGCGATCGCAAGCTCGACCCGCTTGAGATCGCCATAGGCGAGAACCGCACAGGACCGCCCGGCCTGATCGGCCATCCCGACCCGCTCGAGCATGGCGAGTGCTTCCTCGCCGTAGAGCCTACCAGCGTCGGGCCAGAGGCGCCGCGTCCGGCGGTGCTTGGCCAGCAGCGCCTGCTGAACGTTCTCGCGCACGGTCATGGACGTGAAGGTCTGGGGGATCTGGAAGGTCCGACCGACGCCGAGCCGCCAGATGCGGCGCGGCGCGAGGCCCACCAGTTCGTGCCCGCGCAGCGCGACACTGCCGGCGTCCGGGCGCAGCTGACCGCTCAGGCAGTTGAAGCAGGTCGTCTTGCCCGCGCCGTTCGGCCCGATCAGCGCGAGCAGCTCGCCCGCGTCCAGCCCGAAGCTCACATTCTCGACCGCCCGGATGCCGCCAAACGCCTTGGCGAGCCCTCGAACCTCGAGGACTCGCATCAGGCGGTCTCGCCCTGGCCGCGCCGGCGCTGCAGAAAGCCGACGATGCCGTGCGGGAAGGCGAGCACCAGAGCGATGATGATCAGGCCGAGGACCAGGGGCCAGTAGCGGGTCAGGGTCGAGAACCAGATCTCGAGGCCGTGGTAGACCGCCGCCCCGACCATAGGCCCGGCGAGCGTCTGAACCCCTCCGAGCAGAACCATCACCAGACCCTCGATCGATTGCGGAATCGCGAGCCAGGTGGGATCGATGGTGCCCTTCAGAAAGGCGAGGATGCCGCCCGCGAGACCGGCGAACGTGCCGGCGATCGTGAAGGCGAGCCACCGATGGGTGCGGATGTCGATGCCGATGGCGTCGGCGCGCAACGGCGAATCGCGACACGCCCGCAGAGTAAGTCCGAAGGGCGCGAAGACGAAGGTTCGGAGTATGATCAGCGCGGCGAGGTTCAATGCCAGGGCGAAGTAGTAATAGACGATTGTGGAACTGGCCCAGGCCGCGGGCCAGATGCCGACCAGACCATTGTCGCCGCCGGTGAAGTCGTACCACTGGAACACGATGGCATGGACGATCTGGGCGAAGGCGAGCGAGAGCATCGCCAGGTAGACGCCGGCGAGGCGGACGCAGAACCAGCCGAACAGGAGCGCGCCGGCGAATGCGACCAGCGGCGCGATGGCGATCGCGAGGGCCATCGAGACCGGCAGATACTTCACCGCGAGCCCCGCCCCATAGGCGCCGAGGCCGAAATAGGCGGCGTGACCGAACGAGATCATGCCGCCCGGGCCCATGATGAAGTGCAGGCTCTGGGCGAACAGGGCGAGGCAGAAGATCTCGACCAGCAAATAGAGAACGTAGTTGTTGGCCAGAGCCGGCAGCGCGGCCAGGACGGCGAGCGCCGCGACGAACGCGAGCCGAACCGGCCAGTTGGCGGGGCGGAGGACCGGCTCGGCACTGTCGGGTGCGGATCTTGCCGCCGGTTCCGGTCGCCCGAGCAGACCCCAGGGCCGGACCACGAGGACGACCGCCATGATCAGGAAGGTCAGGACCAGCGTGATCTCGGGCAGCACCCAGATGCCGAAGGCGGTCAGCTCGCCGATCAGCAGCGCGGCGAGGAACGCGCCCGGCACGCTGCCCATGCCGCCGACCACCACGACCACGAAGGCCTCGACGATGATCCGAAGATCCATGTCGTGCGTGACCGCATCGCGCGGCAGCTGCAGCGCGCCGCCGAGTGCCGCCAGGAACGCGCCGAGCGCGAACACCGAGGTGAACAGCCAGGCCTGGTCGACGCCGAGTGCCGCGACCATCTCGCGGTCCTGGGTCGCAGCGCGGACCAGAATCCCCCAGCGGGTGTGCCGGAACAGCCAGTGAAGAGCGCCGAGAACCGCTGGCCCGAGGGCGATCAGCACCAGCTCATATTGCGGGAACCTCTGGCCGAGGATGTCGATCGAGCCGGCGAGGCCGGGTGCTCGCGGTCCGATCAGATCCTCCGGTCCCCAGGCGATGATCACCAGCTGCTCGACGATCAGAACGACGCCGAAGGTCGCGAGCAGCTGGAACAGCTCGGGCGCCTGGTAGATCCGGCGCAGCAGCACGATCTCAATCAGCGCGCCGACCGCGGCCACCCCGGCCGCGGCGAGCAGAAGGGCGAGCCAGAAGCCGGGTGCCGAGGTCGCGCCGGCGAGCCGGCTGGTCAGCGTCACCGCGAGATACGCGCCCAGCATGTAGAACGAACCGTGCGCGAAGTTCACGATCCGGGTGACGCCGAAGATGATCGAGAGCCCGACCGCAACCAGGAACAGCGAGGACGCGCTGGCCAAGCCGTTCAGAAACTGGATGATGAGGAAGTCCATGACGTTCGTTCGGGCGGGCCGACCCGCCGGCCGGCAACGACAATCGACCGGGCGCCGGACGATGACGAGACGCATCAAGAACCGCCGCGACCAGACCGTCAAGCGCTGCAACCCGATTGCCCGTGCGCTGCGTGCCGCCGCCTTTCGGGCGCGCCAGGAGAGGAACCGGCGCCGGTACTCGCGCAAAGACAAGCACCAGCCGACACCCGAAAGCGATCGCGACTAGAGGACGCCATGCCGCTCTGCTCACGCCTGCCGAGACTGCGCCTGCCCGCCTGCCTCCTGCTGCCCGTGGCGCTCGCCGCCTGCGGCTATCTGCTCCCGGCCCACAATCAGACCCTGGAGATCGGCCAGCTCCCGGGCGGCGCCTATCGGATCGACCCCGAGCACGCCTCGCTGCTGTTCAAGGTCGATCACTTCGGCTTCTCGCAGCTGGTTGGCCGCTTCGACCGCTTCGATGCCTCGCTCGACTTCGACCCGGCAAAGCCCGAGGCGGCGCGGCTCACCGTGCTGGTCGACGTTGCCAGCATCGACCTCAACCTGCCGAAGTTCGAGCAGGATCTGCGCGGCCCGGACTGGTTCGATGTCCAGCGTTATCCCGAGGCCCGCTTCGAGAGCCGGGCGATCGAAATTACCGGAAAGCGCACGGGCCGGGTCACCGGCGATCTCATGCTACACGGTGTGATCGCGCCGATCACTCTCGAGGTCACCTTCAACGGCGGTGCCGACAGCCTCCTGACCGGGCGCTACACCCTCGGCTTCGCCGCGAGCGGCGCGGTGTCCCGCTCGGCCTTCGGCCTCGGCGCTTACGCACCGGCCGTAGGCGACGACGTGACCCTCGAAATTCACGCCGAATTCCAGCGCGTGAAGTGAGCGAGTTCGGAGCCGCACGTCGTCCTCCCGCCATAGAGTGTCCCGATCGCCTCGGGATCGCCATCGCTCGAGGCGCCGCGGGGCAGCAGCGTTGCGCGCGCGCAGGTGATCTGCTAGACGCCTCGCGATCCTTCAGAATAGCAGACGAGACAACAGCTCAGGTCCGAATCGATTCGAACCTGGACGGGTGATCTCGGCTTTCTCGGTGCAAGGCGATGCTCCAGGTCAGCGACGGTGTCAAGAAATGGTCGATTCTGCTGCCGACGGCGCTCCTGCCGGCGCCGTGGCGCGTGGCGGCGCGTCGGCACCTTCTGGCGCGCCTCGAGCTCGCCATAGCGGAGCGCACCGGCCTTCTCATCATCGGCCATCCCAAGAGCGGCAACACCTGGCTCAAGGTGATGCTCGCCCGGCTCTACCAGATTCGGCACGGCCTGCCGGCGTCGCTGATCGTCACCTCCGACGAGCTGACCCGGCGCAACCCTGCGATCCCGCGGATCACCGCCACGAACGGCTACTACAGCTACGAGGGGGTGGTGGGCGAGGCCCTCGCCCCCGGCGCACCGGACAGCGCGCTTCGCCGCAAGCCGATCCTGCTGCTCGCGCGCCATCCCTGCGACATCGCGGTGTCCTGGTATTTCCAGTTCACCAGGCGGCAGTCGGCGCACAAGCAGGAGTTGATCAATCACTTCATCGCGCATCCGATCGATCGGCGGACCATCGAAATGTGGGACTTCGTCCGCCACAGCGACATCGGCCTGCCCTGTTTGATCGAATACCTCAATACCTGGGAGCGCAATCTGCAGCATCTGGAACGGGCGCTGATGGTGCGCTACGAGGATCTGCGCGCCGAGCCGGCCAGGACTCTGCACCGGATCGCCGACCTGATGGGCGAGACCTTCAGCGCTGAGGAGATCGAGGAAGCGGTGGCCTTCGCTGCCTTCGACAATCTGCGCGCGCTCGAGAGCAGGGGCTTCTTCCGCCAGGGCGGCCTCAGGCTGCGCAACCCGAACGACCCGGAGAGTTTCAAGGTTCGCCGCGCCAAGGTCGGCGGCTATCGCGACTATTTTTCACCCGAACAGGCCACGGAGCTGGAGCACCTGGTCGCCGAACGGCTGTCGCCGACCTTCGGCTACGGGCCGGCGGCGACAGTCGGCCCGCGGGAGCGTGTGGCGGTCTGAGCATGACTTTGGCCGCCGTCGGCCGCGGGTCGGCGCCTGGTCCCGAACGAATGCAGACATTCGGGGAGCGACCGCGTGAAATGCGCCGCGACGGCCCAACGCAGCCGCGCGTCTGGCTCGTGCTCGGCGACAAGCGTGGCGACAACGCCCAGGTCGAGGTGATCGAGCGGGCGCTGGGCTGGGCCTGCGAGCGCAAGAACGTGGTGATGCGGGAGCCCTTCGTGCTCAGCAAGCCGCGGGTCGAGCCCTCGCTCCATCACATCGATCCGGCGCGCTCGGATCCGCTCGAGCCGCCCTGGCCGGATCTGATCATCACGATCGGTCGGCGGCCCTCGATGGTGGCGCTTTGGATTGCTGAGCAGTCCGGCGGGCGTACCAGGCTGGTCCTGGTCGGCAAGCCGTCGGGCATGATGGTGCGGTTCGATCTGGTGATCAGCGGCGCCGAGACGCAGATGCCGGCCCTGCCGAACGTGCTGCCGATCGCGCTGCCTTTGATGCGGTTTGACGAGGCGACGATCGAGGACGCCGCGGCCATCTGGCGGCCGAGGTTCGCCGCCTTGCCCCGTCCCCTGATCGCGTTTCTGATCGGCGGTCCGACCGGACCCTTCGTGTTCAACGACGCGGTTCTCGAGCGGCTTCTGGCCATGGCCGGGGAAGTCGAGGACCGCGGGGGCACCGCCTACGTGACGACCAGCCGGCGGACGCCGGCGGCCGTCGTCGAGACGCTCGGCACGAGGCTGCCCCCGCGCGCGGAGCTCTTTCGCTGGTCGCCCGATGCCGGCGAAAATCCCTATCGCGGCCTGCTCGGCCTCGCCGACGGCTTCGTGGTCACCGGCGACAGCATCTCGATGATGGTCGAGATCGTCCGTCTGGGCCGGCCGCTGGCCATCTTCGATCTGCCTTGCGGCTGGCTGGGAGCGATCGACCAGCGGCGCCGTTCCGTCACTCGCCGGTTATTTGCATTGGCGTCCGATCCGGCACGGCGACCTGTGCTCCGCCGCCTGGCAAATGCAGTCCATCGGGCGCGCTTCCTGAACCACGTTCGCGACTTTCAGGCGTTTCACCAGATGCTGATCGACCGCGGCCTGGCGACGTGGGCTGGCCAGGGCTTCTGCGAGCCCCGCGCTGAGGCGCCGGACGATCTGCCGCTCGTAGTGGCGCGCATCAAGGCGCTGCTGGCACCGCCCCGCTGATCCTCCGAGCTCCGGTACTTCAGTGCAGCCGGGTGCGTTTCGCTGCCAAGAGTGGCATCTCACTCTCATGAACCGATACAAGGGGGCCTGAGGCGAAGCGATGGCCACCGGCGCGGTGTGTCGGAGCGGGTCTCGCGGCGCTGAGTGCGGAGAAATCGATCGATGCTCGACCGCCTGAAAGGGCTCATCCGGGTGCGTCTGGTGCGCAACATCCTCGCGCTCTACGGCGTGCGCGCGGTCGAGCAACTGTTGCCGCTGGCCGTGCTGCCGTATCTCGCGCGCACACTCGAACCAGCGGGCTGGGGCGTGTTTGCGATCGGCCAGGCCTTCGCCATGTACGGCATCGTCGTTGTTGAATATGGCTTCAGCTTTTCGGGTACGCGAGCGGTCGCCAGCGCGCGCGATCAGGCCGGGCAGCTGGCCGAACTGGTCAGCGGCGCCTTCGTCGCCCAACTGATGCTCGCTGGCGTCGTCGCGCTCGCTGCCGTTGTCGCGCGCTCGGTCGTGCCGGTCTTCCAGGACGAACCGCTGCTGCTCTGGGCCGGGCTGGCGTTCGCCATTCTACAAGGCTTCAACCCGGTCTGGTATTTCACCGGTCAGGAGCGCATCCCTCTGATCGGCGCCATCTCGGTGGGCGCCAAGCTGCTCGCGACGCTTGCGATCTTCGCCCTGGTGCGAACCCCGGACGACGGCTGGTTGGTGCTCGCCTGCTATGCCGGGGGGTCGCTGCTGACGACTGCGGCCGGCTACGCCCTGATCCTGCACGAGGTCCGGCCCGGGCGGCTGAGCCTGGCCTTGATCGGCCGCACCCTCAGCCTCGGCGCGAGCATGTTCGTCATGCGCATCGCGCTCATGATGCACACCGCCGGCAATGTATTCCTGCTCGGTCTGCTGGTCGCGCCCCAGCAGGTCGCGTTCTTCGCCGCCGGCGACAAGCTGTGCCGTCCGATCGCCTGGCTGCTGCAGCCGGTCAATACCGCCCTGCTGCCGCACCTGTCGCACCTGGTCGGGGCGCGCCCGGACCGGGCGGAGCAGCTGGCCGAGCTCACCCTCCTGCTCCAGGGCGCGACCGGCATCGCTTTCGGGCTCGTGGTCGCGCTGACCGCGCCCTGGCTGGTGGATCTGCTGTTCGGCCCCGGCTACGCTGGCGCCGTGGTCGTCTTGCAGTTGATGGCCGCGATTATCCCCCTGATCGTGTTGAATGGCGCGCTGGTTAGCCAGTGGATGATCCCCCATGGTCTCGACCGCCTGCTCAACACGGTGGCCGTCGCCAGCACCGGCCTCAATCTCGTCCTGGCCCTGATTCTGGCCCCGCGGTTCGGGGCGGTGGGGATGGCCTCGGTCACGGTTGTGATCGAGAGCTTCATTCTGGCGGGTCTGTTGTGGAGTCTCCGCTCAAGAGGTCTGAAGCCGATCGCGCCGGCAGTTCTACGGCGTGGGGCCGTCGCATTGATCACGGATCGCCCCGACCGGGCCGCCGATACGAGGCGCTGAAAGATTGCTTTTGCAGCGCTTTTCAAGCTAGGTCTTCCAGGCAGCGCGTCTCCCGCCCGGATCGTGAGACGACGCTGTTCCGAGGTTCGGAGTCCGAGGCACGCGGGCCTGCCGGCCGCTACTTGAGGGCATATCGGAACCAGAGCATGAACCGGACCGGCCCCAGGCTCAGCCTCGGCATCCCCGTCTACAATGGCGCGGCCTATCTGGCGCAGCTGTTCGACTGCCTGCGTGCCCAGACCTTCACCGAGTACGAGGCAATCATCTCGGACAATGCCTCGATCGACGCCACCGAGCAGATCTGCCGCCGCATGACCGCATCTGACTCGCGCTTCCGCTACTGGCCCGCAATGAGTGCAAGCATTGGCGCAGCTGCCCAGACTTCAATCGCGTCTTCGAGCTCGCGAGCGGGCGTTACTTCAGGCACGGCTCCCGACGAGTCGAGCAATGGACGGCACACCTCCGAGAATCTGCTAATCGGCGCCAACTATCGAGCGAGGGCGTCGCGGTGCTGGACGACGATCCGGGCGTTTCCGTTTGCCAAGCCGGCAGAATTGAGGTGGTCAGCGCGGCCGGCTTCGGAGCGCTCAGCCACGATGCCCAGTCGGCCGGTGCGTCTGATCGACGAGCGGCCCAAACACCCCGGAGTCCTGCGCGAGCCCCAGCCGCCGGTCTCGCGGCGCCTCCCGGCCCGCCCGGGGCTTCGACGATTTGCACGCATGCGGCGCACCGAGTATTTTCGGCGTCAGGCGCTCGGATCTGGGAATCTATCCCTAGAGACTTGCGCAAGGGAAGAGGCAGAGTAGGTCGCTCCCAATGAGCCGGATCTCAGTTGGACTGGCCGTCTACAACGGGTCCGACAATCTCGCGACCGCCATCGTCGCTACTGGCGGATCGATACCGTGACTTCGAGCTGTTCATCTCTGACAATGGTCGGTTCACCACCAAGGACATATCCGCCACTAGCCCGAAGGACCGGGGAACGCGCCGCGTGGACGCCCCGACAATGTCCGGGCTGCCGCCAATGTCCACCTGCTGACGGAAAGCGAGAGCCAATACTTCAAGTGGGCAGCTCACGACGACGTTCTGGCTCCTGGCTTTCTGGAGGCGACGGTCAGGATCCTGGACCGCGATCCTGCAATCGTGCTTGCGTCTCCAGCATCGGCGTTGATCGATGAACTGGTGAACTCCTCCCCTGACACCCCGGAGCGCGGCGGATGATCGACCGCGCGGCTGTGGTGGCAGCGGTTGCCCGGACAAGAACGATGGTCTGAAGCGCGAGACCCGGGCGTGCGCTTCGAAGCATTGATGTTGAAGACGGTGATGTGCCTCGAGTCTCGGCCTGATGCGACGGTCGGCACTGGTCCGCACTTCCCTGCTACGGCCCTTCAGCGGCGGCGACAAGGTCCTGCTGGCTCAAATGGCGCTGCTGGCCTTTGGTTGGGCCAGGAGGTCCGGCTTCTACGGCGATGTCACGCGAAGCAATTCAGCGCGGCCGCTTCCGGACCCTATCGCGCTGCCTGGTTCTCCGGCCGGCGCGATACCATTCTTCAGCAGCAGATCAAGCTGCTGCTGGCCACTTCCAGACAGTGCGAAAAGCGGAGATCGATCTGGGCAAAGGCAAGCTGCTTTCGCGCAATTGCTCGTCGCGCACTGTTTCGCGACCACCAGCTGCGCCGGTTCCGGCGCCTGGTTGACAGGGATCACTTCCTCCCAGATCAAGTTCCAGAGCGCCCCCTGCCCCGCGGCCTGATGGCGGTCGACGACGGGCTGCGGCACGCGAGCGCGCGGTAGAGGACGGGCGCGTGGCCGGGGTCGCGGCAAACGGCCGCGACCCGAGCGAGGGCCGCATCACGCCCGAGCGCTTCTACAGCTTCAAGCAGGACGCAGCCTGGCTCGGCATCTTTCGAGATTGGGATGTCAGACGCCGGTTCCATGACCAGCTAAGTCGCTGCGTCGAGCACCTGTTGAGCGCGGATTCAGCCGTTCGAATTGCCGCGATCATGGGCCAGGGCGGCACCGGCAAGTCGGTCGCGTTGCGCCGCCTTGGAGTGGATTTCGCCGCTGCAGGGCTCGAAGTTTGGTGGGTCGAGGATCACCGGCTGGCGCTCGACTTCCGGCCTCTCCGCGCTGGTCGAGCCAAATCGTCGGCAACGCCGGCTCATTCTCCTCGATGACGTTCAGCGGCTGGAGCCCAGCCATATTCGGCAGTTGCGGGAGCTGTTGACGCGAGCTCAAGGCATGGTGCTGATGGTCGCTGGACGCGACATGCCGGCTGAGTTCCGGGCCCTCTTGAAGGCGGGCGAGAATCTCTTTGCAACTGATGAGGCGGCCGATCAGGGCGCGATCCTGGCCAGGATCGCCGAAGTCCTGCCTGAATGGGCAGAGCCCGCAGGGGTCTTGGCCTCTGAGTCGATGCGACGAGCTCCCTTGGTGCAGCTGCTGTTTGTCTTGCCGCGCTGCGCGCAGAACATTCCGCGCAATCTTGAAGAGCTGGAGTTGCGATTTCTGAATATGGTCGCGCAAGAGATCCTGGCCGTCAAAGAGGTCCATCCGGGACTGGCGCAGGCGCTCCTCTTTGCGGCCATGGTACGCAGGTCAGGCTACGATCTCTCGTGGCCGAGCATGATCGCACTCGCCGACTACTATGAGCCCGGAACCAGCTTCCTCTCCCTCCTGGGTGCGAACAATCGACAGCAGTCTCTGGCAGAGCCCCTGACTTTTCACGACCCCATCCATGACACGATCGTCTTCCATCACGATGAGCTCGCCGAAGGAGTGGTCAAGGCGGGCCTGCACGGTTCTTTTGAGCCGTGGGTGACCTTCGGAGATGTCTGGCTGAAAGTCGCTTTGGCCAAGCTGGTCCAGGTCGGCAGCGAGCATTCGCGCACTCTGGCGCTGAGCGGTCTCACTCGAATGTTTCCCGATCTGTTGAGCAGGGATGAAATCCTGACGGCAATGAAGACTCGCGGCGACGACCACGCGCTGAGCCGCGCGGCGCGCTGACCATCCGAAGGTTGAAGCACTGCTTCGAGCTTTGAGCGAAGCCGGTTGCCGAGCTCGCTGCGCGGGCCGGGCGTCGCCGACCGGACTTGATCGCTTCACGCTGTCGCTGGCGCCAGCCTCTCGTTGCATTTTCCGCGATATTCGCTCAACATGCCGACCGTGGTTCTCGCGCCAGCGCTTAGCACCGCCAATCTATCGAGGCGAGACGCTGCAGCGCCGCCGGCCGCAATGCGAGGGAACGTCGGAACCGACAGATGCAGCGGAGTGACCCGAAGCTAACCGTCGGCATCCCCGTATACAACGGTGCCGTCTATCTGAGGCAGCTGTTCGGTTGTCTGTGTGCCCAGACCTTCACCGACTACGATGCGAGCTGCTCGGGGTCGAGGCGCCGCCCGAGATCCCGTTCGAGGATGCGGATCTCTCGCCGCTGGCGCGGAGCTTTTACGGCGACAACCGCCGGGTCCGTAACGCCCGCATCAAGGAGGAGCTCGGCGTCGTGCTCCGCTATCCCTCTTATCGTGAAGGCCTGCGCGCGATTTGGGACCTCGAGGCGTCGACCGCCCGGCGCGGCCGAGCGACGTCAGCCATCGTCCTGGAGGAAGCACCGTGAAGCGAAGGCCCGGAACGCTCGTCTCGCTCGGCTGCCAGGCGGCGGTCTGCGTGCTCGCTGAGTGCAGCCGCCCCAGAGCGCCACCTCGGCACCTGCCGCGTCGCCTGCGGCGTTGCCGTGGCAGTCGGTCACCCTGACGGTGGGCCGCGAGCCGCGGCAGCGCTTCGCCGGTTTCGGCTTCAGCTTCGAGCCCGACAACCCTGATTCGCAGCTCAGCGAGGAGCGCAAAGCCAAGGTCGACCAGCTGCTGTTCAAGGATCTGAACACGCGCATCGTGCGTCTCTGGTACGCCACCGGCGATCCTACGCTGCTGCGCGACTTCTACCTGAAGAGCGGCATCATTCCGCAACGCGCTCGCCAACGGGGCCACCGAGCTGCTGCTCGCCGCCAGACCTATCTGGGCAGCCCCGAGGAGCAGGCGCGCGCTATCGCCTCGGACATCGCCACGATGCGCGACGCCTACGGCATACGGATCACGACCACGGGCGTGCTCAACGAGCCCGATGACGACCGCAAGCGGCTGCGGGTCTAGCGACTACGTGCCCTTGACCATCGGGATGCGGCGCGAACTGGATGCGCGCGGACTCCAGAACGTCAAGACGATCGGCCCTGAGTTCGCGAGCGCGGATGACGGGGCGCTGCGGTGGTTCGATACGGTGGCGGCCGACCCGGTCGCGCTCGCCTCGTTCGACGGGCTCGGCACCCACTCGTACAACATGGCGGCCAACCCGGTGCTCGCCCAGCGCGTGCTCACGCATCACAAGCAGTACTGGATGACCGAGGCCGGCTGGGGCGTTGAGAATGGCTCGGCCGAGTTCGATTACGCCTTCGCCGCTTCCGTTATCGTCCGCTTCCTGAATGAGCGCAACATCGGCGCGGCGCCCAGGGACTGGTCAATCGGGTTTTGAGCTCGCGCGCGGGTCGTCTATTTGAAATGGGCGGTGCACGATGACCTGCTGGCGCCGACCTACCTCACGAATAGCTACTATCAGTGCAGCCGATCACCTCGGCCTTCGTCCCCGGCACCATCATGCGCACGTGAGCAGAGAGCTGCGCAGTGGGAGGACCTGGTCTGGACCTACGGCCCGAAGCCGCCGCTACGTGGACGCGGTCGATGGCGCCCCGACGGGCGTTGGGCGCTCGCGGTACTCGACGACGACGCCAGGCGCTTGCCGCCCGCCACGCCAGCTGGGAGCACACGCGCTACACGGGTCACGCTCGAGGTGCCGAGCTCGGCCGACATGCCTCGGCATGCGCTGCGACCTGGGCCGGCTACGCGGAGGTCGCTGCGCAAGTGCGGCGAGACGCTCGCTTCTGATCAACGCCCGAGGCGACCATCGACGGTCACCGAGCCTGGAGCGGATTACGCGGCTCGCCTCAGAGCCCCGGCGCCATTGGTGACGTGACGGCCGGCCGGCGCATTCGCGAGCTGCGCCAAGCGGCCCTCGGATGAGCGGGCGTCTCGGCCACCTGCTGACGGTCAAGCGCTTGGCCGCGATGATGCGTCGATGATCGGCGCGCTCGAGAGCCGCTGTCGCCAGCCTTGATCAGCCGACGGTGACTTCGTCCGGACTGAAGGCGCTCGGCGAGGGGAGAGATGTCTCCCACGGCACGTCCGGGTCGCGCTGGCCGTGCAGCAGGTGGACCGGGCACCCGATCGGGATCGGGCGCGCAGCAGGAGATGCCGTCGGCCGTCCTCGATCAGCTTGTCCGTGACCGGATAGGGCCGGTTGCCGTAGGCCGATGGCTGCAGCCAGTGAGCGCTCGGCGACGAGTTGCACGGCGATGCTCGGGCGTGGCCTGCGCCAGAAGCAGATCCTCGGTGAAAGTGCGCCGCCGCAGCGATGCGGATCAGTGCACGGTATGCGATACGGGTCGGGCGAGCGCCAGGAGCAGCATGATCCAGCGCCCATGCTCGAGCCGACGACGATCAGGAGCGCCTTGCCCGGAATCCTTGCCGGCCGTATGGCGAGAGCCAGTCGGTCGCCTGTGTGCCTCGCAAGACGCTTCTCACAAAGCCAAATTCGTTGCTCGCGCCGCCTGGATCGATCCCGCCGTCTCATTTCGCGTGCCGCAGACGCAGGTGCTCAAAGGCTATCTCAGAGCGCTGTCGCTGGTACCCCTCACACCGGCGCAGCGCGTCCGCTGCCTGAGCAGCACTGCGCGAAAGATCTTGAATACACGTGCGCTACGCCTGCTGCTGGTGCCGTCGCCGGACAACTATCTGGGCATCGAGTCGCGTTCCGGCGCGAAACGCACCGAGTAGCGTACGCCGCCTCGCGCCGGTGAGGCTCGTTGCCGGCACGAAGTCTCCGACCGGTGTCAGTCCGTACAGAACGGGCGCGTCCGGCCTTGGCTAGCCTCCCGTGTGACGACCATCGAGCCAGGCCTCGACCGTCGGCAGCATGCGCTTGACGATGAGGGCGATGCCTTCGGCCGTGGGGTGAATGCCGTCGGGCTGGGTGAGCTCGGGATGGCCGGCAACGCCTTCGAGGAAGAAGGGGTAGAGCGGTACGTCTTGCTTTTTGGCGAGACGCGGAAACACGGCGGCGAAAGCCTGGCCGTACTCGCGACCGAGGTTGGGCGGCGCCAGCATGCCGGCGAGGAGGACCGAGACACCCTTCGCCTGGAGGCGTGTGATGATGGCGTCGAGATTGCGCTCCATCTCGTCCGGTGGCAGGGCGCGCAGCCCGTCGTTGCCGCCGAGCTCGACAATCACATCGGTCGGCCGGTCGGCGAGCAGCCAGTCGAGGCGGGCAAGCCCGCCCGCCGAGGTATCTCCGCTCACCCCGGCGTCGAGCACCGTACAGTGGTATCCCGCCGCGTCGAGTTGCCGCTGCAACTGCGCCGGGAAGCCCTCGACGAGGTCGAGACCATAGGCAGCCGTCAGGGAATCACCGAGCACGGCGATCCGGCAGCTGTCATCCGCTGCGGCATCCTGCGCGGCGATCGCGACCATGATCGCCGCGATCAGCTTGAGAACCCGGCCCAGTTGAACCATCTGTCTCGCCATGCCTTCGTCCTCGAGCGCTCCCCACGCCATGATCGAACTGCGCGACGTGCACGTGACCCTGAGGAGCGCGGCGGGCCCGGTCAAGATCCTGCGCGGGGTCGATCTCGAGGTCGCGGCCGGCAGCTCGGTCAGCGTCGTCGGGCCGTCGGGCTCCGGCAAGTCGACCCTGCTCGCCGTGGTCGGCGGCATCGAGCGACCGACCTCCGGCACGGTGCGCATCGACGGCCAGGCGCTCGGCGAGCTCGACGAGGACCGCCTTGCGCTGTTTCGCGGCCGCCAGATCGGCATCCTGTTTCAGGCGTTCCATCTGATCCCAACCATGACCGCGGTCGAGAACGTGGCCGTGCCGCTGGAGCTCGCCGGCGTCCGGGACGCGTTTGCTCGGGCGGAGGCGCTCCTAGCCGAAGTCGGCGTCGGCGCGCGCGCCGATCACTACCCCGGCCAGCTCTCGGGCGGCGAGCAGCAGCGCGTGGCGATCGCCCGCGCGCTGAGCAACCATCCGAAGCTGCTGTTGGCCGACGAGCCGACCGGCAATCTCGATCAGGACACCGGGCGCGAGATCGTCGACCTGCTGTTTCGGGTTCACGGGCAACGCGCCATGACGCTGCTCCTGATCACCCATGAGCCGGGCCTCGCCGCCCGCTGCGCGCGCCAGCTCCGGATGGCCGATGGCCGGCTTTACGAGCCGATGATCGCCGGGCAGCGCCGTCGCCCGCTCTCGGCCGGTGAAGTGGCGTGAGCCGCCTCGTTCTCGCCTGGCGTCTGGCCCGGCGCGAGCTGCGTGGCGGTCTCGGCGGCTTCGTTGTGTTCCTCGCCTGCCTGACCCTTGGCGTGGCCGCGATCGCGGCGGTCGGGGTGATCAACGCGGGCGTGCTCGAGGGTTTGAAGCGGGACGCTTCGGCCCTGCTCGGCGGCGATATCGGGATCGATGCCAGCAATCTGCCGCTCACCGAGGATGAACTGCGTGGTCTGATCCCGCCCGGTGTCAAGCGCTCCGACGTCGTCCGCACCAACGCCATGGCGCAGGGCGCCGGGGGTCGCCGCGTCGTGGTCGCGCTCAAGGCGGTCGACGATGCATATCCGCTGTACGGCGCGGTCGGGCTTAACCCGCCGACCATCAGCCTCGATCAGGCGCTGGCCGACAGTGGTGTGGTGGTCGAGCGCGCGCTCCTCGCCCGGCTCGGGCTGAAGGTTGGCGACAGGTTGCGGATCGGCGAGGCCGACTTCGTCATCCGCGCCGTGATCGAGCGCGAGCCGGATCGGATCGGCGGTTACATCAGCATCGGGCCGCGCGCGATGATCCGCCTCGATCAGCTCGAGCGGACGCGGACCATCCTGCCGGGCTCGCTCGCCCGCTACTCCTACCGCCTGGCGCTGCCGGCGGGGGCCAACGTCGAAGCCGCGCTGGCGCGAATCCGGGCAGAGCATCCGGATGCCCGCTGGCGAGCGCGCGGCGTGCGTGACGTGCAACCACAAATTACCCGCTTCACCGACCGCCTGGCCTCCTATCTGACCATCGCCGGCCTGACCGCGCTCCTGATCGGCGGGGTCGGCGTCGCGCTCGCGATCCAGAATTATCTCGCCGGCAAGACTACGACCATCGCCACCCTGAAGTGCCTCGGCGCGCCGAGCGGCCTGGTGTTTCGGATCTACCTTCTCCAGGTTCTGGCCCTCGCGGGCTTCGGCGTTGTGATCGGCCTCGTGATCGGTCAGGCGGCACCGTGGCTGCTCACGGCGCTGGCGGCGCCGCTTCTACCGTTTCGGGTGCTGACCGGTTTTCATCCGCTGCCGCTCCTGATCGCCGCCGGCTGCGGGCTCCTGACCGCGCTCGTCTTCGCGATCTGGCCGCTGGCGCGGGCCCGCGCGGTCTCGCCAGCGGGCATGTTTCGCGCCCTGATCACCCCGCCCGAGCGGTGGCCGCCGGCTGCCATCCTCGCGTTGCTCGGCCTCAGCATCCTCGGTCTCGCCGGACTCGCTCTGCTCGGCGTCGCTGATCGCCGCCTCGGGCTGATTTTCGTCGCGGTCGCGGTGGTCGCGGCCGCCGCATTGGCGGGCCTGGCGATGCTGATCCTGCGCGGGGTCCGCCTTATCGGCCGACGCGGCAGGGCGCGGACCCGGATCGCGCTTGCCAATCTGCACCGGCCCGGTGCTGGCGCTGCAAGCGTGATCACGGCGCTGGGCGCCGGCCTCGCCGTACTGAGCATGGTTGCGCTGCTCGAGCGCAATCTCGCGGCCGAGGTCGACCTCCGTCTGCCCGACCGCGTGCCGAGCCTGTTCTTCATCGACCTGCAGCGGGATCAGGTCGCCACATTCAACGCCCTGGTGGCCGGCACCCAGGGTGCGCAGGTGCTCCAGACCGCACCCGTAATTCGTGGCCGCGTGGTCCGAATCAACGGTGTGCCGGTGGATCAGACCGGAATCCGGCACTGGACCTTGCGCGACGACCGGGGCCTCAGTTACGCGGCGGCTCGCCCGGACGGCACTGAGCTGGTGGCCGGGAAATGGTGGCCCGAGGACTATGCGGGGCCGCCGCTCGTCTCGGTCGAGGACGAGGTTGCCCAGGCCTATGGCGTCGGCGTCGGCGATCACCTCAGCTTCAACGTGCTCGGCCGGGTGATCGAGGCTAAGATTGCGAGCCTCCGCCCCGAGATCGACTGGAGCCGGGGGCGCCTCGACTTCGTGTTCCTGTTCAGCCCGGGCGTGCTCGAGGCGGCGCCGTATACGCTCGCCGCGACGGTTGACGTGCCGCCGGCGGCCGAGGCGGGTTTGCTCGACCGGATGGCCGCGCAACTGCCCAACGTGACCCCGATCTCGGTGCGCGAGATCGTTGCGCGGCTTGACGAGGTGATGCGCAAGATCGAGCTTGCCGTCGCGGCGGTCGCCGGAGTGACGCTCTTGAGCGGAGTCCTCGTACTGGCCGGTGCGGTGGCGGCGGCGCGCCGCCGCCACCTCTACGAGGCGGTCGTGCTCAAGGTGCTGGGCGCACGACGGATCGACCTGCTGCGGATCTTTCTGATCGAATACCTCGGGCTCGGCGCCACGGCGGCCTTGGCGGGCGGCGTGCTCGGCAGCATCGGGGCCGCAACCGTGGTCATCGGGGTGATGCACCTGCCCTGGACTTTCTCGCTCGGCGCCGTGCTTGAGGTTCTGCTGGTCGCACTCGCGATCACGCTCGCTGCCGGGTTCATTGGCACCTGGCGGCTGCTCGGCCGCCCGGCGGCGTCAGTATTGCGTGCGCCGTAAAGGTTTCACATCTTTGCGAGAAAAGGCGGCGCTACCGGCACGGAGCGTCTAGAGTTGCGGCCATGCACGAGTTGTCGCTGATCGGCTTCGTCACCGCCTTCGTTGCAGGCATGATCTCGTTTCTTTCGCCATGCGTGCTGCCGCTCGTGCCGGGCTATGTGTCGTTCGTCGCCGGCAGCTCGCTCGAAGAGCTGCGCGATCGTCAAGCGCCGCGCCTCCAGGTGCTGACCCTGGCCGGGACCTTCGTGCTCGGCTTCACCCTGGTGTTCGTCGCCCTCGGCGCGAGCGCCACCGCCTTGGGCAACCTCCTGCTCAGCTATCGTTACGAGCTCGGCTTGATCGCCGGGATCGTGGTGATTCTGTTCGGGCTGCACATGCTCGGCATCACGCCGATCAGGCTGATGAACCAGGAGGCGCGCCTGCACCCCGAGGTCGGGCGCGGCCGGGTGCTGAGCGCGCTCCTGCTCGGGATCGCCTTCGCCTTCGGCTGGACGCCCTGCATCGGACCGGTGCTCGGCGCGATCCTGACCCTCGGCGCGAGCACGGCCGACGTCACCAAAGGGGCGCTCCTGCTCGCGATCTACTCGCTCGGCCTCGGCCTCCCCTTCCTCCTCGCGGCGCTGTTCACGGGCGCGCTCCTGGCCCGGCTCAGAGCGCTCGGGCGTGCCGGGCGCAACCTGCAGCGAGGGGCGGGCGGACTGCTGGTCGCGATGGGCCTCCTGATGGTGACCGGGCAGCTTGATCGGCTTGCCTACTGGCTGCTCGAGGCCTTCCCCGTGCTCGGTCGTATCGGCTAATTCCTCGCCCGCTCGCCACCGCGCGGGTCCGGCCCACTCAGCTATAGGTCAGGCACAAGCGTGGGCAACGCGCGGACCGCGTCGCGCGATGGCTCGCGCCGGTCATCGTCGACCAGATCCTCGTTGGCTGATTTGCACCCGACTTGCGTCGGCCACTGAAGCCACTCCGATCGACTGGACGATGCAGCTCGGGCAAGTTTCGGCCGTGCGGTGCAATTTCGAGGCTACGTAATTGTAGACAAACTTGTTCCGAATATGACACAAGAACACGTTCTGAGCCTAAGAGGTGCAAAGATGACTGAGCAATCCGACCGTACCGTGTTGGCCGAGATGACCGCCGAAATAGTGTCCGCCTTCGTGTCGCACAATCAAGTCCGGCCCGGTGACGTCGGCAATCTGGTTGGACTCGTGGCTAGCCGCTTGGCAAGTTTGGGCGCCGAAGAAGCGGAGGCGGTCCGGTCCAAACCCGAGCCAGCGGTATCGGTGCGACGTTCGATCGGCAAGGATCAGATGACCTGCCTGATCTGCGGCAAGAAGCAGAAATTGCTCAAGCGACACTTGGCTACTGCGCACGATTTGACCCCGGTTCAGTACCGGGAACGCTTCGACCTCAAGAGCGACTACCCCATGGTGGCCCCCAGCTACGCCAAGGCACGCTCCGAGATGGCGCTTCGGATCGGGCTCGGCCGTCCGAAGAAGAAGGTCCCGGGCAGGCGCGCCAGGGTCGCCAAGGTCGCTGCCAAGTAGTGCTACCGCCGCCGCGACATCTACGCGGCGGCAAGCGGACACCGCTGGCGAGGCGCGCCGGCACCTTGATCGAAGGCGTCGGCGTTGCTATGGCGTCAGCGGGAGCCGCATCATGTCCAGACATATCGCCTGCCTGACCTTCGACTTCGACGTGATGGCGGGCTGGGTGGCTCGCGGCATGACCACGCCGACGCCGGTCTCGCGCGGTGAGTTCGGCATCGTCGGAGCCAAACAAATCCTGGCACTGCTCGAGAAGTACGCGATCCGGACCACCTGGTTCGTCCCGGGCGTGATCATCGAGACCTATCCGGACGTCTGTGCCCGGGTGGTCGAGGGCGGGCACGAGATCGGCCACCACGGCTGGACCCACGTGCCGCCGGCAGCCCTCTCGTGCGAGCAGGAGCGCGAGGGTCTGGCCCTGGGCAACCAGGCGATCGCCAAGCTTTGCGGCCGCAAGGCGCGCGGCTACCGTTCTCCGGCGTGGGATTTGAGCGCCAACACCGTCGATCTGTTGCTCGAGCAGGGCTTCGACTACGACTCGAGCATGATGGGCGACGACTACACCCCCTATCGCGCCCGCAGGGGCGACGTCGCCGAGCTCGAGAAGCCATTTGTGTTCGGCGAGACCACCCGGTTGATCGAGATGCCGATCAGCTGGAGCCTCGACGACTACCCGCATTTCGAGTTCGTGCGCACCAAAGAGAGCGTCCTCCAGGGACTGATGGCGACCGGCAACGTACTGCAGAACTGGCTCGACGACTTCCGCTACATGACCGGCGCGATGGACTGGGGCGCGCTCACCTACACCTGCCACCCGTTCGTGATCGGCCGCGGCCACCGGATGCTGATGCTCGAGCGCCTCATCCTCGGTCTGCTCGAGCAGGGCGCTCTGTTCCAGACAATGGCGGAGGCGCTCGACGAGTTTCTCGCCCGATCGGATGATCCAACCGGTGGCGGCGCCCCGTTGGACGGGCCTCAGCGTGGCAAACCGCCGATTAATCCTAATCAAAAATAGAATTAACGGCGCAGGTCACATCATCATACGTCAGCCTGTGTTTGTTAATACTTGTTAACACCGCGCTTGTTGCCTTAGATCTTCATCCGGGGTGAGACCAACTAGCGGATCGGGCAGTGTCCGTCGGCCGATCCATGGATTCCGCAAGTACACACTCACGCGGGATCGTCCTGCATGAGGCGCACGGAAGGAGGTTCGTCGATGATCAGCGCCGAGCGAACCCTTCAGGTTCTGGGGGTCGTGCGGTCGGGCCAGCTGCAGTACGAGCTGACCGAGGCGATCGGGGACCACGACTGCACGACCGTCGATCTGCGCGTTGGCGATCTCAGATCGCTCGGCACCGGTCTGCTGCGCAACGGCCGGAGCGCCGATGTGCTGCTGCTCGACGTCGACGTGCACGATGCCGACGAGATGGAGGTGTTCGACCGGCTGACCGCTGAGGCCGCGGGGGCGAAGATTCCGGTCGTGGCGACGGCGGGCACGCTCTGTCCGGCGAGTGTGCGTCGCCTGATCCGGGACGGGGTCGCCGATTTCCTGCCGCAGCCGATCGAGCGTGGCGACGTGCTGGAGGTCCTACGGCTTGCCGATCACAAGGCGCGCCGGCTGAACGCACCCGGCCCCGCACGGGGCCGGATCCTGGCCTTCTCACGGGCCAGTGGCGGCGCGGGCGCAACCACGCTCGCGGTCAACCTCGCCCACGCCCTGGCGGAGCCGCGGCGACGCTCCCGCGCGAAGGTCTGTCTGATCGACCTCGACCTGCAATTCGGTACGGTGGCGCTCCAGCTCGATCTCTGTCCGAGTCGCGGCCTGCTCGAGCTTGCCCGGATGCCGGAGAGGCCGGATGCGGCGTCCTTTCTGAGCGCTCTGGTCGAGCATCCGAGCGGTCTGCACGTGCTCACGGCGCCAGACGCCCCGATGTCGCTCGAGGCATTGAGGCCCGATCTCGTCGCGTGGCTGCTGGCGCTGGCGCGGGCCGAGTTCGACTACGTCGTCGTCGATCTACCGATCGCCCAGACCAAGTGGACCGCGACTGTGCTGGCCCAGTCGGATCTCACCTTCCTCGTCACGCAACTCAACGTGCCGGCGGTGCGGCAACTCCGCAAGCTGCTCGATCTCCTCGAGACGTCCGGGCTCGAAGACCTGCCGCTGCAATTGGTCCTCAACCGCCACCAGCGATGGTTCGGCTGGGGCGCCGGGATTCGACGGCGGCAGGCCGAAGCAGCGCTCGGCCGGGGCTTCGACCACTGCTTCGCGGACCAATTCGACATCCTGATCGAAGCCGCCAATCGAGGTCGCCCTGCAATCGACCTCAGACGCTACAGCCGGTTCGGCCGCCAGCTGCGCCGAATGCTGAAACGCTCGCTTGCGAAGCTGGGGCCACCGGTCCTGCCGGCGGCAGCGGCCACGCAGTGAGCCCGGCAAGCCCGTCGGACTCCAGAACTCTCCGTGACTTGGACCAAGATCGAAGCTTGAGGTACGGGATGACCGCAGCGGACGTCGAGAACATCATCACCAATTTGGTGGCCAACCATGCCACGCTGATCCTGCCGACGCTCGCGGCCGCGGCCGTGCTGCTGACGGTGCTTGGAGTGGCCAGCCTGTTCTCGGGCAGCGATCCCGTGGCGGCGCGGCTCGCGACCGGGGTCAGTCGCGGCGGCCGGAGCGCGGCTGCCCCCGGAAGGCATCGGCGCACAAGTTCGACGTAGGATTTCCCGCTCGAAGCTCGGTCTACTTAAGCCTCGCTTGCTGAAGCCGCGCGATTCTGCATTAGATCGCCAAAGGGCAGGTCCACGGCTGAGGTGCCATGACGTTGCGACTGATCCAGTTCGGGCTTGGCGGCTGGGGCCGGAACTGGGTTGAAGAGGTGACCCGCGCCACGCCCGGCGTCGAGCCGGTGGCCTGGGTCGAACCCGATCCGGCAATGCGAGAGCAGGCGGTCGCCGAGCTTGACCTCCCGCCGGAGCGCATCTTCGGCGCGCCGGAGCCTGCTCTCGCGCTGGGTCCGGCCGACGCCGCGCTTGTGGTCGTACCGCTCGCCGCGCACGCGCCGGTGACGCGCCTGGCGCTCGAAGCCGGGCTGCACGTCCTCGTCGAGAAGCCATTCGCCGAGGGCCTCGAGGAGGCGCGCGCACTCGTCGAGCTGGCGCGCCGCCAGCGCCGCGTGCTCATGGTCAACCAGAACTACCGCTGGTTCCCCGCCCCCCGACATGCCCGCCAATTGCTGCGCGAGGGCACGATCGGCGAGCCGATCGCCTGCTACCTCGACTTCTACTTCCTGTTCGGGAGCGGCTACCGCTACTTCTTCCTCGAGGAGCCGCTGCTCAGCGACATGGCGATCCATCACTTCGACAGCCTGCGCTTCGTGCTCGACGACGAGCCACTCGAGGTCAGCTGCCGGAGCTGGAGCGAGCCGGGCACGCCGTTCAAGGGCAGACCGGCGGCGCTCGCCACGCTCCGCTTCGCGCGCGGCACGCTCGTGAGCTATCGGGGCAGCTGGATCTCACGCGGTCCCGCGACGCCCTACGGCGGCCACTGGCGCCTGGACGGCACGCGCGGGACGTTCGAGTTCACTTTCCGCGGCGCCTTCGAAGAGCGCGAGAAGCTGGATCGGCTGACTCTCCACCGGCCCGGCGAACGGTCGGAGCGGCTGAAGCTGCCCACCATGAGCTTCAAGGACCGCAGGGGTTCGTTACACGAGTTCGCGCGCTGGGTGCGCGAGGGCGAGCCGCCCGAGGGCGTGAGCACCGCTGCGGACAATCTGAAGAGCCTCGCCCTGATGTTCGCCTCGATCCGCTCGGCGGGTGAGGACGGCGCGCTGGTCCGGATCCAGGATCTCTTGCAGGAGGCGAGGTCATGAACGAGCCGCTGCGGGTGACGATCTGGAACGAGTTCCGTCACGAGCGCACCAACCCCGAGGTCGGCGCGATCTACCCGGACGGCATCCACGAAGCGCTGGCGACGCCGCTGCGAGCGGCCGGCCACGCCGTGCGCACCGCAACCCTCGACCAGCCGGAGCACGGGCTCGGCGGCGCCGTGCTCGAGGCGACCGACGTGCTGCTCTGGTGGGGCCACCGGGCGCATGCCGAGGTGCGGGACGAACTGGTCGATCGCCTCCAGGCCCGCGTTCTCGAGGGCATGGGGCTGATCGCGCTGCACTCGGCGCATTTCTCGAAGATCTTCAAGCGCCTCATGGGCACGAGCTGCGACCTGAAATGGCGTGACGCGGGCGAGCGCGAGCGCCTCTGGGTGGCGGCGCCGGGCCATCCGATCGCCGAAGGGCTGCCCGAGCGGATCGATCTGCAGCGGGAGGAGACGTACGGCGAGCACTTCGACATTCCTGCCCCAGACGAGCTGGTGCTGATCAGCTGGTTCCAGGGTGGCGAGGTGTTCCGCGCCGGCTGCTGCTTCCGGCGCGGCTCTGGCCGGATCTTCTACTTCCGCCCGGGGCACGAGACCTACCCGACCTACCACCAGCCGCTGATCCAGCGGGTCATCGAGAACGCCGTTCGCTGGGCGGCACCGGTCGAGACGAGCCCACCCAGGCGCGGCCGCTCGGCCGCCCTGGAGCCCGCCGGTTAGCCTGGTCCTCCGATGCCTACATTCGCGTCTGCGCGGATTTGGGGCCGAGGCTTCATGGAGATGGGCTTCGGTGCTAACGTAGTCGCGGCCCGGGAAAAGGCCCGAGCTCACGGAAGCGGCGCTCAATCACGCTCGGCACGTGATGCGATCGCGGAGAGACAAGAGCAACGCCCCACGGCGTTCTGAGCGTGCGGCGTCAATCACTGGAGGGCTCGGACGACCATGAACAAGATCCTCGTCGCGATCGACGGCTCGGACCATGCCTGGAAGGCCCTGGATCTGGCGACCGACATCGCCAAGCAGCGCCAGGCACAACTGATCGTTCTGCACGTCGTGCCGTTTGAACCGCTGCCGGACGCGCTGCGCCAGTTCGCGCAGGTCGAGCACATTCCGATCGAGGAGGAGCGCGCCCGCTACCACTCCTCCCTCAGCCTCGGCGACGCGCTCACGCAGCGCGCCGCGGCCAACGCCCGTGACAAGGGGCTCAAGACAGTCAAGACGCGGACCGCCGAAGGTCAGCCTGCGAGCATGATCCTGGAGATCGCCACCGAGGAAGAGGTCGACATGATCGTTCTCGGCAGCCGCGGTCTAAGCGACCCCAAGGCGCTCTTCCTCGGCAGCGTTTCGCACAAGGTCGCCAACCTCGCTCAATGCACCTGCGTGACCGTGACGTGAACGGCTGAGCGGACCGAGGGCAAGGCCTTCCAGGCTAGCCTTCGCGAAAGGCGGCGGCGCGCACGCGGAAGATTCGGTCGGTGAGGTAGGAGAGGATCGTGCGCTCGCCGACCAGCAGATCGACGTCGACCGTCATGCCCGGCAGCACGCTCACGCGATCCGCCCCGGCGCCCAGTTCGGCGCCGTCGGTCTGCACCGTGATGCCGTAGCTCGGCGCGCCCGTCCGCGGATCGACGGCGGCATCGGCGGCGATCCGCTCGATCGAGCCGGAGAGAGTGCCGTAGCGCAGGAAATCGTAGGCCTGCACCTTGACCCTGACCGGCTGGCCGACCCGCACGAGACCGATGTCGCGGTTGGCGACCCGGGCCTCGATCACCAGGCTGTCACCGGTCGGGATCAACCGCATGAGCGGCTGATTGCCGCCGACCGACTGGCCGGGTGTGGTCGCGACGAGGTCCTGCACGATGCCGTCGACCGGGGCGCGCACGACGAGATTGCGCAGCGTCGCCGCTTGGCGTTCGCGCGCTTCGGCCAGGCGATCGCGCTCGGCGCGGGCGGCGCTCAGATCGGCGAGCACACCCGAACGCCACTCCCGGTCCAGCCCATCGCGCCGGCTCTCGGCTTCCGCAAGCGCCGCCTCGGCCGCCTCGCGCTGGGCCTGGGTCTTGTGAATGTCGCCGGCGAGGTCGCTCAGCTGCCGCTCGACCGCAACCAGACGAAGGCGTGGATAGAGGCCCTTTTCCGCCAGCCCCCGGACGGCGTCGAGCTGCTGGCTCAGCAACGCGTGGCTGTTGCGCAAACGGCTCAGCTCCGCGTTGGTGGAGGCGAGCTCGCCCTTCTGCCGCTCGACCGCCTGGGCAAGCGCCTCGCTCCGGCTGAGGTAGGCCGCGCGGCGGATCGCAAGCAGCTGGCGTTGCTCCTCGACCAGGTCCGGCCGTTCGGCGGCGAGCTCGCCGCTGACCACCAGCTTGCCGCCGTTCACCTCGGCCTCAAGGCGCGCGGCCTCGGCGCTCTTCACCTGCCAGCGGCCGGTGAGCTCGGCGAGCTGGGTGCGGACCAGCTCCGGATCGAAGGTCACCAGAGGATCGCCCGCAGCGACCCGCTGCCCTTCGAGAACATGGATCTCGGCAATCCGGCCGCCGTCCGGATGATTGACGATCTTGACCCTTCCGGCCGGCTCCACCTGACCGGAGGCGCGCACCACCTGCTGGACCTCGCTGAGCGCCGACCAGCCGAGCAGCCCGCCGAAGACGATCGCGATCGACAGGATCAGCAGGCCTGCCACCGGCGAATGAGCCCGCTCGACGACGCCCTCGGCGTCGGGCAGGAACTCGGCGAAGCGGTGCGCGCCGCTGAAGCTGTCGCGCAGGTTACGCAGCATCGCTCAGACCGGGGCGAGATGCGACCGCATCGGCCCGGCGGCGCCCCGGCGGCTACGGGCGAAGGCCGCGATCTGGCCGGCGGTGCCCTCCCGCTCGATCTGTCCGTCGGCGAGGAAGACGACCCGGTCGGCGATCGCGAGCGCGGCCAGGCGATGGGTCACCATGACGATGGTCCGGCCGCGCGAGGCGCGCTTGAGATTGACGAGCAGGGCCTCTTCGGTCGCCCCGTCGAGCGCGCTGGTCGCCTCGTCCAGGATCAGGAGCCGCGGATTGCGGATCAGCGCCCGCGCGATGCTGATCAGCTGCCGCTGGCCGGCGGAAAGCCCGCTGCCACGCTCGCCGAGCTCTGTCTCGTAGCCATGCGGCAGGCGCTGAATGAAGTCGTGTGCGCCGACGAACTTGGCCGCCGCGACCACGCGCTCGAACGAACGGTCGGCGGCGCCGAGCCCGATGTTCTCGGCGATGCTGCCGGCGAAGAGCTGAACCTCCTGCGGCACCACGCCGATCTGCTGGCGCAGGACCGAGGGCGACCACAGGCGGACATCGAGATCGTCGATCAGAACACGGCCGCGCTCGGGCTGGTCGAGGCCGAGCATCAGCTTGGCGAGCGTGCTCTTGCCGGAGCCCGGCGGGCCGACCACGCCGAGCACCTGCCCGGGCGCGATCTCCAGATCGATCCGGTCGAGTGCGGGCTGCGCGTCGTCGGCGTAGCGATAGCTCACGTCGTCAAAGCGGAGCCGGCCGCGGATCGCCAGAGCCGGCCCCGGAACCCGGGCGAGCTCGCTCGGCTCGTTCATCAGCTCATCGAGCCGGGCGAACGCTGTCCGCACCGTCTGCAGCTGCTGCCAGGCGCCGACCACCTGGCGCATCGGTGCCAGGGTGCGCGCGGTCAGGATGGTCGCCGCGATCAACGCACCGATCGACATGTCGCCGGCGACGATCGCGCGCGCCCCGACATAGACGATGGTCAGCGCCACCAGATGCTGCAGCGCCTGACCGGAGCTCGCGATCAGGCCGCCCAGATTGCTGACCCGGAAGCTGGTCCAGGCGGCCTCGGCCAGTCGCTCCTTGAAGCGGCGTTCCATCTCCGGCTCGAGGCCGAGCGCCTTCACGGTGAGCGCCTGGGTGACCGATTCGCCGAGGCTGGAGGCCTTGGCGGCCGCGGCCTGGAAGCCGGCCTCGATCAGGTTCCGATTCTGCCGCCGGGCGAGCATCGAGAGCAGCCAGAACAGCGGCATCGCGGCCAGCGTGATCCCGCCAAGCCGGACGTCGAGGTAGAACAGCACGCCAAGGAACAGGCCGACGAACAAGAGATCCACCAGCAGCAGCGGCATCTGGCCGGTGAAGAACTGGCGCAGCTGGTCCAGCTGGCGGGTCCGTTCCAGGATCTGGCCGGTCGGCACCGCCTCGAAGGTCCGCAGCGGCAGATGCACCAGGTGGTGCACCACCTCGCTGCCCAGCGCCGCGTCCAGGCGGGCGCTGGTGTGGCTGGCGATGTAGGCGCGCAGCGAGCGGAGCAGCCACTCGAAGGCGAACAGCGTGACCATGCCGAGGACCAGCACGTCCAGGGTCTCGAGCGCGCCGTGGCCGATCACCTTGTTGTAGACGGTCATCAGGAAGATCGGCGTTGCTAGCGCCAGCAGGTTGATGACCACCGAGGCCGCGCCCAGCTCCCAGAGCACCGGTCGAAGCCGGCGCATGATCGGATCGCGCCACTGGCGACGCTGTGCGGGCGCCGGCAGAGGCTTGAGCAGGACGACCCGCTCGGCCATTTCGGCCACGGTCTGGAGACCACAGGCCGTGGTGGCGCCCGTCTCGGGATCGAGCAGAACCAGGTGATCGCCGATCCGCTGACGGGCGAGCCAACCTTCGCCCGGGCGCTTGCCGATGACCAGGAACGGTGGCGGCATCTGGGCGAGGCTGTGGGCAGCCGGTCTTACTTCAGCGGCCTTGAAGCCGAGCCGCTCGGCGGCGAGCAGAAGACAGCCGAGGGTCATCCCGGGTTCGTTTGGCGGCGCCGCGGCGCGAATCTCAGCCGCCGAGAACGGCCGCCCGAGCTGCGCGCACAGTCGCTCGAAGGCGCGCGCCAGGCTGAGGCAGGGCGGCGCCGCCCCGACGGGGCGCTGTGGCGCGGCATTTTTCCACCGCTTTCGCAAGCGGGAACCGGGGACCGAGGCCCCTCTTCGAAGAGCGAACGCGGCGAAGCGGCGGCGGACCCGCCGCAGCGCTTCAGCCAGCTTTCGCGTCGGCCTGGCCTTCGCGCGCGGCTTCGGTAGTCTCAGTCGGGAGACGATGATCCTCGCCCACCCCCTGGCGTCGAGCACGGCCAAGCGGCGGCGCAACGATCGCATCAAGCGGCGCCAGCTCTTCATGGCACTCTTATAAACCATTATCAACTATGTAGGCAATCACAAGCAACTAATGAGCGATAAATAGAAAACGCGCCCAGTGTGTGATCACCGGGATCGGGCCGATCACGTCAGCGCGTAGACCAGAAACTTCAGATAGGCCGACTCGGGTAGCGCCGGATGGCTCGGATGGTCCGGACCGGCGCCGGCCTGGCGGATGAGACGAGCCCCCCGGCCGGCATCGCGCAGGCCGCGGCGAACCTCGTCGGCGAAGGCATCGGCCGGCACGTTATGCGAGCAGCAGGCGATCGCGAGGAAGCCCTCCTCCTTGGCCAGCGCGGCCGCGCTGCGGGCGAGCTTGCGGTAACCGCGCAGGCCCGGTTTCAAGTCCTTCTTGCTGCGCACGAAGGCAGGCGGGTCAGCGATCACGACGCCAAAGCGCTCCTTCGCGGCTGCGAGATGCTCGAGCGCGGCGAAGACGTCCTCGCGCTGCACGGCGAGCAGCTCGGCCAAGCCGTTGCGCCCGGCACTCGCGCGCGCGAGGTCAAGGCCAAGCTGCGAGCGGTCGACCGCGAGCACCCGCCTTGCCCCCGCGGCCGCCGCAACCAGACCAAAGCCTGCGCTATAGCTGTACAGATCGAGCACCGGTTCGCCGCGGCAGAGCCGGGCGACGAACGCCCGGTTGTCGCGCTGGTCGAAGTACCAGCCGGTCTTCTGGCCTTCGAGCAGGTCGGCGAGAAAGACGAGGCCATTCTCCTCGAGCTCGATTGGTCCACCGAGCTCGCCCTTGGCGATCCGGACTTCGGTTGCGAGGCCCTCGAGCTCGCGCACCGGGCTGTCGTTGCGCAGAACGATGGCGGAGGGCACGAGCAGGCGTTCCAGGGCGCCCAGCAGGGGGGCTTCGAGGACCGCCATGCCGGCGCTGTTGAGCTGGACGACCAGAACCTCGCCGAACCGATCGATCACCAGCCCCGGCAGCCCGTCCGCCTCGGCGTGGACCAGGCGATAGAAGGGCCGCTCGAACAGCCGCTCGCGCAGGCGGAGCGCCCGCGCCAGCCGACGCTCCAGAAATGCGCTGTCGATCGTCGCATCAGTACTGCGGGTCAGAATGCGCGCCGCGATCAGCGAATGGGGGTTGAACTCGGCGAGGGCCAGCGCCCGACCATCGTCGCCGACCAGGCAGACGGGCTCACCTGGCGGCAGCGCCTTAGCGGCCGCGTCCATGCGCAGCTCGTTGGAATACGCCCAAGGATGGCCGGCGCGCAGCCGCCGGTCCTGGCCGGCCTGAAGGTGCACTTTTGGGTATCGCATCGACGATCCTGGCAAAGGGCGGGCGGCGGCTCAAGCTAGTCGGATCGGCGAGAAGATCAATGCGCAACGCCGTCGCCGGCGCGCCGCAGCACGTGCGTTTGTCGTTGGAGGGCCTATAGTCGACCCGGCCGGGTTGCGCTCAGCGTCTCGAGGAGGGGAACGTCATGACAGCCAGGAGCTCGTTGCGCCGGGCGCTTTCCGGAGCATCGATCTCGATGCTCCTGCCGGCTCTCGCGGCCGCGCAGCCGGCGGCCATCTACAGCGACCGCGACATCGTCCACCCGGTATTCGCCGAGCACGGCATGGTCGCAAGCCAGGACGAGACCGCGACCCGGATCGGCCTCGAGGTCCTGAAGAAGGGCGGCAACGCGGTCGACGCCGCCGTCACGGTCGCCTTCGTCCTGGCGGTCACCCTGCCGAGCGCCGGTAACCTCGGCGGCGGCGGCTTCATGCTGGTCCACGAGGCCGCAGGCAGCAGAACGGTCGCGATCGACTACCGGGAGAAGGCGCCCGCGGCGGCCGGGCGCGACATGTTTTTGAACGCAGCCGGTGAGGCCGACCCCGATCTCTCCCGTTATAGCCGCCTCGCGGTCGGCGTCCCCGGCACGGTCGCCGGCATGGCGCTCGCGCTCGAGCGCTACGGCACGATCAACCTCGCCCAAGCGCTGGCACCAGCAATCGAGCTGGCCGAGAACGGCATCTCGGTCAGCGCCGAGCTCGCCGACTCGCTGAAGGAGGCGGGCGCCCGACTGCAGAAATGGCCGTCAACGGCCAAGATCTTCTACAAGGACGGGGGCGTCGCTTACGCGCCGGGCGAGACTCTCGTGCAGAAGGAACTTGCGGCGTCGATGCAGCTGATCGCCAAGGAGGGGCCGCAGGCTTTCTACGGCGGGCCGATCGGCCGGCTGATCGCGGCCGAGATGAACTCGCGGCAACGGTCGGATCACTCTCGCCGATCTCAAGAACTACCAAGCGGTCGTGCGCGAGCCTGCGCGCGGCACCTATCGGGGCTACGAGATCCTCTCGATGCCGCCGCCGTCCTCGGGCGGCGTGCACATCGTCGAGATCTTGAACACGCTCGAAGGCGTGCCGATCGGCTTCCTCGGCGCTGGCGCAGCCGAGACGATCCACATGATGGCCGAGGCGATGAAGCTCGCCTACGCCGATCGCAGCGAATATCTGGGCGACCCGGATTTCGTCGACGTGCCGGTCGCTGCGCTCACCTCCAAGGCCTACGCCAAGCACCTGCTGAGCCTGATCGACCGCGACCGGGCACGGCCCGCGGCCGAGATCAAGCCCGGCGATCTCACCCCTTACGAGAGCCCGGATACGACCCATTTCTCGGTGGTCGACCAGAACGGCGACGCCGTCGCCAACACCTACACGCTCAACTTCGGCTACGGCACGGGCCTGGTCGCCGAGGGCACGGGCATCCTGCTCAACAACGAGCTCGACGACTTCTCGGCCAAGCCGGGCGTGCCCAACGCCTACGGGCTGATCGGCGGCGATGCCAACGCGGTCGGGCCGAACAAGCGGCCGCTCTCCTCGATGGCGCCGACCATCGTGCTCAAGGACGGCAAGCCCTTCCTGGTCACCGGCAGCCCCGGCGGCTCGCGCATCATCACCACGACGCTGCAGATCATCATCAACGTGATCGACCACGGAATGAACATCGCGGAGGCTACCTATGCGCCGCGCATCCACGACCAGTGGCTGCCGGACGAGTTGCGCGTCGAGGAGGGGTTGTCGCCTGACACGATCCGCCTTCTGGAGCAGATGGGCCACAAGGTCGTGGTCGGCGACGTGATGGGCTCGACCCAATCGATCATGATGACCGAGCAGGGTCTGTTCGGCAGCTCCGATCCGCGCCGCGTCGCCAGCCTGACCCTCGGGTATTGAGGATTGCGGTGCTCGGGCGCGCGTTCGTGCTAGATTCGATCGGAGGCAGGAGGTGGCCATGGCGCGCGCGAAGAAAGCCATCGAACCCGAGAAGCCGCTCTACGAGCGCGACTTCTATTTGTGGGTCGAGGAGCAGGTCGAGCTGATCAAGAAGGGCCGGCTGCAGCAGCTCGACATCGTCAACCTGATCGACGAGATCGAAGCCTTGGGTATCCAAGAGAAAAAGGCCGTCAAGAGCAATCTGGTCGTCGTCCTCAAGCACTTGCTGAAGTACGAATATCAACCGCGCCGCCGTTCGCGCAGCTGGCTGTCGGCGATCGCCGAGCATCGGCGCCGGCTGCGCGACGATCTGGCGACCAGCCCGAGCCTCCGTCCCTACGCTCGTCAGCAGTTCGAGGAGTGCTACCAGGACGGCCGCCGTCAGGCGCTGATCGAGACCGGCCTCGCGCAGGAAGCCGTGCCCCGCACGCCGGTCTATACGATCGAGCAGACCCTCGATCCGGACTCCCTGCCCGGCTGACGAGGGTTTACGAACTGCGGGCGCGTCACGTCCCCATCACGGCGGCCCAAGCAGACCCCGCGTCTGCCTTCAAGCGTCTTCGGGCGGCGCCGGCGCGAGGCAACCGCCAAGACGGATCGGGGTGATCGTCCGCGCGAGGCCGGTCGTGTCGTCGGTCTCCAGAAACACCGCGCAGAGGGTCGCTTCGCCGAGCGCCGGCGTGTTGCGCGGCCCCGGCACGTGGGTGCGAAAGCGCTCCAGCGCCACCGCCTTGTTCATGCCGATGACCGAATCGTAGTCGCCGGTCATGCCGATGTCGGTGACATAGGCCGTGCCGCCGGGGAGGATGTGGGCATCGGCCGTCGGCACGTGGGTGTGCGTGCCGGCGACCAGCGAGACCCGTCCGTCGGCGAGGTGGCCGAGCGCCATCTTCTCGCTCGTCGCCTCGGCATGCAGGTCGATGACGATGGCCTGCACGCTGGCGCCGAGCGGATATTTGGCGAGCTCGGCGTCGAGCGCCCGAAACGGATCGTCGTAGGCGCCCATGAACAGCCGGCCCATGATCTGCAGGACCAGCAGCTTGCGCCCGTCGGCCAGGGCCAGCTGAACGCTGCCGCGGCCAGGCGTACCGGGCATCAGGTTGAGCGGGCGGATCAGGCGGGCGTCGCGATCGATGTAGCCGATCAGCTCGCGCTGATCGAAAACGTGGTTGCCGGTCGTGATCAGATCGGCGCCCGCGGCATAGAAATCCTGGCAGACGGCGGGCGTGATGCCGAACCCGCCGGCAGCATTCTCGCCGTTGACGATGACCACGTCCAGCCTGAGCCCGGCGCGCAGCCCCGGCAGCTTCTCGAGCAAGATCTTGCGCCCCGCACGGCCGACGACATCGCCACAGAACAGAATCCTCATGCCGTGCGCGACGGGGGGGCCGGCTCGGCCACCGCCGACGGCCGGCAGCGGTGGATATCCTGCTCGGTGACGACCGCGTCGAGGAGCTGGTCGGACGGCCCGGCGGGCACCTCCTCGACCTCCTGGATCGCGAACGCGAGGCCGATCGCGAGGCGATGCGATCCTCCGCGGCGGATGTCAAGGAGCGTCCGGTCGTAGTAGCCCTTGCCGTAGCCCAGCCGTCGACCGGCGCGATCGAACGCCACCAGCGGCACCAGGAGCAGGTCGGGCTCGAGCTGCGGCTGGGCAGGATCCGGTTCCATGACCCGAAAGCCGCCCTCGAGCAGGGCGCCGTCCCAAGGCCAGGCGTGAAACGCCAACCGTTGGCCTGGCCCCTGCATCCTCGGCAGGACGAGGGGATGACCGGCGCCGCTGAGCTGTTGCATCGCCGGTCGCGGGTCCAGCTCGCCCGCGAGCGGCCAATAGCCGGCCGTGACGGCACCGGCCGGGAAGGTGAACTCACGCATCAGCCGCTCCGCCACCGCCAGGGCCGCCTCTTGTGCCGAGCGCGCCGCAGTCTCGGCGCGCCGCCGCAGGATCTCGGCACGGAGCGCCACCTTCTGCCGCGTCAGGATTTCAGGATGGGACAAACGGCCAGCTCGCAGGCTTCGATGACGTGGCAAAGAGCGGAGTGCGCGGGGCCGCCATGGCCGTCGGTCGCTGCTGTCCTCTGTGGCCTGCTTCGCAGGTGGGCGCCGTAATACCGGGGCCAGGGCCCCGGCAGGGACAGCTCCCGTACAGAGAAATGTTGGCCCCAGGGTTCTGAGGACCTGACGCACCGGGCAGCACCCGCGACCGGTTAGTTAGGCCTTCTCCAGCTGGGCTGCAATAGCATCGAGTTGCTGGGCAACCTGCTCGACCATGGCGGCCGCCCGCTGCTCGATCTCGGCGCCGCGCCCCTCCACGACGGTCTTCAACCGCTTGATCTCATCGAAGGCGTCGGACAATTCATCGGCGACCAGCAGGCTCGCCATGAGCAGCAGGCGGGCATCGCCGATCTGGGTCTGGTTGCGGGCGAGCTCGGCGACCCGCCGGTCGACATAGGAGGCCAGCTGCCGTACCCGCGGCTCTTCGCCCTCGCCGCACTGCACCAGGTGCTGGCGCCCGTTGACCGTGATCTCGACCATCGGCATGGCTCAGCCTCCGAGCAAACGATCGAGCTCGGCGATCGAGCCGTCCAGACGCTGGGCGATGTGTGCGCTCACCTCGCGCAGGCTGCGATTGTCGTGCTGGGCTTCGCCGAGCGCCATGCTCAGCCGGTCGCATTCGCTCCGCAACGCGCTTACGTCCTCCGCGTGTCGCGCCAGGGTCTGCTGATCGGTCCCCGCTCCGTCACCTGGGGTCCGGGTGACGCGCCGGGCCAAGGCGCTCTCGAGCCGTCTCAACGCCCGATTTAGATGCCGCTGCGCCGTTTCCAAATCCGACATGCCGGTCTGTCGATCCCTAAAGCGGCTTGCTCTCACGAAAACAACCAGTTAGCGGATACCCTTGACACAGGACACGGAGCGCGTCAACTCGAGGTTCAACTGGGGGCTCCCGGATCGGGGCAGATTCGAGTTGATTTTTGGCGCCGATGGGTCAGGTTCCTCGAGAGCCGTCTGACCTGTCCGCCGACTAGGCGGGCCGGACCATGCGACCGAGATCATGACCGCCGTCCCGATCGACGCTATGCCCGCCCCGGCCAAGTTGGACCATCGCGACCTCGCCAACGCGATCCGCGCGCTCGCCATGGATGCCGTGCAGGCCGCCAATTCCGGCCATCCTGGTCTGCCGATGGGCATGGCTGACGTGGCCACGGTGCTGTTCGGCAAGTTCCTGCGCTTCGATCCCGAGACGCCTGACTGGCCCGACCGCGACCGCTTCGTCCTGTCGGCGGGCCACGGCTCGATGCTGCTCTATGCATTGCTCTACCTGACCGGGTATCCCTGCATGGACCTCGATGAGCTGAAGCGCTTTCGCCAGCTCGGCTCGAGGACGGCGGGCCACCCGGAGTTCGGTCATGCGCCCGGCATCGAGACCACCACCGGGCCGCTCGGCCAGGGCCTCGCCAACGCGGTCGGCATGGCGCTTGCCGAGCGGCACCTGCGCGCGCGCTTCGGCGCGGCCGTGGTCGATCACCGTACTTACGTGATCGCGAGCGACGGCGACCTGATGGAGGGCATCAGCCACGAGGCCTGCTCGCTCGCCGGTCATCAGCGACTCGATCGGCTGATCGTTCTCTTCGACGACAATCAGGTCACCATCGACGGTTCGACGGCGCTCGCCGTATCGGATGACCAGCTCGGCCGCTTTCGCGCCTATGGCTGGCGGGCCAGCCGGATCGACGGTCACGACCCGGCGGCAATCGAGGCGGCATTCGCCGAGGCGCAAACCGCCGATCGACCGACACTGATCGCCTGTCGCACGGTGATCGGCTACGGCGCGCCGACCAAGGCGGGCAGCGCGGCAACCCATGGCTCGCCGCTCGGACCCGAGGAGATCGCCGGCGCGCGCGAGCAGCTCGGCTGGCCGCATCCGCCGTTTGAGATTCCCGAAGACGTGCTCTTGGGCTGGCGCGCGTTCGGCCGCCGCGGGACTGCCGATCACGCGGCCTGGCGGGCGCGCTTCGCGAAGCAGGACCCGGCCACCAAGGCGGAGTTCGAGCGGGTTCAGTCAGGCCAGCTGCCGGACGGGCTGGACCGCGTGCTGAGCGAGTACAAGCGCGCCCTGGTCGAGCAGAAGCCGCTCTGGGCGACCCGCAAGGCAAGCCAGGCGGCGCTCGAGGTGTTCACCGCGGCGATCCCGGAAATGATCGGCGGCTCGGCCGATCTCACCGGCTCCAACAATACCAGAACCAAGGCGACCGAGCCGATCACCCCCGACAACCCAGGCGGACGTTACCTGCATTTCGGTGTGCGCGAGCATGGGATGGCCGCGGCCATGAACGGCATGGCGCTGCATCGCGGTGTCATCCCCTATGGGGGCAGCTTCCTGATTTTCTCCGACTATTGCCGCCCCGCGATCCGCCTCGCGGCGCTGATGCGCCAGCGGGTGATCTTCGTCCTGACCCACGATTCGATCGGGCTCGGCGAGGACGGTCCGACGCATCAGCCCGTCGAGCAGCTGGCCGCGCTCCGCGCGATCCCCAATCTGCACGTGTTCCGTCCGGCCGATGCCGTCGAGACCGCCGAGTGCTGGGCGCTCGCCCTGGTGCGCGAGGATGGCCCCTCGGTGCTCGCGCTCACCCGCCAGAATCTCCCGGCGCGTGCGGACCACCTTCGAAGACGTGAACCGCTCGGCCCGCGGCGCCTACGTGCTCGAAGAGGCCGAGGGCCGGCGGGTGGTGACCCTGCTCGCGACCGGCTCCGAGGTCGCCCTCGCGCTCCAGGCGCGAGCCCGCCTTCAGGCTTACGGCATCGGCTGCGCCGTGGTCTCGATGCCCTGCTTCCAGCTGTTCGATCAGCAGGACTTGACCTATCGCAAGGAAGTTCTGGGCGTGGGCCTCAGAATTGCGATCGAGGCTGCGGCGCCGTTCGGCTGGACGCGCTACGTGCGTCAAGAAGAAGACGTCGTCGGCATGAGGAGTTTCGGTGCTTCGGCGCCGTACGAGAAGTTATACGAGCATTTCGGCATCACGCCGGGACGCATCGTCGAGCTGGTACGCAAGCGGCTCTGATCCGGGCGTTCCGCAGATATCGCCGGCATCTCGGAGCTGAAGGAGGGACCCGTGAGCGTTCGTGTAGGGATCAACGGATTCGGCCGGATCGGCCGCAACGTTCTGCGCGCGGTCGTCGAGGAAGGCCGCAGCGACATCGAGATCGTTGCGATCAATGATCTGGCGCCACCGATGACCAATGCGCATCTGCTGCGCTTCGATTCGGTCCATGGCCGGTTCCCGGGCAAGGTCCAGCTCGAGGGCGACACGCTCGACTGCGGCACGGGGCCGATCAAGGTGCTGGCCGAGCGCGAGGTTGCGAAACTCCCCTGGCGCTCCCTCGGGGTCGACGTGGTGATGGAGTGCACCGGCATCTTCACCAAACGGGACGCCGCGGCCCGGCATCTCGAGGCGGGCGCCAAGAAGGTGCTGGTATCGGCGCCCTCGGAAGGAGCCGACATCACGGTCTGCTACAAGGTCAACCACGAGCAGCTCAAGCCCGAGCACAAGGTGGTCTCGAACGCGTCCTGCACCACCAACTGCCTCGCCCCGGTCGCCAAGGTCATGCACGATGCGGTCGGCATCGAGCGTGGCCACATGACCACCATCCATTCGTTCACCAACGACCAGAATCTCCTGGATGTGTTCCACAAGGACCTGCGCCGGGCCCGCGCCGCGACCATGTCGATGATCCCGACCTCGACCGGGGCCGCGCGCGCGGTCGGCCTGGTCCTGCCCGAGCTCAAGGGCAAGCTCGACGGCGTCGCCTTCCGGGTGCCGACCCCGAACGTCTCGGTGGTCGACTTCACCTTCATGCCGAAACGGGAAACCTCGGTCGAGGAGATCAACCAGGCGGTCAAGGCGGCGGCCGACGGGCCAATGCAGGGCGTGCTCGGCTACCACACCGAACCGCTGGTCTCGGTCGACTTCAACGGCGACAGCCATAGCTCGACGGTCGATCTGTCGGCGACCAAGGTGCTCGAGGGCAAGCTGGTTCGTGTCGCATCTTGGTACGACAACGAGTGGGGCTTCTCCTGCCGCATGAACGACGTCGCGGCACTGCTCGGCAGCCTTTAGCCCGGGAGGGGTTCCCCATGGGCGACTTGCGAACCCTTGAGGACTTCGAGGTGGCCGGCCGCACCGTCCTGGTGCGGCTCGACCTCAATGTGCCCATGCAGGACGGCAGGGTCACCGATGCCAGCCGCATCGAGCGCTCGGTGCCGACCGTGAAGGAGCTGCTCGACAAGAAAGCCAAGGTGGTCGTGCTCGCCCACTTTGGCCGGCCCAAGGGTAAGCGCGAGGCCTCGATGTCGCTCCAGCCGCTGTGCAGGCCGCTCGGCGAGGCGCTGGGTGGCATCGAGGTCGCGTTCGCCGAGGACTGCATCGGCGAGCCGGCCCGCCGCGCGGTCGACGCGCTCCGGCCCGGCGGCGTGCTGCTGCTCGAGAATCTGCGCTTCCGCGCCGGAGAGGAGAAGAACGATCCGGCGTTCGCGGACGAGCTGGCGAGCCTCGGCGAGCTCTACGTCGACGACGCCTTTTCGGCGGCCCATCGGGCGCACGCCTCGATCACCGGCCTAGCTGAGCGCTTGCCCGCGGCAGCCGGCCGCCTGATGCAGGCCGAGGTCGAGGCGCTCTCGCGTGCGCTCGAGCATCCCGAGCGACCGCTGGCCGCCCTGGTCGGCGGTGCCAAGGTCTCGACCAAGCTCGAGCTGCTCGGCAATCTGATCGAGAAGGTCGACCTCCTGGTGCTCGGCGGCGGCATGGCCAACACCTTCCTGTTCGCGCAGGGCACGCCGGTCGGCCGCTCGCTTTGCGAGAAAGACATGGCCGCGACCGCCCGCGAGATCATGGCGAAGGCGGAGGCCACGAACTGTCGGATCCTGTTGCCGATCGACGGGCGGGTCGCGAGCGAGTTCAAGGCCGGCGCCCGGTCCAGCGTCGTGCCGATCGAGCTGGTGCCCGAGGAGGCGATGGTCCTCGACATCGGGCCGGGCAGTGCCGAACAGATCAGCGGCATGATCGAAACCTTCAGGACGCTGGTCTGGAACGGTCCGCTCGGCGCCTTCGAGATCCCGCCGTTCGATGCCGGCACGACCGCCGTGGCGAAGCGGGTCGCTGAACGCACGCAGGCGGGGCGCCTGATGAGCGTGGCGGGCGGCGGCGACACCTTGTCGGCGCTCGCCCATGCCGGCGTGTTGGAGCAGTTCTCGTATGTCTCGACCGCGGGAGGCGCGTTCCTGGAATGGCTGGAGGGCAAGGAGCTGCCAGGGGTCGCGGCGTTGCGCAAGAGCTGAGCGAGCCGGCTCCGGCAGCGCCGCCGCAGGTCGTGGTGCACGACGTCGATGAGGCACGCGCCGCGCTCGCTGCTGCGGCCGAGCGCGACGAGCCGATCCAGCTGCGCAGCGCGGCCGGCGCTGCTTCGTATGCCGGCGTCGGCTACCTTAAGGCGCTCGGCGAAGCGGTCGACCATGAGCTGGTCGTCGACTGCGGCGACGATGCCGGGCTGGTCATGGCGGCGCTGCGGACCGGCTGCCGCCGGCTGGTCTTCTCGGGCGACGAGGTGATCGCCCGCAAGCTCGTCGACATGGCAGATCAGCTGGGCGTACGGCTCGATCATGAGACTGGTCCCGCGGATCGACCGCCGGTCAGGCTCGCCGGTCTGACCGCCGCGGCAGCGACGCTCCGAGCCGGCAATGATCACTCGGACTGACATCATGCGAAGGCCGGGGCCCCCGAGCCGGCCCGGCCCGATGACATGGAGGTGAACGATGACGAGACAGAATTTGTTCGGCTTCGGGCAAATCGATCCGTTCGATGACGTGCAGCGGTTGCAGGACGAAGTGAACCGGCTGTTCTCGTCGCGGGCCGCAGCTGCGCCTTACAGGTCGCCCGGGGGCTTCCCGGCGATCAACGCCTACGCCAACGAGGGCGGGATCGCGATCACCGCCGAGCTGCCCGGCGTGAGGGCCGAAGATCTCGACATCTCGGTGTTCCGCGACACCCTCACGCTCCGGGGCGTGCGCCCCGCGCCCGAAGAGGCCAAGGCGTACCATCGTCGCGAGCGCCGGCACGGCGAGTTCGTGCGCACGGTCAACCTGCCGTTCCGGGTCGATCCCGACCGGGTCGAAGCCAGCATGACCGATGGCGTGCTCCGTCTTTCGCTCTATCGGCCGCACGAAGATCAGCCGCGGCGCATCCGCGTCAAGACGGGCTGAGGCAGGAGGAACTTGCGATGGCAACCAGGAATCCAGAAGGCCCGTCGGCCGGCACGGACGATCAGCAGCGGGTAGCGGCGCCCTCGCCGGGCGGAGCGGAGCGGACCCGAACGCGCCGGGCCTATTCGCCGCGCACCGACATCTACGAGACCGATGACGGCCTCGTGCTCCTGATCGACCTGCCAGGGGTCGCATCGAATGCGGTGGAGGTGATGCTCGAGCAGAACGTACTGACCATTCGGGGGCGTACTGAGGAGCGAGCCCCCGAGGGTTTCAGTCCGGTCTACCAGGAGTACGAGCCCGGTGACTTCGAGCGGGCGTTCACGCTCTCCGATGCGATCGATGGCGAGCGGATCGAGGCGCAGGCGCAGAACGGCGTGCTGCGTCTGCACCTGCCCAAGGCCGGTCCCGCGCGCACCCAGCGGATCCAGGTCCGGGCAGGCTGAGCCACCGCTTGCCAGCTCGCCTTCGCCGGCGCTGTCCCGGCAGTCGGCCGATGCGGCAGCTCTCGACACGACCTGCCGACCGCTGATCAAGGAAAGGAGTCGACCGATGCAGTTCACACCCAAGATCAAAGAGATCCTGTCCTGGTACGAGGGCGAGCCTCCCGGCGTGAAGGCCAATCTCGTCCGGCTGCTGACGCACGGCCGCCTCGCCGGCACCGGCAAGGTGGTGATCCTGCCGGTGGACCAGGGCTACGAGCATGGCCCTGCGCGCAGCTTCGCCTCGAACCCGCCGGCCTACGATCCGCACTATCTCTATCAGCTGGCGATCGACGCCGGGCTCAGCGGCTACGCCGCGCCGCTTGGCCTGCTCGAGCAGGGCGCCGACAGCTTCGCCGGCCAGGTGCCGACCATTCTCAAAGTCAACAGCGCCAACAGCCTGGCCGACGGCATCCAGGATCAGGCGGTCCACGGCTCGCGTCGAGGATGCGCTCCGGCTCGGCTGCGTCGGCGTCGGCTTCACCATCTACCCCGGCTCTCCAGCCTGCTACGACATGATGGAGGAGTTGCGCGAGATCATCCGCAAGGCCAAGTCCTGCGGCCTGGTCGCGGTCGTCTGGTCCTACCCGCGCGGCGGCAAGGTGACCAAGGAGACCGCCTTCGACATCGTCGCCTACGCCGCCCACATGGCGGCGCTCATGGGCGCCAACATCATCAAGGTCAAGCCGCCCTCGGCGGAGCTCGATCTGGCGGCGGCGAAGGCAGGTCTACGAGGCCGAGGACATCGACCGCTCGACCCTCGCGGCGCGGGTCCGCCACGTCATGCAGTGCTGCTTCGCCGGCAAGCGTCTCGTGGTGTTCTCCGGCGGCGAGGCTAAGGACACCACAGGCGTTCTGAACGAGATCCGCCAGATCCGCGACGGCGGCGGCTCCGGCTCGATCATCGGCCGCAACAGCTTCCGCCGGCCCAAGCCCGAGGCGCTGGCACTGCTCGACGAGGTGATCAAGATCTACCTGAACGAGGCGTGAGCAGCGATTCGGAGACGCCCGGTCCGAGCGAGGCGGGCTGCCGGCTGTTTCTGATCAGCCCGCCGCGACTGGTTGCGGCGACCTTCGCCGAGCGGCTCGACGCGGCGCTCGCGTCTGGCGAGGTGGCCGGGTTCCTGTTACGTCTCGAGGCCAGCGAACACGGTTCTCTCGCCGAGGCCGCCGCGCGATTGCGGGCAGTGTGCGCCGCGCGCGCTGTAGCCTTCCTGATCCAGGCCGAGGTCGAGCGAGCGCTCGAGCTGGCTGCCGACGGGGTTCACGTAGTCGATGCCCAAGCGGTCGCTACCGCCCGGGCGGCGCTCGGGCCGGAGCGGCTGCTCGGCGTCTCCTGTGGCGCCTCGCGCCACTCGGCCATGGTTGCCGGCGAGGCAGGCGCCGACTATATCGCGTTCGGCGATCCCGGCCGCCCGCCGGACGCCGAGACCATCGAGCTGATCCGTTGGTGGAGCGGCCTGTTCGTCCTGCCCTGCCTGGCCGAGAGTGACAACGACGCCGGGACCTGTGGGCGGCTCGCGCGCGCTGGCGCCGACTTCGTCGGCGTCTCGAGGGCGGTCTGGGAACATCCGGTTGGCGCGGCCGAGGGCATCACCGCGATGCGCCTGGCGATCGCCAGTCCGTAGTGCAGCGCGCGCAGACCCAGTTGCGGCTTTGCCGCACCTGCGGCTTGCGCTAAAGAGACGCCGGCGCGCTACCCCGACCGCGGCATGGCATGCGGGCGCGCAGCGCCAAGGACGAGCATTGCGATGAAGATCAGCGGCAACGAGATCCGCCCCGGTTACGTGCTGGAGCACAAGGACCGGCTTTGGATGGCGGTCAAGGCGGAGCACGTCAAACCGGGCAAGGGGCCGGCCTACCAGCAGGTCGAGCTCAAGGATCTGGTCGACGGCACCAAGCTGAACGAGCGCTTTCGCGCGGTCGAGACCGTCGAGCGCGTTCGCCTCGACGAAAAGGTCTATCAATTCCTCTATGAAGAGGGCGAACAGCTCAACCTCATGGATCAGGAGAACTTCGAGCAGCTGACCATCGACAAGAGCCTGCTCGGCGACCGCCTGCCGTTCCTGCAGGAAGGCATGGCGCTCACCGTGCTGAGCTACGAGGGCCGGCCGCTGATGGTCCACCTGCCGGACACCGTGGTGCTCGAGGTTGTCGAGGCCGATCCGGTGGTCCGCGGCCAGACGGCGGCCGCTTCCTACAAGCCGGCGGTGCTCGAGAACGGCGTCCGGATCATGGTGCCGCCGCACATCGAGGCCGGGACCCGGGTGGTCGTCAACATCACCGAAGCGACCTATGTCGAACGGGCTAAGGACTAGACCACGGCGAGATCGCACGACCAGCAACGGCAGGAAAGGCAGTCGGCTTCGTGGCGCTTCGCTCGGCCAACATCCACGTCATGGTGCAGGCGGCGCACAAGGCCGCCCGCCATCTGGTGCGCGACTTCGGCGAGGTCGAGCACCTGCAGGTCTCGATCAAGGGGCCGGGCGATTTCGTCTCCGCAGCCGACCGCCGCGCCGAGCAGATCCTGCGCGAGGAGCTCAGCCGGGCGCGACCTGGCTTCGCCTTCCTGCTCGAGGAGAGCGGCGCGATCGGCGGCGAGCGAGACCGACCACCGCTGGATCGTCGACCCTCTGGACGGCACCACCAACTTCCTCCACGCCATGCCCCACTTTGCCATTTCAATCGCCCTGGAGCGGCGGGGCGAGCTGGTCGCGGGCGTGGTCTACGATCCGATCAAGGACGAGATGTTCTGCGCCGAGAAGGGTGCGGGCGCCTATCTCAACGACCGCCGGCTTCGGGTCTCGCGCCGGAGCGAGCTCCCGAGCTGTCTGATCGGCACCGGCATTCCGGTGCTCGACTGGCCGGGTCGCGCCAAGGGTTTCCTGCCGCAACTGGAGCGGATTTCCGACCACGTCGCCGGGATCCGACGCCTTGGCACCGCCTCCCTCGATCTCGCCTATGTGGCCAGTGGCCGCCTCGATGGTTTTTGGGAGTATGGCCTGAAGCCCTGGGACATGGCGGCCGGAATCGTGCTGATCCGCGAAGCCGGCGGCCTGGTGGGGCGCCTCGAGGGCGACGACGAGCTGCTCGACCCGGGGACGCTGGTCGCCGGCAACCCGGCGGTGTTTGCGCAGCTCACGCAATTGTTGTGACGTTAACTTTTCGCGCGCATTGGCTGTCAGCCAGAGCCGCTTTCGCGGCGGAAATTGACTTGTGGTCGCAGTCCCGTGTCGTTATGTTTGTGCTTCAATAGGTTATCTCTCAGTGCTGAGAAACGTCTGTAAGCTAAGTCGCTTCGACCGGCTCGCGAGCGCGAAGACCGCTCGATCGCTTCGGATTCCGCGCGACGGCCAAGCCGCGGCCGCGTTCAGTGACGCTTCGTCGATCGATCGAAGCCCCGTTGGGAAAGCCCGACGATGATCAATCCGCAACGCTTCATCAACCGCATGATCGTGTTCCTGGTGCTGGCGGCCGGCGCGGTCGCGTTCGCCTACCAGATCATTTTTCGGATCTACCTGTACAATCCACTGCTGAACGGCCTGATCCTCGGCGTACTCCTGGTCGGAATCTTCTACATTTTCCGCCGCGTCTTCAGCATCAAGCCGGAAATCCGCTGGATCGAGGCCTTTCGCACCAGCCAGCCCGGCTTCTCGCTCCAGGCTGCGCCCCGGCTGCTCGCACCGGTGGCCAGCGCGCTCGGTGAGCAGGAGCGGCGCGGCCGGGTCATGCTGCCGGCAATGTCCGTGCGCTACCTGCTCGACAGCATCAGCACGCGGCTCGACGAGTCGCGCGACATCTCGCGCTACCAGATCGGCCTGTTGATCTTTCTTGGCCTGCTCGGCACGTTCTGGGGGTTAACCCAGACGATCGGCTCGGTCGGACAGGTGATCAAAGAGCTGTCGGTCGGCGAGGGCGATCTGGTGGTCGTGTTCGACCAGCTGAAGGCGGGCCTCGCCGCGCCGATGGCTGGCATGGGGACGGCGTTCAGCTCATCGCTGTTCGGCCTCGCAGGATCGCTGGTGCTCGGCTTCCTTGACCTGCAGGCGACCCAGGCACAGAACAGTTTCTACAATGAGATGGAGGAGTGGCTCTCGGGGCTGACCCGGTTGAGCGGCGCGGCTGCCGCTCCCGGCGGTAGCGACGTCAACATTCCGGCCTACGTCCAGGCGATGCTCGAGCAGACCGCCGAGAACCTCGAGAGCCTGCAGCGTTCCGTGGCCCGCTCGGAAGAGAATCAGGCGACCGTCCACTCCGGGCTGATCGCGCTCACCGAACGGCTGAGCTCGCTCGGCGATCAGATCGCCACCGAGCAGGCGCTGCTCGCACGTCTGATCTCCAGCCAGGAAGAGCTGAGGCCACTGCTCGCCCGCCTCGCCGAGACCGAGGGTGGCGGCTTCGACGAAGCGACCCGCAATCACATTCGCAACATGGACGTCTATCTCGCCCGTCTGCTCGATGAGGCGGTTCAGGGTCGCAGTCAGATGACCCACGAGCTGCGCAGCGAGATCAAGATGGTCGCCCGTACCATCGCCGCGGTCGCCGGCGAGCCGCGGGCGCTGTCCGGGTAGGCCCGAGCCATGGCTCGCTCGCGCCGAGAGCTGCGTCAGAGCCCCGATATCTGGCCCGGCTACGTCGACGCCCTGTCGACGTTGCTCATGTCGATCATCTTTCTGCTGGTTGTGTTCGTGCTCGCGCAGTTCTTTCTCAATCGGCTGCTCCAGGGCAAGGACAGCAAGCTGGCGAGCCTGCAGGCGGCGATCACCCAGCTGACCCAGCAGCTCGATCTCGAGACCAGCACCAACGACCAGCTACGCCTTTCGGTGGCCAAGCTGTCGTCGGATCTACAGGCCGCGCAGGCCGATCGCGACGATGCAACGGCGCAGCTGTCCAAGGCCCAATCCGAGCGCGATCAGTTTCGTGACCAGCTGTTTCAGTTGCAGGACGAGAAGACACAGCTCACCCAGACGTTGAACCAGCTGCGGGTCGAAGCGAACAAGAGCCAGGCGTTGCAGGCCGAACTCGAGAAGACGACCGATCTGCGGGCCAAGCTCGAGGCCGAGCTGCAGAAGGCCCAGCAGACCGTTACCACCGACAAGTCGACGATCGAAGCGCAGCTCGCGCAGCTGATCCAGCTCCGGCGCGACATCGACACACTGCAACAGACCCGCCACGAACTCGACCTGAAGGTCGCGGAAATGACGGCCCTGCTCAAGGCGGCAGAAACCGCCAAGGGCGACGCGATGAAGGAAATCGCGCGACTTGCCGATCTGCTGCAGGCGGCGCAGGGGCAGGTCGCCACGCTTCAGGGCCAGGTTGGGGAACTCAAGCAGTCCGTCACCGCCTCCGATCAGAAGTCTCTCGATCTGGCGAGCGAGGTTTCCCGCCTTACCCAGCTGCTGCAGACCGCGCGCGGCGAGAAGACTGCGGCCGATCAGCGGCTGACGGAGTTGACGCAGCAGCTCGACACCGCGCGCAAAGAGCGCGGCGCTCAGGATTCCGAGGTCGCTCGTCTGAGCGCGCTCTTCAATACCGCTCAGGCGGACAAACAGGCGGCCGATCAGCGGGTCGCGGCGCTGTCGTCACAGCTCGAAGCGGCCGGCGGTGACGCCGCGGAGCGCGAGCGGCGCCTGGCGGAGCTCGCCGCCCTCCTCCAGGAGGCGCGGGGCAAGCAGAGCGAGACCAGCGCGAGCGCCGAGGAGCTGAAAAAGGCCCGCGAGCAGCTGCTGCTCGAGCTGGGCCAGGCGCGCGATCAGGCCTCCGAGCTCGAAGCCAAGCTCGCCACTGAGCAGGAACATACAACGCTCGCCCAGCATGAGCTCGACAAACGGGACCTCCGGATCGCCGATCTGCTCCGCCAGGCCGGCCGCAAGGAGGAGGCGCTGGCGACCGAGCAGGCGCTCTCTCGTGAAGCGCTCAATCAGGTCGAGGTTCTGAACCAGCAGATCAACGCGCTGCGGGTCCAGCTCGCCTCGATTCAGCAGGCCCTCGATACCGAGAAGCAGAAAGTCGAGGATCAGCAGGTCACGATCGCCGACCTCGGTAGCAAACTCAACCTGGCGTTGGCCAACAAGGTCGAGGAGCTGAGCCGGTTCCGTTCCGAGTTTTTCGGCCGCCTGCGCCAGCTGCTGGGCGATCGCCCGGACATCCGGACCGTCGGCGATCGTTTCGTGTTTCAGTCCGAGGTCCTGTTCCCGACTGCATCGGCCGACATCGAGCCGAGCGGGCAGACGGAGCTGCGCAAGCTCGCCGATAGCCTGCGACAGATTTCGGCGGAAATTCCAAGCGACCTGCCCTGGGTCCTCGAGATCGACGGCCACACCGACGAGCGGCCGATCAGTACGCCGGAATTTCCTTCGAACTGGGAACTCTCGACCGAGCGTGCGATCAACGTCGGCAAATTCCTGATCAGCCAGGGCATCTCGCCCGAACGGATCGCGGTGGCCGGGTTCGCCAGCTTCCAGCCGCTCGACGATCGGCACGATGAGATCGCCTATCGCCGCAACCGGAGGATCGAGATCAAGCTGACCTCCCCCTAAGCGGCGGACCGACCGCCGGGCGAGCCCCGAGGCGCAGGTTGGGATCGTACGTTAACCGAAAGAGAGGTCGCAGAAGTTTAAGGTCGACGAGCGCCGTGCTCGGCGACCGACCGAAGGGGTAGCACTAAAGTGAGCCTTGGCGGCTCGCTCCGGTGCGCCCAGAACGAAATAAGCCAGGCTTGGCTTGGAGGATGCGCAATGGATGACCAAGAGGCCCTGACGGTCGAAGTCGCCGGGGATCTGCAGCAACCGCTCGAGGATCTGGCCGGGATGCTGCAGCAGTCGCCGTCCTGGATCGTCAATCGCGCGCTGCAGGAGTATCTCGACCGGCGCCACCGGCCGGACGCCGGCTCGGGCACCAACGGCAGTACTTCGAGCTACATCGAGCTGACAACCCGCGAGGAGCAGTTCGAAGTCCTTTAGCTACTACGGCCGTCGACACGCGCACGGCGACCGGACGGGCGCAGGACGGCGACTTCGACGCGGGCTCCTGGCCCGAGAGTTCGGGCTCAGTGCGCCCAGGTCTGCTCCAGGACGCGGAGCCAGTTCCTGAACGCGATCTTCTCCAGGAGCGGCTCGTCAAAGCCTGCGGCGCGGAGCGCCTCGATCACGCGTGGCAGGCCGGCGGCGTCCCCGATCGCCTTCGGCACGATGGTGCCGTCGAAGTCCGAGCCGAAGCCCACCTTGTCCTCGCCGAGCCGTTCGATCAGGTGCTCGAAATGGCGGACCATCACCTCGAGCGGCGTGTCGGGGTCCGGCCGGCCGTCGGCGCGTAACATGCTGGTCGCGAAGTTGACGCCGACCATGCCGCCCGAATTCGCGGATCGCGCGCAGCTGATCGTCGGTCAGGTTGCGCGAGATCGGGCAAAGGGCATGGGCGTTGGAGTGAGTCGCGACCAGCGGCGCGCTCGAGAGCCTCGCGACGTCCCAAAAGCCCTTCTCGTTCAGGTGCGAAAGATCGATCAGAACCCCGAGCTCGTTGCAGGCCCGGACCAGCGTCCGGCCGGCATCGGTAAGCCCTGGTCCGGTGTCGGGTGAGCTTGGGAACCTGAACGGCACGCCATGGCCGAATGCGTTTGGCCGGCTCCATACCAGGCCGAGCGAGCGCAACCCGCTCTGGTAGAAGACCTCGAGCGCGTTCAGGTCGGTATCGATCGCCTCCGCGCCCTCGATATGAAAGATCGCCGCGAGTACGTCGCCTTCGAGGCAGCCCCGAAGTCCGCCCGCGGTTCGCACGACCTTGAGCCGGCCGTCGGAGGCCCGCTCGTCCCGGAACAGGCGTGCGGCGAGCAGCTGCGTGAACCACTGGGCGCGCGCCAGGCTCGGCGTCGGCGGCATCGGCAGCTCGTAGCGGTCCGCCGCGGCAGGTCGGCGCGGTCCCGAGGATTTGCCCGCTGGCGTGAACATCGCGAAGAACCCGCCGGCGAAGCCGCCGTCCCGCGCCCGCGGCAGATCGAGGTGACCGATCGGGGAGCGCTCGAGCAGGCTGTCCGGGCGCTTCGGATTACGCACGAGTGCCAGCAGGGCGTCATTGTGCCCATCGAGGATCGGTAGCGGCCTGGTCACGCGATACCTCAGTCCGCCGCGGCGAGGCGAGCGTCGACGTCGAACTGCAGCTCGGCGAGGCGGGCATAGAGCCCGTCCTGCTCGATCAGCTGCTGGTGGGTGCCGGTCGCCACCACGCGGCCGTGATCCATGACCACGATCCGGTCGGCCTTGAGCACGGTCGCCAGGCGGTGCGCGATGACCAGCGTCGTCCGCCCGCGCCGCAGCTGCTCGAGCGCCTCCTGAACCAGCCGCTCGCTCTCGGCGTCGAGCGAGCTGGTCGCCTCGTCGAGAAGCAGCACCGCCGGATCGCGGAGGATCGCACGCGCGATCGCGATCCGCTGGCGCTGGCCGCCCGACAGGCGAACGCCCTTCTCGCCCAGGAAGCTGTCGAAGCCTTCCGGTAGCCGATCAAGGAACTCGGTCGCCGCCGCGGCTTCGGCCGCCGCACGAACCTCGGCGTCGCTCGCATCGGGGCGGCCGTAGCGGATGTTGTCCCGGGCATTGGCGGAAAAGATCACCGGCTCCTGCGGCACCATACCAATCCGGGCGCGGAACGTCGCCGGCTCCAGCTCGCGCAGATCGACGCCCATCGAGCAGGACCCGCCCGGCGTCGGGATCATAGAACCGCATGATGAGCTGAATGACGCTGCTCTTGCCGGCTCCCGAGGGGCCGACCAGGGCGACCGTCTCGCCCGGCTGGACGGCCAGATCGAAGTCGCGCAGCACCGCCAGATCAGGCCGCGCCGGATAGACGAAGGTGAGGCGCTCCAGGTGGACCGCGCCGCGCAGCGCGGTCGGCAGCGGTCGCGGCGCTGCCGGCGCCGTGATCTCGGGCCTGGTGTCGAGCAGCTCGAACAGGCGCTCCGTCGCCCCCGCCGCCCGTTGCAGGTCGCCCGTGGTCTCGCTGAGCGCGCCCGCCGCGCTCGCCACCACCGAGGCGTAGAACACGAACGCCGCCAGTTCGCCCCCGGTGATCTTGCCCGCGAGCACGTCCTGCCCGCCGATCCAGAGCACGACGACGATCGCGCCGAACACCAGCGTGATGACGCAGGCTGCCAGGCCGGCGCGCGCCCGGGCGTGACCGATTGCCGCCGCGAACGCCTGCTCGACCAGGTCGCCGAACACGCCCCGCTCGCGGTGCTCCTGGGCGAAGGCCTGCACGGTTCGGACCGCGTTCAAGGCCTCCTCGCCATGGCCGCTCACGGCGCCGAGCCGATCCTGCGCCAGGCGGGAGAGGCGGCGCACGCGGCGGCCGATCACGACGATCGGGACGACCACCAGCGGCACAACCACCAACACCAGGCCGGTCAGCTTGGGGCTGGTCACGATCAGCAGGCCGAGGCCGCCGATCAGAAGCAGGACGTTGCGCAGCGCCTGGGAGAGGCTCGCACTCACCACCGTCTGGAGGATCGAGGTATCCGCGGTCAGCCGCGAGAGCACCTCCCCGGTCCGCGTCAGTTCGAAGAAGCCGGGCGAGAGACCGATCACGTGGCCATAGACCCGGGTGCGCAGGTCGGCGACCAGGCGCTCACCGAGCCAGCCCACGAGATAGGCCCGGGCAAAGGTCGCGGCCGCGAGCACGGCGATCACGATCAGCGATGCCTTGAGCGCGTGGTCGAGCGCGGAAGTTCGCCCGGCGCCGAAGGCGCCGTCGATCAGGTAGCGAAGCCCGATGCCGAACACCAGCACCGAGGCTGCCGCCAGCACGAGCGCGGCGAGCGTAGCCGCGACCCGCCAGCGATAGGGTGCGATATAGCCGACCAGGCGGCGCAACTGGCGGAGATCGCGGTTGCCGGCGCTCGTCGCGCCGTCCTTGCCGATCGAGCGGGCCGCCCCTTCCATGCCTCGTCCCTCGTCCATGGTTCGGCTCTGCCGGCCCCTTGCCCGGCACCGGCGCCCCGGCTATATAGCCGGCGGCTCCACGGGGAGAAAGCCGATGAAGAAGGATATTCATCCGGACTATCATGAAATCACGGTCGTGATGACCGACGGCTCGACCTTCACCACCCGCTCGACCTATGGCGAGCCCGGGGCCAAGCTGACGCTCGAGATCGACTCCATGGTTCATCCGGCCTGGACCGGAGACCGCTCGCGGATCGTCGAGCGCGGCGGTCAGGTCGACAAGTTCAATCGGCGTTTCTCCAGCTTCCGGCGCAAGAAGTAGACAGAGCTCTCAGCCAATGAAGATCAAGAATTCGCTACGGACGGCAAAGCGCCGGCACAAGGACTGTCGCGTCGTGCGCCGCAAGGGTCGCGTGTTTGTGATCAACAAGACCAATCCGCGCTACAAGGTGCGCCAGGGCTGACGCGATCGGGGCGGGTCGCAGCGGTCCGCCGATCCACGAGCCCGCACCGGCTCATACGAGAGGCGTCGACCTCGACGGGCTCTGACGTCCCCGAGGTCGGGACACCGTTTCCGTGCTGCAGAGCATGACCGCGACGCGCCGTCTCGGCCTGCGGCGAGGGAGCTACCGGGCGTGGTGGTGGCGAGGCGGGCGCGAACAGCCCGGCAGGTGCGCGGCTGTCTCACGGCGTGCTTTGCGATCTTCTTGGCCATTGCCCCGTTCGCGGCCGTCGCGCGTCCGCCCTGACCAGCCTTGGGACCTCGGCGCGTCGCCACGCTGGTCGCGGTTCGAGATCGGCGGGCCGGCGCGCGCCGGCGATGGCGGTTTTGTGCCCGCGCGAGTTCCGGTAGCATGGTCGGGTCTCGACTTGTTCGCCGATGCGCGAACGAAAGGTTGCATCGTGGCACCGGTGACGGTCGAGAACGGGGAGGAACCGCCCGAAGCGGCCGGGCTGTTGGGGACGATTCATGACCGGCTATGCGCATCCCGAGACCCTGGTCGATACCGTCTGGGTCGAGCAGCACAAGAACGACCGGGGTGTCCGGATCGCCGAGGTCGACGTCGACACGGTGGCCTACGAACAGGGTCACATCCTCGGCGCGGTCGGCTGGGACTGGACCACGCAGCTTTGCGATACCGTCCGCCGCGACATCCTTCCCAAGGATCAGTTCGAGAAGCTGATGGCCGGATCCGGAATCGGTAACGGCACCACCGTGATCCTCTACGGCGACAACAACAACTGGTTCGCCGCCTGGGCGCTCTGGCAGATGAAGCTGTACGGCCATAAGGACGTGCGACTGATGAACGGCGGGCGCAGGAAGTGGCTCGAGGAGGGTCGCGAGCTGACGACCGACGCGCCGAAGTTCACGGCCGCGAGCTACCGCGCGTCGGGCCCCGATCTGTCACTCCGCGCCTTCCTGTCCGAGGCCATGAAGGCGTCGAGGACCCATGCCGAGGCGTTCGTCGACGTCCGCAGCCCGGACGAGTTCACCGGCAAGATTCTGGCGCCGCCCGGGCTGCCCGAGACCTGCCAGCGCGGCGGTCACATTCCGGGCGCCGCCAACATCCCCTGGGGCCAGGTGTGCAACGATGACGGCACCTTCAAGCCCTACGGCCAGCTCAAGGCACTGTACGCCGCCGGGGGGATCAACGGCGACCGGCCGATCATCGCCTACTGCCGGATCGGCGAGCGCTCGAGCCATTCCTGGTTCGTGCTGAAGTACCTGCTGGGCTATCCGGACGTGAAGAACTACGACGGCTCCTGGACCGAATGGGGCAATCTGGTCGGCGCCCCGGTCGAGCGCGGTTCCTGAGCCGGGCGCAGGGAAGAGGGCGAGAGGGCGAGATGCGCACCGAGGACTATCAGCGCCGGCGCGACGAGCTGGCCGGCTGGCCGGTCGGCATCGTCTCTTACAAGCTCGGCGAGCGGTTCATCTGCGAGGTCGACAACGTCAGCCCCGGCGCCCGCCTGGCGCGCGCCGAGGGCGGCACCCGCGAGGAAGCCGAACAGCGCGCTCTGGCGACCGCGGAGCGCCGCCTCGCCCGCACCCAAGTTCATCCGATCGACTAGGTCGCGGCCGCCGGGAGGGCTCGAGAGCCTCTCAGGCGCGCCTCACTCTCAGCTTGCTCGTCAGCCGGCGCCCGTGCGCGCTGGAGTGAGTGCGCGACGGTTATAGGGCAGGCGCTGAAGGAGCTCTGCCATGCCGCAGAAGCCGGTGACCCCCGCGACGATCAGACCGGCGCCGACGAAGGCGCTGAGCAGCGCGAACCAGGGCGACAGCAGGGCTGCCAGGAGCAGGCCGAGCAGGACCAGGGAGCCGGCTGCGATCTGAACCTGACGCATGATTGGCAGCGGCGCCGCGGGATTGGCCTCGACCCGCAGGCCGGCCCGCTTCCAAGCCTGGATGCCGCCGGCGAGATGGGCCAGCTCCTCGTGGTACGCCACCAGCCCGCCGGCAGCCTGACGCGAGCGGTTGCCGCTGTTGCACATCAGCACCATGATTTTGCCGGGGTCCCGCGGCAGGCGCCCCGGGTCGAAGCGCGAGAGGGCATGCAGACGCGCGCCCGGCACATGCTCGCGGGCGTACTCGTCGGCCTCGCGTACATCGACTAGGATCGCGCGATCATGGTCCAGCCAGTCCTTGAGCGTAGCCGGATCGACGTCACGAAGCGCCGCGGGCATGAGGAGCCTCCCAATGGCTATATCGTAGATTGCTAATTAAGCACTGATGAATATGTTGTCAAGCGGGCTACGGGTCGCGCGGCTGGCGCGGGGAGAAGCAGCATGAAGCCAGACGTTACGTCGTTATTCCATGAGGATTCCAACACGGTCTGCCACGTGGTGCGCGAACCGGAGGGCCGGCACGTGGCGATCATCGACGCGGCGCTCGATTTCGACGAGGCGGCGGGGCGGACGCGGACCGAGTTCGCCGATCGGGTGGTCGCCTTCGTCCGCGAGCGAGGCCTCGTCGTCGACTGGATCCTCGAGACCCACGCCCATGCCGACCATCTCTCCGCCGCTCCCTATCTGAAGCAGCAGCTGGGTGGCCGGATCGGCATCGGCGAGCACATCACCGACGTCCAGAAGCTGTTCAAGGATCTGTTCAACGTCGAGAAGACCTTCAACACCGATGGCTCGCAGTTCGATCACCTGTTCAAGGAGGGCGAGCACTTCAGTATCGGCGCGCTGGATGCCCATGTTCTCTATACCCCGGGGCACACGCCCGCCTGCGTGACCTACGTGATCGACGATGCGGCGTTCGTCGGCGACACGTTGTTCATGCCCGACGGCGGCACCGCGCGCGCCGATTTTCCCGGCGGCGACGCTGGCACACTCTATCACTCGATCGAGAAGATACTGGCGCTGCCGCCCGACACCCGGCTGTTCGTCTGCCACGACTACGGGCCCGGGGGACGGCCGATTGCCTGGCAGACCACCGTCGCGGAGCAGCGCGCCAGGAACATCCACGTCCACGAGGGCAAGGCCGAGGCCGAGTTCGTCAAGATCCGCACCGAGCGCGACAAGACGCTGAAAGTGCCCAAGCTGCTGATTCCCTCGATCCAGATCAACATGCGGGCGGGCGAGATGCCGCCGCCCGAGGACAACGGGGTGTCCTACATCAAGATCCCCCTGAACCGGATCTGAGGCGAGGCGAAGGATCGCCTGCGCGCTGGCACCAGGGTTGGCACCGGCCGACGCGGCGTCCCGACGCCAATCATTCGGACCGCCGATCCCGCGAGTTGCGGGCGCGCACCGAGACCCACTGCGCGTGCTCCTTGCCGATCAGCTCTTCGATCCGCTCGGCGAGATGAGCCCGTTTGTCCTCTGTATCGCCGTAGGGGCCGGCATCGGCCAGGAACAGGTACTTCTCGTGCTTCAGAGCCTCGGCGGTCGAGCGGTAGCTCAGCCAGTTCTCATGGTACTGGTTCAGGTGCTGCAACCCCTCGAGAACGACCACCGCAACGCCGACCAGCGCGATCACGACCGCCGGCAGCAGGGCCCAGTGGGGGTCGAGCATGGCGGCCAGATTGTCCTGGAAACCGGCCAGAAAGGGGATCAAGGCGGCGAGAACGACCTGAACGACCTTGAGGCGCTTGTACGCGCGCTGGGCCTCGACACCCCGGCGTTCGTACCAAGCAATCTGGTCTTCCAGCCGAGTCCATGTGGGATCGACCCACGCCTCCTCGGTGCTGGAGGCTTGCATGTACCGACCTCCCTGACGTCTCCTCCGAACGACGGCTTCGTCGACGATTTTCTCTGCGATGTCGTTGGCAGTCGTTGCTACTGACGTTCGAGATATCACAATAAACCGCGTGGGCTATACCGAATTTCGCCGCCGCGGTCGCGATTCGGCCGGTGCCCGGGGGAGCGCCGGTCGCTCGTCGTCGGTTGGTCGTGGCGATGCCGCGCGCCAGCGCGCACGGCAAAGCGGCTCGCCTAGTACCAGTAGCCGCCCAAGCGTGCCCGAGGCGCCCGAGTGATCGGCTGCCAGCGGCACTTGGGCGGGCCGGGCTCGACCAGGTCGGAAGCGTAGCCCGGCGGGCCGAACTCGGCGGGCCTGTCGTACAGCGCCTCGAGCCGGGCGATGCGCTGCTCGGTCGGCGGATGGCTACGCAGCAGCGAGGGCTCGGGTAGCCGGTAGCCGGGCATCAGGATCCGCTCCCAGATCCCCCGCTGATGGCGCTCGAGCTTAGCGAGCGCCGAAGCGAGACCGGCCGGATCGCCGGTCAGGCCTGCGGCGTCCAGGTCGGCTTCGAACTCGCGCGCCCGCGACAAGGCCAGCTGCAGCAGCACGGTCAGCTGCGGCGCGAACACCAGCAACGCAATCAGCAGCCAGGGCAGGCTGGCCGCACCGCTCAGCCAGAGCGGCAGACCGACGAACAGGAGGATCAGGCCCAACAGGGTCATCGTCCGGGTCAGGCGACCGGTGAGGTCGGCCAAGCTCATCAGCCAGAGGTCGTTGTTGCGAATGTGGCTGATCTCGTGCGCCAGCACACCGGCCAGCTCGCGCTTGCTGAGGGTCCGCAACATGCCGTCGGTGACCGCGATCACGGCATCGTCGGGCCCGCCGACCGCGAACGCGTTCAGCATCGCGCTCGGTACGTAATAGATGCGTGGGCGCTGCTCCAGCCCGGCCCGCTCGGTGAGCTGCGCGAGCACGCGAAACACCTCGGGCAGATCCTGCGGCGCGAGTTCGCGCGCCCGATACAGCCGGAGCACCATGCCGGGCGAAATCCTGGGGCTGAACGCGAGGGCCAGCGCCGCGCCGAGGCCCAGGCCGACGACCCCGTCCGGGCCGAACAGGACCCAGCCGCAGAGCGCCAGAATCCCGACCATGCCGCCCAGCAGCAGCATCGACTGAAGGAGGTTTCTCAGTTTGTGACGCCGCTGCGCGGCCGCATCGAGCGGCGCAAGCTGAGGATGATTCACGACCTGTGATGCAAGCATGGCAAGGGACAAACCGAACGGGCGTCGCTACTCTGCAAAGATAGACCGCTCGCCGGGGCCCGCAATCAGCCGTCCAGCCATGGATCGCCGGGGCGTCGCCGATCCCGAAGCCGCTTGACCGGCGTCACCCCCTCGTGAGATCTGCCATGGTTGGGGATGGGGGATGCCATGAAGATCACCGGCCTCAGGGCGACGCCGATCAACATGCCCCACGATGCGCCCATGTGGTGGACCGGGGGCCTCTATCCCGGCACCTCCAAGACCATCGTCGAGGTTGAGACGGACGAAGGCGTGGTCGGCCTCGGCGAGGCGCCCTCGGTCGACGTGCTCCCTACCATCGAGGCGATGGGCGAGCGGCTGATCGGGCGGGACCCGATCGACATCGCCGCCTGCGAGAGCTTGTGCGTGCCGCCCTGGCAGATCGTGCAGAACACCGACGACTCCTCGGTGGTCAAGGCGTTCGGCGCGATCGAGATCGCGCTCTGGGACATTCGCGGCAAGGTCTGGGAGCAGCCGCTCTACAAGCTCCTGGGCGGCGCCGTGCGCAAGCAGATCCCATTCACGGAGTATTTCGCCTTCCGGCCGGAACGGGACGGCGCAGGGGGCGAGATGACGCCCGAGGCGGTGGTCGACTATTGCCTGCGCATGCGCGCCGAGCACGGCTCGACCTTTTTCGAGGGCAAGCTGATCCTGGGCGACCCGCTGCTCGAGATCCGGACCGTGCGGCTGCTGCGCGAGGCTCTGGGGCCGGAGGCGATGCTCCGGCTCAATTCCAACATGCAGTGGTCGCTCGCCAGCGCGCGCCAAGTGCTGCGCGCGATCGAGCCTTATGACATCCGAAATTACGAAGATCCGGTCGCGACCTTCGAGGAGATGGCGCAGCTCAGAAAGCACTCCGCAATCCCGTTCAGCTCGCACCTGCCCAACCTCCGGCGCGCGGTGGCGCTCGGCGTGCCAGACACGATCGTCACCAACTTCGCCGTGCTCGGCGGCATCAACCGGGCGATCCGCTTCATCGGCGCCTGCGAGGCGATGGGCGTGGGCTTCTGGTGCTACTCAGGCGATGCCGGCGTCTGCACCGCCGCCTATCTGCACGTCACCGCGGCCACTCAGTGGATCCACGAGCCGAGCCAGTCGCTGTTTCGCTGGCAGATCGCCGACGTGGTCGAGGGCGGCCCATTCCGCCAGACCAACAACGTCGTGCCAGTGCCCGAGGGGCCGGGCCTCGGGGTGACGCTGGATCGCAGCTCGCTCGACTTCCTGCATCGCCATTTCGTCGACCACGGCCCGCTCGACCACTTCCACGATCCGGCGGCGCCCGGCCGCTTTCGCCGGTTGCCCCTGCACTGACTCTCTCATGGCCGCTAAAGATCCCCTTCTTCAGCCGTTCCAGCTCAAGCACCTGACGCTGCGCAATCGGATCATGTCGACGGCGCACGAGCCGGCCTATTCCGAGGACGGCATGCCGAAGGACCGCTACCGGCTCTACCACGTGGAGAAGGCCAAGGGCGGGATCGCGCTGACCATGACCGCGGGCTCGGCGATCGTCGCGCGAGGACTCCCCGGCGGCCTTCGGCAACCTCTACGCTTACAAAGACGAGATCGTCCCCTGGCTGAGGCGGCTCGCCGACGAGTGTCACGAGCACGGCGCCGCGGTGATGATCCAGATCACCCACCTCGGCCGGCGGACCAACTGGAACCACGGCGACTGGCTGCCGGTGCTGGCGCCCTCGCCGATTCGCGAGCCGGCGCATCGCGCCTTTCCCAAGGAAGCCGAGGATTGGGACCTCGCCCGAATCGATCAAGGCTTATGCCGCGGCCGCGACGCGCATGCAGGCGGCCGGCCTCGACGGCATCGAGATCGAGGCCTACGGCCATCTGCTCGACGGCTTCTGGTCGCCCGCCACCAACCGGCGCACCGATCAGTATGGCGGCAGCCTCGACAACCGGCTGCGCTTCACCTTCGAGGTGCTCGACGCGATCCGCGCCGCGGTCGGCCAGGAGTTCATCGTCGGCATCCGCATGGTCGTCGACGAAGCCTGGGACAAAGGCCTCGCGCGCGACGAGGGGCTCGAGATCGCGCGCCGCCTGGTCGACGCGCGGCCAGGTCGACTTTCTCAACGTCATCCGCGGCCACATCGACACCGATGCGGCGCTGTCCAGGGTGATTCCGATTCACGGCACGCCCGCGGCGCCGCATCTCGACTTCGCCGGCGAGGTGCGCGCCGCGCTCGGCGTCCCGGTGTTCCACGCGGCGCGCATCAACGACGTCGCCACGGCCCGCCACGCGATCGCCTCGGGCAAGCTCGACATGGTCGGCATGACCCGCGCCCACATCGCCGATCCGCACATCGCGCGGAAGGTCGCGGCCGGCCTCGAGCACGAGATCCGGCCCTGCGTCGGCGCCACCTACTGCCTCGACCGGATCTACGAGGGCGGCGAGGCGCTTTGCATCCACAACCCGGCGACCGGCCGCGAGGCAACCATGCCGCACGAGGTCGCCCAGAGCGAGGGGCCGCGCCGCAAGGTGGTCGTCGTCGGCGCCGGTCCGGCGGGTCTCGAGGCGGCGCGGGTCGCAGCCGGACGCGGCCATGAGGTGGTGCTGTTCGAGGCGGCCGACCAGCCGGGCGGGCAGATCCGCCTCGCGGCACGCACGCGCCGGCGCGCCGAGCTGATCGGCATCGTCGAGTGGCGCGCCGCCCAGTGCGCCAAGCTCGGCGTCGAGCTGCGCTGCAACCAGCTGGCCGAGGCCGACGACGTGCTGGGCGAGACGCCGGACGTCGTCATCATCGCGACCGGCGGCCTGCCCGACACCGCAGTGCTCGGGGAGGGCGAGGAGCTCGCCGTCTCCAGCTGGGACGTTCTGAGCGGGGATGTCAGGCCCGGTCACGAGGTGCTGCTCTACGACGACAACGGCGCCCACCCCGGGTTGCAGGCGGCGGAATATCTGGCCGAGGCCAACTCGAAGCTGGAGATCGTCTCGCCCGAGCGGTTCTTCGCGCCCGAGATCGGCGGGATCAACCACGTCGCCTACGCTCGCTGCTTTCAGGAGCACGGCGTCAGGCTCACAATCAACACGCGCCTGCTGAGCGTGCGCCGCGCAGGCAACCGGCTGGTCGCTCTGCTCGGCAGCGACTACAGCGAACGCACCGAAGAGCGCCTGGTCGACCAGGTCGTGGTCGAGCACGGCACCCTGCCGCTCGACGAGCTGTATTTCGCGCTCAAGGCGTCGTCCTCGAACCGCGGCGAGGTCGACTATCAGGCGCTGATTGCCGGGCGGCCGCAGCCGGTGGTCAACAACCCGGACGGCCGCTTCCAGCTGTTCCGGGTCGGCGATGCCGTATCGAGCCGCAACATCCACGCCGCGATCTACGACGCGCTCCGGCTGTGCAAGGACCTCTGAGCGGGATCGCGACCAAGGCGCCAAACGTCAGCTTCAGGCTCGCTTAAGGTCTCTTGGCTAATCCAGCAGGGGGGCCCTTTTGACCGAGCCCGGAACGGGCACCATGCGTCGCGTCTGTTTTTTGTTGCTAGTTGCCGTTTTGGTCGGCCTCGCCAGCGATGGCAAGGGTGTGGCGCAGCTCGCGCCGACCTTGCGTCCCCTCCTCGCGGGAGCAGTTCAGCTGGTTGCGCCGCGGCTGCCCGAGACCAAGGCCAGGCCTGCGGACGTCCTGGTTCTGACAACTCAGGGCCGCGCGGTCGCGGCCTCATTGATCACCATCGCGCTCGGGCTGATCTTCTGTCGTCTGTCGTGGTGGGCCGGCCTCTCGCTCTTGACCGCTGTATTGCTGGCCTGGAGCGCCACTGCGCTCAGCGCATCGATCGGCCCGGTCATTCCGCCGGGTCCGCTGCTCCTGGCCGGCCTTGTCGCCTATCTTTTCGGACTGCTCGGCCGCTCCGCGATGTCCGGTGAGGCCAGTCACGGCATGGGCCATGGAGCCGGCCAAGGCGATCTCCTGATGCCGAGGCTGGCCGCGAACAGCTGCGCCGCAATCTTGACCTTCGATGGCGAGGGCATCATCAGATCCTGCAACCGGGCCGCCGAGGAAATGTTCGGCTATTCGGTGCTCGAGCTCGGAGGCATGCCGTTCAGGAAGCTGCTCGCCGGCCCGGAGCGCGATCTCCTCCGGCTCCCGGTGCGTTCCAAGGGCACCAGCTGCGGGCTGAGCGCCCGGCGCAAGAATGGTCAATGCTTCGATCTGGGCGCCGCGCTCAGCACCATGGAACTCAAAGATGATCGGGTGCGCATCGCCGTTCTCCAGGACATCACCGGGCTGATCGCGACGCGGCAGGCGCTGCCGCTCCGCGACGAGATGACCGGCCTGCCGGAGCGTGTCCTGTATGCCGACCGCATCGACCAGGCCATTCTCGCCGCCGAGCGTGCCGGCCAGCCTCTGGCCGTTCTTCTCATCCACCTGAAACTGTTCCACATGATCCGGGAGACTTTGGGCGGTGGCTTTGCCGATCAGCTTCTCATGCAACTGGTCGCCCAACTCACGGAGTGCCTGCGCCGCTCCGATACGTTGGCGCGTCTCGGCAGCGCCGAGCTCGCCCTGCTGTTGCCCGGCCCAACCGATGCCGATCTGGCGAGCCAGAAGGCCGCATGGATCGCCCAGGAGCTCAATCGCCCGTTTGAGATCGAACAGCTGCAGGTCGGGCTCGAGGTCCATATCGGGGTCGCCACCCACCCTCTCGATGGTCGCACGACGCACGACCTCCTGCAGCGGGCCGAGGTCGCCATGCTGGCGGCCCGCCAGACGCAGCGGGCGGTGGCCATCCCTCCTGAGACGGGAGAGCTGCAGCTCTCGGAAGAGCTTCTTCTGCTCGATGAGCTACGCGAAGCGATCGAGGATAATCAGCTGTTCCTCGAGTTCCTGCCCAAGCTCGACTTGCAGACCGGACGACCCGCCGGCGTCGAAGCCTTGGCACGTTGGCGGCATCCCACACGAGGCGCGGTACCGGCGGACCGTTTCGTCCATCTCGCGGAGCAGCACGGTCTGATCCTGCCGATGACCTTGCGGGTGATCAGCCTCGCGATTGCTCAGCAGCAGGCGTGGCGAGACCGGGGCATCGAGCTTTCGGTTGCAATCAATCTGTCGGTGGACCCTCTGAGAAACCCGCAATTTCCTGCCATCCTCAATCAAGCGCTGAAAACCTCCCATGGCCGGGCCGATCGGCTCCTGTTCGAGATCACCGAAAACTCTATCGGGACCGACCCGACTGGCATATCACAGACGCTCAAGGCCATGAAGACGATCGGATTTCAACTTTCCCTCGACGATTTCGGAACCGGCTCATTATCATTGTCTTTGTTACAGAAGTTACCGATCGCCGAGCTCAAGATCGATCGCTCCTTCGTGGCGGCGATGGCCAGCGACCCCGATGCTGCGGTGGTCGTACGTTCGGCGCTCTCGCTGGGCGACAGCCTGGGACTGCGGGTCGTGGCCGAAGGCGTGGAGGACCAGCAAACTCTCGAGGCGCTGAGCGAGCTGGGCTGCTTGCAGGTCCAGGGCTACTTCATCGGGCCGCCCATGAGCGCGGACAAGTTCGAGCAGTGGCTGAGCACGCTGCCCCAGGCAGTCAGCACGCCGAACGCCGACCTCGCGGATCAGGCCGCGCTCTCTCCGGCATGACGAAGGGCTGCTCCCCGGCGCTTTCGTGATAGCCTCGCCGTCTTCTGCGGGGCAGAACGGACATGGCGTACGGTCGCGTCACGGTGTTCGGAGGCACGGGATTCCTCGGCCGGCAGATCGTCCGCCGGCTGGCCGAGGGCGGCGCCGAAGTGCGCATCGCGGTGCGCCACCCCGAGCGCGCGTCGTTCCTGACCGAGAGCGGCAAAGCCGGGCAGATCAGCGCGCTCCGCGCCGACGTCTGGGACAGGGCGTCAGTCGCCCCTGCGGTCACCGGGGCCGATGCCGTGGTCAACACGGTCGGGCCACTACGTCGAGCGCGGCAAGGCAAGCTTCGAGGCGATCCACGGCCAGGGCGCGCGGCAGGTCGCGCAGGCCGCGGTCGCGGCGCGCGTCCGCCGGCTCGTCCACATTTCGGGCATCGGCGCCGACCCGGCGTCCGAATCGCCCTACGTTCGGGCGCGCGCGGTCGGCGAACACCTGGTACGGGAAGCCTTTCCCGACGTCACGATCCTTCGCCCGAGCGTCATGTTCGGGCCGGAGGATGCCTTCTTCAATACGCTCGCAGAGCTGGCACGCGTCCTGCCCGTGCTGCCGCTGTTCGGCAGCGGCGCCGTTCGGTTGCAGCCGGTCTATGTCGGCGACGTCGCCGAGGCCGTGGCCAGGGCGCTGGCCATGCCCGCGTCGGCAGGCAGGCTCTACGAGCTCGGCGGGCCGAAGATCTACACCTACAGGCAGCTCTTGCAGCTGATGCTCGAGCAGAGCGCGCGCAGGCGCTGGCTGATGCCTCTGCCTTACCTGGCCTGGGAGCTGCTCGCAGGCCTGCTGGCGTTGCTACCGAATTCCTCCGGTATCCCGCGATCAGATCACCCTGATGAAACGCGACAATGTGGTCGGTGACCGCGCGGCGACCTTCGCCGACCTCGGCATCGAGCCGACCCCGGCCGAAGTGGTCCTGCCCACCTATCTGGGCCGACGGCCCGGGAATTCGTCGGGTTGACGGAGACTACCGCGAGAAGGAGATGACTGGAGCGGGCGAAGGGATTCGAACCCTCGACTTCAACCTTGGCAAGGTTGCGCTCTACCCCTGAGCTACGCCCGCCCGCGCCGGATCACGCCGATCGATTTTGACCCGCGCTACATAGGGGAATTGACCGCCGATGGCAAGAGCCGGGCCGTCTTGCGCCGGCTGCCGCCAAGCGCGTCGCCGCCGGGGCTCCCCTTGATCGGAGCACTGCCTTTCGCCATGTTAGTGCGAGCGCCATGACCAACAGATTACGTAGCGCGAAGGGGACCGCATGGCCTTATTGTCGGGACTGAGAGGAAGCAGCGCCCCGCCGCGCGCCGACGGCGAGGTGGTCAAGGACAGCGACACCCGCAGCTTCATCCAGGACGTCATCCAGGCGTCGCAGAACCAGCCGGTCGTGGTCGATTTCTGGGCGCCGTGGTGCGGTCCCTGCAAGCAACTCGGGCCGATTCTGGAGCGGGTGATCAGGAATGCCGGCGGCAAGGTCCGTCTGGTCAAGATCAACATCGACGAGAACCCTGAGCTCGCCCAGCAGCTGCGCATCCAGTCGATTCCGATGGTCTACGCGTTCAGCCACGGCCAGCCGATCGACGGCTTCGCCGGGGCCTTGCCGGAGAGCCAGATCAAGACCTTCGTCGAGCGCCTCGCGGGGCCGCTCGGCCCGGCGCCCGAGGAGGTTGCGATCGAGCAGGCCAGGCAGATGACCGAGACCGGGCAGCTCGATCGCGCCGCGCAGATTTACGAGCGCATTCTCCAGGGCGAGCCGACCAATCCGGAAGCGCTCGCCGGGCTCGCCCGCTGCCACATCGCGCGGGGCAAGCTTCGCCAGGCGCGCGAGGTGCTCGAGCGGGTGCCGAAGGAGCATGCCGGGCACGTCGAAATCGGCAGCGCGCGCGCCGCGCTCGCCCTGGCGGAGGAGGCGGGCACGCTGCCCGATCCGAGCGCGCTCAGCGCAAGGCTCCTGGCCAACGAGGACGACCACGAGGCGCGCCTCGATCTGGCGACCGCCTTGTTTCTGCGGGGCCAGATCGACACCGCCATGGACCATCTCCTCGCGATCGTGCGTAAGAATCGCGATTGGCAGGATCAGGCGGCGCGCAGGCAGCTGGTCAAGTTCTTCGAGGCGCTCGGCCCGAAGCACCCGGCGACCGTTGCCGGCCGGCGCAAGCTGTCAGCGGTGCTGTTTGCCTGAGAGCGGGGCGGGAACGTATGAGCGCGAGCGAGGCACCATGGCGACGCCCGGCGAGCCGGGTCTGAGCGGGGCGCTTCCCACCCGCTTTCCGATCTTCCCCTTGCCGGGCGCAATTCTGCTGCCCGCCGGCAATCTGCCTCTGAACATCTTCGAGCCCCGCTATCTGCAGATGACCCGCGATGCCATGCGTACCGATCGCGTGATCGGCATGGTCCAACCGAAGGGCGGCGGTACGAAGGCGTGCCCGAACGTCTACCCGATCGGGTGCGCCGGGCGCATCACCAGCTTCAGCGAGACCGAGGACGGTCGCTATCTGATCACACTCACCGGCGTCTGCCGCTACGACGTGGTCAAGGAACTCCAGGTCGAGACGCCCTATCGGCAGGTGATCGCGAGTTTCGATCGCTGGCAGAGCGACGTCGAGCCGCCGTCGCCCTCGGACAGCCTCCGCCCGACCCTGGTCGGTGCGCTGCGTGGCTATTTCGACGTCTATGAGATCAGTGCCGACTGGGGCCAGATCGAAGCAGCGCCGCTCACCGGTCTGATCACCTCGCTCGCGATGATCTGTCCGTTCGAACCGTGCGAGAAACAGGCGCTCCTGGAAGCGGCCGATCCGGAGCAGCGCGCCAAAGTCCTGATCGCGCTCTTGCAGATGGGCGCGCTCGGGGCGCGCGATCAGGCCGCCGGGCCCTGGCACTGAAGGCCGCCATGGTGGAGCGCACTTCCCCCGCGGGCACGATCGATTCCAAGCTGCTCGACCTCCTGGTCTGCCCGCTGACCAAGGGGCCGCTGCGTTACGACCGCGAGCGCCAGGAGCTGATCAGCGAGCAGGCGGGGCTCGCCTACCCGATCCGCGACGGCATCCCGATCATGCTGGTCGACGAGGCCCGGCCGATCGACGAGGAAGACGCGATCCCGGACGCGGTCCGTGCCCGCGACGACCGAGGCGGCTCGGGGCGATGAGCGCTCCGTTGCACGCTGGGGAAGCACACCCCTGGCCGACCGAGCTCCGGGTCAATCGGGCAGAGAAGCGGCTCACGGTCACCTTCGACAACGGCGAGCGCTTCGATTTGCCGGCTGAGCTCTTGCGGGTCGAGAGCCCCTCGGCCGAGGTCCAGGGGCACGGGCCCAGCCAGAAGACGATCGTCGCCGGCCGGCGCCACGTCGGTATCATGGAGCTCGAGCCGGTCGGCAACTACGCCGTGCGCATCCTGTTCGACGATCTGCATTCGACCGGCATGTACTCCTGGCGCTATCTCTACCACCTGGGCAAGAACCGCGAGCGCCTCTGGGCCGACTACCTGAAGGCGCTCGACGAGCGCGGCCTCTCGCGCGATCCTTGACCGGGCGCCCGGTAGCCGCACCCGCCTTCGCATCCACCGCAGGGAACGTCGGGAGACAAAGAGCGTTCAGCGCACGAGCCGGAGTGGCTCGTCCAGCTGCCGGTTCTGGTTGCGGAAATGGAGCCGCACCTCGAGCCGCCCGCTCTCACCGACGCCCTCCTTGCTCGCCGTCAGCACCAGGCGATGGCGATCGTGCTTCTCGAAGCGAAAGCTGCCATCGGCCCCGGTCAGGGTCTTGGCTATCGGCTCGAGGCTGACGAGGGTGCGCTCGGAGAGAACCACCTCCGCGCCTGCGACCGGCCGACCGTCCGGGCCTACGACCACCCCGGTCAGGATGCCATCGTCATGGGCCAGGACGTAGAGGTTCCAGCCGATCACCAGGATCGCGATCAGGCCGAAGGTGACCGTCACCCGGTTGAGCAGCCAGGGCCGCCAGGCCATCGCCTCAGCCTTTGCGGGCGCCCGAGGTCAGGCCCTGGATGAACTGGTTCTGCGCCAGGAGGAAGACCAGCAGCCCAGGGACCAGGACCATGACGCAGAACGCGTAGAGCGCGCCGGTCGTATCCTCGAAGTAGGAGAGGAAGGTCGAGAGCCCGAGCGGCATGGTCTGCATCTGCTGGTCTCGGATGATGATCAGCGGCCAGAGGAAGTCGTTCCACGACCAGATGAACGACAGGATGACGTTGGTCGCGATTGCGGGCTTGGCGAGCGGCAGCATGACCCGGAGCAGGATCTTCCACTCCGGTACGCCGTCGATCTTGGCCGCCTGGATCAAGGACGGCGGAATGGCGTCGAAATTGGCCTTGAAGATGAAGATGCAGATGATGTGCGAGAAGGCGGGCAGGGCGAGGCCGAGATAGCTGTTCAGGAGCCCGAGGTCCGCGGTGATCAGATAGGCCGGAATGATCGTCGCATGGAACGGGATCATCATGCAGGACAGGAGGACCAGAAGAACGGCCCGCTTGCCCCAGAAATCCCTGGTGAGCGCGTAGCCGGCGGCGGCGTTGATGAACAGGTTGGCGACGATCACCATCGTCGCGACGACCACGCTGTTGAGGAAGAAGTGCGCGAACGGAATGGCGTACCAGGCGTCGACGTAGAAAAACGGCTGGATGCCCTGGGGCAGGATCGATGGCGGATAGGCGAAGATGTTCTCGCCGGTCAGGCTGGTCTTCAGCACCCAGTAGAACGGCACGAGCATAACGAAGCAAACCAAGATCAGCCCGGCATGGATCGGCCAGCGTGGATAGCGGTGCATGGCGCTACTCGGTGATGTCGACCTTGCCGGCCGCGCCGCCGGCGAGGACATTGCCGATCAGCGCAATGCCGACGAACAGCAGGAACATGACCACGGTCAGTGCGCCCGCGTAGTCGAACTGGGTGAGCTTGAATGCCGTCTTGTAGATGTAAGTGATCAGGAGCTCGGTGGCGTGGCCGGGGCCGCCATTGGTCATGACGTAGATCAGATCGAAGCTCGTGAAGGAGGCGATGATTCCGATCACGAAGCAGAGGAAGATCGAGGGCCGGAGCAGCGGCAGGGTGATGCGCCAGAACTGCGCCCAGCGGGGTGCGCCGTCGATCGCTGCGGCCTCGTAGAGGTGCGGCGGAATGCTCTGCAGGCCGGTCAGGAGGATGATCATGAAGAAGCCGACGATCTGCCAGATCGCGGCGGCGATCACTGCGGGCATCGCGGTCGAGAAGGCCTCGAGAAAGGCGATCGGCTGGTCGATCAGCCCGCTCGCGCGCAGCAGGTAGTTGAACAAGCCCACCTTGGCGTCATAGAGCCAGCGCCAGATGATGCCGACCGCGACCGCCATAAGGGGATAGGAGAGGAAAATGATCGTCCGGTAGACGCCGCGGCCACGGATCCGGCTGTTGACCATGAGCGCCAGGGCCAGCGCGATCGCGATCGAGATCGGCGCCATCGCCATGTAGACGAAGGTGTTCTTGAGCGCCTGCCAGAAGACGTCGTCGTAGAATAGCATGTCTTCGTAGTGATAGAGGCCGGCGAACTCCGCGGTCTTGGTCGGCTTCCAGAACTGAAACGAGAGGACGAAGTTCCACCCGAGCGGGATCAGCCGGTAGAGCAGGAAAATCGCGAGCGCGGGCAGGAGCAGGCCCCAGACGAAGGCCGCCTCGCGATACCGCCGGCGCCGGAACAGCCGACGCCGCGGCACCGCGAGGCGGCCTTCGGTGAGGGCTTCGGTCGCCATGTTGCCGCGACGGTGCCGCTCGAGCGCCGTCCGTTCCGTCGACCCGACTAACGCCGGCGAAGGACCCGGTTGACCTTGGCCTCGGCGGTCTCGATCGCCTCCTTCGGGTCCTTCTGACCGAGCAGCGCCGCCTGGATTTCCGGCCAGAACGCCTCCTTCAGCGCGGCGTCCTTGGGCGTCACCCAGTTGCCGACCGCCTTGTCCATGTTGGCGAGCGAGAGGCGCAGCGTCTCGGCCTTGAGCGGATCGTCGAGCCCGGCGATCAGCGCCTCGTCGACCTTCTTGTTCAGGGTCAGGATGGTGAAGGTGTCGGCCATCACCTTCTGCCACTTGTCGCTGGTCGCGATCTTGATGAAGTCGAAGGCCTCGTCCGGGTATTTGGTCGAGGCGGAGATGCCGAGGCCATGCGCGTTCGGCACGCCGTAGCCGCCCGGCCAGGCGACCACGCCGAGGGCTTCCGGATTGACCCACTCGGCCTTGCCGGCGATCCAAAACAGCGCCGCACCGTGGCCCTGGTACATGCCGATGTCGCCGGTGGCGAAGGCGTTGTTGGGCTCGACCCAGCGGCCGGTCCAGGAGATGTTGTTAATGGCTCCGGAGGTGGTCGCCTTGGCCAGCTTGGCCAGGGTGTCGAGCATCGCGGGCGTATTGAATGCCGCCTTGGTCATGTCCTGGTTCAGGAGCTCGACCCCGTTCATTGCGAACAGCGGCCAGTACAGCCAGTCGAAGTTGAGGGTGATGAAGCCCGAGCGACCTTCGCTGATCGCTGCGATCTTGGCAGAATCGTCGAGAATCTGATCGAAGTTCTCAGGCGGACCGGCGAGCCCGGCCTCCTTGAACAGCTTCTTGTTGTAGACCATCAACGTCTTCGAGAAATAGTAGGGCAGCATGTACTGCTTGCCGTCGTACTGCCAGAGGGTCAGGCCGTCCTGGTTGAAGCGATCCTTGACCTCGGGCTCCTTGGCCAGATAGGTCGTGAGATCGACGAGGCCGTCATTGGCGGCGTACTCGGCCCAAAGCATGCCCTGGACGTCGATGATGTCGGGCGCGGTGCCCGCGATCAGCTGGGTCTGGTAGAAGGTCGCCCACTCGGTGCCCTTCTTGTCCAGCCATTCGACGTCGAAATCGGGGTGCAGCTGCTTGAAATCGGCGATCCAGCCACGGAATTTCTCCTCGTAGATCGGCAAATTCCAGGTGAGCAGCGTCAGCTTCTTGTCCTGCGCCCTGGCGCCCGATCCGAACAGACCCGAGGCCAGCACCACTCCGATCGCTGCGGCAGCCCATTTCGTCGACATGATCGCCTCCCTGGTCGATGGAATCGAAGATCGAGCTCGATCTCTCTCGCCTCCCTGACCGAGCGTTCGGCCGCGAGACAAACCGCGATCCGCTTGCGGGCGTCCTCGCCGGAGACCAGCGTGCGCCGCTCGCGAAAGGCGACTACGGTCTGCCGGATCTCCTCCTCCAGCTCAAAGATCTCGCCTGAGCTCGCGAGCTCGAAGACCTCCGGCTCGTGCGCACCCCCGGTCATGACCTTGAGCTCGAACGACGGCTGGAGCGCGCGCGCATCGCCGCCGGACCACCAACTGCGCAACGCGCCGTCAGCGCCGGTGATCTCCAGCAACGTGTGATGCTCGAAGCCCGCGAGCGTCTGCGTGATGGTCGCGTAGCGGCCGTTCGGGAAGGTGAGGACGCTCGAGGAGAAATTGTCGTCCATGCCGGTCTGGCCGCTGACCGCGGCGCGCCCGGCGGAGGTGCCTGTCGCGCGCACCGCCTTGGGGTCGCCGCAGGCCTCGAAGCACCACATGATCAGGTCGTAGAAGTGTACCGGCTCCTCCAGAATCCAGGAGCCGACCCGGCGCGGGTCGTGCCGCCAGCCGCCAGCGCCCGGGCGATAGGGATGGCGGAAGAGGCTGAGATTGGCATAGGCAGGCCGGCCGATCGCGCCCTCGTCGATCAGCCGCTTGATCGTGCCCCACTGCGTCGAGAGGCGAAGCTCGTGGCCGACGCTGATCAGCCGGTCGCTGCGCCTTGCCGCCGCAATCAGCCGATCGCAATCTTCGACCGTGTTGGCCATCGGCTTCTCGAGCAGGAGATCCTTGCCGGCTTCGAGCGCCGCCGTGCCTATCTCGGCGTGCGTGTGGTTAGGGGTGACCACGTCGACCACTTCGACGGCCGGGTCGGCGACCAGGTCGCGATAGTCGTCGTAGACGGCCGTGTCCGGGAAATCGGCCCTGGCTCGCGCGGCGGCCTCCTCACCCCGGGCGCAGATCGCGCTCAGGGTAGCATCCGCCACCCGATCGATGCATTGCGCGTGCAGCCTGCCGAAGGCGCCATAGCCCACCAGCCCGAACCGCATGGCATGGGTGTCGGTCCCCGACACGCTGCTCTCCCCGCCGCTTGTCGCACTATCCACGATCCGGGGAGGATGGGCAAGGCGAGCCGGCCGGTCGCGCTGATCGGTCAGATCGTGCGGCCGGTGCCTCTGTCGAACAGGTGCATCCGGCTGAGATCCGGGTAGAGGGTCAGCGGCTCGCCCGCGCGAACGGAGCGATCCGGCGGCAGTCGGGCCACCATCTCGTGATCGTGCAGGGTGAAGAACACCAGGGTGTCGCTGCCCAGCGGCTCGATCACCTGGGCGACGGCATCGAGGCGCACCCCTTCATCGTCGCCCGAGATGGCCGCGGCGCGGAAATTCTCGGGCCTGAGACCGAAGATGACCGGCCGCTCCCGCCATGCGGCGTAGCGTTCACGGTGCTCTTGCGGCAGCGGCCAGACCACCCGATCGTCGAGTCGGATCGCCAGCTCCTTGCCACCGTGCCGCCCGATCTCCGCCGGCACCAGGTTCATCGTCGGCGAGCCGATGAAGCCCGCGACATAGGTGCTGGCCGGCGCGTTGTAGATCTCGTCGGGGGTGCCGATCTGCTCGATGTCGCCGTCGCGCATGAGGACGATCCGATCGGCCAGCGTCATCGCCTCCACCTGGTCGTGCGTGACGTAGATCACGGTCGTGGCGACCCGCTGGTGCAGCTTCTTGATCTCGGTGCGCATCTGAACGCGCAGCTTCGCGTCGAGATTGGAGAGCGGCTCGTCGAACAGGAACACGTGCGGGTTGCGGACGATGGCCCGGCCCATGGCGACCCGTTGGCGCTGGCCGCCCGAGAGCTGCCTCGGCCGCCGCTCCAAGAGCTCCTCGATGCTGAGGATGCGGGCCGCGTCCTCGACCCGTCGCTTGATTTCCGCCTTACCGTAGCCGCGGTACTCGAGGCCGAACGACATGTTCTGGAAGACCGACATGTGCGGGTAGAGCGCGTAGTCCTGGAACACCATGGCGACGTCGCGGTCCTTCGGCTCGATCTCGTTGACCAGGACGTCGCCGATCCAGATCTCGCCCTCGGTCACCTCCTCGAGACCGGCGATCATACGGAGCGTCGTGCTCTTGCCGCAACCCGACGCACCGACCAGCACCACGAACTCCCGATCGGCGATCTCGAGATCGATGCCGCGCACGGCGGCCACGCTGCCGAAGCTTTTGCGCAATCCTTTGAGTGTGACCGTCGCCATCTCGCTTCACCGCATCACCAGCGTTGAGCCGCCCGGATGGGGCGCGATGCATTCGGGCTCCAGCCCCCGCGCGAGGATAGATCGGATCCCGGGCCGAGGCCAACCGGACATCGGCGCGGCGAACAGCCCATGCACCGCGTAGTATGAGCCCGGCACCGGGTCAGCGGCGCGGCTGCGCCCGGTCCTGCCGGCGCACGATCAGCGCCCACCAGAGCAGCCAGCCCGCCAGAGCGGCGGCGATCAGCCAGAGCCAGACGCCCCGGTCGCCCGACCAGAGGCTATGCCCCATCGACACCATCAGGATGGTGAGCGGCAGGATGCCGAGGCCAGTCGCCCAGGTGAAGGTCCACCAGGAGATCGCGGTCAGGCCGGCGGCATAATTGATCAGGTTGAACGAGATCACCGGCACGAAGCGGCTGAACAGGAGGATGCCGCCGCCCTGGCGCGTGGCCCAGCGATCGATCGCCTCATGATGACGCTCGGCGACGACCGCTCGGACGAACGGCCGGCCCAGCCAGCGCGCAAGCCCGAAGGCCAGATACGCGCCGAGCATGGCGCCGGTCCAGGTGATCACGGTCCCCCAGACCGGCCCGTACAGCATGCCGTTGGCCATCGCGACGAACTCGGCCGGGAAGGGCACGACGCTGTGCAGGACCATCAGGAAGATCGAGGCGGCGATCCCCCACATGCCCCAGGCGAGGATCTGCTCCTCGACCGCCTCCATCGACAGCTCGAAGCCCGGCAGCGGCATCGGCGCACCGAGCGCGTAGACCCAGATCGCGAGCGTGGCGAGCGCCAGGGCCAGCAGCATCCCGGCTGCCAGCCACGAGCGGTGGGAACCGCCGGTTGCCTTTCTCGTACGTTCGCTCAGCATCAAGGCCGACTTCGCTCCCCTCGGGAACGATCTGCAGCAGAGCCCGTCGCCACGAGAAGACCGCGCCGATGACTTGCGCCGCGGCCCACATACCACCGAAACCTGATCAGATTATCCGGGCCAGACCTCGTGCGCGACCTCGACGACGCGGGCAAGCTTGCGCCACTGGTCGTCCTCGCTGAGCTCGTTGCCGTGCACTGTCGAGGAGAAGCCACATTGCGGGCTGAGCGCCAGCTGCTCGAGCGGGACGTAGCGCGCAGCCTCCTCGATACGCCGCTTGAGCGTATCCGTGCTCTCCAGCTCCGGCCGCTTCGAGGTCATGATCCCGAGCACGATCGTCTTGTCCGCGGGCACGAAGCGCAGCGGCGCGAAGTCACCCGAGCGCGCGTCGTCGTACTCGAGGAAGAAGCCATCGATCGGCAGCTCGTTGAAGAGAATGTCGGCGACCGGCTCGTAGCCGCCCTGCGCCACCCAGGCGCTCCGGAAATTGCCGCGGCAGAGATGGATGCAGACCGCCATGTCCGCGGGCCGATCCCGTACGGCATCGGCGATCAGCCGGCAGTAGGTCCGCGGCAGCTCGTCCGGATCGTCGCCGCGGGCGCGTGTCGAGGCCCGGATCTCCTCGTCGCAAAGGTAAGCGAGGTTCGTGTCGTCGAGCTGGAGGTAGCGACAGCCGCGCGCCACAAGGCCGGCGATCTCGGCGCGATAGGCGCTGGCGAGATCGGCGTAGAAGTCCTCGAGGTCCGGATAGATCTCCTCACTGATCGCCTGCCGGCCGCCCCGGAAATGCAGCATCGAAGGGGAGGGAATGCAGACCTTGGGCGTACGCCTTGTGCTGCTCTTCAGGAAGTCGAAATCGCGCCCCTGGATCGCGGAGGTGTGCCGGAGCTTGCCGGTCACCCGCATGGTCGGCGGTCGGAAGCCGACCTCGGTGCCGTCGTCGCGCCGGAAGCTCGCCTTGAAGCCGCTTTCGCTGACCGTCACGCCCTCCAGACGCTCGAGGAAGTCGACGTGAAAGAAGGTCCGGCGAAACTCGCCGTCGGTTATGCCCTGAAGCCCGATCTCCTCCTGTTTGCGAACTGCCGCGCGGATGCAGTCATCCTCGACCGCGCGCAGCTCCTCCGCGCTCGCTTCGCCGCGGGCGCGGCGCACGCGCGCCTCCAGCAGCTTCTGGGGCCTCAGCAGGCTACCAACGTGGTCGGCACGGAAAGGTGGCTGCTTGGGCATCGTCCTGGCCTCCATGAGCCTTCGCACGGTCGCGGAAAGCCGCCGGCCCTCGGCCTCCGCAGGAACGCGCGCCGACTGCTCGTCAACCGGACTGGGCGGTCGATGCTCGACTTGCGGCCGCCTGGCTCGCCGGAGGTAACCCGAGCCGGCCGATCAAGGGCAGCTTGAGGGCGAGACCGAGCGGGTCGATGCCGAAGATCAAGCCGAGCACGTTGACCTCCAGGCCTTCATCGCGGCCGACTGCCAGGCCGAGCAGCCCGAGCAGAGACAGCTGATAGCCGCTGCCACTCGGGGTCCGGCCGAACACGCTGCCGTTGTCGAGGTAGTCCTTGCCGACCGCGGTTGGCGGCATCTCCAGGCCGAGCTCGGGCACCTGCCGGCCGATGTGGGCGATGAAGGTGTTCGAGTTCGGCCCCGGCCAAGTCCGATATTCGTGGGGATAGGGGTAGCTCGCGATCGCCGCCTCGATCCGATCGATCATCGCCTCGACCTCGGGCCCGCGCTTGTCGACCAGGATGTACGGCTCGCTGCCGGCCCAATAGCCGTCGATGACGTGCATGTCCTTGCGGATCGCCGGCGCACCGCGGTCCACCCCCCAGCCGACCACCTCGTAGCGGTCGAACGCCGGCGCATTGGCCCGCTTCATGATGATCCAGGTGTGCACGGCGAAGATCCCCTTCCAGCCCCAGGTCCGCGCCGCGTAAACCTGAACCACGGGCTCGGGGGTGGTCGCCGGATCCGGCGCCAGCGCCGCGCTGTCCCAGCGCGCATCCCTCCACGGGTGGGCAGAATCCCCATAGGCGACGGTTGCGACCCAGAGGGGGGGCAGGACGAAGAGCAGGATCAACAGACAGGTCAGCAGCATCGGCCGCCACCTCGGACCAGGTTCTTGCCGGACCGGCCGCCGGGCCGGGGAAGGCGCGGGAGTCACAGTCGCAGATCCAATCGCCGTCTCGAGCGCGGCACCGAGCGTTCGCCGACGCATCGAGACATGGCGCGGCGCCGGGCTATGTCAACCACACTGCCCATTCTACCACCACGGTCCCCAGGCACCCCAGTCCATCGCGTACTCCTGGTTGATCTGCGCCGCCATCGTTTCCTCCTCGGCGATCTGCTGCTGGACCGCGAGCTTCTGGAACTCGTCATAGTTCGCCTCGTCGCCGACGTAGAGGCACTTGCAGGCAGTCGCGTCGGCATAGACGTAGTAGAGCTTGCCGTTCTGCTCGCGCCGCAGCAGCTTGTGGTCGGGCAGGCTCTCGAGCTGTTTGAGCTTGTCGGGTGTGTCGGCCGGGCGCTCGTGGAACCCGGCGGCGGCAAGCAATTGCTCCTTGTTCCTGGCATGGCTGTTCTCGATCGCGGTGCAGCCAGCCAGAGCCACGACCAGGGCAGCAACGACCACCAGCGCTGGCCGCCAGACGGTTCGATCGCGCATTGGCTTTTCCCCAAGGTTCGGACGCAGATCCGGCGTCACAGAACCACGGACTCCAGACCAACGCAAATCTCGACCCACGCTCCGCCTAGTCCGCATCGACCAGCCCCAGACGCTCGTGCCAGGCGGCAATCGACTCGTCGGGGTACTCCCGGAACTGTTTGTCGCGCGGCCCGACCGCAGGCTCGACCCAGGGCGCCTTGGACCCTAGCATCAGATGCGTCCGCTCGGGTGGGACGGGCAGCGGCGTGTCGATCGCGGCGGCCAGCGGATGGACCAGCTCCGGCCAGCGCGGGTCCCAGAGCCAGAGATGGCTGCCGCAGAGGCTGCAGAAGTTGCGCTCGGCCGGGCTCTCGTACGGGTCGGCATCGCCGGCCTCACGAATCCTGGCGCGGTAGATCCGGACGTGCTCGCGCCCTTCGACCTCGAGCGTGTCGTTGGCGCCCCCGAGATTGATCGCGAAGCCGCCCCCGCCTGCGGTCTTGCGGCAGATCGAGCAATAGCAGAGGTTGAACGGATATGGATGACGCGAGCGCAGCCGGAAGCGGACTGCGCCGCAGTGACAGGAGCCTTCCAGGAGCACGGCATCGCCTCCAGCTGAGAAGACAGTGATTGTGCCGGCCTGTTCGAGCCCTGCCAAGATCCCCCTTCGATGGAAGTCGATTCCGTGCAGGAGCCCACCTGCTACATGCTCGACCGCGAGCCCCACCGTGCGATCCTCCCGGCCGCAACGCGCGGTCAGACCCGTCGATCAAGGCGCCAGATCATACGGCTGGCACGCAAATGGGGGAATCTCGCAATGGGCATCATCGCTACCCTGATCATTGGTCTCCTGGCCGGCATCGTCGCCAAGCTTCTGATGCCGGGGCGCGATCCCGGCGGTTTCATCGTGACGATGCTGCTGGGCATCGCCGGCGCCTTCGTCGCGACCTATCTCGGCCAGGCGATCGGCTGGTACCAGGCGGGTCAAGGGGCGGGTTTCATCGGTGCCGTCGTCGGCGCGGTGATCCTCCTGATCGTCTACCGGCTGGTACGGAGGTGACCTCTGAGGGCGCGCCCGTGTAAATTCATCCGCTCGGGGACGTCCCGGCGGCGCGCCTTGCGGCGGCGAGATTAATGGCTCGTTAACCCCAGTCGGCTAGAACGCAGCGCGCGCATCCGGCGCTCCTGGGTCTCACCATCCAGCATTTTCGCCGACTGGGGAACAACTCGACATGACCGGTATTCCGAAGCTGCGTCGCTTCGTGGCGCTCACCCTGGCCGTGGTGATGTTCGTGCTCATGGGGCCGGTCGGTGCCGCGCGCGCCGCTCTGGTCTCGACCGAGCAGGTCATCGGGGAGAGCGCGGCGACGGCCGATCGGGATCGCGTGATGGCGTTCCTCGGGCGCGACGACGTGCGCCGGCAGATGGTCGCGCTGGGGGTCGATCCGATGGAAGCCGCAGCTCGCGTCCAGGGCCTGTCCGATGCGGAGGTGCATCAGATCGCGGGCCATCTGGATCAGCTGCCTGCGGGCCAGGACGCGATCATCGCGATAATCGGCGCGGCCGTGTTCATCTTTCTGGTCCTGCTGATCACCGACCTGCTCGGCCTGACCCACATATTTCCCTTCGTCCACCACCCCCGATGAGCCCGCTCGCCGGCTAAGCTTGCGGCTCTGACTGTCGCGGCTCTCGCCGCATGCGCGACGCCGGCGGGAGTGGAGCGCGCCGAGCGGCGCCCGGACCTGCCGGATCGGGCGGAAGTCGCCGGCGTTCCCTTCTACCCGCAGGAAGAGCTTCATTGTGGCCCGGCAGCGCTGGCCATGGCGCTCGCCTGGTCGGGCCTCGAGGTGACCCCGGCCGAGCTGACGCCCGCGGTTTATACGCCGGGGCGCGCGGGCAGCTTGCCGCCCGACATGGTGGCCGGCGCACGTCGCTACGGCCGGCTCGCGGTGCCGGTTGAGAACCTCGGTGATCTGATTGCCGAGCTGGCGGCCGGTCATCCGGTCCTGGTGCTGCAGAACCTCGGCCTCGACTGGTGGCCGCAATGGCATTATGCGGTTGCCGTCGGCTACGACCGCGAGCGGGGTGATCTGCTCCTCCACTCGGGGCTGGAGGCGCGGCAATGGATGGCGCTTTCGACCTTCGAGCGGACCTGGGCACGGGCCGACCATTGGGCGCTCGTGATCCTCCTACCGGCGCGTCTGCCCGCCACGGCGGACGAACCGGCCACGCTTCGGGCCGCGGCCGCCCTCGAGCAGGTCGGCCACGCGGACGCCGCCGCCACGGCCTATCAGACCATCCTCGAGCGCTGGCCGGACAGCCTCGGCGCGCTGATGGGCCTCGGCAACGCGCGCTATGCGCTCGGCGATCTGAGCGGCGCCGAAGTGGCGTTCCGGTCGGCGACGATCAACCATCCGAGGGCTGCGGCAGGCTGGAACAATCTCGCTCAAGTGCTGGCCGAACGGGGCGAGCGCGCGCCGGCGCTCGATGCGGCAAGGCGTGCGGTCGAGCTCGGCGGCCCGCTCGCTGAGACCTATCGCACGACGCTCGAGAGCATCGTCAGCGACCGGCCCTCGCCGCGCGCTATGGGAACCTGACGGCCGATTGGACGCCGCCCGGCCTGCAAGGCCCTTTCGGGCTGGTCAGTCGCGCACCGGCCCGGCAGGATGGGCCCCGTCGGTGCGATCAGTCGAGGGGAGCGCGGCGTGGCCCTGATGTTTCTGAGCCCGGACGATCCAGCCGAGCTGTGGCGCAGGGAGCTCCTGGCGCGCATGCCCGGGCTCGATCTACGCATCTGGCCCGAGGTCGGCAATCCGGCGGAGATCGACATCGCACTGGTCTGGCGGGCGCCGCCCGGCGAGCTGGCGCGCTATCCCAATCTCAAAGCGATCCTCTCGCTCGGGGCCGGCATCGAATGGCTGGTCGCCGATCCGATGGTGCCTGAGGTGCCGATCGCACGGATGGTCGACCCCTCGCTCACGCGCCAGATGAGCGAATACGTACTGCTCGCCGTGCTGCGCCACCATCGGGAGTTCGACCGCTTCGAGCGCGAGCAGCGGGCGCGCAACTGGGCCTTTGCATTTCCGCCGCAGGCTACAGAGCGGCGGGTCGGCGTGATGGGTCTCGGTCAGCTCGGCGCGGCCGCAGCCTGCCAGCTCGCCGCGCATGGCTTCGTCGTCTCGGGCTGGAGCCGCACAGCCAAGACGATCGAGGACGCCACCAGCTACGCCGGGCGGAGTGAGCTCCATGCTTTCCTGCACCGCACCGACATCCTGGTCTGTCTCCTGCCGCTCACGGCCGAGACGCTCGGCATCCTCGACGCCGAGGCGTTCGATGGCCTGCCACACGGCGCCTATGTGGTCAACGCGGGGCGCGGCGCGCACCTGGTCGAGGCGGATCTGATCGAGGCGCTGGATTCGGGCCATCTGGCCGGCGCCACGCTCGACGTCTTCCGGGAAAAGCCACTGCCGCCCGAGCACCCGCTCTGGCGGCATCCCAAAGTGCTGATCACACCGCATGTGGCGGCCTATTGCTCGCCGGCGACCGCCGCCGATGGCGTGGTCGAAAACATTGGTCGCGCCCGCAGGGGCGAGCCACTGCTCCACCAGGTGGACCGGGTCCGCGGCTATTGAGGCCCGGCCTCGGCGAGCCGCACCCGGCAGCGCTCGAGATAGAGCCGGCTCGGCCCGTCGGCTGGGGTCAGGGCCAGCACCTGCTCGAACAAGGCCTGCGCGCTCGCCCATTGCCCGCAGCGGTAGGCGGCAAGGCCGGCGGCGAACCGCTCGAGGCGCCTCGCTTCGCCCTCGGGCAGCGGCGCTTCCGCCAAAAGCTCAAACAGCCGCACCGGCCGATCCAGACCGCGCAGGGTGACCACGTCCAGCTCGCGGCCCGCGAGCTGGTCCTCGACCTGGCGCCAGGTCGCTTCGCTGATCAGGATGCGCGTCCCGAAATCTTTGTTGGCGGCCTCGAGACGGGCGCCGAGGTGCGCTTCGTCGCCGATCACGGTGTAGGCGAAGCGTTCCTTCGAGCCCATGTTGCCGATGATCATCAGCCCGCTGTTGATCCCGATGCCGATGTCGAGCGGCGGCCGGTCCGGGTCGGACCAGCGCCGCCGCAGCGGCTCGAGCTCGCTCTGCATGGCGAGTGCGGCGCGGCAGGCGCGAAGCGCGTGGTCGGGCTGTGGCAGCGGCGCCCCGAACACCGCCACCAGACCGTCGCCGACAAACTTGTCGAGCATCCCCTCGTGCGCGAACAGCACGCGCGTCATCATGCCCAGGACGTCGTTGAGGAGCTCCGCAAACAGCGCCGGCGCCAGAGCCGTCGCGAGACGGGTCGACTGCCGGATGTCGGCGAACAGCACGGTCAGTTCGCGCTGCTCGCCGCCCAGGCGCAGCAGGCTGGGATCGCGCGCCACCTGCTCGACCAGCTCAGGGCTGAGATAGTGCTTGAAGGCGCCCCGGACGATCCGCTCCTGGCGCTGCCCAATGAAGTAGTTGTAGACCAGGACGACCGCCCAGATCGCCGACAGAGCGACCAGCGGCAGGACCAGATTGAGCCACACGCCGAGGACGAAGAAGGCCCAGAGGATCAATGCGATCAACCCCGCAGCGAGCGCTGCGAAGCCGAGCGTCATGACCAGCAGCCCTCGCTGCCGGGCCAGCCAGCCGATGATCAGTCCGCCGAGCGCGATCAGGCCCAGATCGAGCAGGGCGTTGGCATCGTGCCGGAGAAGGAAGTCCTGCCGAAGAATGCTGTCGACCACGTTCGCGTGGCGCTCGACGCTCGGCAGAACCGGCGAGAAGGGGGTGAGGAAGGTCTCGCCGATGCCGGCCGCGGCGCCGCCGATCAGGACGATCTTGCCGTCGAACGAGACGTCGCCGGTGTCGCCGGCGAGGAGGCGCGCCGCCGAGAGGCTCTGAAATCGGCCGGGTCTTCGGTAATTGACCGGCAGACGCATGGTCTCGTCGGTCGGCACGAAGCGGTCGCCCAGCGCGATCCCGCGCCCGAGCTCGAGGCGGATCCGGTCGCGCTCGACGCCCAGGTACTGGCGCGCGATCTCCAACGCGAAGGAGGGATAGTCGTCGGCGCCGTACGCGATCACCGGATATTCGAAGCGCGCGGCGCCGTCCCGATCGAGAGCGACGTTGGCGTGCCCGAGAGCGCTTGCGGCCCGACCGAATTCGGGCAGCGGAGCCAGCAGGCCGGTCGCGACCAGGGGCAGGCTCGCTCGCTCGCCCGTTGCGCCCTGGACCACCTTGAACGCGGCGCGGGCCACGTAGGCCGGCGGCGCGGCAGGCTCGGCGGCTCTGCGCGCGGAAAAATCAAAGGAAAAGGGTAATACGCAGTTGCCGGCCCTGGCGATCTCCTCGGCGAACTCGCGATCGCCGGCCACGCTGTCGAGAATCCCGGCGATAACCTCATCAAGTTTTGCTGAGCCGGTGCGTTCGGGGGTGCGCAGCGTGCCGCGCAGGGTATCCAGCCAGGCCGGCGGCAGGACGCTCGATTCCGGCTCGGCGAACAGCAGATCGAAGGCGATGGTCCGCGCGCCGGCCGCGATCAGGCGGCGCGTCATCTCGGCCATCACGCCCCGACTCCAAGGCCAGCGGCCGACCGCGCGGATACTCGGGTCGTCGATCAGAACCAGGACAATCGTGTCCGAAGGCGGTGGCGGCGGGCGCAGCTGAATGCGGAGGTCGAGCGCCTTCCCCTCGAGCTCGCGGACGAGCGCGAGCCGGCTGGCCGGCGGGTAAGCGATGACGATCGCGAGCGTCGCAAGCAGCGCGACGCGAAACGCCGTCAGCTTCCCCAGCAGCCGGCCGACCTTCGAGATCAGGGGAGCGTGGTCCGTTCGATGAACGACGTCTTGCGCGCGGCGCCCCACTGCGTCGGCGCGGGCGGCGGTTCCCCGGCCCGCACGGTCGTGCCGTCGCCCGGGAAGAGCACGACTTCGCCGGCAATCTCGGGCCGGACGTTGCGCACGCTGACCCGACCGTGAAGTGCGACGATCGCGGTGGCATCCGGCTGGGCTTCGGCAATCCAGTCGGTGCCCCGGACCGATGCGACGGCGGTGTGGCTCTGCACCTCGAAGGTGGAGTGCGCGACGAGCAGCTCGACCAGAACGCGAATGATACCCCGCGGCACCTCGAGCAGCACATTGCGCGAGGCTTGCTCAGGCGCGTAGTGGAACTGTCCGAGATTCAGGTCGGTCGCCGCTCCAAGGGTCAGCACCGAACCGTCCTCCAGCTTCAGTCGCAGCTTCGCGTCGGCCTCGGTGTGGATGCGATCGCCCTCGAAGACCTCGGCGCCAAGCGCCAGCGGCCGCGCCGCGCTCTCGCCCCGGCTGGTGACCACCGCCTGCCCGACGAGCGCGCTGACCGAGCCGATCGCGTCCGCAACTTGTGCGCTTGCTGGCTCTGTCCGGAGGATGGCGGCCGCGAACAGAATCACCGCCAGAGCGAGCGCGCAACGCCTGGGTGCCCCCGCGCCGAAGTCTCGCCAGCCGCCAGCCCTTTGCATCTCGCCGTCCCTTCGTCGCCTGCCGCGAACACCAATGATCCAACCTTTCCCCGCGTCGTCAAGCGAGGCCCATCACCCTTCGGGCGATCGCGCGCTGGACCGGCGCCGCAGACCCGATCACCCTCGCGAACAGCTCGTCGCGCAGCCAGCGCGCCAGCGGCTGGCGGGCGGTGACCAGACGCGTGAGCGTGCGGGTCTGCCCGATCACGCGGGCACCGACCGGATGCCGTTCGGCCGTATAAGTCTCGAGCCCGCCCTCCACGATCTTGCGGGCCAAAATCGTCCCGTCCTCGATGCCGAGGTTCATGCCGCGGGCGCCGACCGGCGAATGGACGTGCGCCGCGTCGCCGGCGAGGAACGTCCGCCCCTGGCCATAGGTCCGGACCTGCCGATAGCTGATCTGGAAGGCGGAGCGCCAGATCTCCTCCGCCACGGTCGAGCCGGCCGGCAGCAGGGTCAGGGGATCAGGGCCGTTGGAGACCAGGCGAAACAGGCCGGGCTCGATCGGAATCACGGCCAGGACCGCGGCCGGCCGGGCGAACACGCCGGCCTCGGCATCACCGAACGGCCAGACCATGCGAACGTCCGCGAGCCACCATTCGGAGGGATCAGTCTCGCCCTCGAACGGCAGGCCGAGGGCGTGGCGAACGGCGCTGTGCGCGCCATCGGCGCCGATCAGATGATCCGCCTCGACGGTCTGCTTCGCACCGCCCGCGATGAGCTGCGCCCGCACCGGGTCCGCGCCCGGCTGGAGGCCCTTGAACTCCGTGGTCCACTCGACCTCGGTGCCGTACTCGGCCAGCCGCTGCTCGAGCAGCCGCTCGGTCTCGGCCTGGAGCAGTGCCAGCATGAAGTTGTAGCGATGCGCCACCCGGGAAAGCTCGATCGTGGCGAGCAGCCGCTTGCCGCTGCGGAAGTTGAAGCGCCAGATGCGCAGCCCCCGCGCGAGCAGCCGCTCGCTCACTCCGGACGGCTCGAGCAGCTCGAGCGTACGCGCGTTGACGCCGATTGCCTTGGACTGCTGCGAGCGGCTCGGGTTGCGGTCGATGATCCGTACCGGCCGGCCGCGCCGCGCCAGCTCCAGGGCAGCGGCCAGACCGGTCGGGCCTGCCCCGACCACCAGCACCGGCCGCTCAGGCATCGCTCACGCCATCCGGCCGCGAGTGCGGAGCGACGTCCTCAAGAGAACAACCGCGAGAAGCTGGACCGCCGGACCGCTGCCATTGCGCCAAGAAATGGCCCCGGAGCCAGGCGGCTCCGGGGCTGACTCGATCCCACGCTGAAGGATCAGCTGCTCGGCTTGGTGCAGGTGTCGACGTTCTCGGGCGTGCAGACGTCGAGGCCGGTGTAGGTCGGGTCCTCGAGTTTCTTGCCCTCGTGGGCGTCCATCAGCATCTGCATCGATTTGTAGCCCATCTCGAACGGGCGCTGCCCGACCTGGCCGAGGGAGAGGCCTTCGCGCAGCAGGTCGAGCTGGACCGGGAGCGTGTCGGCCACGACCAGCGCGAGCTCGTGCTTCTGGATCTTGTCCTTGTACTTCGTGGCCACCCGCCGGTAGGCCTCGGGCACGAACTGCGGGAAGCCGCCGGTCGGCACGAAGGCGTCGAGGTTCTGGTATTTGCCGAGGATGTCCTCCATCTGCTGGACGGCGAGCACGAAGTCGTCATTGGTGTACAGTGGGCAGCCGTCGACCTCGGTCCAGCCGTTCTGACCGGTCAGGCGATCGCCCGGCAACTCCTTGCTCTTCATGCCGGAGAGCGTGTCGCGGATGCCCTGCATGCGCTCGTTGTGGTTGGCCGCGGCGGCGCCGCCGGACTGCGATGCAGATCGTGCCACGGTGCTCAGCCAATATTGACGATGCGGGACGGGCGTCGATTACTATGCCTCTGATGCATCATGAAGTGCAGGATCGGTTCTCGGGGAGGTAGTCATGAGAACATCGACTTGGTTCGCCGTCGCCGCTGCCGCGGTGCTGGCGGTGGCCGGGCCGGGCGTCGGCCCAGGACAAGAAGACGCTGGCGATCGTGGTCAAGGGGGCTCGACAATCCCTTCTTCGAGCAGGTCCATCTGGGCTGCGAGAAGTGGCAAGCGGAGAACGCCGCCTCGGAGTATCAATGCCTGTACACCGGGGCGGGCGTCGAGCGCCGACGAGGCGGGCGAGGTCCAGATCATCGACGACCTGCTGAGCAAGGGGCGTCGCCGCGATCGCGATCTCGCCCTCGAATGCGCCAGGCAGTGGCCAACCTGCTGCGGCAGAGGCAGCCGAAGATCCCGGTGATGACCATCGATGCCGATCTGCTCGAGGCCGATCGCGACCTGCGCCTGACCTATCTCGGTACCGACAACTATCAGATGGGTGTCCTGATGGCGCAGCATCTGCAGGAGCTGAAGGCCGAGGGCGGCACGGTCTGCCTGCAGCTCGGCAACGTCGCGGCCGACAACATCAACGCCCGCGCGGCCGGCTTCCGCGACACGATCGCCGGCACCAAGGGCACCGACCGCCTGAAGGGCGAGGGCGGCTGGACCGAGATCGAAGGCTGTCCGGTGTTCACCAACGACCAGATCGATCTCGCCAACCAGCAGATGGCCGACGTGTTCACTGCGCATCCCGACCTCAGCGCCTTCATCCTGGTCGGCGGTTGGGCGCAGTTCGGCCCGCAGGCCTATGCCCAGGTGACCGACCAGGTCATGGACAGGCTCAAGAGCAAGGAGCTGATCATCGTCGCCGGCGACACCCTGCCGCCGCAGATGGACGCGCTCAAGGCCGGCCGCTCGCACGCCCAGATCGGTCAGCGCCCGTTCGAGATGGGCTATCGCGCGCCGGTCGGTGATGATCGACCTGATCGACGGCAAGCAGCTCGATCCGGTGCTCTTTACCGGCCTCGACGAGTGCACGGCGGACAACATCGACGGTTGTCTCGCGAAGTAAGGTCTAACTCGGGGCGCCGCCGAACGGCGCCCCCCTACACCTTCCGCTCAGAGCGCGGCGACACCCGCGCCGCGGGTTTCTGGTGCGCAGACCCGTTCGGGCACGACCGACCGCTTTCAGAAGCGATTTCCCGCGTAGAGAGACCGGGAGTGTGTGCGGACAGCATGAGTCTCGTTATTGACGGCACCCTCAGGCGTCTCGAATCGCGCCGGTGATCAGGCCGGTCACCTCCTCGGGCGAGCTGTCGGCGATGGGCTTGTCGGCGACCTTGCGGCCGCGGCGCAGCACGGCGACGCGGTCGCAGACCGCAAACACGTCGGGCATGCGGTGGCTGATCAGGATCACCGCGATGCCCTGGTCGCGCAGACGGCGGATCAGATCGAGCACTTCGGCCACCTGGCGGACGCTGATCGCCGCGGTCGGCTCGTCCATGAGCACGATCTTGGCGTCGGCCAGGCGGGTGCGGGCGATCGCCACCGCCTGGCGCTGGCCGCCCGACATCTGGCTTGACCAGATCGCGCGGCCGGGTCTCGGACTTGAGCTCGCCGAACAGCTCGCCGGCGCGGTCGTACATCGCCTGCGTAGTCGAGGACGCGTGAACGGGCCGAAAGGCGCTTCAGCTCGCGGCCGAGGAAGACGTTGTCCGCGGCGGTAAGATTGTCGCAAAGCGCCAGGTCCTGGTAGACGACCTCGATGCCCGCGTCGCGCGCATCGACCGGCCGGTGGAAGTGCTCGGCGCGCCCTCGAGCCGGATCTCGCCCTGGCGAAGGGCGGGAAGTTGCCGGCGATGATCTTGACCAGCGTCGACTTGCCGGCGCCGTTGTCGCCCATGAGGCCCAGCGACCTCGCCGCGGCTCGAGATCGAGATCGACCGCCTTGAGCGCCTCGATCGCCCCGAAGTGCTTGGCGATGCCGCGCAGCTCCAGAAGGGCCATCCGTGTCTCCGCCGACCGTGCCGCGATCCTGGAGCCACGGGGGTCGGGTCTGTTGGTTGGCCGCACTATGCCGCGGTCCGCGCCGCTTGACCAGAGGCCGCCATCAATCACCAATCAATCACCATGCGGATCGCCGCCGCGGCGGTGCTGAAGGGCTTCGACTTGGTCCATGGCTTGGCTAGGGAGATCAAGGTGCCGACGCCGGCAGCGGGCCGCGCGGCGGCGCCATTCCAGATCCTGGTCGCGAAAGGCCAGGGTGAGCGCGCCGTCATCGCGGTGCTCAAGCCGCAACAAGCATCTGTCAGTCGCGCGCCTGCCGCCGGGCTTGGCGGGATCGCCGTCGAGCCCTACCATGACCGCAGGTATCTGGAACCTGACGGAGGGAAGATGCGGAAGCCGAGAGGAGTGGTGATCACCCCCTTCGATGAGACCGGTCAGCGGGTGGGCTCGGCCGTACGCCACGGCTTACAGGCGCTGGGGGTTGAGATTTTCTACTTCGACGAGCTGCACCCGGGAGCGTCCTGGGCGAATGCGGTGAGCGACGCGATCGGTTCGGCCGACTTCATCGTAGCCGACATCTCCCGGCCGAACGCCAACGTCCTCTACGAGCCGGCCACGCCCACGCTCTGCGTAAGCCGAGCATCCTGCTGCGCAGCCGGGATGCCGACAGCCGTCCCCCGGAGGCGTTGGTCGGCTACCACTACATTGCTTACGATCCGAGCGATCTGAGCGCTCTTGAACAGGATGTGCAGCGCGCGGCCCAGCGCTACGTGGAGCGCGTCGCCTCTGCCCCATGACTGCGCCGCGCAACTGTTTCGTCATCATGCCCTTTCGAGCGGAGCTGAACTACTTTTATCTTTATCTTCAACACTATCTGCAGACCAAGCATGGGCTACACGTCGAGCGCGGCGATCACCGCATTCTGACGAAGCCCTTACTTGAAAAGATCAGAGACCAGATCCTCCAGGCGGATGTCATCATCGCCGACATTACGTATCGCAATCCGAATGTGTTCTATGAACTCGGCCTCGCCCACGCTGCCGAGACCCCTGTCATCCTGATTACCCAAGACGACATCAAGGACGCGCCGACCGATGTGCGTCATCTGGAATTCATTGTGTACGATCTTGGACGTCATGGCGAGTTCCTGGCCAGGCTGGACAACGCGATTGACAATGTCTTTGTTGAAAACTACAAGTCCCTCTACGCCTTGGCGAGGAAATTGTTGAAAAGTCTCCAATGCCGAACGGCAAGCTACCCTTGCGAAGACAAGCGTCGAGGAGTTCCAGGCGCGGGTGGTGCAGGGAGAGCGGACGCAGGGTCTACCGGAGAAAAGCGACGAGGGCGGCCGGCGGCCTTCCTCCTGCCTCGAATTCGTTCGACAATCCCTGGGACGGCAAGACCATGTACGACTCGATTGCCTCGTTCATCGCCAAGTTCGGCAAGTGACGGTGGCTCGGCGGGCCGCTGCGCAAGATCATCCACGTCGACATGGACGCGTTCTACGCATCGGTCGAGCAGCGCGACGACCCGGCGCTGCGCGGCAAGCCGGTCGCGGTCGGCGGCGGCGGCGAGCGCGGCGTGGTCGCGGCGGCGAGCTACGAGGCGCGCAGGTTCGGCGTGCGCTCGGCGATGCCCTCGGCGACGGCGATGCGGCTGCTGCCCGGAGCTGATCTTCGTCCGGCCGCGCTTCGATGCCTATCGAGGCGGTCTCGCAGCCAGATCCGCGCGATCTTCGCGAGCTACACGCCGCTGGTCGAGCCGCTCTCGCTCGACGAGGCCTATCTCGACGTCACCGAGAACCTGAAGCGGCGTCGGCATCGCGACGCGATCGCGCGAGCGATCCGAGCGCGACATCCGCGAGCGAGACCGCGCTCACCGCCTCGGCCGGGGTCTCCTCAACAAGTTCCTGGCCAAGGTGGCCTCCGACCAGGACAAGCCCGACGGCCTGTGCGTGATCCCGCCCGGAGGAGCCGAGGCGTTCGTCGCCGGCTTGCCGGTCGAGCGCTTCTACGGCGTCGGCCCGGCACCGCGCGCAAGATGAGGACGGCCGGCATCCACAACGGCGCCGACCTGCGCGCCCGCTCAGAAGCCGAGCTGGTCAGCCGCAATTCGGCAAGGTCGGCCGGCCACTATTTCAAGATCGCGCGCGGCGAGGACGAGCGCGAGGTGTCGCCCGATCGGCCCTACAAGTCGATCGGCGCCGAGGAGACCTTCGCGACCGACCTGTCCTCGCCCGAAGCGATGCTGGAAGCACTCCGGCCGATCGCCGAGCAGGTCGCCGAGCGGATGGCCGCGGCGGATCTGTTCGGGCGCACGGTGACCCTCAAGATCAAGCATCACGATTTCACTGTGCACACCCGCCAGCACACGCTGACCGACCCGGTCCATTCGGCGGAGGAGCTGATGCAGCTCGTCCGCTGGCTGCTGCACACGCCCGAGCCGCCCGGCCGCCCGGTGCGTCTCCTGGGCCTTACCGCCTCGAACTTCGCCCGCTCGTCGACCGCCGCTGCCCCGGTGCAGCTGCGCCTCGGATCGCAGATCTCGCACTTCCCCCGGCGGTTCCTGGCACGCCCAGGGGTGAGCCTACCGCGTTCGTCGGCATTTCGGGCATCCGCTCCAAGGCGCGAAGCAGCGGCTCGGGCTCGGTCGTCAGCGTCTTCCAGACGACGTCCTTCGTCGACCGCAAGAGCCGTGGACAAGCCGAGACGCATGCCGACGATGCTCTGCCAGGGTACTTCCGGGTGCGCGTTCTTCGTCTCCTGCGATACCTGAGCAGCTGCCTCGCCGACGACCGAATCATAGATCAAGGCGAGGCGCAGAGCTTCGTCAGCGTCGAACATCGGCGCGGGCCTTGTCGCTGACAAGAAGCGAGCGCTTTCGCGGCGTGGTCCCGCATGTGCCGAAGGTAGAGCTGGTCAGCGCGTCGGCATAGACAGAGCCCGAGCGTCCGCCAAAATACGGTCGCGAATGCAGTCGGCTCAGGCAACCTTCGCAGTCAACGACTGCCTGCACGACCCAGACCCGGCCCAACGCGGTAGGTCGAAGTCCTTACAGGCTGTGCGCCGCGGCGGTGAGCACCTTAGCTTGGCCCGCGCAAGCGTGCGCCCGAGCAGGCCGAGGCCGCAGTCGGGGGCGGCGAGCAGGCGCCGGGCGTCGATGTGCTCGAGCGCCCGCCGCAGCCGTTCGCGCACCTCCTCGACCTCCTCGACCCGGCTCCTGGCGATCGCGATCACGCCCAGGATCACCTTCATCCGGGCAAAGCGCTCGAGCAGGGCGAGGTCGTTCGGGCGGTGTGCGTCCTCGATCGAGACCGCATCGACGGCGACCTGATCCAGGCTTTCGGCGAGCTCGAAGTAGGCCTCCTTCGGCGCCTTCGGGTAGTCCTCGGCGTCGAGCCGGTCGGGGTAGCCGCAGCAGATGTGGACGACCCGCTCGGTCGAGCGCGGCACCTTGTGGAAGCAGCGCTCGAGGTGTTCGAGGCCGAACGCCTGCGCCTCTTCGACCCTGCGCGCGAACACCGGCTCGTCGACCTGGATCACCGGGCAGCCGGCGTCGGCGAGGCGGCGGATCTCGACGTTCAGCGCATCGGCGAGCGCAGCGCCGCGCGGCTCGGGTTCTCGTAGAAGGTCGTCCGCGACGCTGTCGCCGATGGTGAGCGGCCCCGGCACGGTGATCTTGACCGGCTGTCTGGTCGCGCTCTGGGCGATCTGCCAGTCGCGCACCAGGAAGGGCGGGCCGGCCTGGAGCGGGCCGGTGATGGTCGGCAGAAGGGCCTGATAGTGGCCGCGCATCTGCTTCTCGGTCAGGTTCTCGAAGTCGATTCCGCCAATGTGCCGGCAGTGGTAGTGGATGTAGTTCTCGCGCCGGATCTCGCCGTCGGTCGGGATGTCGATGCCGAGCTCGTCCTGCTCGCGCACCACCTCGAGGGTCGCCCGGTCCAGGATCGCCTCGATCCGGGCGGCGTGCGCCGCATGGTCTCGGCGTAGCCAGCGGTCGGCTCGGCGGTGTCGGTGCCGCCCTCCCTGCTGGAACCAGTCCTTGATCGGCACGCCCTCGGGCTTGGGGTAGGCGCCGATGGTCGTGGTCAGCATGGCGAAAACTCGTCCTCGACTCGCAACCGCTCCGGCTGCCGGCGACCTCGGGCTCTTCAGGGGTCGCACTGCTTGTCCGCGCGTGGGACCTGCGCGATCGAAAGCGCAGATCTCGCGTGGGAAGGCGAGCAGATGAGCTGAGAGCCGACGTCGGCAGCAAGTCGTCGCCGCCCCGGCCGAGCGCGCCGCCGCCGCGGCGATCGAGAGGGAATAGCAAGATCTTCATGAGGGCGGGGATCGGGTGTCTGACACCAGTTTCACGCAATTGTTCCTGACCAGCTGCCTGGCGAATCGCTGAGAGAATGGCCTCTGCGATGATCTGGTTGCCAGTTTGTTCAAGTGGCAGCAGCGCATCCCTGTACACGGTCGGGTTCGACGTCGCGATAGATCCCGAGTCAGGTCGACGACTGCCAAGCCATGGGTCTGCATGTCCTTGTGCCGCTGCCTGCAGCAGCTTCATTTCCGTATCCCCTCTGTTGGTGAACTGGGGGTTGATCGCACTCGACTGTCTCCTCCGCAGAGAGTGGCTCTGGAGCCTCGGAGATACTCGATCATTGGCTGAAGGAAGAAATAGTCCGACACGCCTGCGCGCTTCGCAATTTCATCTTGCAGCCGGGTGTACGCTTCCAGATCTCGACCTTGCGCCGCCGAGCTTGCGGCTTGCATCTGCTTGTCCCCGAGCGTTGCCATGGCGCCGATCGCCGCCAGGGAGCGATCCTCCAGTCCGTGGAGAGCCCGATAAAGCAGCGGATTGAAACCACGCCAGATCAGGAAGTAAATGCTGCTTGTTGACAGCAACGGCACCTTGAGGGGCAAGCCATTCAGGCCTCGGGCGGCGAACCGGGCCATGCCGGCCAAGATCGGATTGATGCGCGGAGCGTCGTCGTGCCCGTAGAAGGTCAGCGTCTTTGCAGGGAAGTCGGTGGGATAGGCTGGATACAGATCTCCGACATTCATCTCGTTGTACCCATCGATGTTGATGGTCATATTAAAGTATTCGAACAGATAACTCGCCAGAATGAACTGTTGTGGCTGTTTGTAGCCTCCGGTCGCGAAGGTGAACAAGCGGATCGGGCGGTTTCCGATCGCAGGAATTAGCGGCCGCAGCTTCTCGATGGTTTGCGGGTGTTGGTTGATGTAGTGTCCGAAGTGCTCGGCCACCGAACCGCCCAGGATCGCGATCACATAGTCGGCGGGGTCGCGCTGGCCGCGGAGCACTGCGAAGCTCCTCCGCCATGGCTGGTGAAATGTAGCCGAGATAAGGGTGGCTCTCAAAGTCGTTGCCCCAAGCAACGATCTTGAACGGGTTGGAACGGTAGAAACGGCTATAGTCGCGATCAGCGATCCGGAGCCCATAGGCGACGTACAGACGCGCTCCGACCTCGAGCAGGAAATACGCGGCCAGCAGTAGGACTGCGAAGGCCAGGCGAACTCCGAACCAGCGCATCTTGCGAACGCTTCTCTTCAGGGGCACGCTTCACAGCCGCGGTCGGTGCCAGATCAGATCGTAAAACGCCGGCTGTTGCGATACGCCCTATGGTATCAACGCATGGCAGAGAGAGGCAAAAGAGCCCCGGCGCAACGAGTTTGATCGAACGCGGCTTCGACGGTCAAGCCATCGCTGCCGGCGCTCTGGCGGGCTATCTGGCCGACGGCCTTCACCGGAAAATCACCTGCACGGCAGAGGGCCCCCGGTGCGCGCGGCCATGCCCCGCGCCAGTCCGGAGCGCTCTTCCGCCGTCGAGCCCCGCCCATGTGATCGACTGATCGCCGTCCAGGAACTCGGCGCCGTGACGGTGCAGGGCTGCCATCATGCCGCGGTCCGCAGCTGCTCGCGCAGTTTCCCGAGGTAGGCGCGGACCCGCGCCGCGTTCGTGCCGAGATCGCTCTTGCCGACCCGAGAGACCGAGCGGACGTCGATCCGGCTGCCGCTCCCGTCAGGTCGGATGCGCACGACGATGTCGTCGGTGAAGCCGAACCAGAGGGTCCGGTCGGTCGCTTCGATCCGGCCTTGCGAGGCCTCGGCGGCCACGATTTGCCAGCCCATCGCGCGCGCGGCGACAAGTGCGCCGTCGAAGGCGGCGGCCGGCGCCTGCTCGACCACCAGCGGTCGGATGTCCGGGTACCCCTGTCGCTGCTCCGCGGCCACCTCCGGGCCGCCGTAGGTCGCCGGGTTCGGCCGCGCCGGCGCGCAGCGGCAGGATCGCAACGAACGCCGGCGGGTCGTCGGGATCGGTCGTGATGTCGTGGATCGGCGGCACCGCGCGCGCCGTTCGCACATAGCTCCACGGCACGCCGGCGACGACCAGACCGATGACCAGACCGGCGAGCGCTCGGTAGATGCCGCGCCTTTGCCTGCGCAACGGCGCCATGATCAGCCCCGCCGCGCGATCAGCGCGGCGACGATGCCGCCATAGGCCGCCCAGCGAATGATCGAAAAGCCGGTGCCGAAGGACCAGAGGCCAAAGCGGTGGCCGGGCCCGGCGATCAGCAGCGCGAGCCCGGCGATCAGCCCGAGCGCCAGACCGGTCGTGGCGACGCCTGCGGTCAATCGGCGCACGGTGGCGATCTCAGACGGCCCACACTCCCTACGCCGGGAGGCCGCGCACGCTCGGCCTGAAGCGCTGCGAACTCGCGGTCGGTCCTCGGGCCGAAGGTCTCGAAGGTCGGATCGGCGCGGTCACGGTAGGCCGCCTTCCTCTGGCCGATCGGGTCCGCCTCGGCCTTCTTCCTCTGCTCGGGCGCCTCGACACCATAGACCCGAGCGCCATTGAGGCCGAAGACCTTGGCCTTGAGCGCGGGCGTCAGCGCGGGATAGCCGTGCCGCTCGATCAGCTGATCGGCGATCTGAAAGCTCCGGAAGGCCTGGATCTGATCCTGGGGCGAGCCGTACCAGATCGAATCGGTGCCCCAGAGCACGTTGTCCTCCCCGATGTACTTCAGGAGCTTGCCGAGCAGGTGCGCAGCCGTGGTCGGATCGCGCATCACGAACCGCCAGGTGCTCCCGAGCTCGGCGCAGACGTTGCCGTTCGGCCCGATGCCGTTGTCGAGCGCCGACCTCAGCAGAACGTCGACACCCCGCTCCGCCCGGTCCGGGTCGAACGGCTCTTCGCGATGGCCGGTCTCGAAGCCCGAGTGATAGACGATGAAGTTCATGTCCGGGTAGCGCCTGGCCGCCCGGCCGACGTCGGCGCAGCGCCCGTATTTCTCCGGAAAACCGGAAAACATGAGCCCCTTGTGGATGCAGATGTTGCGCACGCCCAGTGCGCGCGCCTGCTCGATGAAGGGAATGCCGACCTCGGGGCTGTCCAGCTCCCAGCCGACGCCCTCGGGCCCCCACTGGGTGTAGCATTTCCAGGCCGCGATCGGGTAGCGCGCGATCGTATCCTCCATCAACTTCAAGGGCGCGATCTCGGGCCCGGCGTTCGGCACCACCATGGCGTGGAGGAGCAGCCGGTGCGCGCCTGCCATCCGCTCGACCAGCACCCGCACCCGCTCGGCCTCCTCGAGCGACAGCGGATTGCTCTCCGGCAGCTCCGGGACGAAGCTCAGGACCGCGAGGTCGGTGTCGCTGTCCATGAACACATGCTTGATGTACTGCTCGGCCGAGAAGCAGTCGACCGGGTCGCGCTCGCCGCAGGAGCCCTGCGGAAAGCGGGCCAGGGCCCGTTCCCAGTACCGGCCGGCGTTCCGACGCCATTTGCCGGTCGGATCGACCATGTGGGTCTGGACATCGAAGATGAACTCCTCGCCGGCCAACGCCTCGGCGGCCGCAGCGGTCTCGAAAGCCGCCTCGTCCGGCAGGCGGAAGGCACCGCCCGTGGTGCCACGCGCGGCGAACGCCTGGTTCAGGGTCAGGAGCGTGGTCGCCGCCCCGCACAGGGACTGCAGGAAGGCGCGCCGGGCCACGCCCACCCGTCGGGCATGGGCAGTGATCCGGCTGCCGGCCTCGGCATTGGCCCTGACCATGTGTTCGGCAAGCGGCACCGGCCGGAACTCGCCGTTCGAGGTCGGATCGATCTTGATCGGCAGTCTGGTGTGTGCCATGTCGCCCCTCCTCGACTGACCCGTCAATTCTAACCGCGGGGCAAGCGCCGCCAAAGTCACGAAACGCGGCGGTCCTGGACGTCGTGCACCGCTTCGCGCGCCTTCCTCGCGACCTGCCGGATCGGGGCTAGCGCTCGCGGAGCGCCCTCGCCCTGGCCTTGAGGATGGGCTTCAGGAGATAGTCCATGACCGTCTTCTCACCGGTCAGGATGTCGACCTGCGTGGTCATCCCGGGAATGATCGGCAGAGGCTGGCCGGCCTTGTGCAGCGCGTTGTCGTTGGTCCGCACCCGGACCCGATAGAAGCTTTCGCCGCGCTCGTCGGTGATCGTATCGGCGCTGATGTCCTCGACGACGCCATCGAGGCCGCCGTAGATCGAAAAGTCATAGGCGGTCACCTTGACCATCGCCGGCTGACCCGGCCGCAGGAAGGCGATGTCTGCCGGCCGGACCTTGGCTTCGACCAGGAGCGTATCCTCTAGCGGGACGATCTCGACCAGATCCTGACCCGGCTGGATCACGCCGCCGACGGTCGTGATCAGCAGCCGCTTGATCGTACCCCGCACTGGCGAGCGGACTTCGGTGCGATTGACCCGGTCGGCGGCAGCGGTGATCACCTCGGCCAGCGCCGTCGCCTCGGCCTGGGCGGTGTTCAGCTCCCGCTGGGCGTCGGCGCGAAAGTTGAGCTGGCGCTCTTCGATTCGCCGGTTCGCTTCGCCGAGCGCAGCCTCGAGGCGGGGCACGGCCAGGCGCGTGGCATCGAGCTCGCCTTGGAGGTCGTTGACCTCCCGTTGCCGGCGCAGCAGCTCCAGCTTCGCCACGACGTGGCTGGCGGCCAGCGGTTCGGTGATCGCGAGCTCCTCGCTGGCCAGATCGCGGGAGCGGGTCAGCTGGGCGAGCCGGGTCTGCTGTTCGGCGAGCTCCTGCTTGCGCTGCACGGCCTGGCTGCGCAGGATCGCGAGCTCGGATTGCAGATCCTCCTGGCGCGCGCGATACAGATCCCGCTCGTTGCTGGCGACCTCAGGGGCGTCGGTCAGGACTTCAGGAGGGAATGAAATGGCGGTTCCCTCGACCTCGGCGCGCAACCGGGCGAGCGAGCCGAGCAGCGCGAGGTAGCGCTTTCGGTTTTCGCGCAGGTCGCTGGCCGCGCGCACGTTGTCGATCCGCAGCAACACCTGATCCCGATCGACGATGTCGCCTTCGTGGACTTCGATGGCCGCGACGATGCCGCCTTCGAGATTCTGGACCACCTGAACCTGGCTCGAGGGAATCACCTTGCCGTCGCCGCGCGTGACCTCGTCGAGCCTGGCCCAGCTCGCCCAGGCGAAGAAGATTACGAAGAACGCCACGACCGTCAGCAGCAGCAGATGGGCGAAGACCCGCGGCCCCTGCAGGTGAGCGCCCGCGCGTCCGAGGACGAACTGGGCGTCGTCTCGGCTCGGTCGTCCGCCGCTGGCCGCGGCCCGATGGTCGATCGTGGTCGGGCGGTCTGCGGTCGAGACGGCACGGTTTGCCATCGCCCGCCCTTTCACGTCTGCGCCCGGATGCGCCCTGCCGCCAGGGCTTTGAGGACCTCGTCGCGCGGACCGTCGGCGACGATGCGGGCGGCGTCGAGCACGATCAGCCGCTCGACCAGCGAGAGCACTGAGGCCCGATGGGTGACCAGAACCAGGGTGCGGCCGGCCAGTATCGCCTCGAGGCGCTGCTTCAGCCGGACCTCGGCGCCATTGTCCATGGCGCTGGTCGGTTCGTCGAACAGCAGGATCGGCGGATCGAGCAGGAGCGCGCGGGCCACCGCCACGGCCTGGCGCTGCCCGCCTGAGAGGCTCTCGCCGCGCTCGCCCACGTTGAGGTCGAAACCGAGCGGATGGCGCGCGAGAAAGTCCTCGACGCCGGCGATCTGCGCCGCCCGCAGCACCGCCTGATCGTCGGCGAAGGGCGCCCCGAGCGTGATGTTGTCGCGCACCGTGCCGTGAAACAGGAAGACGTCCTGCGGCACGCAGCCGATGTTGCGGCGCAGGTCGGCGGGATCGATCTGGCGCAGATCGGTGCCATCGAGCAGCACCGCACCCCGCTCCGGCTCGTACAGCCCCAGCACCAGCTTCTCGATGGTCGTCTTGCCGGAGCCGATCCGGCCGATCAGCCCGACCCGCTCGCCCGCCCCGATCGCGAAGCTGACATCGTCGAGGGCCGGGAACTTCTGGCCGGGGTAGCTGAAAGTGACGTTCTTGAACTCGACCCGGCCGCGCAGTTCGGGCCGGTGCACGAAGCGGACCTGGGCCGGCCGTTCGCTCGGCAGCGACATCACCTGGTTGAGGGCCTCGTAGGCCGCCCGCGCCTGGTGATAACGGGTCAGGAGCCCGGCGACCTGGGCGAGCGGCGCCATCGCACGGCCCGTGATGATCGTGCAGGCGACCAGGGCGCCGACGGTCATCAGCCCGTCGGCGATGCGATAGACCCCGAAGATCACCACCCAGACCGTGACCAGGTTCTGGGCGAACGCCGCGAAGTTGACGCCGAGCGCCGAGAGCAAGCGCGCCCGCGTGGCCGAGCTGGCGGTGGCGCCCACGTACTGCTCCCACTCGCGCTGCATCCGCCCTTCGGCGCCGATGCTCTTGATGGTCTCCAGCCCGCTGATGCTCTCGACCAGGACGCCGTGCTTCTGGGCCGCTTCGCTGAACGACCGGCGGACGACGCGGTTGAGCGGGATTTGCAGGATGAGCCCGACCGCGATGACCAGCGGTACGGCGATCGTCGGCACGATCGCTATCGGTCCGCCGATCAGCCAGACGATGGCGATGAAGAAGATCACGAACGGGAGGTCGACCAGGGTGACCAGGCTGGCCGAGGTAAAGAAGTCGCGCAGGCTTTCGAATTCGCGCAGGTTATTGGCGAACGCGCCGGCCGAAGCGGGCCGGGCCGCCATGCGGATGCCCAGAACCTGCTCAAAAATCCGCGCCGCAAGCTTGATGTCGGCGATCTTGCCGGCACTGTCGACGAAATAGCCGCGCAGATTACGCAGCAGAAAATCGAACAGAAAGACGGTCAGCGCGCCGAGTGCCAGCACCCAAAGCGTCTCGATCGCGCGATTCGGCACGACACGGTCGTACACGTTCATGATGAACAGCGGGCTCGCGAGCGCGAAGGCGTTGATCAGGACCGCCGCCAGCACGACTTCGGCGTAGATCGGCCAGGACTGGGCGAGCGTGCCCCACAACCAGCTGCCGGTGCCCGGAGTTCTCGATCCTTTCGGCGCGCCGGTCGAAGCGCGCCTCCGGACGCGCGAAGAGGGCATAACCAGAATACCGCCCGGCGAGCTCGGCACGAGGCAGCTCGAGCGAACCGCGCCCGGTCTCGGGCATGACGATCCGGGCGCGCTGCCCGGCCAGCCACTCGACCAGAACGCAGGCATCACGTCCGTCGAGGAGCAGGACACAGGGCAGCGTGAGCGCGCTGATCCGCGCCAAGGGTCGGCGCATGAGGCGCGCGCTCAGGCCCGCGCGCTCGGCGGCGCGCAGCGCCAGGTCCGGCGTCAGTCGACCTTGCTCGAGCGGGAGCCCCGCCTTCAACGCCTCGGCCGAGGCCGGCCGTTCGAGCATCTGGGCGAGGATCACGAGACAGCCGAGCAGCGGATCGTCGAGGGCGGTCGCTTTGGGCGTGATGCTCCAGCGTCCGAACGCCTCCTCCGTATCGCTCGCATCGCTGACAGCAGCCGCTGCCGGCGCTACGCTGCGAGCTCCGTCCACGATCGTCTCGAGCGGCGCGCCCGCCTCGAGGCGGGATGTGTCGTCGGACGGGGCGGGCGCGGACGCGTCGTTAACCAGGCCCGCAGCGTCCTGCCGGCCGGCGGCCGGTTGCTGCGGCGCAGCCAGGTCACGGGCGCCCCGTCGAATCGCCTGCGTCATCGGCCGCGACCTTCGCCACAGCGTTGGTCACGAGCCATGAGAGATCCAACCCTCCGCCGATAAATCCACCAGAGAGCGAATCCCGGCTCTGCCCGACGGCCGCTCACCGCACTTCGCTCCTACGCATCGGCCTGGCTCAGAGAAAGCGGATGCGTTCGATTGGTTGTTGGCATGACCCGATCGGTCTTCGCATTTGGGCGACTCGCTCAGATCTTAGGCAATTGACGGCATGCAAACCAGCCTCTATCAAGATTCTTCAATTCGCGAATCAACTCAGGGCTTTGTTGCGCCGGCCATCAAGCCCGGTAAGTTAATGCAATGCCACGTCTCGGGAACGCCTCGTTGTCGATCATCGGCCGCTGCCCCGTCGCCCTCGTGGCCGCGGTCGCCCTGAGTACGGTGGCCGGCGCTGCTTCGGCCACCACCCTCGAAGACACGGTGCGGGCGGCGCTGGCGACCAATCCCGAAGTCGGCGTGGTAAGCGCGGACCGTCAGGCGATCGACCAGGAGCTCCGTCAGGCGCGCGCTCAATATATGCCGTCGATCGATCTGCGCGGCGCGGTAGGCCCCGAATACACCGACAGCGTCGCGACCCGGGGCCGGCCATCGCGAGGATCTGATGGCGGTGACTCGACCACGTTGATGCGCTATGAATCGCAGATCACGCTCTCGCAAATGCTGTTCGATGGCTTTGCCACGCAAAGCGAGGTCGACCGCCAGCTCGCGCGGATCGATTTCGGCCTCGTATCGGGTGCAGGAGGCAGCGGAGTTCGTCGGTCTCGACGCGATCGAGGGTCATCTCGAGGTGCTGCGCAATCAGGTCCTGGTGCAGCTAGCCCAGGAGAACTTGGCCGAGATCCAGCGCATCCTTGGTCAGGTCCGCCAGCTGGAGTCCCAGGGCGCCGGCTCGGTCGCTGACGTCCTTCAGACCGAGTCGCGACTCGCCGACGCGAAAAGCTCCCTCGCCAGAACGATGGGGAGTCTGCGCGACGCCGAGGCCCTCTATCAGCGGGTGGTCGGCAACCTTGCCGAGGAACTGGCTGAGCCCGTGGTCCCGGTGGCGGCGGTGCCGGAGAGCCGGGAAGCCGCTGCGGCTGACGCGCGCATCGACAATCCGACAGTTCGGATCGCCGATGCCGACATCGACGTCGCCAAGGCCGAGCTGCGCGGCTCACGCGCGGGCTACTACCCGCACCTCAACCTGGAGCTTGGTGCGGCCGCCAACAGGAACATTGACGGCCTCGAGGGCCGCGACGTCAATGCCCAGGCGCTCCTGGTGCTTCGGTACAATCTGTTTCGGGGCGGGGCCGACGTAGCCCGGGAGCGGGAAGCGTTTTCCCGGCTCGACGAGGCGCGCGAAAAGCTGCGACGTGCCCAGCGCACCGCCGAGGAGGATGCGCGCGTCGCTTACAATGCCCTGACCACGGCGCGGGCGCGGGCCGACGCGCTGCGGGCCGGCGTCGTCGGCCCAGCGCAGCACACGTGACGTCTATGCGCAGCAGTTCGACCTCGGTCAGCGCAGCCTGCTCGATCTGCTCGACGCCGAGAACGAGCTGTTCCTCGTCCGCTCCAACCTCACCACGGCCGAGTACACGGCGACGTTCGGCGTCTACCGGGTACTCGCGGTCACCGGAGCCCTGCTGCCGACCCTCGACATCGATCGACCGAAGGAGTCGATCGACATCTACCGCAAGCGCCAGGAGTCAATCCACGAGACACCGCCGGCGGGCGGACCTGGCTCGGGCTGAGCGGGCACGCGTCGCAACAGCGGCGCGTCCTTTGTTTCGTCGATTTGTGCGGGCCGGCACGGGGGCCCGAAAAGATCGATTCCGGTGTGCTGTTCGCCCGTGGCGGCGTTCTCTCGGAGCGCGCACACGGTGGTCTCGACGTTAACCAACCATCAACCACAACTTAGCTAATCCTCTGCCGGTCCAAACGGTAGAGGTGGAGGCGAGTCTATGGGGTCAGGTGTCGGCGGCTGCCGCGCGTGAGCGTCTCGGTGCCGGCCATCGATGCCGTGATCAGAGCACGCCGTGACGCGCATCAGCGCGCTCGCGGACGAGCGGGCCCTGCGTTCCCGGGATCTGTGCACCTGGGCCTTCCGCGTGACCGCTGACGTTGCGCCGATGCACTACCATTGAACACACTATGGAAAAATCCTCATCCAAAGTGTAAGCAAAGTCGTAACACACTCTGAGGAAAAGAAAATTAACTTTCAACCAGGATCACGCTTTCCCCCGCCCGGGCGTTTTGCTATGCTCGGTTAAAATCACGAAGAGCGCTGGTGTGCCTGGAAATCTACAACGAAGGGACGGCATCGGGTCTTGCCCGCCGACACCGGATCAACCGGGGGAAGGCAAGTGCCGGTACCCCGTAGCAACTGTGGCTTTCGGGTCACAGGGTGGCCCTGAACGGTGGCGCGAAGCAGGAATTCGCTCAGCCAAGATCGGCGTTCGGGCGCGGCGTCGGATGATGCCCCTCAAGCCTCGCCACGGACTTCGCGATCTTCGGGTTGATCGCGGCACTTGCGGCCGTACCGGGAAATCTCCTGGCGACGTTGACGGCACCGGACGATGGGGCGACCTACGGTCTCGATCAGGATCGTTCGCGGCTGAACGAGGTTCGTGAGCTCTTGGTTCGACGGCAGGCGTTGCAGCGCGCGTTGGAGCAGCGCGTCGACGGCCTCGATCACGAAATCGACGCTCTGGAGCTGAAGAGCGAGGAAACCTCGGCGATCCTGCACAGCGGACGCGAGCAGGCATTAGTATTGGAGCGCCGGCTCGACCATGCGATCCCCCGGCTTCTGGCGCGCAGCGCCGCCGTGCGCGATCGACGCGAGCAGACGGCCCGCATGCTCACCGATCTCGCCAGAACCAGCCGGCAGGTGGAGCTCGATCCGACCATCCGGGCCCGGATGCTGGCGATCAGCCCCTTGATGCTTGGGCGTCTGCATGACGCGGCAGCGCGGCTCGCTTCCCAGAGTTGGCGATCCGGATCGGATGATCGCCCAACATGCCGAGATCGAACGCCGGGGGCCCCAACTCATCGCCGAAGCTGAGCGCCTCGAGCAGCAGCAGCAGCAAGACCAGCGGCAGCGGTTGGCGACGGTCGATCGACTGAAGCAGGTGAAGGATGAAGTCAGGCGGCTCGACGGCGAGCAGCGTTTGCTCGCCGACCGACTGCTCGAGATCGAGGCGGCCGATGCCGTCCGCGCCGAGCCCAAGGCTGATCAGCCCGCGCTACGCGCCGCGGCGGCGCTTACCCCGCAAGCCGATCCCATTCCGCCCGCCACGGTCAAGGGAGTGGCGGTGGCGCGAACGGAACCGGCGGCGACGGCGGACGCCGTGCAACCGAGCGCACCGCAACTCTTGGCGCTGGCGGCGCGCCAGCCGTCCGAACCAACGCCAGCCACTCAGGCCGAACTGGCCGCGCTGGCCCCGCCTCCGGCGAAGCCGTTCAACGCCATGGTTAGCGGCGATGCGGCGGTGGCCCTGCCGGGTCGCGGCAACCAGTCCCCCGGCGCGACCCCGCTGGATGTGGTCTTCCAGCAGCCTGGGCCTCTCGCCGGGCTCGAATCGCAGGCCGCGCCGGCCGCCCGGTTGCCGCGTCTGAGCGCGCCGATCATGCCGATCCCCAGTGCGGTCCTGAACCCCTCCGATGTCAAGGGCGCCGACGGCGACCGATCGGGGGTCACGATCGATGCCAAGGGGGAGGATGGCGACCGGCCGGGAATCGTCATCGCCGCGGCACCGGGCCAGACCGTGGCGGCGCCGGAAGACGGCCGGGTGGTGTTCGCAGCGCCTTTCAAGAGCTATGGCTTACTCTTGATCATTGAACATGACCCCGAATATCATACCTTACTTTGGGGCTTTTCCAGGCTCGACGTTGAGCTCGGTGATCGTGTCCGGACCGGACAGATCGTTGGCGTCATGGGCGCCGACGGGGATCGCTCACCGCAGCTCCATGTCGAGCTGAGGGTCAATGGTCAGCCCGTCAATCCGTTGCCGTGGTTGGCGGCGAGTAGCAGCAGGGTCAGAGGTTGATGCGCAAGAGCGTGACGAGCATCTTCGCCGTGGGCCTAGTGTCGGTGGCGGCATTCCTGGGATCGAGCGCCCTCTCTCAGGGAGATTCCTCCGATACGTTTCGACAGCTCAAGCTGTTCGGTGACGTGTTCGAGCGGGTGCGGGCCGAATATGTCGAACCGGTGACCGACGAAGCCCTGATCGAGGCCGCGATCAACGGCATGTTGACCTCCCTCGACCCGCACTCGGGCTATCTCGATGCCAAGAAATATCGGGACATGCAGGTCCAGACCAAGGGCGAGTTCGGCGGACTCGGCATCGAGGTCACCATGGAGAACGGCTTGGTCAAGGTGGTCTCGCCGATCGACGATACGCCCGCCTTCCGCGCCGGCATCCAGGCGGGCGACGTGATCACGCACATCGACAACGAGCCGGTGCTCGGCATGTCGCTCTCGGAAGCCGTGGAGCGAATGCGCGGCCCCGTCGACAGCACCATCGCCTTGACCCTCCGGCGACCCGGACGCGAGGAGCCGCTGGACGTCAGCATGTCGCGCGCGGTGATCACGATCTCGCCGGTGCGCTGGCACGCCGAGGGCGACATCGGCTACATCCGGATCACCACGTTCAACGAGCAGACCGAAAGCAATCTGCAGCAGGCGATCGACCAGCTCAAGGCCAAGCTCGGACCGAACCTGAAAGGCGTGGTGCTCGACCTGCGTAACAATCCCGGCGGACTGCTCGAGCAGGCGGTGGCGGTCGCGGACATCTTTATCGATCGGGGTGAGATCGTGTCGACCCGCGGGCGGCGTCCCGACAGCATCCAGCGGTTCAACGCGCGCAAGGGCGATCTGATCGACGGCCGGCCCATGGTGGTGCTCATCAATGGCGGCTCCGCCTCGGCGTCCGAGATCGTCGCCGGCGCTTTGCAGGATCATGATCGGGCGATCGTCATGGGGACCCGCTCCTTCGGTAAGGGATCCGTTCAGACGATCATGCCGTTGCCGGGCCATGGCGCGATCCGCCTGACTACGGCGCGCTACTACACTCCGGCGGGAACTTCGATTCAGGCCAAGGGGATCGTTCCTGACATCGAGGTGCAGCAGTCGCGGGTTGAGGTGATCGACGAGGGCACCGCGCGGCGCGAAGCCGATTTGCGCGGCCGCCTGGAAAACGACCAATCCGGTGGCGGCAGTGGCGACGGCGGCAGTAGCGACAAGAGCGGTGGTGGCAGCAGTAGCGACAACAAGAGCGGTAGCAGCAGCGGCGGCAGCAGTGGCGACAAGAGCGGTAGCAGCAGCGGCGGCGAGCAGACTTCGGGGGACACGGGCACCAGCAGCGAGACGACCGCCGCGCAGGACTATCAGCTTGCCCGCGCGATCGACCTGTTGCGCGGCGTTGCCATGTTCAGTGCGCGCAGTACCAACTAGCTCGCGGCGGCCGATCTCCGGGGGTCCGCCAATCAGCGCCGGGCGTGAGTGACGGTGCGCGCGTTCTGAGCGCCCGGGCGGAGCGGATGCACCGGGCCGGGCGGCGGTGGGCGGCGGTGGGTCTGGTTGGCCTCGCGCTCGGCGCGATCACGGTCGTGCAGCTGGGTGGGGAAGGCCGGATCCGGTTCATCGGCGCTCCCCGGCTTCAGCTGCCGCTGCCTGACAAGCTCAGCGCGTCGGAGCCCACGCCGGACGATCCCGCTGAAGAGGAGGCGCCGAAGGGCGCCATCCCAGTGCCGGCCGCGGCGAGTTTGACCGAGGACGGCCCGTTCGGGCCGTTGCCGCGGATCGGCCAGGACGGCCGGCGACCTTTCCTGGCGTACGCTCATCCCTTCAACTTTGAGGACCCGCGTCCCAAGGTAGCGGTCTTGGTGCTCGGCCTGGGACTGCAGGCCGAACTGACCGAGACGGCGCTCCGCCTGCCGGGCGAGATCAGCCTGCAATTCACGCCCTACGCCGCGAATTTGGCGGCGGCGTTCGAGCGGGCCCGGCGCGCCGGCCACGAGGTCCTGCTCGACCTGCCGATGGAGCCGCTCGACGATCGGGTGAGCGATCCGGGCCCTCAGACCTTGCGGTCGGACAACTCGACCGCGGAGAATCTGAAGCGCCTGAGCTGGGTGCTGGCCCGGGCGCCCGGCTATGTGGCCGTGGCCGGTGGCGGCGCCCGCTTCGCGGCCAGCCCGGCCGCCCCGCCGGTGCTCGACGTCCTCGCTCAGCGCGGCCTCGCCATGATCGAAGTCGGCTCGGGCGAGCTCGCCGCCGGCGCCCGCACCGTCGGGCTGCCCTACGCCAGCGTCGCGACGGCGATCGATGCAGATCCCTCGAGCGTGGCGATCGACCATGCCCTGGCCGCGCTCGAGGCAGAGGCGCTGCGGCGTGGCAGCGCGCTCGGCGTCGTTGAGGGCTATCCCGTGTCCCTGGAGCGTCTGCGGCTCTGGGCGGCGACGCTGGAGGACAAGGGTCTGGCGCTGGCCCCGGTGAGCGCCCTGGTGATCGAGCAATCCGGGCTGGCGGCGGAGGTTCCGGAAGATGGGCGCGAGCTCAGCCGATCCGCAGGCTAGCCGAAGCGGACCGCAGGCCGGCTATCGGCCCTGCGTGGGCCTGCTTCTGATCGACCCGGCCAAGCGGCTGTTCATCGGTGAGCGGCGCGGTCCGCTGCTGGATGCCTGGCAGATGCCACAGGGTGGCATCGACCCGGGCGAGACCCCGCTCGATGCGGCGCGGCGCGAGCTACGCGAGGAGGTCGGCACCGACCGCGTCGAGCTCCTCGCCGAAAGCCGTCACTGGTACGCCTACGATCTGCCGCCGGAGCTGCGTCCGGCCCACTGGCGCGGACGCTACCGCGGCCAGAGCCAGAAGTGGTTCGCCTTCCGCTTCACCGGAAGCGATGCCGACATCGACCTCGAGACCCATCATCCGGAATTCGCCCGCTGGCGCTGGGCAAGCGCGGATGAGGCGCTGCGCCTGATCGTCGCCTTCAAGCGCCCGGTCTATCGGGCGGTTCTGGCCGAGTTCGCCGCTTTCTTGGGCTAATTACGCAGCGGCTCACGCTTCGATGCCGGCCATGGAGCAGATCAGTCGCCAAGCGTCGGCATCGACCGGACTGACCGAGAGGCGCGACTGGCGAACCAGTGCGAGATGCTGGAGGCGCGGCTCGGATTTGATCTGCCGCAGACTGACCTCCCGCTCGACCGCCCTCACCGGCTTGACGTCGACCAGAACGAAGCTTTGCCTCGGATCGCCCGGGTCCTCGTAGGCTTCGCGCGCGATCTCCATCACGCCAACCACGGCGGGGTCCTGCACCGAGCGGTAGAAAAAGGCGCGATCGCCCGCCTTCATCGCCCGCATGTTCCGGGCCGCCTGGTGGTTGTGAATGCCATCCCAGCGGGCGATCCTGTCGGCGACCAGCCGCTCGAAGGTGTAGTCGCCGGGCTCGGTTTTCATCAACCAGTAGGCCATCGCGAACCCCCGCGCTCACTCGACCCAGGTGCCGAGTACGGCCCGCCACGGCCGGATCTCGACCCGCTCGAATACGCCCTCCCGATTGAACGGATCAGCCTCGGCGAAGGCCTCGGCGGCGGCCTGATCGGTGGCCTCGATGATCAGCATGCTGCCCATCGGCTGGTCGTTCTGGTTGAGCAGGGCACCGCCCGCCCGGATCTGGCCGGCCTTGCCCTTGAGGTAGTCGAGATGCGCCGGCCGGTGCCTGGTCCGATCCTCCAAGGCTCCGGGGCGATCGAACGCTGTCACGACGAACAGCATGGCTACGATCTCCCTCGATGACGTCTTCGATCACGGAAACCTAGAGCAGGATCGCCCGCGAGGGGAAGCCGCCGCGCGACACGCGCGAGCGAGGCTCGCCCCGTGCCGCTCGGGGTGCGACCGCTTGCCGCAGCGGTGAATGCTGCACTGCAGCATACCAATGTTGAAATCAAGAAAGAGCCACCATATCTGAATGCTGCAATGCAGCATAAAGGAGTTCCGACGATGCCCAAGCCAACCACCCCGACCGTCGAGGTCACGGCCACCAAGTTCAAGGTCCCCGAGTTCAAGCTGCCCAAGGTCGACATCGACGCTCTGTTCGCCTCGTACAAGGCCAACCTGGCCGTCGTACATGAGGCCCAGAACGTCCTGGTCGACGCCGCACAGGCGATCGCCAAGGTTCAGCGCGGCTTCGCAGAGGAAACTGTCGCCAGCATCGAGGCGGCGCTGCGCGCCAAGGAGCCCAAGAAGCCCGAGGCGGTGATGGCCGACATCGTTGCCGCCGGCGAGAAGGCCGCGGCTGTCGCCAGGCAGAGCGCAGAGCTGGCGGTCACGGCGCAGCGGCGCGTGAGCGAGCAGCTGGCCGGGCGCTTCGCCGCCAATCTCGACGAATTCAAGGCGCTCGCGGCCTGACGCGGCGCGAGAGCGCCCCGGCGCTCCCTGCCGCCTCCCTCAGAGGAGCACCGGGTCACGCTGGCCCCGGGCGCGTGCCGCGCTCGGGGCCTTCTTGTTCTGATTCAGCACTGCCGCCGCCCGGCGCACCATCGAGTTCGCATAGGTGCGGGCCGAGCTTCGGGCCCCGAGCTGACGTCAGGCAGCGAGCAGCTCGAAGCGATCGACGTCGACCAGGCCGCGATCGGTGAGCTTCAGGTGCGGGATCACCGGCAGCGGCAGGAAGGCGAGCTGCAGGAGCGGCTCCGCCATGGCGCAGCCCATCTCGCGCGTCGACTGCCGGAGCGCGCGCAGCTTTGTCTCGACCTCCTCGAACGGCCGATCGCTCATCAGACCCGCGATCGGCAGCGGCAGCTCCGCCAGCACCCGACCATCGGTCACCGCGACTGCTCCCCCCTGCAGCTCGATCAGCCGGTTCACAGCGCGCGCCATGTCCCGATCGCTGTCGCCGACCACAATGATGTTGTGACTGTCGTGGCCGATGCTGCTGGCGAGGGCGCCGTGGAGCCCGCCAAAGCCCCTGACGAAGCCGTGTCCGACGTTGCCGTTGATGCCGTGTCGCTCGAGCACCGCAAGTTTGTGTACGCCCTGCGCCGGATCGGGCAGGCGCTGTCCGTTGCGGTAGGGCAGCTCAAGCGTGAGGTGCTCGGTCAGGAGCGAATTCTCGATCGCGCCGATGACCGGACCCGAGGAGCCGGCGGCCGACACCGCGAACAGCTCCGCGGTCACGGGCTGTCGTTTGATCGAGCCGTAGCCGACCGGGGCCGTGACTACCCGACCCTCGAAGGCGTCGTCGTCGATCACGACCCCGCCGCAGACGACCTGGCTGACGGCGCAGCTCTCCAGATCGTCGAGCAGCACGATGTCGGCCCGCTGGCCGGGCGCGATCTGGCCGCGATCGAACAGGCGAAACGCCCGCGCGGCGGCAAAGCTCGCCGCCCGGTACGTCGCGATCGCGGGTGCGCCCGCGCGGATCGCCTCGCGGATGGCGAAGTCGATGTGGCCCTCCTCAGCGATCTCGAGGGGGTTGCGATCGTCGGTGCAAAAGGCGAGGAACGGCCAGGTCTGATCGGTCAGCAGCGGCGCCAGGCGCGCGACGTCCTTGGCGATGCTGCCTTCGCGCGCCAGGATGTGCATGCCCTTTCTCAGTTTCTCCTGCGCCTCCTCGAAGCTGGTGCTCTCGTGGTCGGTGCTAATCGCCGCGGCCAGGTAGGCGTTGAGGTCGTAGCCGCGCACCAGAGGCGCGTGGCCGTCGATGTGCCAGCTGGCGAACGCGACCAGCTTGTCGAGCACCCCCTCGTCCTTGGTCAGAACGCCCGGGAAGTTCATCATCTCGGCCAGACCGAGGACCGCCGGATGGTCCCGCAGCGCCACAAGGTCCTCCGCACCGAGCCGTGCGCCCGAGGTCTCCAAATCGGTCGCCGGCACGCAGGAGCTGAGCTGGACCCTTAGGGTCATGCAGAGGGTCGGCGCGGCGTCGAGAAAGTAGCGCAGCCCCGCGAGGCCCAGCACGTTGGCGATCTCGTGCGGATCGCAGATTGCGGTGGTCGTGCCCCGGGGGAGCACGCTGCGCTCGAACTCGGCCGGCGTGACCAGGCTGCTCTCGACATGCACGTGGGTGTCGATGAACCCCGGTACGGCAATCCGGCCGCGCCCGTCGATCGTGCGCACGCCACGGTAGGCGTCGTGGGTGCCGACGATCCAGTCGCCACAGATCGCGACGTCGCCCGGATCGAGCCCGCCGGTCGCGACATTGAGAATACGCGCGCCCTTGATCACCAGGTCAGCCGGCTCGCGCCCGAGCGCCTGATCGATCCGCCGGCCCAGCTCAGCCTTGGTGAGCGCCATGCCTGATCTCCTGCTCGGTTGAAGCGGTCGCGCACTCTACCCCGCGGATCCTCGGCGAACCAGGCTTCGGCACGAGCTTGCGCCGACCCGAGCCGCTCTCTATGGTGAGCGGCGCACGAGGGGAGCCGGATACGGCTGAGAGGTTCGCCCGCCCTGCAGCGCGGGGCAATCCGCTGGGGCGGTCGGACGACCCTTCGAACCTGATCCGATTAGCAGCGGCGTAGGGATCGTGCACAGCTTGGCCAGCGCGCCTCGAGCCTCGTTCGACATCAGGGTTACCAACGCGTCGCTGAGCTACGCGGGGGGGCCGCTGTTCCGCGGCCTCGACTTCACCCTGCACGGCGGCCAGTGGACCTGCCTTCTCGGCCCGAGCGGCGTCGGCAAGAGCAGTCTGTTGCGCCTGATCGCCGGGCTTGTCGCGCCCGAGGCGGGTGCGGTCGCGTGCGCCGACCACGCGCCGCTGGCCGGGCGCCTCGCCTGGATGGCACAGCAGGACAACCTGCTGCCCTGGCTTTCGGTGCTCGGCAACGTGACCCTGGGTGCGCGCCTGCGCGGCGAGCGCGCCGACCTCGCCCATGCCGAGGCCATGCTCGCCCGGGTCGGCCTCAGCCGGCAGCGGGATCAGCTGCCGGCTACCCTTTCAGGCGGCCAGCGCCAGCGCGCCGCGCTCGCCCGTACGCTCATGGAAGACCGCCCGGTCGTGCTGATGGACGAGCCCTTTTCGGCGCTCGATGCGATCACCCGGACGCGGCTCCAGGCCCTGGCGGCGACGCTGCTCACGGGTCGCTCCGTGCTCCTGGTGACCCACGACCCGCTCGAGGCGCTCCGGCTCGGCGATCGCATCCAGGTCATGGCCGGCCAGCCCGCGCGCATCGAGCCGCCAATCTGTCCGGCCGGCGCCCCGCCCCGGGATCTGCACGACCCCGCCCTGCTCGCCCGCCAGGGCGAGCTGCTGGCCCGCCTCGCCGATGCCCAAGAAGCCGCCGCTTGAGCAATCCGCGTCCGCTTCTGGTCCTGGCCGGCCTGCTGCTGCTCTGGCAAGGGCTGGTCTGGGCAACCGGCGTGCCGCCCTTCCTGCTGCCGGCGCCCTGGTCGGTCGCACGGACGCTGGTGCGCTCGGCGCCTCTGCTTGCCCATCACGCGACGATCACCTTCGTGGAGATCCTGCTCGGCCTGCTCGGCGGCGTCCTGGTCGGCGCCGGCAGCGCGCTCGCGATGGCGCTCCTGCCGCCGCTCCAGCCCTGGCTGCTGCCGCTTCTGGTGCTGGGGCAGACAATCCCCGTGTTCGCGCTCGCCCCCCTGCTCGTGCTCTGGTTCGGCTACGGCCTGGCCAGCAAAGTGGTTATGGCGATCCTGATCATCTATTTCCCGGTCACTGCGGCGCTGTTCGATGGTCTGCGCCGGACCGATCCGGGCTGGCTCGATCTCGCCCGAACCATGGGTGCGACCCGAGCCCGGATTCTGTTCCGCCTGCGCCTGCCGGCGGCGCTGCCGGCCTTCGGCTCGGGTCTGCGGATCGCGACCGCGGTCGCCCCGATCGGCGCCGTGGTCGGCGAGTGGGTCGGCTCGTCCGCCGGCCTCGGCTATCTCATGCTGCACGCCAATGCACGCCTGCAGATCGATCTCATGTTCGCCGCTCTGCTCGTGCTGATGGCGATGGCGCTCGGCCTCTACCTGATCGTCGATCGCCTGCTGGTCCGCCTCATGCCCTGGGCGCCGCAGACCCTCTCCCGTGCGCAGGAATGAACCCCCTCGTGACTTTGATCCTGGAGGATTCCGCCGATGTCGACGCTCCGCGTCCTTGCCCTGCTCCTGCCGGGGCTGCTCTGGACCGGCCCGGCCGGCGCCGCCGATCACCTGACCCTGATGCTCGACTGGTTCGTCAACCCGGACCACGGGCCGATCCTGGTCGCCAAGCAACGCGGCTATTTCGACCAGGTCGGCCTCGATGTCGAGATCGTCGCTCCGGCCGATCCCAACGATCCGCCGAAGCTGGTCGCGGCCGGTCAGGCCGACATCGGGGTCAGCTACCAGCCGCAGCTGCACATCCAGGTCGATCAGGGCCTGCCGCTGGTCCGGATCGGCACCCTGATCGCGACCCCGCTCAACTGCCTCCTGGTTCTGGCCGACGGCCCGGTCAAGCAGATCTCCGATCTCAAGGGACGCAAGGTCGGCTTCTCGGTCGGCGGTTTCGAGGACGCCCTCCTCAAGGCGATGCTCGCCAAACATGGCCTCGGGCTCGACGCGGTCGAGCTGGTCAACGTCAATCTCGCCCTCGTGCCGGCCCTCCTCGCCAAGCAGGTCGACGGCGTGATCGGGGCGTTCCGCAATTTCGAGCTCAACCAGCTCGAGCTTCAGGGCCAGCCGGGCCGCGCCTTCTACCCCGAGGAGGAGGGTGTGCCCGCCTATGACGAGCTGATCTTCATCACCAACACCAAGCTCCTCAAAGACGGCCGCCTGCCGCGCTTTCTCGATGCGATCGAGGCGGGCGTTCTCTACCTGGTCAATCATCCGGACGAGAGCTTCAAGCTGTTCGTCCAAGGCCGACCGGAGCTCGACGACGAGCTGAACCGGCGCGCCTGGCGGGACACGCTCCGCCGCTTTGCGCTCCGGCCGGCAGCGCTCGATCGGGCGCGCTACGAGCGCTTCGCCGCCTTCCTGGCGCAGCAGGGCCTGATCAAGACCCCGCCTCCGGTCGAGACCTACGCGGTCGAGTTGGCGCGCTAAATCTAGATCTAGAGCTAGATTTCAGTTGGCTTTGCGGGCTAACCGGTATCGGCTCAGCCCTGCACGGCGGCGCTGCCGGGCTCGCTCAGCGCCTTGGCCGTCCGGCGTGTGCGCAGGCCCGCTCTTCGCTCGCGATAGCGCATGAACTGCTGGTCGGCCAGCACGCCGATCAGGATCACCCCGCCGATCACGGCGAAATTCAGCGAGCTCGGGATGCCAAGCAGATTGACCAGGTTCTGCAGGACCTGAAGCAGAATCGTGCCGAGCACCACACCCAGGATCGAGCCCTCGCCGCCGCGCAGGCTGCAGCCGCCGAGCACCGCCGCGGCGATGGCATAAAGTTCATAGAAATTGCCGTGCGAGGCCGGTGAGATCGAGCGTGTGTACATCGCGATGAACACGGCCGCGAGCGCGGTCAGAGCGATGCAGATCACGTAGGCGGCGACGATCACCCGCGTGGTGCGGATGCCGGAATAGCGGGCGGCCTCCTCGTTCTTGCCGACCGCGAACAGATAGCGTCCGAAGACGGTGCGGTGCAGCACGACCGCCATCACCAGGGCGATGACGACGAAGGCGACCAGACTGTGCGGTACCCCGAAGGTCCGCCCCGTGGTCAGCCATTCCAGGGTGGGAAAGTTCACCCCAAAGGCGAAGCCGGCGGTCGCGTCGCGGGTATAGTAGCGGGCGATGCCGCGGTAGATCAGGAGGCCGCAAAGCGTCACCACGAAAGGCTGCAGACGCATTTTGGTCACCAGGAGCCCATGCACGGCGCCCATGAGCATGCCGAGGCCGATCACGGCGATCAGCGCGAGACCCCAGTGGATTTTGACGTTGACGATCAGGTCGATGAAGATCACGCCGAGCAGCGCGATCACCGAGCCGACCGACAGCTCGATCCCGCCGGTGATGATCGGGAATGCTTCGGCGATCGAGAACAGGCCGAACAGCCCGATCAGATTGGCGGTGTTGGACAGGTTGATCGGCGAGAGGAAACGCGGATTGATCAGCGCGACAGCGGCACCCACGACCAGGATCAGAACGAGGAGACCGAGATCCTTTTTGAACATGCAGGCCGATCTCAGTTCAGCCGGTTGCCGACCGCCAGCTGCAGGACGTTCTGCTCGCTGAACTGCGGGCGGTCGAGAAAGCCGCTGATGGCGCCTTCGTGCATGACGGCGATCCGATCGCTCACCCCGACGACCTCCTCCATGTCGCTCGAGATCATCAGGATGGCGACGCCGCCGTTGGCGAGTTCGCGCATCAGCTCGTAGATTTCGTGCTTGGCGCCGACGTCGATGCCGCGAGTCGGCTCGTCGAAGATGATCACGCGCGGCTGCATCGACAGCCAGCGCGCCAGCACCACCTTCTGCTGATTGCCGCCGGAGAGCGTGCCGACCGCGGTCGCGTCCGCGGGTGCCTTGATGTCCAGCTTCCGCCTCTGCCGTTCGGCATTGTCGGTCTCCGCCCGGCCGCGGACGATCATGGCCCAGGCATACGACCGGAGGTCCGGCAGCGAGATATTCTGCGCGATCGGGAGGTCGAGCAGGAGGCTCGCCCGCTTTCGGTCCTCCGGCACAAGGTAGATGCCGCGGTCGATTGCTTCGCGCGGCGAGCCGATCACGATCGGCTGACCCTCGAGGCGAAGCGCGCCGCCGAGCGGCATGTCGATCCCGAAGATCGCCCGCGCCAGCTCCGTCCGCCCCGAGCCGACCAAACCGGCGAGGCCGAGGATCTCACCGCTGCGTACGTCCAGGCTGACCGCCCGCTCCGGGTAGCTGGACGTGCGCAGATCGACGATCTCCAGCGTACTGGCGCCCGGACCGGCGGCCGGTGGCAGGTAGAGCGACTTCAGATCGCGGCCGATCATCAGTCGGACCATCGCATCCGGCGCGACCTCGGCCCTCCCGAGCTCGCCTACGACACGGCCGTCGCGGAGCACGACCACGCGATCGGCGCAGCGTTCGACCTCGTTCAGGCGATGCGAGATGAAGATGACGCTGACGCCCGCCGCCTTGAGGTCCTGAATGACCTCCATCAGCCGCTCGGTCTCGGTGATCGTCAGGCTCGAGGTCGGCTCGTCCATGATCACGAGCCGCGCATCGAGCGAAAGCGCCTTGACGATCTCGAGGAGTTGCATCTGGGCGAGCGACAGCTCGGAGACCGGTGTCTCGGGCTCGAAGTCCACGCCCAGCCGGTCGAGCAGCGGCTGCACCTTACGATGCAGCGCCTGGCGGTCGATCAGCTTGAGTGGTCCGCCACGTAGCGGCTCGCGGCCGAGGAACACATTCGCGGCGACGTTCAGATTGTCGAAGAGATTGAGCTCCTGGTGGACGAAAGCAATGCCCGCGCCGATCGCATCCGCCACACTCAGGGAACGTCGCTCTGGTCCGTCGATGCGGATGATCCCGCTGGTCGGCTCGATTTCGCCACCCAGGATCTTCATCAGCGTCGATTTGCCGGCACCGTTCTCGCCGATCAGCCCGAGCACCTCGCCGCGGCCGACCGACAGGCTGACCCGATCGAGCGCGACGACCCCCGGATAGGTCTTGGTGATCTCGGCGAGCTCGAGCAGCGCTTCGGCCATGCGGGGTTCGTCCGTAGCAGGCGGGCCGAAGGCGATTCAGCGAAAGCCCTCACCGGCCACTATCGCAGCGAACGACAGATCGACGGGAGCCGGCCCACCGGCTCCCGTCGAAAAGGCTCAGCCGGCGATACGCGCCTTCAACTCCTTCTCGAAGGCATCGACGTTCGACTGGTCGATCACCTGACCCGGGATGATGATCAGGCCATTGGCCGGAATGCCCGACTTGTCACCCTCAAGGTATTTGGCCATCAGCTTCATCCCCTGATAGCCCCACTCGAACGGATTCTGGACGACGGTGCCGACGATGGTGCCCTCGCGCACGCCGCCCAAGGTGATCGGGTCCTCGTCGAAGCCGATGATCTTGATCTGGCCGAGCTTGCCCGACTCCTTAAGGACCTCGTAGATGCGCGGCGTGTTGTACGAGTAGATGCCGACCATGCAGTCGATGTTCGGGTTGGCTGCGAGGGTGTCCTCGACATTGCGCTTGGCGCGGGTCTGATCGATGTCGTCGCCGCGCACGTCGACGAGCTCGACCTTGGAGCCCTTGATCGCCTCCTGCATGCCTTCGATCCGCTCGCGGGCATTGTCGGCGCCGGGCAGGCCGACGAAGCCCATGCACTTGCCGCCGTTCGGCAGCGCCTTCAGCATCAGTGCGCCCGCATCCTTGCCAAGTGCGACGTTCGAGCTGCCGATATAGGCGATGCGATTGGATTCGGGGGCGTCGCTGTCGGTCGTGAACAGCGGGACCTGGCTACCGATGCGATTGAGCGCCTCAGTCGAGGTCTTCGGATCGACCGCGCTGACCATGATCGCATCGGCACCGGCGGCGACCAGATCGTCCATCAGCCTTTGCTGGATCGCCGCGGCGGCCTGTTCGGGATACTTGAACTGCATATCGTAGTTCGGCAGCTCCGCCTGGGCTTTGCTGACGCCCGCTTCGGCGATCTTCCAGAAGTCGGACGCGCCGTTCACCACGAATACCAGCTCGGGCTTGTCCTGAGCATAGCTCGCCGAGGCGCCAGCCAGCGCAACGGCCAGAACAAGACCGTGCCGCCAGATCGTCTTCATTGATTGCCTCCCTCGATGAGTGCCACGGGGAGGTCGAACCTCCTTTTCACGGCCTCTCCGATGGGCCGCGTGGCCAGCGCACACCACTAGCCAGTTTGCGCCGGGGGGTCAACTTGGTAGAACGCCAGGCTGAGAATCGGCGCCGCCGCTAGAAACGGTCCTTGCGTTTGCGGATCTCGGCGAACACCTCGGCATCGCTCGCCCGCTCCAGGCCGAGGCGCCTGCGGATCGCCGGATCGTGCGGCCGGAGAAAAGGATTCGCCGCCCGCTCCTCGCCGAGCGTACTCGGCACGGTCGGCCGGCCCGCCGCCCGCAGCTGCTCGACCTCGGCGGCGCGCTGCTTGAGGGCAGGATTGTCCGCGTCAATGGTGAGGGCGAAGCGCGCGTTCGCCTGCGTGTATTCGTGGGCGCAGTAAACCAGGGCATTATCCGGGAGACCGGCGAACTTGCTGAGCGAGCGCCACATCTGCTCGAAATCGCCCTCGAACACGCGCCCGCAGCCGAGCGAGAACAGGGTGTCGGCGCAGAACAGGGCCCTGGCCCCGGCGAACCAGTAGCTGATGTGGCCCGAGGTGTGGCCCGGTGTCTCGAAGATTTCCGCTTCGGCCTGGCCGAGCCGGAAGCGGTCGCCTTCCACCAGGCCGAGGTCGATCCCGGGGATCCGTGCAGCGTCCTTCTTCGGGCCGGCGATCTTGCAGCCGGTCGCTTCCTTGAGCTCGAGGTTGCCGCCGGTGTGGTCGGCGTGATGGTGGGTCGCGAGAATCCAGTCCAGGGTCCAGCCCCTCTGCTTCAGTTGCGCGAGCACGGGTGCCGCCACGGCCGGGTCGACCACGCCGGTCACGGCTGCCTGCGGCTCATGGACCAGATAAACATAGTTATCGCTCAACACCGGAATCTGCTCAATCGCCAGCTGCGCCATCGCTGCCTTGCCTCCACCATTTGCGCCGCGAACGGTTCACAAGGGCGCTCTTGCGTCCTATCTGTGTAGAACATCCGCGCTATCTTGGTCGCGCTCGTGCCACGACGAGCCCAAGCAGACTGCCAGGAGCATGCGCCCGGACGTCGTTGACCTGCAAGCGTTTTACGGCTCACGCCAGGGTCAGCTGGTGCGCCGCCTGGTCGGCCGCCAGATTCGCCTCCTCTGGCCGGATCTGACCGGCCGTCGCGTGCTCGGGCTCGGCTACGCTTTGCCGTTTCTCGGTCCGCTGAGCGATGGCGCTGAGCGGGTCTGCGTCGTCATGTCGCCGGCGCAGGGCGCCGTGCGGTGGCCGCCCGAACGGCCCTGTCGGGTCGCCTTGGCGGCCGCTGACGAGCTGCCGCTGCCGGACCGCAGCGTCGATCGCGTGCTCATGGTCCATGCTCTGGAGTCGGCCGAGCCGTCGCAACGGCTTCTGCGCGAGGTCTGGCGGGTGCTCGCCGATGGCGGTCAGGCGCTGATCGTGGTGCCGAACCGGCGCGGCCTGTGGTGTCTGAGCGAGAGCACGCCGTTCGGCCACGGCCGGCCGTTCAGCTCGACCCAGCTGAAGGAGGCCCTGCACAACAACCTGTTCACGCCGACGCGTACGGCGCGCGCCCTGTTCGTGCCGCCGAGCCGATCGCGTCTCGTGCTGCGCACCGCGGTCGCCTGGGAACGGCTCGGCCTGCGTTGGGCCAAGCACTTTGCCGGGGTGCTGCTGATGACGGCCGAGAAGCAGATCTATGCCGCGCCCGCCGAGCGGGTGCCTAGTCGTCGACGGGTGCCGGCCTATGTGCCGGTGCCGCGGGCGCTCGCGGCGGCCGAGCGGATCTCGGAGCCGCCCGAGCGGCCTGCCTGCCGCCATTCGGCGCGGACCGACTGAGGACGAACAGCGCCTGCTCGCTCAGGAGATTGTCGAGCCAGCGGCTGCTCGCCAGACGGCTCGGCGAACCATTCGTGGCAAGGCAGGTGCGCTGCTCGATCCGCACGCCGAGCTCGGCGCACAGGCGCTCGAAATCTTCGAGCGTGCACGGGTGAATGTAGGAGGTGCAGTACCAGGGTTCCGGCACGCAGCGCGCCATGGGCATCCGGCCACGCAGCAGATGCCAGCGCGCCCGCCAGTGGGCGTAGTTGGTAAACGAGACGATGCCGTAGCGACCGATGCGCAACATGTTCTCGAGAACCTGGCGTGGCCGCCGCATCGCCTGAATGGTCTGACTGAGGATCACGTAGTCGAACGAGGCGTCCGGATAGATCGCGAGATCGGTGTCCGCATCGCCCTGAACCACGGCGAGCCCCTGGCTGACACAATCGTGCACGCCTGCCTGGCTGAGCTCGATGCCGCGGGCGTCGACCCGCTTGGTCCGCGCGAGATGGCCGAGCAGCGCGCCCTCGCCGCAGCCGACGTCGAGGACGCGCGTGTCGGGCTCGATCAGATCCGCGATCAGACGCAGATCCTGGCGCAGATCCCTGGCCGAGGCACTGGTTGCCACGGGCGCAGCCTCAGCGCAGGCCGAACTGGGCCGCGGCGCCGTCGAGAAACCCCGACAGCACGCGGTGCAGCTCGGGCTCTTCGAGCAGAAAGGCGTCGTGACCGCGATCGGTTTCGATCTCGCAGAACGAGACGTTGGCGGCTACCGCGGTCAGCGCCCGCACCAGCTCACGGCTCTCCGGGGTCGGAAACAGCCAGTCGGAGCTGAACGAGATCACGCAGAACCGGCTGCTCACGCCGCGGAAGGCGTTGGCCAGGACGCCGCCATGCGACGCCGCCAGATCGAAGTAGTCCATGGCACGGGTGATGTAGAGATAGGAGTTGGCGTCGAAGCGGTCGACGAAACTGATGCCCTGGTGCCGCAGATAACTTTCGACCTGGAAGTCGGCGTCGAACCCGTAGCTGATGCCGGCGCGATCCTGAAGCGCGCGTCCGAACTTCCGGTGCAGCGCCGCCTCGCTCAGGTAAGTGATGTGGGCCGCCATGCGCGCCACCGACAGCCCCCGGATCGGCCGTCGGTCGGAGCGCAGATAGTTGCCGCCCTGCCAGTCGGGATCGGCCATGATCGCCTGACGGCCGACCTCGTGAAAGGCGATGTTCTGAGCCGAATGGCGAGCTGACGCCGCGATCGGCACGGCGGTGGCCACGCGGTCCGGGTGACGCGCGGCCCATTCGAGCACCTGCATGCCGCCCATCGAGCCGCCGATCACGCAGAACAGGCGCTCGATGCCGAGATGGTCGAGCAGCAGCGCCTGCACCCGAACCATGTCGCCGATCGTGATCACCGGAAACGCCAGACCGTAGGGCCGGCCGGTGGCCGGATCGATTTCGATCGGCCCGGTCGTGCCCATGCAGCCGCCGAGCACGTTGGCGCAGATGATATGGTAGCGCTCAGTGTCGAGCGGCTTGCCGGGGCCGATCATCAGCTGCCACCAGCCATCTTTGCCGGTGATCGGATGCTGCTCGGCGGCGAACTGATCGCCGGTCAGGGCGTGACAGACCAGAATGGCGTTGGTTCGCGCCGGGTTCAGGCGGCCGTAGGTCTGATACGCCACCGTGATCGGCCGGAGTTCGGCGCCCGAGTCAAGCCGAAACGGCTCCTCGGTCGCCAGCTTGACCCGGAACCCCGGCAAACGGGCGGTGTCAAGGTCAACGACCGAGAGCAACTGTAAGGGCCTCATCGAGACTGATCACGGGGGCGGTCCAGCAGATCGAGACCCCAGCACCTTGGCCGGGCACGGGGACGGAAGTCAATGCGGCTTTACTTCCCGGCCGCGACCGGACTACTCTGTCGTGGAATTGGGCGCAAGTCTCTGGGCGAGATGCAAGCCGCGGCTCCTCCTCCTCTCGAAGATCTTCGAGCTGAAGTTGATCGGGTCGATCAATCGATCCTCGAATTGTTGATCGAACGGGCCGACTTGGTCCAGCGGATCGGCGCGATCAAGGACGACCGCCGCAACGATCGGCTCGCGGTCCGGCCGGCGCGGGAAGCCGAGATTCTGCGCCGCCTGGTGACGCTCGCGGAGCGGCGCTTTCCGCGAGCGGTCCTGGTGCGCATGTGGCGCGAGCTGCTGGCCGCGACGACCCGGTTGCAGACGCCGATGTCGGTCGCGGTCTTTGCCTCGCGAGATCGTCTGCGCACCTGGGACCTGGCGCGCGATCACTTCGGTTCGGTGACCCCGATGACGCGGGTCGACAGCGCGAGCCAGGCGCTGCGCTCGCTCGGCGACGGCAGCGCCACGGTCGCCGTGATGCCCCTGCCGAACGACGATGATTCCTGGTGGCTGGCTTTGATCTCCGACCATCCGGACCGCTTGCGGGTGTTCGCCCGTCTGCCGTTCGTCGCCGGCGCCGTCGGCGAGGGCGAGGAGGCGAGCGCACTGGCCGTGGGGCGGCTCGAGCCAGAGCCGAGCGGCGACGACCTGGCGCTCCTGGCGATCGAGGCGGAATCCGGAGTTTCGCGGGGCCGGCTGCGAGACCTGCTCCTCGCCGTCGGGCTGGAGCCGCTTTGGCTGGCTGCATGGCGGCCGCCCGATCCGACCCAGACGGTGCACCTGGTCGAGGTCGGCAGCTTCGTCACCGGAGGCGACCAGCGGATCACCGATGTCCTGACCTCGGCGCGTGGCGAAGTCTTGCGAATCGTGCCGGTCGGCGGCTACCCTCGTCCCCTGCCGCCGGGCTAGCTCTCGGGTCCGCCCGCGGTCGCTGCCACCAGACCCGCCCGACAGTCAGCGCGAGACTTGACCGATGGCCACTCTGAGGCCACGCCCCGGGATTCTGGAGATCGAGCCGTATGTCGGCGGCAAGTCCGAGCTCGCCGGCGCGGCGCGGGTCATCAAGCTGTCCGCCAACGAATCGGCGATCGGAGCGAGCCCGAGGGCGATCGCCGCGCTCCAGGCGTCGGCGCCCGCGCTCCATCGCTACCCGGACGGCAGCGCTGCCGCCCTGCGCCAGGCCATCGGGGAGCGCTTCCAGCTCGATCCGGCGCGGATCGTCTGCGGCGCCGGCTCGGACGAGCTGATCCAACTGCTGATGCGCGCCTATGCGGGCCCGGGCCATGAGGTGCTTTACAGCGCCCACGGCTTCTTGATGTACAAGCTGAGTGCGCTCGGCGTCGGGGCAATGCCAGTGGCGGCGCCCGAGTGCGGACTGCGGGCCGACATCGACGCCCTGCTCGCCCGCCTGAGCAGCCGGACGCGGATGGTGTTCATCGCCAATCCGAACAATCCGACCGGCAGCTACCTCGCGGCCGACGAGCTGGAACGACTGCACGCCGGCCTGCCCGACGACGTGCTCCTGGTGATCGACGCGGCCTATGCCGAATTCGTCCGGCGTAACGACTACAGCGTCGGCGTCGATCTTGTCGACCGGGCCGACAACGTGGTCATGACCCGCACCTTCTCCAAACTGTTTGGACTGGCCGCGCTCCGCCTCGGCTGGCTCTACGGGCCGCCGGCCGTGGTCGACGTCCTGCATCGCCTGCGCGGTCCGTTCAACGTCGGCACGCCGGCCCAGGTGGCGGGCGTTGCCGCGCTCGAGGATCTGGAACACCAGGAGCGGGCGCGGGCGCACAACGATCGCTGGCTGCCCTGGCTCGCCGGTGCGCTCGCAGAGCTCGGGCTGACCGTGCATCCGAGCATCGCCAATTTCCTCCTGGTCGAGTTCGCCCCGCAGGGCGCGGGGACAGCGCGCGCGGCCAGCGCGTGGCTGGAGCGCCAGGCGATCGTCGCACGGCCGATGGACGCCTACGGCCTGCCCGACTGCCTGCGCATCTCGGTCGGCCTGGAGGCCGAGAACCGCGCCGTGATCGACAGCCTGCGCGAGTTCGTGAAGTGAGCGGGACGACCGAGCCGCTCCGGTTCGACCGCGTGGCGCTGATTGGCATCGGGCTGATCAACGGCTCGCTCGCGATCAATCTGCGCCGGGCCGGGCTCGCCCACGAGATCGTCGCCTGCGCTCGCACCGAGACGACGCTCGAGAAAGCGCGCGCGCTCGGTCTCGCCGACCGGACGACCACCGATCCGCGCGCGGCGGTTGAGGGCGCCGATCTGGTCGTGCTCGGGACGCCACCGGCCGCGGCCGGCGCGGTCGCGGCGGCGATGGCGCCCGGCCTCACCAAGCAGGCGATCGTGACCGACGTCGGCTCGATCAAGGCCCAGGTCATCCGGGACGTGGTGCCGCACCTGCCCGTGCCCGCCCGCTTCGTCGCCGGGCATCCGGTCGCCGGCACCGAGCATTCCGGCCCGGAGGCCGCGTTCGAGAACCTGTTCCGCGGCCGGCACTGCATCCTGACCCCGATCGAGGACACCGATCCCGAAGCAATCACGGCGGTCGCAGCTATGTGGCGCGCAGCCGGTATGAAGATCGAGACCATGACGCCCGAGCACCATGACCGCGTGCTCGCGATCACCTCGCATCTGCCGCATCTGATCGCCTATTGCATCGTCGGCACGGTCGCCGATCTCGAGGAGCACCTGCAGACCGAAGTGCTGCGCTACGCCGCCGGCGGCTTCACCGACTTCACCCGGATCGCGGGCTCGGACCCGGTGATGTGGCGCGACGTGTTCCTCAACAACCGCGAGGCCGTGCTCGAGATGCTCGGCCGCTTCACCGAGGACCTCGCGGCGCTGCAGCGCGCGATCCGCTGGGGCGAGGGCGACAAGCTGCAGGATCTCTTCACCCGCACCCGCGCGATCCGCCGCGGCGTGATCGCCGAAGGGCAGGCCTACGACCGCCATGTTCTGACCTCTGCCGCAGCCCGGAGAGATGCTGATGACGTCGATCAAGGCCGAGGTTCGTAGCTACTTCGCGACCGCGGTCGTGATCGTAAGCATGCCCGATGCCGAGCGGCTCAACGCCGAGCTCAAGCAGATCATCCTCGAGCGCGAGAGCGCGGACGAGGGCGTTCAGCACAGCAACCTCGGCGGGTGGCAGTCGGGCTGGGACTTCGAGGAGTGGGGCGGCGCGCCGGCCAGGCGGCTGCTCGATGCGGCGCGCGACCTCGCCACCCGGCTCACCTCGGACCGCGCCGGGCGCGCGGTGCGCATCGCCTGGAAAAGCAACGCCTGGGCCAACGTCAACCGCAGGGGCCATGGCAACGAGTTCCACACCCATCCGGGCGCCTTCTGGTCCGGCACTTACTACGTCGACGACGGCGGCATCGCCGAGGATCACGAGCTCGGCGGCGAGTTCGAGATCCAGGACCCGCGCGGCGTGGCGCCGGCGATGTACGCGCCGCAGCTCGCCTTTGCCGTGCCCGGCGGCCAGTCGGCGGGAGCGAGCGAGCTGATCTACCCGAAGAGCGGGCAGTTCGTGCTGTTCCCGTCCTGGCTACAGCACGCGGTGCGGCCGTATCGGGGCGAGCGCACGCGGATCTCGGTCGCCTTCAATTTCAGCGTCTGAGCACGCGTCGTCGCCCGTGGCCTTTGCCTGGGTGTTCGCCTATGGCTCGCTGATGTGGCGGCCGGGCTTCGACTCACGAGCGCGTCCTCGACGCCTGGCTGCACGGCTATCACCGCAGCCTCTGCGTCTATTCCTGGGTGCACCGCGGCACGCGCGAGCGACCGGGCCTGGTCCTAGGCCTGGATCGGGGCGGCTCCTGCCGCGGGCGGGCCTTCGCCGTCGCGCCGGACCAGGAGGTGGAGGTGCTGCGTTATCTCGACGCGCGCGAGCTGGTGACCAACGTCTATGAGCGAAAGCGGCTCCAGGTGACCACGACCGAGGGCCGCCTGCCGGCCTGGTGCTACGTCGTGCGCCGGGAGCACGAGCAATATGCCGGCAAGCTGGACACGGCACGGGTGCTCGAGCTGGTCCGCGGCGGGGTCGGCAGGTCGGGTGACTGTCGCGAGTATCTGATCAGCACGGTCGACCACCTCGAGGAGATGGGCATCCTCGACGGCCCTCTCCATGCCCTGGTCAAGGAGCTGGCCCGCAGTTAGGCCGCCAGCGAGCTCGCGTGCGCCTCGGCGATCAGCCGCTCGGTGCCCCCTTCGAGGCGCCGTTCGAGCTCGGCCATGAATGCCTTGCGCTCGAGGCCAGGCTCGATCGGCGGCAGGAACTCGACGACGATGCGGCCCGGGCGTTTGACGAAGCTGCGCCGACCCCAGAACAGGCCGGAGTTCAGCGCCACCGGCACCACGGGGCAGCCGAGGTGCAGATAGAGGGCAGCGATGCCCGGGTGATAGGGCCGCCGCTGGCCGGGCGCGGTTCGCGTGCCTTCGGGAAAGATCACGATCGGGGAGCCGCGAGCGAGCGCCCGTCGCGCGTCCTCGATCAGCGAGCGCAGCGCCGCGGCGCCGCGACCTCGGTCGATCCGGATCATGCCGGCGTGGATCAGATACTGGCCGAACAGCGGAATCCGCGTCAGCTCGTGCTTCAGGACGATCGCCGGATCGGCCAGCAGCAGATGCAGAGCCATGGTCTCCCAGGCCGACTGATGCTTGACCGCGAAGACCAGCGGCCCGCCAGGAATGCGCGCGCGGCCGCGCGCCTCGTAGTCCAGCCCGACCAGGAGCGAAAGCGCGCCCTGCACGCCGCGCAGCCAGAGCCGTGCCGCCGTGAGGATCGCCTGGCGGGGCAGCAGCAGCAGCGGCAACACCGCGATCACCATCAGGGTGGTCCACAGCCAGAAGACGAGATTGAAGAGGAGCGAGCGCACGATCAGAGCCGGGCTCGAGGTGGCCGACCCGGCGGCGACGCTGGATGGACTCCGCGCGGACATCGCGATCAGGGTCAGGCCGAGCGTGCCGCCGAAGTCACGCGCTCGCGCCTCAGGGTAGGCGCGCCAAGCCGCGCCGCGCGGTCATTCTGGCGATGGCGGTCACCAGGAGGGCGCTCACCACGGGCACGCAGGCGAGCAGGATCCAGTCGAGCGGCCGCAGGTTCAGCTGAAGCGATCCGGCGAGCTCCATCCTGCGGCTGCTGTAGAGCAGCGCCAGAATGGTCAGCGCTGCCAGCACGAAGGCGCCAAGCCCACCCCAGAACGCGCTGAGCAGCGCGTAACGCTCGAACTGCCGGGCGAGATAACCGTCCGGCGCGCCCATGGAACGCAGCAACTCAACCGTCTGGTTCTGGGCCTGCAGACTGACTCTGGTGATCAAGCCGACGATGAGGAGCGAGCCCAACAGCAAGGCGACGCCGATGCCGCTGCCCCAGGCGCGAAAGAACGCCGCCAGCCGCTCGGCCCGATCGCGCGATAGTGCCTCGACACCAATCGTAGCACCCGCCACGACATGCTCGAGTTCACTTTGCAGCGCTGACAGATCGGGCGTGACGAGCGGGTCCAGGGTGACGTCGATCAGCCTCGGCAGGGGCAGATCGAGGCCCGTCTTGAGATCGCCCAGCCACGGCTCGATCAGCTTCTTGAGCTCCTCGGGCGGCACGGGCTTCGCCGAGGTGACGCCCTGGGTGCGCTCCAAGATGTCGACCGCGGCAGCAATCTGCTGCGCGCTCGTCCGGGCATCATCGACCGAGGGCAAGGTCACGGTCACCAGCCTGGCGCGCATGTCGTAGAGGCGCAACGCGTCGTCGGCAACGACGGCGACGGCCAGCGCCACCACGGCGAGGTAGACCAGGCCGCCGATGATCCAGGGCAGCAGTCGGCTGACCGTGGCCTGGTCGAGCGGCAGATCGAAGCGGCGGAAGTTCATCGCTGGCGCCCGGCTCAGTCGGCGGCGGCCAGCGCCGCGGGCGCCGGCGCAGGCCCTTTCAGGCGACCTCGCGCGATGCGCAGGATCGGATGCGGATAGCGCTCGACCAGATCATCACTGTGGGTCGCGAGGACGACCGTGGTGCCGAGCTTGCGCAGCTGGCTGAACAGGTGCATAAGCCGGCGGGCAAGTTTGGTGTCCAGATTGCTGGTGGGTTCGTCGCACAGCAGCAGATTTGGGCGGATGATGACCGCGCGGGCGACGGTCACCAGCTGACGTTGGCCCATTGACAGGGTTGGCGGTTTGACGTCAATGGCATCCGACAGGCCAAACCAGGTCAGCATTTCGGAAACGAAGCTGCCGATCTGCGCGTCCTGGCCGCCGTGGATCCGCAGGGGCAGGGCGACGTTATCGTACACCGACAGATGGTCGAGCAGCCGCACATCCTGAAACACCATGCCGATCCGCCGGCGAAACGCGGTCAATTCCTCCCGGCCGAGGCTGCTCACGTCGCGGTCGAAGAGCGTCAGCTGGCCGCGCGATGGCTTCTGGAGCAGACCGAGCAGGCGCAGCAAGGATGTCTTGCCCGCGCCGGTCGGACCCATCAGAAACACGAAGTCGCCCTGGCGCAAGGTGAGTTCGAGGTCGTGCAGGACCTCGGGGCCGTCACCGTAGCGCATGGCAACGTGGTCGAGCCGGAGCATGCTGGCGAGCAATGATCTCTCAGGAGCGTCCTTCGAATTGTAGAGATTGCACAAACGAACATTTTCGTCCAGTCATTGCTCAACTAGTGCGGGAATAACGTTCGCAAGACACGCCTGTCATGATCCTGACCTGCCCAGAGTGCTCGACCCGCTACCATGTCGACCCGGCATCGCTCGGGGGTAGCGGTCGCGCGGTGCGGTGCGCGAACTGTGGTCATCGCTGGACCGCCAAGCCGCCGCCGGACACGCCAAAAGTCATCGAGCTGGCGCCGCCGGCAGCCGTGGCGGCAACGCGCATGTGGCATGCGGCGTCGCCCGACAAAGCGCGTTCCGGCTCAGCGAGCTTGGTCGGCTGGCTGGTCGGCGTGCTGGTCGTTCTGGTGCTGGCGAGTGCGGTGATCGGTCGCAACGAGATTGTCGCAGCCTTTCCGGCGAGCAAGTTGTTCTACCAGAAGTTGGGTTTACCGGTCGACGTGCAGCTCGGCCTGCAGTTCGAAGGCGTGACGTCCAAGAGACTCACGGAGGGTGGCGTGACCATCCTGGTGGTCGAGGGCGGCATCGTCAACGTCACGGATCAGGACCGCGTCGTGCCGCCGATTCGCGTGACCCTGCTCGACAGCGACCGCCGCGAACTGCGCCAGGAGCTGTTCAAGGCGAAGGACACGCAGCTCGGCCCAGGCGGCAAGACGAGCTTCTCCGGGCGGCTGATCAATCCGGCGGAGCAGGCGCGCAACTTCAGCGTCGAGCTGGACCTGAATCCCTAGGGCGGCGCGCCCGCCGCGCATCGAGGTTGATGCGTGACATGGCGGCGCGGATGAGCATGATCGACGAGCACGAAGCCAACCGTCGCCACTGGGACGAGATTACCCCCGTGCACCTCGCAAGAGGGTACGGGCTTGAGGCGTTCCTGGCCGGTCAAAACAAGCTCGGTCCGGTCGAGCGGGCTGCGGTCGGCGATGTGCGCGGCAAGACATTGCTCCACCTGCAGTGCCATTTCGGCATGGACACCCTGTCCTGGGCGCGGCTTGGCGCCCGCGTGGTCGGCGTCGACTTCTCGCCGGTCGCGATCGGGGCGGCGAGGCGGCTGGCCGAGCAGGTCGGGCTCGCCGGGCGAGCCCGCTTCGTCGAGAGCGATGTTCTCGAGCTGGACCAGAGGCTGGAGGAAACCTTCGACGTCGTGTTCACCTCGCACGGCACGGTCGGCTGGCTCAGCGACATCGATCGCTGGGGTCGGATCGTCGCCCGCCACCTGAAGCCCGACGGGTTTTTCTACTTCATTGACAATCATCCGACCGGTCTGCTGTTCAAGCGGACCGCCGACGGCCGGTTCTGCCTGGCGTACGACTACTTCCACACGCCCGAGCCGCTGATCGAACCGCCCGGACCCGACTACGCCGTCCCGGACTACGTCGCCAGCAACGTGCCCCAATCCTACATCTGGTCGCTCGCCGACATCCTCGGCGCGCTCGAGCGGGCGGGGCTGGTCGTCTTCGAGCTTCGCGAGTATCCCTTCAACCTGTGGCGCCAATTTCCCGGCATGAGCGAGGATGGGAACGGCTACCTTCGTCTGGAAGAGGTCCCGTTCAGCCTGCCGCTGCTCCTGTCGTTCAAGGCGCGCTGGCCCGCACCCGGCTAACTTTACCCTCAGTTTCGGCTAAGTGGCGGACCGCGCGCAGAGATTTCTCCGTGCACTGGCTACAGGACGGGGGTGAGGCCGAGCAGCTCGAAGGCGCGGCTTTGGATCGGTGTTGGCCTTGCCAGCAGCTCCATGGCGGTGCCGCGGCCGAAGCGGACGATATTGCAGGTCAAGGTGGCGAGGTCGGCGGGTGATGCCCGCGGAGCGCGGGACGTTGCCAGCGGCGAATTTCCGGACGAGCGGCGGCAGGCGCCCGATGCGGGCGCCAAGTCGACCCTGATGCGCTGCTGGACGGAGGAACTGGCCGAGGACAACTATCAGGGCGCCGAGTGCGTATTCGCATGGTCGTTCTACAGCCAGGGTGCCGGCCACAGCGAAGGCAAGCAAGGCCGGGTAACCTCGGCCGATCAGTTCATCAGCGAGGCGCTGCATTTCTTTGGGGATGACAGCCGCGGCGCGGACCTTTCGCCCTGGAATCGCGGCCACAGAACTCGCCGAGCTGATTTGCGCCAAACGAACGCTGCTCCTGCTCGACGGCATGGAGTCGCTGCAGTCGACCCATGCGGCGGTCCAGCGTGGCGAGATCACCGACCCGGGCCTCGCGACCCTGGTCGAGGAGCTGGCCCGCTACAATCCGGGGCTCTGCATTATCTCGACCCGCGAGCCGATCGCCAATTTGGCCGATCCGGAGCTCGAGGATCGGGTCGCGCAGGTCGAGCTGGATTTCGTCAAGCCGCTCGCCGGACGGGCCTTGCTGCGCGAGCGCGGGGTCAATGGCAAGGACAAACAGCTTGAGGATGTCGTCAAGGCTTTCGGTGGCCATGCCTATGCCTTGCAGCTGCTCGGGCGTTACTTGGAGCTATTCGGCGGGTCGGAGATCACTGCGACCGGCGAAGTTCCCGCAGGCACCGAGTTTCCGGAGGAATCCCGTCATCCACGCCGGGTCATGGCGGCGTTTGCCAAGAGGTTCGGCGAGGGCAGCGCCGAAATCGAGCTGTTGCGTGTGCTCGGCCTGTTCGACCGACCGGCCGAGCCGGGCGCGCTCGCGGCGCTGCGCGCGAATCCGAATTCCAGATTTGACCAATCACCTTGCCAAGCTCGATGAAGGCGCTTGGCAGGGTCTGCTGGACCGGCTGCGAGCAGCGGGCTTGGTCGCCAAGCGAAGCAGCCACGCCCCGGGCGAAGTGGATGCGCATCCGCTGGTGCTGGAGCATTTCGGGGCGGAGCTGCGGAGGCAGAATCAGGAGGCTTGGCGGGCGGGGCACGGGCGGCTTTACGAATACTTCAAAGGCGTTCCGACGAAGCATCAACCCGACACGCTGAAAGACCTGGCGCCCCTGTTCCAGGCAGTGTTCCACGGCTGCCAGGCGGGCCGGCATCAGGAGGCGCTGGACGAGGTCTATTGGCGGCGGATCTCACGGGGTGATCAGTTCTACGAGACCAAGACGCTCGGCGCCTTCGGCGCCAGTCTGGCGGCGCTGGCAGGCTTCTTCGACCCACCTTGGGTAAAGCCCGTGCCGTCGATCCGCGCGCGAGATCAGGCGTTCGTACTGAGCGAAGCAGGCTTCCGGCTGCGCGCGCTCGGACGGCTTGGCGACGCGGTCCCGCGGATGCGGGCGTCGCTCGAGATGGCGATCGCTACCAACGACTGGAAGAATGCCGCGATCCGCGCGGGCAATCTCAGCGAGATGAAGCTGAGGCTCGGCGAGTTGATTGAGGCCGTCGCACTGGCCAAGGACAGCGTCGAGTATGCCGATCGCAGCGGCTATTGGGATCAGCAGATGAGTATGCGCACGACCCTGGCCGACGCTTTGCACCAGGCGGGCGAGCGCGCGCGGGCGGGAGAGTTGTTCCAGGAGGCGGAACAGCTGCTGGTGAAGCATCTCCGCTACCCGCGGCTCTTTTCAGTGTGGGGCGACAAATACTGCGATCTGTTGCTCGGCCTTGACCGGTGCGTCGAGGTTCGCGAGCGGGCGGCGGGGACGCTCGCCAGCTGGGCAGAGCGCCGCAAAGGCCTCCTCGACATCGCCCTCGACCACCTGTCACTCGGCCGGGCGGAGCTTCTGGGCTACGGGGCCGACGGGAACGGTGATTTCGCCGAAGCGGAAAGTCAGTTGAACCAAGCAGTAGAGGGGCTGCGCATGGCGGGCGGCCAGGAGTTCGTCCCCCGCGGCCTTCTGGCGCGGGCGGCGTATTTCCGGGTCGCCGGCAAGTTCGGCCGCGCCCGGCGGGATCTGGACGAGGTGATGCGCATTGCGACCCGCTCCGGCATGCGACTGCATGAGTGCGACGCGCATCTCGAGCTGGCCCGGCTCTCGATTGCCGAGGGCAAGCCTGACGCCGCCCGCAATCATCTCGCCCGCGCGGTGGAGCTGGTGGAGGAGACCGGCTACCACCGCCGCGACGAGGAAGTGCAGAAGCTCCAGGAACAGCTCGGCGAGCCGGGCTGAGGATTCGGCCCCGTCGACACAGACTCCGGACAGGTTCCCCCCGCTCTGATCCTTCCCCAAACGGATGGGACCGGTGGCTGACCGCGCTGCGGCGGCGTCACCCGGCTGCCACGCGGTTCTGATTTTTTGCCAGTGACGCGAAAAATTTTTCGAAAACTATCCCGAAGGAGTGAAGCAGTTCACAGCCATACGCGCTGCGATCGAGCACCCTCAAACGGGGGATTGGACCATGAGGGGTTTGCAGCAAGGAGATCTCGACCGTGCACCATGTCTGGCAGCGCAACCCCCGGCTTGGCACGCTTGGGGCATCCCCGATCACGGTTCTTGCGCTGGCGATCCTGCTCCTGCTCGCGGTGGCGTCGAGCCTGGCGTCGGCGCAGTCGGCGCCCGCGTCGGCGCGCCATGCGCCGATGCCGGACCCCTGCGTGAGCGCGCCGAACCTGCCGTTCTGCAAGTAGCGGAGGGTATCATGATGGAACCGCAGAGCCACGCCCGGCGCCTGCTGCGGTTCGGGCCGATGTCGGCGCCGCGGCTCGACCTCGCCGGCTTCTGGCAGCGCCGCCGTGAGGCGGTGCTCGGGCAGCTGGGGCCGGTGCTCGGCGTTCTGCTCCTGCTCTGCGTGGGGCTCTGGGCGGTCGGCGAGTACATGAGCTTCAAGGCCGATCTTGCAGCGGGCCGAGACGGCGCGTTATCTGGCGGAGTTTGACGAGCCGCCGGTGGGCGACGCCTGGCGGCGCCTGAGCGCCGCCTGGCAGGCCGAGCAGAGCCGGCAGAGCATCCTCCTCGAGCGGGTCGCGCACGCCTCGGGCGCCGAGTACGGCGCGGCGCTGCGCGCCTATCGGGACTTCATCCTCGAGACGATCGAGGAGCGGCACCTGGGGCCGGACATCGAGACCGTGCGGAGCTACTTCGTGCGCCTCGGGCTTTGCCTGCGGATCGGCGGCTGCGATCCGAGGGTGGCGCGGGCCGAGCTCGGCCCGGCGGCGCGCGAGTTCCGCGACCAGCACTACTACTATCTGCAGCAGGGCGACAAAGCCGCCGAGTTCGAGCGGGTCGTCTCGACGATCGCGCCTCTGCCGCCGCCGGGCGCGGGCGCGACCTCGGTCGCGGTCAACTGAGGCCAGGCGCAGAAAGCCCGACTTTCGCACCTGGTCTGCGCGCCGGACAGCTCGCCGCCTCAGGCCTTGCGGGCGCGGGGTGCGGCCGCCGCCCGGCCGCTCGCCTGGTGCGGATTGCGCTCGCGCCAGTGCTCGGCAATCGCGGCGCGGGTCGTGATCCAGACGTGGTCGTGGCTGCGGGCGTAGTCGAGAAAGCGGGTCAGCGCGGCGGCCCGGCCGGGCCGGCCGGCGAGGCGGCAGTGCAGGCCGACCGACATCATCTTCGGCTGCCGGGCACCCTCCTCGTACAGAACATCGAACGCATCGCGAAGTATTGGAAGAATTCGTCGCCGTGATTGAAGCCGTTGTTGATCGCGAATTTCATGTCGTTATTGTCGAGCGTGTACGGGATGATCAGATGCGGGCGGCCGCCGACCTCGACCCAGTAGGGCAGGTCGTCAGCGTAGGCGTCGCAGTCGTAGAGGAAGCCGCCCTCTTCGACGACCAGGCGGCGCGTGTTCGGGCTGATCCGGCCGGTGTACCAGCCGACCGGGCGGCGGCCGGTCGTGCGCTCGATCGCCTCGATCGCCCGCTTGATGTGCGCCCGCTCCTCGGCTTCGGGGACGTTCTGGTAGTCGATCCAGCGCCAGCCGTGGCTGGCGACCTCGAAGCCGGCTCGACCATCGCCCGCCCGCGGCGGGATTGAGCTCCAGGGCCAGGCCCACGGCGTAGACGGTGAGCGCCAGGGCGCGCTCCTGGAACAGGCGCAGGATCCGCCAGAAACCGGCCCGCGCAGCCGTATTCGTAGATCGACTCGACGTTGAGGTTGCGCAGGCCCGCGAGCGGCAGGCGGCCGGGAATTTCGTGCAGATAGGCCTCCGAGGCCGGATCGCCGTGCAGGATGCGGGCCTCGCCGCCCTCCTCGTAGTTGAGGACGAAGTTGAGGGCGAGCCGGGCGCCCCGTGGCCAGTTCGGATCCGGCGGGTCGCGCCCTAGCCCACGAGATCGCGCGGATAGGGCTCGCTCATCGTCGGATCCTCGGCACGGCGGACGGAGTTACGCAGCCGACCGCAGGCGCAAGTTTAGATTTTCCCCCTAACATTGCTTAT
>CAWFGZ010000042.1:0-116905 GCA_963815435.1 uncultured Alphaproteobacteria bacterium
CGGGGCGGGCACCCGGTTGAAAAGGCTCGTATTGGGCGATCCTTCGCTCTCGCCCTCTCCCGGTGGCGCCTCGCTCGACATGGCCGAAGAGTTTCTGCTCAGCTCGGTTGCGTTCGTGGTCCTCGGCGGGCGAGCATCGCGGGGCGGCGAGCAAGAGCGCTGAAGGCGAAGGGGATCAGGCGCCCGCGCTCGGGATGCGGCCGAAATCGTCCTCGAAGCGTTCGATATCGTTCTCGTCGAGGATCGGGCCCTGCTGGACCTCGATGAAGACGAGCCGCTCGCTGCCGGGGTTCGCAACCCGATGAATGGCGCCACAGGGAACGTGGACGTGCTCGCCCGTGCGGCAGCGCACGGTCCGCTCACCGACCGTCGCGTCGCCTTCGCCCGCGACCATCACCCAATGCTCCTCCCGGTGACGGTGGCGCTGCAGCGACAGCCGCGCGCCCGGGTTGACGGTGATCCGCTTGACGACATGGTCCTCGCCGATCGCGACGACCTCCCAGGTGCCCCAGGGGCGGATGTCGTGCTCGCCGACCGTATAGGTGGTGCTCACGCAAGGCTCCTCTCTTGTTCCGCTTGCGGCGGGCGACGCAGGACAGCGCCCAGCTCAGCTGATGACGTCGCAGCGATGCCAGATCTCCTGCTCGGCGCTCTCGTCCCGACTGAGGCGGACCGTGTTCTCGTTCAGCAGCAACATCGAGATCGTCGTCCCGGCATCGCTCTCCCCCGCCGGGACGATGTAGGAGAAGTGATGGCGCGAGTAATTGCCCGTCGTATGGCTGCCGCCGGGCGTCACGATCGCCGGTCCGGCGATGGTCATGACCCGGCCGTCCGCCGCGCACCAGTTGCCATCGATCACATCGGCCCGCCCGACGCCCGGCGCCAGCAGATAGCCCGCCGCCGCCAGACCGAGGGCGAAGCCGAACCGTCCCTTCGACATCTCCACATCCCCAGAAGACCGCAGCAAGGGTTTCCGGCATCGAGAATAGGCTGGCTGCATGCCGATGAACAATCCTCGCGACACGCTGTGCTGCGGCCGGCCATCGACGCCGGCGCCGGGTCGGTACGCAGTTGCCGCCCGGCCACGGTCGGCAGGGATCTGTCGGCGGCTCACGGACAGATAGTGCCAAATCTGTGAACTCCTCCACAGGTGTCGCCGGAGATCGCGACTAAGTGTAGGGCATTCCCACCGGCAGCCTGCCACCCGGGGGGCACCGAACGCGATGGCTCGGGTTGAGGCGTTCAGGGGGAGAGGGTCGTCATGTTGCGCTGTCTTTTTTGGCTGAGCGTGGCCGTGATTGCGGCAGCGTCCGGAGCTGCCGAGGCCGAGATCCGGATCGGGTTCGCCAACCCCTTGTCCGGGCCTTACACCACCTCCGGCGAGCGCAACCGGATCGCGGTGGAGCAGGCGGTTGAGGACCTGAACCGGCAGGGCGGCGTGCTCGGCCAGGAGGTGAGGCTGATCGTCGCCAACGACGCCTGCGGTCTGCAGCGCGCGATCGAGGCGGCGCGTGAGCTGGTCAGGGCCGGCGTGGTCGCCGTCATCGGGCACATGTGCTCGCATTCGTCGCTGTTGGCGGCAGGGATCTACGAGGCTGCGGATGTTCTGATGATCTCGCCCGATTTCGACCCACCCTCGCCTGACCGAGGAGGGTCGTCGCAACGTGTTCCGCCTGATCGGGCGCGATGATGAGCAGGGCAAGCTCGCGGGCAATTTTCTGGCCGATCACTGGCCGGGGGCAAAGATCGCCATCCTGCATGACGGCAGTACCTATGGCGAGGGGCTCGCCCAGCAGGCGCGCAAGCAGTTGGATGCGCGCGGCGTGCGCGAGGCCATCTACGACATCTACTCACCCGGTGCGATGGACTACCTCTCGCTCGTGATGCGTCTGGAGCAGGCCGGGATCAACGTGCTCTACGTCGGCGGCTACGGTCCGGATGCGGGGCTGATCCTGCGCACGGTGCGCGAGCGCGACGACCGCCGCCTCCAGCTGATCGGGGGCGACGGGGTCGGCATGGACGAATTCTGGACGGTCGCCGGCCCGGCGGGCGAGGGGACGATCTTCAGCGCTCGCCCCCACGTTCGGGTCCGGCCGGATGCGGCGGCCTTGCTGGAAGAATTCCGCGCACGCGGACTGAGCACGCGCAGCGGCGGCCTCGGCGCCTATGCGGCGGTCCAGGTCTGGGCGCAGGCCGTCGAACGGGCGGGCAGGTCGGAGCTCGTCCCCGTGGCCGATGCGCTTCGTCGGGGGCGCTTCGAGAGCGTGCTCGGCCGGGTCGCCTTCGACGACAATGGCGACCTGAGCGGTGCCGGCTGGCAGTGGCAGATGTGGACGAACGGCACGTCCATACCGCTCGACCTGTCCCAGGCGACGCAGTGATCGAGCCGGTCGGTCAGACTGCGCGCAGCCTCACGTAGGAGCCGGGGGCGTCCTCGATCGGCGTGAGCTTGCCGTCGCCGGGCTGGCGCGCCGGGACCAGTTTGCCCGACCGCGCGGCGGTCCACTCCCGCCAGTGGGGCCACCAGGAGCCGGGCCGGTTCTCGGCGTGCTCGAACCAGTCCTTCGGGTCGGGTGGCAGCTCCTCGCTGGTCCAGAAGCCGTATTTCTGCACGCTCGGCGGGTTGATCACGCCGGCGATGTGGCCGGAGCCCGCGAGCACGAAGGTCGTGTCGCCCCGAAAGAGCTGCGTCGCCGCGTAGGTCGAGGTCCAGGGCGCGATGTGGTCCTCGCGGGTCGACAGTAGGTAGACCGGCAGGCGGATCTTGCGCAGGTCGATCGGCACGCCGCCCAGCGTGATGCCGCCCGGCTCGACCAGCCGGTTCTCCTGGTAGAACTTGTGCAGATAGTAGCTGTGCATGGCATAGGGCATGCGGGTGCTGTCGGAATTCCAGTACAGCAGGTCGAAGGGGAACGGCTCCTTGCCGAGCAGGTAGTTGTTGATCACGAACGACCAGATCAGATCGTTGGCGCGCAGCATGTTGAAGGTGGTCGCCATCTCGCGCCCCTCGAGATAGCCGCGCTTCGCCATTCTCTGGTCCATGACGGCGAGCTGCTCCTCGTCGATGAACACGCCGAGCTCGCCCGGATCCTCGAAGTCGACTAGGCTGGCGAAGAAGGTCGCCGCCTTGACCCGCCGGTCCTGCTTGGCCGCCATGTAGGCGAGCGTGCAGGCGAGGAGCGTGCCGCCGAGGCAGTAGCCGATGACGTTGACCTCGCGCTCGCCGGTCGCCTGTTCGATCGCCTCGAGCGCGGCGAGCGGCCCCTCGAACATGTAGTCCTCGAAGGTCTTCTCGGCGTGCTCCCGATCGGGGTTGATCCACGAGATCACGAAGACGGTGAACCCCTGCTCCACCGCGTACTTGATGAAACTGTTCTTCGGCTGCAGATCCAGAATGTAGTACTTGTTGATCCAGGGCGGCATGATCAGCAGCGGTCGCTGATAGACCTGATCGGTGGTCGGGGTGAACTGGATCAGCTGCATCAGGCTGGTCTGATAGATGACCTTGCCGGGCGTCGCCGCGATGTTCTTGCCGAGCTGGAAAGCGTCGAGATCGGTCATCTTGATGGCGAGCTTGCCGTCGCCGCGGGCCAGATCGTCCAAAAGATTGTTCAGGCCCCGCAGCAGATTCTCGCCGCCGGTCTCGAAGGTGGTGCGCAGCACTTCGGGATTGGTCGCGACGAAGTTGCTCGGCGCCAGCGCGTCGACAAACTGGCGGGTGTAGAAGTCCACCTTCTGTCGGGTCTTCTCGTTGAGGCCGTCGACGTCATTGATCGTCTCGACCAGCCAGCGTGCGGTCAGCAGGTAAGACTGTTTGATGAAATCGAACAGGGCGTGGTCGTCCCACGCGGGATCGCGAAACCGCCGATCGCCCCGTTCGGGCTCCACGATCGGCTCCACCGGCTGACCGAGCATCCGTCGGCTGGTGTTCTGCCAGAGCCGCAGATAGTCCTGCCAGAGCGAGAGCTGGGCCTGGGCGAGCGCTCTCGGGTCGGCCAGCAGGCGGGTCGTTAGCTCGAAGATGGTCGGTGCGAGATTGAACGGGTCCGGGCTGGCAGCACCGCCATTGACCGCGCAACGCCGCTCGGCCAGACCCTGCAGCAGCTTGTGGCTGCTGTCGGCGATCTCGCCGAGGATCTGGGCGATCTGCTCGCGATCGGGCTCCGGCGTTTCCTGTTGCTCGGCCATCGGGCGTTCCTCTATGCTTTCGCGGTACTGGGTGCGGCGTACAACACCAAACATCGCTGGATTATGATATGTTGGGTCGCGCGCGTGTGTACAAGCCGAACCTCCGAGCGGGGCGCTGACCTGCTGCCGCCGGACCGCGCCGCGGAGCACCGGTCCGCGGGCGCTCGAATTTGTAGACGATCGCGCGGCGTTGGCCAACTCCCAGCCATCGAGGCGCCGCTGGCCGCGTCGTCGCTGGCCCTGGGGGCAGCGGCAGTCGTGCTGGCCGGAGTTCTGGCGCTGACGGGTTGTCAAAACGTTGACGAAGGCAGTGCGGCTCTGCCTTCGAGCGGGTCGGCTGATGATACCGGAACCGCTGCCGAATCGAACACGGCATACCCTGACCTGCACACGGTCCCGCCGCGGCCCCAGCTGAGCTACACCGTCCAGCAGCGGCGCGCCATCGTCGATGGTCTGGTCGCCGATCGCGAGAACGCCCTCTACACCGATCAGGTGGTCCGCTACCGCGCGGGGCTGAGCACGCTGCCGCCACCGCCACCGCCGCCGTCCGTGACTGCCACGATCGAGCCCTTGTCTGAGGCGGCCGGCGCGACGGCGGCGCAGACGCAGCAGGCCAAGGCCAGGCAGACCAGCTCAGGCGCCGGCGGCCAGGCGCCGAGCGGTGACCAATCTCCTCGGAATGAGACCGAAAAGGGCTCGCTCGGCGAGTTCGTCGACAGGCTTGATCGCGCGACCACGCCATCGGGGCCTGATGCCTCCGCGCAGGGGGCGACCTCTGGCGGCCCGCAAGACTCCGGCGCCGGATCCGAGGGCGCGAGCCCCAAGTCATCCGGGTGGTTCGGCTGGTTCCGCAACCTGTTCGGGGGCCGCGACAGCCAGCCGGCCGGTTCGGCTGCCGCGGCTGCGCCGATGGCGGCGGCGGACGGCGCGGTCGACCCGGCAACGGCCCCGGCGCTGCGGCCGGCCATGGCTGCGGATCGACTGGTCGGCGAGGGCGACCGGGCGGCCACGGCGGCCACCGAGCCGCAGGCGCCGACCGACAACTCGCCGCTCGTCGTGGCAGAGACGGCGGGTCCGACGGAACCCCAACCGATCCCCTCGGCGGGTCCGCCCGCGCCAAGCCCGGCACCGCCCCGCCCCGACCCCGGCGGCGTCGGCATCGAGGTCGGCGAGGGGGCGGTGGCGGTCCATGTGACGCGGCCGGTGGCGCGCGCCTTTCCGACCTTCATGCTGGTTCTCTTCCAGCCTGGATCGGCGGCGCTGCCGCCCCAGGTCGACCGCCGGCTCGAGCAGGCCGTGGCGGCGGCAAAGGCGCGCGGCGCGCGGATCCGGGTCGAAGGCGAGGCCGATGACCCGGCCCTTGCCCTCGATCGGGCCCGGGCGGTCGGCCTCGCCCTGGTGCGGCTCGGCGCGCCCGCGGGTGACCTCGAGATGACGCTCGCCCGCAAGGCGACCGGTGATCAGGCGCGTCTGATTCTCGCAGCACCGGTGTCGCCCTGAAACGACATCTCGTCCCGCCGCCGCCTCGTTTGTGCTACACCCTGGCTCGGATCGGTCGCAGTCGAGGCAGAAGGCGATGAGAGAGCCCCAGTTCCACCGGATCCGGCGTCTGCCGCCTTACGTGTTCAGCGAGGTGAACGCGATGAAGGCGGCCGGGCGTGCGGCCGGGCGCGACATCATCGATCTCGGCATGGGCAATCCGGACAGCCCGACGCCGCGACCGATCGTCGACAAGCTGATCGAGGCGGTCCAGAACCCGCGCACGCATCGCTACTCGACCTCGCGCGGCATTCCCGGGCTGCGGCGCGCGCACGCCGCCTACTACGAGCGCCGCTTCGGCGTCCGGCTCGAGCCCGAGAGCGAGATCGTGGTCACCCTCGGCTCCAAGGAGGGCCTCGCCAATCTCGCCCAGGCGATCACCGCCCCCGGCGACGTCATCCTGGTGCCCAATCCGAGCTACCCGATCCACCCCTACGGCTTCATCATCGCGGGCGCGGCGATCCGCCACGTCCCGATCATGCCGATCACGAATTTGATGACCGAGCTGGCGCGCGCGACCGAGCACTCCGTGCCGCCGCCGACCGCGATCGTGCTCAACTTTCCCTCGAACCCGACCGCGCAGATCGTCGACCTAGATTTCTACCGGGAGATCGTCGCGTTCGCGCGCCGGCACGAGATCTTCATTCTGTCCGATCTCGCCTACGCCGAGATCTTCTTCGAGACGCCGCCGCCATCGATCCTTCAGGTGCCCGGCGCCAAGGACCTTGCGGTCGAGTTCACCTCGATGAGCAAGACCTACAGCATGCCCGGCTGGCGGATCGGCTTTGCCGCCGGCAACCCGAGCCTGATCGGCGCGCTCGCGCGGATCAAGTCGTACCTCGACTACGGCGCCTTCACGCCGATTCAGGTGGCGGCGACCGCAGCGCTGAACGGCTGCCAGGACTGCGTCGAGGAGGTCCGGACCCGCTACCGCGAGCGCCGCGACGTTCTGATTGAGGGTCTGGCGAGCGCCGGCTGGCCGGTGCCAGCACCCCCGGCAACCATGTTCGTCTGGGCGCCTGTCCCCGAACCCTGGCGCGCTCTCGGCTCGCTCGCCTTCAGCAAGCTGCTGCTCGAAGAAGCCAAGGTCGCCGTCTCGCCGGGCATCGGCTTCGGCGAATATGGCGAAGGCTACGTCCGCCTCGCCCTGGTCGAGAACCGGCAGCGGATCCGCCAGGCGGTGCGCAGCATCAAGTCGTTCCTCGGCCGGCGTGCGGTCGAGCGGCCGCGGGCGGTGGCCTGAGGTAATGACGGAACCGCTCCGCCTCGGCATCGCCGGCCTCGGCACGGTCGGCGCCGCCGTCCTGAAACTGCTCGAGCAGAACGGAGCGCTGCTCGCCGAGCGCGCCGGGCGGGAGCTGCAAGTGGTCGCGGTCTCGGCGCGCCGCCGGCAGCGCGAGCGGGGCGTCGATCTCAGCCGGTTCCGCTGGTACGATGATCCGCTGGCTCTGGCCGCGGACCCCGAGGTGGAGCTGCTGGTCGAGCTGATTGGCGGCGCCGAAGGGCTGGCGCTGGCGCTCTGCCGGGCGGCGTTGGCCGCCGGCAAGTTCGTGGTCACGGCGAACAAGGCGCTGCTCGCCCATCATGGCGCCGAGCTCGCCCGCCTGGCTGACGCCAACGGCGTGACGATCGGGTTCGAAGGAGCGGTCGCGGGCGGTATTCCGATCGTCAAGACCCTGCGCGAAGGCCTCGCGGGCAACCGCATCCGGCGCGTCTACGGCATCCTGAACGGCACCTGCAACTACGTTCTGACTGCGATGCGCGAGAGCGGGCGCGGATTCGACGAAGTTCTGGCGGAAGCCCAGCATCTCGGCTACGCCGAGGCCGATCCGAGCTTCGACATCGACGGCATCGACGCCGCCCACAAGCTCGCTCTGCTGGCCGCGCTGGCGTTCGGCTGCCCGCCCCACTTCGACACCGTCTATACCGAGGGCATCCGGCACATCTCACCGCTCGACATCGCCTTCGCGAGCGAGATGGGCTATCGGATCAAGCTCCTGGGCGTCGCGCGGCTCACCGAGCACGGGCTGGAGCAGCGGGTCCATCCGAGCATGGTCCGGATCGGCACGCCGATCAGCCAGGTCGAGGGGGTGTTCAACGCGGTGGTCGCCGAGGCTGATCAGGTCGATACCACCCTCTACGCCGGCCGTGGCGCCGGCGGTGGACCGACCGCCTCGGCGGTGGTGGCGGACGTGGCCGACATCGCCAGGGGCGCCTGCCTGCCGGTGTTCACCCTGCCCGGCGCGCTGCTGAGGCCGTTGCCGGCGGCGCCGATGGATCGCCACTACGGCGCCTACTATTTCCGCCTGATGGTGGTCGACCGGCCAGGCGTGATGGCCGACGTCGCAGCCTGCCTGCGCGACCACGAGGTCTCGATCGAGGCGTTGATTCAACGGGCCCGCAACCCGGGCGAGCCGGTGCCGATCGTGCTGACCACGCACGAGACCACCGAGGCTCAGATGACCGGCGCGCTGGCGGCGATCGCCGAGCTGGACAGCGTCATCGAGCCGCCGCGCATGATTCGGATCGAGTCCTTGTAGGCAAGCGGCGCCGGCGAGGGCGACCGCCAGGACCGGACAAGGACCAGGGGAGAGCTGAGCCATGGCTGAAGAAATTCGTCTCCGGGATCGCAACCTGGCGCTCGAAGCGGTGCGCGTGACCGAGCGCGCGGCGATCGCCAGCGCGACCTGGATGGGCCGGGGCGACGAGGAGGCCGCCGATCAGGCGGCGGTCGACGCGATGCGCCAGGCGCTCAACGTTCTCGACATCGAGGGCACCGTGGTGATCGGCGAGGGTGAGCGTGACGAGGCCCCGATGCTCTACATCGGCGAGCGGGTCGGCTCGGGCCGTGGGCCCAGGGTCGACATCGCCCTCGATCCGCTCGAGGGCACGACGATCACCGCGACCGGCGGACCCAACGCGATTGCCTGCCTCGCCATGGCCGGCGAGGGCGGCTTTCTGAACGCGCCCGACGTCTACATGGACAAGATCGCCGTCGGCGGCGGTCTGCCCGACCAGCTCATTCACATCGACGCCACACCCCGGGAGAACCTGGCCAATCTGGCCAAGGCGAAGGGCGTCGACATCGGTGATCTGGTGGTCCTGGTCCTGGACCGGCCGCGCCATCAGGAGCTGATCGCCAGAGTGCGCGAGACCGGCGCACGCATCCGCCTCATCCGGGACGGCGACGTCGCCGGCGTGATCGCAACCGCACGCCCCGACAGCGGCATCGACATTTACGTCGGCATCGGCGGCGCGCCCGAGGGCGTGCTCGCGGCGGCGGCGCTCCGCTCGATCGGCGGGCAGATGCAGGGCCGGCTGCACTTTCGTACCGATGGCGAGCTCGAGCGCGCCCGCAAGATGGGTATCAGCGATACGAGCAAGATTTACGATCTGCATGAACTCGCCGCGGGCGACGTGATGTTCGCCGCGACCGGGGTGACCGACGGCACCATGTTGAAAGGCGTGCGCCGCTTCCCGGGCGGCGTGATCACCGAATCGATCGTCATGCGTTCCAAGACTGGCACGGTGCGGGTGATCGAGACCGAACACTACCTGCATCGCAAGATCGAGGCGGTCCCGGACTTCGTGCGCTGAGGCCGGCGTTCGGGGCGATGACGCCGCCGCTGGCGATCGGGCTCTCGGTCAGCGGGCGGCGCTGGCGCTGGCGCGACCACGACGCGGCGCTGGCGCTGGCGATCAGCCAGCGGATCGATCTGCCGGAGGTGCTCGGTCGGGTCCTCGCCGGGCGGGGCCTCGCGCCCGAGGCGGTGCCGGCGTTCATCGAGCCGCGCCTGCGCGAATGCCTGCCGGACCCCTCGCATCTCCTCGATCTGGATCGCGCGGTCGAGCGGCTGGCCGATGCGGTTGGGGGGGGCGAGCCGATCGGACTGCTGGGCGACTACGACGTCGACGGCGCGACTTCGGTGGCGCTGCTCGCCCGCTATCTGCGCGCGGTCGATGGCCTTGTGGCGATCGACGTGCCCGATCGGCTGCGCGAGGGTTACGGGCCCAATCCGCTGGCGCTCGGCCGTCTGGCGGAGCAGGGCTGCCGCCTGGTCGTGACGCTCGATTCCGGCACCACGGCGTTCGATGCCCTGGCGGTCGCGGCCGAGCGTGGCCAGGAGGTGATCGTCGTCGATCACCATGTCGCCGAGCTGCAGCTGCCGCCGGCGCTGGCCGTGGTCAATCCGAACCGGCGCGATCAGGCGAGCCCGGTCGGCGAGCTCGCCGCGGTCGGCGTCACGTTCCTTCTGGTCGTGGCGCTCAATCGGGCGCTGCGCGCGCGCGGCCATTTCGCGCGTCGGCCGGAGCCGGACCTGCGCCGCTGGCTCGATCTGGTGGCGCTCGGCACGGTCTGCGACGTGGTACCGCTGACCGGGCTCAATCGGGCGCTGGTCGCGCAGGGGCTGAAGGTCGCCGCCCGGCGCGACAATCCGGGCCTCGCCGCCCTGGCCGCCGCAGCCCGGCTGAACGGCGCGCCGAGCGCCGAGCACTTCGGCTTCGTGCTCGGGCCGCGGATCAACGCCGGCGGCCGGACCGGGCGCTCGGATCTGGGCGCGCAGCTCCTCCTTAGCGATCTGCCCGAGGAGGTCGCCGAGATCGCCGAACGTCTGGAGCGCCTGAACGAGCAGCGCCGCGCGGTGGAACGGCAGGTGCTGGCGGCCGCCGAGCGCCAGCTGGCGCCGGCACTGGCGGCTGGCGCGCCGCTGCTCGTGGCTGCCGGCGAGGGCTGGTCGCCGGGCGTGGTCGGGCTGGCGGCCGCCCGTCTGGTCGAGCGCCACCATCGCCCGGCGGTGGTCATTGGGCTCGCGGACGGTTGTGGCAAAGGGTCCGGCCGCTCGGTCGCCGGTTTCGATCTGGGCGGTGCGGTGATCGCCGCCCGCCAGGCGGGGCTGCTTCTGGAGGGCGGCGGCCACCCGATGGCGGCCGGCCTGAGCGTCCGCGCCGATCGCCTGGACGCGCGTCGCCGGCTTCCTGACCGAGCGGCTCGAGCGCGACCTCGGCCGCGGCGCCCCGCAGCCGCCGGATCTCGCCCTCGACGGCGCGCTTCAGGTCACTGGCGTTTCGGCGCCTCTCGCCGAGCGGCTCGGCCGCCTCGGCCCGTTCGGCCGCGGCAATCCCGAGCCGCGCTTCATGCTGCCCGAGGCGCTGAGCTTCGAGGTTCGCCCGGTCGGCGAGGGGCATGTCGACTGCTGGCTGCGCGATGCCGCCGGCGGGCGCGTGCGCGCCGTCGCCTTTCGCGCCGCGGATCGACCGCTCGGTGAAGCGCTCCTGCGCGCGGGCGGAGCGCCGCTGCATCTCGCCGGGACGATCCGGCTCGAGCACTGGCAGGGCCGGCCGCAGGTCAAGTTCCGGATCGAGGACGCCGCCCGCGTCGCCTGACCCCTGCGTCCCAGCCTTGCGCGACCGCCAGCGCCAAGTCTCGGGCGACGGCTTGCTTTTCCCGGCCGCTGCCGCTAAAGGCTGGCCCGCGTCCCCATCGTCTAGAGGCTAGGACGCCGCCCTTTCAAGGCGGAAACGGGGGTTCAATTCCCCCTGGGGACGCCAGCATTTCCGGGCTTTTCGTGGCCTCGTGTCCAACAAATGGCCAATATGGAGCTGGGATCATGGCGATTTGGACCTTGAGTCCCACAGATGAGGCTTCAGAGATCTGGAGCACATACGAGCTTTTCCGTCGCATCGTTGTTCGTGCACAAAACGAAGGCGAAGCGCGGCGCTTGGCTAAGCTGGGGACATTTGGCAACAACAGGCGGGAGCGTGAGCGCCCGCGTGGGGCGCTCACAGAACTGCCTCCAAATCCATGGGAAAATCCAAACGAGACTTCATGCACCGAAATCGAGCCGAATGGCACGGCGGAGATGTTGGCAATAGAACGCCTGCTCTAGGTATCGCACCTCAAGGCGCGCGGAGGGCGCGATGCCGTCGGGCCTATCGTCGGTACGCCGCTCGTGGATAGCCAATCAACCTGGGAATGAGGTATGTTATGTATAGGCTGGCGGGCATTGCATTACTTGTGTTGTTGACAGTTTCTGTACTGTCGGCCACGCCGAAGGCGGCTCAAAAGGCTCTAACTGATACCGGAGAAGAGGTTATTCTGAACGATGATGGAACGTGGCGTTATTCGTCCGATGTCCTGAATGCGTCAAAAAAAATAACACTAAATGAAAACAAGTTTGTAAAATCACCAGACGCCTCTTTTGAATTGAAAAGCAATAGAAACAACGCGGTTTTTTGGGTAAATCCGAATGAATGGACAATCAAGAAAGGCGAAGGCGATCAAGAATACGTATTCGGCCTGAAAGGCGGCGGCGATTTGTATGCATTGTCTATTTCGGAAGGCATCGCAGTGGATCCTGTAGTCTTGTCTGATATCGCCTTCGAAAACGCAAAAGGCGCTGGACTAGATAATGCAAATATAGTTCAAAGGGAATACGAAAATCGTAAACGAAAACAAGGTTGTCTTCATGCAGATGTCTGGCACTTTAATGGGCGTGGATCTGACGTATCTTGGATATTATCTGACGAATTCGACGGGGGCTACTCAATTCTTGGCATATACAGGCACGAATTTAGTCAAAAATATCTCTTCAAAATGGAAGAGTTGCTAAACGGTCTAGCTACGGGGCACCTCGAAGAATGGCCCGTTGGTCCAGCCAATCGTCGCTGAAGCGCGCTTGGGGGGTCGATTTTCGGCTTGGGAGCGCTTCCGATCGGCTGATGGGCTGCAGCGAACACCGATGTCGCACGGATCCCATCTCTGAGCACCGTCACGTCGGCACCGCCGCGAGCCGTTCGAGCTGGGTCAGGCGGCGCATGTTGTAGGCGAGGTTCTTGAGCCCGATCCTGGCCTTGGCCCGGACCAGGCCGATGCAGCGCACCAGTGTCCCGCCCATGTCGTTGCTCTGGGCGCCGAAGACGTGCTCGACGCGGGCGCGGACCTTCGAGCGGGTCCGGTTGCCCTGCTGCTCGCGCTCGCTGAGCGTCTTGCCGCGGCGACCTTTGCGGTGGATGCGGCTCTTCGAGGCCCCTCTCCGCGAGCTTCGCCTCGATCTCGGCCGAGCGGTAGGCGCTGTCCGCCCAGACGCGGAGGCGGTGTTGTCCGGATCGAGAACGTCGTCCAGGACCTGGCTGTCGTGGACCGCTGCGTCCGTCACCTGGTAACGCCGCACCAGCTTGTGCCGCCGGTCCACGTTGATGTGGTTCTTGTAGCCGAAATGGCTCTTGCCGTGCTTCTTGGTCCAGCGGGCGTCGGTATCCTTCTGGGCGCGCTTGGCCGGCTGCTTCGCCCAGCCCTCGGGGATCTCGCCCGCCTTGATCTTGGCGTTCTCGTCACGGCTGTTGCGCTGCTTCGGCACCGGTACGATCGAGGCGTCGATGATCTGGCCGCCCATCGCCAGGAAGCCCTGGCCTTCAGATGGCCGTCGAAATCGTCGAACAAGCTCTCGATCACGCCCGCCTGCGCCAGCTGCTCGCGGTAGAGCCACACCGTCTTCGCGTCGGGCACCGTGTCCTCGAGCCCGAGACCCAAGAAACGGACGAAGGAGAGACGGTCGCGCAGCTGATACTCGACCTGGTCGTCCGACAAGTTGTAGAGCTCGCACAGAACGATCGCCTTGAACATCACGATCGCATCCCAGGGCTTGCGCCCTGCCTTCGACTTCCGCCCACCGGCCGGCTGGCGCCAAACCGCTTCCAAACGCCCGCGGAAGCTCTCCCAAGCAACCAGCGCCTCGATCCGCAGCAGCGGATCCTTCTTCCCATCCAGGCCGGCATAGCGCTTCGCCACGTCGAAAAAGCCCATCTGACCCATGCCGCTACGCCCCGCTCCCCCTGTCACCTCGCCATCATTCTACGCAAGCGAGCTCGCGGCGTGCCATTTTTCGAGATCCCCACAAGCTGGCGCCGAGCAATTATTCGATCACCGCCTATGACGGCGCCACGGTCATCATCGACGCGATCAAGCGGGTGGCGGCCAGCGGCCAGGAAGTCAACCGCGCCAACGTGCGCGACGCCATCCAGAAGACCAAGCTCCAGACCTTGCAGGGCGAGGTGACCTTCGATAACAACGGCGACATCAACCAGAAAGTGGTGAGCGTTTATCAGATCACCCACAATCCGAAGTACGCCGAGGACGACGTCATCCATCAATACAAGTACGTCGGCGTCGCCCCGGAAACGCCGATGAGCTGATCATCCGGCCGCACGGACGACGCATACCACAGAGCTAGGTCGAGCCCGTGTCCTTCCAGGATGTCCTGCTGCAGCAGGTCATCAACGGCCTGAGTCTGGGCGCCATGTACGCGTTGCTGGCGCTCGGGTTCACGCTGGTCTACGGCATCATCGAGCTGATCAATTTCGCCCATTTCAACGTCTTCATGGTGGGCTCGTTCATCGCCATGGGAGTTCTGGAGCTGGTGGGGCTGACCGGGCAGCAGGTCATCCTCACCGGCCTTCCGCTGGTCGGCGTGCTCGTGTTGGCGCTCGTCGTCACGATGCTGAGCACCGGCATGATCGGCGTGATCATCGAGCGCTTCTGCCTGCGGCCGCTGAGGAGCGTGGCCGGCACCGCGGGGATGATCACCACGATCGGCGTCTCCTATATCCTCTTGAACATCATCCTGCTCGGCGTCAGCGCGGACGCGAAGAATTTCCCAATCCGATGCCCCGGGTGTCGTGGAACATCGAGGGCGCCGTGCTGCATATGCGCGAGATCCTCGTCTGGATCGTCTCGTTCGTGCTGATGTGCGGGCTCCAGGTCCTCGTGCACCGCACCAAGATCGGCAAAGCGATGCGGGCGACCGCCCAGGACCAGGAGGCCGCCCGCATGATGGGCGTCGAGGTCGACCGCGTCGTGATGGTGACGTTCTTCCTCGGCTCGGCTCTTGCCGGCGCGGCCGGCCTGATCTTCGGGCTCTACTACAACTACACCCACTACGGCATCGGCTACACGGCCGGGCTGCGGGCTTTCACCGCGGCGGTGCTCGGCGGCATCGGCAACATTCCCGGCGCCATGCTCGGCGGCATCATCATCGGGCTGATCGAGTCCCTGGGCGGTCAATACATCGCCGTGCGTTGGACGGACGTGATCATCTTCTCGATCCTGATCATCGTGCTCGTGTTCCGGCCGGCCGGCCTGCTCGGCACCCATTACCCCGAGACAGGTCATGAGGCGTCCATGCTGACGCTCAATTCACGGGCCCTGGGCCTGCGCGACACACTGCTGCTCCGGCGCTATTCGACCAAGCAGCGCAGCCGGGCCATTCTCATCGCTGTCTCGATCGTCCTTCTGCTGTTTCCGCTGATCGACAGCAACGAAGCCGACATCGACGCGGCGGCGAACGCTTCTGCCTTCGCCGTGCTGGCGTTGGGCCTCAACATCGTCGTCGGCTTCGCCGGCCTGCTCGATCTCGGCTACGCCGCCTTTTTCGCGATCGGCGCCTATTTCTACGGCGCCCTCGCTTCCTGGCAGCTGCAGCCTGAATGGTCGAGTTTCTGGGAGCCGTTCGGGTGGCTCGGTCTGGTGGCCCGCTACACGTCGACGGTGCCCCCGACGTCGTGCATATGACGATGTCCTTCTGGCTCGCCCTGCCCATCTCGGCGCTGGTGGCCGCCTTCTTCGGCGTACTGTTCGGCTTCCCGACCCTCAGGCTGCGTGGCGACTATCTGGCGATCGTCACCCTGGGCTTCGGCGAGATCGTGCCGATCGTCGCGCGCAACTGGCCTGCGGTCACCAACGGTGCGATGGGTCTCAACGGCGTCCAGTCGCCCTCGCTGTTCGGCTATTCTTTCGGCGTCGCCTCCTCGCCTTACTACTATCTGGGGCTGGCACTCGTCGGCCTGCTCGTCTTGGTCAGCATACGATTGCGCGATTCGCGGATCGGCCGGGCCTGGATGGCGATCCGGGAGGATGAGATCGCGGCCGCGTCGATGGGTGTCAACCGGCGCAACTTCAAGCTCTTGGCCTTCGCCGTGGGTGCCGGTTTCGCCGGCATGACCGGCACCTTCTACGTGGCCAAGCTGCAGACCGCGACGCCGGAGATGTTCATGTTCCCGGTCTCGGTCATGGTGCTCGCCATGGTCGTGCTGGGCGGCGTGGGCAGCGTCTATGGCGTGGTGATCGGCGCCGTGATCCTTGAGCTGTTGCAGTCCTGGTTCCTGCAGGACCTCACCCAATGGATGCATGCGCTGGGCCGCCTGGTAGGTAACGACTGGCTCCAGCAGCTCGATCTGGTGCAGTCCATCGAGCTCATCTTCGGCATCATTCTCGTGCTGATGATGCTGTACCGCCGAGACGGACTGATCCCGGCACGCGGGGCAACGGCGTCACTCACGCTCGAGCAGCAGGCGGCGCAGCCGGCGCGCGGCGGGATCGCGATCGGGCTGCGCTCGGTGGAGGCGGCCAACGCCCAACCCGGCGTGGCGATGCTTGAGACGCAAAGACTGCTCAAGCGATACGGCGGCATCATCGCGGTCAAGGACGTCGACCTGCGGATCGAGCCGGGCAGCATCGTGGCGCTGATCGGGCCCAACGGATCCGGCAAGAGCACGCTGTTCAACCTGATCACCGGCGTCGCCGAGCCCAGCGGCGGCAAGGTCCACCTGATGGGCGAGGACATTACCGGGCTGCCGGCCCACACGATCGTCGAACGGGGGATCGCCCGCACCTTCCAGAATCTGCGCCTGTTCAGCAACATGACGGTTCTGGAGAACGTGATGGTGGGCCTGCACTCCCGCACCAGGACCAGTGTGGTCGGGGCGGTGCTCCATACGCCTGGCATCCGGCGTGAGGAGCGCGAGGCGCGCGAGTATGCGATCGAGATCCTCTCGGTCTTCGGCAATCGCCTGCTGCCGCGCACCAACCAGCTGGCCCACGAGCTGTCCTACGCCAACCGGCGACGCCTCGAGATCGCGCGGGCGCTGGCCGCCCGGCCCAAGATCCTCCTGCTCGACGAGCCGACGGCCGGCATGAATCCGATGGAGACGCTCGAGCTCGTCGATCAGATCGACAGCCTCCGCAAGCTTGGCCTTACCGTCTTCCTGATCGAGCACAAGCTCAACGTCGTGAACGACCTCGCGGACAAGATCCTCGTGCTCGATCACGGCGAGAAGATCGCCGAGGGCACCGCCGAGCAGGTCCATTCGCGGCCCGAGGTGCTGGAGGCGTATCTCGGTCGACGGGCGCCCGCCTATGCTTGAGTTCCGCGACGTCGACACCTATTACGGCGAGCTTCACGTCCTCAAGAGGGTCAACTACGACATCCAGCAGGGCGAGATCGTCTGCCTGCTCGGCGGCAACGCGTCGGGCAAGTCGACGACCATGAAGACCGTCCTCGGCATCGTCCGGCCCAAGGCCGGCACGGTGCTGTTCGAGGGACAGCCGATCAACGACGTGCCGACGGCCGAGCGCGTCAGACGCGGCATTGCCCCGGTGCCTGAAGCCCGGCGGCTGTTCCCGCGCATGACGGTTTACGAGAACCTCGAGATGGGCGCCTACACGCGAAGCGACAAGGACGGCATCCAGGAGGATCTTGAGCGCGTCTACGAGCTGTTTCCGCGGATCAGGGAGCGGCGCAATCAGCTCGCCGGCACGCTCTCGGGCGGCGAGCAGCAGATGGTGGCGATGGGGCGCGCACTGATGGCCCGGCCGCGCCTTCTGTGCATGGACGAGCCGTCGATGGGCCTGTCGCCCGCGCTCGTCGAGCAGGTATTCGAGATCATCCAGGCCATCAACAAGCAGGGCACCACCATCTTCGTGGTCGAGCAGAACGCCAATATGGCTCTCTCCATCGCCCACCGCGGTTATGTGCTGCAGACCGGCGAGGTGGTGCTGTCCGGCACGGCCAGAAGTCTGCTCGAGAACGAGATGGTGCAGAAGGCCTATCTCGGCCGGATGGAACCAAGCAGACGGGACCTGGCGCAGTCCGGTCCGAAACAAGGGGCCGTCGGCGAGCGCCTCCCGGCAGAGTGACCCAGCGAGAATCCGTATGCTCAAACTCGGCTGCCATCTGACGCGCTTCGGCGACGCTCGCGGGAGCGAGCCGTGGTCGAGGCGCCGCCGCATCTCGAGCCGGCGATCCGCACGATCGCCATGCCCCGGCGACACCAATCCCGCGGGCGACATCTTCGGCGACTGACTGATGGCACAGACGGACCTCTTCGTGAAAAGCGAGTCGGGCCGACGACAGCGACAGGCGTCAGTCTGCCCTCTCGGCGCAGCCTCGCGCTTTCGGCTCGCCGGTCGCAGGTGCGAGCAGGCGGCCGCAGCCGCCCTCAGTCGGCGATCCCCTTCAGCGTGAGCCGGTCGGCACGGTCGAACAGGTAGATGTGCTCCGGCTTGAAGACGGCCTGGACGCCGTCGCCCATCTGCAGGCGGACCTTCTCGGCCAGCAGGACGTTCATATGACTTCCCGACGGGAGCTCGACCCGGACGAGCGTCGTGTGGCCAAGCGGCTCTACCGTATCCACCTTGCCCGGGATGCGGCAGAGGCCGTCCCCCGCCGGTTGGCCGGCGAGGGTGATGTGCTCCGGGCGCACGCCGAGCACCACTTCGCGACTGCCAGCTCGGGCGGCGGCCGCCTGCGTCGCCGACGCCAGCTTCAGTGTCGTCTTCTCTCCGGGAAGCACGAGCGCGTCGCCGTTCAGCTCGCCGTCGACGAAGTTCATCGGCGGGCTGCCGATGAAGCTGGCGACGAAGGCATTGGACGGCTGCTCGTACAGCTCGGTCGGCGTTCCGACCTGCTGGATCAGGCCCCTCAGCATCACGACGATCCGGTCGCCCATGCTCAGGGCTTCCACCTGATCATGCGTGACGTAGAAAGTGGTCACATCAAGGCGATCCTGGAGCTTGATCAGCTCGGCGCGCATTTCCATGCGCAGCGCCGCGTCGAGATTGGAGAGCGGCTCGTCCATCAGGAACACCCGCGGCTCGCGCACGATGGCGCGGCCGAGGGCGACGCGCTGCCGCTGTCCGCCCGAGAGCTCCCGCGGCCTCTGGTCGAGCATGTCCTCGATGCCGAGCGTCTGCGCGGCCCCGCGCACGCGCGCGTCGATCTCCGCCTTGGGAACCTTGCGCAGGCGCATGCCGAAAGCGATGTTGGAATAGACGTTGAGATGAGGGAACAAGGCATAGTTCTGGAAGACCATGGCGACGTCGCGGTCGTGCGGCAGCTGGTCGGTCACGTCCTCGCCGTCGAACAGGACCTCGCCTTCGCTGACCGTCTCGAGCCCGGCGATCATGCGCAAGGTCGAGGTCTTGCCGCAGCCCGACGGTCCGACCAGAACCACAAACTCGCCCTCGGCGGTGGTCAGGGAAAAGTCCTGCACCGCTGCGACCGTGCCGAAACGCTTCCACACATGACGCAGCTCGACCGTGGCCATTCCTCAGGGTCTTTCTCGTGCCGCCTGGTGATTCCCAGCCTCGGAGGAAACAGTGAGACTAGCGCCTCGAATTTGAAGAGCAATAGATGACATCCCGGGGACGGTGCTGTCCATCCGCAGCCGCAGGCCATGTGCCTGCCCGCAACGGGCCGAAGGCACCGGCCGGCGTGCGCCATGCGAAACCGTGCGGTCGAGGTCCTGAGGTAGGCGAACAACGTCGCGGGCTATCACGGACACCGCGAAAAAGCAGTGGCGGATGAGAGCTTAATGTGATTCACTCCGCTGCGGAGCGCAGCAGAGAGGTGCAGATGGCGGGGCAGCCGGGGTTCTTTGTGCGTGCTTGATCGCAACAAATTCAAGAGCGACAAGGCCAAGGCCGATATCACTGCCCTTTCACGGGCGTCAAGCAACCCGGAAGCCGGTTCTTCGAGGTGTCCTATCGACCATCTCGATCTGGAGTGCTAGTTGTCCATGGCAGAACGAAGTAGACGAAGCGCCACAGGCGCAACGCCAGTCTCGCTCAGGGGCCCCGTTAAAAGGAGGACAGAATGCCCAATCGTGATGGTGCCGAGAGGTTCGGGGAGTTGGTGCACGGCTATGTTCAGGGGAGGATCGGACGCCGCGAGTTCATCTTCAAGGGAGTACAGCTCGGCGTGTCCGCGGCCGTTCTTGCCAAGCTGACGCGGCCCGTCTGGGCGGCCGGCAATCTTTTGGATTCGGCGCCCGAGGCGCCCTACGAGTCGCCGATAACGCCTGAGCGCGTCGCCTTTCTCAAGACCAAGCCCTTCAAGGGGACGACCATCAACGTGATGGTGCTGAAGGCGACGGTCGGCGACGGCCTCAAATATCACGTGCCGCATTGGCAGGAGGAGACCGGCGGCAAGATCAACGTCGCCGAAGTGCCGATCGAGACGCTCCACCAGCAGATCTTCTCCGACCTCGCCAGCGGCCTCGGCCGATACGACGCCTACATGACCGGAGCATGGTTCTACGGCGACTTCTTCGTCCCCCAGGACCCCTACATCGTGCCCATCGACCAGTTCATGTCGGATCCGAAGTACCCGCATTGGGATGTCGACCAGTGGCTGCCGTCGATGAAGGGCCTGTATGAGTGGGGCGGCAAGCTTTACGGAGTCCTGTTCGACTGCGACGCCCAGGCGCTTTACTATCGCAAGGACATCTTTGCCAACAAGGACAATCAGGACAAGTTCAAGGCCAAGTACGGCTATGATCTTCCCGCGCCTCCTAAGCTGATGAAGGAGCTGCACGACGTTGCAGAATTCTTTACCGGCTGGGAGTGGAACGGCGACGGCGTCAATGCCTATGGCCTGGCGCTCCACGCCAAGGTCAACGAGCAGGGCTTCTTCCACTTCCTGACCCTGTCGGCGCCCTATGTGATCTCGCCGGACAACAAGTACTATTTCTTCGCGCCCGACGACATGAAGCCGCTGATCAACTCGGAGGGGCACCTCCGGGCGCTGGAGGACTACGTCAAGCTGCTGGCCGACGGCCCGCGCGAAGAGATAAGCTGGACCCTAGGCCAGGGCTGGAACCTGTTCCTCGCCGGTCATTCGGCCATGGAGCCGACATGGGGCGACCTGCCGACGCTGGCCCAGGATCCGAAGGTCTCGAAGGTCCAGGGCAAGATCGGCGCGGCCGGCATCCCCGGAACGACCGAATCGTTCAATCCGATCACCGGGCAGTGGAAGAAGTACGACTTCAACCAGGTCGGCAACACCAACGGCGGCTCCTGGCACTGCGTGATTTCGCGGCTGTCCAAGAACCAGGAGGCGACGTACGACTTCCTCGCCTTCATGGCCAACAAGAAGAACGCCTTCTTCAACGCCGCCAACGGCTGGACCGGCGTGCAGCCGGGCATGAAGTTCGAGTACCTGCCGCCGGTCGGCAGCGCCACGATCGAGGAGTTCAAGGCCCAGGGCTGGAACGCCGACGACGTGGCGGAGTACCTGAAGGGCTACTACGCCGTCCTCAGCGCACCGGTGCAGGAGCAGTATCTGCGCATCCCCGGCACCGCCGAATACTGGCACGAGCTCGACGTCAACATCTCCGCCGTGCTCGGCGGCCAGATGGAGCCCAAGGCGGCACTCGACGCCACGGCGGCCGCTTGGGAGAAGATCACCGACCGATATGGTCGCGACAAGCAGAAGGCGCTGTACGCGGCGTCGTTCACATAGGCGCACCGTAGCGGAGACCCGCGCCGGCATGCCGGCGCGGGTCTGCCGTCAGGCGAGGGACCAAGCATGGCCGCCGTTGCCGTCCGGCGCCGGGAATACGGCGCCGTCTTCAGATATCTGCTGCTGCTGCCCGCGGTCATCTGGGTGATTGCCTTCACGTTCCTGCCGCTGATTTCGGTCATCCGATACAGCTTCGCCAACTACGTGCTCGGCGAGGGCATCACCGGCTATGTTGGCTTCGCCAATTACGTCGATGTCCTGACATCGAACCGCTTCTGGCACAGCATCGCCGTGACCGCGATCTACGTCGTCGTATCAGTTCCGATCGAGGTCGTCCTGGGGTTCCTTGCCGCCTGGCTGGTCAACCTCGGTGCGCCCTGGTCGCGCGGGTTCCGCATCATCATCGGCGCTCCGCTGTTCACGCTTGAGGTCGCTATCGGCTATCTCGGCGTGACCATGTTCAGTTCGCAGGGCGGCATCATCCACGCCCTGCTCGGACTCGTCGGGATCGACATTCCGTGGCTGTCTACCCCGGCCGGCGGAATTGCCGCGGCCATTCTCCTCGACATCTGGCGGTGGACCTCGTTCATCTTCCTGATCGTCCTCGCCGCCCTCAGCGCGATTCCTTCCGACCTCTACGATGCCGCGGTCCTCGACGCCAAAAGTCACTGGCCGGTGATGTGGCGGCTCGGGCTCCCCCTGGCCTGGCCGGTTACGACGATCGCGATCCTGCTCCGTACGATCGAATGCCTGAAGGTGTTCGCCATTCCCTTCGCGCTGACCACCGGAGGACCCGGCACCAGTACCGAGGTGTTCAGCGCGATGGACTATCTGACCACCATCCAGTTCTTCAATTTTGGCCAGGGCTCGGCCATGGGGGTGGTCTTCCTGATAATGGTAGCGGTGATCATCACCCTGTTCTTCAAGCAGATGCGCAAAGCGCTGGATTGACCGACCGGGAGACCGCCATGATCAATGTGCTCTGGCTGCGCGCGTCGTTGTGGTCGCGCCTGATCGTCTATCTCCTGCTGATCGTCGCCGCCGTGCTGACGCTGCTCCCCTTCCTCTGGGCGATGGTCAACTCGATCAAGACGAGCGCCGACACCTTTCAGCCCGGCGCCATCATCCCCTTCGTGAATTTCGAGCCGACGCTCAATTCCTGGCGCGGGGTGCTGTCCGATCCGCAAACGATCAACGCCTTCGTCAACAGCGTCGTGGTGAGCGTCGGCACGACCGTCCTCTCCCTCATCCTCGGGGTGCCGGCTGCCTATGCGCTCGCCCGCTTCCGGTTTCCGATCGGCTCGAACGACATCGCGCTGTGGTTCCTGTCGCAACGCGTGCTGCCGCCGGCCGTCGTCCTGGTGCCGTTCTACCTGCTCCTGGTCTATATGCGGCTGATCGACACCTGGACGGGCCTGATCTTCTGCTACTCGGCCTTCAACCTGGCTTTTGCCGTGGTCATCATGCGCGACATCTTCCGCGACGTGAGCACCGAGATCGAGGACGCGGCGAAGGTGGAAGGGGCGCGGCCATGGCAGGTCTTCTGGAAGGTCTCGCTGCCGCTCTCGGTCGACGGCCTTGTCGTGACCTCGGTCCTGATCTTCGCCTTCACCTGGAACGAGGCGCTCTTCGCCGCCGCGCTCACCTCGCAGAGCGCCACCACCTTCTCCGCCCTGGTCCTTGCCTCGCGATCGACGCGCGGGGTCGATTTCAACGTCGCCTCGGTGAACACCCTGATCGGCATCATCCCGCCGGTGATCCTGTACTTCTTCGTGCAGCGCTATCTCGCCCGCGGTCTCTCGTTCGGCGCCGTCAAGGGCTGAAAAGCTGCGACGACGCCGATCAGCGGAACTGTAGTCGCGCGCGAGCGCACCCCGAACTATGGCGCAGCGCTGCGTCTCCAATGCCGAAAGGTGGTCCGCCGCTGAGCATTGCGGGTTGGGCTCAGCGCCCGCATCCCGACGCAGGCCTCATCCACGGGCTCAGCCAAGTCTCTCTTCGGTCTCACCACGCACCGCCCGCAGATCGGCACGGTCGCCGGTAAAGCGGCGTCGGAGCGCGGGCCAGCTGATCTCGTCGCGCTCGAATATCCCGGCCGGCCGCAGGATCTTCGCTCCGGGCGGATCAATCGCGCCGCCAGAGCCGCATGACCGGCGTGCCCTGCCCGTCGAGCAGGATCAGCAGCCCATTCTCGATCCGATAGCCGCGCGTCTGGCCGAGCGCCTCGTGGAAGCGGGCCTCCTGGTTCATGATCGCCGGGGGGCAGGCCTTCTGGGTGGCGGCGAGCGGCCCGAGGTCGAGTATCGCGCCTTCGAGGCGGTAGCCGCCGGTGAAATTGTTGCAACCGCCTGAGCCCTGCGCCTGCCCCTCGGCCGTGAAGGTGACGTGCGACTGCTGGTCGTCGATCACGCCCCGGGCCTGGATGTCCTCGGCGACCCAGGTCGGGCCGACGAGCGCGGCCGCGTCCCCGGACGCTCCGGCAGCGCCAGTCTCTCCGGATGGCTCGGAGGGCGCGGCGTCGCCGGCCGCCGTCCGGACCATCGCAATCTCGGCGATGTCCCCGGCGCCGCGGGTCAGCACCGGATGCACCGTTTCGGAACGGAAGACGACTTTGTCCTGGAGGATCAGCTTCGCCGTGACGGCATAGGTGCGGTTCTGCTCGATCAGCGGCGGGTCGTAGTGGAGCGTGAAGGGGATCGGCACCTGACCTTGCGCCTTGATCCGGATCAAGGCGAGCCGCTCAGAGGGCGCATCGGCGCGGGAGATGTCGAGAAGCTCGACCTCCAGCACCGTGCCTGGCCTCAGCGCGATCCGCTCGCGATAGGACGCCGTGCCCTCGATCGTCGCCAGCCCCGCCGCTGCGCTTCCCGCGCTCAGGGCGAGCAGTGCGGCGAGCGCCGCGGCGCCCGCCAGTTTCAAGGTTGCCGGCATGGTCGTGCCCTCACGCAGCTGCGCAGCAGCCACTCAATGACGACGCTGACCGCCGCGCGTCGCGTTACTCGGTGACTTCGGTCCAGGTCGAATCGGGATCGTAGGCGTCGATCGCGGCCGCGAGCTGCGCGGTGTCGGGGCCGAGATCCTTCTCGAACACCTTGCCCTGATGATTGACCATGAAGGTCGTGATTCCGCTGTGCCCGTAGTCGGCCGGCCAGGCGATCAGGGCGAAGCCTGCGATCATGTTGCCGTTGATCACGTAATCGTAGGCTCCGCCCGGCGGGTTGGCGCCCTGGCGGGTCAGGATGCGGTAGTAGTAGCCGTTGTAGGAATCGCCGACGTCGTGGGTTTCGACCGCGGCGGCGAGCAGCGGTCCGATCGGGCTCGGCTCCTGGTCGACGGCGGCCGGCCAGTAGAGCCCGTCGTGCTCGCCCGGCGAGCTGCGGATGTGCTGCGCATATTCGAGCACCTGATCGCCGTCGCGATCCTCGCTGGCGTAATCGTTCTGCGCATCGACATAGGCGCGCACGGTCGCGATGGTGCGGAGCTCGTTGCCGCCGATCCGCTGGTTCGTGAGCTCGTCGATGCCGTCTTCGGTATCGAAGCGCCAGACGCCGCCGTTCAGCACGATCGGGATCGGCAGCGGCCAGGCGCGCGGGCCGACATAGGCGATTCGCCGACCCTCGCCGTCCGGGCGGAGCTCGAGGCTCTGGCTGGCAGCGGCGACAAAGCGGGCCTGCTCTTCGTGCGCCGCGTCGCGGTCCTGGCCGAAAATCTGGTCGGCGTACTGCGCGCCGAAGATGTCGAGGACCGCGGCGTCGTTCTGCCGCTTGAGGGCCTCGAGCAGCGCCGCCATTGCCGCTTCCGGTGAATCGAAGGTCTCCTGCGTCTGGGCATGCCCGGCCCCCGGCGCAAACGTCCCGATCAGGCCGACTAGCGCGGCGGCCAGCACGAGGCAAAGCCTCCTCGCACACCCTCGCAACATCATCTCTTTCCCCTCCGGCTCTGCTTGCCACCCGCGGCCCCTCTTGCGCCGCCGCCACCACCGCCGCTTCGCTGGGCGAACACGCTGCCGCCACCATCACCGCCGCCGCGGTTCGGTTTGACCCGGGTCTTGGCGCCGCTTCGGCTCTTGAGGCCTCGATCGGAGTCCTTCTTGGCCTGGCGAGCGCTCTTGGTGCTGCCAAAGGCGCTCGCCACCTGCGGTTGCTTGCGGTCGCCGGGGCGCACCGCCGCCGTGCGGCTCGGGCCAGCCTTGCTCGCTCTGGCACTGCTGGCTGGAATGGACTTCGCCTTGGCCTGCTGGACCCGACCGGTGAGCTCCTTGCTGCCGGGCGACTGGCGGGTCGTCGCGGCCGACTGCCTGGCGCGGCTGGTGGCGAGGCCCGGGGATTTGCTCCTGCTCGCGGGCGCCGCCGCGGCGCGGGGCTGATTCGCAGCGTACTTACGGTTGAGCTCCTTTTTGGTCTGCTCGCGCCGCTCCTTGTCGCTCGCATCCCGTTTCAGGCGTTCGTTCTCGGCGCGGAGCTTCAGGTTGTCACCGCCGCCGCCGGCGCCGCCTCGATTGACGGTGATGGTCGAGTCTTCGATGTTGACGTTGCCGCGACTGACGCTGTTGCTGGTGCTGTTGCTATCGCCGTGGTCATGGTTGTCGTCATCGTCATCGGCGATCGCCCAGCCGATGAGGCCGCCGACCGCGGCGCCACCGGCGAAAGTGGCGGCGGTGCCGAGCCATGAGGGCGACGGGTCCGAGTAGGCCATGGGCGGCGGCGGGTAATAGGCCGGGGCGGGATACGCGGCCGCGGCCGCGGGTACCACCTCCGTCGCCGCCGGCGCTTCGGGCGCCGGCTCGGTCTCGGCGGCCGCCTCAGCCGGCGCCGCGGCCTCGGCCGGCGCCGCGGCGGACTTCGGCTTCGGGACCGGCTGCCTCGGCTTCCGCGGGGGAAGGCTCAGCCGCCTCTGCGGTGACGTCGGTGCTGTAGAGCGCGGTCAACAGGGCCTCGGAGTCGTACTGCGGGATGAAGACGGCATCCGGATCTGTCGGCCGGATGCTGATGTTGTCGTCGACCACGACGACGGTCATCTTGTCGTTGCTCTCGAGCGCGCCGACTGCGCGCATGAAGGCGCGGACGTTCTGGATCGCGTCCTGCACGCCCTCGAGCTGGTTCAGGACCGCCTGCCCCAGCGTCTGGGTCCAGTCGAGATCGGCGTTCATGCCGTGGATCACCGAGGGATAGTTGAGCAGGCCGACCACGCTCTGGTCCCAGTCGGGCTCTGGGGCCAGGGTCGGATCCTTGGCGTAATCGGCCAGGAAGCGATCCGCCTGCACGATGTCGAGCGGGGCGAGCGAGGCCTGCAGGGTCAGGATCAGGACCAGATCCGGGTAGAGCGCTATGGGTGCCACCAGGGCCTGCAGCTCCTCGGGCGACAGCGCCCCTTCGGCCGGCGCGCCCGGTTCCTCCTGATCGGACGCGGGAGGCGCCGCCTCGGCTGCGGTCGCCGGCGCTGCCGCCTCGGCCGGCGCTTGCGGCGTCTGCTGCGCCCTGGCCTCGAGCTGCCCGAGAAAGAACACGATGGTGAACATAGCCACGGCAGTCAGCACCGCCCGGCGGCCGACACATCCCTCCTGACACTTCATTTTGGTATGTCCCCTTTCGGGTATCGTTAGCCGCGACGGCGCAACCTGGGCAACCCGCTGAGCAGGGTCGGTCCGCCCGCGAAGTCTGGTCCGCGCAGCGCGGCGGTCATAGCAGCAACAGCCCCTTGGCGATCTTGAACAGCTCCTTGACCGGCAGTTGCGTGGCGCCGGCGGCGACCAGCGGCAGCAGCGCGGCGGCCGCGACCGGCAAAATCGCCGACCGCGAGATCAGGTAGGTCGAGAGCTTCTTGGCGGCGGCATAGAGCTTGGCGGCATCCGGAAGGTCGCCGGCGGCGGTGGCTTCCGCGTCCGCGGGAGCGGCCATGTTGCTGCCGAGCAGCTCGCGCTCGACCGCACGCTCGCGGCGGGTGGCGGCCGAAGCCGCGGCCAGAAGGGTCGCCTCCTTGAGGCGCTGCAGCGGCTTGGTGAACGCGAGCAGCGGGGCGCCGAACAGGATCGTCACGACGATCAGCCAGGCGGCCATCAGCTGGCCATAGGTGGCGGCCGCCATCCCGCCCCGGAGCAGCGTGTGCGCGATCGCCGCGCCAAGCACACAGCTCAGCGCGAACACGAAGGCGGCAAAGGCGTTCGGGTACTGGCCGATGAAAGCGAGCCCGCCGGCGCCGTCCGGATGGGTCGCAACCAGGCGCAGCTCCAGCCCCGCGAGGTCGCGCAGCAGCAGGCCCCAGACGAGATGTCGCCACAGCCAGCGCAGCAGCAGGAACCAGAACAGCGTGCTGCTGACCAGCGCACACCACCAGCCGGCGAGCGTCAGGCCCGCACCCTCGGGCCCGACCGTGACGATCCAGGACGACGTATCGCCCGCCAGGAAGAACTCGGTACCGGTCAGCGTGATCGCATAGGCGAGGACCACGCAGACCAGCTCGGCAAGACGTGCATCACGCCGGCGCAGCGCCCGGACCACCGCCGCGGCTGCCGCCGGCGTGGCGCTCGGAGCGAGCAGCGGCGCGCGCATGAACTGCCGAAGATGGATCCGGAGCCGCTCCTCGATCATCCGCTCCATCACCACGAAGATGCCGATCGCGATGACGAAGCGCGCCCAGGCGCCGAGGTCGAGCAGGAACGGCCGGCTCGCGGCCGGGCCGATCGCATGCCCTGAAAGGGCGCTCAGCAGCAGCGGCACGCCCCAGGCGAGGCCTACCATGATCGCCGCGCGCCGGCCGGCATGCAGCGTCTGCTCGCGCAAGAGCCCCAGTCGCTCCTGCAGATCGTAGAAGGGGCCGCCGCGCGCGATCAGAAACTCGCCGACGCCGCGCTCGTCCGTCGCTGTTGCCGAAGCCGGCCCTTCGCCGCTCCTGGCCAGATCCTGATTCGAGAGCTCGACGCCTGCGCCCGATGCCGACATGGCTATCCTGCCCCCACGAAGAAGATGCTCCCATTCACTCCCATTGAGACCAGCATCCCACCGCCGGGATTAGTCGGCGAAGCGTGGAGGCTCCTCAAAAAGCGCCGCGCCGCGCCGGTGACTTCGGATCGTATCCATCGCCCTCTCGCGAAAGGAGCGGGCGGGAGGCGGGCCTCCCGCCGGAATGGCACGTCAGTGGCCCTGGCCCTGCTGGAGGGAACTCCAGCACCTGATCCATGAGCCGAAAGCAGGCGGAGCATACGGGCCTTCACCGGAAGGAGGGCGCCAGAGCGGCGCCCTCCGTCGTTTCGGGGTCAATTGCCGAGGCCGCCCTTTATCTCCGCCTCGATCTTGCTCAGGTTGAACGAGCCGGGGCTCTGGCTCGGCGGGTAGTCCTGCATGGTCTGCAGGAACTTCGCCGCCAGCGCCTGGATCGGAACCAACACGAAGGCGCGGTCGAGGAACCAGTCATTGTAGGTGTTGGCGTTGTGCTGCGCCTTCTCGAACGGGTCGCGCCTCAGGTTGAACAACAGGGGCACCCGCAATTCGGTGAACGGCTCGCGCCACACCCCGAATGCCTGCCCCCGGTTTTCCAGGAACACCACCTTCCAGTCGTCATAGCGCGCGGCGACGATCTGGCCGTCGTCGTTGACGTACCAGAACTCGTGCCGGGGCGACTTGTCGGTCTTGCCTTCCAGATAGTCCAGCTGGTTGTAGCCGTCGATATAGTTGCGGTAGTGGCGACCGTTCAGCTCGACGCCCTCGCGAAGCTGCGCCGTGATGTCGGGGTTGCCGGCGATCGCGGCGAAGGTCGGCAGCCAGTCCTCATGCGCGACGATGCCGTTCAGCGTCTTGCCGGCGGGGAAATGGCCCGGCCAGCGCACGAAGGCCGGCACGCGATAGGCGCCTTCCCAGTTCGAGTTCTTCTCGCTGCGGAACGGCGTCGTGCCCGCGTCCGGCCAAGTGTTGTAGTGCGGGCCGTTGTCGGTCGAGTACATCACCACCGTGTTGTCGGCGATGCCGAGCTGGTCGAGCAGATCCAGGAGCTCGCCGACATTCATGTCGTGCTCGACCATGCCGTCGTGATACTCGTCGCCGCTCGGACCCGAGATGCCGGTGTGCTCCGCCCGCACATGGGTGCGGAAGTGCATGCGCGTGGCATTCCACCAGACGAAGAACGGCTCCTTCGCCTTGACCGCCTCGGTTATGAAACGCTTGGCCTGGGCAAGCGTCTCGTCGTCGACCGTTTCCATCCGCTTGCTGGTTAGCGGCCCGGTGTCCTCGATGCGCTGGGTGCCGTCGGGATTGGCCCAGGAATGAATCACGCCGCGCGGGCCGAACTGCTCGCGGAAGGTCTTGCCGTTCGCCAGCACCATATCGCCCGGATAGTCGCGGTTCTCGGGCTCCTCCTCGGCGTTCAGGTGGTAGAGGTTGCCGAAGAACTCGTCGAAGCCGTGCATGGTCGGCAGGTGCTCGTCGCGGTCACCCTGGTGGTTCTTGCCGAACTGGCCGGTGGCGTAGCCCTGGCTCTTCAGCACCGTCGCCATGGTGACGTCGCTCGCCTGCCAGCCCTGTGCTGCGCCGGGCAAGCCGACCTTGGTCATGCCGGTCCGGACCGGCACGTTGCCGCCGATGAAGGCGGCGCGGCCGGCGGTGCAGCTCTGCTGGGCGTAGTAGTCGGTGAAGCTCAGGCCCTCGTCCGCAATGCGGTCGATGTTGGGCGTCTGGTAGCCCATCATGCCGCGGTTGTTGTGGCTGATGTTCCAGGTGCCGATGTCGTCGCCCCAGATCACCAGGATGTTCGGCTTCGGCGCCTGTTGCGCCGATGCCGTCGAGACCGAGAGCGCCAGCAGCGCTCCGGCGATCAAGCCTGTTCGTATCATCGCCTTCTCCTTTGATGATTTGGTCTTCGTCGGCATCCACGCTCCGAGCGGCTACTTCAGAGAAGCAGCGTGACGTTGGAACGCAGCCCCAAGTGGCGGCCTCCTCGAGACTGGACGGGTTGGCAATATGCGTGCGGAAAATACATACGGATCGGCGCGGCTTCCGGATCACTTCGCCGAGGCCGGCGATCGCAACGTTTCCATCCCTGGGATCGCGCTCAGAACCGCATCGCGGCGCCGATGGTCGGGCCGTACATGGTCACGTCCCATTTGAAGTTGTTGTGATCGTAGTCCTGGTGCAGCGCGCGATAGCCGAGGGCGAAGGTGGTTGGCCGGCCGAAGAGCGTGGTCTTGTAGCCGAGGAAACCTTGGGCGTTCCAAGCGAAGTCCGAGCCGACCCCGAAGCCGCCGACGTCGGCCTCGGCGGCAATCGTCCAGTGGTCCGAGAGATCCAGCCCGAAGCGCGAGCCGATCAGCGGGTCGACCCAGCTCTCGCTCTGGTCGACGCTCGGGCCGCCGTGGCGCACGTCGAGCTCGGCGCGCAGATAGGTGACGCGAAAGCCCGCCTCCGGCTCGACCACCAGCCGCAGCGGCTGGCCCGAGGCCGACTCGCGATAGGTCCAGTCGACCAGGCGGTAATAGGGCGCGACGCCGAGCTGCACCGTGTCGCTGGTCGTCTTGATCTTGATGCCGTTCACCTCGTTGTCGGGCGAGACGCGCGCGAACACGCTGTTGACGCCGATGCCGAAGCGGCCCTTGCCAACATCGACCAGGAGCATGGCGCCGAACGACAGATCCTTCAGGATGTCACTGAACGGCACGTCGACGTCGGCCTTGACGCCATGCACAGTGGCATTGCCGCTCAAGGAGGTGGCCCAGAGATAGGGCGCGACCGTGACGTGCCACTGGCCGTTCGCGCCCGATGCCGGAGGCTCGCTCTGCTGACCGGCCGCCGGCGCCGCTACAAAGAGCAAGGCAACCAATGCTCCTGCGGCCGCGCCGAGATGCGTCCGGCTCATCTCATCGCTCCGTGAGATCATTCTTCCGTCGCCTCCGCCCCCGGATGCGCTCTCGCCGGCGTCCGCCCTGCCATTCATGACCAAGCCTCGCTGAGCCCGGCATGGCCCGCTGCTCACCGCTTCGATGTCGGCTGCCTAGTCCTTGCTGCGCTTCTTCAGCGGACCATCATCGTCCTTCTTTGCCCGGTCCCGGTCGTCGATGCCGAGGGTGTCCCGGGTCGTCTCGCCGACATCGCATCGATTGCCCCGGACGCCGACCACGGCTTTGGTCGCCGCGCCCCTGGCGGCCTTGGCGGCATTGCAGTCGGGATCGACCGCATCCTTCGCCTTCCCGACCGGCCCGGCCAGTGCCGGCCCGGCCAGGGCCAGCACCAATACCACCAGACCGGCGCTGAGATGCTGATAGGTCATCGTAGTGTCCTCCTTGGTCCTGTGCGGCTCTGCCGTAGCTGCATGTCGCTACCGCCGCCTGAAAATTGCTCGATCGCCCTCCCGCTGAAAGAAACGGGCGGGAGGCGGGCCCCCCGCCCAAATCATGGGATCAACCGCCGCGGCCTGTCTCGATGGCGTCGAGGACCTGGTCCAGGTTGCCCCTCCCAGGCTTCAGCCATGGCGGGAACTCACACCTCGTTGAGCGCCGGCGTGCAGGGCTGGCTCAGGCTGCCCTTGTGGTCAGCGGTGCGCCAGCCTTGCGCATGTGTTCATGAGACGTTGCCCCATTCAGACGTATCGCGTCGCCCAGGCGCGCTTTCCGAACTCGCGGTCTGCGGACAGCCGCCTGCTACCGTCTCACCAGCCAGATCGCGAGGACGCGTCCTCCTCGAGCGCCCTCACGATCTCCGCTTCCAGGTCGGCCACACAGTCGCGCAGCTCGGCAACTTTCAGGGCGGCCCTCGGATGGTCCCTGTCCTGCCAGAACCTGATGGCGTCGACGCCGTCGGCGTAGTCCTCGCACATCGAGCGGAAGGTCTCGCTCTGCCTGAACAGGCGCTCGATCGCCAGCTCGTGCTCGGGAAAGCGCGCAACGACGGATCTGCTGACTGCGGGCATGGGGTGAGTGATGGATCGGCTTCACGACCGAGCTGGGACCTCGAGCCGGCGCGACTCGGGCTGGCGCGAGCCGGTGCGATGCCATGAGGCCAAGGATACCCTTCGGTTCGCGACATCGCACCTATTCAAGCCACGCGCCCTCAGCGAGCCGCGCTGGCGTCTCTTGCTACTTGCGCAGGCTCTGCTGATACATCTGCGACATCCGCTCGGCCTTTGCCTGAACGTCCTGGCAGGTGGCGGTGCATTGATTGGCCGCCGTCTGAGCCTGGGTGGCTTTGGCCTCCGCCGCGTTGGCCCGGCCCTCCAGAGCTGCCACCCGGTTGTCGAGGCTCGTCAGGTCGTCGCGTGACACGCAGGCGCTGAGCATGAGCGAGGCCGCTGCGGCGATCAGGCCGGCCCTGAAGTCTTTGCTTTCGTCATGGTTTCCTCCTGGTGGGCGCCGCGACCGGCGCGGTTCTCGCGCCGCGAACGACGCCTCCCTCTGGTTCCGAACACAGATCACCCAAACGAGCGGACGCGGGCCGCTCGGTTCTGGCAAGTATGTTACCGTAAGCTACCTCGTCAGCGCAGCTCAGCCTCCGACAGGCTCGTGCGGAGCTGCGCCAGGGCGAGCCTGATCCGCGACTTCACGGTGCCAAGCGGCAAGGCCCGTTCCGCTGCAATCTCGCGGTGGGTTTTCGCCTCGCAGAACGCCTGCCGAAGCAGCAGTTCCTGCTCTTGCGGCAGGCTCTTGATGGCGTGATGCAGGATCTCGGCGGATTGTCTGGAAAGGAGGATCTGCTCGAGGTCAGGCTCAGCCGCCGACGACTCCGGTTCCGGCAGTTGCCACCCCGCATCGTTCAGCCGCCTCAGGCCGCGGGCGAGATCGATCTGCTTGTTGCGGGCGATGGTGAGGACCCATGTTGAAACCGATGCCCGCTCGCGGTCGAATGTCGCGGCATGGCGCCAGACCGAGAGCATCGTCTCCTGCGCGAGCTCCTCCGCCATGGCGAAATTCACGCCGCGGCGTACGAGCAGGTATCTGACCCGCGGCACCAGATGGTCAAACAGTTCGCTGAACGCCGCGTGGTCCCGATGACCGCCGACCGCCTCCACGAGATCGGACAGGCGCGTCTCAATCGCCGTCCGAGCGTCGCCATCCTGGCAGCGGTGACTGGTCGGACCGTGGTCGATCGAGGCTTGAGCCCCCATGGACGGCGCCTCCCGGCCACGCGATGCTTTGACACGACATCAAAGTCGCGCGGCCCGGCGAGCCAAGCACCCGGGGGTTTCCGAGTGCCGGAGCCAAGTTTAGGGTTTCACCGGGCGAATTTCGGAAGTACTTTACGGTAAGTTTACGCCGCGCCCTTTGAGGGAGGCCGCTTGGTGTCTGGTCCTGAGCCCGGCAATACGGGCGAGGGGGATCGCCAGCCGTCGTCGGAGGCGGTTCGAGAGGAACTGCAAGGGATCCTCGCGAGCGAGGAGTTCGTCGCATCCGATAGGCTCAGGGCCTTTCTGCGCTTCGTGGTCGAGGAGGCGCTCGCCGGCCGCGCGGACCGTCTGAAGGCTTACACGATCGCCCTCGAGGTGTTCGGCCGCGACGGCAGCTTCGATCCGCAGACCGATCCGGTGGTGCGGATGGAGGCGGGCAAGCTCCGCCGTCGCCTGGAGCGCTACTACCTCGGCGCCGGTCGGGACGATCCCGTTCAGATCGAGATTCCCAAGGGCGGCTACGCACCGACCTTCACCCAGCACCCGCAGGCGAAAGCGGCCGCCGCGCCGGTCGCGCCCGCGGCCGCCGCGCCGGTCGCGCCCGGGCCTGCGCCTCGTCCACGGGGCCTGCGGGGGGCGCTCCTCGGTCTAACGGGTCTCGGGCTGGCGGCGCTCGTCCCTCTGACCGCGATCGTTTGGCGGTTCGAGACCCCGACCATCGAGGCCCCGCGCCCGGCGCCGCAGGAGCGCGGCCCCGCGATCATCGTTCTGCCCTTCGAGGATCTTTCGGAAAGTGATCCCGACAATGTTTTCGCCGACGGGCTGACCGAGGAGCTGATCTCCAATCTCATGCGCTTCGGCGAGCTCCGGTTGTACTCGACGTACGCCAGCTTCCTGGAAAAGCCGAGCGCCGACCCGGTCGAGCTCAGCAAGCGCCTCGACGTCGGCTATGTGATCAAGGGCAGCGTCCGCCGCGAGCCGGATCAGGTTCGCCTCATCGTGCATCTGATCGATGCGCGCACCGGCCAGCATCTCTGGACCGAGACCTACGATCGCGCGCTCACGCCCGAGAACCTGTTCGAGATTCAGGAGCAGCTGGCCGCCGACCTGGCGAGCCAGCTCGCGCAACCTACGGCATCATCCAACAGGTCACCGCGGATTCCTTCCGGCAGCAGCGCCCGGAGACCCTGTTCGCGTACGACTGTGTCCTGCGCGTTTTCGACTATCGGCGCACCCAGGGTCGGGAAAAACATGCAGCCGCCCTTGCCTGCCTCGAGGAGGCCGTGCGCCGCGACCCGGGCTACGCCGATGCCTCGGCCCTCCTCGCCTACATGTATCTCGACGAATACCGGTTCGGCGGCTACGGCCCGCGTCCTTACGACCCAGCAGCCCTTGCCCGAGCCGTCAGCACGGCCCGCCACGCCGCGGAGCTCGACGCGAACAACGTTTACGTTTTGCTCGCGCTATCCACGCTCCATTTCTATCGGCGCGAATTCGCCGAAGCCGACGAGGTCAATCGCCGTCTCCTGTCCCTCTATCCCACCAATCCCGAGGTGCTGGGCCAGGTCGGCTGGCGCACCGCCTTCGCCGGGAATTGGGAGCAGGGCGCAGCCCTCGTCCGACAGGCGATCGATCGCAGCATCAAGGCGCCTTGGTTCGATCACTTGTTCATCGCGTTCGATCACTACCGCCAGGGCGACTACCAGGCGGCGCTCGCGGAAGTCGAGCCGATAGCAGGAGAAGGGACCGTCCAGCTTCCCGTCCTCGTGGCGGCGATTTACGGCGAGCTCGGAAACAAAGACGAAGCGCGGCGGGCGCTCGACCGGGCCAGGGCAATCAACCCGATCTTCCTACAGGACCCGCGGGCAGCCATGAGACGTCACAACACGCCCGAAGATCTGATCGACCAGGTGATCGATGGCCTGAACAAAGCCGGGCTTCGGCTGCCGGTAGCCGTCAACTGAGCGGCGAAAACCCGGTCCCCGCTTACAGAGCTTCATAGGGCCGGTGCTGGATCGGGGGCGTGCCGTTCGAAGATCGTCCGATCCGGCGTTGCCTTGAGCGCGCTTTGGCACAATTATCTGTCTGTCATCGAACCGATCGCATCAGGAGGGAGCGATGTGCAGGATGTCTTCCTCTGACTACGACCTCTACAGGCGTACGGACTCGAGGCCGGGGCGCTCTCTGTTGGCGTGGCTGCGCGATCTGTGGCGGCCGCGTCAGCCGCAGGTGGAGCAGGCGGAAGCGGAAGTGGTGCGGTTCCCCGCCGAGGCGGTGGCCCGCGTCGATCCGAAAGCCGGCCGCGGCGGGGGGCTCCAAAGCAGCCTGACCCGACGACCCTCGGGGCCAGGGTCTTCACCTCCTCGCCGGGCTGCCGCCGGTCAACGCGCTCGCTCAGCGAGCTGCAGCCAGCCGGCGCAGCTCGGGGGTCGCCGCGTCAAGCGCGCTAGCGAAGCGCTCGACCACGAGGTCGCAGTCGGCTTCACTGATGCAGAGCGGCGGCGAGAACGGAAGGACCTCGATGAAGGGCAGGGGACGGATCATGAGGCCGTGCTCCAGCCCCCTGGCTGCGACGATGCGATGGACGTTCGCGGCCGGATCGAATGGCCTGCGCGTTTCCCGATCGGCCATGAACTCGGCCGCGAGGATCAGCCCGACGCCGCGCAGCTCGCCGATGTAGGGGTGGTCGCCGACCGTCTCGCGCAGCCGGCGCAGAAGGTAGGGTCCCACGCGCGCGGCGTTGTCGATCATGCCCTCCTTCGCCATGATCTCGAGATTGGCGAGCCCGATGGCAGCGCCGACCGGGTGGCCCGAATAGGTGAAGCCGTGCATCACCGGCCCGTACTCGGGCGAGGCCGCCTCGAGCACCTCCCAGATGCGGCTCGAGATTACCGAGGCGGACAGCGGGAAGTAGGCGCTGGTGAGGCCCTTGGCGAGGGTCACGATATCGGGCTTCAGCTCGTACAGTCCGGTTGCGAACCACTGCCCGGTGCGCCCGAAGCCGGTGATCACCTCGTCGACGATGAACAGGATGTCGTGGCGCTCGAGCACCTCCTGGACCCGCTCGAAATAGCCCGCGGGCGGCAGCAGCACGCCGCCCGTGCCCATGATCGGCTCGGCGATGAACGCGGCGATCGTGTCCGCGCCCTCGCGCTCGATCAGCGCCTCGAGATCGGCGAGCATCCGGTCGCAGAACGCGGTCTCGGTCTCGCCGGGCTCGGCGAAGCGGTAGAAGTGCGGGCAGCTCGTGTGCAGGAAGCCCTCGAGCGGCAGGTCCCAGGCCTTGTGGTAGACCGGGATCCCGGTGAGGCTGCCGGATGCGCAGGTGAGGCCGTGATAGCCGCCGTGGCGGCCGATGATCTTCTTCTTGGCGGGCCGCCCCCGGAGGTTGTTGTAGTAGCGGACGAGCTTGACGTTGGTGTCGTTGGCATCCGAGCCGGAGCAGCCGAAGAACACCCGGGCGAGATGGCCGGCACCGGCGTGGTCGCGGAACAGTGCCAGGATGCGGTCGGCGAGGCGGATGGCCGGCTCCGTCGAGGCCGAGCCGAAGAGGTGATAATAGTTCAGGTTCTCGATCGCTGCCTTGGCCGCTTCGGCGATCTCGCTCCGGCCGTAGCCGACGTTGACGCACCAGAGGCCCGCGCCGCAGTCGATCAGCTCACGCCCCTTGTGATCCCGGATCCGCACGCCGCGGCCCTGGTTGACGATCAGCGGCCCGCTCTTCATGTGCGTGGCGATCGAGGTCAGGGGATGGAACAGGCTCTGCCGGTCCATCTCCTCGAGCGTGTAGTTCTGCCTCTCTTCGAGCATCTGTCGCTCCGCTGGATCTGACCGCCGGACTTCGGCTAGCCCGTGAACGCCTGAATCCCGGTCTGGGCGCGGCCGAGGATCAGGGCGTGGATGTCGTGGGTGCCCTCGTAGGTGTTGACCGCCTCGAGGTTCATGACGTGACGGATCACGTGGTACTCGTCGGCGATACCGTTGCCGCCGTGCATGTCGCGGGCGGTGCGGGCGATCTCGAGCGCCTTGCCGCAGCTGTTGCGCTTGATCAGCGAGATCATCTCGGGGGTCGCTTTGCCCTGATCGAGCAGGCGTCCGACCCGGAGCGCGGCCTGCAGCCCGATCGCGATCTCGGTCTGCATGTCGGCGAGCTTCTTCTGGATCAGCTGATTGGCGGCGAGCGGCCGCCCGAACTGCTTGCGATCGAGCACGTACTGACGCGCGGCATGCCAGCAGAACTCGGCCGCGCCGAGCGCCCCGAAGGCGATCCCGAAGCGCGCCTTGGTGAGGCAGGCGAACGGCCCCTTGAGGCCGCTCACTCCGGGCAGGACGCGCTCTTCCGGCACGAACACCTGGTCCATCAGGATCTGCCCGGTCGGCGAGGCGCGCAGCGCGAACTTGCCCTCGATCTTGGGCGTGGCGAGGCCCTCGGCCCCCCGCTCGAGCAGAAAGCCGCGGATCACGTCCGCCTCGTCCTTCGCCCAGACCAGGAACAGATCCGCGATCGGCGAGTTGGTGATCCAGGTCTTGGCGCCACTCAGGCGCCAGCCGCCCGGAGCGCGGCGCGCCCGCGTGGTCATCGAGCCGGGGTCCGAGCCGTGGTCGGGCTCGGTCAGGCCGAAGCAGCCGACGATCTCGCCCCTGGCCAGGCGCGGCAGAAATTCCTCGCGCTGGGCATCGGTGCCGAAGTCGTCGATCGGCGCCATGACCAGCGACGACTGCACGCTCAGCATCGACCGGTAGGCCGAGTCGACGCGCTCGATCTCGCGCGCGATCAGACCGTAGCTCGTGTGGTTGACGCCGGCGCAACCATAGCCCTCGATGGTCGCGCCGAGCAGGCCGAGCGCGCCCATCTCGCTGATGATGCCGCGATCGATCCGCTCGAGGCGGTTGGCCTCGAGAATCCGCGGCATCAGCTGCTCCTCGGCATAGCTGCGCGCAGTTTCCCGGATCAGCCGTTCGTCCTCGCTCAGCTGATCGTCGAGCAGGAACGGATCGTCCCAGACGAACACCGGTTGGTCCGGCGGGGCGCTCTCGGCGCGGCGCGCCTGCAGCGACGACGACATCGGCGATCTCCGATCAGGTATTGGGCTCAAGGATGCTGCGGCGGCAGCTTAGAACGAGTTGGCGATCGCGACCAGATGGCGCAACCGGCGCTCGTTCATCGTCCGGATGCGCACGGCGTACTGCTGGCCGTCGCGCTCCACCAGCCGGAGCGTCAGGAACTGGCGCAGCGGCCCTAGCGGCCATTCGCAGGCGAGCTGCCAGCCCTCTGCGGCGGGCAGCGCCGCCGGCTCGCGGCAGCCCTCGAGCGGCAAAGTGGTGAGCTGTTCGAGAAAGGCGGTCCAGCCGCGCAGCTCGTCGGCGAGCGGCGTGCCGGCGAACGGGCTGTCCGGGCTCTGCACGAGCCCGCGAAGCGAATCCTCGACACCGCTGAGATCGAGCTTCAGCTGACCGCGCAGCCACTGCGCGGGGTCTTGCACGGGCTGGTCGAGCGGGCGGATGGTGAGCTCGGAGAGCGGCGCGAACGCCCCCTCGACCGGGCGGACCACCGCCATGCGCTCCGAAGCCGGCGCGCCACCCTGCACCGAGCAGTCGAGCCGGTAGCCCTCGGGCAGGAACAGCCGCCCGCACACATCGTCGATCGGCGCGGCCGCTGGCAGCGCCGGCGCAACCGACGCGAGTGCAATTCCAAGAGCAGCCGCCTGCCACCCCGTCATGGCGTCAATATGGCCCACCCGTCACGCATCGCAAGCACGGAGGAGAGGCCTCAGGCCACCGGTTCAACGTCGGTCGCAGCGGAGTCCAACCCCTTGAATAGCAGCGGCAGGCGCAGCTGCCTGGCGAGCGCGTAGGCGGAGAGGTCACCGAAGTTCGGTGCGGCAGACTCCTCGCCCCGACCTTTGCCGTTCGCGAGCATGCTCTCTTGGGCCAGCGCGACCTGCTCGGCGTCGACCGGGATCGTCTGCACGGCGTAGAGCTCGAGCAGCCGGTCGACCGCGGCCAGGGCCGACGGGCCAAGCCCGACCTGCATGACGCGAAGCGTCTCGATCAGTGTGCCGCAGGAGATCGCGGGTTCGTGGCCAAGCAGCAGGCCATGGAAGCGCTCTGCCTCGGGTTCGTCATTGACGGTCGCCACAAGCGCCGACGTGTCGACCACGAACCTCACAGCCGCGGCTGCCCCTGCGCGTCGTACAGCACGTCTTCGCTCACCTGCTCGCGCCGCATCGCCCGGAGCTCCGCAATCACTGCTCGTGCCTCGGCATCCCGCTTTGCGCGGTCGCGCTCGAGCTTTCCCTTCAGATCGAGAAGCGCGGCGCGGACCGTCTCGGTCAGGCTTCGCCCCTGTCGCCTAGCCAGTTCGCGGGCCAGCTGTCGTACGCCATCGTGGCGGATATAGAGAGCCACCGACTTCCTCGCATATTCGATGAACTTGAATGTATATTCATCGACGTCTCGTGGCAAGAGGCACGCTGGTCTTGGCGTCGGCGAAGACGCTGGACCAGTCGCCGAAGGTGCGGTTGATGATGACAATGACGGAGGTGTGCTCGTCGCGCTTGGCGATCACATCTATGCTACCGAGAGCGGTTGCGCTTCACCCAGCGCGGTTGGTAGCGGAGCGAACAGTTGCCGCGGTAGAATGCTGGCGTGTCCTGACTTCCCTCGTATGGGAGGCGGGGTACCGACGCCCTGTACGAGTGCTTTCTCAATCGGAGTCGCAGGCGCGGTTCTTGAAGCTGGAGGTCGAGATGATCAAGCTGACCGATGAGATGCGCAACCTGGTCAACAATGCTCTGGCCAACGGCTCGCCCTGTATTCTGGCGAGCGTTTCCGCCGAGGGCGAGCCGGACATCGGATTCAAAGGCAGCATGATGGTGTTTGACGACGAGTCCCTCGCCTATTGGGAACGGACCCGGCGTCAACACCTCAAGAACATCCAGGCAAATCCAAAAGTCGTAGTCTTGTTCTGGGATGCCAGGACTTACGTCCACTGGCGCTTCCATGGCACGGCGACCCTGCATGAGCAAGGCGCGCTCAGGGATCAGGTCATGGCCAGGACGATCAAGGCCGAGCTCGACAAGGATCTTGAGCGAAAAGGCGGCGCCGTGATCATCCGCGTCGATCGGGTGACCAATCTGGCTGGCCAGGTGCTCCAGTCGCGCTAGCGCCAAGGTGACTTCGCGGCGGCTGTCATCGACGCGTGGCACGCCCTGCGGCTTGCGGGGAAGGGCTGGCTCAATGAGCTTCCATTCGCCGTCGGTGAGGTCGTAGCGCATGTTCGAGGCTCCTTTTCGGAGCTTGAGTCACGAGAGCCTTTAGAGGCCCAAGACTGCGGTTCGAATGTCTGCAAGCTGATGGATAAGCGGGCACCGGCCCATTGCGGAGCGATGACCGCCTTTGACCCTTTACGGACTCGCCCAGACTGATATCCTCCAGTAGCAGGTCGGGAGAACAGGTTGTGAGCGTGCTCGTGGTGACCGGCGGAAGCCGTGGGATCGGCGCGGCAGTTTGCCGAAAGGCGGCCGCGAAGGGATGGGCCTGCTGCGTGAATTACGCCAGGGATGAGCGCGGAGCGCGCTCGGTGGTGTCGGAAATCACCAAGAGTGGCGGCAATGCGATTGCCGTGCAAGCGGATGTCGCCGATCCCGCGCAAGTCGAAGCGATGTTCATCGAGGTCGATCAGAAGCTTGGCCCGGTCACCGGTCTTGTGAACAACGCCGGGGTGATGGGGAGCCAGGGACGAGTCGAAGACTTGGATGCCGATCTCACGAGACGCCTCTTCGAGGTCAACACCTTCGCGCCGTTCCTTTGTAGCAAGGAGGCGCTGAAACGAATGTTGCAGTGCTGCGGCGGCAGTGGTGGAGGTATCGTCAACATCTCGTCAGCAGCGGCCAAACACGGTGGTGCAGGGTCGTACATCGACTATGCGGCCTCAAAGGGCGCGCTCGACACTTTTACCGTCGGTTTGGCGCGTGAACAGGCGGCGGCGGGCGTGCGCGTCAACTGCGTACGCCCCGGGGCAATTCTTACGGAAATCAGCAGAGTATGGATGCAAGATCATCCCGAGTGGCTGGAGTTGGTCGTCGCGCGAACTCCACTCGGGCGTCCCGGCGAAGAAGACGATATCGCCAATGCCGCTCTTTGGCTCCTGTCGGACGAAGCAAAGTACGTCACCGGCGCGATACTTGACGTATCAGGTGGCTGGGTCAGTCCTTAGACAAGAGCAAAGCTCCACCGGCGCAATGCCGACATGTCGCCGATCTGGCGAGATGCCCGCATCTGGCTAGAAGCGGAGATTGTCCGCGTTGACGCTCATGTCCGCTTGGTGCCCGAAGCCGGACGTTCGAGCTCGGTTATCAAACCCGGCGTTTATGGGTACACATCCTAACACTCTTCGATTACTTCTTATCCGGGACAGGGTCTCCCCACCGACTCGGGCGTGCTGGTCGAAAGAGTTTCGGAAATCTGCGGTCTCTCTTGATTGTTTCGTACTCGCGCACAAGGTTGTTATGAGCCTGGCGCCAATTCCGCCAAAGTGGATTAAGCATGCTATGATTGGAATACTCCAGTCCACGCGATGTGGCTAATGTATCTGTTTCCTTACGGAAGTCGGCATAACCCCTCTCGATGCTATCGACATGAGTCATCAGATCGACAAATGGCGGACAGTGCACAGGATGGCTATGCAGCCCGGATTCCAGTTTGTGGACGCTATCCAGAAACGCAGTGACCGACGCATCCGTACGAATGCTTTGCCTGATGGACCATTGCATCGTCCGGTCGCCGGAAGCAACCAGGTCGATGACCGCGTCCTGCAGGTCGATCTGGGTTCTGGACGCGGGAATGATATAATCGATGACAAACAACATTAAATCGTATTGCGCTTCTATCGTTGATTCGGCGACGTTGGCTGGTTCGCGGCCGGGCGGTAGGGCTCGACCAGGGAGATTGAGCGGGGAACGCTGGAGGCTGATGCGGCGCAGAATCGTATCCATCCACATGCCGACGGCGAGGCCAACGATGCCAGCCGTCGCCGTCAGAAACGACGAATGCGTGACAAAAGAACTAAAGGCATTCATGGCGGCATCGAGACGTTCTGAGGGGTGCTGATACCAGCCATTTTCCCGCGCCAGCGCAGTGAAAAATTCGCCGACCACACCAGAGACGACAGCGAGCAGAAGGCTGCCCGCGAGCCACCCGATTATCCTCCGTGCGAAGTTGCGCATGGCGGAAGGTTGCCCCAGAGGCAGACCATCCGCCAAGCGGAAATCCGCCGACGCCCAACAGCGCTTTCCGGCCGGCCCTTGCCGCCTTGCATCGCTGGCAGAAACGCCGCAGATTAGGCGTTCACCAGCCGGCATATGGGGAATGTCGGCTGACGCAGTCTGGGAAGTCACCGCGCAAGGGGAGAGCGATCATGCATGCGGTCGTAAGAACCTATTCCGGCCAGGGAGCCAAGGAGTTGTTCGACCTTCTGGAGAAGCGCAAGGTCGACGTCGAGCGCCTGATCCGCGGGGTCAACGGATTCCGAGCCTACTTGCTGTTCCGCACTGCCGACGGCGGCGTCTCGGTGACGGTGTGCCAGGACAAGGCAGGCGCCGACGAAAGCGTCCGGGTCGCGAGAGACTGGATCAAGCAGAACGCGGCCAACATCAGCGCCAAGCCACCCGCGGTCGCGGAGGGCACGGTCATTCTTCAGTTCTGAGAGCAATCTCAGCAGACCATCGCAACAGCCGCGCGAGCTAAACATCCCGCGCGGCAACGGTACGGCTTGGGGCGGTCAGATGCCGCTGCCTTTCCTCGCCCCCGCGAGGGATTGGTTCTCGCCGCCTGCGCCGGGGATCGCCGCTCGGCATGGTTGTTACTATGTGGGAGGACGGCTGGATGCTTGCGAAACCCGAATCTGCCTGTTTCCTGATTGCCGATATTTCGGGCTACACCGGCTATCTCGCCGGCGTCGAGCTTGACCACGCCCACGACATCATCGCTGACGTGATGGACACGGTGGTCCGGCGCCTGCGCCCGCCGTTCCGGCTCGCCAAGTTCGAAGGCGATGCAGCTTTTTGCTATGCGGTCGCCGACAAGATCGACGGATCGGTCCTCCAGGACGCCGTCGAGTCGGCCTATCTTGCGTTCCGCAAGCGGCTCCGCAACATCAAGCTGGCATCAGCCTGCGAGTGCCGCGCCTGCAGCCAGATGCAGGACCTCGACTTCAAATTCGTCAGCCACCATGGCGAGTTCATCAAGCAGAGGATGGCCGGCCGCGAGGAGCTCGCCGGCCGCGATGTCATCCTCATTCATCGCCTTCTGAAGAACGCGGTCAACGAGCGCCTCGGCGGCCACGCCTATGCGCTGTATTCCGACGCTTGCATCCGGGCGATGAACATCGATCCGGTAGCGCAAGGTCTGGTCGAGCACCGGGAGTCGATCGACATCATCGGCGAAGTGAAGTGCTGGGTGCGTGATCTGGAACAGGCATGGACGCAGGAGAACGACCGCCAGCGCAACGAAGTGGTCCGCGACAAGGCGTTCGCCGTGATCGAGTTCGACATCGCCGCGCCGCGTCCGACCGTCTGGGAATATTGGACCTCGCCTGGCCTGCGGCCGAAATGGCGCGGCGCCGATGAGGTGCGCGAGACGGCGGAAACCGGCCGGCGCGGGGTCGGCACCACCAACCACTGCATGCATGGCGCCCACACGATCATCGAAGAGGTGATCGACTGGCGTCCGTTCGACTATCTGACCTTGACCACGCTGTTGCCCATGCCCGGCGCTCCCAAGGTGCTCATGACCCATGCCTTTTCGGAAGTCGTCGGCTCGGCGGACGCCGGTGGCCGCACGCACATCGAGATCCGCGTCGCCAAGCCCAAGCCGAAGGACCAGGCGTTCCTCGAGCAGGTCGGCGCAGAATTCCACAAGACCATCACGAGCGAAGTCGCAACCCTTCGACGGATGCTCGAAGGACAGGAAGGGGCCCCGGCGGCGGTCGAGGAACCCGCTCTCCCTTCATCGGCGGAGCGTTTCCGGACCCAACCCGTCAACGCCCCCTGACCAGTCGACCTGACCGATATTCCCGGGCGAGCTCTGGCTGTCGCAAGAATGCGACACTCAGGAACAAAGTGGCGCATTTTTGCGCCAGGGGTGGAGCATTCTTGCTCCAGTTGCAGCATCCAATGTCCGATCGACCGGCGCATTGACTTCACGGCCAGACAGCTCATCCAGAGCCCGACCAAGCGCTGCTTTGCAGCGCGGATAGGCTCATAATGCTCGAGCGCAATCTTCTGGACAGCATTGCGCGATCTCGCGAGTTTGACTGTCCACGAAGGCCGCGCTATCCGGGCGCGGCCGCAGCCGGTCAGGCTGCCGCGCGCTGCTTCTCCGACCACAGCACCTGGGTCACGGTGACCACCCGGTCAAGGCGGCGCGCGATCTGCTCGGCCTGACCGCGGGGCAGGCCTGCCACCTGGACATCGACCACCAGCAGGTCCTCGTCGCTTTCCAGCTGCGCGCTGTGGCAGCGCGTTCGGGATCACGCCGAACAGGCTGAACACCCCGAGGATGCGGAGCAGGGCCGAAGGATCGGCGGCGGAAAAGACCGAGAAGCAGTCAACCCGTTGCGGGCTTGGCGACGACATGGCGACGATCCCCTTCGCAGGCATGAGCAGGACGAACAGCGACATCCCGACCTCCGATCGAGGTCGGGCGGCTAATTCGCGCGCCCTGCCGGCGAAGCTGGATCGTCATCGTCATGGTCAGGGATAGTACCGATTCGGCGTCCGCAGATCAAGCGAATCGCTGCGCCGACCGCGGCTCAGCCGCTGCGCAGCGGCACGAAGGCGACGGCAAACAGGGTCTGTTGACGGGTGTGGCCTTCGACGTCCTTCTCGATCAGGAGCAGGTCCTGGCTGAACGGATCGCCGCCGACCGGGATCACCATCCGACCGCCGCGCTTCAGCTGCTCGACCAGAGCGGGCGGGACCGAGCGCGCGGCCGCGGTCACCAGGATCGCATCGAACGGCGCCCGCTCCGGGCAGCCGGCCGCACCGTCGCCGAGATGGCACTCGACGTTTCGATAGCCGAGCTCGGCGAGCCTGGCCTTGGCGTCGCGCGGCCAGCGCCTCGAGCACCTCGATCGTGACCACCTCGGCGGCCAGTTCGGCCAGGACCGCCGTCTGATAGCCCGAGCCGGTGCCGACCTCGAGCACGCGCGCCTCCGGCCGGAGCTGCAGCAGATGGGTCATCACCGCGACCATCAGCGGCTGCGAGATGGTCTGACCATGGCCGATCGGCAGTGGCTGGTTGTCATACGCGCGCGGGGCCAGATCGGGCGGCACGAAGCGCTCGCGCGGCACCTCGAGCATGGCGGCGCGGACCCGCGGATCGAGCGTGCGGCTGCCGTTGCCGATGCCGAACCAGCTGATCTCGCGCTCGATGGTCTCGAGCATGCTCCGGCGGGCCGGCGCGAGATCGGCCCCGCTCGGTCCGTCGTCCGGATCGCTCGCCATGGTCAGACCGGCAGTTCGGCGCCCAGGAGCTGGCGGAGGTAGTCGAGGCCGGTCTGCGACACCCGATAGCGCCCCTGGTGCCTGAACACGCGCTTGGCGGCGACATTCTGGCGCACGGATTGCGAGGGATTGCCGATCTTGATGCCCTGCTCGGTCAGCAGGTCGTTGGCCTCGCCGGTGCTGAACGACTTGTCGGGGCTGCGCAGATGGGCGAAGTAGCCGGCGGCCAGCATGCGGTCGACGTCGCTCGCCGAGCGCGGCAGTTGATGCAGCATCTCGCCGAAGGTCTGGGCCGCGGGTCGAGGTGCGGCCGCCGCGGGCGCCGCTGCGCGGCGCGACCGCGCGCGGGCGCGACCTCCCTGGTCGGATCGCTCAGTCCATCGAGCAGGGCGTCGAACCGCTCGGCGTAGGCCTTGACGAAGCGCTCGCTGCCCTCGACCTCGAACTCCCGTTGCGACAGATTGATCCTGAGCCTCGCCCGCTGCTCGTCCACGGAATCTCCCCGGCGCGCGCCGTCCGGCGCAACGGATTGCGGCGCCAGGCAACTTAGCGGTGGCCGCGCCATCGTACGCAAGCCGATCGCCCCGGAGCGCGATGGAGAGGGCGCGCGCGTCAATCCGTCTCGGCGAGCAGCCGTGCGAGAGCGGCGCGGATCGGCTCCGGGATCGGCGCCGGGCGCTCGCTCGCCCGCTCGACGAAGACGTGCACGAAGTAGCCGTCGGCGGCAGCCGCATCATCATCGTTGCCGAAGATGCCGATCTCGTAGCGCACGCTGGAGCGGCCGAGCCGGGTCACCTTGAGCCCCGCCGTGATCCGGTCGGGGAAACGCAGGCCGCGGCGAAAGCGGCAGCCGCTCTCGACACAGAAGCCGATCACCTCGTCGGTCCAGGGCACGAGACCGCCTTCGCCCATCAGATAGTGCGCGATCGCGGTATCGAAGTAGCTGTAATAATTGACGTTGTTGACGTGACCGTAGATGTCGTTGTCGAGCCAGCGGCTCGGCACCTCGTAGAAGACCCGGTAGTCGGCGCGCCGGGGCGGCTGGTCGCGATGCATGACGGCCTCCGGGCCAGGGGCGGGCGCTGGTGGTCGGATCAGGCGGAGAAACGGCGCTCGATCATGGCGAGGAGGGCGCGGAGCGCGGTCGCCTCGCCGCCCTTCGGCCGGCCCGGCTTCGCCTCCGGGTTCCAGGCGAAGATGTCGAGATGCGCCCAGGTCGCGGTCTCGGTGACGAACTCCTCGAGGAACAGGGCCGCGGTGATGGCGCCGGCGAAGCTGCCCTTGCCGGCGTTGTTGATGTCGGCGATCGGGCTGTCGAGCAGCTCGCGGTAGGGGGCGTGCAGCGGCAGGCGCCAGAGCGGCTCGAAGGTCGCCCGGCCCGCCGCGAGCAGCTCGTCGGCCAGCGCGTCGTCGGGCGTGAACAGCGCCGGCAGATCGGGGCCGAGCGCCACCCGCGCGGCGCCGGTCAGCGTCGCGCAGTCGATCATGAGCTCGGGCCGCTCGCGGTCGCCTTCGGCTCAGCAGATCGGCCAGCACCAGCCGGCCTTCGGCATCGGTGTTGCCGATCTCGACGCTGAGCCCCTTGCGGGTCGCGAGGATGTCGCCCGGGCGGAAGGCGCTGCCGCGCGACGCTGTTCTCGACCGCGCCGATCAGCAGCCGGAGGCGCACCGGCAGCTTCAGCTCCATGATCGCCTGAGCGAGCGCCAGGGTCACCGCGGCGCCGCCCATGTCCTTCTTCATCAGCAGCATGTTCTGCGAGGTCTTGAGGTCGAGCCCGCCGGTGTCGAAGCAGACGCCCTTGCCGACCAGGGTGACTTTCGGCGCGGCGCGGCTTGCCCCAGACCAGCTCGATCAGGCGCGGCGCGCGCGGGCTGGCGCGGCCGACCGCGTGGATCGCCGGGTAGTTCTCGGCGAGCAGCGCATCGCCCTCGATCGTGCGGAAACTCGGCGCCGTAGCGCGCGGCGACCGTGCGCGCGGCATCGGCGAGCTCGGCCGGGCCGAGATCCGAGGCGGGCGTGTTGATCAGATCGCGCGCCAGCCAGACCGCCTCGGCGATGACATTGGCGCGCCCGATCTCGGCGCCCTCTTCGAGCGGCGAGACGAGGCTCGGGCTTCTTGTCGTCGTTCTTCCGGTAGCGATCGAACCGATAGCTGGCGAGCGCCCAGCCGAGCGCTGCCTGGGCGCGATCGAGCTCGCCCTCGTCTGGTTCCAGATGCCAGGTCCCGGCCGGCAGCCGCCCCCGAAGCGCGGCGAAATCCCAAGGCTCCGGCGGATCGCTCAGGATCAGGAGCGCCGCTTCGGGCGCGCCATCGGTCCCGGGCATCACGATCGCGCGCGCGGCTTTCGCTTCGAAGCCGGACCCTCGAGCCACGCCCGGACGCGCCCCGGCTGGCCGGCGAGCCAGTCGTCGTAGCGGGCGCGGGCGACCACCCGGACCGGGCGGGCGTCCGGGCTCATCTCGGGGCGCGAAGCAGCTGCAGCATGGCCTTCGTCCGCGCTAGGAAGCGATCCGGGCGAGCGCCGCTTCGAGCTTCTGGCGGGTCTGCTCGGCCTCGGCGCGGCGCGCGCGCTGCGTCTCGATCACCTCGGCGGGCGCGCGCTCGAGAAAGCTCGTGATCGGCGAGCTTCTGATCGAAGCGCTCGATCTCGGCCCGCGCCCTGGCGAGCTCCTTGCCGAGCCGCTGGCGCTCCTGCTCGAGATCGATCACCCCGGCGAGCGGTAGGGCGAAGGTCGCCTCGTCGACCACGACCTGAAGCGAGCCCTGCGGCACAGGCGCCTCGGTCGGCTCGATCTCGGCGAGGCGGGCGAGGCGGAGGAGCGCGTCGCGATGGCGCGCGAGCCGCGCCCGGTCGCGGCGCCGGCATCGCGGACCTTGAGCGGTCAGCTTGGCGGCGGGCGGCACGCCGAGCTCGCTGCGCGCGGCGCGGAGCGCGCTGATCGCGCGGATCAGCCAGTCGAGCTCGGCCTCGGCCTCGGGATCGATCAGCTCGCCGCCGAGCTCGGGCCAGCGCGCGCCGATCAGCAGCCCGCCCGGCGCGCCATAGCGTCGCTCCCAAAGCTCCTCGGTGACGAAGGGCGTGAGCGGGTGCAGCAGATGCAGCAGCTGCGCCAGCACCCAGGCGGCGGTCGCGCGCGTCTCGGCCTTGGCCGCCTCGTCCTCGCCGGCCAGGAGCGGCTTCGCGAGCTCGAGATACCAGTCGCAGAACTCGTCCCAGGTGAAGTGGTAGAGCGCGGCCGCGGCTTCGTTGAAGCGATAGCCCTCGAGGGCGGCGCGGGTCCGATCGGCCGCCTGGGCGAGCTTGCTGATCGACCCAGCGATTGACGATCTCGCGGCAGCGCGCCGGGCTCGAAGGCCGGATCCGGATCGCAGCTCGTTCATCTCGCAGAAGCGCGCCGCGTTCCAGAGCTTGGTGGCGAAGTTGCGGTAGCCCTGCGACGCGGCCCTCGCCGAGCTTGACGTCGCGGCCCTGCACGGTGCTGGCCAGGAGCGTGAAGCGCAGCGCGTCGGCGCCATATTCGTCGATCAGCTCGAGCGGATCGATGACGTTGCCCTTGGTCTTCGACATCTTCTGGCCGCGCTCGTCGCGCACCAGGCCGTGGATGTAGACCTCGCGGAACGGCACCTCGCCCATGAAGTGCAGGCCCATCATCATCATCCGGGCGACCCAGAAGAAGATGATGTCGAAGCCGGTGACGAGCACGCTGGTCGGGTAGAAGCGCGCGAGCTCCGGGGTGCGCTCCGGCCAGCCGAGCGTCGAGAACGGCCAGAGCGCCGGAGGAGAACCAGGTGTCGAGCACGTCCTCGTCGCGCCGCAGCTCGACCGGCCGGCCGTAGTGCTGCGCCGCCTGCTCCGCCGCCTCGGCCTCGTCCATGGCGACGAAGATCTCGCCGTCCGGGCCGTACCAGGCCGGGATCTGATGGCCCCACCAGAGCTGGCGCGAGATGCACCAGGGCTGGATGTTGCGCATCCACTCGAAGTAGGTGCTCTCCCACTGCCTGGGCACGAAGCTGGTGCGGCCCTGCTCGACCGCGTCGATCGCCGGCCCGGCCAGGGTCTTGGCGTCGGCGTACCACTGATCGGTGAGCAGCGGCTCGACCGGCGTCTCGGAGCGCTGGCCGTAGGGCACGACGTGCCGGATCGGCTCGATCTTCTCGATCAGCCCCGCGCCTCGAGGTCGGCGAGCACGCGCTCGCGGGCGACGAAGCGGTCGAGGCCGCGATAGGCCTCCGGCACCTGATCGTTGAGCCGGCCGTCGCCGTCCATGATGTTGATCATCTCGAGCCCGTGGCGCCGGCCGACCTCGAAGTCGTTGAAGTCGTGGCCGGGCGTGATCTTGACCGCGCCGGTGCCCTTCTCCGGATCGGCATACGCGTCGGCGACGATCGGCAGGCGCCGGCCGACCAGCGGCAGGATGGCGTGCCGGCCGACCAGGTCCCTATAGCGCGCATCGTCGGGATGCACCGCGACGCCGGTGTCGCCGAGCATCGTCTCCGGCCGGGTCGTCGCCACGGTGATGTGGCGGCCGCTTCGCGCCCTCGATCGGATAGCGGATGTGCCAGAGCCGGCCGTCGACCTCGGTCTGCTCGACCTCGAGGTCGGAGATCGCGGTCTGCAGCTGGCAGTCCCAGTTGACCAGCCGCTTGTCCTTGTAGATCAGCCCCGCGCGGTGCAGCTCGACGAAGACCTTGCGGACCGCGAGCGAGAGCCCCTCGTCCATGGTGAAGCGCTCGCGCGACCAGTCGGCCGAGGCGCCGAGGCGGCGCAGCTGCTGGCTGATCGTGCCGCCGGACTGCGCCTTCCACTTCCAGACCCGCTCGACGAACTTCTCGCGGCCCGAGCTCGCGCCGCGTCGTTGCCCTCGCTTGCGCGAGCTCGCGCTCGACCACCATCTGGGTCGCGATGCCGGCATGGTCCGTGCCCGGCTGCCAGAGCACCGCGCGCCCCAGCATGCGGTGAAAGCGGATCAGGGCGTCCTGGATCGTGTTGTTGAGCGCGTGGCCCATGTGCAGGCTGCCGGTGACGTTCGGCGGCGGGATGACGATGCAGTAGGGCTCTGCGCCCGGATCGCCGCGCGGCGCAAAGTAACCGCCGTCCTCCCACAGGCGGTCGAACTTGGCCTCCACCTCGGCCGGTCGATAGGTCTTGTCCAGCATCGCTGAACCATCCCGCAACACGGAACCGCGCAATGACCGACGCGCCGCCGCGCGCCGGGTCAGGGCTATAGGGGAATTCGCCTCAGCGGGCAAGGCGGGGGCGTGGTACCGCGCCGCAGCGGCGTCATGCGGCGCCGCAGCGGACGCTCGAAATCAATCTTGCCCAGCTCCGCCAAGTTCTTCTGTTGCGAGGCTATTAGCTGACTGCCAGTCGTCCCCGACGAAAGGTCGCTCGTAGAACACCCAAGGTACCCGGAGTACCGGGATAGCCTTGCCTTCAACTACTACGAATACGTCTCCTGCCTCTACACCTTCGAGGTGATGTGCCGCTTCCAAAGGTAACCCCTGGAGCACGTGGGCCGCAGAAAATCCCCCCTTCGAATTTGATCCCTTCAAAGGAGGTCTTTTCGTTGAACGATATACGCTCCAACGTTGCGCCACGTAAGTCCGCTTGCTTGAGTTGAGCCCCATCCAATATAGCCGCCGAGAGGTTTGCGTCGACGAGCCTCGCCCCGTCGAGTATGGCCTCTTTGAGATTTGCATTGTGAAGATCCGCCTGCGTGGGGATCCGCATTTCTCATATCGCAACCGGATAGGTTCGCTCTAGCCAGCTGCGCACCGGTAAGATCAAACCCCTGCTAGATCTTCGTTATTCCGGCGCAGAGGCGCCGTAGCTCCTGAACGTGAACGACTGGCTTGCCAAACGTATCAGACAATGCAACCTTGGTCCCCGCCTCACCCTTTAAAGTCATCTTGGCAGAGGTCTTGATATTCGTGATGCCAACAGTCGGATCGACATTCACCTCGGGGCCAAACTCCACTCCCTTTGAGCTGGACTTTGTAGTTTCTTTGGTGTAGCCGTGAGTTCCTTCGGACACCACGTTGATCTCAAAGCTGAACTTCCGTCCTTCGGTCGGAAACAAGACGTTTGTTAGACCCCAAAACGAGAGCCAGCCTCTGCTAATACCGAAGTTAGCACGTATTCGATTGCACCAGAGGCCGCCAAATCTCGGGTCCTCGATCGATAGCCACATATCTGAAAAGGTTACATTCAATTTCAGGGCAAGTCGCGTCTCGTCCTTTAGCATCTTGCTTATCGGGAGTTCAAGTCGGACACACTTGTCGAAGATGTTGTAAATCTCGACCTTCGGTGGAGCGTGCTGACAACTAAGCACATGCAACATAGTGTTCAATCAGCGCGACGAAGGGCCGGTCTCGCGCTGAGACCGGCCCGCCATCGGGGGAGTAGAGGAAAGGCAGGCGACCGGGGGCACGACCATCGAGCCCGCCGCAGATCCGCTCGTCAGGGCCGACGACAGGCAATATTCGAGACGGGGCGTTGCTCTCGCCTGGCGTACGATCCCGTTCTGCAGAGCTCGTCGACGCCGCGGATTGTGTCTTGCGCATGTAAATCTGAGATGAAGATTTATCGTTTAGTTTTTCTGACTTGAGAATTGAAGAATTTGCGGGATATTGATTTCAGAATCCGGCGCCGCCCGAGCCTTCCAGGATGCGGACGTCGAAGCCCGCGGCGCGCAGCGCGGTGATGACCTCGTTGGCGTGGGCGGCGTTGCGGGTCTCGACGATGAAGTTGACCTCGGTCGACTTGACCGAGAGCGGCGAGAAGGCGCGCTGATGCTCGACCTCGAGGATGTTGCCGCCGGCTTCGCCGATCAGGGCGGCGGCCCGGGCGAGGTTGCCCGGCGCATCCGGCATGCCGACCTGGAGCGAGATCAGGCGCTTGGAGTGCACCAGGCCGCGCAGGATCACCACCGAAAGCAGGCGCAGGTCGATGTTGCCGCCGCAGAGGATCAGGCCGACGTGGCGGCCGGCGAAGCGCTCGCGATAGGTCGTCACCGCGGCGAGGCCGGCGGCACCGGCGCCCTCGACCACCAGCTTCTCGACCTCGAGCAGCGTGAGGATCGCCTCCTCGATCGCGTCCTCCTCGACCAGCAGGATGTCGTCGACCAGGGCCTTGACGATCGGCAGGGTCAGCTGGCCCGGCCGCTTGACCGCGATGCCCTCGGCGATGGTCGGCCGGAGCGGCGCCTCGGGCAGGCCGGCGCGCTTGCGGTACATCGAGGGGCAGGCCGCCGCCTGGACGCCGATGATCTCGATCTCGGGCTTCATCGCCTTGGCCGCGGTCGCGACGCCCGACGATCAGCCCGCCGCCGCCGATCGGCACCACCAGCACGTCGAGCTCGGGGACGTCGGCCAGCATCTCGAGCGCGATCGTGCCCTGGCCGGCGATGATCGCCGGATCGTCGTAGGGGTGGATGAAGGTGAGATCGCGCTCGGCCGCGAGCTTGCGCGCATAGTCGGCGGCCTCGTCGACCGAATCGCCCTCGAGCACGACCCTGGCGCCGAACTGGCTGGTCTTCTCGACCTTCACGAACGGCGTCAGGCGCGGCATCACGATCGTCGCCGGGATGCCGAGGCGGGTCGCGTGGTAGGCCACGCCCTGGGCGTGGTTGCCGGCCGACATGGCGATCACGCCGCGCGCCCGCTCCTCGTCGCGAGAGACTGGCGAGCTTGACCAGCGCGCCGCGGTCCTTGAACGAGGAGCTGTGCTGCAGGGTCTCGAGCTTGAGCGCGATCTCGGCGCCCAGCACCTCCGAGAGCCGCGCCGAGCGCAGGCAGGGCGTGCGGACGACCTGGCCGTCGAGGACCTCGGCCGCGGCCTCGATATCGGCGAGCGTGACCGCCATCGCGCGCCGCGCGAGCCCGCCTCAGGGGAACAGCGGCGCCTGGCCGAGCCCCGCGGTCTCGGGCAGGCCGAGCATCAGGTTCATGTTCTGCAACGCCTGGCCGGAGGCGCCCTTGACCAGATTGTCGATGACGCTGAGATAGGATCGCCCGGCCCGGGCACCCGATCCGGATGGACCGCGATCAGGCAGAGATTGGTGCCGCGCACGTGGCGGGTCGCGGGCAGGCTCTTGAACGGCAGCACGCGCACGAACGGCTCCTCGGCGTAGCGCCGCTCGAGCGCGGCCTGCAGATCGGCGGCCTCGGCGCCCGGCGCCAGGCGGACGTAGATCGTCGCCAGGATGCCGCGGTTCATCGGCACGAGATGCGGCGTGAAGGTCACGCTGATCGGCCGGCCGGCGGCGTCGGCCAGGCCCTGCTCGATCTCCGGCGCATGGCGATGGTTGGTGACGCCGTAGGCGTGCAGGCCTTCGCTCACCTCGCTGTGCAGCGAGGTCTCCTTGGCGGCGCGGCCGGCGCCGGTGACCCCCGACTTGGCATCGATGATGATCGGATCGAGCTCGATCAGCCCGGCCTCGAGCAGCGGGCGAAGCGGCAGCTGCGCCGTGGTCGGATAGCAGCCGGGATTGGCGACGAGGTCGGTCGCCCGATCGCGCTCGCGCGCGAGCTCGGTCAGGCCGTAGACCGCATCCTTCTGGCGCTCGAGCGCGCGGTGCGGCTGGCCGTAGGTCCGCTCGTAGAGCGCCGGATCGCGCAGCCGGAAGTCGGCCGAGAGGTCGATCACCTTGGGCCCGCGCGGCAGCTCGCGGATCACGTCCTGCGTGGTGCCGTGCGGCAGGCAGCCGAACACCACGTCGAGCGATCCGAGATCGTAGTCGCCGACCTTGGTCAGACGCGGCAGCTCGCGACCGTCAGATGCGGGAAGACCGCCTCGATCGGCTGGCCGGCGTAGCGCTCGGCGGTCATGCAGTCGACCCGGGCCGAGGGGTGATCGTGCAGCAGGCGCAGCAGCTCGGCACCCGTGTACCCGGTCGCGCCCAAGATCCCGATGCTCACGCTGTTCGCGGTCATCGCCTGGTCCCCATGATTCCGCCCGCCGCTTATGTCACGATTCGCGTCGCGATTGGACCACAAAGTTGATGCACGGGTGACGCTGGGGGTGTAGACGCAGAAGTGCGTGCGTTGGTGGAGCGGCCGCATGAGGCCGACTGCGTCGGCCAAAGCCCTCAATGAGCGTGGGCCACCGCGACCCATCCGCCAGCGCTCCGCGTTCGCTATATGGGAGTTGATGCCAGGGCCGATCGATCCATCATTTCAGGCTTGCCGGATCCCTTCGCCCGGCTCTCTCCCAAGATTTTTTTCAAGGGAGACGCGCAATGGAAACTTCACGCAGGGAATTTGTCGTCCAAGGTGGCGCAGCCTTCACGGGTTGGCCTTGATCAACGCCCCCTTCCTCGCCCAGGCCTTCCCGAGCCGAAAGGGCGAGGAGGTCGTTCCGTGGCTCGATCAGCCGCCCGCCGAACCCCGTTCCTGAAGCGGTGCGCAGTCAGCTTCGGTGGGAGGAGCTGGATTCCTGGGTGACGCCGAACGACAGGTTCTTCGGGGTCGGCCACTACAACTGGCCGGTCATCGACGAGAAGGCGTGGACGCTGGAGGTAACCGGCCTGGTCAAGCGGCCGCTCGACCTTCACGTTGAGCGACCTTGTCGCAAGGCCGCGGCAGCGAGGTCACCTTCACGCTGGAATGCTCCGGCAACCACGGCTTTCCCTGGTTCATCGGCGGCATCGGTACCGCCAAATGGGCGGGCACGCCGCTGGCTCCGATCCTCGAGGAGGCGCAGGTGCTCGACGATGGCATCGAAGTGGTCTTCTTCGGCACCGATGCGGGCGAGGAAGATCGTGCGTGAGATCAAGATGACGCAGAACTTCGCCCGCAGCATGTCCCTCGCCGACGCCATGAGCCCCAACAACCTGCTCTGCTACGAGATGAACGGCGGCACCGTTGCCTCAGGCCCACGGGTTTCCGCTGCGCCTGATCGCCCCGGGCTGGTATGGCATCGCCAACGTCAAGTGGCTGAAGCGCATCGAGGTGCGGTCGAGCCGCTTCATGAACCGCTTCATGGCGCGCGACTACGTGACGATCCGCGAAGAGCGGCACGATGGGGAGACGGCGTGGATCGAATCCTCTGTCGGCCGGGCTTTGCTCAAGTCGGTACCCGCCAAGGTGACGCGGAGCGATGGCCAGTACCAGATCGTTGGTGCGGCCTGGGGCGCCCCGATCGCGAGCGTCGAGGTGCAGATCGACGGCGGGCCATGGCTGCCCGCGACCATCGACCGCAGCGAGGAAGCCGAATTCGCGTGGAAGGTTTGGTCTCTCGACTGGGCGGACGCGTCGCCGGGAGAGCATGCGATCACCTCGAGGGCCATCGATACCGCGGGGAACGTCCAGCCAGCGATGGACGACCCCCTGATTGCCGGCAAGCACACCTACTGGGAGAGCAACGGACAGGTCACGAGGCGGGTTGGTATCGCCTGACGAGCTTCGTCATGGGGGCCGGCGGTTCGCGACCGGCAGCCTCCGGCGACTGGCCGCAGCAGGCTGACCGACGATGAAGCTGTCGCTCCATGCCAGGATGTTGCGCTCATGATGGACATCGAGGTAGCGCATCCGACATGAGGGTTATGGTCGTCGGAGCGGGCGGGCGAGAGCATGCGCTCTGCTGGTCGCTCGCCGCCTCGCCCCTGGTGAGCGAGCTGTTCTGCGCCCCGGGCAGCGATGCGATCGCGCGCGAAGCGACCTGCGTGCCGCTCGCCGTCGACGACCTCGACGGCATCGTCGCCTTCTGCCGCGAGCGGCGCATCGAGCTGGTCGTTCCCGGGCCCGAGCTGCCGCTGGTGCTCGGTCTGGTCGACCGGCTGGAGGCGGCGGGGATCAAGACCTTCGGGCCGGCGCCGCCGCCGCCCGCCTCGAGGGCTCCAAGGCGTTCGCCAAGGACTTCTGCGTCCGCCACGGCATCCCGACCGCGGCCCATCGGACGTTACGCGAGCCACGGCCGATGCGGCGAGAGCCTACGTTCGCGCCGCGCGGCGCCCCGATCGTGATCAAGGCGGACGGGCTCGCCGCGGGCAAGGGCGTGACGGTTGCGGCGACGCGTCGAGGAGGCGCTCGAGGCCCTCGATCAGGCGCTCGGCGGCGCCTTCGGCGCGGCGGGCGAGACGGTCATCGTCGAGGAGTGCCTGCACGGCGAGGAGGCGAGCCTGTTCGCTCTGATCGACGGCGAGCACGTGCTGCCGTTCGGCACCGCGCAGGACCACAAGCGGGCGGGCGAGGGCGACACCGGTCCGAACACGGGCGGCATGGGCGCCTATGCCCCGGCACCCTGCCTGACGCCGGAGCTGACCGAGCGGGCGCTGGCCGAGATCGTCCGCCCGACCGTCGCCGGCATGGCGGCCGAGGGCGCGCCCTATCGGGGCGTGCTCTATGCCGGCCTGATGCTGACCGAGGACGGCCCGGAGCTGCTCGAGTTCAACGTCCGCTTCGGCGATCCCGAATGCCAGGCGCTGTTGCCGCGGCTCATGACCGACCTCGGCCAGCTCCTGCTCGGCGCCGCCGAGGGCATGCTCGGGCACATGGATCTGCGCTGGTACCCCGAGCCCGCGCTGACCGTGGTCATGGCCGCGAGGGGCTATCCCGGCGCCTACGCCAGGGGCAGCAGGATCCGCGGCCTCGAAGCCGCTGCCGAGGTCGAAGGCGTGACCATCTTCCACGCCGGCACGCGGATCGAGCGCGGCCGGGTGTTCGCCGACGGCGGCCGCGTGCTGAACGTCACCGCGACCGGCGCGACGCTCGAGCAAGCCCGCGAGCGCGCCTATGCGGCGATCGATCGGATCGACTGGCCCGAAGGCTTCTGCCGGCGCGACATCGGCTGGCGCGCGCTACGCCCCTCTCCGGCGGCTTCGACAAGACAATAGGCCTCCCGCGGCGATCCGATTGCGGGATCGATGATCCCGCGATATGGTCGCCGCCAATAGCGTCGGCCTCTGGGGGCCCGGAGCGGGACCTTCGCGCAGGCGCGGCCAAACACAGGGATGGCGCAGATGACAACGGGCTTCACGCGAGCTTGCTTGGTGGCGGCGCTCGCCGCAGCGGCGACCGTTTCGGGCGGCGGACGCGGCGCGACGCCGAGGACGTGACCATCACGGTCTGGAGCCACGAGGCCGACGAGCCGGCCAAGGTGGCGTTCCGCGAGAAGGCCGCGAGGAACCTCGAGAAGGCCCATCCCGGCCTGCACGGTGAAGATCACCTGGTACGAGAAGAATGCGCTCTATGCGGCGCTCAAGACCGCGCTGCCGGCCGGCCAGGGCCCCGACGTCTTCTACCTCGAGCCCGATCAGACCGAGTACATCACCAACGGCTACATCATCCCGCTCGACAATCTCGTGGACTGGAGCACGATCCACGACTGGGCGCGCGCGGTGTGGACCCACGACGGCAAGACCTGGGCCCTGCCGCAGGAGGCCTATACCAACGAGATCTACTACAACAAGGACATCCTGGCGAAGCTGGGCGTGACGCTGCCCGAGAGCGGCCAGCTCGGCCAGGCGCAGTTCCTCGACCTGGTCAAGAAAGCCAAGGCCGCCGGGATCACGCCGATCGCGCCAGGGCGTCGGCGACCGGCCCTATCCCGGCGCCTACATCCTGCAGGAAGCGCTGCTGCACGAGCTCGGCGCCGACGACTACGGCAAGCTCCTCGACGGCAAGCTGTCCTTCGAGGATCCGCGGGTCGTCGAGGTCTTCAAGTGGGTGAAAGAGCTGGTCGACGCCGGCGCCTACCCCAAGAACTTCATGACCGTGAAGCTCGGCGAATCGCACTACTACTTCTACCAGAAGCCGGGATCGCTCATGCTGCCGATGGGCAGCTGGTACACCGGCCGCGCGTTCGTGCCGGTGGACAAGGGCGGCCAGCCCGCCGACTTCCCGCTCGGCGATCATGAAGTTCGCGGCGATGGACGGCGGCGCCTGCAACGAATGCGAGACGCTCGGCATCGGTGCCAGCTTCGCGATCAACGCCGCCAGCAAGCATCCGAAGGAGGCGGCCGAATATCTCAACGCCATGTCGACGCCCGAGATGGGCAAGATGTGGCTCGAGACGATCTATCTGCAGACCGCGGTCAAGACCGGCGACGTTACGTTCACCGGCCCCTACGCCGCCTACTTCACCGAGCTGATGGAGCGCCAGGAGGGTGCCAAGTACTTCGTCGGCATGCCGCTCGATCACATGCAGGGCGAGTGCAAGGACACCTTCAGCCAGGTGATGAACTCGGGCTTCCCCGGCGGGCTGCTGTCGGTCGATGACGCGATCAGCATGATGAACCAGGGCTGCTACAAGGGCTGAGGTCTCGGGCGGGGAACCGGGCCGTGACGCGCGGCTGCCGCGTTCCCGCGCCCACTCCGTTGCGGACCCGCCGCGCTGCGCCGATCGATGACCGCATCGGGGGTGATCGGGCGCGCCGCCGCTCGGCCGGCGGGCGGCACGGTCGCCGACGCGCGCCAGACCTCGTGGAGGGTGCTGGTCGTCTTCCTGGCGCCGGCGCTGCTCACCTATGCCGTCTTCACGATCTATCCGGTGCTGCGCACGTTCTACAACAGCGTGCATACGATCGGACCGCGCAACGTCGCGACCTTCGTCGGGCTGCAGAACTTCGCCGATCTGTTGACGCACGACCACGTCTTCTGGAAGGCGGTATCGAACACGGCGCTGTTCTCGATCGTCGGCACGGTCGCCGACGTGGCGGGCGGCCTGCTGCTGGCGCTCTGTCTGTTCTCGAAGGTGCCGCTCGCGCGCCTCTGGCGCATCGTCTGGTTCACGCCGGTGCTGATGTCCTACGTCGTGGTCGGCATCATCTGGGTCTGGATCTACGACTACGACTGGGGCGCGCTGAACATCGTCCTGCGCTGGCTGGGCCTCGGCCAGCTCGAGCATTCCTGGCTGGGCGACCCGCAGACGGCGCTCTGGGCCGTGCTGGTCACGCATCTCTGGAAATGGCTCGGCTTCAACATGATCATCTGCCTGGCGGCGCTCTACGCGCTGCCGGAGCGAGGTGCTCGGCGCCGCCGAGCTCGACTACTGCGGCTGGTGGGCCAAGCTCGTCTACATCGTCATGCCGATGCTGCGGCCGACGCTGGTCAACCTGCTCGTGCTGTCCTTCATCGGCAAGATGATGGTCTTCGACCTGGTCTGGATCATGACCGGCGGCGGGCCGCTCTGGTCGACCGAGACGGTCTCGACCTACGTCTACAAGCGGGCCTTCGACTGGAACACGTTCGATCTCGGCTATCCGTCGGCGATTGCCGTCCTGTGGTTCTTCATGATCCTGATCTTCGTCGTCCTGATGACGCGCCTCCTGCGCCAGCGCGAGCGGCTGGAGTTCTAGTGGATGAAATATAGCGGAAGCTTCCCGTTGTGCAGCCTGGACGAGGAGAGCGGGTGGTGCTCGGAGGGAAATGTCACTCAGGGAGGCACAGGCATGAGGCGTCTCTGGTTGGTGAGGCTCGGGAGGCATGGGAGAGCAAGAAGCGCACGCCCTTGACACCGGGGAGCTTGTCTAGGGTTTCGAGTTGGTGACCTCAGAGCCGCAAAGGACCGCGATGCCGTGCTGAAGCTCGTAGAGCAGGTCTGGCCGAGACGCGAAGCACGAGGACACAGCTGAACTTCGCGCGCAGCCAATCAGTTCAGCAACACGATTCAGAATGGCGATCTGGTCGTGGTCCCGTTGAAAACGGCGAGGAAAATCGCATCGGTGAGATGTCGGGGCCTGCGCGACGACAGCAGAAGGTCATCCGATGCGCCGGTTCGCTGGCTGAAGCCGGACGTGCCGCGCGATGTGTTTCGGCAGGACTTCTCTCAGCTTCGGCGCTCTCATGACTGTTTGCGAGATCAGGCGCAACGACGCCCTCAGGCGTGTCGAAGCGATGATCGAGAACAGACGAGGACCCTGGCTACGAGAGCGGGCCTGTCGCGCCGGCGCGGCCGCTTGCATCACCTGAAGCGCGGACCGATGAAGAGGCGGAGATCGATCTTGACGAGAGAGCGCGTGATCAGATCGAGCGGCGAGTCGCGAGCGCGTTCACGGGGTATGATTTCACGCGCCTTGTAGCGGAGATACTCAAGGCGCAAGGTTATGTAATTAATGTCTCGCTGCGAGGTCCTGACCAGAGCATTGATATCGTTGCCGGGCGCGGCGGTCTGGCTTCGAAGCCCCCCGCTTGGTCGTACAGGTAAAGTCTGGCAATGTCGCCGCTGATCAGCGAACCCTTCAGGCGCTGATCGGTGCTGTTCAGAACACGCACGCCGATCAGGGTCTGCTGGTGAGCTGGGGCGGGTTCAAGAGGTCTGTCGAGCAGCGGCGCAACGAGCTGTTCTTCCGCATCCGCCTGTGGGGAAGAACGGAGGTGCTGAATGCTCTCTTCGAGGTTTATGACCGTTGCCGGAAGAGCTTCGTTCTGAGCTGCCACTGAAGCGCACGTGGATGCTCGTTCTTGAAAATGAGGAGGGCAGCGTATGAGATATGGATGGACATCATCTGTCTGATTTGCACCGCTAGATGGAGCGGCGCTCGGCGTTCTGGCTCGCCCATCTCAGGCGAACGCCGTTGCTGCTCTTTCTCCTGCTCTACACGCTCGCGACCGGCGGGCCGTTCCTCTGGGTGGCGGCGATGTCGCTGCGCACCACGCCCGAGATCTTCGCCAACCCGTACGCCTGGCCGGCGACCTTTCACTGGGAGAAATTCGCCGAGGCCTGGGTCAGCTCGAACTACGGCACCTATTTCTGGAACAGCCTGATCGTCGTCGTCAGCGCCGTGGCGCTGCTCACCGTGATCGGCGCGATGGCGGCGCACTGCCTGGCGCGCTACCGCTTCCGCGGCAGCCGCGCCGTGCGCTTCATCATCCTCTCGGGCATGATCCTGCCGCCGCAGCTGCTGATCCTTTCGCTGTTCCAGATCATGGTCGATTTCGGGCTCTACAACACGCTGCCCGGCCTCATCGTCGTCTACGTCGCCACCCAGCTCGCGATGACGGTCTATATCCTCGAGGGCTTCTTCGTGCAGATTCCGCAGGATCTGTTCGACGCCGCGCGCATGGACGGCTACTCCGACTTCGAGATCTTCTGGCGGATCACGCTGCCGGTCGGGCTGCCGGCGGTGTTCGCGACCGTGATCCTCAACGGCATCATCCTCTGGAACGAGTTCCTCTACGCCGTCGTGCTGCTGACCGAGGACAGCCGGCGCACGCTGCCGCTCGGCATCATGCACTTCATGGGCGGGCACCAGCTCGACGTCGGCATGATCGCGACCGGCCTCATGATCGCGATCGCGCCGATCATTCTCATCTATGCCCTGTTCTCCGAGGCGCTGGTCAAGGGCATGACGGCGGGCGCCGTTCGCTAGCGCCTCGGCAGGCTCGAGCGGCAGGAACAGACGTGGCCGTCGTCGCGATCGACCGATTGACCAAGCGCTACACCGCAGGCGGGGAGCTCGCGGTCAAGGAGGTGAGCCTTACGGTCGCGGACGGCGAATTCATGGTCCTGCTCGGGCCGTCCGGCTGCGGCAAGTCCTCGATTCTGCAGGATGATCGCCGGCCTCGAGGCGATCAGCTCCGGCACCGTCTCGGTCGACGGCAAGATCATCAATCACGTGCCGGCCAAGGATCGTGACATCGCCATGGTCTTCCAGTCCTATGCGCTCTACCCGCACATGGACGTGGAGGCGAACCTGGCGTTCGGCCTGAGGCGGCGCGGCGTGGCGCGGGACGAGATCGATCGCCGGGTCCGCGAGGCCGCGGGCAAGCTCGGCCTCACGCCCTTCCTTCGCCGCAAGCCGCACGCGCTCTCGGGCGGCCAGCGGCAGCGCGTCGCCCTCGGGCGCGCGATCGTCCGCGACCCCAAGGTCTTCCTCTTCGACGAGCCGCTCTCGAACCTCGACGCCGCGCTCCGCGTCAGCACCCGCAACGAGCTGATCCGGCAGCAGAAGGAGCTCGGCACGACCTCCATCTACGTCACCCATGACCAGATCGAGGCGATGACCATGGGCGACCGGATCTGCATCATGAACCAGGGCGAGGTCGTGCAGATCGGCAGCCCGCTCGAGGTCTATCGCCGTCCGGCCGACACCTTCGTCGCCCGCTTCCTCGGCAATCCGCCGATGAACCTGCTCGCGGCCCGGCTGGAGAGCGCCGACGGGCAGTTGCGGGCTGCGCCTCGGCGAGGTCACCTTCGCGCTGCCGGCCGCGCTGTCGGCGTCGCTCGCGCGCCACGCCGGCGGAGCGGTCACGCTGGGCATGCGCCCCGAGGATCTCTACGAAGTGCCGCCGCCCGGCCTGGCGGGCCAGACCGTTGCCCTGCCGATGCGCGTCAATGCGGTCGAGCCGCTCGGCGCGGAAACGCTCCTGGTTCTCAGCCTCGACGGCGAGGAGCTGATCGCGCGGATCGGCCGCGACACGGCGCTGCGCAGCGGCGATTTCGTAACCATCGCCCTCGATGCCGGCGCGATCCATCTGTTCGATCCCGCGACCGGCGGGGCACTCACCGGCGCGCGCTGAGCCCGCCGCTGCGACTTCGGAGGAAAGTGTCATGGCCGAACCGCAACCAAGCCCAAAGGTCCTCAATGTGGCTCTCGCCGGGGCCGGCATGATCAGCTGGTATCACCTGGTCGCGTGGCGGAACGTCGCGCCGGCCGCGCGGGTCGTCGCCGTCTACGATCCGAACGCCGAGCGCGCCCGAAGCCGCGCCGCCGAGTTCGGGATCGATGCGGTCTTCACGGACGGCACGGCGATGCTCGAGGAGGCCGGGGTTGCCGCCCTCGACATCGCAGCACCCCGGCAGGACCACGCCGCCTGGGTCGAGGCCGCCGCGGCGCGCGGGATCGACGTGCTCTGCCAGAAACCGCTCACGCCGACGCTTGCCGACGCCGAGGCGCTGCTCGGCCGGCTGCATGGCCGCGTCCGCCTGATGGTGCACGAGAACTGGCGCTTTCGACCATGGTACCGCACGCTCGGGCGCTGGATCGCCGAAGGCGAGCTCGGCGAGATCCTGCACGCCCAGATGACCATGATGTCGTCGGGCCTGCTCCCGGACGAGAGCGGTCGGCGGCCGGCGCTGGAGCGCCAGCCCTTCATGGCCGGAGGAGCAGCGGCTGATGATCGCCGAGGTGCTGATCCACCACCTCGACGTCATGCGCTTCCTCTGCGGACCGTTGCGCGTGGTGAGCGCCCGCGCGGCGCGCACGTTAGCAGAGGTCCGGGGCGAATCGCTCGCCGCGATGTTTCTCGAGACCGCCGCGGGCGCGCCCGTGATCGTGAGCGGGACGATGGCGGCGCCGGGCCTCGGCTCGCGCACGGGCGATCGCCTTGAGCTCGTCGGGAGCAAGGCGAGCGCCGTCTTCGCCGACGGCACCCTGCAGCTCAAGGGGCCGCACCCGAGGAGCGAAGCCTTCGATCTGGACAAGGGCTATCAGGCGAGCTTCGACAACACGATCCGCCATTTCGTCGAATGCCTCGCCTCCGGGGCGCCGTTCGAATCCGATGCGGTCGACAATCTCGAGACGCTCCGGCTGGTCGAGCACGCTTACTGGGCCGCGGGCCTTCATCAGGCCGCGCGGGTCGACTGAGGGGCCGCCCATGGCACCGTCCTCGAGCCTCGTCGGTCTGCCGAAGTCTGCCCTGGAGACGCCCGCCCTGCTCGTCGATCTCGACGTGATGGACGCCAACATCGCCCGCATCGCCGAGACCTGTCGCCGACACGGCGTGGGCTGGCGGCCGCACATCAAGGCCCACAAGACGCCCGAGATCGCGCGCCGGCAGCTCGCGGCTGGTGCTTTCGGCATCACCTGCGCCAAGCTCGGCGAAGCCGAGGTCATGGCCGAGGCGGGCATCACCGAGATCCTGATCGCCAACCAGATCGTCGGCGCGGGCAAAGCGCGCCGCCTCATCCAGCTGCTCGAGCGTGCTCCGGCCATCGTTGCGGTCGACAGCCTTGCCAACATCGCCGAGCTGGCGGAGGCGACCCGAGGCGGCAGCCGCGAGCTGCGCCTCATCGTCGAGGTCAACATCGGCATGAACCGGGCGGGCGTGGCGCCCGGAGCGCCGGTCGTCGCGTTAGCGGACGCGATCGCCCAGCATCCGGGCCTTCGCTTCGTAGGCGTGATGGGCTGGGAGAGCCACGCGGTCGCCATCGCCGATCCGGGCGAGAAGGAGCGGGTCGTGGCCGAGGCGATCGCGAAGCTGGTAGCCAGCGCCGAAGACTGCCGGCGCGCTGGTCACGACTCCGCGATCGTCAGCTGCGGCGGGACCGGCACCTTCCCCTACTGCGTCCGCCAGCCGGGCGTCACGGAAGTCCAGGTGGGCGGCGCCATCTTCAGCGACATGCACTACCGCACCCACTACCACCTCGACCATCCGTGCGCGCTGACGCTGCTCGCCACGGTGACCAGCCGGCCGACCCCGACGCGGATAGTGCTCGATGCCGGCAAGAAGGCGATGAGCGGCGATGCCGCGCTGCCCGAGCCGCAGGGGCTCCCCGCTGTCCGCTCGCTCCGGCTGTCCGCCGAGCACACGACCATCGAGCTCGAAGCGCCGAGCGAAACACCGAAGATCGGCGACAAGCTGGAGCTGATCGTCGGGCTATTCCGACACGACCGTGCATCTGCACGAGGAGATCGTCGGCCTGCGTGCCGGACGGGTCGAGGCGGTCTGGCGCGTGGCCGCGCGCGGCCGGATCAGGTAGTCCGAGCCCAGCCGCTTCCGCGCGCTGTCGGACCGCCTCGACGGACCCGTCAGTATCCGAGGCTGTCCTGCTTCAAGGTCGTATAGGGTCCGGAAACGACATCGCGGCAGATCAGCTGGATGCCGGTGAATGCCCTGCCATCGTGGTGCATGAGCAGTCCAATGGCGATCATCCCACGCCTGTTGTCGGACACCGACCATTCCGGACACTCCTTGAGGCCGTAGGTGTTACCGCAATTGGGCTGAAAATCGGCAACGGTGGTCTCCAGCGTTCTGATGCCGTCGTCCCGAAGATGCGCCGGCCGAAGCTTCAGGCCCTTGATCCGGTCGTTGCCGCCCGAGCGGGAATTGCAGACGTCGACCGCGGCGAGAAAATGATTCGACTGTTCGCTGAGCTTGACGAGCAGGATGTCTATCGGCGGCATTGGATTGCAGGGGGTGAGGCTAGCTTCGGCGAGCTTGCGGTTGTCGGGCCCCTTGTCGCTGTCGAGGGCGCCGCCGAACAGGACCACCCGGCAGGGCCGGTCGCCCGCCTCCTCGATCATCACCGAGGTGATTCCGTAGTAGCGCAGAGGATCATTCGGCAGGTCGACGTTGGTGCCGATCATCACCCGAAGCTTGGTCCCTGCCTCTCCGGCGAGGGGCGAGAGGAGCGCTGGCCCCTCCGGTTTCGGGACCGTCGACAGGCTCGCAAGCGGCGACTGTAGCCGTGGGACGGCACAGATCAGCTCCAGGCCGGTGGCGCCCTCCTCGTCATGGTAGATGTTGACCCCGACCGCGACGTTGTTGGCGGGGCAGGTCGAGGCTTCGTCCCAATCGGCGCAGTTCAGACGCTCGAACTTGCCTTCGACGTCGGGCGCGCCGGCGAGGTGGGGAGCGCCGAAGAACGCGATTTCGCCGGCTTTGGTGATCCTCACGCCCTTGAGGCGCCGGTTGTCCTGATTGTTGTTGCAAACCTCGAGCGCGGCGATGCCCTCCGCTGGTGAGGGGTTCGAGAGCCGGACCTCCTCGTCGGTTCGATCATCCGCGCTGCAGGGCTCGCGGTGCCACTCGGTCACGAAGAGCTCGTGTGCGGTGTCGTTCTGGCGCGACCACAGCAGCTCCAGATGACAGGGATGGTCCCTGGTCTCGCCGCCGCGGATGCCGTAGAGGAGCGCGCCGTTGCCGGGCTGTCGGGTCGTGAAGTTCTGGTGGCTCGGAAAGCCGCTCACCGATCCGTTGGCCGCGATCGAAGCCGCGTCGACGTCGACCTGAGCCCCGTCGGCGAGGGCCGGCGGCGGCGGCGCCAACAGAAAGAAAACCGGCGCAAGGTAACCGAATCGGATGAATGCAGGTGTGATCATGATCGCCTCACAACGTTGGAGTTGGTCCAAGGCGCTCAGGTCCACTTGGTGAGCCCGTAATTTTCGGTTGCCCAGGATTGAAGCTTGGCGCGATCAGTCGGCGAACGCAACCCCCGGCATGGCGGCATGTAGCGAGCGCGTTGTTTTGTCCGCAATAGGTAGCGCATGAGTTGACCGCTGTTGTGGGCCCTGTGGGGTTGTGGGCGACGCGCAGCGTCGTCCAGCAAGTCCACAGGGCTGGCCGCGTGGCGGTGGTCACGCGGCCAGGTCCTCGGCGCGCGCAGGCGCCGCCGGCGGGAAGCTGGCCAGGCGCTGCGGCCCCTTGAAGATGGCAAGCGTGCCGTCGGGATAGTCGTGCACCCGGACGGTCGCCCGCACCAGGTGGGGACGCAGCGGCGTCGGCGGGATCTGCAGACTGCGGCCATGCCAGCGCACGCAGTTGTCGTTGCCGACCCGACGTTCTTCCTGGACACAGAGGGCGTCGCGCCAGAGCGCCTCGGGCACCTTGACGAAGACCGCGGCCGGCTCTTCGGCGGGCTCGGCAAAACGGGCATTGTGCTCGGGCAGGTAGCCCTCGCGCAGGAAGCGGTTGGCGGCCTCGACAGTGGTGATCCCGGCCAGCGCCAGCTCTTTGGGCAGGCGATCTTGCAGGGTTCGAAAGGCGCGCTCGCATCGGCCTCTGGCCTCGGGCGAGTAGGCCGGGATGTGACCGATGCCGAGCTGCTTCAGGGCTCGCCCGACCTGGGTCAGCTGGGTCTTGGAGACCTTGCCGCCCCCTTCCGGCGTGAAGAAGTAGTGGCTGCCACGGTCGGTGTAGAGCTCCATGAACAGGCCGTGCCGCTCGACCACCTCGAGCAGCCCGCGGAAGCTGCTCATCGTGCCTTCTTCGTCGACCAGGAGCGCCGAATAGAGCTCGCTGGTGGCGTCGTCCATCGTGATGATCAGGTCGAGCGCCGGCTGGTCGGTGAGCCAGGCGTGCTTCGAGCCGTCCTGATGCAGCAACATGCCACGCATTGGCCGGCGAGGACGCTTGCGACGATGGGCGCCCCGTCGGGCTGCCGGCGCCACCACACCGGTCTTTTGCAGGTAAATCCGGGTCGTGGTGTAGCCGAGCTTGTAGTCGTGGCGCTTCTCCAGCTTCTCGTGGAAATGCTTGATCGTGAAGCCCTGATAGTTCTCCTGATACAGCGCGCGCATACGCTCGAGCTCGTCCTCGGGCGCCCGTTTGGGCGACGGCTGGCCAGCCCGGCGATCGACCAGTCCTGCCGCGCCCTCCTCCTCGTAGCGTTCCCGCCAGCGGCGCAAGGTTCGCTCGCTGACCCCGAGCGCTGCCGCCGCCTCGGCGTGGCTCAGGCGACCCTTCTCCCAACGTTCCACCAGCTCCTCGAAACGCATGATCCCGATCCTCGCAAGCCTCTCCACCCAGCCCCCCGTTCCAAGTTCCTTGGAACGCTTCCAGAACCGGACAGATCACGCGCTACCTAAACCGGCCAGCTCACGCGCTCCCTACACCCCCGGCATGGCGGCACCGGCGGAATCACTTCCAGCTCGGGGTTCTGGCGCCGATGGTCGCCTTGCGGTGGTCGCAATGCTGGCCGTGGTTTATCGGAAATTTAGGGATCAGCGCTGAAATTGAGCTGGACATCTGGATGAGATGAGGCCAGTTGAGCGTTCGTACAGTACCAGTTCGGGGATCGTGGTTGGACCATCAGACGAACCTTTGGGCGGACGCCTGTGCTGATCTCGAGGCGCCGCCTGCGCAGGACAAGTGGCGGCGCTGGGTGCTCGCCTCGCTTCTGGTCTTGGTGAGCGGGGCGGGGCTCGCGCTGGCGCTTGGCTTCGACGCGCAGTCAGCGCTCGAGGTGCTCAGGCGGCACCAGCTCGGGCTGCTCGCCTTCGTGGCCGGCGCACCTCTGGTCGCGTCCATGCTGTTCATGGCGATCTACGCCATAGGCGTTGCCACCTCGGTGCCGGGTCTCGCGGTGCTGACGGTGATCGGCGGCTATCTGTTCGGCTGGCTGCACGGCGCGGCCTATGCGTTGATCGCGGCGACGTTCGCGGCGAGCGCCATGTTCCTGGTGGCGCGGAGCACGATCGGGGGGGCGCTGCGCGCCCGGGCCGGACCCTCGCTGCAGCGCTTCGCTCAGGGCTTTCGCGACAATGCCCTGAGCTATGTGTTCGTCCTCAATCTGGTGCCGATCTTTCCTTACGCGGTTGTCATCGGCCTGCCGGCCGCCTGTGGCGTGCGCCTGCGCACCTTCACGATCAGCGTCTTCTTTGGCCTGCTGCCGGGGACCCTGCTATTCGCCCATCTGGGCACGGGGCTGGGCGACGTGCTCGCCGCCAACCTGCCGATCAGGCTGGCCAGCTTCGCATCGCCCCACATACTCCTGCCGCTGATCGGCCTCGCCACTCTGACGCTGCTACCGGTCGCTTACCGCAGCTGTAGGGCCGGCCGCAGCGCCTGATCCGCGAACCGAAACCAGAGGGAGGGGAACCGGCTCGCTGAAGCAGGCACGGTCGTGCTGGCGCAACGGCGCCCGTTAGGTCGAGCTGCTCCTGCCCGACGGTGAGACGGTGACGCTCGAGGTCGCGGCCGACGAATCGATCTGGGATGCGGCTTTCCGGGAAGGTCTGATGCTGCCGAGTTCGTGCCTGCAGGGCTGGTGCACGACCTGCGCCGCGCGCGTGCTCGAGGGCGAGTTCGATCCGGCCGAGGCGCTTCGCTACTACCCCGAAGACAAGCAAGCCGGCGTCATCCTGCTCTGCACCGCCCGACCCCTGAGCCCGATGCGCATCCGGACCGACCAGCGCGACGCCATGCGCGCGCATCGCCGCCTGGGCCTGCCCACTCCACGGGGCTGAGCGACATGTCGATGAATCTGGAAAACATCGACACGTCCTGCCAACATGTCGATGGCGTCGGACACGTTGCGCGGATGTGTCGATGAAACGCGTTCAGCGATGGCAATGGCCGTACCGGTCGCGTGCTCAACCTGCTCTTCTTGGTCGAGCAGGGACTGCTGAGCATCCCCGTGCTCTACCTCAGCCAACACATCATCAGCCACAAGACCGACTACTGCCGGCTGTTGCTTGAGGTGACCACGGACGCGGCTTGGGCGGAGTGGATCCTGTACATGCTACGGGCGGTGCATGCCACCGCCGTCTGGACGAGCGCGAAGATCCGGGCAATACGACAGCTGCTCGACAACGTTGGCTGACAAGGTCAGGCTCGACGCACCCAAGATCTATTCGCGCGAGCTCGTCGAGCTGATCTTCGTGCAGCCCTGCTGCCGGATCGGTAGCCTGGTCGAGGCCGGGATCGTGCGACGGCAGTCCGCGTCGAGATATCTCAAGCACCTCTGCGCCATCGGGGTGCTCGAGGAGCGCAGGACAGGTCGGGAGAAGCTGTTCATCAACCCGGCGCTGCTTCGGCTCCTGACGCAGAAGGGCGCCTGAGGCTCAGGGCCTGGCTGTGGCGAGGGTGCGAGGCGAGGGCTGCTCGCCCGCGACCTCGAGCAGGAGCTTGGAGAGGATCGCCGAGGCGAAGGCGCTGTAGTCCTTGGCGACCACGATAAAGGCGCCCGGACCGCCGATCACCCGCTCCTCGTAGTAGCGATCGAGGTCCTGCGGCGCCAGGCCACCCCACGGGTTCGGGCGGTTGTTGATGATCGGCAGGCCGTTGATCGTGATCCCGGCCGTGACCGCGTCGTCGCGCGCCTGCTCGGCCGGCCGGCCGCGATTGTTGTAGCCGTCACCCGAGATGTCGATCACCCGGCGCAAGCCTTTGAAGCCGTTCCTGTCGAACAACGGCACGGCGTAGTCGATGGCGGCGCTGATCGAGGTCCAGCGCTGGCGGATGAGCGGTGCCTCGGCAAGCGCGTCGGCGAAAGCGGCGGCGCTTTGCTGATCCTGGATCAGGGTCCAGTCGAGAAGGGTGCGCTGGAACTCCACGCCTGCCCATTCGACATAGGCAACGGCGATCCGGCCGAGCATGCCCGCCCGGATCGCCTCGATCACCCGCGGATGATGCAGCGCCGCGATGTAGCCCTCGCGCTGGAGCTTCGCCTCGACCTCGTCGACGCTGCCCGAGACGTCGACTGCAAGCACCAGCTCGAGATCGACCGGCAGATCCTCGGCCGTCGCCGGCAGGCAGGGCAGGGCAAACAGACTGGCAATGAGAGCGACGCGACAAGGCAAACGAGGAAATCGCATGACCACGCTCCAAAATCGGGCGAGGACGATGACCGCGCAAGACGGCAGTTTACGCCACCCTCGCGATAGTATGAGCTAGCACATGCGCGCCGCGCGTCCAACCGGCGGCACCGGTCAAGGTGCCAGGCGCAGCGCGCGCCGTCCGAGGCTGAGCAGCTGCGCCCAGACCGGGGCTGCCGGCCGCTCGCCGGCATCGACGTCGACCGGAAGGGCGCGGGCGTCCGGGATCAGACGCACCCGGAGCGGTCGCCGGCGACCCCGGATGTCGATCTCGCGCAGCTCGAAATCGCTGAGGTCGATCGCCGCGCGCTCGGCTAGTCGCGCCGAGACGACCAGCTGCACGCCGAACTCCTTGGTCAGCACCTCGAGGCGCGAGGCGACGTTGACCGGGTCGCCGATCGCGGTCAGCGATGTGACGCGCTGATAGCCCATCTCACCGATGATCACCGGGCCGGCATGCAGGCCCATCCCCATGCGCAGCGGCTCGCGCAGATCGTCCTTGAGCTGCTGGTTCAGCTGGTCGAGCGCGAGCGCCATCGCCCGTGCGGCGGCGAGCGCCTGCCGGCAGGCCTCATCGGGCTCACGCTCGATGCCGAACAGCGCCATGATGCCGTCGCCGATGAACTTGTCGACCCGGCCGCCCTCTGCCTCGATCGCCTGCCCCATGGCCTTGAAGTACTGATTGAGCACGAACACCACGTCGTAGGGCAGGCGGCCCTCGGCCATCCGGGTGAAGGCGCGCAGATCGGCGAACAGGACCGCAATCTCGCGCTCCATGCCCTGGCCGGGATTGACCTCGAGCTGGACATCGCGCGGACCGACGGTGGCCGGCAGCAGCGGCGTCACCGCGAGGTCGTGGCTCGGGCGCAGCTGACAGGCGAGCCGAACGCCGGCGGCGGCGCCGATCCGGGCCAGCACCCGCGCCTCATCCGGCGCCGGCGGCGGCAGGTGCTCGGCGCCCTCGCCGACCCGCACCCGGCAGGTCGAGCAGCGGCCGCGCGCGCCGCAGACCGAAGCGTGCGGAATGCCGGCCGCGCGGCTGGCCTCGAGCACGCTCATGCCGGGCGCGATCGCGACCGTCACGCCGTCCGGGTAACGAAGCCGCACCCGATCGTTGGAGCGCGCCGCGCGCAGCGCCCGTCCGCCGAAAACCCCCACCAGAACGACGAGGAACCCGAAGAGGATGTCGTGCTCGGCGCTGTAGAACCAGGCGAGCTCGTCTTTGGGAGACCAGTGGCCGCTCTCGCTCTGAGCCTGAAGCCATTGCGGGTCGGTCGCGGCCCGCTCGGCCACCTCGCGCCCGGCGCTGGCAAAGCCGATCAGAGCCAACGCCGGCAAGAGGACGGCGAGCACGAACAGCCATGCCTTGACGTGGTGATACCAGGGGCGGATCCGCAGCCAGAAGTGCAGCCCGATGCAGCCGTGCAGCCAGACGATGATCAGCAGCAGGCTCTGCCGTCCGGCGCCGTTCGGCCACAGCTGATGGAGCACATACATGATAGTCGTCGTCGACACCGAGCCACTGGTGGACGACGCGGGTGCTGACGATATGGCCCACCAGCAAGAACGGGATCAGAAGGCCGAGCCCGATCTGGGCGGCCTCCCAGGTGGGCATGCGCAGACTGCGGCGTCGCCAGAGCTTGTGAACGACCAGAGCGATGTGGGTGAGCAGCGCGCCGTAGAGCAGCACCGTGCCGGGCAGGCTGCGCCAGACCGCGATGAAGACCATCCGACCGGCCTCCATGGCGGCGAGCGAGTCGATGCCGAGCGCATGATTGACCAGATGGCTCGCCGCGAACAGCATCAGGACCAGGCCGGAGGCCAGGCGCAGCCGGGTGGTCAGATCCGAGCGCGGACGCATCTCGGCCATTCAACGTATGATGCGCGCGGCGGCAGGCCACCTTCCGCCGCGGTGATCGACCGCGGGAAGAGGGCGACGCGTCGAGGCTGCTAGTCGGGCATCACGCCGCCAGGCCCCGGGCCAGGAAGGCGCTGAGGCGACGAGAGAAGCCGCCCGGATCGGGCAGCGGCTCGCCCTCGGCGATCCGCGCCTGATCGAGCAGCAGCTCGGCCAGATCGCCGAGCGCCGCCTGCTCGCCGTCATCGGCCGCGCGGGCCGCCATCTGCCGGATCAGCTCGTGTCCGGGGTTGATCTCGAGCACGCGCTTCGAGAGCTGCTCCAGTTGCTGATGCTGCTTGAGGAAGCGCTCGAGGCGAAGGTCGATGCCGTGCTCGTCCGCGACCAGGCAGACCGCGCTCTCGGTGAGGCGCGGCGGAAGGACGGACATCCTGCACCTTGTCGCCGAGCCGCGCCTTGAAGACCGCGATCAGCCGATCGAGCGCAGCGCCCTCGACCGCCTCGGCCCTCTCAGGCTTGGCGGCCTGATCGTCGCCGCCCTCGACCTTCGAGAGATCGACCTCGCCGCGGGTCAAGCGAGCGGAATTTCTTGCCCTGATAGTCCTCTGCCGTCGGCAGCCAGAAGTCGTCGATCGGATCGTTGAGCAGCAGCACCTCGACCCCTTTGGCCCGGCAGGCCTCGAGCTGCGGGCTCGATTTCAGGGCTTCGAGATGCTCGCCGCTGATCGTGAAGATCGCGTCCTGGCCCGGCTTCATCCGGCCGATATAGTCGTCGAGGCTGACCCAGCCGTCGCCCGCGGTGCTGCGGAAGCGGGCCAGCTGCATGAGCCGTGCGCGCTGTTCCTGATCCTCGTAGATGCCCTCCTTTAGGACGGCGCCGAAGTTGTCCCAGAATTTGGCGTACTCGCCGTCCTCGGCCTTGGCCCGGCGGTCGAGCTCATCGAGCAGCGCGCTTGATCAGGTCCTTCCTGATCTTGGCGAGCACGGCGCTATGCTGGAGCGTCTCGCGCGAGACGTTGAGCTGCAGATCCTCCGAATCCACGACGCCGCGCACGAAGCGCAGATAGCGGGGCATCAGACCCTCGAGATCTTCGGTGATGAAGACCCGCTTGACATACAGCTTCACGCCGTGGCGGCGCTCGGGGTCGTACAGGTCGAAGGGCGGCGTGCCCGGGATGAACAGGAGCGCCTGAAACGACACCACCCCCTCGGCCTGGACGTGCAGGCGCGCCCAGGGCTCGTCGAAGGCATGCGCGACGTGGTGGTAGAACTCCTTGTACTGCTCGTCGGTGATCTCGGCCTTGGCGCGGCTCCAGAGCGCGCTCGCCTGGTTGACCTGCTCGGGCGCCTTCAGCTCGCCGTTGCCCGTCGCCTCACCGTCCGCCTTGGCCTCGCCCTGCGAGCAGGATCGGCACGGCGATGTGGTCGGAGTAGCTGCGCACGATCTGGCGCAGCCGGAACTCGTCCAGGAACTCCTTGGCATCGTCCCGCAGATAGAGGATGACCGACGTGCCGCGCGGCGCCGCCACCGCCATGTCCTCGACCGTGAAGCCGCTCCGGCCATCCGACTGCCAGCGCCAGCTGTGCTCCTCGCCGGCCTTGCGCGAGATCACCTCGACCTTCTCGGCGACCATGAAGGCGGAATAGAAGCCGACGCCGAACTGGCCGATCAGGTTGACGTCCTTGGCGCTGTCGCCGCTCAGCTCGGTGACGAAGCGCTGGGTGCCCGAGCGCGCGATCGTGCCGAGGTTGTCGGCGAGCTCGTCGCGGCCCATGCCGATGCCGTTGTCGGTGATCGTGAGCGTGCCTCGCGCCTGGTCGGGCACCAGCAGAATCTTGAGGTCCGGATCGTCGCCGAGCAGATGGGGCTCGCTCAGGCTGGCGTAGCGGAGCCGATCGCAGGCGTCCGAGGCGTTGGAGATCAGCTCTCTGAGAAAAATGTCGCGATGTTGGTAGAGCGAGTTGATGACCAGATCGAGAACCCGGCCGACCTCGGCCTCGAACGGCTGCACGGCTGCGTTCATTGGTCGCTTCCCCACTTCGAAACCGGTTCTGCTCGCGCGTGATTGGCCCGGATGTAGGCGGACGGTCGCGCGCCTTCAAGCAGCGGTGGATTGCGTCACCGACCCGAAGCTATACTAACCGGCGATTGAGCAGCTTCATCGCCAGCGGGGCTTGGCCCATGGCCTTCGGTCGCTTCGCCGCCAAACCGCCCGCCAGACCGCTCGCCGAACCGCTCGGGTGTCTCGGGCGCGCCTGGCGCCGCGCCCGAATGCTTTACCAGGTCCTGCTGCTGGTCCGCTTCAGCGTGCTCCTCGGGGTCGTCTGCGGCCTGGTGCTCTTCTTCAACGATCAGGCGCAGGACGTGCTCCGGGTGCTCGGCGAGGATGCCGACTGGGGCCGAATCGCGTGGTTCGTCCTTGCCACGCTGCTTAGCGCGCTCGTCGCCTGGTGGTCGGCCCGGGTGATGTTCTACTTCCGCTTCCGAAACCCGGCCTCCTGGCCGCACGTCTTCCCCAGGCTCAAGGAGTATCTGCCGCGCCTGCTCGGCGCCGCCGCCCTCCTCCTCGTCGCGGGCGCTCTGTTCAAGGCGTCGCTCAGCTACACGACTTGGACCTCCCGCCCCGGCGGCACGCTGCTGCTGCTCGCCGGCCTGTTTGTTCTGCTGGCGGCTGTCTTCGTGTACGTCACGACCTGGCGCCGGACCTGGTTCGCGCGCTGGATCGGCCCGAGGCCGCAGGGTCTCAGATCGCTTCGCGAATTGACCTGGCAGGCCTGGCTGCCGCTGGTCCTGGCTGCAGGCCTCGGCTTCGCGCTGATGGTGCTGCTCGCCTACCGGGCGGTCGCGATCGCGCCCGCCCTCGGCACGGCGACCGTGGCGATGCTGGCCGTGGTCGGCCTGATCCCGGTCGGCAGTGCGCTCGTCTATCTCGGCAATCGCGCGCGCCTGCCGGTCGTGAGCCTCGTGCTGATCTGGATGGTGATCTGCGCCTATGTCGCCGAGAACCACTATGTTCGTCCGTTCGCCGGCATGGACTCCTACCGCCTGCCGGCGCCGCCGCAATCGCCCCCGCCGCCCCAGCCCGAGCTCGAGGGCTATTTCGATGAGTGGGCCGCGGAGCTCGGGCCGAAGCCGGGCGCCGGGGTCCCGGTGTTCATCGTCGCGGCCGAAGGCGGCGGCATCCGGGCGGCCTATTGGACCGCGATCGTGCTGGGCGAGCTCGAGGACCGGGGCAGGGCGGCGGGGCTCGACTTCGCCCGCCACGTCTTCGCGATCAGCGGCGTCTCGGGCGGCTCGCTCGGGGCCGCGACCTTCGCGGCGCTGATCGCCAATCAGCGCGCGGGCGCGGCACCCAAGCCTCTCGCGGGATGCCCGGCCGATGAAGGGGTCGAGCCGCTGACCGTGCGCGGGCAGGCCGAGCGGATCCTCCGGCACGACTTTCTCGCGCCTACGGTCGCGGTGATGCTGTTCCCCGATCTGTTCCAGCATACCGTGCCGCGAGGCTTCCTCAACGATCGTGCGGTCGCGCTCGAGCAGTCGTTCGAGGCCGCCTGGGACGCCTGCGAGCAAGGCGGCTGGTTTGGCCACCCGTTTCGGCTACTCTGGTCCGCGACGCCGGCGTTCGCGATTCCGCCCTTGTTCCTCAACAGCACGGTCGTCGAGACCGGCCAGCGCCTGATCGCCGCGCCCGTGCGGGTCGCGGAGCCGAGCTTCAGCCAGGCGCTCGACAGCGAGCAGGCGATCGGCGCCGAGGTGGCGCTCAGCACCGCGGTCCATGACAGCGCCCGCTTTACCTATCTGAGCCCGGATGGCCTCGTCCGGCGCCAGGACGCTCCGGGCGAATGGCTCCGCCTGGTCGACGGCGGCTATTTCGAGAACTCGGGCGCGGTCACCGCCGGCGAGATCGTGCGCAACGTACGGTCAGCCTCGCAGAGTTTTGGCGCGGATGCCGTCCTGCCGATTGTGATCCACATCAGCAACGATCCGGAGACCACCGACCCGGCGGATCTTCTCGAGCAACGCAAATGGCTCGATCAGGCCCTCGCCCCGGTCAAGGCGCTCTTGAACACCCGCGCGGCGCGCGGCTTTCAGGCGCGCGAGGATCTCGCCAGGCGGGTCGCCGCCGACATCCACTTTCGCCTTTGCCGCAACCGGGGTGAGGGCCGCGCCGAGCAGCGGAAGGAGCCGTTGCCGCTCGGCTGGGCGCTCTCTGGCCTCGCCCGGGCGGAGATGCGTCGCCAGCTCGGCGTCTCGGCCGACAGCAGCGACGACGACCCGATTGTCCGGCGCAATCGCGCCAACCTGGACCGGGTCCTTGCCTTGCTCAAAGGCGAGCCGGTCGGGACCGCGCCGGCCGACATCTGGACCTGCCCGAAGCCTGCCAAGGCCGTCGCAGCATCCTAGGACGCACCACCCCGAACGACGCCCCTTGCCAGATGGCGCCTTTCTCCCAATAGTCAGCCCATGGCGCTGATGCCATCCGATCGGTCGCGCGTGCTCGCGGTGCTCGGGCCGACCAACACCGGCAAGACCCACTTTGCCGTCGAGCGGCTTCTGGCGCACCCGAGCGGCCTGATCGGCTGCCCGCTACGCCTGCTGGCGCGCGAGATCTACGACCGCGTCGCGGCCGCGAAGGGCGCGCATGCGGTTGCCCTGATCACCGGCGAGGAACGGATCGAACCGGCCACGGCGCGCTATTTCGTGGCCACGGTCGAGGCCATGCCGGTCGACCTCGACGTGAGCTTCCTTGCGGTCGACGAGATCCAGCTCTGTGCCGACGCCGAGCGCGGCCACGTGTTCACCGATCGCCTGCTGCGCGCCCGCGGCCGAGACGAGACCATGCTTCTCGGCGCCGACACCATCCGGCCCTTGCTCCGACAGCTGGTGCCCGAGGCCGAAGTGATCAGCCGGCCACGCTTCTCGACCCTCAGTTACACCGCGCCTGCCAAGGTGACCCGGCTGCCACGGCGGAGCGCCATCGTCGCGTTCACCGCCCAGGAGGTCTACGCGCTCGCCGAGCTGGTCCGCCGGCAGCGGGGCGGCGCCGCGGTCGTGCTCGGCGCGCTCAGCCCGCGCACGCGCAACGCCCAGGTCGCCCTCTACCAGGCCGGCGAGGTCGACTATCTGATCGCCACCGATGCGATCGGCATGGGCCTCAACATGGACGTCGGCCACGTCGCGCTGGCGAGCCTGGTCAAGTTCGACGGCCGCGAGCGGCGCCGCCTGCGCGCGCCCGAGATCGGGCAGATCGCGGGGCGCGCCGGCCGGCACATGCGGGACGGCACCTTCGGCACGACCCAGGAGGTCGGCGGCCTCGATCCCAAGACCGTCGAGGCCCTGGAGAGCCATACGTTCCCGGCCCTGCGGCAGCTGCGCTGGCGGAGCGCGGCGCTCGAGCTCGACTTCCTCGAGGGTCTCCTCGATTCGCTCGACCAGCCGCCGCCGGCAGCCTGCCTGCAACGGACCGGCAACGCCCTTGATCACGTCAGCCTCAAGGTGCTCGCCCGCCGCGCCGAAATCCGGGAGCGGGCGATGACGCCGGCCGGTGTCCGCCTGCTGTGGGCGGTCTGCCAGATTCCCGATTTTCGCAAGACCCTGACCGACGCCCATCTGCATCTGCTGGCGACCGTGTTCGGCCATCTGAGCGATCGGCGCGAGCTGCCGACCGACTGGGTCGCCGACCAGGTGGTCCGGCTCGAGCGGACCGATGGCGACATCGATTCACTGATCACGCGGCTCGCCCATATCCGCACCTGGACCTACGTCGCCTATCACGCCGACTGGCTGCGCGACGCCCGGCACTGGCAGGAGCGGACCCGTGCGGTCGAGGACCAGCTCAGCGACGCCCTGCATGATCGCCTGACCCAGCGCTTCGTCGACCGACGGACCCAGGCGCTGCTCAGGGGGCTGCAGAGCGACGAGCAGCTGGCGACAATCGAGGACGACGGTGCGATCCTGGTCGAGGGCCGTCCGGTCGGCCGGCTGGAGGGGCTCCGCTACGTGCTCGAGCCGGGCGCCGCCGACGCCGAACGGCGGGCGCTGATCAGCGCCGCGCGCCGCGCCATCGTGCCCGAGATCCGGCGCCGTGCGAAGGCGCTCATCGCCGCGCCGGACGACGCCTTCGCCCTGGCCGATCGCGGCATCATCCAGTGGCGGGACGAAGCGCTCGCGCCGGTCGCGGTCGGCCGGCTGCGGCCCGGACCGACGCCGCTCGCGCCGCGCCTCGAGCTTCTGGTCGCGGACAGTCTGAGTGGCCCGGCGCGCGAGGCGGGCCGCCAGCGGCTGGCCCGCTGGCTGGATGCCCACCTTGCGGCACTGATGCGGCCGCTCCGCCAGCTCCAGGCGGCCGAGCTCGACGGACCCGGGCGCGGCCTCGCCTTCCTCCTGGTCGAGGGCCTGGGTAACCTGCGCACGAGCGGCGCCGCGCGCCCGATCCTGAAGGCACTCGGTGCTGCCGACCGGGCGCGGCTCACCCGGCTCGGCGTGCGCTTCGGCGTCCGGCACGTTTATTTGCCGGCGATGCTGAAGCCCGGCGTGATCGAGCTGCGCGCCCGGCTCTGGGCGACCCACCACCGCCACGCCGATGTGGCCGCGCTCCAGCCGGGGCACGTGGCGCTGCAGCTGGACACGACACTGCGCACCGGTCTTGCGGAAGCGATCGGGTTCGAAGCCTTCGGTCCGATCGGTCTGCGGGTCGACGTCGTCGAGCGTCTGGCAGCGCGTCTGCGTGCCCTCGCGCGGCACGGGCCGCTCGATCTGCCCGCCGAAGCGCTGGCGCTTACCGGCCTTGGCGCAACCGAGCTGGCCCCAGTGGTCGAAGCGCTCGGCTTCGGTCGGGACGGGGATGGACGCTACATACGGCGCAAGGCGCGCGCGCGACGCGCTCCGGCGCGGCGCGTGGGTTCGGACTCGGGCGGCTCGCCCTTTGCCGCGCTTGGCCGGATGCGGCGGAGCGGATGAGCCCCGCCGAAATACCGCCGGCCGACGACGGCCTCCGGCTCGACAAGTGGCTCTGGCAGGCGCGCTTCTTCAAGACCCGTGCGCTCGCTGCCGCGCTGGTCGAGCGGCGCAGGATCCGGATCAACCGGCTGCCGATCGCCAAGCCGCACTACCGGGTCCGGCCAGGCGACGTCCTGACCTTCCCCCACGGCCGCACCATCCGGATCGTGCGCGTACTCGCCCTCGGCACCCGCCGTGGCCCGGCGGGCGAGGCGCAGGCGCTGTACGAGGACCTGCCCGATCAGGTCTGATCTGTCCGCCTCCCTTGCCCAGCCGATCGGGCGGACCTATACCTCGCCAAGCTTTGCCCCCGAAATGCCTCAAGTCAGCCATGTCGAAGCCAACGATCCGACAGCGAGCCCGCGCCAGTCTTGCCGTCCCCCTGCTGGCGGCACTGTGGTTCGGGCTGGCCTTCGCGCCGCTCGCCGGCTCGAGCGAGGCGGCCGCCCCACTGGCCCCACTGGCCGAAGGTCCCCTCGCACCGCCCAATACCTCGAGTTCCCGCGACACGCTGAGAAGCCTCAGCGCGAACATCTTCGACGCCTATCGGCTCTACGTCGACCAGAACTTCTATACGCGTCAGGCATCGCCGCAGATTCGCGACCACCTGCGCCGCGCGGTGCACTGCCTCGACCTCTCGGCAGTGCCGCCCGCGCTGATCCGCGACGTCGGCCTCGAAGCGGCGCTGATGCTGAAAGAGGTGCTCGACCGGATCGACCTGCCGGCCCCTGAAGACGTCCCGGGCGACGACACCCACCCCCTGCCCGACAGATGGGTGGTGCCGGGGACCGAGATCACGATCGCGCGGGTCGCGAGCGGGCCGCATGCCGGCGAGTACCTGTTCACGCCAGAGACGGTGGCGCGGGCAGAGGAGTTCTACAATCGCGTGCAGCACCTGCCTTATCAGCCCGGCGCCGCCGAAGGCTTCTACCGCCTCTATAAGTCCGCGCCGGGCTGGATGATCCCGCGCGCGGTCATGACGGCGATGCCCGCAGCGCTGAAGCGGCCCTATTTCGGCGAGGCCCTGTGGCAGTGGCTGGGCCTCGGGCTCCTGCTGCTCGGCGGCGGCGGCCTGCTCGGTCTGATCTTGGTGTGGCAGAGCCGGCGCTTCGGCGTCTTCGGCGAGCGACTTGGCTGCATGACGCTGCCGATCTCCGGCATGGCGCTCGCCAAGGGCCTGGGTTATCTGATCGACCAGCAGGTCGGCATCACCGGCGAGCTCCTTCTGTCGCTCGAGCTCGCCCTCGACTGCATCTTCTATGCCTTCCTCGCGATCTTCGTGATCGCCCTCTCGGGCATCGTCATTCGCCTGATCCTGTCCTACGGCCGGTTCCGGCAACGGAGCATCGATGCCCATATGGTCCGGGTCTGCCTGCGCATCGTCATGATCGGCCTGCTCGGATGGGTTCTGGTCGTGGCGACGAGGTCCCTGGGCGTGCCGCTCACCGCGGTGCTCGCTGGCCTCGGCGTCGGCGGCCTGGCCTTCGCTCTGGCCGCCCAGAGCACGATCGAGAACGTGATCGGAGGCATCACGCTGTTCGCTGATCACCCGGTCCGGGTCGGCGACTTCTGCCAGTTCGGCGACAAGCTCGGCACGATCGAAGAGATCGGCCTGCGCTCGACCCGGGTGCGCACGCTGGATCGGACCGTGATCACCGTGCCGAATGCCGAGTTCGCGAAGCTGCAACTGGAGAATTTGACCAGGCGCGATTGCATCCTGTTCAAGACCACGCTCGGTGTGCGCTACGAGACCACGCCCGAGCAGCTTCGCCTCCTCCCGACCCGGCTGCGCGAGATGCTGCTCGCGCACCCAAAGCTGCTGCACGAGCCGCTGCGGGTGCGTTTCGCGGGCTTTGGCGCCTATTCGCTCGACTTCGACATATTCGCCTACATTCACACGCGCGACTGGGACGACTTCCTGGCGACCCGCGAGGAAATCTTGCTGCGCGTGGCGGACATCGTCGAGGAGGTCGGCACCTCCTTCGCCTTCCCCTCGCAGACCCACTACCTGGCCCGCGACAGCCTCGATGGAGCGGCCGCGGCTGGCGCCGGAGCGCCGCGCGAGGCGAGCCTCGAAGCGGCGCCGCCCTTCCCGGATCGCGCGGACGCACGACGCCAGCACGGGCAGCCAGCCCTCGATGCTCCGCCCGCAGCGACGGCGAACGGACCCGACGGCAGTCCCCGGGCTGACGAGGGCGGCGGGGGCCGGCGCGCCAAGGCTGCTCGCGTCGGACCGCGCCGGGGGCGCCGCCGTGGCGGCCGGACTGCGCCGGCTCGCTGAGCGCTCCGCCGGTGACGCTCACCCGCGCCGCGCCGGTCTGCCGGCGCGCGGCACCGCTTGTTCAGCGCGCTCGAGGTAGCCGTAGCGCCGCATCAGCCTGGCGAACCGCTCGAAGAGCGGCTGGAACACGCTGTGATCCTCGACTTCGCGCCATTGCTGCGCCTTGCCGACCCGGAAGAAGCCTTTATCCCGGACCGCCTCGACGAAACCGCGCTCGGCCTCCTGGCGTCTCAGCTGCTCGAACGAGGTTGCGGCGACGACCTCCTTGACCTCCTCGTCGGACAGCCGCTCGCCCAGAAACGCGGCGATCCGGCGGACGCCCGCCGCGGCGTTCGCCAGCAGATCCTCGTAGCGGAGCACCAGCAGAGGAAATCGCTTCAGGCAGGTCCAGCCGGTGACGTGCTCGCCCCAGCTCATCAACAGTTCGGTCCTGCCGATCTGCTCGGATTTGAAATTGAAGGCCGAAGAGGTGCAAAGCGCCGCCACAGCCAGCCCCAACGGCAGCCTGTAGTGATAGGAAAAAGAGATCGCGACATCCCGAGGATCACGCAGAAGGTAAATCGCCGACTTGGTCAGGTTCGGATCAGGGAAATAGCCGTTGTCGAATTTCGCCGCTACGTTGTGTACCTTGACGAAGATCTCCTGATCGGAAGTCGAACAGATGGCGTGCTGGATCGCTGCCCAGTGGCGACGGATCTCGCCGGGCGCGGACGGCGGTACCTCGAAGCCATGCTCGGCGATATACCGCTCGGTCAGGCCCGAGAAGGCCGGTGCCGTGTCGCCGAAGGTGTTCAGATCGAACGGGCGCTCGGGATGGGCGATCCGGTCGACGATCGCCCGCAGCCAGGTGTTGCCGCTCTTCGGATAGCTCGCGAGCCAGGTGATCCGTCTCATGAAGTCGTCTGGGCGCCGCGCCCGGCGTCGCTTGACCCGGCGGCGCCGGATTTCGGCGGCCGTTCGCCGAAGATCGCGCTGCCGACCCGCACGTGCGTCGCCCCGAACTGGACCGCGATCTCGTAGTCGGCGCTCATGCCCATGCTCAGCCCAGCGAGGCCGTTGCGTCTCGCGATCTTGGCGAGCAGCGCGAAGTGCAGGGACGGCTCCTCCTCGAGCGGCGGGATGACCATCAGACCGATCACCGGCAGGCCGAGGTCATCGCGGCACTCTCCGATGAAGGCATCGGCGTCGCCCGGCCGGACGCCGGCCTTCTGGGCCTCCTCGCCGGTGTTGACCTGGATGAAGCAGGCCGGGCGCCGGCCCTGGCGCGCCATCTCGCGCGCGAGCGCCCGGGCGAGCTTCGGCCGGTCGAGGGTCTCGATGGCGTCGAACAGCTCGACCACCTCGCGCGCCTTGTTGGTCTGGACGGGGCCGATCATGTGCACCTGGAGGTCCGGATGCCGCTCGCGCAGTGCCGGCCAGCGGGCCCTGGCCTCCTGCATGTAGTTCTCGCCGAACACGCGCTGCCCGGCCGCGAGCGCGGCGAGCACCCGCTCATCGGGCTGCGCCTTGCTGACCGCGACCAGGGTCACCTCGGAGGGCGCCCGCTCGACCGCGCGCGCGGCCGCCTCGATGCGGGCACGCACCGCGCGCAGATTGGCTTCGATCGACGGCTCGACGACGGGTTGTTCGGCGTGCACGGTTATGCCAGGTTGCTGCCTCGCTCTGGAGCTTCGTCAGCATACTGAACATCCGAGCCCGGCTCAACGCGGAGCATGCCAAGGGTAAAGGAGGAACCCGGATCATGCTGAAGCCTCCCTTCAGTTTCGATGAGATCATGGCCCCGCTCGGCGCCGAGCGGTTCTTCGCCGAATACGAAGGCAAGCGCCCCCTGCACCTCAAGGGTGCCGCCGACAAGTTCGCCGAGGTGATGACCTGGGCGAAGCTGAACGACCTGCTCGGCCAGGCGACCATCTGGACCGACGCCTCGCTGCTGCTCTGGCTCGACAAGGACCCGATCGCGGCGGCCCGCTACTGCGACTCGGCGCTCAGTCGCGACGGCCGCAAGCAGGTGCTTCAGCCCAATCCGGAGAAAGTCAAAGACTTCCTGCGCCGCGGCGCCACCATGGCGGCCAACTGGATCGACCACCTGAGCTCCGGGCTCACCGCCTTCGCGCACGCCCTGGAGGAGGACCTCGTCGGCAAGGTGCAGGCCAACCTCTACACGTCGTCACGCCGCCGCCAGGGGCTCGCCTCGCACCGCGACCGCCATGACGTCTACGCGGTGCACGTCGAGGGCACCAAGACCTGGCACATCTACGAAGGCCGCGCCGTCCAGCCGATCGCTCATGCCATCTGCAACACCACGCGGGACGAGGACGAGGAGGCGAAGGGGCGCCTGCTCATGGACGTCAAGATGGAGCCGGGCGATCTGCTCTATTTGCCGCGCGGCCAGTATCACGATGCGCTGGCCGATGAGGGCGGCGCCATGCACATCGCCTTTGGCGTGACCTATCCGGTCGGGCTGGACGTGCTGAGCCTCCTCTACGAGCGCGCGGTGGTGGAGCCCCTGTTCCGCACCAATCTGCCGCGCCCGCGCGGCCCCGATGCCGAGCGCGCGATGACCGAACGGATGGCCGAGCTGGCCGAGGGGGTCAGGCGGCTGCTCGCGGATCCGGCCACCGCGGCGCACATCCGGGCGATGCAGATGGCCTTCCACAACCTGCGCAACAGCTACAATCTGCCCGAGCTGTTGAGCGAGCGGGCGGAGGATCGCTACCGGGTGCGGGACAAGGGCATCCGCCTGGTGCAGCAGGCGGGCCGCTTCGGTCTGGTGCGCCAGGGCACGCGCGCGGCGACCGAGGTGCCGGCTGACGTCAGCAAGATGGTCGGCTGGGTGCTCGAGCGCCAGGCGTTCTCGCGCAGCGAGCTCGCCGCCGCCTTTCCCGACCGCCAGGCCGGCCAGATCGACCAGCTGCTGCGCGACCTCGGTGCCATGCGGCTGACCGAAGCCGTCTGAGCCGTCGCGCGGGAGGCGAAGTCAATTCTGTGACTTCTCTGCAACATCACAGCATTTTTGTTGCAAACGCGCACTTTCCCGGTTGATGGCAAGACGATCAAATGGTTAACAAAGAGTGTTGAGAGTTCGCCTCATAATATGTCCAAGGGGCGAGACACTCAGCCGTAAGTAGAAAACACGCCCTTGCGGGTGCGAGTGGAGAACGGGATCATGCAATACCAAAGGCTGTTGCTGGGCAGCACCGCGCTCGTAGGCGCCGGCTTCCTGCTCGCCGGCGCCGCCGCGCCGGCCAAGGCAGCTGGAATGGAGGTCAAGCTCAGCGGCTACACCGAGTTCGAGGTCGGGGCCGCGACCAAAGATACGTATAACAACAGCAAGCATAATCAGAATTACAGCTTCTTTATGGACAACGAGGTCCATATCGAGGCGACGGCCACGACCGATTCCGGCGTCACCTACGGCTCCTACCTCGAGATCGAGATCGGCAGTAATTCCGATGCGGCGCAAAACGGCAACGTCAGCGTGGACGAGGTCAACCTGTTCTTCTCGGGCAACTTCGGCCGGGTCGAGCTCGGTCAGCAGGACGGCGCTGAAGACGTGATGTTCGTCGGCGCCGAGGACGCCCAGTCCGGTACCGGCGGCATCGACGGCGACACCTCGAACCTCGCCGTGATCATCAACGTCCAGAACACGGGCGATGCGACCAAGGCCACCTACTTCACGCCGCGCGTCGCCGGCTTCCAGCTGGGTGCCAGCTTCACCCCGAACACCTCCAGCCAATTCGGCCAAACGGACGAAGGCGGCCAAAAGGACGCCATCGGGATCGGCGGCAACTGGGTCGGTGCGTTCGGCGGCGCCGACCTGACACTGAGCGCGGTCGGCATCTCGAGCAGTGGCGGTAACCGTGGTGCGGGCGGTGCCAGTAACGGCGACGTCAAGGACTACTCGGTCGGCGGGGTGCTCGGCTTCGGCGGGCTTTCGTTCGGCGTGACCTGGGGCCAGCTCCTCGACGGTATCGCGGTTACCAAGGGTACTGGCTTGAGGGTCGGCAACGGTACCTCGTGGCTCAGCGGCTCTCTCCAGTACTCGTTCGGACCCGCGAGCGCCAGCGTCGGCGTGGACCAGAACTGGCTCGACGGCCAGAAAGATTTGACCGTCCTGGTGGTCAGCGCCGACTACGGCATCATGCCGGGAGTGACGCTCAAGGGGGACGTCTCCTACAACACCAACGATCCGAACGCGAACGCGGGCGACCCGCAAAATCCGGACCCCACGGTTGCTGGAGTGGCCTCGGTCCAGATCGACTACTGAGATCGACATCGTCTTCTTTCCGAGATACACAGGGGAAACGGGCGGCGGGCGGGTCCCGCCGCCCTCTTCGTTGGGAGCGAGACGAACAACACCGACGATATCGTTTTGTTTACGGTTAGCGCTTGAAAATGCGGTGATTCGGACGCATCATGCCGAGCTGCGGACGCAACCCTCGATGAGGTAGACCACCAACCGGGATGGGTAAGCTGATTTCGGGCAGGCGGAGCCATCCTCGCGGCTGGTCTGCTCGTAGTGTTCGCGTGGGATGCTCGGGCACAGACGGCAGCCTCGGACGTCGGTGTCGGCGGCTATCAGGATCTGGCCGTCGAAGCGGTGCATCGCGATCTGGTGGGGGACGCGCCGGCGGCCCCGGACACGGGGTTTCGGATCGCGATCGAGTTCGGGGCCGACCTCGGCGCTCACGGAGTTCACGCCACGCTTTGGCCTCGGTGCTGGGGCAATGGGCCACAGTGACGCCCTGGCGGAGAGTTCGTTCGGTGCAAACGCGCCGGGCCCCGACCCGAACAAGCGCTTGCAGCTAGGTTACAACAACAGCGCCGAGATCGCCGGCCTGACGGTCGACCTGTCGGCGAGCGCGGCCATGGTGCCGCCGCCCTCGGCGGCGCTCGGCGATGTCGGTTCCGGGCTGGTGGTCGGCGGCGGGCTGGCGGTCGCGGGGGTGCGCTTCGATGCCGCCTACGGTCACGATGCGGCGTCGCTGATCGGCCTCGACGGTACCCGGATGACGGCCGGGGTCGCTTACGGCCTGGGGCCGGTCGACGCGCGCGTGAGCTACAGCCTGGTCGACAGCGAGATCGCGGCGGGGACCAGCTTGTTCACGCTGGGCAGTCAGCTTACGCTGGTGCCTGGGCTGGTCGTGCAGGGCGACCTCGCCTACGCCGAGGACGGTCGGCAGGGCGATGCCAAGACGGCCGGGCGGGTGGGCCTCAAGCTCAACTTCTGATCCGCCCCAAGGAGTGACGGCGACCGCGCGCCGCGGCTCCTCGAACGGTCCCGAGCCGACCGCGGGAGCGTAGCGAGCAGGAGCACGACCGATGGCATTGGCAAACGCCTCGAAGATCATGCTGGGGTTGACGGTGTTGTTGGCTGCCGGCTGCTCGACGCCGCCCACCATCGAGGCGCCGCCGGCGTCTCAACAGGCGTATTCGAACACCCAGAAGGACAAGATTGCCAGGAAGTACGGCAATATTCAGGACAATCCTGACGGCATTACCCTGTTCAGCAACAAGCCCAAGACTGGCACCGACGGCTCTGGTGGTGGCGGGCCGACCATTGGCGTCAACGTCTACCTGTGGCGGGCGACGCTGGAAACGATCGACTTCCTGCCGCTCGCCCAGGCCGATCCGTTCGGCGGGGTGATCATCACCGACTGGTATTCGCCGCCCGAGACACCGACCGAACGCTTCAAGCTGAACGTCTATATCCTCGATCGCGTGCTGCGCGCCGACGGCGTCAAGGTCGCGGTGTTCCGCCAGACCGGCAGCGATGGCGGCGTGGGCGGACGCCACGGTCGATCCGAAGACGGCGCTCGGCATCGAGGACAGCATTCTGACCCGCGCCCGCGAGCTGCGCATGGCGGCGCTCGGCCCGGCTGCGAGCTGAGCCCGCGCAGGCGACTGTCGCCCCGGGGGGGCCGCCACCAGGGCGCGGCGGCTTGCTACTGGAAAATCCGGCCCAGGTCTTCTAAACGAGCGCCTTTCGGGCAGCGGAGGTGATCGGCTCGATGGTGCGCTATCCGTTCAAGCAGATCGAGGCGAAATGGCAGCGGACATGGGACGAGCGCGCGACCTTCAGGGTGCCGCTCGAGCCGGGTCGGCCGAAATACTACGTGCTCGAGATGTTTCCCTATCCCTCGGGCCGGATCCATATGGGGCACGTTCGCAACTACACGCTTGGCGACGTGGTCGCCCGCCACCGGCGCGCGCGGGGCTACGACGTCCTCCACCCGATGGGCTGGGACGCCTTCGGGCTGCCGGCCGAGAACGCCGCCATGGCCAAGGGCGTGCATCCGGCTGCCTGGACCCACGCCAACATCGATGAGATGCGCGCGCAGCTCAAGTCGATGGGTCTGTCGCTGGACTGGTCGCGCGAGCTGGCGACCTGCGATCCGGACTACTATCGCCACGAGCAGGCGATGTTCCTGGACTTCCTCGATGCGGGGCTGGTCGAGCGCAAGGAATCCTGGGTCAACTGGGATCCGCTCGATCAGACCGTGCTCGCCAACGAGCAGGTGATCGACGGCCGCGGCTGGCGCTCCGGCGCGGTCGTGGAACGGCGCAAACTCGCCCAATGGTTCCTGAAAATCACCGAATACAGTCAGGATCTGCTCGACGCGCTCGATCACCTCGAGCGCTGGCCGGACAAGGTCCGCCTGATGCAGGAGAAGTGGATCGGGCGCTCCGAGGGCGCCCTGGTCCGCTTTCCGATCATCGGTCGCGAGCAGCCGCTCGAGGTGTTCACGACCCGCCCGGACACGCTGTTCGGCGCAAGCTTCATGGCGCTCGCCCCGGATCATTCGCTGAGCCGCGAGCTGGCCGAGCGGGACCCCGGCGTTGACGCCTTCATCGCCGAATGCGCCAAATTGGGCACCAGCGAGGAGGTGATCGAGCAGGCCGAGAAGCTCGGCTACGACACGGGCCTGCGCTGCCGCAATCCCCTGGTCGAGGATCAGGAGCTGCCAGTCTACGTCGCCAATTTCGTGCTCATGGAGTACGGCACCGGGGCGATCTTCGGCTGCCCCGCGCACGATCAGCGCGACCTGGAGTTTGCCCGCAAGTACGGCCGGCCGGTCGTCCCGGTGGTCCTGCCGCCGGGCGAGGACGCGGCCCGCTTTGCGATCGCCGACGAGGCCTACCTGGGCGACGGCACGCTGATCAACTCCAGCTTCCTCGACGGGCTCGACGTCCCCTCCGCCAAGCGAGCGGTGATCCGCCGCCTCGAGCAGCTCGGCGTGGGGCGCGGCGAGACCACCTATCGGCTGCGCGACTGGGGCGTCTCGCGCCAGCGCTACTGGGGCTGCCCGATCCCGGTGATCCACTGTGCCTACTGCGGCATCGTTCCGGTGCCGCGCGAGCAGCTGCCGGTGACGCTGCCGGAGGACATCGAGATCGGCCAGCGCGGCAATCCTCTCGACCGCCACCCGAGATGGAAGCACGTGCCTTGTCCGAGCTGCGGCCGGCCGGCCGAGCGCGAGACCGACACCTTCGATACCTTCGTCGAAAGCTCCTGGTATTTTCTTCGCTTTTGCTCGCCGCACGCCGCGGCACCGTTCGAGCGCGCGGCGGTCGAGACCTGGATGCCGGTCGATCAGTACATCGGCGGGGTCGAGCATGCCGTTCTGCATCTGCTCTATTCGCGCTTCTTCATGCGCGCGCTCAGACGCTGCGGCTACCTCGCCTTCGATGAGCCGTTCGCGGGCCTGTTCACCCAGGGCATGGTCTGCCACAAGACCTTCCGCGACCAGGCCGGCAACTGGCTGCAGCCGGACCAGGTGGCGGAGGACGGGCAGGGCGGCTGGCGGGCGCTCGACGACGGCCGGCCCGTGATCGTCGGCCGCTCGGAGAAGATGAGCAAGTCCCGGCGCAATACCATCGATCCGACTGCGACGATCGAGGCCTACGGCGCCGACACGGCGCGGCTGTTCATGCTCTCGGACAGCCCGCCCGAGCGCGACCTGGAATGGACCGAGGCCGGCATCGACGGTGCCTGGCGCTACCTCAACCGGCTGTGGCGGATGTTCGATGAGCAGCGGCAGAGCCTGGCACCGAGCGGCGCGGCGCTGCCGGCGCCGCTCTCGGACGCGGCGACCGAGCTCAGACGGGCGATTCACAAGACCATCCAGTCGGTCACCGAGGAGCTCGATCGCTTCCACTTCAACAAGGCGGTCGCCCTGATTCGCGAGCTTTCGAACCGGATCGAGACCTTCGCCACCGACGATCCGGCGGCGCCGGCGCTGCGTCGCGAAGGGCTTGAGACGCTCGTCCTGCTGCTCGCGCCCATAGTGCCGCATCTGGCCGAGGAGCTCTGGCAGCGCCTGGGTCACGCCGTGCTGGTGGCCGACACCGTCTGGCCGAGTGCCGATCCGGCCTGGCTGGTCGAGGACCAGGTGATCATCGCGGTCCAGGTCAACGGCAAGCTCCGGGCGACGATCACCCTGCCGACCGGGAGCGACCGCACCACCGCCGAGCGGGCGGCTCTGGCCGAGCCCAACGTGGTCCGTGGCCTCGGCGACCGGCCGCTCAAGCGCGTGATCGTGGTCCCCGACAAGATCGTCAACCTGGTGGTCTGAGCCCATGGCGCTGCCGGCACGGCGCACGGTGCTCCTGGCATTCGGCGCGATGCTCGCCGGCTGCGGCTTCCACCCTCTGCTGAAGCAGGTCGACGACACCGGGGTGCGGAGCGAGCTGGAGGCGATCGAGGTCACAGGCCTGAACGACCGGGTCGGCTATCTGGTCGAAAGCAGTCTCCTGAACAAGCTCAACCCCACGGGCCTGTCGGTGCCGTCGCGCTACGTGCTCGAGATTCACCTCACCCAGTCGATCAACGCTCTGGGCATTCAGCTCGACAACACGATCACGCGCTTTGACCTCAGCCTGGATGCAAAGTTCGACTTGCGTGATCAGAACAATCAGCAGGTTATTTATCACGGCACCGTCCGTCGGATCGCGAGCTACAATGCCAGCACGGCCCCTTACAGCGAGCTGACCGCGCAGCAGGATGCGCAACGGCGCGCCGCCGATGAACTCGGCAACGACATCCGCAATCAGCTTGCGGTCTACTTCTCTCGCCAGCCGGAGCCAACGTGAAGCTCGGCGGGCATCAGGTCGAACGCTTCCTCCGCCAGCCGGATCCGGCCATCTCGACGGTGCTGGTCTATGGCCCCGACCAGGGCCTGGTGCGCGAGCGCGCCGAGCAACTGGTTCGCACGGTTCTCGACGACCCGAAGGACCCTTTCCGGCTCAGCGAGTTGAGCGCCGATGCCGTCCGGAACGAGCCCGGGCGGCTCGCCGACGAGGCGCGGGCACTCTGTCTGGTCGGCGGTCGGCGCGTCGTCCGGGTGCAGCAGGCGAGTGATCAGGTGACCGCGGCCTGCCGGGCGCTGCTCGCTCTCGAGACGCTCGAAGCTTTGATCGTGATCGATGCGGGCGAGCTTGGCCCGGGCTCGTCGCTCCGCCGCCTGATCGAGGCGGCGCCCAACGCGGCGGCGCTGCCCTGCTATCGGGACGAGGGTCGCAGCCTCGGCGATCTGATCGAGCGCCTTCTGGCCGAGCACGGTCTGCAGGTCGAGCCTGACGCGCGCGCCTATCTCATGGAGCATCTGGGCGCCGATCGGGGCGTCACTCGGAGCGAGCTCGCCAAGCTGGCTCTCTACCTGGAGCCGGCGGAGGGGTCGGCGTCGCCGAAGCCGGGTCGGGTCAGGCTGGACGACGTCGCGGCGGTGGTCGGCGACAGCGCGGCTCTCGAGATCGATGACCTGGTCTACGCGGCGAGCCTCGGCGAGCCGGTCGAGGTCGAACGCTGCCTCAACCGGCTGCTGGGCGAAGGCCAGGCGCCGGTGCGCCTGCTGCGGGCACTCGCCAACCATGTTGCTCGCCTGCACCAGCTGGCCCTTCTGGTCGACCGGGGCGAGCCGCCCGAGCGGGTGATCGACGGCTTGCGGCCGCCGATCCATTTCCGACGCAAGCCCGCCCTCAAGGCGGCGCTTCGGCGCTGGCCGGCAAGCCAGGCTGCGGCGGCACTTGGCGCGCTGCTCCAGGCCGAGCTCGGCTGCAAGACGACCGGTCGGCCCGCCGAGGTGCTCTGCCGCGCCGCGGTGCTCGCGATCTGCCTCGAGGCCAGGCGGGCCGGCTGAGGGTATCACTGGCGCCGCATGCGCGGGTCGCTCGCGCGAGAGGGGGAAGCATGCCCTCGGATCTCCCCCCAGCCGCGGCGTCTTCTTGAAAAGATTCCTATGATCGGTTAGACTGCCGCTCGCGGGTCGACCACACCCGCTCGCACCTCCCCGCATCAGCCAAGTAAACCCGCCATGTCCAGCCAAGGCGCGGGCGCACCTCGCGGCGCCGTTCCCGCAAACAGCGCTCGCGCGCTCGCCAGCCGCATCAACGGCGCCAGGTCGCAGGGCCCCAAGACGCCCGAGGGCAAGGCGCGCTCCGCCCGCAATGCCCTGAAGCACGGCCTTCGGGCGGAACGGCTGGTCCTGCTCGACGACGAGGATCCAACCGAGTTCGAGGAGTTCGTCGCCGCGATTACCGCAGAGCTCGAGCCGACCGGCGCGCTCCAGGAGCAGCTCGCCGCGCGCGTTGCCATGGCCGCCTGGCGTATGCGACGGGTCGATCGAATCGAGGCCGAAATTCTCGACCAGCGCGCCTTCGGTCGCGATGGCGGCGCCGGCGACCTCGCTCTCGCGCTGATCCGGGATGGCCACGGTGCCCGAGTGTTCGACACGTCTTTGCGCTACCGCGGCTCGGTCCTGGCCGAGCTCTGGCGAGCGCTCCGGGCCCTGAAGGCGCTGCAGGCCGAGCCCTGCCTCTCGTCGATCCAGCCGCGGGCGGCGCGCCCGGCGCCCATGACCGAAACCCGAGCGGCGCAGGCCCGAGCGACATGCGTCGCCCGGCGACCGAACGAACCTGAAGCGGCACTCGCAGACCCGGCTTTCGAGCCTGAGCCGACGGCCGCGGCGCCGCTCCGCTTCCCGGCGCGGAGCACGCCCGCACGCGGCGCGGACAGCGCGGCGTGCAAGGGCGAAGCCGGATGCCCTGGCCTCGCGAAAACCGAACGAACCCGAGCCGGCGGTCCGGCCGCGGCGACCTTGGCGGAGCCGCATTCAAGCCACCTCGGGCCGCCCCGAACCGCAAGGTAGGGCGTGTGCGATCGCGCACTTGCCAGCGGCGCGATATCGCCTTTACCCTTGGCATCCGGCAGCCTTGCGGGCCAAGATCGGCGCCCGACGGGTGCGCGCATCGTATCGGGGGAGGCGGAGCTTGCTTCGTTACGTCGTCCATCGGCTGCTAATCATGGTGCCGACGCTGCTCGCGATCAGCTTTATCACCTTCGTGATCATTCAGCTGCCGCCCGGCGACTATCTGTCGAGCTACATCGCCGAGCTGCAGGCCCAGGGCGAGCGCATCCAGGGCGACAAGATCGAGTATCTGCGCCAGATCTACGGCCTCGATAAGCCCTGGTGGCTGCAGTATCTGGTCTGGCTGGGCGGCCTGTTCCGGGGCGACTTCGGCTATTCCTTCGAGTACGACATGCCGGTCAGCGCGGTGGTCGGCGACCGCCTGCTGCTCTCGTTTATCGTCTCGTTCACGACCATCCTGTTCACCTGGGCGGTGTCGTTCCCGATTGGCGTCTACTCCGCGACCCACAAGTACAGCGTGGGTGACCACGTCCTCACCTTGATCGGCTTCCTCGGGCTGGCGACGCCCAACTTCCTGCTCGCCCTGGTCCTGCTCTACTTTGCCAACGTCGTCTTCGGCATCTCGATCGGCGGCCTGATGGCTCCCGACTACCTCGATCAGCCGATGAGCTGGGGCAAGTTCTTCTCGGTGCTGGCGCATCTCTGGGTACCGGTGATCGTGATCGGGACCTCGGGCACCGCCGGCATGATCCGCCGCCTGCGCGCCAATCTGCTGGACGAGCTGCAGAAGCCTTACGTCGTCACCGCGAAGGCCAAGGGGCTGCACCCCTTCAAGGCGCTCTGCAAGTACCCCTTGCGGATGGCGATCAACCCGTTCATCGCCGACATCGGCACGCTACTGCCCTCCATCATCTCGGGCGCCGCGGTGGTCTCGATCGTGCTCTCGCTGCCGACCGAAGGGCCAATGCTGCTGCGCGCCCTGCAGACCCAGGACATGTACCTCGCCGGCTCCTTCCTGATGCTGCTGGCGTGCTTGACCGTGGTCGGCATCCTGGTCTCGGACCTGGCGCTGGCGGTGCTCGATCCGCGCATCCGCTTCGGCGGCGGCCAGACCCGATGAGCCTGCACTACGTCAACCCCGAGCCGTTCGATCCGGTCGAAGCCGAGCGGCTGACCCCGGAGCAGGAGCGCTTCTACACCGCCTCCCAATGGCAGCTCATGTGGTGGAAGTTCCGCCGCCATCGAGTGGCCGTCGTCGCCGCCTGGTTTCTTCTGTTCAACTACGGCTCGATCCTGATCTCGGAATGGATTGCGCCTTATAACCTGGACACCCGCCACGCCGACTTCATCCACTTCCCGCCCCAGTCCCTGCATCTGTTCCATGACGGCGCTCTGGTCGGCCCGTTCGTCTACGGCTTCAGCTTCAAGCTCAATATGGAGAATCTCAAGCGCGAGTACAGCCCCGATCTCTCCAAGATCCACAAGCTGCGCTTCTTCTGCTCGGGCGACCCGTACAAATTCTGGGGCTTCATCCCCGCCCGCTTTCACTTCGTCTGCCCGGCCCAGGACGGCACGCTGTTTCTGCTCGGCACCGATCGTCTCGGGCGTGACCTGTTCTCGCGGATCACCTACGGCGCCCGCATCTCGCTGACCGTGGGCCTGGTGGGGATCTCGATCAGCTTCACCCTGGGCATCATTCTGGGCGGCCTGTCCGGTTATTACAGCGGCTGGGTCGATGCCGTGGTCCAGCGGATCATCGAGGTGATCCGCTGCTTCCCCGAGCTGCCGCTCTGGATGGCGCTCTCGGCCGCGCTGCCGATCACCTGGGACCCGCTCTGGGTCTACTTCGGCATCACGCTGATCCTGGGCCTGATCGACTGGACCGGCCTCGCGCGCGCGGTCCGCTCGAAGATCCTGGCGCTGCGCGAGGAGGACTTCGCGATCGCGGCGATGCTCATGGGCGCCCGCCCGCAGCGGATCATCCTCCGCCACCTGGTGCCGTCCTTCATGAGCCACCTGATCGCCTCGGCGACCATCTCGATCCCCTCGATGATCCTGGGCGAGACCGCGCTCTCCTTCCTGGGCCTGGGCCTGCGCCCGCCGATCACCAGCTGGGGCGTGCTGCTGACCGAGGCGCAGAACATCAACGTGGTCGCCCTCTACCCCTGGCTGATGCTGCCGGTGGTCCCCGTCATCCTGATCGTGCTCGCCTTCAATTTCTTCGGCGACGGCCTGCGCGACGCCGCCGATCCTTACACCTGATCCCGCCTCACCAATCCTGTCGAATCAAACCATCCTGCCATTCAAGTCCGCCCGCAGAACTGATGCCCATAAATACTTGAAGATTGATTGTCGATGCGCCACCCTTGGCGCATATATGCGCCAGGTCTCATCTTCAATGCGCCAGAACTGTAGCCTGTTGTACTTGTCTCCAGCGCGATCAACCCGATTGATCCGGGGATCAATCTGGTTTTACTTGATGTAATTCGATATGCCGAAATCATCGGTTGAAGAGGCAAAACACATTTTCCAGGCACGCCAGTCGCGTCACAATATCATGCCAGTAGTGCATAAATCACGCCCGAAACGCACACCCCTGTAGCATCCCTGTCCGATGGAGACGCATGGAGATCACACCGGGGCGACCCCGCCGCGGCGCCGGAGCGCGTCCGGTCTTGCGCGCCGGCTGATGCCAAGCGCGTTAACCATTCGGTAAGGGTTGGGCCGGCAGAATTGCGGATATGTCATGGTGGGAATCCGTGCGGCGCGCGGCTCCAAACCAAAGGCGGCGCAGCCGCCGGGCAGTCTGCCGGCCGGACGGTTTGCAAGCAGCGGGTGGTCAAGCAATGGGCGGAGCCGCGGTGGGAAATTGGGCAAACGCCGGGATGGTGTCGTGGCGGGGGGCCCCGCAAGAGCGAGGGTGGGCCGGCGAGGAGCACCGGGGCAGGGAACTGACGGAGCGGCGAGCGGTCGACCGGCCGGGGCGGATACCCGCGGTGGGACACCGGATCGGGTGGGCACCTACGTGGCGGCATGGTCGTCGGGCTGGGTTTGGGATCGTTCCCGGAAGTCCGGGCTGAGCGGCATACGGGGCGGGGCGCTGGCCCACATCAGATCCACCTCGTCGGGCGTGAAGCCCTACGCCTCGTTGACCAGATCGCTCGCGCGCGTTGCTCCCTGATTTTCTCGCCCCAATCGCCCCGATGCGCCGTTCACGCGACAGAGGGCAAGCGAATTCGTGCCACACACTTTCACTGATGATTGAGCGATCGAAATCGACTATCCTCAGGCTGTCACCAGCTACGATCAGAAAAGATGACGTATCCCCAGCCGGTCAACGGAACGAAGCGGACTTCCGCGAGCGGCCAGCTCGACCTCTTTTCGGATGTCGAACCGCGGAGGGACTGGCCAAGCCAGCTGACCATCGACGTGAACTTGGCAAAACCACCCATGAAGGTCGCAGGCCTGTTCGCGGGTATCGGTGGCTTCGAAAGGGGTCTGAGCTTAGCAGGCCAGGAAACGCTCCTGCTCTGCGAGAACGATCCGGGGGCGAATGCGGTCCTCGATGCGCGGTTCCCGGAAGTCGAGCGGCATGGTGATATCCGGACTCTGCCGCAGTTGCCATACAACACCGATCTCGTCGTGGCCGGCTTTCCATGCCAGGATCTGAGTCAGGCGGGGCGTACCGCCGGTATCACGGGCCGGAACTCCGGTCTGATCGGCGCTGTCTTCGATCTCCTGCGACGACACGCTGTACCCTGGCTTGTGCTTGAGAATGTGCCGTTCATGCTCCAGTTGGCCAAGGGGCGCGCACTCGCCGTGATCGTCGACGAGTTGAAAGGGCTTGGTTATCGGTGGGCATACCGCGTGGTCAACTCGCGGGCGTTCGGGCTGCCCCAGCGCCGAGCGCGGGTATTTCTGGTCGCCGCCCTCGAAGGTGATCCGCGTTCGATCATCCTCGCCGACGATGCCGTGCCGCCCGAACCCCATCCAGAGCCGCTCACAATGGCCTGCGGCTTCTATTGGACCGAGGGAACGCGCGGCCTAGGTTGGGCCGTTGATTCTGTGCCGACGTTGAAGGGTGGGTCGACGGTCGGGATTCCCTCTCCGCCGGCTATCCTGATGCCCAGCAGAGAGATCGTGAAGCCCGACCTTCGGGACGCCGAACGCATGCAGGGTTCGAAGTCGATTGGACCAAACCGTCCGAGCGTGTCGTCAAGCCAGGTTATCGTTGGAAATTGGTCGGCAACGCGGTGACTGTGGACGTGGCCCGCTGGATAGGCTTGCGACTGTGCCACCCAAGCCATTACGATGCTGACGAGGACGTACCGCTTGCGCGTTCCAAGCCGTGGCCGCGCGCGGCATGGAGCGACGGACGGGACCAATACGTGGCTTCCGTCTCAACTTGGCCGGTATGCGGGGCAGGCATTCCTCTGCACCGGTTCCTCAGGTTTCCCGGCGACCTCCTCTCAACGAAGGCCACCGGCAGGATTGCTGGCGAGGGCAAAGAACTCTCGTCTGAGATTTCCGAAGGGCTTCCTTGAAGCCGTCGAGGTTCATCTGAATCGAATGAAGAATCATGAATGTGCGCTCTGGGAGGAAGGCGACGGCGGGTCTGATCGTGGACCCAGAGACGTCGGCGCGACTAGCGCTCATCCCACAGCGACGGACCAAACCGGAGCTGATCGTCCGCCGCGAACTCCACCGCCTCGGTAAGCGCTTTCGGGTCCACAACAGGGATCTTCCCGGCAATCCTGACATCGCCAATCGCAAGCAGCGCTGGGCTATATTCGTACACGGCTGCTTCTGGCATCACCATGAAGGGTGCAAACGCGCGACGGTTCCGAAGAGGAATCGCGAATTCTGGCTGAGTAAGTTTGCAGCAAACCAGGAGCGAGACCGGCGCTCTGAAGAGGCTCTCAAGAAGGTTGGCTTCCACGCCATCACGATCTGGGAATGCGAAGCTGAGGACGACGTGAAGCTCGGCGCCATCCTGTCCCGATTGATGGACTAGAGCGGCCGCCGGGTCACGGTCGCGATTTCGAATTGTCTATCTCGCCTCACTGCCCTACTGTCAGTTGTATGGATGCGACATTCGTGGGCGAGATACGACATGAGAGCTTTTCGAAGTTCGATCCGTAGCGAGCTCGACCAGTTGCCCGACCGATTCTCTGTCGTCTCTCAGGCGCAGAAAAAGAACTACGCGGAGCGACTTTCGAGACTCTTGGCCACAAGGATTGCGAACGGTCTGAGGCGCGACTTTGAGGGAATTACGCCGGACGAACAGGGGAAAGGGCAAGAGTTCCAGGGCTCGGACAGCCAAAGGCTTCAAGAAGCTCGACGTCAACTACAGCAAACCGGAAATAGGCCTTGGGCTGGGCGTTTCCATAAAAACTCTGAACTTCAGAGACGCAAAGAGCAATCGATATACGAAGAACTATACGCGAATCGACAACGAGCTGCGGGCGGAGGCCCACGACTATCATGAGCGGCAGCCCTATGCGGTGATGGTTGCAGTCGTGTTCTTGCCTGTCGATAGCTGCAACGATGCATCCAAACGTGAACCATCCAGCTTCGGTCAGGCGGTGAGGATCTTTCGTCTGCGAAGCGGGCGTGACAAGCCTAGCGATTCGGCGTTTTTGTTTGAACGCATATTCATCGGTCTCTACGAGATCGAAGGTCCGAACCGCGGCGACGTGACCTTTTTCGACGTCTCAGAAACTCCACCCAAAGCGGGACGACCTAGCGACCGCAAACTGCTGTCTTTTGATAGCCTAGTCGTCGAGATCAAGAGGACCTATGACGAACGGAACTACCCGCCTTTCGAATGGGCCGACGGATAGAGTATCTCAAGATTTCACCTCTGAAGAATTCTCTGACAGGGAGATTAACCGCCTGACAGTGCCGCTCGGGAGCGCAAGGTCAGGCCGCCTTCTGCGGTTGAGATACGCGAGCGGTGTCCTTCTTGGCTGGGTTGAGGGCAAACCGGCGGTGAAGGCCAAGCCGATGGTGTAGGCGTACATGCCACGGCCTCGGCTCTGCGGAACTTCGCGGTTCGCCGGGGACTGGCGCGGCCGGCGCTATCGGACCAAGCAGATCGAGGCCTTCGCGGTGGAAGAAGGCAGCGACTGGCTGGTAATCACGGTCGTCGTGAAATACTTTTGATGCTCGAAGGAGGGCGCCGATGAAGCTGACCTACGATCCGCGTTACAACGTCGCCTACATCCGCCTGCGCGAGAAGACCGAGCAGGTGGAAACGATCGGCGTCAGTGACGAGCTCAACATCGACCTGGCGCCGGACGGCACGGTCTATGGCATCGAGCTCTTGAACGCGAACGAGCAGCTGCAGGCGAGCGACAATGGTCGCATCGTCGTGGTCGACGAAGCAAAGGGCGAGGAGCGTGCTTTCACGCTCGCGTCCGAGCCGCGCTCATGACCCGCGCGGTTCCCTGCGTCCTGTGCAAGCGGGGGCAAGGCCGGCCCGGCAAAGAACGGCGGGCCATGACGGGGCGGGGCAGGACAGCCGTCACGGGCGACGGCGGCGTTCTTCCTGACGGCGGCGCTCGGAGCCCGCTCATCGATGGCTGACCTGATCCGTCCCTGCACCGATCGGGATCTTGAGATGGTCCCGCGCGAGGAGGTGCCGCTCCTGCTGCGCCGTTACTGGTCGGTGCCCGAGCGCCAGATTGAGACCTCCGTGGTTCTGGCCGAGAAAACCTGGCGCGATCGGGGCTGAGCTCGCCTTTCGCGGGGCGCAAGCCGCAGAGGAGTGCGATCGGCATCGGCAATGCCTGTTTGACTCGGGCGGCCCGCCGATGGAAACCTCGGGGGCGATCTGCGCCGGGAGCGATGGGAGGCAAATTGGCGGCGATCGATACGGGTCGCGGCGGGGCGCCGCTGCTGACGACGAGCGGCCTGACCAAATCCTTCCGCAGCCTGGTCGCGCTCAAGAATCACGAGATCGGCATCCGCACGGGCGAGATCGTCGGCGTCATCGGCCCGAACGGCTCGGGCAAGACCACGTTTTTCAATGTCGTGAGCGGCTTTCTGCGCCCCGACCGGGGCGCGATCCGGTTCGACGGCCGGCCGATCGAGCGGCTCGCCGCGGCCGACATCGTGCGCCTCGGCATCGCGCGGACGTTTCAGGGGACGCGGCTCTTCCCGAGCCTGAGCGTGGCGGAGAACGTGCGCGCCGCGGCGCAGCTGCGCCATCACTCCTCGATGCTCGACGCGATCCTCGGCACGCCGCGTCTTAGGCGCATGGGGAAGGCGGTCGAGGCGATCACGGCCGAGCTCCTCGACCTGATCGGCCTCGCGGGGCGCGCCGATCACCGGGCGCGTGATCTGCCCTACGGCGACCAGCGGCGGCTCGAGCTGGCGCGGGCACTCGCGACCCGGCCGCGGCTTCTGATGCTGGATGAGCCGGCGGCGGGGATGGATGCCGCGGCGACCCGGGCGCTTCTCGCGCTGATCGACGAGGTACGCCATCGCTACCGCCTCGCCGTGATCGTGGTCGAGCACGACATGGAGCTGATCATGAACCTCTGCGAGCGCATCCAGGTACTGGCCCACGGCGAGCTCATCTTCGAGGGCACCCCTTCTGAGGTGCAAAGCAGTCCGCGCGTGCGGGAGGTCTATCTTGGCCAGGCCTGAGGCGAGAGCGGCGGCGGCACGGAGCGATACGGCCGGCCGGCCGCTGCTGGCGATCGAAGCCCTCGAGGTCGCCTACGGCTCGGTCGCCGCGGTCAAAGGCATCGACCTCACGGTCGGCGAGGGCGAGGTGGTCGCTCTGCTCGGCGCCAATGGGGCCGGCAAGAGCACGACGCTGCGCACGATATCGGGGTTGATCCGGCCCCGGCGCGGGGCGATCCGCTTCGCGGGCGAGCGCATCGACCGGCTGCCGCCCTCTCGGATCGTGCGGCTCGGGATCGCCCATTGCCCCGAGGGGCGGCGGGTGTTCGGCGGCTTGACCGTTGCGGAGAATTTGAGGCTCGGCGCTGCCGCCTGCGCCGATCGCGCCTCACTTCCCGCCGAGCGGGAGCGCATGTACGAGCTCTTTCCGGTCCTGCGGGAGCGCATGCATCAGCCGGCGGGCACGCTCTCCGGCGGCGAGCAGCAGATGCTGGCGCTCGCCCGGGCCATGATGGCGCGGCCGACGCTGCTGCTCCTCGACGAGCCCTCGCTTGGCATTGCGCCGATCGTCGTCCAGGCGATCTTCCGCACGCTCGCCGAGCTGAAGGAGGCGGGCGTCGCCATGCTCGTGGTCGAGCAGAACATGGCGCTTGCCCTCGATCTGGCGGATCGCGCCTATGTGCTGACGACCGGCGCGGTCAGCATTTCCGGCCGGGCGGCCGAGCTGAAGGCGAACTACGAGGCGGTCGCCGCCGCCTATCTCGGGGCGCGGCAGTGAGCCTCGATCTGTACATCGCCCAGCAGATCATCAACGCCATAGCGCTCGGCAGCCTCTACGCGCTGGTCGCGATCGGGCTTTCGATGGTCTTCGGCATCCTGCGGATGACCAATTTCGCGCACGGCGACATGATGATGGTCGGCGCCTTCGCCACGCTCGGCATCGGCGCGGTTGGCGCCCCGTTCTGGATCGCCGCGCTCGGCGGCGTGGCGGCCGGCGCGCTCGCCGGCGTCATCGTCGAGCGGACGGCCTACCGGCCGGTCCGGGGCGCGCCCGACGTGACCCTGCTGCTCACCAGCCTCGCCGTCACCTACATCCTGGAGAACCTCGGAATCCTGCTGTTCACGAGCTCGCCCCGGAACTTCCCCCTTCCGGACTGGATGAACAGCGCGATCCAGTATTATGATGGCCAGATCACCTTCACCGAGATCAATGTGGTCACCGTCGTGCTCACCGGCGTCGCGCTCGCTTTTCTCGGGTGGTTCGTGACCCGGACCGATGCCGGTCTCGGCATGCGGGCGGCGGCGGAGGACCTGGGCGCTGCGCAGCTCGTCGGCCTCGACGTCAACCGGCTGATCGTGGTCGCCTTCGCGATCGCCTCCGGCTTTGCCGGGCTCGCCGGCGTGCTCTGGGCCGCGCAGGCGGGCATCGTCGAGCCTCACATGGGTTTCGCGCCGCTCCTCAAGGCCTTCGTTGCGGCGATCATCGGCGGCTTCGGCTCGATCGCCGGGGCCGTTCTCGGCGGCTTCGTGCTCGGCGGGCTCGAGATCTTCATCGTCGCCTTCCTGCCGTCGTTCGTCTCGCCCTACCGCGATGCCATCGTCTTCGCGCTGCTGATCGCCTTCCTGCTGTTCCGGCCGAACGGCCTCCTCAACCGCACGCAGGAGGTGAAGCTTTGATGCGCGCGGCTGCAGCCGCCTGGGCGATCCTCGGGCTCGCGCTGATCGGCCTCGCGACCTGGGCGACGCCCCATGCCCTCAACGACTACTACGTGCGCGTCATCATCGTGATGTGCATCAACGCGATTCTGGTCTCGTCGCTCAGCATCGCCAACGGCTTCACCGGCGTCTTCTCGCTCGGCCACGTCGGCTTCGTCGCCGTCGGCGCCTATGCCTCGGGCATCCTGTCGTTGCCGGCGGCGGCGAAGCATGCCTACCTGCCCGACCTGCCGCACTGGCTGGCGTCGATCACGCTCTCTTTCCTGCCGGCGACGGTGGTGGCCGGTCTGATCTGCGTCGTCCTCGCCTTTGTCGTCGGCGCGCCGCTGATGCGTCTTTCCGGCTACTTCGTCGCGGTCGCGACGCTCGGCTTCCTGATCATCGTCAACGTGGTTCTGATCAACGCGGTGGCCTTCACCCGGGGTGCGCGCACCTTCACCGGCGTGCCGCTCGAGACGACGCTCGCCTGGGCGGTCGGCTGGCTCACCCTGACCCTGGTCGTCCTCGCCCGCGTCGTCTATTCTCCGGCCGGCAGGCGCTATCGCTCGGTACGCGAGGATACGGTCGCGGCGCAGGCGGTCGGGATTTCGGTGCTGAGGACGCGGCTTTCGGGCGTTCATGCTCGGCGCGTTCTTCGCCGGCGTCGGCGGCTCGCTCTACGGTCACTATCTCGGATCATTCTCGCCAGCGAGCTTCTACCTGGCCTATACCTTCACGCTGATCAGCATGCTCGTCATCGGCGGCATGCAGAGCCTGAGCGGAGCCGTGGTCGGCGTCGTCGTCGTCACCTTGCTCAGCGAGGTGCTGCGCAACCTCGAGCGGGGGATCCATCTCGGCTCGGTCGCGGTGCCGCCGCTTTACGGGGCGGCGCAGATCGTCCTCGGCCTTATATTCATCCTGGTCATGATCTTTCGTCCGAGCGGCATCATGGGTGATCGCGAACTGACGCTCGGATTCTCTAGCAGCGCGATCAACAGGGAGAGGAGAGTGCAATGAAGTTCCCGAAATGGGGTCAAGCGGGACTGGTCCTGGCGGCCGGTCTCGTCGCTGCGACCGGCGCTTCGGCGCAGGACACGATCAAGATCGGCGCACCGTTCAACGTCACCGGCGCGCTTTCGTCGCTCGACGCGCCGGCGCTGAACGGCGCCAAGCTGAAGGTGAAGGAGATCAACGACGCGCGCGGCGTGAACGGCAAAAAGCTCGAGCTGGTCATCTACGACACCAAGACCGACCCGACCGTGGTCGCCTCGACGGCCAGCCAGTTGATCAACCAGGACCACGTGCCGGTCGCGATGGGCTTCACCGATTCCGACTCGGTGCTGGCGGCGGGGCCGATCTTCCAGCAGGCGGGCATTCCGTTCGTGACGCCCGGCGCCACCTCGCCGAAGCTGCCTGACCAGATCGGCGACATGATCTTCCTTGCCTGCTTTGGCGACAACGTGCAGGCGGCGGCCGGAGCCGATTTCGTCAAGAGCAAGCTCGACGGCAGCAAGGTGTTCCTGCTGCGCGACAACTCGACCGAATATACGACGCTGCTCGCGAAGTATTTCGACGAGGCCTTCACCCATGACGGCGGTAAGATCATCGGCCGCGACGACTACAAGAGCGGCGACACTTCCTTCACGGCGCAGATCACCAAGCTGAAGGCGATGTCGACCAAGCCGGACGTGGTCTACGTGTCGGCGATGCCGGACGACATCGGGCTGGTGGTGAAGCAGATGCGCCAAGCCGGCGTCGTGGAGCCGATCGTCGGCGGCGACGGCTACGATACGCCGCTCCTTCTCAGCGTTGGCGGCGACGCCGCGAACAACGTCTACTACTCGACCCATGCCTACATGGCCCCGGACTCGACGCCGGCGATCCAGAAGTTCTATGCCGACTACAAGGCCGCCTACGGCACCGAGCCGGAGAACGCCTTCGCGGCGCTCGGCTACGACACGGTGGGGCTGATCGCCGATGCGATCAGGCGCGCTGGATCGGAGGACCCGAAGGCGATTCGTGACGCGATCGCCGCGACGAGCGGCTATGCTGGCGTCACCGGCACGATTTCCTACCCTAAGGGTGTGCGCGTTCCGTCAAAGACTGTGGCCATGATCGGCGTGAAGGACGACAAGCTGTTTCTCGCCGAAGGCGTCGATCCGACCTACATCCCGGCGCCTTAAGACCGGGAGCGTGGGCTCCGGCCCCCGTGTGCCACATACGGGCAAATCGCGGGGTCGACGGGCAGCCCGTCGGCCCCGCCGGCTCCGCCCAGCTTTGGGGGTGAGACGTGATCGATCGAGACGAGCAGGCGACAAAGCTCAGGGCCAAGCTCGAAGAGCACGGCACAGAATATCTGCGCTTCGAGCTGCCGGACATGCACGGCATCTCGCGCTCGAAGACCGTGCCGCTCGACAAGGTGGACGCCTATGCCCGTCGTGGCCTGAACTTTTACGGCGGCGTCCAGGGCCTGGACACGGCCTCGAACGTCGTCCCCGCGAGCCGGCTTCATGCGCAGCGCAACTATGCCGATCAGGCGCTCTTCCCGGACCCGGACTCCTTTCGCCCGATTCCCTGGCTGGAGAAGACCGCGAGCGTCGTTTGCTTAGGCTACGAATACGACGGAACGCCGCAACGATCGGCGCCGCGCTGGGTATTCTCCGAGCTGGTCCGGCAGGCCAACGAGCTCGGCTATGACGTCGTGCTCGGGCACGAATACGAATATTACCTGCTGTCGGCGGAAACCAAGAAGCGACTGTACGAGGGCATCCATATCTTCCATACGGTGCGGAACCAATATGTTCCGTTTCTCGATGAGCTCGTGCCGACGCTGCGCGCCTGCGGCATCGACGTCGTCACCCACAACTGCGAATATGCAGGCTCGCAATACGAGACGGTCTACGGACCGGGCGTGAATCTCGCCGGCGCCGACAAGGCGTTCGCGTTCAAGAACGGCATGAAGGAGCTGGCGCACCGCAACGGCTACATCGCAAGCTTCATGACCAAGCCCTTCACTGGCCTGTCGGGCAGCGGCTGCCACCTGCACATCAGTCTCGCCGACCGCAAGACAGGTGCTAACGCCTTCTACGATGCCTCCGCGGACGGTACGCTCTCGGCGCTCGGGGCGTCCTTCGCCGAGGGCATGCTCGCGCATGCCGAGGCCATGATGCCGCTGATCAACCCGACGCCGAACTGCTATCACCGCCTCAAGCCCTATACCTTCGCGCCATCGAACGTGAGCTGGGGCGTGCAGGACCGCTCGGCGCTGGTCCGCGTGAAGGCCACGGCAGATGCCAATACGCACCTCGAGATGCGTGCCGGCTCGGCCGCCAGCAATCCCTATCTGCTGGCGGCGGCGGCCCTCGCAGCCGGGCTGCTTGGCGTCGGGGCGAACGCTGAACTAAGGGCCCAGGCGCGGGACACGACGAGCGAGGACAATCCGGCTCTGCCCAAGTTTCCGCAGACGCTGGATACGGCGCTCGGCGCGCTCGAGGCGGACAGCGCGATGCGGGAAATGCTCGGCGAAGCCTTCGTCGAGGTGTTCCTCGCCGTCAAGCGTTTCGAGCTGGCTCGCTTCCATTCTCATGTGACCGATTGGGAAGTGAATGAATACCTCGAGCTCTACTAAGTGCTCGGTGGGAAGGCATGATGACCGACATCCGACATTGAGAGTTCCGCTCCGGCGGCCGAGCGATGTTCGAGCGCCGGAGCATGTGCGGCTCTGGGCCTGAAGCCGCGCTAGCCTGAGCTGGGCCGGCTCGCAGCGGCCGCGTTCGGGTGCAGTGATGCGGTCGGACGCCGGCCGAGAGCCGTCTCGCGGTAGAGGATGAACAGGCCACTCGAGGCGACGACGGCGGCGCCGAGCAGCTTGGCGGGATCGGGCGCATCACCCCAGATCGCAAAGCCGAGCAGGATCGCCCAGACCATCTGACTGTACTGAAACGGCGCGACCAGGGCGGCCGGCGCGCGACGATAGCCGGCGATCAGGGTCAGGAGTGCGGTGCCGCCGAGCAGTCCCGCGGCGGCCATCAGCAGCAGGTCTCCGAAGCTCGGCACGACGACTTTGACCGACAGCATCGCGCCCATGACCAGCACGACGGTGAGGTTGCTGTAGAGCGCAATGCTGGCGGTCGACTCGGTGGCGCTGAGCTTGCGCACCATGAGGATCGCAGAGGCCGAGCAGCAGGCTGCCCCGAGCGCGGCGATCGAGCCTGGCCCGATTGGCGCCATACCGGGCCGCAACATGATCAGGACGCCGAGGAAGCCGACCGCGACTGCAGACCAGCGGCGCCAGCCGACGCTCTCACCGAGCACCGGCACCGAGAGCGCCGTGATCAAGAGCGGCGTGGCGAAGATGATCGAATAAGCATCGGCCAGCGGCAGCAGGCTGTAGGCGTAGAAGGCGAGGAAGCCGCCGCACATGCCGCAGAGGCCCCGCAACACGTGGAGGCGCAGTCGCCGCGTGCGCAGCCGCTCGATGCCGCCCCGCCGCAAAGTGGTAACGGTTACCGGAATCAGCGCGAACAGAGCGTTGAAAAAGACCAGCTCATGGACCGGATAGCCAGCGCTCAGCCATTTGATCAGCGTGTCCATGACGGTGAACAGCGCGAAAGCCAGGGCGCCGAGACCGAGGCCGGCGCCGATCAGGGGCGTTGCGGTTGCTGCCGGCGCAGCAACCCCGAGTTCGCTCGCAGATACCGAAGACATTGAAGCAATTCCCAGGCCGGCGCGGCGCAAAACACAAGTGATTTAAGTATTGCAAGCCAGCTCTACCAGCACGGGATTGACATGGCTGCATTGCAGCATCGCATGAGACCCCGGCGCTCAGGCATTCGCGAGCCAGCTCCGGTAAGTCGCGCGGATCAGCCGAAAGCCGATCAGAGAGACCTCCTGCCCGGCGACCCAGCCGAGAAAGTCCGGGTCTTCGAACAGTTGACACTCGGCGACCCGCCAGGCCGCGTCGCTCGGATGCAGGCGCTCGACCTCGCCGGGCGTGCTGCAGTGGAGCGAGAGGAACGTGACGCCGGGTTCGGCCCGCTGGACCATGTGCCGATAGGCCTGATCGCAGGTGTGCTGTCGCATCGCGAGCCCCATGGCGAAGCTGTCGATCAGCGGCACTTTGTCGTTGATGAGCTCCTCGATCAGTCCTCGATAGAAGGTCGGATCGAGCGGCCCCATGTCGAGCACCCCGCTGTAGGCGATGCTCTGCCGCGGCAGGAGGATCGGCAGGCGATACTCGTGCCCGAGGGCCACGTACAGCTCGACGAATTCCGGCGCTGCGGCGGCGCCCATGTGCGTGTCGAGGTGGGTGACATCGAGCCCCGCTGCGAGGGCGGTCTCGATCTGGGCGCGGAATTCGGCCTCGACCGCCGAGCGGCGGGCATGGCGGCGCACCGCCGGCACGTCCGGCCACATGTAACCGTCGTCGTCGATCAGGCCGGAGGTGCGGGCGGCGGTCGAGATCGGCCGCCAGCGACAGGCGCGGGACTCGCTGGTGATCGTGAGATGCACACCGAGGTCAAGCTCCGGCTGCTCCTTTGCCAGATCGACGATCTCCGGGAACCAGGGGCAGGGCACCATGACCGACCCCGTGGTGACGAAGCCCTTTCCGGAAAGCTCGACGAAGGCTCGATTGGCGCCGTGGCAAACGGCGACGTCGTCGATGTGCGGGATCAGGATGCGGGCGCTGGCATCGTAGCCCAACATCGTGGCGAGGTCGGTCATGATCGCTCCATTGATGATCAGCGGGGTGTAGCTCGCTCAGAGCACGCCGTATTTCTTGAAAACGTCGGCGAGCCGCGCGCCTTGCTGCAGCTCCGTGCGGGTCCGATCTTCCCCCTCGACTTTCTCGAGCGCCAGAGTAAGCGCTTGCTTAACGATCGGCTGCGGCACCACGATCACGCCATCGGCGTCGCCGAAGACCAGATCCCCGGGGTTGACTGTGACGCCTGCGCACTCGATCGGCACGTCGATCGCGCAGACCTCGCCCCGGGCCTTGGAATCGAGCGGGCCGATGCCGCCGTGGAAGACCGGGAACCCGAGCGCCCGGATCGCCTTGATGTCACGCACGAGGCCGTCGGTGACGCAACCATGAGCGCCGCGCGCCCGGCTCGCGGTGCTCAAGAGCTCTCCCCAGGGTGCGATCCGGCCGGACGTGCCGCAACCGAGCACCGGGACGTCGCCCGGCTTCAGATCGTCGATCAGGGCGATCTCCAGCTCGTAGGGGTTGTGCCCCGACGGGAGGTGATAGACATCGCGGTACAACCCCGTCCGGGCGCGCCCGACCAGGACCAGATCCTCGTCCAGCGGCCGGATGCGCGGCGGTAACGCCTGATGGCGATAGCCGAGCGTGTCCAGGACATCGGACAGCACGGCGGTATACAGCTTCTCGCGCGCGCTTTCGAGCACCTTAGCGTCGACCACCATGGCTCACTCCCCCGTGCTGCGCTGACGGCGCGTTCGCATTGGCGGCGATGTGAAGCCGAAAGCCGGGCAACTTACAATGGCGCAGAGGGCTCCTGAGAGCTGGACGCGCTCGCCGCTTCCTCCAGCAGCCGGATCACGTCGTCATCGGTCAGCTGGCGGAAATCGGCATAGAATGCGCCGATCGCGCCGAAGTAACGGGGCGTCGCCAGGCAGACCACCTCATCGACCTCAGGCCGCAGGCGCTCGATGCTATCTGGCGGCGCGACCGGCACGGCCAGAACCAGGCGCTTCGGTTTCGCGCGGCGCGTGGCGTGCAGCGCTGCCTCCATGGTGGCCCCGGTGGCGATGCCATCGTCGACCACGATCGCGGTGCGTCCTTCGACGTCGGCCCGCTCCCGGCCCGCCAGATAGAGCTTGCGGCGGCGCTCGATCTCCTCGAGCTGGCGGGCGCTTTCGCTCTCGAGGTAGCTTGCCGGAATCCCGAACTCCTCGATCAGGTTCTGGTTGAGCACGGTTTCGGGACGGCTGCCGTCGACCACCGCGCCGACCGCGAGCTCGGGCTGAAACGGCGCGCCGATCTTGCGCACGAGGACCAGATCCAGGGGCGCGCCGATCGCCTTAGCAATCTCGAAGCCGACCGGCACGCCGCCCCGCGGCAGGGCCAGCACCACCGGCCGCTCGCCCTTGAAGCGGAGCAGCTGATCGGCGAGGCGCCGCCCGGCCTCGGTCCGATTGGCGAAGGTGTTGCGCTGCGTGAACATCTCGAACATCACGCGTCGACCCCGTTTGAAAGAAGATGATCCGAGAACCATCGACACGCCAGATCGATCACGGCATCGAGCGCGCCGAGCTCCTCGAACAGGTGGCTGGCCCCAGGCACGATCTCGAGTTTCTTGGCGCAGCCCAGCTCGGCCAGCGCGGCCCGGTTCAGAGCCAGCACCTGAACGTCGTCGCCGCCGACGATCAGAAGGGTTGGCGCGCGGACCTCGCGGAGCGCCGGACCCGCCATGTCCGGGCGGCCGCCGCGCGAGACGATCGCGCCGATTGCGAGCTCGGATCCGGCCGCCGCGACCAGCGCGGCCGCGGCACCGGTGCTGGCGCCGAAGTAGCCGAGCGGGAGGTCTCTCGTCGCGGCCTGCTCATGCGTCCAACGGGTTGCGGTGAGCAGGCGCTCGGCCAGCAGCTCGATGTCGAAGACGTTCCTGCGCTCCGCCGCCTCGCGCTCGGTCAACAGGTCGAACAGCAGAGTGGCGAGCCCGGCCCGGCGCAGCGCCGCCGCGACGTAGTTGTTGCGCGGGCTGAGGCGACCGCTGCCGCTGCCGTGGGCGAACAGGATCAGAGCGCGCGCTTCGGGCGGCAGGCCCAGCAGGCCCTCGAGGCCACCCGGCTCGATCCGAAGCGAGCGCACCTCGGCCGACGCCTCTTCCTCGCCGATCATGGCACCTCCGTGACCGAGAACTTCGTAAGAACAAAGCTGAACCGGGTGGACCTTGGCAAGCCTTGACCCAGATCAATGGTCGCGAATTGATGAGCCTGCCAAATTCGCCTCGTTCGCGGCCCTGCGCTGGCGCGCGCTGCGATTCATCGAAATCGAGCTGCGGCAGACGGGGTCGGCCGAGGCACAAGGCAGCGGATGGAGCCGGCGATGAGCCAGATGGGCAAGGGAGCAGGGCAGCAACGACGTGACCGGCTCATTCAGGAGCGCGTCCACGACCCCTATCAGAGCCGGGCGAAACTGCGCGAGCCGACGGTCTGCCCGCAGTGCGCCGCCGTCTACCAGGATGGGCGCTGGCAGTGGTCGGAGCCGCCCGCGCCCGCCTATCGGGAGCTCTGTCCGGCCTGTCGCCGCAGCAACGACCGCTACCCTGCCGGCACCGTGACGGTCTCGGGCAGCTTCGTTGCCGCGCACAAGGATGAGATCCTTGGCCTCGCCCGCTATCAGGAGGAGCTGGAGAAGGGTCTCCATCCGATGAACCGGATCATGGCGATCGAGGAGCAGCCGTCCGGCATCGTGATCACCACGACCGACATTCATCTGCCGCGTCGGATCGGTGAGGCGTTGCATCGCGCCTACGAAGGCGACCTCGATTTTCACTACGACGAGGAGAGCTACCTGATCCGGGTGAGCTGGACCCGCGACGCCTGAGCGATCGATGCCGGGTCTCGAGCGACGTGAGAGGCGCTTGGCCAGGCAGGCCGCGCAACAGCTCTCAGCTGTCGCAGGCGAGATTGAACTGGGCCAGGCCCTCCCTCCCTTGGCGCTCCAGCGGTCGAGCTGCGGGACCCCGCCGAAGCGGATCACCCGCGGGTTCTCTCGCTCGGCGACTATCCGCCCGAAGGGCGCTGACCGCCTTGCTTCGCCCGTCTGGAGGCTTTCCGCCTCGTCAGTTACGTAAGATGCCACAGCTTTGGCACCTCGAGCTTGATGCAGATCAAAGTTGCCGGCGTCGGATTGGAAACCGGTAGGCTTCGGTATCGTTTGACAAGTGTCTCAGGGTTGCGCGGTTCGCAGGGTGATCTGGATCATTGAACGCGGCACCATCGCCCGCGAGGGTGCGCGGAGGGCGGACGCCGTAGATCCGAGCCGGGTGAGAAGAGCATGGTCGAGCCAGCGCGAAAGAAGCAGGAGCGGGCGACCTTGAGTGAAATCCACGACATCGTGGGCGACCTCGATGCGGTCAAGCTCGAGGCGATCCTCGCAACCGGCGCGACGCCTGCGGAGCTGGAGGAGGCCCTCGCCTGGACCGCGGGCGAGACCGATGTCATGGGCGACCTCGAGCGACCGCTCAAGGGGCGGGTCGCCGCGGTTTACGATATTCTCATGACCGAGGTGCCGGTGGAGGATCGCGACGAGTGAGCCCTGGTCGCCACACCGCGCTGCGTCGGACGACGCGGTCGAGCGCGGCGACCGTCGAGCGAGCGGCAGGAAGCCCGTTTCGGAGTTGATCTCGTGCGTCCGCCAATAACGACCGAGTTGGGCGCAAGCCTGCTCCTGACCGATCTCTATCAGCTCAACATGCTGCAGGCCTATCGCGACGCCGGCATGACGGCGACCGCAGTGTTCGAGTTCTTCGTCCGCAAGCTGCCGGCGAGGCGTGGCTTTCTGATCGCCGCCGGTCTCGAGCAGGCGGTCGAGTTCCTGGAGAATGCGCGCTTTCACGAGGACGAGCTCGCCTGGCTCGCCGACAGCGGGCGGTTCGAGCAGAACCTTCTCGACGATCTCGAGCGCTGGCGCTTCACGGGCGATGTCCACGCCATGCCCGAGGGCACGGCGGTGTTTCCGAACGAGCCGATTCTGCGGGTGACCGCGCCGTTGCCCGAAGCCCAGCTGATCGAAACCCGGATCATCAATCTCTTGCACTTCCAGACCCTGATCGCATCCAAGGCGGCGCGTCTGGTGCTGGCCGCTCCGGGCAAGACCCTGGTCGATTTCGGGCTGCGCCGGGCGCACGGCGCCGAGGCGGGTCTGCTCGCCGCGCGGGCCAGCTATCTCGCCGGCTTCGCCGGCTCTGCGACCACCCTTGCCGAAGCCCGTTTCGGCGTGCCGATCTTTGGCACCATGGCGCATTCCTTCATCCAGGCGCACGATGACGAGACCGCCGCGTTCCTGAGCTTCGCCCGCTCGCGTCCCGAGTACGCGACGCTGCTGATCGATACCTACGACACCGAGCGCGGCGCGCACAGAGTGGTCGAGCTGGCGCCAAAGCTGGCGCAACTCGGCGTCAAGGTGCGCGGCGTCCGCCTCGACAGCGGCGACCTCGCCGGGCATGCCCGCCGGGTGCGGCGGATTCTCGATCAGGGCGGGCTCGCCGACGTCTCAATCTTCGCGAGCGGTGGGCTGGACGAAGACTTGCTACAGCGCTACATCACTGATGGCGTGCCGATCGATGGCTATGGCGTCGGCACCAGCCTCACGACGTCCCAGGATGCGCCGGCGCTAGATTGTGCTTATAAGATCCAGGAGTACGCGGGTGCGCCCAAGCGCAAGCGCTCGGAAGGCAAGGCGACCTGGCCGGGGCGTAAGCAGGTCTGGCGCCGCTACGACGAGAGCGGAGCGATGGCGGGCGACGTCCTGAGCCTGGAGGACGACGCCCAGGAGGGGCAACCGCTGATCCGCCCGGCAATGCGCAACGGTCGACAAATCGGTGCTTTGCCGACGCTGCAAGATGCGCGCGCGCTGTGCGCGGCCGAGCTCGAGCGTTTGCCGGCGCACCTGCGACGCCTGGCGCATGATCCGCCTTATCGGGTCGAAGTTTCGAAGGCCCTGCGGACCCTCACCGACGAGGTCGATCGGTCGGGCTGAAAACGACACGACCGACCGCCGCGCCGCGGCTCGGCCGACGCAGTGAGGAGCGCTGATGTCGCGGCTTTCTCGAGGGGGTTTTTGGCACGATCTGCCAGTGATCAAGCTGCTGCCGTCCCTCGTTGTGGACGAGGACGACATCGCGTGGATCGAGAGCGCCTTCGAGCAGGTCGTGAGCGACGCCCGCAATCTCGGTGGGATATGGACCCTCGGCCGCGCCTCGGCGAGCCAGGCGATCGACGCGCGGGCGAGCCACCGGGCCAGCGGGACCGGAGCTGCGGCCTAGGGGATGCCCATACTTGCCTTCTGGACACGGATCATCAGGCGCTGTCTGCCCGGCGCGGTCGGGCTCGTAATTTGTGCCTGAGCGTCGCCAGCCGGGCGGACGATCGTCACGCCGGCTACTACTATCCCCCACCGCAGACCATCGAGACCTACGTCGCGCGCGCAAAGACGCTGCCGGACTCCAATCGGACGCGCCGCATCGGCTTCGTCGTCCAGCTGACCCGCCAGATGCTGAACAACCCTTACCCGCCGGAGTTCGCCGTGTTCGCAAAAGGCGACGACGCGGAGAAGCTGCTCATCGTCGCCCTCAAGGGCGGCGTGATCGACACGCTCTACCGGGCGCGCGCGCTGCTCGCGATGCTCACCTCGGTCGCCCGCGGGACCCCGCTGTTCCAGGAGCTCGGCGCCGTCGAGACCTTCACCTTCTTCGACCTGCTGAAGATCCTCGGCTTTACGCAGCTTACGATCAGCGATGGCGACCGCTTTGCCCACCAGGTGCAGATCGAGTGATGTGGCGACAGCGCGGCAGGCTCGGGCTCAACGCGGCGCCGGTGGCGGCGGCAGCGGGGCCAGATTGGCCAGCGTCTGTTCGAGCTCGCTGATGCGTTGATTCGCCGCCGCCAGTTGCTCATGCAGGTTCGCAACCTCAGCCTCGCCCGTCGATCCGCTCTGTGCGCCGCCTGCGGCGGGCGGCTGCGGCTGGCGCGCGGCGCCGAGATCGCTCTTGGCGGCCTCGAGATCGGTGCTCAGCGTTGCAATCGTCGCCTTGGCGCCGGCGAGGTCCTGCTTCAGCTGAGCCACCTCCTCGGCGGCCGCCGTGTCCGCAGCTTTGACCTCGGCGAGCTGCCCGGCGGTCGACTGCGGCTCGCTTGGCGCCTGTGCCTGCAGCGCGCCGAGCTGCGTCTCCAGACCGGCCACTTTTGTCTGCGCCGTTTCGGCCGTCTGCCGGAGAGTTTGGGCCTCCTGCTTTGCCGCGTCGAGCTGCTCGCGCAGCCCTGCCGCATCGGTACCCGAGGCGTCGAGTTGCGTCTGCAGCTTGTTCTGGTCGGCGGTGAGGCGATCGATCCGTTCGTTGGCCGAGGCGAGCTCGGCGTGCAGGCGATCGACCTCGGCCGCGGCGGCGGTGTCCGCCTGGCCGCTCGTCGCGCCGGATGTGCTCGCCTGGCTGCCGGCCGCATGACCGGCGGCAGTCAGCTCCCGCACGCGATCCTCGGCCAGAGCGAGCTTCTGCCGCAGCTCGTCCGCCGCAGCCGCCGCGGTATCGGCCGAGCTCTTGGCGCGATCGCGTTCGGCTTCGGCCGCTGCCAGGGCGGCCGTCAGTTCTGGCACCCGTTTCGCCGCGGCGCGCATCTCCTCGGTCGGCTGAGCCGCTTCCGCAGCAGCACGCAGGCTCTGGTTGACGTCTTCGAGGCGCGCCGCCTCAAACCGCTTGGCGACCGAGCTGTAGGAGGCAAGGGCCAGCCAGGCGACGATCAGAATCAAGCCGACCGTCACCCCGATCTGCAGTGGCCGCGAGAGCACCACGTAGTGGCTGTTCGGGCCGCTGCGCAAATACACCTGCCGCTCGGCAAACAGGTCGTGCAGGGCCGGGCTGCTGCGTGCCGGGTCATCTTTGCGCATGCCGTCACTCCAACGGTCGCCATCATCGCGGCCGGGCAGCAGCGCGAAGTGAGGCCAAGTCTCGAGCGGCCGCCTCCCGGCCAAGTGTGGATAAGTCTACCAAGAGCGACGGCGCTTGGGTACGATTTTCTGGCCCGGGTTCTACAACCGGCGGCGCACCATCGAAGGCGGCGCACAATTCGTCTGGCATCGGGCAACCGGTCGGGGCCTGTCGCTGCCGGCCATTTCGGCTTCTTGTAGCGCGATCCGGGTCAAAATATTTTCGGGTGAGGCTCCGTGACGACGCCGGCGCGGCCAGGCTTTCCGTTCGTCAATCTCGAGGACCAGCGGCGGCGCCTGGGCGGCCGGATCGAGGCGGCGATCGCCCGGGTGCTCGAGCACGGTCGCTTCATCATGGAACCGGAGGTCGGGCACCTCGAGGCGGCGGTCGCCGAATACGTCGGCGTGCGCCACGTCATCGGCTGCGCGAGCGGCACAGATGCCCTGCTTCTGGTCCTGATGGCGCAGGGGCATCGGCCCGGGTGATGCCGTGTTCCTGCCGGCCTTCACCTTTGCCGCCAGCGCCGAGGCGGTCGCGCTGGTCGGCGCGACGCCGGTATTGGTCGACGTCGTGCGCACGAGCTTCAACCTCGACCCGGCGAGCCTTGGGGAAGCGATCGCGGCGATCGAGCGTGAGGGCTGGCTCACGCCGCGCGCGGTCGTCCCGGTGGATCTGTTCGGTCTGCCGGCCGACTACCGGGCAATCCTGCCGATCGCCCGGGCGCGCGGCCTGTTCGTGCTCCAGGACGCGGCCCAGAGCTTCGGGGCGCGCTGGTGCGGCGAGCCCGCGCGGCGGGCCGGGCGATGCGGCCGCCACCAGTTTTTATCCGACCAAGCTGCTCGGCGCCTACGGCGACGGCGGCGCGGTCTTGACCAGCGACGATCGCCTGGCCGACGAGGTCCGCTCGCTGCGGCTGCACGGCCAGCGTCTTGAGGACGCCGGCTGCGAGCACCGGCGGGTCGGTCTGAACAGTCGGCTCGACAGCCTGGAGGCAGCGATCCTGCTGGCGAGGCTTGCCGTGCTCGATGAGGATCTCGAGCGTCGCGCCGCCCTCGCCGCGCGCTACGACGAGGCGTTGAGCGACTGCGTCGAGGTGCCGCGCTCCGGCCCGGAGGCCCGCTCCGCCTGGGCCCAATACACGATCCGCGTCGCCGGGCGCGAGCAGCTGGCAGCCGGCCTGCGCGCGCGGGGCATCCCCAGCGCCGTTTATTACCCGACGCCCCTGAACCGCCAGCCGGCCTATCGGCATTGTCCGAGCGCGCCAGGGAGGTCTGCCGGTGGCCGAGGCGCTCGCCAAGACGGTGCTCAGCCTGCCGATCTACCCCGATCTGGAGAAGGCGACCAGACCCGGGTGATCGATGCGATCCGTCGCCTGATCGGCAAAAAAGGCTTGATCGCAAACGTGAGTGAGCCTACATAGGGCGTTCGCGCGGCCCCCGGAGCGGGTGACGCGACGGAATTGCGAGCGAACGCTCGGAGCCCCAGAGGGTTGAATTTCGTCAGCGAGAGCGGAAGCTCTCGTGGGTCG
>CAWFGZ010000043.1:0-60380 GCA_963815435.1 uncultured Alphaproteobacteria bacterium
GCTGGGAATGATGATATGAGCGGCGGCGGCGGGGCCGACCATGCGCATGGCGGGGACGGGGCCGACACCATCCACGGTGACGACGGCGACGACCTGCTGCATGGCGGCGAGGGTGACGACGTGCTCTATGGTGATGACGGGCTTGACACGCTGTTTGGCGGGGGCGGGGCGGATACCTTCGTGTTCGAGGCCGCCAGCGCCTTCAACGATCAGGATGTGGTGAAGGATTTCAGCACGGGCGATAGCGATGTGATCGACATAGCCGATATCCTGGACGGAAACTACACCTACGGCACGGATGTGATCACCGATTTCGTGCAGGTCACCGATGATGGCACCGACAGCACCCTTGCCATCGACCAGGACGGCACGGCGAACGGCACCAATTTTGTAGCCGTGGCGACGATCCTTGGCGTGACCGGGCTGACGGACGAGGCCGCGCTTGAGAGTAGCGGTACGTTGGTCACGCACTAAGCCGCTGAGCGTATCCTATGCAAGAGGCACCCCTCCTGGGGTGCCTTTCGAAATCTGGGGCCAGGGCAGCCCGACCTGTGTCGCGCCGGCAACGCTGGCACAATCTGGCACAACGAGGGGGCCGATTCAGGGCGCGGAAGGCCTTGCGCAAAGGTTGAGGATTCGTTAAATCCCAGATGGTTAACGCGGGCAAGGCTGGCTGCACCAGGGGTGTCAAACGGGCTCGAAAACCGTTGTACGCGCGAGCGTACCGTGGGTTCGAATCCCACTCCCTCCGCCAGCCCACATTTAAGGGCTTGTCTTTCCATAACATTCTGATTTGACTGAACTCTACGACTTCCTGGTGGTACAAACAGGAGGTCCAAATGAGGCAGCTGATGCCCCAGCCCTGGAAACACCCCAAGACCGGGGTGTATTATTTCCGCAAGGTCGTTCCTGAGCGGCTGCGACCTCGCGTTGGCAAGTGGGAAATCAAGGTCAGCCTGAACACGAAGAGCCTTCGCGAGGCGAAGCTGAGCTACCCTGAGGCGGCTGCTCGGGCCAACCTCATTCTTCAGCGGGCTGAGGGCGGCGCCATCGAGCTCACGCACAAGCAGATCCTCGCTCTCGCCGGCGAATGGTACAGGCGCCAACTCGCGGCCCGAGAGGACGAACCCGGAAATCCAACCGATCTCGAGATCGAGGCGGACGTACTTATTGATAAATATTATGATAATTGCACACCGGAATACCGTCAATGCCTCTTCGATGATCCGCTTCACGCCGAAGAATTCGAATTTGACCAAAAATATATCAATACCGACTTCCTCAAGGAAGTGCAAGAAAATGTTGAGTATATATTGCATAAAGAAGGACTTGTGGTAGATAAGAAGGCCTTTGCGATGCTCTCTGAGCGCGTCTATGATCACACGATACGGCTATTGCAGGCGCTCCGACGGCGAGCGCTGGGCGATTATTCCGCCGATACGTTCTCCGATAAGCTACCACCCTGGATACGTCCGCCAACCGGCGGTAGCGCAGAGACCCAGGGCAAGACGCTGCAGTCGCTGTTCGACGCCTGGGCAGCCGAACGCCGCCCTCCAGAGCGAACGCTCTACGAATGGCGGCGCATAGTCGCGCGGCTGGCGCGGCACCTGGGCCGTCAGGACGCCGAACGCATCACCAAGGCCGATATCGTCGGCTGGAAGGATGCACTTCTCGCCAGCGGCAAGGGTCCAAAGACGGTCAAGAACCACGTCGACATCATCCACGCGCTGTACAACTCCGCATTGACCAATGAACGGCTCCAGCGGAAGGACAATCCGGCCCATGGCGTGAAGGTCGCCCAGCGGGCTGATCCGGCCAAGCGTAGACTGCCGTTCGACGAAGCGGATGCAGCGCTGATCCTGAAGGCGTCAAGACGCGAGCAGGGCGGAAAGCGCTGGCTTCCATGGCTTCTGGCCTTTACCGGGGCCAGGCTCGATGAGGTTTGCCAGGCGCGCAAGTCCGACGTGCGACAAGAGGCGGGGATCTGGTACCTCGACATCAATTTTGAGCATGGCAAGCAGCTGAAGAACGTCGGAAGCGCGCGAAGGGTCCCCCTGCACAGGGCCATTCTCGACGAGGGGTTTGAGGGGTACGTGCGATTACTGCCCGAGGACAGCCTGCTGTTCCCCGAGCTGAAGCCTGATCGGTTTGGGAGCCCGGGGGGGAAGGCGACGAAGATGATCGGCCGATGGATCAGAGGCCTCGGCATTACCGATCCGAGGAAGGCGCCAAGCCACTCATGGCGCCACCGCTTCAAGGACGCGTGCCGCCGGGCTGGCATCGAGAAAGCAATTCACGACGCCCTGACGGGGCATGCCTCAAGCGATGTAGGCGACCAGTACGGCCTTGGGTATCCCTTGGAAACCCTCGCGGAGGCAATCGCCAAGCTTCCCGTGCCGAAGCTTGGCAAGGCGAACTCCAACACGGTGGCTGAAGACAAAGCTGCCTGAGCCGAAGGCCAGTGGATACCCCCCTGCCGCTCGGACGCGCAAGAAGCCTCGCGAGGGATAAGCGGATAAGCCGCTCCGCCTTGGAAAACTGCTAGAACAGCTTCGATGCAGCCGGTGCAGCACCGGCCGGATGGGGCGGCAACGGGCTCCGGCGGTGAGCCCCTAAAAAGAGCTCGAGAGCCGGAGCCCGTTGGCCGTTTGACGAACGGTCGCGCCGCGGCGAATGCCGTCGGCGTGGCCATCCGCAAGCTGGTGTGGGGACGGTGCAGGCTATAGTCAACCCGCCGCCAGGCCTCGATCACGCGCCTGGCCTCGGCGAGGCTGGTGAAAGCTCTGGCCGAGGCACTTCCTCGCGGAAGCGGCCGTGAAGCCCCCGATCGACCCGTTCGGAATCGGCTTACCGGGATCGACGAAGCAACGCCTCACACCCATCTTCGACAGTTGGGGCTGGCGAGAGGGCGTGAAAGCGGCAGATTTCCTGGGGTCGGGGGTGGTCCAGGTTGAAAATGTAGTGCCACGTCACCAGTAGTGTCTGCTTGATTTCTGCCTCGTGCGGCGCAAATGTGTGCGCGCCACACGGAGGCACGCATGTACTTCCGCAAGAAGATCTCCGGCCGACGCGTCTATCTCCAGATCGCCGAGAGCCGGCGGGTCGGTGGCCAGGTCCGCCAGCGGGTGGTCGCCACGATCGGCCGGCTGGACGCCCTCCAGGCGAGCGGGCAATTGGAGCGGCTGCTGCGCTCGGGGGCGCGGTTCGCGACGCGCGCGCTGGTGGTGAGCGCGGCGCAGGACGACCCGACCGCGGTGGTCCGGCGGATCGGGCCGGCCTTGGTGTTCGAGCGCTTGTGGGCCGAGACCGGCTGCCGGGCGGTCATCGAAGACCTGGCCGAGGAGCGCAAGCACGGGTTCGCGCTCGAGCGGGCGATCTTCCTCACCGTGCTGCACCGGCTGATGGGCGGCGGCTCCGATCTCGCCGCCGATCGCTGGCGCGAAGACTACCGGATCGCCGGTGTCGAGGCGCTGGATCTGCAGCATCTCTACCGCCCATCTTCGACAGTTTGGGCCGGTGAGGCGTCCTGAAAGCCGCAGATTTCCTGGGCTCGGGGGTGGTTGGAGCTCAAGATGTAGTGCCACGTTTCGGATAGATTGCGCTTGATTTCTGAGATGTGTGCGGAGATTGTGTACGCTCCACGTTGGAGCGTCGATGTACTTCCGCAAGAAGACCTCGGGCGGCCGCGGTCGGCGAGCGTGACGGCCCTCACGTCGACCCTGGTGGCCTGTATGCCCGCCGTCGTGTTCCGCGACGCCCTGGCCCGGCACGCGGATGTCTCTGCTCAGATCCTGGGGCTGTTGGCGGCGCGGGTTCGTGTGCTCGATGCCCGCGTGTGGGAGTTCAGCGCCCTTAACGTGCGAGACCGGGTTCGGGCCGAGCTCCTGCGTCTCGGGCGGCTCAAGACGGATCAGCCGAATCGCGCGATCATCTCGCCGCCGCCGACCCACGCCGAGTTCGCCGCCCGGATCAGCACGCATCGCGAGGCCGTTTCGCGCGAATTCGCTGCCCTCGAACGCGACGGCCTGCTCGAGCGCCGGCGCGGCGCCCTGGTCGTCTGTGACGTCACGGCTCTCGCTGACTCGCTCGAGCAGGCCTGCATCGAAGCCGATATCGTGGGGCAGGTTGGCGGGGGCAATTCCCCTTGATCGGCGGCGGCGCGCGCATTCGTGAGCAAGCCGCTCGCCAGCCACCCGTGGACTTCCTGCTCATGCCGAGGGCGGCTCAGGGCTCTCGGGCGTGCCGGGGGGGCGGGCTGTGACCGAACCCACAGCCGGGATCGTCATGGCGTGCTATCAAGCACCCCTCGGAGGAACCCCAGGTAGTGGCGCCGTCAGATTGCGGTATGCGGCTACCTAGCATGTCGTACTTAGCGCCTATAAACGTAACTTGACACTACCAAGGGTCGCGATAGGGTCTGCCCCAACCAGAAGCAATTTGCTAAAATTGCAAGCAAGGGAGTAGCGCGGCCTAGCCAAGAAGTTGGCCAGATCAGCAGTTGTGGCAAACCGCACATCAGCGGATTGCCCGTAATAGGATGTAGCCTGAAGAGCCTGAAGCTTGCGGCTACTGGTGTTGGCGGACAAAAATGGGGGAGCACCGCGATGTACGTCTTGAAGAGCGCCCATGATTTACCCCGGGAAGAGGTGACATCTCCCGGTAGCAGGCCGGCCGCAGGGTCCGAGGGCCCGCGAGCGGCGATCTCTGATCGGAACGGGGCGGGGCCGCAGGGGGACGATGCGATCGCGCGCCAGGGTGCCGCCGCGGGCTGGGTGCGCAACGGAGCGGCGGCAGAACAGCAGACGCTGATTTACCTCGATCCGCGGGCATTCACGCGGGACTGTGTCGGGGCCTGGCTGCAGAGCGGCATCAGCGGCTTCGGGGTTTGCATCCTGTCAGATCCGAATCAGCTCGAGACCGCACCGGTCGCCAGCGGCCAAATCCGGGCAGTGATCATCAATACCGGCTCGGAGCGGATGGCATCAGTTGCGGTGGCGCGTTTGGTGTCCCGTGTGAGCGAGCTCTTGCCAGAGATTCCGATGGTCGTATTGTCCGACTATGAGGATTCCGAGAACATTCGCCAGGCGTTCGAACTCGGCGTGCGCGGCTACATCCCCACCAGCCTGGCGTCGATGGTGGCGATCGGGGCGGTGCACCTGGTCTGCGTCGGCGGTACGTTCGCACCCACGGCCGTCCTGCTGGCCCGGGGGGGCGACCGGCCGCAGGGTGCGGCGGGCGAGCCGCTGATCCAGGGCTTTACCCAGCGCCAGGCCCAGATTCTGGACTGCCTGCGGCGCGGCCTGGCGAACAAGCTGATCGCCTATGAGCTGAACATGTGCGAAAGCACCGTGAAGGTCCATGTCCGCAACATCATGAAGAAGCTGAAGGCGACCAACCGGACGCACGTGGTCTATCTGACCCGCGGTCTGTTCGAAGGCCCCGCCGACTACCAATCTGCCTGAGGCGCCCACGCGCGCGGGCCGGGGCCAAACCCGCGGCGGCTAGCGGGTGATGCGTAGCGTCTTCCGCCGGGCGGTGGGGCGAACGGTCGGTTGGTGCTGGCGAGCGATCTTGCGGGGCAATTGCCTGGGTCGGCAGCTGTTCGAAACCGACCGGCTTCGCGCGGCACCGCACTGCGGCTCGGGCTCGGGCCTCGGCCCATGCTGAGGCAGTTCAGGCTGAGTCGGGTCGTCAATCGACGCGTTCGGTGGTGAAATCGCTTCTGCGGAAGCGATGAGAGAAGCTGGAGAGCGATCATCGTCGGGCGATATCGGGACGCGGCATTTTTCAGCAGCGAATCGGCCTGAACGCGAGGCTCAGAGCGGGTTTTGGGTTCGTTTGGTCGTAGCGGCCGGCGGCGGCAGGCTCGGCACCGCAGCGGGCGCCGCCGCCTCGGCCTGGAGGGCCTTGAGCGCGGCGAGCGCGCGAAACAGCTCGGCCTGGACCGAACCGCGGTAGCGCAGCAGCGTGTCGAGGGCGCGGGCGCCATTGCGGTCGCGGATCACGAGCAGGCCGAAGTCCGGCGCCGGCGCGCAGCTAGGCCGGTCCTTCTCGAGATAATAGTTGAACAGCTCCGTCTCGATGCGGTTGGAGCGGCGCGCGCGCCAGATCGCGAGCGCGATCTGATCGGCGAGCTCCTCCTGGAGCGGGCCCGCGGGCGCGAGCTCGTCGCGCAGCGCCGCGGCGAGGCTCAGGAATGCCGTCTCGTCCTCGTTGCCGAGGACCCCGATCCTGCTCGCCCGCAGCCCGTCTTGAGCGCGTTGCGCGCCGAGGACGCCCGGCCCTCGAGGGTCACCGGCCCGCGCGAGCGGGCGCCATTGCGCCGGCTGGCCTCCGCCCCGGCGTTAGTGCTGCTGCTCATGCGCGGACGTCCTCATCCTGGGGTTCTGCGGCCCCGTCGGAGAAGGACCCGGGCTACATTCTACACTGGCGAAGGAATTTATTCAAGAGCTAGCTGCACAGACGCGTAGCGGCGTCGTCCAGCGCGAGGAGGTGAGACGGCAGGTGCAGAGCACCATTGATCAGATCAAAAACCTTTCATAGGACGATATGCCCTCTATAGTGCATCGCCGTCATCAACCGCGCACGCGAGGGGTTCGCGAATGGGATTCCGCCAGTCCGACCTGCAGCCGGCGTTCGACATTCCGGGGACGCATCCGTTCCGAGTCTGGGGCTACGGCACGACGGACCCGCTCGAGGAGGTGCTGGGGCCAGGCTACATGTGCACCGGCGCCTCGATGCTGCACTCGGGCGAGCTGATCTACGTGCGCAGCTGCCCGCGCCGGGAAGCCGCCGACGGGCGGGCCGCGGGCGCGCGGCGCTCCGGGGCGACCACCGGAGGTCGCCCCTGGGAGCCAGCCGCGCGGATGGCGCTGGTCATGGTGGTGGGCTGGGAGCGCAACGCCATGCGCCTGCGCCTGGTGCAGGATTTCGGCCGCCCGGAGGACGGTGCGGGGCCGGCGCGGGCGAGCGAGTCGCGCCCGCCGGCGTCAACACCGATCCTCGCCGCGCCGGCACTCCCGCAGGCTCCGCCGAGCCGCCCATCCCGGCGCCGCCGGCCTCTGCCCCGGCCGTGGCCGCGTCGGTGCTGCGGCAGGTTTCGGTCGAGCCGCCAGCCTCGGACCCGGCGGCGCCGGCCAAGCGCGGCCGCGGCCGCCCGCCCGGCAGCCGGAACAAGAAGCCCGCCTTCCCGCGCCTGCGCGCTGGCTTCCGGTGACCGGGAGGCGGTTGCGGCGCTAGGGCCGTCCGCCGGTCTACAGATAGCTGAGACACCGCCTTGCGCTTAATGAAGGAGCAAGGAGGTGGACATGGAGGCAAAGACGACACGGGGCGCGGGCCCGGCAGAGCGCGCCCATCACGCTGGCGAGGCCGGGCCAGCGCCGGCGGGAAGCGACTGGCGTGGCCGCCGGCGGATGTCGGCGAAGCGCAAGCAGAGCGCTGTCCTGAGGCTGCTGCGCGGCGAGGACCTGGAGCTGGTTTCGCGCGAACTCGGGGTCACCGCGGCGGAGCTGAGCGGCTGGCGTGAGGCGTTCCTTGCGGCGGGCGAGGCGTCGCTCAAGAGCCGTCCGAGCGATGCGCGTGACCATGAGATCGGGCGTCTCAAGGAGAAGGTCGGTGAGCTGACGATGACGACCGAGTTGCTCGAGGCGAAGATTGGGCGGATGGAGGGTGGCCGCCCTTTGGCCCGCCGGAGGTCGAGACGATGAGCGGTATGGTCTCGCCCTCCACGAACCGACCTTACGGCCTGCTGCGGGTGACCCGGGTCTGGGGCACGTCGCGGGCCGCAGTGTACCGCCATCGCCGCCCTGACGTCTCGCGCCCGCGGTGTCGGCCGGGTCCGGTCGGGCCGATGCCGGACGAAGCCCTGGTCGAGACGATCCGTAGCGTACTCGCCGCGAGCCCGTTCCATGGCGAGGGCTATCGCAAGCTCTGGGCGCGGCTGCGCTTCGCCGGCATTCGCACCTCCAAACGCCGCGTCCTGCGCCTGACCCGCGAGCATGGGCTGCAGGCCCCAGGGCGCGTCGGCCGGCCGCGCGGCCCCAAGGCCCACGGCGGCACGATCCGAACCGAACAGATCGACGTGATGTGGGGCACCGATCTCACGTCCACCATGACCGGCCAGGGCCAGGCCTCGATCTTCGTCACCGTCGACCATTGCTCGACTGAGTGTCTCGGCGTTCACGCGTCGCGCCGGGCCACCCGCTTCGAGGCGCTCGAGCCGATCCGGCAGAGCGTGCGCTCCTGCTTCGGCGCCTTCGCCGAGGACATCGCGAGCGGCCTCGAGCTGCGCCACGACCACGGCAGTCAGTTCGTCGCCGATGACTTCCAGGCCGAACTCGCCTTCCTCGGCATCGTGAGCTCGCCCGCCTTTGTACGCGAGCCCGAGGGCAACGGCTGCGTCGAGCGCTTCATCCGGACGCTGAAGGAGAACCTGCTGTGGGTCCGCCGTTTCGCCACCATCGAGGAGCTGCGTCAGGCCCTCCACGCCTTCAAGGACACCTACAACCGGACCTGGATCGTCGAGCGACACGGCTATCGAACCCCAGCCCAGATCCGCGCCGAGCACCTCGGCACCCTCACTACCGCGGCATAAACATCAACGCGGTGTCTCAAAACCGTAGACCGCTACAGCCGCAATCAGGCGCGCACGCCGGGCAGCAAAGCCCGGCCGGACCTTCAGTCCGATCTTACTCGACTTATGGTTTAAAATCTCCAGGCTCTTTCTGCCGGGTCCAGGGCCGCCGGTCGGGAAGCCTTCGGGGACGGCCGCGTGGTCGGGCGGCGCGAGGCGGCGCTCATCAATCGGTCAGGACGCATGCCGGCGGTGGGCCGCCGCCGAGCGCCCATTCGTAGACGGATTTCATCTCGCCGCCGATCCAATCCCAGCGGTAGGACTGCTGCATCCAGAGCCGGCCGCGGCGGCCCATTTCGACACGGAGCGCTTCCGGCAGGGCCATGGCCCCGTGCAACGTTTCGGCGAGATTCTGTTCGGAGAGCTCGATCCACCAGCCGCAGGCGCGACGGTCGAGGTCCTGCCAGGGCGCGCCGGTGGTGGTGATCACCGGCACGCCGTGGGCGAGGGCCTCGGCGATCACCATGCCGAAGCTCTCGCTGTAGGTCGGCAAGACGAAGAGATCGGCGCTGCGGTAGAGGGCGGCTTTGGCGTCGCCGTAGGAGGGGCCGAGGAATGAGACGCGCTGCAGGCCGAGCTCGCCCTTCAGGGTCTGCAAACACGACAAATGTCCGCCTTCGTTCGGCCCGGCAACGATCAGCTCCCAGTCGGGATGGCGGTGCGCGACCTTCTGCCAGGCGCGGAGAAGGACCGGGATGCCCTTCTTGGGGTGGATGCGGCTCAAAAACAGCAGTCTTCGGCGTGCGCTCCGGTCTCTGGCCGGACCAGCCGCGAGCTCGGGCAACTCGACGCCGTTCGGGATCACTGCGACGGGCTGGCGAAAGCCGAGCCGGCGAATGTCCAGCGCCTCGCTCTCACACGCCGCGTGGAAACAGGTGGCGGCCGCGATAGCGCGCCCTTGCCCCAGGCACCACCAAGCGAATTGCTTGCGGCCCCGGGAGAACGCCATGGCCCACTTGGAGAGCATGTCGTGCGGCGAGAAGACGAGGGGAATGCGGCGCCTGCGAGCGATCGTTCCCGCATAGATGGTGGGCATCCCCCAAACGCCATGGCTGTGGAAGAGATCGGCGCCGACCTCGGCCAGGCCACGGCACATGGCCGGCGAGATGCCGAGGCGACGGATGATCCGGACGGCGGGATAGCCGAGGATACCGGCCGCTGAGAGATCGCTGGGAACGGGTTGCAGGGTGTGCACCCGAACGGCCACGCCGGTTTCCACCAAGGCCTCCGTCAGCTTGAGGACGGCATGCCTGATTCCGGCGGCCGGGTTGCTAAGGTCAGAGACAACCTGGGCAATCTTCATTGCAGCTACTGGTTTTCGCGCTCACACCCCGCTCGGATCGCAGAAGCAGCAGTCGAGATGGGCTGAACATGTCGAGCAAGCTGACCCGTATGGAAATGGACCCGCCCGCCGTCTGGTACCGGTCGAGCATCGCGTCGTACGCCAGGAGGGTGCCACAAACGGAACAAAAAGAGAGCATACGTAAGCTATGGCGGCAATGGGGTCGACAGGTCCAGCCGCCGCCCGCTAACGCATTACAGGACGTCTATCCGCCGCATCCGCTCCTCCGTCTGGGGAGGGGTGATCTAGCCGGACAGATCATGCGCTACCTAAACCGACCAACTCCCGTAGCCTCTACAGGGAGGTGATTGCGGTCTTGCCATCATCCATACCTAATGAGATGCTCAGTCCTGTAGGAGAGTGCCGTGGACGTGGTTGACCTTCCGCTCGAGTGCCGCTCCAGGCCGGCCGGAATCTTGGCTCCAGAGCCGTCGTGCTTTCCTGAAGAACAGTGCCGCCGTCGTCGCCCTTCTAGGGTCCAGCGCATGCGTGCAAGACTCGGAGGAGACCAGCTGGGAGGACGGCACTTTCTGGACCGACGGCACTGGCTGGGCCGAGGCCGCGCCCGGGTCGCGTAGGCCATGAGGATCCAGAACGAACGACATAGGCCTGGAACGACTCCAAGGCGCCCCAAACGGCGCTCACGAGCCCGGAGTGGCTTGCCTCGATGCTGCGCGCTCCTCTCGATGCCCATTCTCAATTCCGTAACGCCTTGATTTCTCCGTCGGACTGGGCCAAGCTCAGCTTCAGCAACCGGGATCTGAAGAATTTGAGCTAATACGACAAAGTCCCGGCGGCAAAAGACACTCGATTCATACGCCCTTTTGCGTTAGGAGTGGCAAAAGGGAAGACGCGGCGCGATTCCGCAAAGCGGAGGTAAGATGGGGCGCATGAGGATCTTTGTCACCGGCGCTGCGGGTTATGTCGGGTCGTTTATGCTCCCAGCGCTCGAGCAGCTCGATGCGGTCTCCGAAATGATCGGCGTCGATTTGAAACCGCGGCCGGCTCATCTGTCTGGTTGCACGAAGCTTAGCTGGATCCAGGCGGATGTGTCGGGCGGAGAATGGCTTACTGAAGTGCGCGACCGCCAGATCGACGCCCTAGTTCACCTCGCCTTTCAGATTCCCCAGCTGTACGGCACCGAGGAGGAAAAGCAGCGGCGCCGGAATATTGAGGGAGCGCGCCGCGTGTTCAGCTTTGCTCTGGCCGAGCCGACGGTGCGCCGCGTTCTCCACTTCTCGACCATCTCGGCGTATGGCGCAGGTCCCGCGAACTGCGTCGAGAAACGCCTCGTCGAGGAGGCGCCGCTGACAGAGACCGAGTATCTCTACGGGCGTCAAAAGAAAGAGATCGAGACGATTTTGCGCGAGCTCTACGCCCGCACCGAGGGCGCAAAGCACTTGATCGTGCTGCGCTGCGCCTCAATCACTGGACCGTACGGTCGCCGACAAGGCTGCGATCGCTCGCGTATTGCCAGACGCGGTTCGTGCGGCCGAGGCTCTCGCACAGGGCTCGGGCGATTCGGCATCGTGTCCACGCTTACCAACGCGTTGCCCGTGCTGCCCTGCGGCCGGGACGATTTCGGGCGTCAATATCTGCACGAGGACGACGTCGTCGACATCGTGACCACGATCCTGAGCGCGCCTCTGAAGCCGAGAATGGAAGTGTTCAACGCCTCGCCCGAGGACTATCTCACGGCAAAGGATCTGGGTGACTTGATCGGCAAGCGTCCGCTCGTCGTGCCGCCGGTGGTTCTGCGCATGGCCTTCGCGGCGCTTTGGCGGATGACCAGGGGGCGCATTCAGACCCCACCTGGGGCGTGGAAGTTTCTGACCTTTCCGATCGCGGTAGACGGAACGCGCCTCACCTCGACCTATGGCTATCACTACCGTTTCACCTCGCGGGAGGCGTTGCTCGCGGTGAAGGGTCGCTACGCCGAGGAACTGTCAACGGCAGAGAACGGATCGCGGGAGCCGGAGCAAAATGCGCCCTGATACGGGCCGAAAGGCTTAGCTTGCATTCTTGCGCCGCCGCGGGCGGACCATCCGACCGCTACGCTTGAGGGGTTTTTGCGCCGCCGCTTACAATCGAGCCATTATTTGAACTTCGCCAGCGTCGGAGCGACCGACGACCTCGAACCCCGATCCGACTGCCCTCCACTGGCCCACGATGACCACGAGCCGCCTGTCCCGGGTGACGCCCTTGTAGAGCAGATTGCGCCGGTCCATTGGGTATAAGCTCTCTTGATAATCGCAGTCTACTGCGCCAGAGGCCCGTAATCATCGGACTATACTGCATCAGAGGTACTGCAACATCAGATGTACTCCATTTTGCGGATATCAGCGACTCCGCGGATTACGCCTTTCACCGCCTGACACCAATTCTCCTACGATACCGTCCGGAAACAAGCTTTTGCGTCGGTGCAAGGCATTGACTATGATACTAAGTTGGCAGATCCAGGAATGGTTGAGTTGTGCTTCTTTTCTTCCGCCTTAAGAGCGTAAGTGCCCGGCGACCTCACTATGTGGAGTGAGGGGCATGGTCGACACTGATCGCGCACAAGATCCGAGGGTGAGCGACCCCCCTCCACTGATCGCCGGAGCGACCTTTGGCGAGTTGCTGAACGTCCTGCGCCGGCGCAGTCGGGTGATCCTGTTCGTCGTCGTCGTGCTGACGACGCTGGCGACGCTCTTCGGCTTCTGGAGGGAGCCCACCTACACGGCGACGGCGACAGTGGTGATCGGTCAGCCCGAAGACCGCGTGCTCGACAACGGGCGAGCGGTGCCGCCTAGCGCTGTCGAGGCGTCGAGGACCGTCTTGACGCAGGCGACGGTCATCCAGTCCGCGGAGGTCATCCTCGCGGCCATGGATGAGCTCGGCGTTTTCGATGACCCCGACTTTGCGCCGCCCCCCGGAAGCGGCAACATCTTCGCGTCCGGTGGAGCGGTCCGCGAAATCCTCCAGACGGCGGCTGGGTGGTTGCAGACGGCGGCTGGGTGGTTGCCGGACGAATGGCTCGCCGCGACCGGCCTCGCCGCAACCGGATGGCTTCCCGACGAAGGCCTCGCAGGGCAGACAAAAGAGGGCGAGGCTCCGGCTGCGGGTGTGAGTCCGACCCCGGAAACGGAGGCTGGCGCGCTCCCGAACGAAGCCCCCTCAGGCGAGCAGGGTAAGGCGAGGGAGAGGGCGATTGAGGCCTTCACCAAGAGGCTCAAGGTCAGCCCCTCTCTCGACGCGAACGTCGTGTCCGTCAGCTACACGCACAAGGACCCCGCGAAAGCGGCGGAGTTCGCCAACGCGGTGATCGATGCCTATGTCGCCCATCGACTGCGCCAGAACCGCATGAGTACCGACAGTGCGTCTACCTGGCTCACCGAGCGCCTCAAGACCTTGCAGGACGAGGTGGTGGCGGCGGAGAACGCGGTAGAGCGGTTCCGAGCCGAGAACGATCTCGCCTCGTCGGGGGGTACTGCGCTTAGCGAGGTGCAGCTGGCGGACCTGAACCGCGAGCTGATCACGATCCGGGCCGACAAGGGGGCGATCGAAGCCAAGCTGAGGCTCATCCACGACCTCGAAGCGTCCGGCCGGGACCTCGGTTCGCTGACGGATGTGATCGCCTCGCCGCTGATCGCGAGGCTCCGTGAGCAGGAGGTGCTGCTCGTCAACAAGGAGGGCGAGCTCGCGACGACCTATGGCCCGCGGCATCCTCGGATGGAAGAGCTGCGCCGGGAGCGAGCGGATCTCGCCGCGGGGATCGAACAAGAGGTGAACCGGATCGCACTCAGCTTGTCCAACGAACTCGACGTGAAGACGACACGGGAACAGAACCTTGTTCGAGAGCTCGCGACCGCGCGGTCGGAACGGGCGCTCGATGATCGGGCGGAGGTGAGGCTCCGGCAACTGGAACGTGAGGCCGCGGCAAAGCGGACGGTGTACGAAAGCTTTCTGGCGCGGCAGCAGGAGTTGAAGGCGCAGGAAGGCCTTCAGGGGTCGAACGTGGACGTGCTCACACCGGCGAGGGTGCCCCTGGAGCCGAGCTCTCCCGCACCCGTTCTCTTTGCCGCGGTTGGCTTCACTGCGTCGACATTGCTCGGCTGCATGTTGGGCCTGCTGCGCGAGCAGCTCGACAAGAGCCTGCGCAGCGAGCACCAGATCATGCGATTCCTCGGGTTGCCGTGCCTCAGCGTCGTGCCGCAGGTCAAGGGGCACGCGCGCAGAAACGGCGCCCTCGCTGCCTATCTGCGCGGCAAGCCACGGTCGGCATATGCCGAGAGCATGCGGGCGCTCTACACGGCCCTCCTGCTGACCGATCGCAAGGCCGTTTCCCCGACCACGGCCGTGCTGATCACGTCGGCGCTGCCCGCCGAGGGCAAGACCGCCATAGCCACCAGTCTCGCGGTGTCCGCGGCGCGTGCCGGCAGGAAGGTACTCCTGGTCGACTTCGACCTCCACCGCCCGAGCGTCGCGCCCGCGTTCGGCGGCCAACTGCCCAAGAGTGGGGTCGCCGAAGTCATGACCGGGGACCGGACCCTGGACCAGGCGGTGATCCGCGATGAAGCGGCCGGCATCGACATTCTTGCGGTGCAGTCGAGCCCGCCTGACACGACCGCCCTCCTCAGCCTGGAGCGCACCCGCGCTCTTCTCGGCGATCTTCGCTTGCGCTACGATTATATCGTCTTGGACTCGCCGCCGCTGCTCGCGGTAAAGGACGCGAGTGTTCTGGCGCTGTGCACCGATACGACGGTGTTCGTCGTGCGCTGGGAGCGGACCAAGGCGGACGCCGCCGCGTCAGGCCTCAAGGTGCTCCGGGAGGCCGGCGCGTCGGTAGCCGGCGCCGTGCTGACCCAGGTCAAATTCAAGAAGCACGCGCGCCACCGCTACGGTGACGGTGTTCAGTACTATGCCAGCTGCACCAAAGACTACCGGAACTAGGCTGGCCGCCTCGTGCTGTAGGCAAAGAGCAGCCATTCGCTTTTAGGTAAGACGCCATGCAAACCTCTGTTGACCCGATGCAGATCTTCTACCCTAAATTGCGAGTGGGCGGGTTCAGTCGCGTCGACGGGACAGTCGAGTTCTACAGCCGCATCAACGCACTTTTGCGCCCCGACATGACCATTCTCGATTTCGGAGCTGGCCGCGGCGCAGGTGTTCAGGATGCTCGCAATAGCTACGAAGGCTTCTTGCGCAACTTTAAGGGCCGAGTAAATCACATTGTCGGAGTGGATATCGATGCCGCTGTCGTGGCGAATTTTTCCGTTAGACCGAGCGATCGTACTCGGCTCGGATGGGAAAATTCCTCTAGCCACTAAGTCAATCGACATCGTGGTTTCCGATTTCGTATTTGAACATCTTGATGAGCCCACAATTGTGGTACAGGAACTCCGCAGGCTTCTCAAACCGGGTGGCTGGCTGTGTGCTCGAACTCCAAATCGTTGGGGATACGTGGCGCTGGCCGCGAGGCTCGTCCCAAACAGGATGCACACCTTTATCCTCAAAAAGGTGCAGCCTGAACGCAAAGCGGCGGATACCTTTCCGACGAGGTACCGTTTGAACACTTGGCACGCCATCAAGCAGCATTTCCCGGAAAGCGTTTGGGATCTGACACTGTACGCTATGAACAGTGAGCCAGCGTATTTCGGCAACTCCCTCCTCGCTTGGCGCGCGGCGCTGGCAGTCCACAGATTTCTGCCGAAGCGCTTTGGCACGACGCTTTTCATCTTTGCGCAGAAGCGCTGATGTCGTCGGTAGAATCCGTTCGCGGGGAAGGCATTGGTCGGCTCAGAAGAGCAGCGGGGCGGGATCATGCTGAGACACGGGCTCGGGGGCCCTGGGTTCGTTCCGATCTCCGACCCCGCGCGCCCACCCCGGGCCCGGGGTGGGCGCCCCACCTCCATGCCACACATCCGCAAGACAGGGTTCGTTTGGCAGACGCCGCCGGCGGCGTCAGGATCTCCACCCCGGACCCGGCGACGGCCGCGGCTTCGGCCTACAGCGCCTTGAGGGCGGCGAGCGCCCGGAACAGATCGGCCTGGATCGAGCCGCGGTAGCGCAGCAGGATGTCGAGGGCGCGCGGCCCGCTGCCGTCCCAGATCAGGGCAAGCCCAAAGTCCGCCCCGGCCAGAGCCGGCGTCCGGCCCCTTCTCGAGGTAGTAGGTGAACAGGCCGGCCTCGATGCGGTCGGAACGCCGTGCGCGGCAGATCGCGAGCGTGATGCGGTTGGCGAGGTGCTCCTGCAGAGGGCCCACGGGCGCGAGGCCCTCGTGCAGCGCTGCCCCGGAAGGCCAGGAACTTAGCCTCGTCCTCGTCGTCGAGCACCGCGACCGTCTGCGTCCGCAGGCCGTGCTTGAGAGCGTTGCGGGACGCGCGGGCGCGGCCCTCTGCGCTCACGGGTCCCCCGCGAGCGAGCGCCGTTGCTGCGGCTCGCCTCGGCACGGGGTTGCTGCTGCTCATGAGTACATCCTCATCCTGGGCCGCGATCTGGGACGGGCACGCCGAGCCCGGCAGGGGCGACGGCCCGAGCCCGCATCCCACGCTGGTCCAGGAATTTATTCAAGGCCACCGAAAGGAAGAATTTTGGTGTGGGTGCGCGCACCGCAAAGGCGGCCGGACGTAGAGACGGGGCTTCCGTTAGCGAAATGATCCGCCCAGGAACCGGGAAGGGGGACCCCAAACCGGAGCCAAGCGCCGGACGTACGGACTAAGGGCCAATGCGGAAGAAGGGTACGGACGGCGCCCGCTCTCTGTCCTTTTGCATGCCTTCAGCCTAGTTGGCAGGTTTATATTCCTTGACGAAGGTAGCGTCACTTGATATAGGTGGCCTCCACCGACAACGGTTCGCGAAAACCTCACCTCGCGTCCGTTCTCGCCGATCCGGCAACTCATGCAACAGGAGGTCGCAGATGCCATTTTCGGTGGTCGAGCGTGATGCGAGCATCGACGAGAGCGCCGCTCGCATGACCCATCTGACCTTGTATTACGGCGATCCCGAAGGCGGGGGCGCCGAAGTCGGCGGGATTTCGCGTATGGCCGTTTCGGGCTGGACGAAGGCGGACGATGGCGCGCGCTCGCTTACGAGCCCGGTCGACATCACCGTGCCGGCCGGCTCGACATTCGATCACGTGGTCCTCATGGACGCGCTCAGCGGCGGCGCCGTGCGAGGATACATGCCGGTGGCGGCATCATCGTTCGGACAACAAGGAACCTACACGGTGAGCAGCGCGACCATAAGTTTTCCGACGTCGTAAAACGCTGCCTTCGCGCCCAGCGTGAGCAAGGATGATGCTCGAAGACGTGATCGATGAGGCCCATCGCGGCGGGCTACGGGTCAACAACCTGTTCGAGGCCGGGGTCGGGACCTGGCTGGCGAGCGTGACCGACGGCCAGGAGCGCTACGAGCTCGCCGGTGGCTCGACAGCGCTTGAGGCGCTGCGCAGCGCGCTGGATGGGGTGATCGCCAGGAGCCCCGTGCGGATGGCCGGCGTGCCAAGTCAGAAATCGAGCGTTGCTCTGTCCCTGGTGCCGGTCGTCGAGGTGGCGGAAGCCAGAGGCGCCGACCTCGCGATCGACCTCGCGCCCGTCGGGGTGGCGTCCGGGACGGCCACGATCGCCAGTTTTGTCGCGTTGACGAGCGCGCCGACCGGCGTTGCGCTCGGAACACCTGGTGCCAGGCGGTCGGTGACGACGGCCGCAGTCCCAGCGCTTCAGATTGGTGGCGCTTCAGCCCTGGCCGCGGGAGCGGTGGCGGGCAGCGCTCCAGCCTTGGCAGCGGGGGGCGCCCCGAGCGTCGCCGGCGCCACAGACTTCGCCTCGATCCCGACGCTGATGGTCGGCACGAATGCCATCACGGCCTTCATCTTCGATGACGGCACGCGCTGGGTTGACGGCACCCGTTGGATCGACGACTGATCGAGAAGGACGACCGGACATGCCGAGCGGCATCGACCCGACCAAGCCCGTTACGGGCCAGCCTGCTTCGAAGGCCGACCTGCGTGCCAACCTGCAGGCGGCGAAGACGGAGCTCGAGCACGGGGGCTTTTTTAGCCGGGCCGGGGCCGGCGCGGTCGAGCGGACCACGCAGGACAGGCTTCGCGAGAGCCACATCAGCGCCGCTGACTTCGGCGCGGTGGGCGACGGCGCGACGGACAACTCCGCCGCGCTGATCGCGATGCGCGACTACATGCGCGCAGATACCTCCAAGGTCTACCGCGTCTTTTTCCCGCCTGGCGAGTACCGCTACAGCAACAACCGTTGGCTGTTCGGGGTGCCGAGCATCATCATCGACGCCTACGGAGCGTCGTTCCTATGCACTGCGAGCACGGGCTGGCACGTGAACGACGGGCCGCTCAACGTCTATGAGCCATTCAACGACAGTGGCGACAGTCCGCTAAGCCCAGCCTCCACTTTCGTTACAGGCGACAGGTTCGACACCGCAGCAGCCGGAGACGTAACAATCACGATGACCACTAGCGGCGATGCGGCCAACTACAGCGTTGGTGATCGTGTCCTTGTGCATGGATACGATCAGCAAGGTGATAATAACTATCCGTTCAATATGCGGTATTTTGAGTATAAAACGATCGAGAGTGTAAATGGTGGTGCCGACACCGTCACTTTCACCAAACCGCTCATCTACGATTACGATGATCGCTGGTTCGACACGACGCGAGCCGGGTTCTTCGCGTCAACAGTCGTCTACGGCAAGCCCCGCATCCTGAGCCTGGAACGACCGAACTACACGCACCCGAAATATCTCCGATTCGTGGCGCCAAATTCCTCGGAAGCGGTGATCGCTTCTACCTGTCGGGAGACCATGTGATCCTCGAGGACGTGGAGTCCGATCCGCACTCCCATCCAACAATCAGCGATCGAGTATCTCTCTTGCGCTCCCGTACGAACACGCAGCTGGAGATCGACAAGCTGATCAACTTCGTCGTGATGGATGACTGCGACATAATGGATGAGCTGGCCGGCGCGACTGGATGCGTCAGGCTTACGGTGCGCAATTCACGCCTTCGAGGCGCCATTTTTCCAGCGCCGCGCTTCTTGCGCTTCGTCGACTGTGGTCTACCCCCCGCCCGATGCCGATAATGGCATATTCAAGGCACAGGCGTCCGGCCCGTGGACGGCGTTGTGCTTCATCGTCGGCGGATGCGCGTTTCATAATCTAGCGCCAGCAACGCTCCCATTCGCGATCAATACCGGCGTGCTGTATTCGCTCACCGTCGGCTCGGTCGGTGGGAGCGGCGAGATATTGGTGCCGTGGGGGGCGGTTGGTGAGGTGCCCTATGCGCTCCAGGTCGGCGCCACTCTCACGAAGAACGACCAGGCGAAGACCGGACCGGTGACGGCAATCTACCACGACGGCGGCAGCCCGGGGAACCTCGTGATCGAGGGCGATTGGTCGGCGCGCCCGTGGCCGCAGAGATCTGGCAATGGCGCTGGGCAGAGCAGATCATCGACGGGGGCGGCAACGCTGTTATCGGCAGGAGCGTTCCGATCTGGCGTAACCCTGAGTGGATAGAGGGCTACGCACCGTAGCGCGGTTTGTAGGCTCGTAGTGCGATCGAAAGCGGCGGATGACGGAGCAGGGACGACAGCCAGGGGCCGGGCAGCGGTGGCAGCCCAGCGCAGCGGCAGGACTGTGCCCACCCAAGCAAATGGTGGGTGCGTCCTACGCGCCGCATGGCTGCAATGAGGTGCTTGCTCGCGACGCCCGTGCAGAAAGAAAGCTCCTTGACGGCGAGACCGGATCGAGCATAGCTCTTGCAGCATGGCTCCGCTGTAGCCGCGCCGAACGTGCCAGCCGCTTTCATCCTCGCAGAATGGCCGGAGGTCCCTGGGATCCAGCGGGCGGCACAGAGGCGACAGGTCAGCAGCAACCGGCCGCCGGGCCTGAGGCATCGTGCCATGTTGATGAACAGTGTCATCGACGATGTGCTCGACCGTGTGAGAAAGCGCACGTCATCAAGGCGGCGCAGTCAAGCAGTCGAACGCGGCGCCTGGCCGCGGTGAGCCGCGCGCGAGCGCCGGAGGGGCCCAGCTCAGACCGAGCGCCCGGTAACCCCGGTCGGCAACTCCAATCGTGAAAGCGCCGGTACCACAGCCTACGTCCAGCAGCGGCTCACCATTGCTGGTACGCGGCAGGCGCCGCACGAGCCAAAGCCACCGGTCCAGTACTGCCGGGTCACCATGGATAAGCGCGATGCGCCAGCCGAACAGGCGGACGAGCAGTGTACGAATCCCACGCAAAAGTTGTCAAAGCTGGTGCAGTCATCCAGCGTTCCTCTCAGGTTTCGACCCGGCGTCGCGCGGCGCAAGCTGACTTGCGGAGTACGTGAGACGGGTCAGCGAGCCTAATTTCCCACATCTTCGCATCGATGAGGAAGCGGAACCAGAGCCGCTGCAGAGTGTAGAAGATCAACCCCTCTATCCCATCGAGAAAGCCGAGCCGAATGATGTAGGCATAGATCCAGAGCAAAAAGGGGCGAACGAACAACGGCAGCCGCAGGTAGAGATCATTACGAATAAACCGCTTTCGCTGTATGGCTGTGCCTAATAGGCGGGCTTGCACGGTGAAGCGAGGCACCGAGAAATCGGGGTGATCCTTTCGCCAAATTTCCTCGGCCTCAAGGGCCGCCCATCTGTTGTGTCGGGCCACGAACGACGCGATGTCGCTTGTAATAACGTCGATATAGTCGTTGTTGAGGACGTCTATCGTTCCGGTGACCACAAAATGCTGGTCATACAGTCTATCTTCGCAACGGCCTAACCCGGTCCGAAATAGCCGTAGATGATATGCGGGATATTGTCCTCCGTGCCTCAGCCATCGACCCATAAATACCGTACGCTTACGCAGCATGTAGCCGTCGTGCTGGGTGTCGCCTTGCGCGAGGACGGCGGCGATCTCGGCGGCGAGCGCGGCCGTCAGGCGCTCATCAGCATCGAGGCAGAGGGTCCAGGGACTGGTGATCGGGAGGTTGTCGAACGCCCAGTTGCGCTGAGCGGCGTAATTCTCGAATGGATGCATGACTACGTCGCAGCCATTCTCTCGAGCGATCCTGATGGTGGCGTCTGTGCTGCCGGAGTCTACGACGAACACCTGCGCGTCGAGCGAACGAATGCTCTCCAGACACGCCGGGAGGTTACGCTCTTCATTATATGTGAGAACTATGATAGCAAGCGATCGCATTGCTCAACCTACTCGGTGACGACGCAGGACGGCGGCGCTCCACCGCCAAGGAGCCACTCGTAAACGCTCTTCATATTCTCGGCGATCCGCGGCCAGGCGAAGGCCTCCTCAGTCCATAGTCTTCCCCTGCGCCCCATCTCTTCCAGATCGCCACTCGGCAGCTTCATTGCGATGCCCAGCGCCTCTGCCAACTCCTGCTCGGAGAGCGGAATCCACCAGCCGCAGGCGCGCTGACGCAGGCCCGCCCACGGCGCGCCCGTGGTGGTAATTACCGGTAGCGAATACGCCAAGGCCTCCGCCACGACCATGGCGAAGTTTTCGCTGTGCGTGGGCAGTACGAACAGGTCGGCGCTTCGATAGAGCGCAGCTTTCGCTTCCCCGTACGCCGGCCCCGGAAAGGAAACCCGCCGTACTCCGAGCTCGCCGGCCAGCGCTCTCACGTGCGCCAAGTGCCCCAGCTCATCCGGGCCGGCCACGACCAGCTCCCAGTCCGGGTGCGCTGCCTCCAGTCTGGCCCAGGCTCGCAGCAGCAGCGGAACGCCCTTCTTCGGATGGATCCGACTGAGGAACAGGACTCGGCGCAACCTACCGTCTCGGCTCGACCTTGGCGTCGACGGTGGGATCTCCACGCCGCTTGGTACAACCGCAATCGGCTGCCGAAATCCCAATCGGCGGATATCCTCAGCTTCACTCTCTGCCAGGGCGTGAAAACACGCCGTCGCCTTCACCGCGCGGTGCTGGCCGAAGCAGGTCCAAACGACCTGCTTGCGCCGCCGGGAAAATGCCATGGCCCATTCGGTAAACATGCCCTCTGGTGAGAAGACAAGCGGAATGCGACGCTCGCGCGCCGCCGCCCCTGCGTAGATGTTGGGCATCATCCAGACGCCAGTGTTGTGGAAGATGTCGGCGCCCACCGAGGCCAGACCTCGGCGCATGGCGGGGAGATACCGAAACGCCGAGCGATGCGGGCGGCGGGGTAACCGACGAGGTCGTTGCGCGCCGAAGCATCCTCTGACGCGGGCCATAGAGTGTGCACCTCACCCGTAACGCCCTGCACGGCCAGCGCATCTACGAGTCTCAAAACGATGTAAGTCGTGCCCGCGGCAGGGCCCAGGCCGGGGATGATGTGAACCACCTTCATCGGCCAACAAGCCCTTCCAGCAGCAGACATCGGACAAGCCGACGCTTCGAGGTTGCCGTGTTACCGTAGCTTTCAGCGCCAAGGTGAGACCGTCGGCGAATCGCATCAGGTCCCAGTCCTCGATGATCTCCTGGCCGGCGCGACCCGTCGCGTCACGATCGCGGCCTTCGGATGCGACCCTTAGCATCAAATCCGCCAAGCCGAGAGCGCGAGGGCGAACATACCGCCCAGTCGTGAGAACGCGGCCTTGCCATCGCGGGCGAAAAGCTCCAGCAGCACCTCCGTGTCCGAGGTGGTGCGCAAACGGCAGCCCCGGTCAAGTAGCTCACGATAGTTGCAAATCTCGCCGTTGAAGCTGATCGCGCAGCGACCGCAGGCGCTCGCCATGGGCTGCGCCGTCCGGTCGGAAAGGTCAAGGATCGAAAGCCTACGGTGGCCCAACCGTATCCGACGATCGTCGTCGAACCAAGTCCCGGGCCCTTCCGAGGTGCTCCCAGCCATTCGAATGCAGAGACGATGCACTCAACGGCATGCGACTCGGGCGCGCTATCGTCGTATGCGAACACTGATGCCACGCCGCACATCGAGCATCAGCCGCTTTGCGTAGCAATATGAACAACGTCCACTTCACCGTCGACATTCATTTCTGTCCGGATTGAGGCAGTTCGAGCCCGGATAAGATTCCATACTGTCATCAAATAACTGAAGAACAAAACGGGAACTGTGTTATACAACCACCAGTCCCAGGCCTCCTTGAAGTCCTGCGTGACAAAATAGACCGCAAGCATCAAATATGACCAGAGGAGCGCCACTTCGAGCACTCCGCCCGTGGCGACTGCCCTACGCCACACTCTGCCACCCCATAGTCCGAAAATAAACCATGCACCAATACTGAACCAAGAAAACCGAACGAATGCATCGGCCAGCCCAGTGGGAAAAGTTCCCGGAGGAATGATCCAACCAGGATAGTAAGGTGGCAGAACATTATACACGCTAAAAGACCAGTCCGCATAGTACGGCTTGTCAGGCCAAATGCCGCGTGGGACGAAGTTCATTAACGGCTGGATCCACCCCTTGCCCAAATCATATATCCCGTATCTAGACGCCACATCGACAAGCGCTGCGCCGAGGAGAAGTTCATCACCTGACATCCCATTGTAACTATCTGGCACAACCGACTCGCGCGACATGAGCGCTTCTGCTGCATCCGCCACACTTTGCTCAGAACCAAGGTATAAGGCATCCCGAAAATACGGGAAGGCGAGAATTGTGACAAGAACAATGCCTCCAGAGAGAAATAATCTCATGCGACATTTTAGAAACCAATCTTTGATCAGCATAGGTAACATCACTAAGGTCAAGAACAGACTGATTGTATCTCCACGATTACCAAATAATAAAGCTTCGAAAGCATATGATGCCAACGAAACAAACACGACGGCGCAACCTAAAAACATGGGCCATCCACTATACAGTAGAGAAGCCATCATCAAGACCGCTCCCGGCCATACAAAGTTCGGCAGGCCGGTTAAATACCCGGACGTCTCCAGCCACGCGCCCGCGGTCCTGTGCGGCGCGCTGTAGTAGGCGACTAAACTGCCAGTGGATATCATTATGAACACAAGTTTGCCAACCAACCCAATGAGAATCAACGCAGATGAATACATCGCCAAGGCGCCCCAGTGAATGGGCGGTGCGCGTCGTACTCTAATGGTGGTGCCGAGCGCGAATCCGCAGGAAAAGCCCAAGTACGCCAGAATCGCTAGAAGCACAAGGACTATGTAGCCGGTGGTCGAAAAGTACAATTGGTGCTCGTAGTGATCCGTCAAATAGTAATCGAGAATATAGAAACCAGAAAACATGCCAGCGATCAGGGTCTTTGGCGAGAACAACGCTCGAGGGTCGACAGCCGATTTGAATAAGCGGTCGAGCAAGAAAAACAGAAGAATCGCCCGAAGACTCCAAATGAGTGAGACATATTCGGGATTGTCTACTTGTTGCATAAGCAGATGTCACGATGCCCCGGCGCGGCCGCGTCAACCGAGCTGTTGAGGCCGATCGACACTCCGACCTCCTCCGCGAAAGCCTTGGTCGGCGGTGCTACGGCGGAGGCGCTGCTCACCGCTCGAGCCAGCCACGGCTCTCTCGTGGGGGTAGGAGCGAGCCAGACGCTGCGCTCCTCGGTCGCGCCGCTCCACGCGAGCGCCGCGCCGATCACGCTCATTCGCCGCAGCAGGCTGCCAGGGCAGACGATCGCCTTGGCGCCCACCCAGGCGCCGTCCTCGATCGTGACCGGCTTGCAGAAGAAGCGGAAGCGCGGGTCGTCGTAGTCGTGGTTGCCGGTGAACAGATAGGCGCCCTGGCTGATGCAGACGTTGGAGCCGAGCGCCACGGTGGTGTGATTGTCGATCCAGACGCCTTCGCCCAGCCAGACGTGGTCGCCGAGTTCCAGGAACCAAGGATATTTGATGGTGACGCGAGGCTTGACGACGAGGCCGCGGCCGACCCGTGCGCCGAACAGGCGGAGCAAGGCCGCCTTCCAGATCGACGGCACGACCATCGCGCTCTGGAACAGGATGGCGCTGCAGACGTGCCAGGCGATCCGCCAGGCGAGGCTGCGATTGCCGGCGATGACCGGACGCTGGTAGGCGCCAAGGTCGATCGCGGCGAGCCGGCGGCGCCGGTGTGCTGCCAGCTCCATGGTCATTCCGCGGCCACGACTTCGAGGACCGGATGCTCGGCGGGCAGGACCGCGGGCAGGCAGCGCCTCCAGGCGGCGAGGCTTCCCTCGCGGCTGTAGGCGCGCTCGTAGGCGCGGCGGGCGTTGGCGCCGAGTCGCGCGTGTCGTGCCGGGTCGGCACGCAGCGCTGCGAACCTTCTCAGCCAGGACTGGTGCCTCTCCAAGACCTCCGACGAGCCCGGCGTCGTGCCGGCGAAGGATCTGAGCGACGTCGCCCTCAGGATCGCCCATGAACAGGGTGGGCCGACCGGCGGCAAGGATCCCGTACAGCTTACTCGGCATCGCCAGGCCTTCGAGCGCGGGGCGAAGCGTGATCAGGTGAAGGTCGGGAAGAGTCAGGCTCAGCGGCAGCAGCTCACGCGGCTGGTAGGGCCGGAACTCGAGGTTCTCCAAACGCCGCTCGGCCGCCACAGCCCGGAGCTCACGGTAGCCGACGCCGGCGCCGATGAAGAGAAAGCGGAGGTCGGGCTCCTCTGCGAGCGTCTCCATCAGGGCCAGGATGCTTTCGGTATCATGACAACGACCGAGATTGCCCGAATGGCCGATAACGAACTGACCCGCCAAGCCCCATTGCCGGCGGAGCGCGTTCTGCTCACGCGCCAGTGGGCGGATACTGTCGCCGTTTGCCCAGTTGTGGATGATTGTCACGCGGCTGTCGGGGACGCCCTCCGCGTGTAACTTCGCTGCCATCCCGTCGGAGAGGACCACGTTGACCGCGGCTCCGCGTAGCGCGGTATTGCGGAGCATCCTAAGACTTTGCCGGACGGGAGTGAAGCCAAGGAGACGGACACCGACCGCGATCGCCAATTCGGGGTAAAGATCCTGACACCAGTTGACGAGCCGCGCTCCCTTCAAGCGCGCGGCTACCATGACAAGCACCGAGATCAGCGGCGGATCGGTTTCTGCGACAAGGACGTCGCCACGGCGGGCCAACCGAAGCAACATGAAGAAGGTGCCAAAGTAGAAGGTCAGGTCGTCGATCAAACGGCCAAGCAACCCGAACCGTCGGAGCCTGGTGGTCCAGACCCGGCGAATTTCGGTGCCGGCGTGGCTGTCGCGGGCGGAAAGCCACGCTTCGGGATCGTCATAGCGCAGCCGGCTGGCCAACACTGTCGACGCCGCCCCGCTTTTTCGCAACTCCTCGACGAGATCGGTCAGGAACTGTGACGTTGCCGAGCAGTCTGGGTAGAAGAAGCGGTTGACAAAGATCGGTCGGACCGCCGACTGCACCGCCCTCGTCGCAATCAGGCGCCCCACCGCCGGCCTCGGCTGCGGGTGTAAAGCGACCACGCCCGTCGTCGCGCGTTCGACTTCGCGGCGGTTGATCCTTTCGCCGAAAATCATCGCTTTGAGCGTCAAATAGAGGATGTGCAGATCGAGCAGCAGGCTCGCGTGCTGGACGTACCAGTTGTCAAGGGCCGCCTTTTCGGCCGGTGAGAGCTTCTGGCCGCCGTTGACCTGCGCCCAGCCGGTAATGCCAGGGCGGATCATGGCCCGTTTGGCGACATCATCAGGCAGGTCGGGGGGCAGGAGAGGCCGCGGCCCGATGAACGACATGTCGCCGCGCAGCACGTTGAAGAGCTGGGGCAGTTCGTCCAGGTGCGACCGCCGCAAAAAGCGTCCGAGCGTCGTGGTTCTCTGGTGATCCGGCAAGGCCGCCCCGTCGGCATGGGCGGTGCGCATCGTCCTGAACTTAAAGAGCGTGAACAGCTGCATGTGGCGTCCCGGGCGCTGTTGGCGGAACACAATCGGGCGACCGAGATCAATCAGGATTGCCAGCGCGATCGTGGCGATGAGAGGTGCCAGCGCAAGGAGCATCAGCGCGCTCAGGAGCAACTCGAAGGCGCGCCGAGCGCGGAAGTTGGGTCGCTCGAGGATAGCGGCGCCGGCTTCGGGTTCATCGGCCGCAGTGCGCAGGCTGATCATACCCGGCGTCTCCTAGCCGTGTTCCAGCGAGTGGCGGCCTTGGCTCGCTGCTGCCGCTGGTAGCCCGCGCGTCGAAACAGGATGAACGCGCGTTGACATCGCCGGGTCTGCCCAGGGCGCGCCGGATGGACCTCGCCTACGGCGATATTCTCCTCGCATCGCGACCGTGGGGCCTTTTTCCGCAGCCTGCTTGTACGACATTCACCGCCTTCACGGCGCTCCCCCCACCTTCTCCAAAGTCGCGACTTCCGGACGTCGCGACGCCTTGATTGCCTTATTGCGAGTCGGTGCCTGCGAGGACCGTTGATTTCGACAGTATGCCCAAGGTCTTGGCGCGGACAACACAATCATCTGATCTAGGCGCTCCCTCCGATCTAGGCGCCCCTCTGATCTAAGTACCACCTTTGATCTAGTACCGCCTTTGATCTAAGTACATCCCCTGATCCAAGTGCCATGATCGGGCTAAAGGAAGTATATAGGCCAGTGCAACTACATAACCTGCTGTCCTTGACACATTCGGTAATCCGGTCGCCTTGTAATAAGACAAGAGAAGCGCTGGAAAATGCTGGATTGGTATCTCTCCATGGTCGAGGTGCGAGGAAGCCGAGGGCCGACAGGTGCCCCTGTGGGGTGCCGTCCAAGGCCGCAGTTCGTGGCGGCGGCGACCCCCGTCGCCTCCGCGGCGGACCTGGGAAGGGCGTCACTCACGGTGTCTATTGCAAGCCATCGTTTCCGGGGCGCGCCGTCGTTTGCGCTACGGACGGCCGTCGGCGGCGCATTGGCGGTGCTCGAAGGCGCGGCCGTGACGTTCGGCCCCTTGGGATGCTGAACCCTCGCGAGTGCTGCGGATGCGAAGCCTGAAGGAAGGCGCGTGGGTTCCCGCTCGGCCTCGTGACTTAGGCTGGGTGTCTGGCGACCTCGGCAGCGGGGACCTGGCCGCGATGAACGGTCACGGCTGCCGGCTACCAGCAAAGGTCATGAGCGTCCTCGGCACCCGGCCGGAAGTCATCAAGCTCGCGCCCGTGCTTCGTGCCCTGCGTGCCCGGCCGGAGCGCTTTCGCACGATTACCGTCAACACGTCACAGCACCTCGATCTCGTCGAACCGAGCCGTCGCCTGCTCGGCGTCGCGTTCGACATCGACCTTGACGTCATGCGGCCCGGACAGGGTCTGAACCAGCTCTGTGCCCGGATCATGGCGGCTCTCGACCCGGTCCTCGTTGCGGAGGCGCCTCAGGTTGTCTTGGTGCAGGGGGACACGACGAGCGCGCTCGCGGGTGCGCTCGCCGCCCGGTACCGGCACCTCCCCGTAGCGCACGTGGAGGCCGGGCTCCGGACCGATGACCCGGACCGCCCGTTCCCCGAGGAGATGAACCGAAGGCTCATCACCCGCCTCGCCAGCCTCCACTTCGCAGCCACGCGACACAACGTCCGGACCCTCCTGGCCGAGGGCGTCCCGGAAGACACCGTCGTGCTCACCGGGAACCCCGTGGTCGACGCTCTGATCGATATCACGGGACGATGCTCCCCATCGCAGCGGGTCAGGGGGCTCTTGTCCGAGCTCGGCGACCGGCGCCTCATCGTGCTGACGACCCACCGCCGGGAGAATTTCGGCGCGGCAATGCGCGGTCACCTGGAGGTGCTCCGCCGGTTCATCGAGCGGCACGAGGACGTCGTCCTGGTGTTTCCGGTCCACCCGAACCCGGCGGTGCGCGAGGCTGCCTTCGAGACCCTGGGTGCCGCTACGCGCGTTTGGCTGGTCGAGCCGCTCGACTACGCCGAATTCCTATACCTGCTGATGCGCGCATGGCTCATCGTCTCCAACTCGGGTGGCGTGCAGGAGGAGGCGCCGAGCCTCGGCAAGCCGCTGCTGATACTGCGTGAAGATACCGAGCGCCCGGAGGCTGTCGAGTGCGGCATCGCGCGCCTGGTCGGCGAGAGCCCGGCGCGCCTCGCCAATGCCCTCGACGAGATTGAGGGTGCCGACGACAGCTGGATGCGGCACGCCGGGCGGTGCGAGAATCCGTTTGGCCGCGGTGATGCTGGGCGGCGGATTGCCGAGGCACTCTCCTTGTTCCTCGGCTACGCCAATACCGAGGCCGCGAAAGCCTCGCTCGAGGCGGTGGCGTGACCTCGCGGCAGCGTCGACGCCACGTCCTCGCGGTGGTGCTTGAGGACTACTTCCAGGCGACCCCGGTCAGCGGGAAGGTTCCGTCCCGCTACTGGGCGCGCTTCGAGAGCCACGTCGAACGGAACAGCCTGGCCGCGCTCGATCTGCTCGATGCGGCCGGGGCCAAGGCAACCTTCTTCGCCCACGGCTGGACCGCCGACCATCACCCGGACGTCATCGCCGAGGTCGTCCGGCGTGGCCATGAGATTGCCAGCGCGGGGTACTTTAACCTATCCATCCGCGACATTTCCGCAGAGGAGTTCCGGGACGATGCGCTACGCTCGCGCGACGCCCTAGAGACGGTGACCGACACGCCGGTGCGTGGCTACCGCATCGCCCGCGGCGGCGTGACCAGCCGGCGGGACCTGTGGATCCTCGACGTGCTGGCCCAGCACGGCTTCGCCTACGACTCAAGCCTGCGACCATTCGGCCGCGATTTCTGCGACGAACCGAATCGTCGCTTTCCGCACCGTCATGGGATGGGCACGCGGGCGATCTGGGAGGTGCCGGTCTCGAGGCTGGAGATCGGCGGGTGCGCTTTGCCCTTCGCAGGCGGCACCTACCTGCGCCAGCTTCCCGAATGGTTGGTGCACCGGGCCCTCAATGCCTGGGAGCGCAGGTTCGAAGCGCCCATCGTCCTATGCTTTCACGTCTGGGAGCTCGATCCGCGCCAGCCCCGCATCAGAGGGGCGCCGGTGCTCCAGCGCGTGCGGCAATATCGCAATCTCGACACGATGGCGGAGCGCCTCGAGCACTATCTTTCCCGCTACCGTTTCACCTCGATCGCCGACTATCTGAAGTTGCCACCGGAAGCGCCGACTTCCCGCTTCGCTCCGGGTCCGGCTTCGGCGGAGCGCTCGCCGGCACGCATCGAGGTCCGGGCGCGCCGGGTCCCGACGCCGGTCACATGCGTCGTACCCTGCTACAACGAGCAGACGACGCTGCCCTACCTCGCGCGGACGCTCGACCTGCTCAAGGCCGAGACGGCGCCCGACGACCTCGACCTGAGGTTCATCTTCGTCGACGACGGAAGTACGGACGGAACCTGGGCGCGACTCGGTGAGCTGTTCAAGGACAGATCTGATTGCACTCTCGTGCGTCATGAGAGCAATCGGGGGGTCGCGGCTGCGACCCTCACGGGAATTGCTGAGGCCCGCACCGACGCCGTCGCCGTTATCGACAGCGACTGCAGCTACGATCCTGAGCAGCTCAGGATGATGCTGCCGCTACTGCGCAACGACGTTGCACTCGTGACGGCCTCGCCCTATCACCCGCAGGGGCGCGTGCAGAATGTACCGGCTTGGCGCCTCGTCCTCTCGCGCGGCCTGTCGATGCTCTACCGACGGGTACTGCGCCATCAGCTCGCGACCTACACGAGCTGCTTCCGCGTCTACCGCCGGAGCGCCGTTGCGGGTCTGACCATCACTCACGAGGGATTCCTCGGTATCGTCGAGATCCTGGCGCAGCTGGACGGTGCCGGCGCGCGCATCATCGAGTGCCCGGCAATCCTTGAGGCACGGTTGCTCGGACAATCGAAAATGAAGGTCCTGAAAACCATCGGCGGGCATCTCAACCTGCTTGCCCACCTCATTGTTCGTCGATCCCGTCGTGCAAACTCGGTAGCATGGGAGATCACCCATTCTTTGGAATAATACGCATTCCGAGCTAGCCGTGCATTTGCCCTCGGATCAGGAGGCATCGGGCCGCTCGTTCGGTGACGAGGAGCTTGCGCTGCTCCGGCGAGTGATCGAAAGTGGCATCCTGGCGAGCACCAGGGGCACGACCGTCCGCCAATTTGAGCGGCGTTTTGCGGAGCGTCTCGGAAGCGGCCGGACGGTCGCCTGCGCGTCGGGCACCGCTGCGCTCCACACGGCGATCGCGGCGATCGACCCGGAGCCAGGCGAAGAGATCATCACCTCGCCGATCACCGACATGGGGGCGATCACGCCGATCCTCTATCAAGGCGCCATCCCGGTCTTCGCCGATGTCGACCCGCGCACCTGTAACCTCACGGCCGAGACGATCGCCCCGCGCCTCAGCGGCCGGACGCGGGCGATCGTGGTCACGCATCTCTTCGGCAATCCGGCTGAGATGGCGCCGATCCTCGAGCTGGCGGCTCGGCACGGCATTCCCGTGATCGAGGACTGCGCCCAAGCCTACCTGGCCGAAACCGATGGCAGGATCGTCGGGACGCTCGGCGCGATCGGCTGCTTCAGCCTGCAACAAGGCAAGCACATCGCCTGCGGCGAGGGCGGCTTGGTCGCAACGAATGATCGTTCGCTTGCCCGGCGGATCGAGCTCTTCGTCAACAAAGCCTGGGGGTACGGCGATCCGGACCCCGACCACACCTTCCTTGCCCTCAACTACCGGATGACGGAGCTCCAGGGAGCAGTGGCGCTGGCGCAACTCGGCAAGCTCCAGGCCGGGGTCGAGCGGCGGCGGGCGATGGCGAAGCGCCTCGACGAAGCACTCGCGGGCATTCCGGGCGTCGCGACCCCTCTCGTGGCGCCGGGCGCGGCGCACAGCTACTGGCGCTACTGTCTCAGGATCGACGGTAATAGAGTAGCGGGCGGCTCACCGGCTCTCGGGGCGGCTCTGAAGCGCCGCGGAATCGCGGCGGCGCCGCGATACATCCAAAAGCCGGCCTTTCGATGCGCCGTAATTCGAGAACAGCGCACCTTCGGAACCAGCCGGTTTCCCTTCACGCTCGCCCGGGCAGAGGCCGTCGATTACAGGCCGGAGCAGTACCCCGGTGTCTTCGAAGGTCTGAGGGACGTGTTGGTGCTGCCGTGGAATGAAGGCTTCACCGTCGATCACATCGATTACATCGCGACCGCGGTTCGTGAAGCGCTCGCCGAAATAGAAACGTGTCGATCATGAACAAGTTGCTGCACTTCGGGATCGTCGGTGCCGGGCGGATTGCCCATTCGTACATCGAGGCCCTGAAGATGTCCCGGGTGGCGAAGCTGATCGCCGTCGCGGATACCCGATCCGACGTCGCGCAGGCCGTGTCGGAAAGTGCCGGCTGCAGGAGCTACGCGTCACACCTCGAACTGGCCGACCGAGAGGAGTGTGATGCGATCATCGTCTGTACTCCACCGTCAAGTCATGCCGACATTACCCAGGCGTTGTTGGAGAGACGAATTCCGGTTCTATGCGAGAAGCCGCTGAGCACGGATGTCGCGACCGCACGCTCGCTATGCGAGCGGGCGCAGGCCAACGGTGTTCCCCTCGCGATGGCTTCGAAATTCCGGTATGTGGACGACGTCATCCGAGCCAAGTCGATCGTCGCGTCGGGCCTCGTCGGCGAAGTCATTCTGGTCGAGAACACGTTCGCAACCGCGTTGGACATGGCTCGCCGTTGGAATTCCGACCCCGCAATCAGTGGCGGGGGCGTCCTGATCGACAACGGGACGCATTCGGTCGATATCGTCCGCTACCTCATCGGCCCCGTGAGTCAGGTCATCGCGCTCGAAGGCAAGCGCACACAGGAACTCGGGGTCGAAGATAGTGTCGCGCTGTTTATGCGGACAAAAGGCGGTGCCGATGCCCGCATCGATCTTTCCTGGAGCATCAATAAGGAGCAGGACAGCTACATAAGAGTTTACGGCTCACATGGCAGCATCCAGATAGGCTGGGCCGCGTCGCGCTATCGTCAGCTGACGAGCCCGGACTGGATCATCTTCGGCCGTGGCTACGACAAAATGGCGGCATTCCGCAGTCAGCTGAGCAATTTCTGCGACCACATCCATGCCGGTGAACCGCTGTTGATCACGCCGGAGGATGCGCTTGCTTCGGTAGAAGTAATCCAGGCGGCCTATCAGTCTCTAAACAGCGGACAATGGGTCGACGTGCGACCTTCGCGCCCGAGAGGCGTTGTGGTTCGGGTAGCTTCGTCCTAGGCCCCTTGATGAGCGTCCGTATCCACCCAACGGCAATTGTCGAGGACGGGGTCCAGATCGGGCCGGCGAGCACGGTCTGGGACAGTGTGCACATCCGTGCACCGACGTCGATCGGCAGCCACTGCGTCATCGGCGAGAAATCGTACATTGCCTATGGCGTTGCGATTGGCGATCGCGTCAAGATCAACGCCTTCGTCTACGTATGCACGGCGGTGACCATCGAGACAGGCGTGATGGTCGCTGCCGGGACGGTCTTCACCAACGATCGCTTCCCTCGGGCGACGACCCCGGATCTGCTCGCGCTGAAGGGCTCCGGTCCCGACGAGCACACGTTGCCGACCGTCGTTCGCGAGGGCGCGACGATAGGAGCCCGGTGCGTGATCGGTTGCGGTCTCGAGATCGGCCGGTTCGCCATGGTCGGCATGGGAGCGGTGGTCACGCGCGAGGTGCCTCCGTTCCATCTGGTCGCTGGGCATCCGGCGAGGACGATCGGGCTGGTCTGTCGGTGCGGCAACCGGCTCCACGACATGATGGGTCCGCAGGCAAAGACGACCAGCGAGCTCGAGTGCGCGGCTTGCGGCCGCCTCTACCGGGTCGACGACAACTGCGTGAGCGAACTCCCGGAACCGCTGCGTGGATGCGACGCTTTGCGCCAGAGGCTGGCATGATCGACATGCGTCCCCTTCGTTGGTGCGTCGTCGGTGGGGGCTTCATGGGGCTGACCTTGGCCCACCGGCTCAGCCGAGAAGGCCACGCTGTGACCGTCTTAGAGGCGGCACCCCAGATCGGCGGTCTGGCCAGCGCCTGGCGCCTCGGCGACATCCTGTGGGATCGTCACTACCACGTGACTCTGCTGTCGGATTTGCAGTTGCGCGCGCTCCTGGAGGAACTTGAGCTCGAGAAGGACCTGCAGTGGCGGACAACGAAGACCGGCTTTTTTTGCGACGGCCGTCTGTACGAGCTAAACAATGCGATCGATTATCTGCGCCTACCGGCGCTCGGCTTGTGGGACAAGATGCGTCTCGGCGCCACGATCCTCTATGCCGCGAGGATCGAGAGCGGGCGGCACCTCGAACGGATCGCGGTGAGCGAGTGGTTGATCCGACTGTCGGGTCGCCGGGTGTTCGAAAGGATCTGGCGTCCTCTGCTGCGGGCGAAGTTAGGCGATAACTATAAGCAGACGTCGGCGGCCTTTATTTGGGCGGTCATTCGTCGCCTCTACGCCGCCCGGCGCAGCGGCCTCAAGACCGAAATGTTCGGCTACGTCCCGGGTGGCTATGCCCGGATCCTACAACGGTTCGAAACACAGCTGAAGGACACGGGGGTGGCCGTCGAACTGGGCTGCCGTGTGCAACGGGTCGAGCGATCGGGAGCGGCCGTGCGCGTCAAGACCGCGGCGGGAGAGCGGCTGTTTGACCAGGTCGTGGTCACCCTTGCGGCCCCGCTCGCCGCAAAGATCTGCGCCGGTCTGTCTGACGATGAGCTCGGAAAGCTTCGCGGTATTGTCTACCAGGGTATCATCTGCGCCTCGGTGTTGCTGAGGCGACAACTCGCGGGGCACTACGTGACCTACATCACGGATGAGGGTGCTCCCTTCACCGCTGTGATCGAGATGTCGGCGCTGGTGGAACCAGTCGAGCTTGGCGGTCACGGTCTGGTCTATCTCCCGCGCTATGTGACGCAGGACGACCCTTACAACCAACTGAGCGATGCCGAGGTCGAACGGCGGTTCCTGGAGGCGCTGTTGAGGCTGTATCCGTTTCTCGAGAAGGCCGACGTCGTACAGTTCCGCGTGTCCCGGGTTCCGCACGTCTTGGCGATCTCGACGCTCGGCTATTCCGACCGCCTGCCTCCGATGACAACAACGGTCGCCGGGCTGCACATCGTCAACTCGGCGCACATCGTGAATGGCACCTTGAACGTGAACGAGACGATCGGGCTCGCGGAAGCGGCGGCGCGGCGCCTGCTCGCGGCTCCATCCTGCAGCCTCGACCGGGCGGCCTGAGGAGCCGCGCGATCATGGCTGCGCTCAAACCACTCGCGAGCCTCTCGCTGGATCTCGACAACCTATGGTCCTACCTGAAGATCCATGGCGATCCGGGATGGAAGGACCTGCCGTCCTATCTTGATCTGGTCGTGCCGCGGGTGCTCGGTTTTCTCAAGGAGCGCGGTGCTTGCATCACTTTTTTCGTCGTCGGCCAGGACGCGGCGCTGGACCGCAATCGGGACGTGCTCGCCACGATCGCCCGAGCGGGACATGAGGTCGGTAACCATTCCTTCGCCCACGAGCCCTGGCTCCACCTCTACGAGCCGTCTAAGCTCGAGCGCGAGATCGCGTTGGCCGAGGAGGCGATTGAAGCGGCGACCGGGCAACGTCCGGCCGGATTCCGCGGGCCTGGCTACAGCCTCTCGGCGGCGACACTGCGCGTGCTCAGGCGCCGCGGTTACCGTTATGACGCCTCGACCTTCCCGACTTTTCTCGGCCCGCTCGCCCGCGCCTACTATTTCACCACGGCGAAGCTGAGTGTCGAACAGCGGTCCGAGCGGGCTGCGTTGTTTGGCGGGATACGGGATGGCCTTCGCCCCACCGGCGCCTACCGTTGGGACCTTCCCGAAGGGCCGCTGCTCGAGATCCCCGTGACGACGCTGCCGTGGCTCAAAGTTCCGTTCCACGCCAGCTACCTGCTCTACTTGGCGGGCTACGCCCCCGCCGCCGCCCGCGTCTACTTCCGCTTAGCGCTGCGCGCCTGCCAGGCGGCCGGAGTGCAGCCGTCATTTCTTCTCCACCCGCTCGACTTCCTCGGCCGCGACGATCTCGACGCGCTCGCCTTCTTTCCCGGCATGAACCAGCCGGGCGAGCGCAAAATGGAGTGGCTCTCGGACGTCCTCGACGAGCTCGAACGAGCGTTCGAGGTCGTGCCCCTCGGCCGCCACGCAGAGGCCCTGGCGGCGGTGCCCGGTCTCCCGCTCCGCGAGCCGCGCTTCGCGAGCCCACGCGGGATCCCTCCGGCTCAGCTCACGCACACCGGCGCGACGTCCCAGAGGGCCGACGCGCGATGACGTTCATATCGCAACCCGCCGCCCGCAGCCAGGCGCTCTGGCGCATCGACCACCGCATCGCCTGGGTGCTCGGCTTTCCCGCGATCCTCGCCTTCTACCTTGTGACGACGCCCGGGAACCGCTTCGAGGCGATGGACGGTTACGCTTATGCCTACGATACGCAGACCCGCGCGCTTACGGACCTGTACGACACGCGGCTCCTCCTGTTTCACGTCTTCTGGCGCCTGCTCTATCGCGCCGCGCACACCATCTACGATGGCGTGACCGCGCACGGCGTCTTGCTGACGGTCAGCGCAATATCGGCTTCGCTGTGCTTGGTGCTCTTCGCGCGCCTGCTCGAGCGGCACTTCGCACTGAGCCGCACAACCGCATTGCTTGGGGCAGGCTTCCTTGGCGCAACCTACGGGTTCTGGCGTTATTCCGTGGAGGCGGAAGTCTACGCGCCATCGTTCTTCCTCATCATGGCTGTTCTCTCGCTTCTTTTCGTGGTCCAAGAGCGCCCGATTGAGGGGGGCCGGTGGACGGCAGTCGCGCCTGCCGCTGCACTCGCCGGCTTTGCCGTACTATTCTATCAGCCGAACGCGATCCCGCTGTTTCTAGCGCTGCCGGTGGTTTTTTTGTACCGTGAAGGCTTTCCCCGAATGGTCGCGTACAGTGCCTTTGGCGGAAGCGTGGTGCTGGTTGGCTATGTCGTCGCGTTTCTGGTGGATGGCGGGCGGCCTCTCGGTTTCGAGAGCCTTCTCAGCTTTGTTCTCAGTCGCTTCGATGAGTTCACGCCGGTCGACGCCCCGGTGCGCACGATCGCAATGTCGATCTTGGCGCTCGGGCACGTCATCGTCTCCGGCAACTGGATTTTCGGTCTTCAGGATATCGCCGCCGCCGTGTATCAGGTTAAGCCAATAGGCTTCTACCAAGAGAGGGTTTTTGCCGCGGCGCATGCGGGCGCTCTCTTTGTCTACCTGCCACTGCTCACGTTGCCGATCATTCTGGCCCTCGGCGTCCACACGCTGGTGATCGCGGTTCGGGCGCGTCGACATCCACGGTTCGATCGGCGCCTCGCGTTCGCCATCGTCTGGTTTGGCCTCTACGCGCTCGTCGTGGCGAGCGCCGCGCCGGGCGACTACGAGGCATGGATAACAACGCTTCCTCCGTTCGTCATCCTCTTTGCCGCCTTCATAGTCGAACCCTGCGTCCGGGCAGGACAGCGGGTAGCACCAGCCGCTCTGCTGACCGCCGTCGCCCTTCATAACGCCATCGGCGGTATCGGCATCGTCTATGGCCCGAGTGGCGATTACTACAGGGCGAGGGCTACTTGGCTGCTCGAGAACGCCAATTCTGATGATCTCATCATGCTGTCGACGGACGGTGCGTTTAAGGATTTTCTCTGCTACGTTGGGGGATTGCGCGCGGTGGTAGTGTCCGGGCGGGAGGCCTGTCTGCGCCACAGACAAATCGATATCCCGGCCCTCGTTGAGGCCACGCGTCGACGAGGCGGGCGCATCTTCACCTTCGACGACTTCTTCGAGCCTCCCGTATGGCGCCCAATGCCAATAGAAGAGAGGCAACGCCATCCAGAGGTTTCGGCTCTTTTTGAAAGCCTGCGGGGCACGGAGCAGCCGATCTTCCAAAGCGATGCCGGCACGACCTACCGGCTGCCCTTAACAACCAAGGGGCGCCCGCATGACTAAGGTCCAGTGGCGTCCCGATCACACTGTGAAGTCCGCACTACGGGCACTCTCAGTTCCGGCGGTGGGCGAGACCATGCCTTCTCGGCCTTTCACCCAACGTTTTCGAGGCGAGGTTGGTCGAGGCCGACCGAGGTCGGCCGCGGCTGAAGGTCCAGAGGATCGGCAGCGATCGCTGCCAGCGAGATGAAGACCTTCTGTGTCGTCCCCTGCCAGGATCAACCCGGATCAAGAGGCACCCCATGCAGAACGCTGACAGCTCCCATCTCCAGCTACTCGACGCAGCCTGGTTCTGGCTCTGCCTTGCGGTCCTCGGAAACGCCGGCGGTAACGTTCTCCTGAAGTATGCGTCGCAGAATGGGACGGCGTTTCTCGACGTCTATTTTTCGGCGCCATTCATTTTCGGGGGGATGCTTTTTGGCGGCGGTCTGATATGCTATATGCGCGCGCTCGCTGGCATGCCTCTCGCGGTCGCCTATCTGTCGGTGGTCGGGCTCAGCATCATCGCCATCACGACCCTTGCGATGGTGCTCTTTGGGGAGCAACTCAACGTCGAGAAAGTCGTCGGGGTCGTTCTCATATTTGCTGGCGTCGCCTGCTTACGCAAGATTGTCTGATGGGGATCGCTGATGTCGGGTCTGCGGCGGGCCCATTGTGCCTACTTCACATCGAAGTCGGCGCGGTGTCCTCAAGGGGCCTAGGGCAACCACACATACCTCGCCTCTGTCAGGTTGAGTAATGCGGTGCCCAATATGTAGCCGATCGCCGCGACCGCTCTTTGTAAAGAGCGGATTCGAAATCCTCGAATGCGCCGCGTGCGGTCACCGGATGGCGGAGCCAGACGATTGGTCAACCCATGTCGAGCGAACTTATGGGGACAACTATTTCACTGGTGGCGGCGCGGGTTACAGCGACTATTTGAGCGAGGGCCCGCTTCTTCGTGCGGCTGGGCAGCGGTACGGGCGTCTGCTCGCCCGTCACACTGAGATCGGCCAGATCCTGGATGTTGGTGCGGCAGCGGGGTTCGTCCTGAAGGGGTTCGAAGATTGTGGTTGGCGGTGCACCGGCATCGAGCCCAATGCTACCATGGCGAGCTACGCTCAGGAAGTGCTGGGAACTCCGCGTAGTGACCGGGGACCTTGAGACCGCCCGGCTGGATGAGACGTTTGATGTGATCAGCATCGTCCAGGTGATCGCTCACTTCCGGGAGCCAAAAAACGCCATGCAGATCATCGCGGGTTTGGTGCGCCCGGGGGGCTACCTGCTCATCGAATCCTGGAACCGGGCCAGCTTGACAGCGCGAGCTTTCGGTCGCAAGTGGCATGAGTACAGCCCGCCGAGCGTTCTGCACTGGTTCTCCCGCGATGGCTTGCTGCAGCTCGGTAAGGCCGCCGGCTTCGCACCGGTCGAGCACGGCCGACCTTTGAAAATTCTGAACGGCGGCCATGCCAAGGCGCTGCTCGAATACAAGCTCGCTGGCGGGCGGGTCGCAGGCGCCGCGTCTCGGATCATCAGTCTGATTCCTGACAAGATTCCAATTATCTACCCCTTCGGTGACGTGGTATGGATACTACTTCGAAAGGTGTAGGACAGAAAGCCAGAAGCAAAGGAGTTGGTCCAGCAGTCTGCGGGCGGCGCAGCAATGACACCGAGGCGCCGAGAAACCAGTTTAATCCTTGATTTTTTTGGGTTTATCGTTAGATTAGGGTGGGCCATCCCATTGTAGGTAAGTCGTAGTATGGTTCAGCTAAGTAGACGACGCGCCTTCCTCTTGTCGTCCGTTCTCCTGGGTTGCATGGCAGCCTCGCCATGCTCCGCGTTGGCTGGCAGTGTTGTTCAGGGCTCTGTTGGTTCCCCACGTGCACGGCTTGGACGACTTCTTCGTAAGGCGTTCAGCGATCTTGAGGCCGCCCGCGCCGTTGGTCGCAGATATCTGTCGACGCACCCCGACGCTGAGGCTGAGGCCTTTGGGCTGGCCGACGATCTGCTGACGGCTCAACCGGTCAGCACGCTCGGCCTCCGCCGCCTCCTTGCCGGGCTCCGGCGCGAGGATGCACGCCGGCGAGCTTTCGTCGTGATCGACGGCTGGGTGCTCTCGAGGGCTGAAGTTCAGGCCTGCGCTCTGGCCATTTTGCTGTAGACGGGTGGAATGATCGGCGATTTCAGAGAGGCCGACGCCGGGGCGCTGATAGATGCCGACCTGTGCATCATCGGCGCCGGCGCCGCCGGGATTACCCTCGCGCATGAGTTTGTCGGATCGAACATCCAAGTGGTCGTGTTGGAGTCCGGGCGGCTTCGACTATGAACCAGCGGTGCAGGCTCTCTACACCGGCGAGAACGTTGGTCACGATTATGATGAACTCGACACTGTACGGCTTCGCTATTTCGGCGGCACAACCAATCACTGGCAGGGATATTGTGCGCCGCTCGCGGCGATGGATTTCCAAATCCGCGACTGGGTGCCACACAGCGGCTGGCCGATCACGAGATCCGACTTGGAGCCCTTCTACCGGCGCGCCTCACCGATCTGTCAGCTCGGCCCTTATGGGTACGGCAAACAGGCCTTGGCAGAGCTCGGGGTTCGGCCTTACGACTTCGATCCTGCGGAAATCGCGTCGTGCCTATTTCGATTCAGTCCGCCGACCCGCTTTGGCGAGGTCTACAGGAGCGAACTGGAGCGGGCGACAAACATCCGCGTCGTGCTGCACGCCAATGTCGCCAACATCCAGGCCAATGAGGCTGCGTCGGCCGTACGCTATGTCGATGTCCGCTCGCTCGACGGCAAGGCCGGGCGTGTAAAGGCCAATGCTTACGTCCTCGCGTGCGGAGGGATCGAGAATGCGCGGCTGCTGCTGCTGTCTGACGGGGTGGAGCGGGCTGGACTCGGTAACCGCCACGACTTGGTCGGCCGCTTCTTCATGGAGCACCCTTTCCTAGAGACCGGAGTCGTGGTGACGGACGACGTCAGCGGGCTGGCCCAGACATATGCCAAACGCTCGCTCGCGGGAGTGGAATTCCAGGTCACCCTCTGCGCCGGGAACGCGATGCAGAAGCGCGAGCGCGTGCTCAATAGCCATGTATACCTGGACGCAGTTGCCGCTCCAGGTCCTCAAGCCGCGAGACGGCTTTGGGGGAAGATTAAGTCTTGGTGGGAGATTGGCGAGACGCCGGAAAATTTGGCCGAAGATATCTGGCGCGCGGTGCGTGATATCGGCGATGTCGCTGAGGTTGCCTACCACATGCTCCTTACAGGGCAACGCGGAAAGGCTTACGCCGCCTCCGGATTTCTGCAATGCGTGCAGTCGTGCGAGCAGGCACCGAATCCAAGCAGCCGCGTGACCCTGGCCAACGAGAAGGATTCGCTCGGCCTGCGGCGCTCCCAACTCGACTGGCGGCTCACTGATCTCGATAGGCGTACCTTCAGGCCGCTGACCGAGTCCTTGGCCGCCGAGTTCACGCGGCTCAACATCGGTCGCGTGCGCCTGGCCGATTGGATGCTCGGCGGCAAAGACCCGCTCTGGGGCTCGGACATGTCTGGTGGCAGGCATCATATGGGCACTACACGAATGGCCGCCGAGCCCGAACGTGGCGTCGTCGACGCAGACTGTCGCGTTCACCACCTAGACAACCTTTACATCGCCGGCAGTTCCGTCTTTCCGACCGGGGGCAGCGTGAATCCTACGCTAACGATCGTGGCCCTGGCAGTGCGGTTGGCTGATCATCTTAAGGGGCGGTTGGCCTGAGCCCTGGAATGCTCCGAGCACGATGTAGTCCTCGCAGAGTGGCCGTTCGCCGCCGATGAACGGCCGTTCTTGCGGCTCCGCCGGTCTACAGATAGCTGAGACACCGCCTTGCGCTTAATGAAGGAGCAAGGAGGTGGACATGGAGGCAAAGACGACACGGGGCGCGGGCCCGGCAGAGCGCGCCCATCACGCTGGCGAGGCCGGGCCAGCGCCGGCGGGAAGCGACTGGCGTGGCCGCCGGCGGATGTCGGCGAAGCGCAAGCAGAGCGCTGTCCTGAGGCTGCTGCGCGGCGAGGACCTGGAGCTGGTTTCGCGCGAACTCGGGGTCACCGCGGCGGAGCTGAGCGGCTGGCGTGAGGCGTTCCTTGCGGCGGGCGAGGCGTCGCTCAAGAGCCGTCCGAGCGATGCGCGTGACCATGAGATCGGGCGTCTCAAGGAGAAGGTCGGTGAGCTGACGATGACGACCGAGTTGCTCGAGGCGAAGATTGGGCGGATGGAGGGTGGCCGCCCTTTGGCCCGCCGGAGGTCGAGACGATGAGCGGTATGGTCTCGCCCTCCACGAACCGACCTTACGGCCTGCTGCGGGTGACCCGGGTCTGGGGCACGTCGCGGGCCGCAGTGTACCGCCATCGCCGCCCTGACGTCTCGCGCCCGCGGTGTCGGCCGGGTCCGGTCGGGCCGATGCCGGACGAAGCCCTGGTCGAGACGATCCGTAGCGTACTCGCCGCGAGCCCGTTCCATGGCGAGGGCTATCGCAAGCTCTGGGCGCGGCTGCGCTTCGCCGGCATTCGCACCTCCAAACGCCGCGTCCTGCGCCTGACCCGCGAGCATGGGCTGCAGGCCCCAGGGCGCGTCGGCCGGCCGCGCGGCCCCAAGGCCCACGGCGGCACGATCCGAACCGAACAGATCGACGTGATGTGGGGCACCGATCTCACGTCCACCATGACCGGCCAGGGCCAGGCCTCGATCTTCGTCACCGTCGACCATTGCTCGACTGAGTGTCTCGGCGTTCACGCGTCGCGCCGGGCCACCCGCTTCGAGGCGCTCGAGCCGATCCGGCAGAGCGTGCGCTCCTGCTTCGGCGCCTTCGCCGAGGACATCGCGAGCGGCCTCGAGCTGCGCCACGACCACGGCAGTCAGTTCGTCGCCGATGACTTCCAGGCCGAACTCGCCTTCCTCGGCATCGTGAGCTCGCCCGCCTTTGTGCGCGAGCCCGAGGGCAACGGCTGCGTCGAGCGCTTCATCCGGACGCTGAAGGAGAACCTGCTGTGGGTCCGCCGTTTCGCCACCATCGAGGAGCTGCGTCAGGCCCTCCACGCCTTCAAGGACACCTACAACCGGACCTGGATCGTCGAGCGACACGGCTATCGAACCCCAGCCCAGGTCCGCGCCGAGCACCTCGGCACCCTCACTACCGCGGCATAAACATCAACGCGGTGTCTCAAAACCGTAGACCGCTACACGGCCCATCAGACGAAGCGGCTGGAGGCGCTTGCGGAGGCCTCGACGCGCTCCTCGCGCCCGCCTGAACCTCTTCATGAGTTCGCTTGAACGTCCACTCCCGGCTCGAGCGGAAATAGTCCCGATCCTCCGGCATCGGGTGCTCGTAAATGTCGTGGATGATCAACACAGAGATGTACGCTCGAGGTGGTCCAATGCAGCACGAAGCACGATAGTGCCTCGCCGCTTGCTTCGCGGAACAGCAACGGCCGATCGGAATAGCTCGTTTCCAGATAGCACCCCGACACCTTCTGTCATTGGACGTGGGGAAGTAAGGCGGGGATGGGTTCGTAAACGGGGATACATGCTTTTTGTTCGTGATCCGCGTTGGAGCGGTCACAGGAGGCGGTCGGCGTGGTGGGCGAGCCGATCTCGAAGGGGTGTCAACGGCGGAGAGAAAATGCATCGCCGGGCGGACCCGAGTTTGCGGTCATTGGCGAACGGGCTGGAATTTCGACGTGAGTTCAGGGCGTTGTCGGAGGTGGCCCGAAGGCGTGTGCCTACGGCCGGGGGCGACCTGGGTCGGGTCAGCCGACCGCGAGGATCGGCTTAGGTGCTGAGATGTCGAGTTTTTTCAGGATCGCGGCGAGTTCGGGGCTGATCCGGCTGGCCTGAACAATGGTCTCGCCCTCCACGGTGTAGCGGACCGCCTTCAGGCGCTCGAAGGTGCCGACCAGCTGCGACCACGGCGCCTCGGCGGCGATCTCGGCCGCCCGCTGGATCATCAGGGCGAGCACGCAGAGCTTGACGTGGGCCACGATCCGCCGCGGCGTCCAGTGGAACATCGGGCGAATGCCGAGCCCGGTGGTCTTGAGTTTGCGGAAGCACGCCTCGATGATCCACATGCCCTTGTAGCCGAGGGCGATGTCGGCGGCCGAGAGCGTATCGTCGTTGGTGGTGAGCACGAACTTGCCGTCGAGCTGCTCGGCGCTTCGGACCTTGGCGCGATCGATGAAGGGCCGGCCTTGGTCGTCGAGCGAGAGATAGGGGCCGAAGCGCTTGGAGGCGACCAGGCGGCAGGCGGCCTTGGGGTGATCGCTGCCGAGGCGGTCGAGCTCGAGCTGCAGGAGGTCGAGGATCTCTTGGCGATGACGCTTTTCCCGCGCCGCTTCCTCGCTGTTCAGGCAGAGGATGTAGCGCCGCCGCCGCTCGCCCTCGCCAATCATGACCTCCTTGGCGCGCAGATTGGGCGTGATCTCGGCGTAGCGCCCGGGGCGGCGCAGAACCTCGTTCTTGATCTCCTTCACCCGGCCGATCGGCGTCGCCAGGATGTAGCGACCGGCGCCGCGGCTGAGCTCGGCGAGATTGACTTTGGCGTAGAGCCCGGCATCGCCGACGAACAGCGCTCGGCCGAGGCGCATCTGACGAAGATCGTCCTTGATCCGCTCGACGGTCGTGACGTCGGCGGTGTCGCCCGGCAGGACCCAGGAGCGCACCGGCATGCCGTCGCGGGTCACGGCGAGCGCGATGATCACCTGGGGATCGTTATCGCGGCCTTCCTTGGAGTGCCCGCGCTTTCTCAGCGGCGCGAAGGTCAGGCCCCGCCACTCGTGGTTGGCGACGTCCGCCTCGTCGCATTCGAACCAGGCGGTGGTGGCGTCATAGAACACGAGGTCGACGTCCAGCTTGAACAGATCGACGCTGTGCCAGAACACCTCCTGCTCGATCGCATCGCCGTGCTCGACCAGGATGTCCAGGGCGCGATAGAGCTGGTCGAGGGCAAGGTCCCTGGCCACCGGCAGCCAGACCCGATCCAGCCAGCGCTCGTGGCAGGCGAGCTTGGAGCCCGGCCGCGCGAGGCGCTGCGCGGTCATCGCCAGCAAGGCTGCCTCGTGTGGTGCCCGCCGCTCGTCAGCCGTCAGCCGGGCGGCGATCGCCTCACCGATGCCGAGCCGGGCCCAGAGCTCTGCGACCACGTGGACGACGCCGAGCTCGAAGCTCGTCTCGATCTCGATCCGCCGGTCATGTCCGGTCACGTCGGCGGCGGGCTCGCCAGCGTCGGCGTCGAGCACGCGGCGGATGCTGCGCACCAGTCGCTCGAGCGCGGCGCGGTCGAGGCGATCGGCACGCCCGAAGCTGTGCACCACCTTGGCCTCGACGTGACCCTTCCCGGGATCGCGGACGTTCTCGGCCAGCGCGTAGTAGCGGACGATCGAGCCGTCCTTGTTCCGACGCTGCGTTGTCCGAAGGTACATGCCCACGCCTATAGCGTGTCTGGCACTTTCCGTCGATCAAAATCGACCAATTCGTGTGCCTACAGATTCGGAGGCCCGAAGCCTCTTCTCAGCTCGAAAAATCCAAGGATTTCAATGCCCGGTGCCCGCACCACCGGCCCAAATGTGCCCAATCACCGCAAACTCAGGTCAGTTGGCTGCGTCCCCATCGGGGCATTTAGGAGAAACTCCCGCTCTACCTGGGGTTTTTTCGAGTTCGTGCATAACGTCCGCAAGCGAGGCAAAGCGTTGCTGGGAGCGCTCATTGAGCTACTCGTCTCAAAAGACCCTGGCATCCAATAAGAGCGTTCGAGGTTTCCCATGTCCTTCCACCTTCCCACTTGTGACAATAGAAGCCCAGAGGCCATCACAACTGCTTCGGCAAAATATCTAGTGTTGCGGAAGCAGCACAGGAAATGCAATAAAAGTGCCGTACTTTGCGATGTCGGAGAACTTCTCGCCGGACTGCGGATCATAAAGGAAGTCCTTCCCGGCAAGATTAATGCCCATAAGGACATGGTCGGAAAAGTCCTTGTTCGCACCGTCGAAGACTACAAAGAACTGTAACGTTCTTGGCGTGTTGAGGGTGCTTTGCTGGGGTTCTCCGAAACGCACTCTCGCCGCAGCAGTAATCATGTTTCTGGCAACAGCGATACTTCCTCCGTTCGACACAACATTAGGATCTGCGGTCACCAGCCTGCCGCTGGTCACACTCTTCAAAAAGGCAACGACACATTGCACGCAGTTGTTGCGTGCCGGTGGGGGATTGGGGTTGAACGGCGCCTTGAGTTCCTTTCCTCCAACCGCTGTAACGCCGGCGATTTCTGCCACGATGAGCACGCCGCGCGGCCCGAGCAGTCGTAACGCAGCTGATAATAAGGCTGCATCACCGAGGGCAAACAGTTCGGGCGCTATAACAAAGAGTAAAGCCGCTCCGCCCGTGGCAAGCCATGCCGTATTACACACCGGATCGTCCTTGCACTTCATCTGTGCTTCCAGCATGCGATCGGTCGAACGACCGTCGGGCGGCAGGCCGAGGAAATTCGTGTCATTGGCAGTTGGCGTCGTGGCATTACTGCTGCCGCCTCAAATTCAGGGTCTCGAGCCGGCGGTTGCCCGCCTGTTCCGCCATCGCCGATGCGCGACTTTCGCTCATGCCGAAATCGTTCGGGAGATCGCCGCAGTAGCCAGGGGCGCACCAGTCTGTCCTCGTGACATCCGTTCCGTCTAGGCCAAGTGGATCGAGGTGCGTCGTCACCTGCCCGCCGACGTAAGCGTACGGATTCAGGTCACCCCCCAGCCCATGGACGGCCAGTGGATCTGCGCTCATGAACCGGCCCAGGTACGGCTGGTAGTACCTGGCGCCGAAGTAGGCCACCCCAACCTCGACGTCTTCCTCTTTGCCGGTGAACTTGTATGGCTCGCGGAAGGCCTGCCAGCCCGCCGCGCGGTAGTCGCTTTCGACGGCGCCGTAGGGCTGGTAAGTCGTGCGCTCAACGAGTTCGCCGGTCGCGTGGTTGATAACGATCGCGGTGGAGCCGAGATGGTCGCCGATCAGCAGGTGCATGGTGATGGCCGAATCCGGCGCCTGGTGGGGCAGTTGGCCGCTGGTATCCAGGAAGGCGTCCGCCACGCCCCCGGGGTAGGCGTGGACGTTGTAGCGCCGGACCCGGTAGTCGCCGATTGCAGGGTCGAAGGGGGCCTGCTCGACGCGCAGCGTGTCGAACACTTCGAGTGTATGCTGAGCCACACCGGCGCCGGTGGCGCCGGTCTTGCGCACACGGGCGCCCTGCGAATAGGCATATCCCAGGTCCCAGGCCGGTGGGCCGTCGGGCAAGCTGCCTGCCGCAGGCGCGGGCGCGAGCGTATTGCCATCGAAGTCCCAGCGCCGGGCACGCACGAGCTGCCCGACTTCGTCCCAGTCGTAGGCGAAATATTGGGCGCACTGGCTGGCCCCACCGGTCGCGCAGGTGCCCGGGCGCTCGAGCCTGAGCTCGACTAGGTTGCCGGCCTCGTCGTAACGTACCTTCAGCCCCTCGCCCGATTGCAGTTGGTTCGGCCCATTCAGCGCCGCCCCGTAGCTCAGGTCAGCGCCGAGCGAACGGTCGTAGCGCGCCGAGAGATCGTCGGTGGATGCGGTGAGGTTCCCCAGGCCATCGTAGGCGAAGGTCTGCTGCGCAATGCGCGTGGGCAGCGTAACCAGGGGCGCGGGGTGGTGGTCGGCCAAGCTGATCTCGCTGTCAAATGGGGAGCGCCACGGCGCCGTCCCGTCTCCCGTATCGTAGGTGTTGTCGACGCGGGTCAAACGGTAGAGATCGTCATAGGTCATGACCCGTTTTTCGACCGGCGCAGCCTCTGCGGGCAGTGGCGTCCACGCGATGCGCCGGTCTTCGATCACCAGCGGATTGCCGACCTCGTCATAGGCAGAGTAGCGGTAATCGAAGAAGCCCGTCGGCGGCACGAAATTCTTGGCCGGCGAGATGAGCTGGTACATCGTCAGGCGGTGCCGGTTGTCGTAGTCGAAGCTGGCGACAGTAGCACGCGCATCGCCGTAGACGATGCGTTTGGGTGCGCCCTCGGCATCATACGCCATGCTCTTCACTATCGCGCCGTAGGAGCTGTCCACGCTGAAGAGCGCGCCACGCGGCGAGTAGACGTAACGCGCCTCGCTGCCGCCGTTCATGAGCACTTCGGGCACGTCGGCGCCGGTCGTGCGGCGTGTCAGGCGGTCGCCCAGGTCGTAGTCGAGCCGCGAGCTGTACCAGTGCGGCGCGTAGTTCGAGCCGGCGGCCTGCGTGTCGGGCGTCGCGATCTGCCGGGCCATGCGGCGCAGCCGGCCGGGGGCATCGTAGTTGTAGCGCGTATGGCTGCCGCGGTCGCTGACGGCGACCAGGGTGCCGATGGCGAAGCGCGCGTCGTCGGTGAAACCCGGCTCGGGGCTGACCTGGCCGGCCTCGTAGGCATCGTACGTGTACTTTACTTCCAGGCCCGCGCCCGTGGCGGGGTCGGGCGCGCTGTACGCGACCTGCGAGGCGAGACACGGCGAGTAGTCCTCCCCTACCAGCCGGTCGAGCCCGTCGTAGAGGAAGTTCTCGCCACAGCCGCGCGCATCGCTGGTGCCCACGAGCCGGCCGGCGTCATCCCACACGTAGCGCCAGTTATTGCCGGTATTGGGCTCGCGGTTGACCATCAGGCGCCCGAGGGTATCGTACTCCATGGTGCGCAGGTAGGTGCTGCCGGCTGAAGTGCGTGTGAGCGCCACCGGCTCGCCCCCCGGGTCGTAGCTGACGGTAGTCACGATGTCGTCGGCGACCGGATCGGCGATGTGCTGGATAGTCTTGACGCTGCGCCCGTAGCCGTCGAACTCGACGCGCTGGAAGGCTCTCTCGTGGGGGCCGCCTACCTTGATCTGCTCGGCATCGCGCGTCTCGACGGAGAGGGGGAAGTAGGTCGCTCTTGCCAGCTCCTGGACGAAGCCTGCGCCGCGCTCGCGCTCGGAAGCTCGGCGCCCGAAGGCGTCATAGCTGGCCTCGAACCACGCGTTATCCGCCGGCACAGGGGGGGTAATGGCGCCCAGGGCCGTGGCGATGGGATCGCCGCCGAAGATCCAGGGGCGGCGCATCCTGGTCACCTGGCCGGCCAGGTTTGCCTCCGTCCAGCCGTTTAGTATCCAGTCGTTATTGTCGCCCTGTTGGAAGGCGACGACCGGTTCGCCCAGACCGTTAAGGATGGTGACCGAGCGCGTGGTCGTGGCGGAGCCGAAGAAGCGGCGCACGTCGACGTGGCTGAGCGGTTTCCTGTCGCTGTAGGCGATCGTCGCGGCCAGTACGGTGATCGGGTCTCCCGGCGCCGCGTCGGGAGCCGGTTCGAAGATTTGCAGGGGCCGCCCAAAGGCATCGTAGTGGATCTCGCTGGTGGCCCCATTGGGCGCAATCGAGCTGACGACCTGTGCAGTGCCCCGGTCGAACATCGCCTGCGTTTCAAGGGCGGCGCCGTTGCAACCGTCCTTATACTGGTACACTTCGCTGGGGAGCTGAGCATAGAACTTGTCGTAGGCCAGGGTCGTGCAGGAAGCCGGCGAGCCGCCGGGGGTCTGCGCGCCCTCAGCCTGCACTACATTGCCCCAGGTGTCGTAACTCAACGTGGTAGGCGGGCGCCAGCCCCGGTCGATGGCCTGCCCGGCCGGGTCGGGGGCGACTGCGTTCGCGCCCGCCGGGTTGTGGCGCTGGAGCGGCTGCGCGGCGGCGTCGAGCCAGTGTTGGACAGTATGCACGTCGCCGGCATCGGTGTACGTGAAACGGGACTTGCGCAGCAGCACGGCGCCCCCCGCGACTGGCTGCCAGGTGGAGGCGTAGGCCGGCAGGCACTGCCAGTCGGAGGTACAGGGCAGGACGGCCGGCGTATAGTCTGGGCCGCTTGGCCCGTCGGGGTCGAAGGGGTCCGGCGGTGAGTACAGCGTGACGGTCGTCGCGTCAGGCGCATCGCCCGGCCGGCTGTCCCCGTCGACAATGGCCCCGCGAGCGGTGACCCGCTTCAACGACCCGCGGATGTCATACTCGACGAGGCTGCTGAGGTGCTTGCGGATGCCCACCTGGTGCGGGCTGTTCTCCAACACATCACTTCCGGCCGCGGGAAAGACCTGCACGCCCGGGGCCGACGCCAGGATAGAGATCCTCCCTCCTAGCTGTGTTGTTGGCCGGGCATCGTCGTAGAGATAGGTCTCGACCTGGCTCGGGTAGGCACTGGTCACCCGCCGGCCGTCGCGATCAAACAGGGTTTCCTGAGTGTATTGGAAGGTCTTGGACCACAGCAGCTTGGGCCCCGGAGGCGGGGGGAGCTGATGCGCAAAAACGCCGAGCTCAACCGGAAAGGCGCCGAGTAACGCGTTGCCGCGATCGATGCGCGCAACGCGGCCTGTAAGAGCCTTGTATTCGTCGTCGTCGCTGCCTTCACGGCAGAGCGGCACGTCTTCGGCCCCTGGAAGCCGGGCGCCCAGGCGGTTGTTCTGGCACGGCCCGAACCAATAGGTCGTCGTGCTAGTGGCCTGCTCGTCGCCGTCGAGCTCGGCGACCTTGCGGAAGCCCGCGAAGCTCATCGACCAGCGGTCATAGGCGGGATTCTGGTAACGGTATTGTGCCTTGCGCTTGAATTGGTAAGGCGCTGAGACCTGGATAGCATTCAAATCGCCACCGGCGTGGTAACTATCTTGGGTGATGATCTGGGTAACGACGCTTTCAACGACCGGGGAGTGATACCGCCATGCGAATTCAGTGTCTTTCACTGCCAGATCCAGCTGTTGAACCGTCTGGTACTGGATATCGGTGGTGGCGCCGTAACCGTTATGAACCCGTATGAGCAGGCCCGGTCTGGGTGCTGCTCCGTGCTCAATCGTTCGTATCGGCGCGATGGTTCTCTTCATAAAAGTGCCGACGTAAGCACCCTGCCTCGCGAGGATAACTATGTCATCAATTCCGTCAGCGTTCATGTCGGCGAAGGTCGTCCGGTGATCGCCAATATTGAAAGTGCTAGTACGTTGATCGAAGACTACGCCGGCCACGCAAGACGCTATTGTGCAGGCGAAGGTGTGTCCGTCCTGGTTGACCCACAGACGCACTTCGCCACTGGCCATATCATACTGCACAATGTCCGCCAAGCCGTCTCCCGTGACGTCGTGGAAGAAGGTTTCGTCGTTGAACGGCCATGGCATGCGGGATCCCAACGCCTCTATCTCGTATAGGCGTGCGACTTCGGTAGGCAGTTCTTGACAGGGCCAGGGTTGTTGCGAGTCGATGCACGCGAATTCCCCATGACCGTTGCCCGGCCTTGCCCGTGGTATTCCCCCGCCGTCATGGGGATTTTGAGTGACCAGGTCGACCAGCCCGTCGCCGTTGACATCAACGTAATAAAACTTGGTACCCCTGTTCGATCCGGCCACGCTGGGGGAAAGGCTATGAGGGAGCTGATTGGGATCGAAAACAAACGGTATCTGAGCGGGACCGGAGCCTCCACCCGTCAAGGGCGCTTCCTTAGCGTAGCGTTGCGTAAACTCGACATAGGCCGTCTCAAAGTCAAGAACCGGCTCACCGGTGGACGCGAGCTGATCGACAAGGCCGTCTCCGTCGACATCGGTGAACCAACGTGGCGCGACGTGTTGATGTGGATCTGGCACGCTGAGCGGCAGCTTGGCCCAGTCGACAGTCTGCGTTTTTTCCCACTTCCAGCCCGGATGGAAGTCGAGTTCCACAAATTGGTCCACATTGCAGCCCGTCCCCGGCTGAAACGGCAGTGCATCACCCAATGTTGCCAGAATTTCGTGTACGAGCCCGGTTTTGGTTGGTTTGTCGACAGTGGGGTCGATCACCCCGTGGAGCACGGCCTGCCGCAGATCCTCAAGCGATGCGTCCAATTCGTAAACGAGCGCTTGGTTCGGTAAGAACTCATTATTCGTCTGGTCGATAACCTTGTTCCCGGCCCAATCGAAAACACGGACGTAATAGGCACCGTTGATCTTTGCGACGACGACCAACCCCTTTCCCAGTGCGGGAAGAGCAGCCACGCTGTTCAAAGAAATCAAAGTCAGGTCGTAGTCGGGCAGCAAAGGCTTGGCCCGGTAGGTGGCATATTCTGCGTTACTCCAGGCCGAGACACCTTCGCCCCAAGAGCCCAGGAGCGTGATTGCCTCCCTTGGTGTTAAAAAATCCCGGGGCGAGTCCAACGTTGTAATGAGTGAGGCCCGTTGTGTCATCGCTCCGCCCGGCGTCCATGCATTGGTAGGCGAGACGGACGTTTAGACCGTCCAATCCCCGGTTCAGGTAACCGGTGATGGGACGCGCGCTCTGGAAGGGAACCAATTCATGATGTGATTCGGAGCCTATCCGAAATCCTTGATCGCACTTCAACTGGTCATTCTCGGGAGAAACCACGTTAGTACCGCTATTGCCTTTGCTGTTTCCATCGTTAGTTAGATCATCGGGACAATACTCACCGTTCCAACTCTGCACAATGTCCGGTAGTCCGTCACGGTTGAAATCGGTGACACCGACACTGTTGAGGTAAGGCAGCACGCGGTTCTCATCGACTGCGCTGGGTGGGCCTCCTTGCACTTCGGTGATACTGGCTATGCCGAACGCGGGTTCACCGTCTTCGTACTCGAAGGTTGTGGCGGGCAAATGAGATGGGCATTCCTGGTTTACCTCGATGTTCCCTTGATCATCTTCGAATCGGTTGCAGCGGCCTTCCATCGTGATCTCAGACAGGAACGAATGATGCCAGAGCTGAAACACCTGAGAAAGAGCAACGGAGGTGGTTGCGCCCTGCGCCATCTGGTAGCGGAGCAAGTAAGTACGCAGCACCTCTCGCGGTCCCTGACCGGACCAAGGCATGCTCGCGACCGCGACACGGCTGAGACGCAAGTCTGGAGTGGCACGGTAAGGATCGGCATAGAACGTTTGCGGGAAATCCGGCGGCTGCCAGGTAAGCTGCGCGTGGTGGGCGAAGTCGGCATCATCGCGCGGGCCGTTCGTGCGCGGCGTGTCATAAATGTCCGTTAAGTATAAAAGTCCACGCTTACCGAGCCGCTTCCAGCGGTATTCAACATAGTTGACCGGCGCCCCGGAAACCTTGTGTACGGCATCCGAGTGCCGGACCAGGCGCCAGCGGAGGATGGCTTCCTTATTCTCCGCGGTGTGCTCGATGCCCAGTATGCCGCTGTTGGGTGGCTCGCCGAACTCGAGCAGCTCGCCCCCTTTGAGCTGCACTCGCCAGTACCGTCGATCTCCGGAAAGGTAAAACCGGGCAAACTGGCCTTCGACTTGAAGACGGAAATAGCGCCATCCATTGTTGGGAGGCCAGTTCGGGTCGGAAGGCCAAGCCGGTTGTAGCTCATTGCCGCAATCCGGGTCATTGAATCCTTGAGAACCCGGTAGCTGACAGATATAGACCAGCGGCTGTCCATTGTACGTGTAGCGCTCCTCGGTGACGAGGCCGGGAGATCCATCCTGGTGCTGATCGCCACAGGCGACAGGCTGCCCTCCTTGGGTGAAGCAAGGATTCCCAGAAAGCGGCTTGCGCTCGATGACCGGTAAGTCCAGCCCCCAGCCATACCCGGCCTCGCGATCACGAGAGAAGGAGTTGTAGCTCAGCGTGAGTCGCGGCTGGGGCCCCCCACGCGCTGCAGGGAGGATGAACGGATAAGTCCAGGTCATGGCGCCGGTCTTGCTGTCGGGCTGGCCCCGCCCCCCAGTGCCCTCGCCGAATACGCCTTCGACCGCCTCGCCGGGCGCGCTCGTCGGATCCGCGCGTCCTGAAGATGCCATGAGCATAGCAAGCGCAATCACCACGAATAAGAGGCTCCCGTGGCCTACCAGAGACCACTCGAGTCCCCTCAACGGTACATCGCCAGTTCTACCATACATAGCGCGTTCTCCATCTAATTACTCAGTTCGGATCCTGCGGTATTGAGGGGTCGAAAAGCCGATTACGCTCGTCCTGTGTGATGCCGTCGAAGGAAGTGACCGAGCAGGAGAAGATGGACTTCATGCCCGCAGGGAGCGTCCGAAAGAAGCTGAAGACTTCGCTTTCGAGGGAATTGGCGGGCGATTTGGCCAGCGGAGAAGCGGCGAGCGTGCTGGAGGAAGCCGCTGGCGATCGCGCTAGTGCACAGAGGCGTTCAGAAGATTCACCCTGTCGCCGCCATGTGTGGCTGAACCCGAGGAAGCACGGCGTGGGCTGCTGGCGACCGATGAATTTTTTGTCTGCTCCTGTGCACTAGGTGCTTTGGAACACCTCTTCGGACCACACGCTGCCGACGTTGGTGCTTGATGGAAAACCGAACGGGGACAATGCAATCATGGTCGGCTCCTGACCGGTTCCGGGGTGAGGCAACCTGACGGCGATGGTGTCCACTCGCGCTGCGCTCGCGGCGCGCGGCAAGCGCGGGGTGGTGCCACACATAACCCGACATTCCCCAGAAGGGCCGGGTCAGGAATGGCAAGGTTACCGCTAGCCGAAAAATCGCCGGGCCACGCTAATCTGAATCAGCGCGGCAAGCCTATTTCACAGGAAACCGGCGCGATCTTCAGAGGCCAAGCCCCTTGCTCTGGTCGAGATAGCCGCTGTGGTATTCGGCGAGGTCGCGCAGGCTCTTGAGATCGTGAAACGCCACAACACCATCCCGAAAGGTCACCAGGCCAACCGTGGCACCCGCTGAAAGGTGTCGATCATCTGCCGCGCCGAGACATCGGCGACGACGATATCGCTGACCGCCGCGAACGCGTGGTCCGAGGTGCGCAGAAGCACGCTGCGCAGGCCCATGAAGTCGCCCGGGACCGAGCCCACACAGATCTCGAGACCGATCGGCCGCAGCAGCATCGACGCTGGTCGTCTCGGTCGCCGCTGCCGGGTCGAACGCCGCGATGCCGAGGCGCTCCCGGAGCTCACGCACGCGCGCCGTCGTCCAGGACTTGCCGTCCGCGGACTTGCAGCGCATCGGGTTCATCGTCACCGCAAGCTCGCGGTCGGGTCACTGCCCGCCGAGCTTGTCCATGACCGCGACCAGGCTCGGCTGATGGTGTGCCGGGTAGCGACCGGTCTCGACGCGGGCGACCCGCAGCTCGGTATGGCGACCCCCGACCCAATGGATGACGACTACTGCTTCGTTGGCCGCATCGTCCAGGTTGTAGCGGTCAACAGTTGTGAGACACCGCGTTGCAGGTTCATGCCGCCGCCGGGAGCGACGTGAGTTGCGCTGCTCTGACGGCCGCGGGGTCTGGTAGCCGTGGCGCTCGACGATCCAGGTTCGGTTGTAGCTGTCCTTGAAGGCGTGGAGCGCGAGGCGCAGCTCCTCGATGGTGTCGAAGCGGCGCAGCCAGAGCAGGTTCTCCTTGAGCGTGCGGATGAAGCGCTCGACGCAGCCGTTGCCCTCGGGCTCGCGCACGAAGGCGGGCGAGCTCACGATGCCGAGGAAGGCGATCTCCCGCTGGTAGTCGTCGGCGACGAACTGGCTGCCGTGGTCGTGGCGCAGCTTCAGGCCGCTCGCGATCCCCTCGGCAAAGGCGCCAAAGCAGGTGCGGACGCCCTGGCGGAGCGGCTCGAGCGCCTCGAAGCGGGTTGCTCGCCTTGCGGCGTGAATGCCCAGGCACTCGGTCGAGGCGTGATCGACCGTGACGAAGATCGACGCCTGGCCTTCGCCGGTCAGCGTCGAGGTCAGATCCGTGGCCCACATCAGGTCGACCCGCTCGGTGCGGATCGTGCCGTCGTGGCCTTCGGGCCATGCGGCCGCCCGACCCGGCCTGGCGCCAGCAGACCGTGCTCGCGCATCAGCCGCAGGACACGACGCTTGGAGGTGCGGATGCCGGCGAAGCGCAACCGCGCCCAGATTTTCCGGTAGCCCTCGCCGTGGAACGGGCTCGCGGCCAGCAGCTCGCGGATCGCTTCGACCAGGCCGCGTCCGGCATGGGCCCGCGCGGCCCCGGTCGACGGCCGGTGCCGGCGACGTCGCCTCGACGATGACGATACAGCGTGGCCCGCGATGTGCCCCAGACCCGGGCCACCCGCTGCACGCCATAGGGATCGGTTGCCGGAGGGCGAGACCTCGCGGCTCATCGCCTCGACCTCCGCCGTGCCAAAGGGCGGCCGGCCTCCAGGTGCTCGATCTTCACCTCGAGCAACTCGTTGGCCATGGTCAGATCGCCAACCTTGGCCTTGAGGCGGCCGATCTCGTGGTCGCGGCCATCGGCAGGCCGGCTTTTGAGAGACGCCTCGCCGGCAGCCAGGAAGGCGTCGCGCCAGGCGCTCAGCTCGGCCGCCGTCACCGCGAACTCACCATCAACGCGTCATGGCCGCGATCGGGGGGGACAGGTCGCCCGTGTCGCGCCCTGCCGGCAAGCCAACTCGCAATGTTCCAGACACTTGAAGAAGAGGGGGTACAATGAACGCGTCATCGCGATCGCGCGGCCATTCTGCCCATGTCGGGCAGGAGGTCGAGGTCCACTATCGCTGGCACGCCCTCTATGGCCGTCGTGTCCGGTATCAGCGCCGCGAGCAGCGTGTAGCCGGCCCCGTTGTCTACCTCGAGACGGAGCCTGGCGTTGTCATCGTGGCCGCGGCATGGATCTGGATCCCGCCGTCTGCGCCGGCATGGCGTTCGGGGCCCCGCGCGTGGCGCAGACAGCGCTGGTCGAGCTCCACCATCTGCTGATCGGGCAAGGTTTCAGGCAAGGCTCCCAGGACGATCCGACCATCGTCCTGGAGGAGCAAGATGCCAAGCCTACCGACACCGGCGCAGTCATCGGCAGCCGCCCCGCGCCAGCTGAGCCTGTCGCTCGATCCGCCAAGCTCCGCGGCATGACCCCGTCCGATCGCGGCGCGGCCCTCGCACTGCTGGCCCGCCTGTTGATCGAGGCGGCAGGTCGTCGTAGCGACGGAGCGTGACGATGACGAGCGCTGATCTCCTGCCCGCCGAGGTGCTGCGGCGCAAGGCCGTGGTTTATGTCCGGCAATCCACCCAGGCGCAGGTCCAGACCGACCTCGAGAGCCAGCGGCGACAGTACGAGCTCGTCGAGGTCGCGCGCCGTCGGGGCTTCCGCGAGGTCGAGGGTGATCGACGACGATCTCGGTCGCTCCGCCAGCGGGACGATGGCGCGGCCCGGTTTCGAGCGGCTGGTCGCCTGGCTGTGTGCGGGCAAGGTCGGCGCCGTGTTGTGCTTCGATGCCTCCCGGCTCGCCCGCAACGGCCGCGACTGGCATCACCTGCTCGAGCTCTGCGGGCTGGTGGAGGCGCGCGTGATCGATCTGGACGGGGTCTACGATCCCTGCCGGCCGAACGACCGGCTGCTGCTCGGCATGAAGGCCAGCATCAGCGAGTTCGAGCTCGGTGTGCTTCGCGCCCGCATGCTCGATGCCGCCCGCGCCGCAGCGCGGCGCGGTGAGCTGCGCATCAGTGTGCCGATCGGCTATGTGTGGCATCGCGAGTTCGGTCTCGACTTCGATCCCGACCTGCGGATCCAGGAGGTGATCCGGGTGATCTTCGCCCGCTTCCGCCAGCTCGGCAGCGCCCGGCAGGTCCTGCTCTCGATGCTCGCCGAGCAGATCCACTTCCCGCGGCCTTCCGACGGCAAGAAGCTGGTCGCCTTCGAGTGGACACCGATCCGGTACCGCAATGTGATCTCCGTGCTCAAGAACCCGTTCTATGCTGGCGCCTACGCCTACGGCAAAGGGAAGAAGCGCACCGAGATCATCCGGCCGGGCGCGCACGAGCTATGGCCAGCGCAAACCGCTCGAGCAGGTGCTGCTGAAGGCCGCGCACCGGCCCCGCCCGAGTACCTTGGAGAACCGAATATTGTCCACTAATTCAGCAGATGATGTGTTATACTAAGCCTTTGAAATCTAAGGCAGAGAAGGTTTGACGACAGTGTCGGGTAGCCGGGCAGGCCTTGCGGCCCGCCCAGCCCCCTCAGAACCGTACGTGCAGGTTGCCCCGCATACGGCTCAAGCATCGGCCAGCGCATACGAGATTTGACCGCGGGGACCGTCCGGGACGGCGCCGGCGATGGACGGGAACGCGGGTCGTATCTCCGGTGGCGAGGTCGCGGCGCACCACGACGTTGATGTTGCCGCCCTGCTCGAGGTCCGGATCGAAGACCGCTCTGCAGGCCGCGCACCGGCCCCGCCTGGGTACCTTGGAGAATCAGCTATTCTCCACTATTCCATCAGATGAAGTGTTATACTAAGTCATTGAAATCTCACGCAGAGAGGGTTCGACGACAGTGTCGGGTAGCCGGGCAGGCCTTGCGGCCCGCCCAGCCCCCTCAGAACCGTACGTGCAGGTTGCCCCGCATACGGCTCAAGCATCGGCCAGCGCATTCGAGGTCGACCGCGGGGACCGTCCGGGACGGCACCAGCGGTGGACGAGAACGCGGGTTGTATCCCCGGTGGCGGGGTCGCGGCGCACCACGATGTTGGTGTTGCCGCCCTGCTCGAGGTCCGGATCGAAGACCGCCTTGCAGGCCGCGCACCGGCCCGCCTGCCGTTGCAGCAGGTGGACGCGATGGAAGTGACTGGCTTCGCGCACCAGCCGCCGTGTGCGGCGATCCTCCCAGTAGTCGCGCAGGCTCGGGTCGAACGGGCTGGCTTTGCCCCTGACCTTCACGAAACGCGACACCCGGGTCTCGTTGTGGCGCGGCAGCCGGTTGCGGCCGTCCCACAGGTCCCAGCCGCGGCCCTGATCGACGCCGTAGTAGCGGTTGACTACCCAGCGCCGGTTCTTCCTGGGATGGCGGCGTTTGGCCCATTTGTAGGTGATCTGCCAGACGTGATGGTCCAAGACCGCGAACGTGCGCTTGGCCACCGCGTAGCGGTAGTAGTTGCACCATCCCCGGATCACCGGGGACAGTTGCTTGATCACCTCGGCCGTCGGCAGCTGCCGGTTGGCCCGGAAGAAGGTGGAGAGCCGTCTGCGGTGCAGGGCGACCTTCTCCTTCTGGGGCCGGGCCAGCAGCTTGCCATTGGGAAAGTGCCTGAGGTTGAAGCCGAGGAAGTCGAACCCGTCGTCGATGTGGACGATGCGGGTTTTGGCTTCGCTCAGCTCCAGCCCGCGGCCGGCGAGGAACTCGGCCAGGCGCGGGATGACGTAACCTTCGAGGACCTCCCGCGAGGGGGCGGTGACCACGAAGTCGTCGGCATACCGGACGAGGTTGATGCCTCGATTGCTTCCCCGCCGCAGGCAGGGGGTGATCTGGCGGCCGTCCGGACGCTCGGCGCCGAACAGACGCTCCATGCCGTCGAGCGCGATGTTGGCGAGCAGGGGCGAGATGATGCCGCCTTGCGGCGTGCCCATCGTCGTCGGATCCAGCGCGCCGAGCTCGACCACGCCGGCTTTGAGCCAGCGCCGGATCGTGGTGGTGAACACAGGCAGACGCGCGAGCAGCGCCGCGTGATCGATGCGATCGAAGCACTTGGCGATGTCGGCATCGAGGACCCACTGGCTGCTGCCCGACTTGGACAGCGTCCGGTGGAGCGCCTCGATCGCGTCCATGGTGCACCGCCCTGGCCGGAAGCCGTAGCTGTTCGCCTCGAAGCGAGGCTCCCATTCCGGCTCCAGCGCCAGCTTGATGAGCGCCTGCATCACCCGATCCAGCATGGTCGGTATGCCCAGGGGCCGCTCCTTGCCGTCGGCCTTCGGGATGTAGACCCGGCGGACCGGCTTGGGGCGGTAACCCTTGAGGCTCAGGCCTTTCCGGAACATCGCAAGACGTCTCGGCGGCACGTGGCACACCACGCCGTCGATTCCCGGTGTTCTCTTGCCGCGATTGATCTGGGTCGCCTTGCGGATCGCCAGAAGCTTCGCGCAACTCGAACGAACGAGGAGCTTTTGCAGGTTCTTGACCTTCGCCGGCTCGCCGTTCTGGCTGGCCCGAAAGATCCGCTCCTGCAGCCTGCGTACGCTGCGCTCGGCCGCCGGCCAGTCGATGCTGGACCAGCTCTTGAAGAGCGCCGCGTCCTGCCGTCGGTTCGGTGCTGATCACCGTCTAACGTCCCGGCAGGTACGGCAGGGCAGGGGCATCGCTTTCGGTGACACCCGCCGGAAGTCAGCTCCCTTTCGGGACGGGCATCGCCCTATCCGACCGATTACAGGCCGGCCTTCGCTTTCTCCGGCATCCTCTACCCCCTGGCCCGTCCCCCTTCCTCGCGGTCGGGATACCGCCCTTGCGGGGCGGGGGCCGTGGGGCTTACCCAGTTGATCGAGATCGAGATGCGTCGTGGGGAGGCTGGGCTCAATAGCCCGGTGGGACATCCGGGTGCTGTCGCCGGCAAAGCAGATCCGACGGTCCGTCCCACGTCGCCTTTTGGCTGCGGCCTATCAGCCTCTTTGGCCGCTTCGGAGTGACGAGCCCTGCGAGCCTTCACGTACGTTCAGCCTTCCACGTCTCCCCTGGCCGCGCTCCGCCGCGAGGCTGGCAGGGCTGCCGACGTTGTCCCCGGAGCTTCACACCTTGGGTCACCCCGCAGCATGTCCGGGTAGGGGCACCTAAGCACCGTAGGGTCCGGCCGGGCTGCCCCGACCGGCACTCAAATCTCGACCCTTGCAACATCCTCCCCTCGGGTGTGCTCGAGAATAGAGAATGTTTCTGGTCGCACTCCTC
>CAWFGZ010000044.1:0-23020 GCA_963815435.1 uncultured Alphaproteobacteria bacterium
AAGTGGAATTTGCGTGAGCGGCGGCGGCCGCACTTATTTACAGCAGGGGGAAGGTGCTGGTCAGTCGGGGAGCCACTACCTGGGCGCCCACCCAGATAGCTTCGCGGGCGTGCAGGAGTTGCGTCCAGAGATCTTCTGCAAAATGGGTCATGGTCGCGGCGGTGGGCCCGGCGGCGATCGGCCGTGCTTGGATCGACTGGTGGCCCGAGCGTTGTGCTGGTGGATGGAGCTTCTTGATGCGCCGCTCGGCCGGTGACTAAGGGTCCGATTCCCTCGCCCCGGCTTAATTGCGGGCGGCTTGAAGCGTTTCCCGAGGAGGCGTGGCACGTTCACGGCACGTAGCGATCGCGCGGCGGTAGATCGCCATCAGGCAAGCGTAATTCTGCTCGGCGCTGTAGTGACGCTCGAACTGCCGCCTCGCCGCGCGGCGCATGACGGCAAGATCGTGGCTGAGCAACCACCCGGCCTGGCGCGCCAGGTCCTTGGGATCGCCTGAGCGGAAAAAGCGCCCTGTGCGGTCATGGTCGACCAGCTCCTCGAGGCCGCCGATACGCGCGGCCAGGACCGGAACGCTGCGCGAGAACGCCTCGATGACCACGCGCCCGAAGGGCTTGTACTCACTCCGAGGGACAGATCAGAAACCGGGGCGCCGTCCATGAGTCTCGCGCACCTTCTCTGGCGGCAACCGCCCGAGGCACTCGATCCAGGGCGATGCGGCAGCTGCGTCCTCGACGAGGCTCGCGATCGGCCCGGTACCGACGATCTTCAAGGGGAACGGCGGTTCGAGGCGTTGCCAGGCCTGGAGCAGCGTCAGTAGCCCTTTCTCCGGCGCGAGCCGTCCGACATAGAGCGCATAGTCGCCGCGACCGCTGCCCTGCCCTGGGTCGTCATCGACGAAGTTCGGCTTGATCGCGATCCGGTCGGCGGGCAGCCCACCCTCGATCAGCTTGTCGCGGGCAAAGCGGCTTAGCGCAACGAACACGTCGACCTTGCGCTGCCAGGTTCGCACCATCCGGTGCGCGGCGATCATGGCCGCGACCGCGGCCGAGGCGCTCCGGCTCTCCCGATAGCAACCGTGCAGAACACCTGGCCACGGCACGGCCCGACCCATACAGTCCTGGCATACTCGACCGTCGCGAAACAGCGTCGCGGCCGGGCAGATGAGACGGTAATTGCGCACGCTCTGCACGACCGGGACGCCTTCCGCTTTGGCCGCATGGTGCGCCGCCGGCGAGATCAGCGGAAAAAAGTTCTGGACATGGACGAGATCGTAGTGCCCCGCACGCAGCCGCCGCCTCAGCACGCCATAGGTTTCGGCCGACCAGACCGTGCGGGCCGCGCGCGTACCTGGCTGAGCTCGGCGACGCGCACGTTGCTCTCTTCGTGACTATCGACGTCGTGCCCCATGGCGCGGAGCAGCCGCATTTCCGCCTCCGCCGAGACGCCCTCGCCACCCCGGATCAGATAGCGATTGTGAACGAACAGGATCCGCACGCGTCCACCCGCAGGAAAATCTCGAAGGATTACTTCTGAGAACAATTCGTACGTGAGGATCGTTCCGCCGGATCAGCTATTTACTAAGCTTTTCATCCAGACGTTGACTGGCCAGCCCTATATTGTGACGGGAACGTTGGTTTGGCCAGGCACGCTGCGTCACTATTACACCGGACTTGCCGGATTTTTCGATCCGTCGCGGCAGTTAAAAAAAAAAAAAAAAAAAAAAAAAAAAAAAAAAAAAGGGGCAGCCTTCGCGCGCGGCCCGCGACGCTCTACGATGCTCTGCCCAGCGGAGACCGGGAAGAGGCGCTGATGATCGGCGTGTTGGGCGGGATGGGACCGGCGGCCACGGTCGACTTCATGGCCAAGCTGATCGGCCTCACGCGGAGACGAGCGTGATCAGGATGATCTGCCCCTGGTCGTGGTCTCCGACCCGCGGGTGCCCGATCGGGTCGCGCCGATTTTCGAGGGCCGCGGCGAATTGCCGCTCGCGGCGCTGCGCGAGGGTGTGCGCCGGCTGGAGAGGGCGGGCGCCGAATGCATCGTCATTCCCTGTCACACGGCGCACTACTGGTACCGGGATATAGTGTCCGCGACCGCGCTGCCGATCCTGCAGATATTGTCGATGCCGTGCTCGCCGAGATCGAGCGGCTCGAGGTGCCGCCCGGGCCGCTCGGCCTCCTGGCCACCGCCGCGACCCTCGAGGCCGGCCTCTACCAGTCGCGCCTCGCCGCGGCCGGCCATCCGGCGCTCGAGCCTTATGCCCGACGTCATGGCCGAATGCGTGCTGCCGGCGATCGCGCTGGTCAAGCGCGACCGGGCCGGCGAGGCGGCTCCCCTCCTTCGGCGCGCGGTCGAACATCTGAGGGCGCGCGGCGCCGGGGCGCGTGCTGCTCGCCTGCACGGAGCTGCCGCTGGCGCTCGCCGCCGGGCCGCCGCTCGCGGCCAGCATCGATGTGACCGAGGCGCTCGCCCGCGGCTGACTCTCCGAGGGCAGGCCCGGTCAGAGAAGGAAGAGGCTCCCCAGGCCTGTTGCCGCAGCCTGCCGGCGCACTTCGGGAAGGGCCGTCCTGCGTGCGGCTGCGCGACCCTCAAGGGGCGTCGTTTTGCAAGATCGTCACGCAGCGATGGACCTCGATTTCTCCCTTGCCTCTGACGAAAACCGGGCCCAAGCGGTTCTCCGAGGCAGCGGCCGTCGACGTACGACCAGGCATCCGCGCTCAGATAGACCGCCGAATCCGAGCCGAGCGTCGACAGCCGCGCCGCGACGTTCACGGTATCGCCCCAGAGGTCGAAGCTGAACTTGTCGCGGCCGACCACGCCTGCAACCACGGGCCCGACGTGGATGCCGACCCGGATCTTCCAGGCGGCCGGGTTGGTCCGGGCTGCCTCGGTGATCGCTAGCGCAAAGCGGACGCTGGCCAGCACGGGATCGGCATGACGCTGGAGCAGGTTGGCGGTAGCCATCAGGCCGTCGCCGATGGTCTTGATCTTCTCGAGGCGATGCTGGCTCACCAGCGCTTCGCCCGCCTCGATCAGGCGGTCGAGGTTGGCGACCACCTCCTCGGCCGGATGTGCCTCGGAATAGCCGGTGAAGCCGACGATGTCGGCGAACAGCACGGCGACCCCCTCGTAGCGCCGCGGCGCGACCCGGTCCGACGCCTTGAGCTCGGCCACGGCCGACTTGGGCAGGATGGCGTGAAGCAGGCGATCGGCGCGTTCGCGCTCCCGCTCGATCTCGCGCCGATAGGCGACTTCGCGGTCGTGCCAGCGTTTCTTCTCGAGGCAGGCTTCGATGCGCGCTTTCAACACAATTTTGGATCGAACGGCTTCGGCAGATAGTCCTCGGCGCCGAGCTCGATGCCCCGGACGGCGCTGCTCAGTTGATCGAGCGCCGAGATCACGATCACCGGAATGTGCCGCAGCTTCGCGTCCGTCTTCATGCGCTGCAGCACCTGATAGCCATCGAGCCGCGGCATCATGACGTCGAGGAGCACGAGGTCGACCGGCTCGGTAGCGAGCCGCTCGAGCGCGGCCAGGCCATCGGCCGCGCTGATCGTCGTGTAGCCGAGGAGGTCGAACTCCTGCTCGAGCAGGTCGACGTTCAACGGCTCGTCGTCCACGATCAGGATTCGCGCACCTTCCGCCATTGAAGCTTGCCGGCTCAGAGCTGCTCGGCCCCGCCCAGCACCCGGTCGAACTCTCGAACAGGAGCCTCTCGTCGATCGGCTTGGCGAGGTAGTCATCGCAGCCGCAGGCGCGCGCCCTGGCCTCGTCACCCTGCATGGCGTGCGCGGTCAGCGCGATCACGGGGATGTGGCGGAGCGCGGGGTCCGCCTTGAGCCGACGCGACGCCTCCCAGCCGTCGATAACGGGCAGCGACAGATCCATGAGAATCAGATCGGGCAGGCACGCCGCCAGCTCGAGCCCGCCGCCCGTCAGAGGCGGTGAGGACCTATAATCGTCCTCGAGCAACTGCACGAGTAGGTCCAGATTAAACTCGACGTCTTCCACGATCAGGATGGTTTTCATAGCTCCCTCTTCCTCGGTCGCGCCGCCGCAGGAGCGCAGCCGCGAATTTCCTGAATCAGCTCTCGCGGTCCAATCCCTGCTTCTGGATCACTGTACGCACGCGTCGTACAGCAGCGCCTGTTCTTCTGCCGTACACATTTTCGCCGTCAAGACGATCACCGGCAGTCCGCGAGTGCCGGGTTGTGCGCTAGGTATTCTAGCACACCAAAACCATCGAGTCGTGGCATGAGTAGGTCGAGCAGAATCACATCGGGCTGGTGCCCAGATATGGCGAGGGCTGCCTGCCCATCAACAGCCGCCTCGATCTCGTACGGAGGTCGTCGAGGAGCTGGCGCACGAGATCGACCACGTGAGGGTCGTCATCGACGACCAGCAGAAGCGGGCGGGCCCGAGATGCGCCGTAACGCCGCCAGATCAGGCGCGCGATCAAAGGGTTTGAGCAGATAATCGAAAGCGCCGAGGCGATAGCCCAACTCCTTCTGGTCGACAATGGACAGCAGCAGCACAGGAATATCTCGGGTGGATCCGTTTTCAACTCGTGCAGGACCTGCCAGCCATCTTTGTGGGGCATGAGGATGTCGAGGATAATGGCAACGGTCTGATGCTGGGCTTTTTGTAGCCCTTCTGTGCCGTCGGTCGCACCGATCACCTGATACCCAGCCTCAGTGAGGTTCTCTTGCAAGAGGTAGATGACATTGGGATCGTCATCAATGGCCAGCACCACCGGGCCTATAGTTCTCGAGCAACAAGGGATTGATGTCGCCAGGACGTCAGCCCGTGCCCGGCGGCAGAGGCGTAGTGTTGTGCAGCATGACAAGCGTTGAGCCGACACCGACGGTGCTTTGCACCGCAATATCTCCGCCCATGAGACGGGCGAGCTGGCGACTGATGGTCAGTCCCAAACCGGTGCCCCTATATTCGCGTGTGGTACTGCTGTCTACCTGCTGGAACTCATCAAAGACGCGCTCCAAGGCCTCTTCGGGAATGCCAATGCCGGTGTCGGCGGCCATGGCGAGCATGCCGTTGTGGCAGCGGACGCTTACGGTGATCGTCCCGGTGTGGGTAAATTTAACCGCATTACTCAGGAGATTCATCAAGATCTGTCTCACTTTGTCGCGATCTGTTACCAGTAGTGGCAAGTCGGCGTCGACCTCCTGCACGAGCCGTACATGCTCCTCCCGGGCATGGGTTCGACGGTGTGCAGACACTGATGATCAGCGGTTCCAGAGCGAAGCCGAAAGGGTAGATCTCGATCCGACCGGCTTCGACCTTGGCCAGATCGAGCATCTCGTTGATCAGGGACAGCAAGTGATCGGCACTCACCAAAATCTTGTCCAGGTTTTCATACTGTTGGCGCCAGAACTTCCTTAGAACGCCGCATGACCAGTCGGGTGAAGCCGATAATGGCGTTCATCGGCGTACGCAGCTCGTGGCACATATTGGCGAGGAATTCTGACTTGTGCCGGCTCGCTTCGGCGAGCTCGCGCCCCTTCTGCTCGAGCGCCTCGAACAGGCGGGCATTCTCGATCGCCAGCACCGACTGGTTGGCGAGCGTCTGGACGAGGTCGACCGTCTCGGCCGCAAAAGCCCCCGGCGTCTTCCGGCAGATGACCAGGCCGCCGACCAGGCTGTCCTCGCGCAGCAGCGGCACGGCGAGCAGCGCGCGATAGCCGGGCTTGCGGATGACGTCGTAGAGGGCGTAGCCCGGCCTCCTGCGTCGATGTCGGGGATCTGCACCGCGGCGACGCCGCAGGCCGGCGCTGCCCGATCGCGCCTTCGCCAAGCCGGACCGGCCGCTCGGGTGATCGCCTCGACGAGCGTCCGGGTCGAGCTCGTGGGTCGCCTGCAGGCGGAAGACCCGGGCGCTTCTCGTCGTAGGCGCAGAAGGCGCCGGCATCGGCCTCGGCGAGGGCGACGGCATGGGCGGCGATCGCACGCGAGCACCGCACTGCAGCTCCAGGGTCGAGTTCACCGCCTGGCTGACCTCGCTCAGCGCCCGCAGCTCCGCCACCGAGCGGGTCAGCTCGCGGGTGCGCGCCTGCACCTCGTCGAACAGGCGGACGTTCTCGATCGCGATGACGGCCTGGTCGGCGAAGGTGCGTCAGCAGCTCGATCCTGTGCCTTAGGCACGGGACCGGCCTGACGGTATCCCAGCCGACGACGATGACGCCGATCAGGTCGCCTTGCGCGCAGCATCGGCACGCCCAGCATGACGGTGCGCAGCTTTCCATGAGCTTGCGCGGCAAATCGGCGATCGTAGTTCGGGATCGGCCAGCACGTCGTGAACCTGCACAGTCGTGACCACCGAGCGCGGTCGAGCACGGCTTCGTCCGCGATACCTGGGAACGAGTCGGGCCGCATCGGGTACTTGGCCCGAAGTCAGCTCCGTCGTAGCTCGGGCCGCACGTTGTGGCTGGCGACCGAAGTCGAGCAGCTCTCCATCGAAGCGGAACACGTCCGCACACAGGCTGCCGCAGAGAGCGTACGGCGGTTGCGCACGATCGTCTCGAACACCGGCTGCACGCTCGGTAGGCGAGCGTGCTGATGACGCTGAAGCACGTCGCGGATGTCGCCGTCTGCTGCTCCAGCGCCTCGGTCAGCTCGGCGGTGCGCGCGCTGCACCTCGTCGAACAGGCGGACGTTCTCGATCGCGATGACGGCCTGGTCGGCGAAGGTCGTGACCAGCTCGATCTCTTTGTCCGTGAACGGCCTGACGATGTCTCGCCGCAGCCAGGATGATGACGCCGATGACGGCATCCCCGCGCAGCATCGGCACGCCGAGCACGGTGCGATGCCTGCCCTTGGCCTGCGCCTCAAACCAGGTCGTATTCGGGGTCGGCGAGCACGTCCGGCGAACGTGCACGGTCCTGCCGTTCGAGCACGGCTCGGCCGGTTATCGTTCCGCGTCCGGGACGCATCGGGTTCTGCGCCAGGTACGTCATGAACTCCGTCGTCGGTCGCACGTTGAGGCAGCCAGGTGATACTTGCCGTCGCGATCCGAAGCCTGACAGACGGTCGCCCACGTCTGCCTGGCAGAGGCGGGCGGCGCGTCGCGACGATCGTGTCCAGCACCGGCTGGACGTCGGTCGGCGAGCTGCTGATGACGCCCAGGATCTCGCTGGTCGCCGTCTGCTGTTCCAGGGCTCTCGGTGAGGTCGGCGTTCCGCGAACTGCAGCTCGCCGAGGAGCCGCGCGTTCTCGATCGCGATGACGGCCTGGTCGGCGAACGTCTCGACGAGGTCGATCTCCTTTCCCGTGAACTCGCGGACTTCTTTCCGCCGCGCCACATGATCACGCCGACCAGCTCGTCCTCCCTCAGCAGCGGGATGGCCAGCGCGGTCCGGTAGCCCCCACCTCGCCTGCGGCCTCGTGCAGCTGAACTCGGGATCGGCCAGTACGTCGGCGAGATGACCGTCCGTCGCTCGAGGGTGGCCCGCCCGACCACCGAGCCCCGCCCGGGGCGGATCGCGTTCTCCGCCAGTAGAGGGCGTAACCCCTCGGTCGCCCCGTGCTCGGCGACGACCCGGAACACCTGCCGTCGAACCGGGCTTGAGATGGCGCCCCCCCGCTCTCGGCTCAGCCGGGTGGCGTTGTCCACCAGGGTCTGGAGCACCGGCTGCAGATCGAACGTCGACCGGCTGATCACGTCTTGAGCACCTCGCTGGTCGCCGTCTGCCGCTCGAGTGTCTCGCGCAACTCATGCGCCCGCTCCTCGATCTGTCGGTAGAGGCGGCCCAACTCCTCGCTGGTGCGGTTGACGTTGGCGGCCAGCGCGCCCAGTTCGTCCCGGTTGGCGACCTCGATGCGCTGCGTGAAGTCGCCGGATGCGATCTCCTTCAGCCGCGCCTCGATCTCGGCGACGGGCCCGATCAGCGACCACGAGAAGACGTAGCCGAGAGCCAGCGCCAGCACGATGCTGGCCAGCGCGAAGGCAATGACGACGCCCGCGATATGCCATAGGCGTGCTGGCTCGCCTCGATCCGCTCGACCATGTCGGCCTCGGCGACGTTTACCAGCTGGTTGGTCAGCCGCTCGAGCCGGTCGGCGAGCGGCCGCGCCTGGCTCAGCTGCAGCTCGCGCGCCTCGGCGACCTGGCCGACGCGGCGCGCTCGACCGCGTTGGTGACGATCTCGATGAAGCGGTCGTAGTCCTGCCTGACGCTCGCCAGCAGCTCCACCTCGCCCTCGGCCACGAATTGCAGCCGGTCGAGGTCGTAGCCGAACTGGTTGAGCTGGCGAAGCGCGCTGTCCAGCGTCCGTTCGTCCGGAGACAGCAGCGCCGTAGGCGACGCCGTAGAGCTGGCGCGTGGTGTCGTGCTGCACCTGGCGATAGGCCGCGATCTTGCGCTGCAGCCCGATCAGCTCCTCGGTCCGCTCGTTCATCCCGCTGAGCACCGCAGGCCGACCGCGCCGAGCAGGATCAGAAGCGCCACCATCGCGAGAAAGGCGACCAGGAGCTTGGTCTGGACCCGCGCCGGCACGCGCGAGACCAGGCCGACGGCGAGATTGCGCAGGCGCGTCATGGCTCGCTCACCAGGCTCAGGAGGTCGTGGCGGAACTCGTCCGCATCGAACCGGTAGCCGAGATACTGCACGCGCATGGTGCCATGCCGGTCGACCAGCGTCGTCAGCAGCGTGTGGTCGATCTGCCGTCCGCCGCTTTGGCGATAGCACGCCATAGCGGTGCGCGACCTCGCGGACCGCCCCGGCTCGCCGGTGAGAAAGCTCCAGCCGGCGAGATCGGCTTTAAACGCCTTTGCGTACTGCTTCAGCACCTCGGGCGTGTCCCGCTCCGGATCGAGCGTGATCGACACGAAGGCGACCTTGGTGCCGAAATCCGATCCCAGCTCGTCCTGCACCCGCGCCATCTTTTCCGTCAGCATAGGGCAGATGCGGGCACCAGGTATAGATGAAGGTCACCGCGACCACCTTGCCGCGCAGCGACAGCGCGACCGCCGGCCATCCTGCGAGGTCAGGGCGAAGGCGGGCGCCGGCCCGATCGTCGGCAGAGGCTGCTCCTCCGATGGGCCGCCTCATGCGCCTGGACCAACATCGGGCCCGTCAGGAGCGCAAGGACAGAAGCAAGCCGTGCGCATGCTCACGCCTTCAGCTCGCGTTTGAGCTCGTTCAGGAAGCGCCAGTCGGTGCCCTCCGCGATGATCTTCTGCGGGCTCGATTTGATCATGCCGGCCTCGTGCAGCCGCAGTGCATAGAACCGCATCGTGTCTTCGGCGTCGTATTCCCGCCACTTCTCGTACGGCATGTCCTTGAGCGTCTGCAGCGCATAGTCGTAGCGGTCGGTGAAACCGCCATCGACCATCCGCCGCGCGGCCCACTCCGGTTCGGCAGCGCAGAGGTCGGCGGCCTTGAGGACGGCGCGCATGACGCGCTTGGTCGCGACCGGGTATCGCTGCACGAAGTCCGAGTTGCCGGCCAGCATGCAGCAGAAATATTGCGACCATGGCCGGTCCGTCGCGGTCTTGAGGATCACGTGGCCGAATACTGCGCGCCCGCAGTTCCTGCGGCTCGGGCGGAAAGCCAAGAAAGGCGTCGATCCTCCCGTCGGCGAAGAGATCCTTCGGCGTGGCCGCCAGGGCCTGTGACCCAGTGATATCCTTGTTCGGATCGAGCCCGACATAGCGCCGCCATGACTGAGAGAAGAGCCGGTTCGCGTAGCCGATCTCTTCATGACCCCGACGCGCTTGCCCTTCAGATCGCGATGCTGTTGACGGCTCTCGTGCGAACAGTTCGTAGCAGCCGGCATGCACGCCGGCCAGCACCGTGATCGGCTTGCCGGCGTCGATCTGGCGCAGGTCCGGCGCGAAGTTCTGCGAGAAGTCCAGCTCGCCGCCGCAACCATCCCCGCGTCGCTGTTGCCCGCCTCGATATGGACGTAGCGGACATCGGTGAACCCGTCGGCACGCAGCAGCTCCTCGGCGACGTACAGAGGCGCGTTGCAGACGCCGGGTTCCTTGAGCAGCCGGATGGTGGTCGTTTCGAGCGGCCCGTCCTCGGCGAGCGAGGCCAGGGGCGCCAAGCACGCCGCGCCGCGGCCAACGACGCGCTGGCCAGGAAATCGCGGCGATTTTGAATCATCGCATGCGAAGTCCTCCACCATGTTCAGCTCGGGCTCAGCCCGAGACCATCTTCACCCCTTCAGCTCGCGTTTGATCTCGTCGAGGAACCGCCAGTCGGTGCCCTCGGCGATGATCTTCTGCGGGGTCGACTTGATCAACCCGGCCTCGTGCATGCGCAGCGCGTAGAATCGCATCGAGTCCTCGGGGTCGTATTCGCGCCATATGTCGTAAGGCACCTCCTTCAGCGTCTGCAGCGCATAGTCATAGCGTGGGGTGAAACCGCCATCGACGAGCTGCCGCGCGGCCGCTGCGGCTCGGTCGCGCAAAGATCGGTCGGCCTTGAGGATCGCGCGCAGCCGCGCTTGGTCGCGACCGGATATCGCGCACGAATTCGGGATTGCCGCCAGCATGCAGCAGAAATACTGCGACCACGGCCGGTCCATCGAGCGTGTTGAAGATCATGTGGCCGATCATGCCGCGCGCGCAACTCCTGCGGGTCGGGCGGAAAGCCGAGGAAGGCGTCGATCTTGCCGTCGGCGAACAAATGCTCGGCTTGAGCCACGGGCTCGTCACCCAGTGGATGTCTTTCGCCGGATCGAGCCCGACATCGGCGGCCATCGGGGTCAGGAACACGTGCGCGCTGGAGCCGAACCCCTGCACGCCAACGTCCTGCCCTTCAGATCGGGATGGTGTGGACCTCGTCACGCGCGAACAGTTCGAAGCAGCCCGGATGCATCCCCGCCAGCACGGTGACTGGCTCGCCGGCATCGATCGGGATCACCAGCGGTGCGGCGAAGTGCAGACTGAAATCGACTTCGCCAAGCGCGATGCTCCTGTGCGGATCGCCGGATCGCGAATCGCACATAGCGGACATCGGTGAAGCCCTCCGCACGCAGCAGCTCGTCCGTGACATACTGCGGCGACGGTGCAGATGCCGGGCACCTGTTGAGGCGGACCGTGGTGGTTTCCGGCGGCGCCTCGTCGGCGATCGCCGCCGGGGCGCAACACGCCGCGGCCGCGGCCAACGACGCGCTGGCCAGGAAATCGCGGCGGCTCTGAATGATGTGCATGAAAAGTCCTCCGTACGTTCGGCTCGGGCTCGGCCCGAGACCACTTCACGCCTTCAGCTCGCGCTTGAGCTCGTTGAGGAAGCGCCAGTCGGTGCCCTCGGCGATGATCTGCTGCGGGTTCGACTTGATCACGCCGACCTCGTGGAGCCGCAGCGCGTAGAATCGCATCGTGTCCTCGGGGTCGTACTCACGCCACTGCCGTACGGCAACTTCCGTCAGCGCCTGCAGCGCGTAGTCGTACCGCGGCGTGAAGCCGCCATCGACCAGCTGTTGCGCTGCCGCGCCGGGCTCGGTGGCGCAGATTTCGGCCGCTTTGAGGACGGCGCGCAGCACGCGCTTGGTCGCAACCGGATGGTTGCGACGTAGTCCCGTTGCCGAGCACATGCAGCAAAAATACTGCGACCAGGGCGGGTCGGTGGCGGTGTCAGGATCACGCGGCCGATCTTGCGGGCGCGCAGCTCCTGCGGCTCCGGCGGGAACCCGAGAAACGCGTCGATCTTGCCATCGTCGAAGAGTTCCAGGCTTGACGCGGGGCTGCAACCCACTCGATGTCAGTCTCAGGGTCGAGCCCGACATAAGCTGCTAGGGACCTAGGAATAGGTGCCTGCCCACGTATTGGGGACGCCGACCCGTTTGCCCTTTAGATCGCTGATCGTTCGGATGGCCCCCTGTGCGAGCAGCTCGTAACAGCCGGAATGCAGGCCCGCGAGGACCGTGATCGGCTCGCCGGCATCAGGAAGGGGAGGATGCCGACCGCCGAATCGAAATGAAGTCGGCCTCGCCGCGTGCAACGGCGGCCAGCGCAATGGGGCATGTAGCGGATGTCGGTGAATCCCTCCGCCCACAGCAGGTCCTTGGCGATGAAGTCGGGTGCAACGCAGATGCTGGCGCCGTAACCGGATCATCGTCGTTTCCGGCGGCCCGTCATCGGCGAGCGCCCCTCGGGCGCCGAGCACCCCGGCGGCCGCGGCCAGCGACGCGCTGGCCAGGAAGTCGCGGCGATTTTGTCAATCGACATCGAAGTCTCCTTCCCAAAGCCGGACCGGCGGGCCGCGAGCGCTGCCCGTCACGGCGTCGGACCAGCACCGGCAGACGGAGGGCAACGGCTTCTTACGAGCACGGGCAGCGCGGGCGCTGCCAGCCTGGCTCACTCAGGTCGTCGGTTGGTTTCGCGGTCGTGCGGAAGCGCACCGGGCGGTGCGGCAGGCGAATATCGCGTCTGGGCACGAGCCGATCATGCCGGCCTCATCCGACCGCAGCACGGCCCGCGGCCGCGCTGACCTCGATAATCCGGAAAACTATGCCCGAAAGCCAAAAATTTTGCACGTCTTTGAACGGAGCTCATCGGAGAGGAGGACCGCGCCGATGTCAGGCGATGGCGGAGCGGTGCCTCCTCTGGCGTCGCGATTGAAGCGCGCCGCTGAGCAGAGTGGGGGATCGAGAGATTCTACCCCGATCATTCCGTGCCAGCGGGCCGGAAGGTTCGAGGGCGGCGAGCGGGTCGTGGTCGACGTGCGGCCGTCGCAATAAGGCGATCCTCGGTGACCGCGCGACAGTCTGTACGATAGCAGACGGGATCGGCGATGATCCGATCAGCGGTAGGGGAGGATGGGGCGCGGCGGCCAGAGCGGCGGCTGTCGCTGGCGCAGCCGGTCAGCGGCAGCGTGAGGGCGGACGCGGGGGCGGCGGTCATGCCCGCAGGGTCGCTCGAATGGCGCCGGCGGAGCGATCCGCGGTCCCATCGGCCCCGGTATTGAGATGTATCGCAGGTGATTTTCTCGGGCCGGTTGCGGATCGGGCGGCGCGGGCGCCCGTTGATCTCCGCGATGGCCGCGCGGTAGTGAATCCTCTGGCCCGCCGCCGGTGCGGTCGGGTCGGACTGGGGGGCGCGACCGATGAAGACTGGTATCTGCAGGTGCGGCATCGGCGCCCTTGGCGCCGCGGCCTTGGGCTGCAGCCTCGCCTTGAGCTCGGGCGAGGCGGCGGCGCAGATGAAGTACGACGGCGTCGACGCAACCGTCATGACCTTCAACGGTCCGCAGGTCGCCGAGCCGCTGAAGCGGCGCGCGCCCGATTTCGCGAAGCTGACCGGGCCACGATCAACGTCGTCGCCGTGCCGTTCTCCGACATCTACAACAAGCTCCTGACCGCTTCGCACCGGCACCAACGCATCGACGGTACGTCTTCGATCCCCAGTGGATGGGCGACTTCTCGAGCCCGGCTACCTGGAGGACCTGACCGATCGCGTCAAGGCCGACAAGGGCTCCAGTGGGATGACATCGCACCGTTCTTCCGTGACTTCAGCGCCTCGTACGGCGGCAAGACCTACGCCATCCCGCTCGATGGCGACTTCCAGATGGCGTACTACCGCAAGGACCTGCTCGAACGAGGCGGCGTGGCCGCCCAAGACCTGGGACGACTACCTCGACGGTCGCCGAGAATTCCAACGGCCAGGACCTGAACGGCGACGGCACGCCGGACTACGGCTCCTGCATCGCCAAGAAGCGCGAGGCCCAGAGCTACTGGTGGCTCATCTCATCGCCGGCGCTTCCTCCAGACCAGGGTACCGGCCAGGGCGCGTTCTTCGACACCGCGGACATGGAGCCCGCTGTTCAACAACGAGGCCTTCGGCAAGGCGCTCGAGAACTACAAGGAGACCACGGAGTACGGGCCGCCGGACGAGCTCAACATCGACGTCGCGACACCCGCGGCCTGTTCACGACCGGGCGCTGCGCCCTGACGTTGGACTGGGGCGACATCGGCACGCTGGCGATCACCCGGCCACCTAGGTCGCAGGACAAGGTCGGCGCCATGATCCTCCCGGGCTCGAAGCAGGTCCTCGACCGGGAGACCGGCAAGCTCGTGCGCCTGTGACGCCACGATGTGCCCGTACGCCGATCGACGGCGTCAACCACGCACCCTTCGCCGCCTTCGGTGGCTGGTCGGGCGCGGTCAACGCCGGCAGCTCCGACAGGTCAAGGACGCCGCCTACGTCTTCCTCTCCTACATGAGCCGCCGGCGCAGTCGAACGTGGACGTCACGATCGGCGGACTGGCTACAACCCCTACCGGACCTCGCAGTTCACCGACATCGACCCGTGGCTGGAGGCCGGCATCAGCGAGGCGGCGGCCAAGAACTACCTGGGCGCGATCAAGGACAGCCTGAACAGCCCCAACATGGTGCTCGACCTGCGCATCCCCAAAACCGGCGCTATGAGCAGGTCGTTCTGGACACGGCGGTCAGCCGCCTCTGGCCGGTGAGATCGACGAGGACGAGACGATGGCCGAGCATCGAGAAGGCTGGAACGAGATCACCGACGAGCTCGGCGACGACGAGCCAGCTGGCGGCCTACAAGGCCAGCTCGGCGTCCAGACGAGTGACGTGAGCCTAGCGAAGACCCGCGAGGTCCGGCACGAAGACCCGGCCCGCCGGGCCGGGCTCGCCCGGCAGCGCCGCGCGGCTCCGCCCGCTCGGCGAGCGTGCGCTCGGCACGCGACCGGCACGCGCTGGCTGTTCATCTGGCCGGCCGTTCTCGTCGTGCTGGCTCTCGATCTTCCCGCTCGTCGCCTCGCTCTTCCTGTCGCTGTCGCGCTTCGGGTTCGTCAAGGGCGGCTTCGAGCTCGAGTTCGTCGGCCTCGCACAACTACCAGAAGCTGCTTTCGGCACCGAGCAGACCACTTCCTGGGCGACTTCGGGCGCCCGGCCCGCTCGGCTTGGGCTCGTCGCTCGGCCTCGTCGCCCTGGCGTGTCGCGCTGCTGGTGCGCTACGCGCGCGGCGCGGCTCGGCCCGTTCGGGCTCGTCGGTCGCTGCTGGTGGCGTGCGTCGCCTGGTCGGGCTTCGCTCTGCTGTCGTGGCGCACCCTTCGGCGGCGGCCACCCGGGTCGCTCGTCGTGACCCTCATCTTCGTCGTTCGGCGGCATCGCGCTGCAGTACCCATGGGCCTCGGCCTGGCCGTGCTCTGGCCCGGCACGTGCCTGGCCGACGCTTCTTCCGGGTCGTCTTCCTCCTCCCGCTGACCATCACACCGGTCGGAGTGGGCTACATGTTGCGGATGATGACCGACACGGGCCCGTTCGCGCCGATCTGGCAGTGCTTCGGCCTGGCCGACTACACCTGGGTCAACGACGCCTGGGCTGCGCGCATCGTGGTCATCCTCGCCGACTCCTGGCAGTGGATCCCGTTCATGTTCATCGTGCTGCTGGCGGCCCTCGAGGGCCAGGACCAGGACCTGCTCGAGGCGGCCTTCGTGGACGGCGCGACCGCCGGCAGGCGTTCCGGCACATGACCTGCCGGCGATCCTGCCCGTCGTCGACACTCATCCTCATCCGGATGATCGAGGCGTTCAAGATGGTCGACATGCCCAACATCCTGACCGGCGGCGGACCCGGCAGCGCGACCGATCGATGACTCTGGAGGCCTATCTTCGCCTGGCGCACTCTGGACCTCGGCCGCTCGGCCGCCATCGCCTACCTGCTGCTCTTCATCGTGACCATCGTCTGCCACCGCTACTGCGCCTTCCGTCGCGCGCCGGAGGTGGCCCCGTGAGCGAGCGCGCGGCGCACCCGCGCCTCCCTGCTGATCCGGCGGCGCTCGGCCCTCGACCTCTCGCCGCTCGGCATGTTCGCTGGCTGTGCTGGTGTTGGTCTTCTGGGCGTTCATGGTCCTGTTCCCGCTCTACTGGCTGTTCGTCACCTCGTTCAAGACGCCGATCACGGTCGACGGGGTCCGTTCTACATCCCCTTCGTCGACTTCCAGCCGACCCTGGACGCCTGGCGGGACATCCTGGTCGAGCGGTCGCCGAGACCTGGCCGTATATCAACACGGTGATCGTCGGGCTGGCGAGCGCGGCGGTGGCGGTCGCTCCTCGGCGCACGTCCGCGTATGCCCTGGTGCATTCCGTATCGGCCGCGGCTCGGCATCATCGGCCTGTTCGTCGCTGTGCGGTCGGCGCTCTTCGTCGCCGTCGCCTGGGCGTGCCCTGGGTGCTCGCGGTGGTCGCCGGGCTGGCCGTGTTCCTGATCCTGGCCCAGACCATCGGGCGCCGGTTCAGGCGTGCGCTGGGCAACAACGACATCGCCTTCTGGCTCATCTCCCAGCGCATCCTGCCGCCCATCGCCGTGGTGATCCCGCTCTTCGTGCTGTACCAGCAGGTCGGCCTGCTGGACACGCAGTTCGCCATGGCCATCACGTACGTGGCGTCCAACCTGCCGATCGCGGTCTGGCTGATGCGCGACTACTTCGTGAGCCTGCCCATCGAACTCGAGGAGTCGGCATGGTCGATGGGGCATCGAGCTTGCGGATCTTCCGGTCCATCGTCCTGCCGCTGGCCGTGCCTGGTCTGGTGGCGACGTTCCTCTCGTGCTGATCTTGTCCTGGAACGAGTACCTCATCGCAAACATCCTCTCGAGCGCCAACGCGCAGACGATGCCCATCCTGGTGGCCGCCCAGGACGCGACCCGCGGGCCGCAGTGGTGGACATGTCGGTTCGTGTTCGTGATCATGATCGTGCCGTGGTGGTCATGGCGATGCTCCTCGAGCGCTACATCTCGCGCGGCCTGCTGGTCGGCGCGCTCAAGGGTTGAGAGGACGGGACGGCGGCGGGCGATGCAGGAAGCTCAGCTCGTGAGACGAGGCCAGGCTCGCCTGCAGGTGGATCGTCTGGGTCGGATAGGCGAACTCGATGCCCTCCTCCTGCAGCTGGCGGTAGAGCGCGAAATTGATTGCTGCTGGGTGTCCATGAACAGGTTGTAGTCGGGCTGCAGCATCCAGTAGACGACCTCGTAGATCAGGGCGAAATCGCCGTAGCTCTTGAAGTGGGCGCGATCGAGCCGGACCAGCTCCTGCGCCTCGACGATCGCGCGCAGCATGCCCGGCAGCTTCTCGACCTTGTCGCCGGCGTCTGGTAGGTGATGCCGATCGTGAACACCACGCGGCGCTCGGCCATGCGCTTGTAGTTGTGGATGCGGGTGGCCGAGAAGATCGGCGTTGGAGCAGATCAGCTCCTCGCCCGAGAGGCTGCGGATCCGGGTGGTCTTGATGCCGATCCGCTCGACCGTGCCCATCTTGTCGCCGAGGATCACGAAGTCGCCGACCACGAAGGGCTGGTCGAGCACGATCGCGAGCGAGGCGAACAGATCGCCCAGGATGTTCTGGGCGGCGAGCGCGATCGCGATGCCGCCGATGCCGAGACCGGCGACCAGGGCGGTGACGTCGAACCCGAGGTTGTTGAGGATCAGCAGGAAAGCGATCGACCAGACCACGACCCGCGCGAACAGCTGGATGAGCTGCAGGGCATTGACGATCGCCGCGTTCCTGGCGGCTTTCTGCGCTGCGTACCAGGTGACCCAGCCGACCACCATATGGCTGGCCCACAAGGCGCCCTGGAGGAACAGGGCGATCACCAGCGCGGACTCGATCGCGCGCTGCGCCGCAGCGGCATGTGCACGAAGAAGGCGCCGGCATAGAGTGCCAGCACGAGCAGGAAGAGCCGCGAGGTGCCCGAGAGGGCGTCGCGCAACTCTTGGCGCCAGCCGGGTGCGCGCGCCCCGCCCTCGCCGTGCAGGAGCCGGATCAGCAGCCGCCGGATGAGCGCGAGGACCGGATAGATCGCGATCCCTGCGGCAAGACCCGAGCCCCGCGCGATGATGCGCGTGGGCTCGAGCGGGATCGCCTCGACGTTCAGAATGGGCGTATCCGGCATGGCTCTCGCGCTAGGCACAGTCGCCGCGGGTTGCGCGGCAGTGAGGATCAAAGCCAACCGCGCGAGCGATGCAACCCCATACCGAGCGCAGGGTAGGCCGACTTTCAGACTGCGTCCGCCCGCCAGGACTGCCGCGGCGATCGGGCGCGCTCGACCGACCGGCGCCCGCCGGTTAACGTTAACTCCGACTTAACCCCGACGTCCGAAGGTGATCACCGCCTGCGGTGGCGGGCTCAGGCTTCCATTCACGTGAGGGTATCGGACCATGCTCTTCAAGCAGAATGCGCGTCCCGATCAGCCGGCGACCAAGTCCGCCGGCCAGCGGGCGCCATCGACCAAGCTGCCGTTGCCGCCCGCGCTCGCCGAGCGCATGCCGACCGCCGCGCCTGCGCCGGCCCCGGCGCCGGCCTCGCTCCCATGGCCGACGACGAGGGACGGCGAGATCGGCAAGCGCCTGATCGTCGGCAAGGGCATCCAGCTCAAGGGCGAGATCACGGCCTGCGATCGCCTGGTCGTCGAGGGCCAGGTCGAGGTGACGATGAACGCGACGCGCGCGCTCGAGATCAAGCCCTCGGGCCATTTCATCGGCAGCTGCGAGGTCGAGGAGGCCGACGTTCAGCGGGGTCTACGAGGGCAACCTGACGGTGCGCCGCCGCCTGATCGTGCACGCCAACGGCCGGGTCAAGGGCAAGATCTGCTATGGCGAGCTCGAGCTCGAGCGGGGCGGCCAGATCGCCGGCGAGCTGAGCGTGCGCGAGCTGCCGGCGCAGACGTCGGGCAAGCCGGGCAGCGCGCACCGCAGCGCCGCCTAGGACCAGCTTTCGAGCTTGGTCCTGGCCTCGGGGTCGGCGAGGCGCGCCGGGTGACCCCGGCGGCTCCCTCTTGGCTTACGCGTTGGCGTCGAGCAGACCGGCGCCTCGTCCTGACTTGCCCGCGGTGAGGTCGACCGACCCGACCTCAGCCGGCCCGAGCCCGTCGAGTTGTCCTGGGACGGGTCCGCGAGCGCACTATCTGATCCAGCCGGCGGCGGCTGGAGAGTTTGATGGCGCTGCGCAAGGGCCTCCGGTGGCGCACCGGAAGCACTGACCTAGCGTCGGCGCGACAGTCGGCGGGCATTGCCGGTGACCCGGCGGTGCACCGGCTTGATGGCGTCGTGCGGGCGCCGGTCCACGATCCGGCGAGCTCGAGCGGCAGCGCCGTCCGCCGGCCGTGGCCGGCGCGCGCCATGGCCAGCCAAGCCTCGAAGCGGCCAAAGGCCAAGCGCCCACCAGGCCTGGCCGAACGCGCTGGCTTTTCAGGCTCATACGCCAGAGCTCGCTCGCCTGCCCGGCCCAGGGCGCGGTGCTGGTCCCCCAGAGAAGTCCCAGGCGCTCGGCCAGCGTGGACGTGGTCGCTGCCGGCAGCGCGGCGCCTTTCACGGCGATCGAGCCCGCGTCGCGCACCAAGCGTCGGGTCCGGCGGATCACCGGCGGCGGCCCAGGCCGGCGCTGCGTCGGGTGCAGACACCTCCGTAGTCAGGTCGAGCAGAGACAGGCCATCGCATCGCTGTGCTTCCTCCCGATCGTGCCATTTCGTCGGTTCGTGATCCGCAGGCCTTAGATAGGGCGACAGCGGACAATCACTCAGGCCGACAGCGCTCGGGCGTCGCTGGGCGAGCTGATGCTGCCCCTATGAGCAGGCCAGCTTATGGCGCCGGGCCTGCGCTCGGGGCGATACCGCTTCGCATCCGGCCGGTCGAGGCCCGGCGCGCGCATCCGATTTGCATCGCAAATCGGCTCCGGTCTGCGCTAACTATCCGTTCAGAGGCGTGTGCCGGCGGAATACGGACGTGGACATCGCGGCTTGGCTGCGGGAGCTGGGGCTGGAGCGCTACGAGCAGGCGTTCCGGGAGAACGAGATTGTGACCCGAGATCCTGCCCAAGCTGAGCTGAGCGGGATCTCAAAGACCTTGGCGTCACACTCGGACACCGGCGCAAGCTGCTGAAGCGATCCGAGCCCTGGGCGATGGCCAAGCCGACCTGCTTACCGCCGAAGCGGGCTTCCCAGTGCCCACCCTCCAGGCCGCACCCCGATCGGAGGCCGAGCGGCGGCAGCTGACGGTGATGTTCTGCGACCTGGTCGGCTCGACCGCGCTGGCGGCGCGGCTCGATCCCGAGGACATGGGGCAGGTGATCCGCGCCTACCAGGACACGCTGCGCCGAGGTGATCGAGCGCTGGGGCGGGCACGTCGCCAAGTACATGGGCGACGGGCGTGCTCGCCTATTTCGGCTGGCCGCAGGCGCACGAGGACGAGGCCGAGCGGGCGGTGCGCGCCGGGCTGGAGCTGGTCGAGGCGCGTCGGCAGGCTAGCACGCCGGCCGGCGAGCGCCTCGCGGCGCGGGTCGGCATCGCGACCGGCCTGGTCATGGTCGGCGAGCTGATCGGCGAGGGCGCGGCACAGGAGGAGGCGGTGGTCGGCGAGACGCCGAACCTCGCGGCCGGCTGCAGGCGCTGGCCGACCCGGGCAGCGTGGTCATCAGCCAGGCGACCCGGCGGCTGGTCGGCGGCCTGTTCGAGCTGACCGACCTCGGGCCGCAGCGGCTCAAGGGCTTCGCCGAGCCGCTTGCGGCCTTCCGGGTCGAGGGCGAGGGCCGCGCCGAAGGCCGGTTCGAGGCGCTGCACGGCGAGCGGCTCACGCCGCTGGTCGGGCGCGAGCACGAGCTCGGCATCCTGCTCGAGCGCTGGGCCTGGGCCAGGGACGGCGACGGCCAGGTGGTGCTGCTCTCGGGCGAGCCGGGATCGGCAAGTCGCGCGTGATCCGGGCGCTGCGCGAGCGCCTCGGCGACGAGCCGTACACGCCGCTCAGCCATTACTGTTCGCCATACCACACCAACAGCGCGCTCTACCCGGTGATCGACCTGTTGGAGCGGGCGGCGCGGCTTCGAGCGCGATGAGCCGCCGGAGGCGCAGCTGGCCAAGCTCGAGGCGCTGCTCGCCCGGTCGAGCGACCGGCTGGACGAGGTCGTGCCGCTGCTCGCCGCCCTGCTCGGGATCCCGACCGGCGAGCGCTATCCGGCGCTGACGCTGACGCCGGAGGTGCAGAAGCGGCGGACGCTTGCAGGCGCTGGTCGACCAGCTCGCGGGCCTGGCGGCGCAGCAGCCGGTGCTGGTGTGTACGAGGACGTGCACTGGGTCGACCCGTCGACGCTCGAGCTCCTGGGCCTGGTGATCGAGCGCATCCCGCACGCTGCCGGTTCTGGTGCTGATCACCTTCCGGCCGGAGTTCCAGCCGCCCTGGACCGGCCAGCGCACGTCACCACGCTGACCATGAGCCGTCTCGGCCGGCGCCAGGGGGCCGATCTGGTCGCCCGGGTGACCGGCGACAAGCCGCTGCCGGCCGAGATCGTCGAGCAGATCGTGGCGCGCACCGACGGCGTGCCGCTGTTCGTCGAGGAGCTGACCAAGACGGTGCTGGAATCGGGCCTGCTCGCGGACGCCGGCGATCACTACGAGCTGGCCGGCCCCCTGCCGCCGCTCGCGATCCCGGCGACGCTGCACGACTCGCTGATGGCGCGTCTCGACCGCCTCGCGCCGGTCAAGGAGGTGGCGCAGATCGGCGCCGTGATCGGCCGCGAGTTCACCCACGAGCTGCTCGCGGCGGTGGCGCCGATGTCCGGAAGCCAGCTGGGCGACGCGCTCGACCAGCTGGTCCACTCGGAGCTGGTGTTCCGCCGCGGCGCGCCGCCCGATGCGACCTACAGCTTCAAGCACGCGCTGGTCCAGGACGCGGCCTACCAGTCGCTGCTCAAGTCCAGGCGCCAGCAGCTGCACGCCCGGATCGCGGGCGTCCTTGAAGCGACGGAATCCGGGATCGGCGAGCGTGCAGCCGGAGCTGCTGGCCCGCCACTTCGCCGAGGCAGGGCTCACGGAGAAGGCCATCAAATATTGGGACGAGGCCGGGCGGCGGGCGAGCGAGCGGTCGGCGCTGACGGAAGCAATCCGTCACTTCGGCAAGGCCTTGGAGCTCCTCGCGACCCTTCCCGACGCGTCCACGCGCGTGGAGCGGGAAGTTGACCTTCAGATCGCCCTCGGCGGAGCGTTGATCTCAGCCAAGGGGCACGCCGCGCCCGAGACCGGTCGAGCCTATGCTCGCGCACAAGAGCTCTGCCGGCAGATAGGCGACCTGGGCCGGTTATTTCCCCTGCTGTTCGGGCAATGGGTGTTCCACGTGGTGCGTGCAGAGCACGCTGATGCGCGGGAGATTGCCGAGGAGCTGCTCCACTCCGCCGAGCGGGAGCGGGATGTGGCTGGGTTGATGGTCGGCCACCGTGCGGCCGGAATTCGGCGCGCTCTGGCGGGGTGAGCCGGTTGAAGCGCGCGGGCATCTCGAGCGAACTCATCGCCCTCTACGACCCGGAGCGGCACCGGTCCCTCGCCTCCCTCTACGCCTACGATCCGCGGCTTGCAGGCCTGGCTGGGCTGGCTTTCGCGCTGTTTCAGCTTGGGCTACCCGGAGCAAGCCGTCGCGCGTTGCCGCGAGGCGGTCGATGATGCCGAGCGGCTCTTGCATCCCGCGGGCTTGGCCTATGCCCTATACCACGCATGCATGTTGGACCAGGTCCGCCGGGATACTCCCGGGCGTACGGCAGCGAGGGTCGGCGCTGTACGCACTCGCTGCCGAGCACGGCTTTGCCCTATGGCGCGCATGGGCCGTAGCTTTCGACGGCTGGGCGCTCGCCCAGCAGGGTCGAGTGGATGGAGGGCATCGCGCGCATCGAAGACGGCCTCGACGCTTACCGGGCGACGGGTGCCGCGCTGTTCGTGCCGTACTTCCTCGCTCTTCTGGGCACGACGCACGGCGCCGCAGGTCGAGCGGTCGGAGCGGCCAGCGCCTGCTAGCCGAGGCCCTGGATGCGGCGAATGCGAGCGGCGAGCACTGGTTTGAGGCGGAGCTGCATCGGCTCAAGGGGAAGAGCTGCGCCTGGCCGGCGGCGATCGAGCCACGGCCGAAGCCTGCCTCCTCCGCGCCCTGGCCGTCGCCCGCGCAGCAAAGCGCCAAGCTTTGGGAGCTTCGCGCCGCGACCAGCCTTGCCCGGCTTCTGGGCGCGATCAGGGCAGGCGCGCCGAGGCCCGCGACCTGCTCGCTCCGGTCTACGCCTGGTTCAC
>CAWFGZ010000045.1:0-67972 GCA_963815435.1 uncultured Alphaproteobacteria bacterium
CGGCACACGCTCCTCGGGCGTGAGCTTCTCCTCAACCTCCCTGTGCACGGCATCGAAGGCCGCCTGCTCGGCCGTGAGATACTGGTTCCAGTCGGCCTTGTCGAGCTCGGCCGCGCTCAGCTCGGGCGGTGCGTAGATATGCCAGAGCTCGAGCGGCGGACCGCTCTGGGTGTCGTAGATGCGCACCGCCAGTAGCGTCATGGCGATCACGGCGAGCAGCACCGCCGAGCGCTTCAGGATGCGGACAATCTTGGATCGCATGGTCACGGCTCTGTTGCGACGTATCTGCCTATCGTTAGCGGCCGCCCCGGGCCTCAGCAATAGAACGCAGCAGCCGTTCGGTCTCAGCTTCGTCACGAGGCACGCGCTACGCCTGCCGCGGCATGATCGTGCGCACGATCATGGCATATTTCACCTGCACCGTGCTGGCACTCCGAAAGAAGCTGACGAGCTCCCGCCACGGGCCTTCGATGCGGGTCAGGCCCGTGACGCTGGCCACGACGGTGCCCACGTCGCTCCGGCCGTTCAGAACCAGCCAGCCGCCCAGAAACAGGATGCCGACCGTGCCGGCCACGCTGATCGCACTGAGGGCAAATTTCGAGGAGAGCTTGAGCAGGAAGATCCTCCGGCGCGTCTCGAAGATGTCCCGAAACTCGGCGAGCACCTCCTCCTCGACCCGGGCGAGATCGCTCTCGGAGATCCGATCGGAGGCGTTGCGGAGCAACTGCACGCGCTCGCGCACCCGTCGGTTGATGCGGCTCTGGATGGCCAGGACGATCACTGCCTGCGGTGCGACGACGCCGAGCGCCAGCACACCGAGCCAGGGCTGACTGGCAAGGATGAAGGCGATGACGCTGACCAGCGTGCCAAGCTGCATCAGCGGCGATGCGATGGCGGCACCGGCAAACGACCCGACCACCTCGGCCTCGGCGGACAGCATGGTGACCAGCGTGCCCCGTTTGGGGGCCTCGGTCGCGCTGCTCAGGGCCGCGCCCACATGATTGGCATAGAGCCGTTCGCGAATCAGGCGGATGACCCGCTCGCCGACCACCGAGAGATTGAGATTCAGCAGGAACTTCAGCGCCGCGCTCAGCAGGACCACGGCGAGAAAGCCCGCGCAGAGCCACGTCAGACGGTGGACATCGCCATGCTGCACCAGGCTGTTGACGACCAGCTGCTGGAACTTCAAGGGTGCCGCCGCCAGCGCCGCGACGAGCACCGAGAGGCCGATCAGGCGAAGCTGCTGCCGGCCGCTCACCCGCCAGACCGCGCGGTAGAGAGCCAACATCGTCGCTGCGTCGCGCTGGGCCATGTTTCCATCCCCCGGCCGGGCACCACTCTGCCCTGAGGGGCTCACCAACCATGCGCTTCCCGATCCGTCGATAACGAATCGGAGCAAGCAGCCGCGAACGAATGCATCCCGCCCGACCGATGACCGGGCGGCTGCGCTCGGCCTGCGCCTGGGCGCGCGCATACGCCGTCTGGACAGGCGGTCCCGGCCTGAGGCAGGCTTGCACGGGAGCAAAACCTCGAGGCTGGCATGACCCGCGATCCTCTTCTGGTGGACTTGGCCCTGCAGGGCGGGGGCGCGCATGGCGCCTTTACCTGGGGCGTGCTCGATCGGCTGCTCGAGGAGCCCTGGCTGCGGATCGACGGCATTTCCGGCACCTCAGCGGGTGCCATGAACGCGGCCGTGCTCGCCGATGGTCACGCCGCCGGCGGTGTGGATGGCGCCCGCGCCGCATTGGAGGGCTTCTGGGCCAGCGTGTCGCGGGCGGCCCTGCTCAGCCCGCTCCGGCGCACGCCGCTGGACGTGCTGCTGGGCCGCTGGACGCTCGACCATTCGCCCGTCTTCGTGGCCATGGACATCGCGTCGCGCCTCTTCTCGCCCTACGATCTCAACCCCGGCGGCTCCAACCCGCTCCGCGACATTCTGGCCGAGCGCATCGACTTCAACCGGCTGGCGCGCGCGCGAATCAAGGTGTTCGTCACCGCCACCAACGTGCGTACCGGCCGGGGCCACGTGTTCCGCAACCGTGAGATCACGCCCGAGGTGATGCTCGCTTCGGCCTGCCTGCCCACCCTGTTCCAGGCGGTCGAGATCGACGGCGAGCCCTATTGGGACGGCGGCTATTCGGGCAACCCGACGATCACGCCCCTGGTGCGGGAATGCAACTCCAAGGACACGATTCTCGTGCAGATCAACCCGGTCGAGCGCCCCGGTACGCCGCGCACCGCGCGCGACATTCTCAATCGGCTGAACGAGGTCTCCTTCAATGCCGTCCTCTTGAAGGAGCTGCGCATGATCGCGCTGCTGCGTCAGGTCGCCAGCCCCGGCGACTGCGAGGGCGCCTTGTGGGCGGGTATGCGCATCCATCGCGTCGCGAGCGAGGAGATGACCGAGCTCGGCTATTCCTCCAAGCTCAACGCCGAATGGGAATTCCTCTGCATGCTGCGCGATGAGGGACGGCGCACGGCGGAAGCCTTCCTCGAAACCCATGCCCAGGATCTGGGCCGCCGTTCGTCGTTCGATCTGGACCAGCTCCTCGAGGCCGTGTGAGCCGCCGGCCCTGCTCGGCATCCTGGTCGGCTAGGCGCTGCTCAACGGCTGAGGAGCAACCGGCTCGCACCTCGTCAGGTCTGCGCCGGCTCGGCCGGCACCAGGCGCGGGCGGCCATCAGAGTTGAGCGCCACGAAGGTGAACTCCGCCTCGGTGACCTTGGACGTGAATTCGGAATCGCGGGCGTGCCGCCAGGCCGAGACCTGAAAGCGCATCGAGGTCCGGCCGACCGCGATCAGCTCGGCGTAAACCGTGACTTCGTCGCCGACCTTGACCGGGGTATGAAAGGTGATCTTGTCGATCGCGATCGTGGCGCAGCGGCCGTGCGCGCGGCGCGCCGCGACGTTGCCCGCGGCGAGGTCCATCTGCGCCATCAGCCAGCCGCCGAAGATGTCGCCGGCGGGGTTTGGTGTCGCCAGGCATGGCGACCGTGCGTATCGCCGGCTCGGGCTGCGGCGGCTCGGCCATTTCAGTTCCGCAACGCCTCGAGATTCTCGTACAGCCCGAGCGCCTCGGGATTGGCGAGCGCCTCGGTGTTCTTGACCACGCGGCCGTGGATCACGTCGCGCACCGCGATCTCGCTGATCTTGCCGGACCGGGTGCGCGGGATGTCCTCGATCTGCAGGATCTTGGCCGGCACGTGCCGGGGCGTGCAGTTGCTGCGGATCGGGGTCTTGATCCGCTTCTCGAGCGCCCCGTCCAGCCGGAAGCCTTCGGCGAGGCGCACGAACAGGATGACCCGGACGTCGCCCTGCCAGTCCTGGCCGACGCAGATCGCCTCCTGGACCTCTGGGATCTGCTCGACCTGCCGGTAGATCTCGGCCGTGCCGATCCGCACGCCGCCGGGATTGAGCACCGCATCCGAGCGGCCATGGATGATCACGCCGCCGCTCTCGGTGATCTCGGCGAAGTCGCCGTGGCACCACACGCCGGGAAAGCGCGCGAAATAGCTGTCGTGGTAGCGCGTGCCGTCCGGGTCGTTCCAGAACCTCACCGGCATGCAGGGGAAGGGCTTGGTGCAGACCAGCTCGCCCTTGTCGCCGCGCACTGGCCGGCCCTGATCGTCCCAGACGTCGACCGCGAGGCCGAGCCCGCGCATCTGGATCTCGCCGCGGCGGACCGGCCCGGCCGGATTGCCCAGCACGAAGCAGGACACGATGTCGGTGCCGCCCGAGATCGACGAGAGCTGCACCTCCGGCTTGATCGCCTCGTAGACGTAGTCGAAGCTCTCCGGCACCAGGGGCGAGCCGGTCGAGAGGATCGCCCGCAGCCGCCCGAGATCATGCGTCCGGGCCGGCTCGAGGCCGGCCTTCTTGCAGGCGTCGATGTACTTGGCACTGGTGCCGAAGATGTCGAGCTGCTCGCGCGCGGCCATGTCCCAGAGCACGTCTGCGTTGGGATGGAACGGCGAGCCGTCGAACAGGATCAGGGTCTCCTCGACCGCGAGGCCGCCTGCCAGCCAGTTCCACATCATCCAGCCGCAGGTCGTGAAGTAGAAGACGCGATCGCCCGGACGCGTGTCGCAGTGCAGCCGGTGCTCCTTGATGTGTTGAAGCAGCGTGCCGCCGGCGCCGTGCACGATCGCCTTGGGCTTACCCGTCGTGCCGGACGAGTAGAGGATGTAGACGGGGTGATCGAAGGGCAGCTGCGCGAAGGCGAGCGGCGGCGCGTCGGGTTTGAAACAATCGGCATAGAGGGTGGCATCAACGATCGGTCCGGGATCGGCGGCAGGATCGAGAAAGGGCACCAGGACGGTGCGGCGCAGGCCGGGAATCCCTTGCGCGACCGCCGCGACCTTGCTGCGGATGTCGATCCGCTTGCCGGCGTAGTGGTAGCCGTCGACCGCGACCAGCACCTTGGGCTCGATCTGGCCGAAGCGGTCGAGCACGCCGTCGACGCCGAAGTCGGGCGAGGCCGACGACCAGATCGCGCCGAGCGCGGTCGTTGCCAGCATGGCGATGATGGCCTCGGGGATGTTGGGCATATAGCCGGCGACCCGGTCGCCGACGCCCACGCCATCCGCGGCGAAAGCGGCGGCGAGGCCGCGCACCTCCGCCTGCAGGCGTCGCCAGGACAGCTCGCGCCGGATGCCGTCCTCGCCGACGAACACGAGCGCTGGGGTGACGTCGTCGCGGCGCAGCAGGTTCTCGGCAAAATTCAGGCGCGCGCCCTCGAACCACCGGGCGCCGGGCATCTGGTCGCCGTCCACCAGCACCCGATCGGCTCTGCGACTGGCTTTGACCTCGCCGAGATCCCAGACGTCCTGCCAGAACTCCGCCCGATGCTCGATCGACCATTGCCAAAGGCGCAGGGTCGCTTCCTCGCCCTCGAAACCTCTGGAGCGGGCGAGCCTGGCGATCTGCGTCGCCGCGGCGGCGTCAGGGCGGGGCTGCCAGAGGATCCGGTTCATGTCGCCTTCCTTCGGTTGTCGGCCGCGCTTTCGAGGACGCGCTGCACCAGACGGTCGGCGGCGAGGGGCCGCTCGGCCTCTGCCCGCAGGCGCGACCAGTCGACCGGCGCATCGCAAAGCTCACTCACGACCTCGAGCAGATCCCGGCCGGAGCTCAGCGCGGTCTTGATCGCCCGCTTGACCAGAGCCTGCGCATCGGCGCGCGCCATGTGCTCGCTGAGCGCGAAGCTTATCGCCTCGGCCAGGAGCAGGCCATGGGTCGCAGCGAGCGTTGCGGCCATGCGCTCCTTGTCGACGATCATCGTCTCGGCCAGCTCCGCGGCATGCGCGAGCGCGGCGGCGGTGCCGCTCGCCATGGCGGGCAGCACGGTCCATTCGAGCTGCCAGGCGGCGCCATCCCGCTCGTGGGCATGCAGCATGGCCTGGTGCACGCCAGCGATCAGGGTGGCGTTGCGGCGCGCGATCGTAACCAGCGCCTCGGAGCGGATCGGGTTCGACTTCTGCGGCATGGTCGAAGACCCGCCGCCCGCCGCCTCGCGCAGCTCACCGACCTCGTTCTGCGCCATCAGCAGCACGTCCTGCCCGAGCTTGCCGAGGGAGCCGGAGACCAAGGCGAGCCAGGAGCCGAACTCGGCCAGCGTGTCGCGCTGGTTGTGCCAGGGCAGGGGCGGGCAGGTGAGCTTCAGCTCGGTCGCGAGCGCTTCCATGACCTCGACGCCGCGCTCGCCCAGGGCCGCGAGATTGCCGGCGGCGCCGCCGAACTGTACCGCGAGCAGCCGGGGCTCGAGCTCGTGCAGTCTCTGCCGGTCGCGCAGCAGAGGCGCGAGCCAGCCCGCCGCCTTGAGCGCAAAGGTCGTCGGCAGCGCCTGCTGAAAGCGCGTGCGCGCCACGACCATCGTCCCGCGATGAGCCCCGATCAGCCGGAGCAGGGCATCGCTCAGTCGAGCGAGCCGCGCCTCGAGAATGCGGAGCACCGTCCTCAGCTGCACGACCAGTGCGGTATCGACGATGTCCTGCGAGGTGGCGCCCCAGTGGACGAAGCTCGCCGCCGAGCCCCCGACCGCGCGGCGCAACTGGGCGACCAGCGCCGGCACCGGCACGCCTGCGCTCGCGGTGCCGGCGGCAAGGTCGTCGAGATCGGGCCGGAAGCCGGCGAGCGCGGCTCCGATTTTTCGGCCCGCCTCGCTCGGGATCACGCCGAGGGCGGCCTCGGCCTTGGCAAGGGCAATCTCGACCTCGACCATGGCGCGGGCCTGGGCGGAATCGCCGAGCAGTGCTGCGACCTCGTCGTCCTCGAGCAGGGCGGTGAAGATCCCGCGCGCCAAGGGGCGTTTCCTCAGGCTGCAGCGGGCAGGCGCAGCATCTGGCGCGCTTCGGCGACGCTCGCCGGTCGCCGGCCATACTCCGGGCAGAGCTCGACCACGCGCTCGACGAGCGCGGCGTTCGACGGCGCGAGCCGCTTGGCGTCGAGCCGGACGTTGTCCTCGAGGCCCGTCCGGCAATGGCCGCCGAGCTCGAGCGACCAGCGATTGAGGGTGATCTGATCCCGTCCGATCCCCGCGCCGGTCCAGGTCGCCTCGGGCGCCAGCCGATTGAGCGTGGCGACGTAGAACTCGAGCACCTCTCGATCGACCGGCATGGCGTTCTTCACGCCCATCACGAACTGGACGTGCAGGGGTCCCTTGATCTGCCGCTCGCGCTCCATCTCGACCGCCTTGAAGAGCATCGAGAGATCGAAGACCTCGATTTCGGGCTTGACCCCGTGTGTGAGCATCTCCGAGGCGAGCCAGTCGATCAGCTCCGGGGAGTTCTCGTAGACGCGGGTCGGGAAATTGCATGAGCCGGTCGCGAGCGAGGCCATGTCCGGCCTGAGCGGGATCATGCCGCCGCGCTCGCGCCCGGCGCCCGAGCGGCCGCCGGTCGAGAACTGCACGATGATCCCGGGGCAGTGCTTGCGCAGGCCCTCGAGCAGCCGGCCGAATTTTTCCGGATCGGAGGTCGGCGTCTGATCGTCGTTGCGCACGTGGCAATGGACCAGGGTGGCGCCCGCCTCGAACGCCGCCTGGGTCGAACTCGACCTGCTCGGCCACGGTGATCGGCACGGCAGGGTTGTTCGCCTTGGTCGGCAGCGACCCCGTGATCGCGACCGTGATGATGCAGGGGGTGGCGTCAGACATCGAAGAAGACCGTCTCCTTGTCGCCCTGAAGATGGATGTCGAAACGATACACCACCTGGCCGTCCCGTGTCGCGCGCGGGGCGATCAGCGTCTTGCGTCGCTCTTCCGGCTCGATCAGCCGCAGCACCGGATCCTCCGCATTGGCCGCGGCCTCGTCGGCGAAGTACATGCGCGTGTTGAGCCCGATGTTGATGCCGCGCGCGACGATCCAGAGATTGACGTGGGGCGCCATCATCCTGTGCCCGCGCCGGCCCGGCACCCGGCCGGGCTTGATCGTCTCGAACCACCAGAGAGCCGGTCTCGAAATCGGCGACCGCGCGGCCCCAGCCGCGGAAGCTCTCATCGAGCGGCTTGTCCTGGGTGTCGGCCGGGTGGTTGTAGCGGCCGTGCGCGTTGGCCTGCCAGATCTCGATCTGGGCGTCGCGGAGCGGAGCGCCCGCGCCGTCGAACAACTGGCCCTCGATCCGGATGTGCTCGCCCTCGGTCGCGGCCGAGACCAGGACGTTCGGCTTCTCCTGGGTGCGGATCCTGAGCCCGGCCGCCGACGGATACATGCCGATGTGCAGGTAGGGCCCGGCGGTCTGCGACGCGGTTTCCTTGAGATAGGGCAGGGGTTGGACCATGGCTCAGCTCCCCTCCAGCTTGTTCTCGAACAGGGTCTGACGACGGCCGCGCAGCACGATGTCGAAGCGGTAGGCCCGCATGTCGAGCGGCAGGGTGGCGTTCATGTCGAGTGGTGCGACCAGCCGCTCGATGGCGTCCTTGTCCGGGATGGTGTTGACGATCGGGCAGAGCGGGATCAGCGGGTCGCCCTCGAAATACATCTGCGTGATCAGCCGGGTGATGAAGGCCGGGCCGAAGATCGAGAGGTGGATGTGGGCGGGGCGCCAGTCGTTGACCCGGTTGCGCCAGGGATAGGGGCCGGGCTTGATGGTCCTGAAGAAGTAATAGCCATCCTGCGTCGCTCAGGCAGCGGCCGCAGCCGCCGAAGTTCGGATCGAGCGCGGCGACGTAGTGGTCGTTGACGTGCCGGTAGCGACCGCCGGCATTGGCCTGCCAGACCTCGATCAGGGTGTGCGGCACCGGCCGGCCGTTCTCGTCCAGGACCTGGCCGTGCACGATGATCCGCTGGCCGATCGGATCGCCGTCGGTCGCGTAGTTCTTGATCAGATCGTTGTCGAGCGGATCGAGCTCGTGCTCGCCGAACACCGGCCCGGTCACCTCGGAGAGGGAATGCTGCAGCGAGAGCAGCGCCTTCTTCGGCGAGCGCAAGACGCTCGTCTTGTAGTCGGGGGTGAATGCCGGGGGCTGGATGTCCCGATTGCGCTGGAAGAACTCGCCCTTTGCCTCCATCGCACCTCTCTCCGCCGTCATCTCAGCTCTCCGCATAGATCTGCTTGGCGATCCTGATCGCCGTGTTGGCCGCCGGCACGCCGGCGTATACGGCCACCATCAAGCAGCACTTCCTGGACGTCCTGCACGGTCGCGCCGGTGTTGCGCGTCGCGCGCAGGTGCAGCGCCAGCTCCTCGTGATGACCGAGCGCGGCCAAGAGCGCGATCACCAGCATCGAGCGGGTCCGCCGGTCGAGCCCCGGCCGCGACCAGACCGAACCCCAGGCGCCCTCGGTGATGAACCTCTGGAAATCCTCATCGAACCCGGTCGTGCCGGACTCCGCGCGATCGACGTGGGCGTCACCCAGGACGCTTCGCCGGACGGCCATGCCGGTGGTGTAGCGGTCGTCGGCCAACAGCTCTCTCCCCGAGGACGTCATCGATCCAGCGTCGTCGTCAGGTCCGGCCGCTCGATGCAGCGGCCAGACGTCATCCCATGCCCGCCTGAATGTTCTTTCGATCGATGGTCAGCCTGCGCTGCATCAAGCGCGACTGTGCCTCCCATCCAGCCATAGCAGGCTTGGTTCGTTATGAAAAATGAGATATCGGATTCGTTCAATAACCAACCGTAATGAAAAGCCGCTGGGGCAGGGAGCCGGCGATGATCGCGACCGCCGGACCGGTCGGGATGACCACACGGGCCGAGGAAACCGCGCCGGCGATCACGCTGGCGTTCATGAACGCGACCCGTTCGGTGGCGGCATCCAAGATGCGGCGCAGCGGCCACCATCGATGACAGCCTGGTTATGAAATCCGCCCGAAATGTCATTTTTCGTGCTGGACCGATCCTTATAGGGTGGTGCAGGGTGATCGATCAGGGATGGCACACCAATGATGGGTGAGCGGTCGGGATAACCGCCGCACGTTGCCTCATCCTTCCGGTCATTGCTGGCGAACAGCCATTGCTGGTCGAGAGTGACCGATCCTTTCGGGGTGGCGTGTACGCAGGCCTTTGGAGCTTCGGGCGATCGAGAGCTGGACCGCCCGGGTAACCGCAGCGGACGCAGGTCATTGAGCAGACAGATGAGCGAGCGGATCTACGTTCTGAACGGCCCCAACCTGAACCTGCTCGGTGTGCGCGAGCCGGAGGTCTACGGGCGGGAGACGCTGGCCGACGTCAAGGCGGCCTGCGAGGCGGCAGGCACCCGGCTCGGCCTCGAGATCGATTTCCGGCAGTCCAACCACGAAGGCCAGATCATCGACTGGATTCAGGAGGCGCGGGGCACTGCGGCGGGTCTGATCATCAACCCGGCGGGCTTCACCTCCACCTCGATCGCGATTCTCGACGCCTTGAAGACCTTCGAGGGTCCGATCATCGAGGTCCACATCAGCAACATCCACCGGCGGGAGGCGTTCCGCCATCACTCCTACGTCTCGCTTGCCGCGACCGGGGTGATCGCCGGCCTCGGTACCCAGGGTTACGTCCTCGCCCTGGAGGCGATGGTCCGCCTGCTTGGGCCGAGCGCCTGATGGCAAACCCGATGGCCGCAGTGCTGTTCCACACCCGACCCGCCTTCCTCGCCGGCCTGATCGGCGCCGGCATCCAGGCGTCACGCACCCCCGCGATGCACGAGAAGGAGGGCGCCGAGCAGGGTCTCCGCTACATCTACAAGCTGATCGACCTCCAGGCCTTGAATCTCGGCGCCGAGGCGCTGCCGGACCTGCTGCTCGCGGCCGAGCGGATGGGCTTCAACGGCCTCAACATCACTTTTCCCTGCAAGCAGGCGGTGATCCCGCTGCTGCACGAGCTGTCCGACGACGCGCGGGCACTCGGGGCGGTCAACACGGTGGTGCTGAAGGAAGGCAGGCGCACCGGCCACAACACCGACGCCGTGGGGTTCGAGGAGGGCTTTCGCCGCGGTCTGCCGGACGTCAAGCGGGAGCGGGTCGTGCAGGTCGGCGCCGGCGGCGCCGGCTCGGCGGTGGCGCACGCCATGATGAAGCTGGGCGCTGCGCATCTCACGGTCTTTGACGCCGAGCGCGCAAGGCCGAGCGGGTGGCCGGGGATCTCTCTGCACGGTTCGGCGCGAGCCAGGCAGAGGCGGGCAGGGATCTCGCCGCGGCCCTCACAGAGGCCGACGGTCTGGTCAACGCGACCCCCGTCGGCATGGCCAAGATTCCGGGCACGCCCGTGCCGAAGACGCTGCTGCGCCCCGACCTCTGGGTCGCCGAGATCATCTATTACCCGCTCGAGACCGAACTGCTCAGGGACGCCCGCGCGCTCGGCTGTCGGACGCTGGGCGGCGGCGGGATGGCGGTTTTCCAGGCGGTCGAGGCTTTCCGCCTGATCACCGGCATCGCCCCCGACGCCGAGCGGATGCTCGAGCACTTCGCCTCAATGAAGGCGACCTGACCAAATTGCTGGCCGCGAGAATGCCATGACCAAAATCGCCGAAGCTTACTTCCATCTTCTGAAGTTCGCCATCGCCGCTTGCCTCGTCGTAATGGTGGTCCTGGTCTTCGGGAACGTCTTTCTTCGCTACGCCTTCAACACGGGCTTAACGACATCCGAGGAGCTGTCGCGTTTCTTCTTCGTCTGGACGACTTTTATCGGCGCGATAGTCGCCTTGCGCGAGCATGGTCACCTGGGCGTCGACCTTATGGTCAAGGCTCTGCCGGCCATTGGCAAGAAGGTCTGCTCGGTGCTCGCCCACCTAGACGAGAGCGAGATGGTGCTGGTGAGGGAGTTTGCGCAGGAGGAAGAGCTCGAGGCGCTTCACCCCGAATTTGCGTCCTCTACCGCTGATCGTGGTGCTCTCGATCGTCGGCACCTATTCGATCCAGAACAGCGCCACCGATGTCTACTGGATGCTCGGCTTCGGCGTGCTGGGCTATTTCATGAAGATGTGTGGCTATCAGGTCGGCCCGGTGATCCTCGGTATCATTCTCGGGCCACTCATGGATCTGCCCTACCGGCGCGCCATGATCTCGTCGCAGGAACATGTCGGCGTGTTTCTCAAGGAGTTCTTGACCAACCCGATCTCACTCGTGCTGACCATCGCGGTGCTCCTCCTGCTCTTGAACCAGACGCCGCTCTCGCCGAAGCGGCAGAAGCCGGAGAGCCGGGAAGCGGCGGCCACTCCTCCACCCCCGGAGGGCCTGGCATGAGCCTTGAGAGCCTCAGCCGCTAGCCGCGGCACAGTCGTGATTGGCGCCCGATTGCTGGAGGCCTGCTCATGACGAGAGCCATCGCAACGGTGTGCATGCCCGGGTCTCTCGCCGACAAGCTCACCGCTGCCGCGGAGGCGGGTTTCGACGGGGTCGAGATCTTCGAGAACGATCTCACCTATTTCGACGGCCGGCCCGAGGACGTGCGCGAGCGGGCCCGCTCGCTGGGCGTCGAGATCATCGCGCTGCAGCCCTTTCGTGACTTCGAAGGCTTGCCCGAGCCATTGCGCGCCAAGGCATTCGAGCGCGCCAAGCGCAAGTTCGAGCTGATGGGACGGCTCGGCACGCCGTTGCTCTTGGTCTGCAGCAGCATCTCGCCCGAGGCGATCGACGACATGGCGAGGGTCGCTGCCGATCTGCACGAGCTCGGTGATCTCGCCAGCCAGTTCGGCGTCAAGGTCGGCTTCGAGGCCCTCGCCTGGGGTCGCCACATCAACGACTACCGCCAGGCCTGGGAGGCGGTGCGGCTCGCCGACCATGAGCACGTGGGGCTGATCCTCGACAGCTTCCACATGCTGGCCAAGCGGTTGCCGGTCGACGCCATCGCCGAGATCCCGGCCGATCGCATCGTTCTCGTCCAGACCGCCGACGCGCCCGGAATCGAGATGGACCTCCTGTTTCTCAGCCGGCACTATCGCTGCTTTCCGGGGCAGGGCGATCTGCCGGTCGCGTCGATGCTGCGCAAGCTCGACGAGATTGGCTACCAGGGGCCGATCAGCCACGAGATTTTCAGCGACGATTTTCGCGCCTCCTCGACCCGGCGGATCGCCCTCGATGGCATGCGCTCCTTCCTCTGGCTCGACGAGCAGGTCCGGGGCCGGCCATCCGCGGCACTGCCGACCGTCGATGGTGTCGAGTTCATCGAGTTCGTCGACCACCCGCACCAGGTCGAGGAATTGGTCAAGGTGCTGCACGGCCTGGGCTTTCGTCGCAGCCATCGGCACCGCTCGAAACGCGTCGAGCTCTATCGCCAGGGCGACGTCAACCTCGTGCTCAATCTCGAGGAAGAGGACTTTCCGCACGCCTTCTACCTCCTGCACGGGCTTTCGGTTGCCGCGCTCGCGCTCCGCGTCGACGATCCCGGCGGCGCCGCCGCCCGCGCCACCGCCATGCTGGCCAAGCCTTTCGTCGGGCCAATCGGCAAGGGCGAGCTCGAGATCCCAGCGGTGCGCGGAGTTAGCGGCAGCCTGATCTATTTCATCGAGCGGCCGGACGGCCGGGGCACATTCTTCGACGTCGACTTCGTGCCCGATCCGGAGCCGGAGCAGCCGCCGGACCTCGGGCTCGTGCGCATCGACCACGTCGCGCAGGTCGTGCCGGAGGCGGAGCTGGTCAGCTGGGTCCTCTACTACCGGACCATCCTCGGGCTCGAGCCGGGCGGGCGCACCGACCTGCCCGACCCCCACGGGCTGATCGTCAGCCGGGCCATGACCAATCAGGAGCGCACGCTGCGGATCGCGCTCAACGTCTCGCAAGCGGAGCGCACCGCCGCGGGTCGCTTCCTGCAGCAGACCGCAGGTGCTGGCGCCCAGCACATCGCGTTCGCCTGCCGCGACATCTTTGCTGCCGCTGCGGCTCTGCCCGCCGCGCTCAAGCTGCAGGTGCCTGAGAACTATTACGAGGACCTCGCCGCGCGGTTCGATCTCGACGATGCCGCGATTGCTCGGATGCGCGACCTTTCCATCCTGTACGATAAGATTGGCGCCGGCGAGTTCTTTCAGGTCTTTACGCGCTCGATCAATGGCGTGTTCTTCGAGATCGTCGAGCGGCGCAACTATGATCGTTACGGCGAGGCCAACGCTCCCGTGCGGCTGGCGGCACAGGCGGCGCTCGATCGGAGTGCTGCGGAAATCATGACCGCGCTCAGGGGCTGACGACGCCGACCGACGCACCGACATTGCTGGTCATCACCCACCCTGAACGAGGCCCGCAATGGCTTTTCCAAAGATCACCTTCATCGGTGCGGGCAGCACCGTCTTTGCCAAGGCGCTGATTGGCGACATTCTGTCCTATCCGGAGCTCGCCGGCAGCCGCCTCTCCTTGTTCGACATTGACGCCGAGCGGCTCGCCACGACCGACGCGGTAGCGCGCCGCATCGCGGCGACGCTCGGCGTGCGGCCGCAGATCGAAAGCACAACCGAGCGGGCGCGTGCGCTCGAGGGCGCCGACTACGCCATCAACATGATCCAGGTCGGCGGCTACCGGCCCTGCACCGTGACCGACTTCGAGATCCCCAAGCGCTACGGGCTCGAGCAGACGATCGCCGACACGCTGGGTATTGGCGGCATCATGCGGGCGCTGCGCACGATCCCGGTGCTGATCGAAATGTGCCGGGATATGGAACGGCTCTGCCCGGAGGTGCTGCACCTCAACTACGCCAACCCGATGGCGATGAACTGTTGGGGGATCGCGCGCGCGAGCCGGATTCGCACCCTCGGCCTCTGCCACAGCGTGCCGCACACCGCGGGCGAGCTCGCGCAGGACCTCGGCCTCCCGGCCGAAGAGATCGACTACCTGGTTGCCGGGATCAATCACCTGGCGTTCTACCTGAAGCTCGAGCACAAGGGCGAGGATCTTTACCCGCGCCTGCAACAGCTCGTGGCGGAAGGGCGCGTGCCGAGCTGGAATCGCGTGCGCTACGAAATGCTGCGCCGGCTCGGCTACTTCGTGACCGAAGTCGAGCGAGCATTTCAGCGAGTATGTGCCGTGGTTCATCAAGCGCGGCCGGCCCGACCTGATCGAGCGCTTCAACATCCCGCTCGACGAGTATCCGCGCCGCTGCGAACGGCAGATCGCCGCGTGGGTCGAGCTGCGCCGCAGGCTCGAGGACCCGAACCAGCCGGTCGAGGTCCAGCGGAGCGCCGAGTACGGCCCGATCATCATCCGTAGCCGGGAGACCGGCCGGCCGGCGGTGGTCTACGGCAACGTGCCGAACCGGGGCCTGGTCGACAATCTGCCACCCGATTGCATCGTCGAGGTGCCGTGCCTGGTCGACCGCAACGGTGTGCAGCCGGTGCGCGTGGGCGCACTGCCGCCGCATCTCGCGGCGCTGATGCAGACCAACATCAACGTGCAGGCGTTGGCCGTCGAGGCGGCGCTGACCGGCAAGCGCGAGCACGTCTATCACGCTGCGATGCTCGACCCGCACACCGCGGCCGAGCTCGACCTCGAGCAGATCTGGGCGCTGGTTGACGAGCTGCTCGAGGCGCATCGTGACTGGCTGCCCGAGAGCCTGCTGGCTCAGCCGGCAGGGTCGGTGGCCTGAGCCTGTTCGACCAGGTTGAGACACTTTCTCCGAAACAATTGAAACCAGAATCGCCGGATTGAGAAATCCCTCTGAAAAGTTGCCCGCCTAAATCGGACCGTCGCAACGACTTCTCGGGGCGATGTAATTCCTATGGAAGCTGCGATGGACTGCGACCGAAGCGCTTTGCCACAGGGTCCAGCTTACTACATGATCAACTGCGCCCATCCCACCCACTTCGAAGGTGCACTGGCAACCGGCAAGTCGTGGGTGAAGCGCCTCCGGGGCCTGCGCGCCAACGCCTCGAGGAAGAGCCACGTCGAGCTCGACGAGGCCAAGGAGCTGGACGACGGCAACCCCGCGGAGCTCGGCCACCAGTACCGCGCCCTCAGGGACCGGCTGCCACAGCTGGTCGTGCTCGGTGGCTGCTGCGGCACCGATCAGCGCCCCATCGCAGCGATTGCCGCGGCCTGTGCGACAACGCTGAACTGATTTGGAACTAAGGCAGGTCTTGTCCGCGAGGCTCGAGCCGGGCGCGCAGGAAGCGGGCGCCGTCCTCGATCGCGGTCGACGCGCGATCGACCATGCGACTGAGATGCAGGAAGCCGTGCAGCACGCCGTCGTAGACGCGAAGCTCGACCGGCGTGCCCTGCTCCTCGAGGAGCGCCGCCAGGGCGCGGCTATCGTCCTGTAGCGGATCGAGGGCAGACAGAGCGACGAAGCAGGGCGGCGTTCCGGCGAGATCCGCCGCGAGCAGATCGTAACGTGGGTCGCCGACATCTTCCGGCCCACGCAGGTAGCATTGCCGGAAGAACGCGCGCTCCGTTTCGGTGAGGTGATCCCAGGCCCCGCCGTAGACCCGGCACGAGGCGCCGTCGCGCAGGCCGTAGCTGCCGTAGTAGCAGGAGCGCCGCCGGCAGCGCGCCGCCGCGATTGCGCCGGTCGATGGTCGTAGCGAGTGCCAGGTGCGCGCCGGCCGAATCGCCGCCGAGCGCGATCCGGGCCGCAGCGAGCGCGAAGCGTGCCGGCAGCTGCTCGATCGTCGCCGCGATCTGCTCGATCTGGCGCGGGAACCTGGTCTCGGGCGCCAGCGCGTAGTCGACGCCGATCACGGTCACGCCGGCATGCTTAGCAAAAAGGCGCATGATTGGATCGTGCGTCTCCAGGCTGCCGAGGATGAAGCCACCGCCGTGCAGGTAGACCAGCGCCGCCCGGGGCAGGGCATCGTGCGGGCGGTAGAGGCGAAGCGGCGTGATCAGGCCCGCTGCCTCTACTACCAGGTCTTCTGTCGCCGCGAGATCGACCGGCAACGCGTTCCAGAACGCACGCTCATGGGCGTAGGCGGCCCGACGCGAAGCAACGTCGTCTCGCGCCACGGGGGGCCCGAACTCCGCCGCAAGCGCCTCGCTCTTGGCGAGCGCCTCGGCCATCTGCGGGTCGAGGTGCTTGCGAACGTCGAGCGTCACCGCGGGCGATCCCGCTCCCCGCTCTCGGCGAGCTCCGGCTGGACCCGGCCCTCGCGCGCCCGGTCGGAAAGCACGCTCGCGCTGGCGAGCGTCAGGCCAAACGCACTCGCCCGCCCCATGAATTCGCGGCGCGTCAGATGTTCCCGCCGCAGCTGACCTTCGAGCCGCCGGATCTCGTCCATCGCGACATCTCCACGTCTTCTCTTGGCGACCTATCCGCCGCGATGCGATGCCACTACGGTCGGGTAGTCGCTGTCTCTTCCGCCTGCTTATCTGAGGCCGGCCCTGCGCATGCCATCGATCAGGCGCTCGACCGGCTCCTGATCTTTGTAGGGCGGTACCTTGCACCAGTGATCAATGGAGAAGTTCGGGTGCACCTTCATCAGCTGCGCGGCGTGGTGACGTGCCTCGTCCATCTTGCCCAGGTGCGCGTAGCTTGCCGCCAACAGGCGGTGGGCTTCCGACAGGTCCCGCATCTTCCTCAAAGTGTCGATCGTCTGTTGATAGTCGCCTTCTGAGAAGTGGAGATCACCGAGGTTCCAAAGATACCAGTCCGGGCAAAACGGGTTGAGGGACATGGCACGAGTGAGCACTTGCCTCGCGCGGTCGAGCTGGCCAACGTTCGTGAGCGCGTCGCCCATCTCCGCAAGGATGTCAGCGTCGTTGGGGTTGAGGTCGATCGCGCGCTCGTAGGCGATGAGAGATGCTTCGTGCTGCTTACGATAGAGGCAGGCGTACCCCACCTCCGCATGGCCGCGGGCATCCAAGGGATCGTACCGGATGGCAAGCTCGGCGAGCGCCAGCGCCCGATCCAACGAGGCGCCCGGATCGTCCGACCAGGCGTAACGCCAGTCCAGGTTGAACGTCCGCGAGAGCGCGGCGTAGCACCTGCCATAGCCCGGATCGAGCCGCCGGGCGCGTTCGAACAGGAACCGCGCCTCCAGGTTGGCGGCTCGCTGATACCGGTGCGTCAGATACTGGCCGCGCAGAAGGAGGCCGTAAGCCGACAACTCGGCCGGCGCCAAGTCCACGGCGCGGCGCCACTCGGCGGCCCGGATCTCGGCGGCGAGGTTCGCCGCGATGACCTCTGTCACCTCGTCCTGGAACGCGAACACGTCGCCGAGCGGACCGTCGTATTTCGCTGACCAGATGATCTCCTCGGAGTTCGGCCTCGAGGAGTTGGGCGTGAATCTCCAGCCGCTCGCCCTCTCGCCGCAGATCGCCTGTCAGCACGTAGCGGACGCCGAGTTGCTCGGCGATCTGACGGGGCTCGAGTGCCAGGGCCTGGACGTGCAGCGCCGAGTGCTGGGCAATGACCGTGAGGTCGCGAAAGCGGGTCAGATTGTGGATGATGTCGCCGATGATGCCGGCGCACAGCGGCCCGTCCGTCGAGGTCCCGGACAAATCGTGCAGCGGCAGCAGGGCGATCGAGCACTCGTTGGACACACCGCTCGCTGGACGCGCGGTCTGCCACAGGAGGCTTGCTGAGACCGAACCCGCCATCATTCGGCCAAGCTCACGTTTGGAACTACGAGCCCCGCCATTCTGCTCCTTCCCGGCGTGAAAAGCGAGTGGCTGCTTACCGCGCGACGACTGCGATTTTTGCTTGGCATGGAGTGAGCCAAAGAACACCCTTGGATGAGCCACCCGGCCGGGGCTACAAAACCGCCCCTGCCAGGGGCATCTCTGCTACGGAGTGCGCTTTTCGGGGCGGGATATGGAGAACGCAGGCGTCATCCGTAAGCTGGCAGTCATCCTTGCAGCCGACGTCGCCGGCTACTCGCGCCTCATGGCGGCCGACGAGGAAGGGACGCTGGCCGCGCTGCACGCGCGCCGCCAGGTGATCGATGAGCTGATCGCCCGGCATCATGGCCGGATCTTCACCACCGCCGGCGACAGCGTGATGGCCGAGTTCGCGAGCCCGGTCGAGGCGGTGCGCTGCGCGGGCGCGATCCAGCAGGAGGTCGAGCGACGCAATGCCGATCTGCCTGACGCGCGTCGTATGCTCTTTCGGGTCGGCGTCAACCTCGGCGACGTCATGGTCGAGGGCGACAATCTGTTCGGTGACGGCGTCAACGTCGCGGCGCGCCTCGAGGGCGTGGCCGAGCCGGGTGGGATCTCCATCTCGGGTGCGGTCCACGATCAGATCCGGAACAAGGTCGACCTCAGCTTCGACGACCTCGGCGAACAGTCGCTGAAGAACATCGGCTACCCCGTCCGCGTCTTCGGCCTGCGACGCGACGGAGCCGCCGAGCCCGAGCCCCTGCCGGAGCGACCCGCGGCGACGGCACCGGGTCGGCGTTCGGCCTTGCCCTCGATCGCCGTGCTGCCATTTGCGAACTTTGGCGGCGATCCCGAGCAGGACTATTTCGCCGACGGCCTCACCGAGGACCTGATCACCGAGCTGTCCCGCTTCCAGGAGCTGCGCGTGATCGCGCGCAACTCGGTCATGACCTACAAGGGCAAGCCGGCCCGCGTCCAGGAGGTCGGCCGTGACCTCGGCGTCCGCTACGTGCTCGAAGGCAGTGTCCGCAAGGCGGGCGCGCGGGTCCGGATCACGGCGCAGCTCGTCAAAGCCGCTACCGGCCACCACCTCTGGGCCGAGCGCTTCGATCGCGACCTCGCGGACATCTTCGAGGTGCAGGATGAGGTCACCCGCCGGATCGTGGCGACGCTCGCGGGCAAGCTCGGTGAGAGCGAGCGCCGTCTGGCGCGGAGCCGCCAGACCGGGAACCTCGAGGCTTACGACTGCGTGCTGCGGGGTCGGGAGCTCTGGGAGCGGTTCACGCCCGAGGCGAATCGCGAGGCGCGCCGTCTGTACGAGAAGGCGATCGAGCTCGACCCCGACTACGCCCGCGCCTACGCCAGCCTCGCCTGGACCTTCCTGGTGGAGCATTCCGAGCGTTGGGCCGGTCCGGAGGAGCAGCCGCTCGAGCGGGCGCTGGAATATGCGCGCCAGGGCGTGGAGGTGAACCCGGCGTCCCATTCGAATTACCTGGTACTTGGCCAGATCTACCTCAGCAAGGGCCTCCACGACGAAGCCCTCGAGGCGCTGGAGACCGCGATCGCGCTCAACCCCAACGATGCCGACGGCTACGCCTTTCTGGCCCGGGCGCTCAGCTTTGCCGGGCGGCCGGAAGAGGCAATCGAGCTGGTCGAGAAAGCGCGGCGCCTCAATCCCGCGGCGCCGCGCTGGTACGCCTTGAACCTGGGGATGGCGCTCTATCTCGCACGGCGCTATGACGAGGCTGTCACCGCCTTCCGCAAGGGCAGGCCGCTTGGCGATGCAGGTTACCGATGGCTGGCAGCCGCCTATGGCCAGCTGGGTCGGGAGGAGGACGCGAAAGGCGCCGCCGCGGAATACCTGAAGCTTACGCCCGATTTCTCCCTCGCCCGCCACCTCGAGATGTTGCATTTCCAGCGCGCGGAAGACCGGGAGCACTACGCCGAGGGCCTGCGCAAGGCCGGGTTGCCCGAGTAACAGAGCGGCGGAGCAGCCCGTTGCTCAATCCAGCACGCTAACCCCCGGTCAAACCGGCCAGCCGCGGAGGGATTCTGAACACGGCGCGCCCCATCGGCGGAGAAACTTAACCCCGCGCGCCAATGCCCAGCTCAATGACAGCGGGAGCGGAGGAGGCGATCATGGCGAATGTACTATCGGACCAGGAACGGGCATTGATCGACGCGTACTGGCGCGCCGCCAACTATCTGTCGGTCGGCCAGATCTATCTCTATGACAACCCGCTGCTCAAGGAGCCGCTCGCCAAGGAACACATCAAGCCCCGGCTCCTCGGCCACTGGGGCACCACTCCCGGTTTGAACTTCATCTACGTGCACCTGAACCGCCTCATCAAGAAGCACGACCTGGACATGATCTACGTCACCGGCCCCGGGCACGGCGGGCCCGGCCTGGTCGCGAACGCCTACCTCGAGGGCACCTACAGCGAGGTCTATCCGAACGTCTCCCGGGACGAGGAGGGCATGAATCGCCTCTTCACCCAGTTCTCGTTCCCCGGCGGCATTCCGAGCCACGTGGCGCCGGAGACCCCCGGCTCGATCCATGAGGGCGGCGAGCTCGGCTATTCGCTGTCACACGCCTACGGCGCGGTCTTCGACAACCCCGAGTTGATCGTCGCCTGCGTCGTCGGCGACGGCGAGGCCGAGACCGGGCCGCTCGCGACCAGCTGGCACTCCAACAAGTTCCTGAACCCGGTGACCGACGGGGTGGTTCTGCCGGTCCTGCACCTCAACGGCTACAAGATCGCCAATCCCACCGTCCTGGCTCGGATCAGCCCTGAGGAGCTGGACCAGCTCTTGCGCGGCTATGGCTATACCCCGTACGTCGTCGAGGGGCATGAGCCGGCGACGATGCACGAGCTCATGGCCGCGACCCTGGACACGGTCATCGGCGAGATCCGGCGGATCAAGGCCGACGCGGCCCGCGAGGGCTTTTCCGGCCGTCCCCGCTGGCCGATGATCGTGCTGCGCACCCCCAAAGGCTGGACCTGCCCGAAAGAGATCGACGGCAAACGTTGCGAGGACTATTGGCGCTCACACCAGGTGCCGATGGGCGAGATGCACGAGAACCCGGCTCACGTGCGCATCCTCGAAGAGTGGATGAAGAGTTATCGGCCCGAGGAACTCTTCGACGGCAGCGGTCGCCTCCGATCGGAGCTCGCCGATCTCGCGCCGCGGGGCACGCGGCGCATGAGCGCCAACCCCCACACCAACGGCGGCGCGCTGCTTCGGGATCTGAGGCTCCCGGACTTCCGCGAGTACGCCGTCGCCGTGCCGGCCCCGGGCGCCGCCACGGCGGAGGCCACCCGGGTCATGGGCGACTTCCTCCGCGATGTGATGCAGCTGAACATGGCGGCGCGGAACTTCCGCCTGTTCAGCCCGGACGAGAACAACTCCAACCGCTGGCAGGACGTGCTCGAAGTCACCAATCGCGCCTGGGTCGCCGAGACGTATCCGTGGGACGACCACCTCGCCCCCGACGGGCGGGTGATGGAGATGCTGAGCGAGCACCAGTGCCAGGGCTGGCTCGAGGGCTATCTCCTGACCGGCCGGCACGGCTTCTTCTCCTGCTACGAAGCGTTTATCCACATCATCGACTCGATGTTCAACCAGCACGCCAAGTGGCTGAAGGTGTGCAATCATATCCCCTGGCGCCGGCCGATCGCGTCCTTGAATTACCTCCTGTCCAGCCACGTCTGGCGGCAGGACCACAACGGCTTCAGCCACCAGGACCCCGGCTTCATCGACCATGTCGTCAACAAGAAGGCCGAGGTCGTCCGGGTCTACCTGCCGCCCGACGCCAACTGCCTGCTCTCGGTCAGCGACCACTGTCTGCGCAGCCGGAATTACGTCAATCTCGTGGTTGCGGGCAAGCAGCCGTCCCCGCAGTGGCTGACCATGGATCAGGCGATCAAGCACTGCGCGGCCGGGCTCGGCATCTGGGAGTGGGCGAGCAACGACCGGGACGATGAGCCCGACGTGGTGATGGCCTGCTGCGGCGACGTGCCGACGCTGGAGACGCTCGCCGCCGTCGACCTCCTGCGCCGGCACGCGGCCGAGCTGAAGATCCGCGTCATCAACATCGTCGATCTCATGAAGCTGCAGCCCGCCAGCGAGCACCCGCACGGCCTCTCGGACCATGACTTCGACGCGCTGTTCACGACGGACAAGCCGATCATCTTCGCTTTCCACGGCTACCCGTGGCTGATTCACCGCCTGACCTACCGGCGAGCCGGCCACCCGAACCTGCACGTGCGCGGCTACAAGGAGGAGGGCACCACGACCACGCCGTTCGACATGTGCGTGCTGAACGACCTCGATCGCTTCCATTTGGTGAGCGACGTGATCGACCGCGTGCCCAAGCTCGGCGCGCGCGCCGCCTATGCCAAGCAGGCGATCCACAACAAGCTGATCGAGCACAAGCAATACATCGCCCGCTACGGCGATGACATGCCCGACATCACGGGTTGGACGTGGGGCGAGGCCGCGGCGTCGGGCGGGGTCCGTTCGACCGAGTCCGACAACATCTGAACCGAGGGGGAGGCGCGCATGAGCGTGTTCGCGATCAGACACGGGCGAGACCGAGTGGAGCCTGAGCGGGCAGCACACGGGCAGGACGGACCTCCCGTTGACCGACGACGGGCGCCTGCTCGCCAAGCGGTTGCGGCCCGTGCTGGCGAAGGAGGCGTTCGCGCTGGTGCTCGTCAGCCCGCTGCGGCGGGCGCGGGAGACCTGCGAGCTGGCGGGTCTCGGCGACGCGGCCGTGATCGAGCCCGATCTCGCCGAGTGGGATTACGGCGAGTACGAGGGATTGACCAACAAGCAGATCCGCGAGCGGTCACCGGGCTGGCTGATCTTCCGGGATGGCTGCCCGGGCGGCGAGGCGCCGGAGCAGGTGGCTGCGCGGGCCGATCAGGTGATCGCGAGGGTCCGCGCCGTCGAGGGCGACGTCGCGCTGTTCGCGCACGGTCACCTGTTCCGCGTGTTTGTGGCCCGCTGGCTCGGGCTGGCCGTGGCCGCCGGCCAGCACTTCCTGCTCGATACGGAGACCTTGAGCGTGCTCGGCTACTATTACGACAGGATACCCGCGGTGAAGATCTGGAACGGGCCCGTCGCCGGCTAGCGTGGCGCCGATCCGTCGAGGCTGGAGGATGACGCGATGAGCAGCGACAGGGCGGTGGCCGCGGCGCCCGACGCGACGGAGATCACGACGCTCCTCGAGCAGTACGGCTGCGGCCCGATTCAGTTCACGGGGACGGGCGACGCGCTGTACGAGCGCCATCTCATGTTCGACAACGTGGTCGATGCCTCAGCGGTGGGAGCGCGGGAACGCTACGAGGCCGCCGCCCGCGCCGTGCGTGACGTCCTCTCGCAGCGGTGGCTGCTCACCGAGAATACCTACGAGCGGGCGAACCCCAAACGCGTCTACTACCTGTCCATGGAGTTCCTGATCGGGCGCTCCCTCGCCAACAACATCGTGAACCTGCGCCTCGATCCGGTCGCGAAGCGGGTCGCCGCCGATGAGGGCCTCGACTGGCTCGCCCTGCTCGAGCAGGAACCCGACGCCGGGCTCGGCAACGGCGGGCTCGGCCGGCTCGCAGCGTGCTTTCTCGACTCGATGGCGACGATGCAGCTTCCGGCCGTGGGCTACGGGCTGCGGTACGAGTACGGCATCTTCAGGCAGACGATCGAGGATGGCTGGCAGCGCGAGCAGCCGGACAGCTGGCTGCGACGGCCCGATCCGTGGGAGGTCGCCCGGCCGCAGGAAAAGGTGGAGGTCAAGCTCGGCTGCTCGTTCGAGGTGCGCGGCGGGAGCCTGGGCGTAGTCGTCGGCCGGCCATCGAGCCTGCTCGGCCTGCCGTTCGATCGCCCGGTGGTCGGCTACGGCGGCAGGACCATCAACACGCTCCGGCTCTGGGCTGCCGGCGCGCCCGACGTCTTCGACTTCCAGGCGTTCAGCCATGGCGAGTTCGTGAGCGCACTTGCCGAGCGGCTCACGGCCGAATCCCTGACGCGGGTCCTTTACCCCGACGACTCGACGAGCATGGGGCAGGGACTGCGCTTCGTGCAGGAGTATTTTCTGGTCGCCTGCTCGCTGGCGGATCTCGTGCGCCGCTTTCGCCGAAACAATCACGACTGGAGCGCGCTGCCAGCGAAGGTCGCAATCCAGCTGAACGACACCCACCCGAGCCTGGCCGTGCCCGAGCTGATGCGGATTCTGCTCGACGAGGCGCACCTTGGTTGGGACCAGGCGTTGGACCTCACCCGACGAACGCTCGCCTACACCAATCACACGCTCTTGCCCGAGGCCCTGGAGAAATGGCCCCTGCGGTGGTTCGAGGTGCTCCTGCCGCGCCATTTGGAGATCATCCTCGAGATCAACCGCCGCCTCCTCGATGAGGTGCGGACCCGCTTCCCCGGCGACGAGGGCCGCGTCGAGCGCACGAGCCTTGTTGAGGAGGGCGGTGAACGCCGAATCCGGATGGCCAACCTCGCCATCGTCGGCTCGCACAGCACCAACGGCGTCGCCGCGATCCACTCCGACCTGCTGCGCCGGATGACGGTGAAGGATCTCGCCGAAATCTTCCCCGAGCGCTTCAACAACAAGACCAACGGCGTGACGCCGCGGCGCTGGCTGCTCTTGGCCAACCCCGCGCTCGCCGGCTGCATCAGCGAGGCGATCGGCGACGGCTGGATCACGGACCTCGGCGAGCTCGCCAAGCTCGTGCCGCTCGCCGACGACGCGAGCTTTCGCAACGCCATCCGTAACGCCAAGCGCGCGGCCAAGTCGCGGTTTGCGGATTGGCTCAGATCGACCTCCGGCGTGGTCGTCGATCCCGAATTCGATCTTCGACTGCCAGGTCAAGCGCATCCACGAGTACAAGCGGCAACTACTGAACGCGCTGCGCGTCGTGGTGCTCTACGACCGGCTGCGCCAGAACCCTGATCTCGAGATGGCGCCGCGCACGTTCTTCTTCGCGGGCAAGGCGGCGCCCGCCTACCACTTGGCCAAAATCATTATCAAGTTCCTCAACAACCTGGCCGGCACGATCGACGGCGACCCCGCCGTGCGCGGCCGTCTCAAGGTCGTGTTCCTGCCCGAGTACTGCGTGTCGCTCGCCGAGCGGCTGATCCCCGGGAGCGACGTCTCCAACCAGATCTCGACCGCGGGCTACGAGGCGAGCGGGACCAGCAACATGAAGTTCATGATGAACGGGACGCTCACGATCGGTACGCGCGATGGGGCGACGATCGAGATGGCCGAGGCCGCCGGCGAGGAGAATTTCTTCCTGTTCGGGCTGACCGCGGAGCAGGTGGCCGGCAGCCGCAGCTGGTACAGCCCCAGATGGCACTATGACAACGAACCGGAAACCGGCGCGGCGCTCGACCTGATCTTCTCGGACCACTTCAGCCGCAACGAGCCCGGCGTGTTCGAGCCGCTGCGCGACACCCTGCTGACCCACGGCGACCATTACATGCATCTCGCGGATCTCAGGGCCTATCTCGAGGCGGACCGGCGCCTGCTCGAGCTCTACGCCGAGCCCGAGAACTGGGCGCGCAAGGTCATCCTCAACATCGCTCACTCCGGCAAGTTCTCGAGCGACCGCACGATTGCCGAGTATGCGGCCAAGATCTGGCAGGCGAAGCCCTGCCCGGTGTCGTAGCGCGGCAACCCCCGTAACGAGGGGTGCTCCCTGGATGCCCCCCGGATCTGCGATCCGCAGTCCATATCCGGTAGCTGAAGCGTGCGGGCGTCGGAGACGCTTGCCGGAGGTCGACTTCTTGCAAGGAGGCGAGGTTGGCCACATGCCTCGCCGATAGACGCTTCCCTGAAGACGCGGTAATCTCCGACCTCGAGGAGGTCCAGCAATGGAGCGTCGTCTTGCTGCCATCATGGCTGCCGACGTGGTCGGTTATTCGCGCCTGATGGGCGACGACGAGGCGGGCACGCTGGAGCGCCTGAAAGCTCTGCGGAAGGACCTCGTTCAGCCGAGCATCGCCAAACGTAAAGGGCGCGTCGTCAAACTCATGGGCGACGGTCTGCTGGCCGAGTTCCCAAGCGTCGTCGAGGCCGTGCAGTGTGCCGTCGACATCCAGGAGCAGATGGCCGCACGTGAGGCCGGCGTCGCGGATGAACGGCGCATCAGGCTGCGCATCGGCATCAATTCGGGCGACATCATCATCGAGGGACAGGACATCTATGGCGATGGCGTCAACGTAGCGGCGCGCCTCGAAGGCCTCGCTGAACCCGGCGGCATCTGCATATCCGGAAAGGTCCATGAAGAAGTGCGCAAGCGTATCGCCATCAGGTTCGCTGATTTGGGCCGGCGAGAGGTCAAAAACATAGGACAACCGGTATCCGTATGGCACTGGCTGCCCGGGGAGTTGCCTGGCGACGCGCTGCTTTCCTCGCAACCGGTACCACGGGCGTTGCTGGACAAGGCATCGATTACCGTACTGCCCTTCGCCAATATGTCGGCCGACCCGGAGCAGGAATATTTCTCGGATGGCGTGACCGAGGACATCATCACTGAGCTATCGCGGTTTTCCGAACTCTTCGTGATCGCGCGAAACTCCTCATTCCAGTTCAAGGGCTCGTCGGTGGACATTCGAGAGGCAGCGCGCAGGCTCGGCGCGCAATATGTGATGGAAGGCAGCGTGCGGAAGGTGGGCAACCGCATCCGTATCACGGCGCAGCTCATCGACGCGAGCAGCGGCGCCAATCTATGGGCTGATCGTTACGATCGTCAGCTTGAGGATATCTTCGAAGTACAGGACGACGTTGTCCGGGCTATTGTTGCGATTTTGCCGGGCAGGATTGCAGCCGCCGGCGCCGAGGGCAGCCGGCGCAAGCCGACCAGCGATATGACGGCCTTCGATTACCTTCTGCGGGGCAACCATGTTCTGGCGCGGCGCGGCGACAGCATCCGCAAGGCAATCGGATATTACCAAAAGGCGATCGCGTGCGATCCGGAGTTCGCGGCAGCCTATGCCGGCATCGCCGTCGCCGAAGGCATGTCCGTCTGGGACCTGTCGACTTATCACGACAAGCCGCTAGAGCGCGCCTACGCGGCGGGGAAGAAAGCGTTGGAGCTTGATCCAACCGATTACCGCTCGCATGCGGCGTTCGGAGAGGCCCTGAGGCAGTTCGGTGAGCATGCACTGGCACGTCACCATCTCCAGCGCGCGATGATCCTGAACCCCAACAGCGCGCGGGTGCTGGGCTACTGGGCGATGCTCCAGGCTTATACGGGAGATCCCAAGGGGGCCATCGACACCTAACTCGATCCTCTGAGCCAGGACAACGTACGCAGAGACATTCTTGCCGAATCATACTACATGCTCGGCGAGTATACAAAAGCGATCGAAGTCCTTGAGTCGATGCTCAAATTGCCGATCTTCTATGTACATCAGCAGATCGCGATGGCCTACGCCCAACTTGGGAATATGGAGGCTTGCGAGCGAGACATGAAGATTTATCGGGCGTCGTTGCCTGAGAGTTACGACGAGAAGCTCTTGTTCGACAGCCATCTTCGGCTCTGTGCCCGGGACGAGGACCGGGAGCACTGGCGCCAGGGATATCGCTTGCTCGGCATGGATGCGTGATACCAGATCTCGTGCAGCGGAAGTCTCTCGCACCTAGAATGGCCGGATCGGTCACAAGCGGCCGCCCCCTTATGTCCGGAAGCGCGGGTTTGACAATCAGTTGACGCGTGAGCCCGTCTATAGCGGGTAGCGTCGGCCGGCTTTCCCGCATCCCAAGAAAGCGCCCGGCCCACAGTTGCTCTAATTCGGCCCTGTGGCCACCCGCTCCAGGGCGGCGACGAGCCGCTGCCAGCCGTAGCGGGCACCCTGGTAGTTGGCCTCGTCTTCAGGCCGGAAGCCCGACTGCTCCATGCGCACCTGCGTGCCGCCCTTGCTCGGCGTCAGCGTCCAGGTGACGATGGTCTTCAGTCCGCCCGCCGCCTCCTCGCCCGAGGCGTTCCAGCTATAGACGAGCCGCTCATGGGGCTCGACGACCAGGACTTGGCAGTCGACGACGCCGTTCCAATGCGGCATGGGCGTGGTGCGGAAATTGAACCTGTGGCCCACGACCGGCTGGAAGCCGTTCTTCATCAGCCACGCCTCGATCAGCGGCCCTTGGGTGAGGGCGCGCCAGATCTTTTCCGGCGGATGCGGCATCTCGCGCTCGACGACGATGGAACGCGTGGTGGCGGTGGTATCGTGCATCGCTCGTGCCCTCAAGACGGTGGCGGATATTTCTTCTCGAGCTCGTCGAAGAACGCCGCGGACAGCCGGGCGAAGTCGTCCGCGTTCAGCCGGATTTCGTCACCGGGCTTGACCTTCAGGATCGACATTTCCGGCTGGTGGCGAATCGTCTTGTCCGCGCTCATCCGGCCTTTGCTGTCCATGATCGCATGGCACAACATCGGCACCTCGTTGAGCGGACTACCGTCCTTGCCCTCCATGGCGCGGCCCCAATGAACGAAATAGTGATCGAGCGCCAGGATCATGTGATTGAAGAACTGATGCTCGAACGCTTGGATTTCTGAGGGCTTCGCGGCCAGCACTTTCCGATAGCTGGCAAGCTGCGCCGCCACCTTCGCGCGGCAGGCGTCGACATAGTCCTTGGTATAGCTGCTGACCATCAGCATCGGTCTTCGCCCTTATCGGCCCATCCGATTGAGCAGCGCCTCCAGCTCGTCGAACCGATCGCGCCAGAAGGCGCCGTAGAGGCTGATCCAGTCGATCAAAGGCGCGAGACCCTGCGGGCGGGCGCTGTAGTGGGTCTCGCGCCCCGCGCGCCGGTCGCGCACCAGGCAGGCCCGCTTCAGAACCCCCAGGTGCTTGGAGACCGCTGGTTGCGAGACTCCGGCCCGGTCGGTGAGCGCCCGCACGGTCTGCTCGCCATCCCGGCAGAGCCGCTCAAAGATCGCGCGGCGGGTCGGATCGGCCAGCGTCTTGAAGAGGGCGTCCTGTCCGGTGTGCATGCAAAACGAATAACTCATCAGTTATGAATGGGTCAAGCGCAAGCTGACGGCCGAATTGGTCGCGACCTGAGATCGAGGTCTCTCCGGCCGTCGGATGCCCGCTGGCGCGACGATCAGGCCCGCAGCCGTCGGTCAGGTCTGGTTCATTCGACCGGATAAGGTCCTTCGGCAAAAATCCTGGCATGATACCCTTTTGAGCCAATCCGGCGGGCCAGCCGGCTCTGTATGTCTTCGCCCGCTCTCAGACGGTCAACGAGGTACTTGAAATCGTAATGCGGGCGCCAGCCGAGCTCATTCCGAGCCCGTTCGTTGACATACACGCGGTCTATGCTTGGAACCATCTTCCAGCCACGGCGTGCATATTCAGCCTCATAACACGGAACGCGGCGCCGCACCACCGTCGGCGCGTCGGTACGTAGATCCTGCAAGTCACAGGACGAAAATGGCGTGGTCGCACTGATGATATACCGGCCGAAACCGAGTGCCGGCGCGTATTCGGCCGCCAATAGATGTGCGCTGACGACGTCTTCGAGATCCACGCGCCGGAAGAGATATTCGTTCACTTTGATGTTGTCATCCGTATAAGCTTCCCGCACGATATTGTCGTCGTCTTCTTCGGGAAAAAACCGCGACGTTCTGAGCACCACGCATGCAAGCCCCTTGTTCCTGTGGAACAACTGGCAAAGATCCTCCGCCGCGGCCTTGGTGACGCCGTAGATGTTCTTGGGGACGGGCCTGACCTCCTCGGTCACCCATGCGGCGGGGGCGCCGGCGGGCGGCGCAAGAGCATCGCCGAAGACGCTCGTGGTGCTCGTGTAGACAAAGGCCGCAACGCCTGCCGTCACGGCCTCTTCCAGGAGATTGAGCGTGCCGGTGATGTTGGTGTAGATGAAGTCCTGTCGGCTGTGGGTGGCGACGTGCGGCTTGTGCAACGTCGCTGCATGAAAGACCGCCTGCACGCCGGTCATGTAATGGCGGACGCAAGAGCGGTCGGTTATGGAGCCGAGGGCAGTCGTGAACGGAGCCTCGAGGATATCAAGGCCGACGACGTCGCGCCCGCGCGCCCGCAAAGTGCGGACCAAGGCCTCCCCCAGGTGGCCGGAGCTTCCTGTGACTAACACTCTCATGCTGGCAATTCGCTCTCAGTCGGAACCGAAGTTGACCCTAGGCCCTGTGGCCGGAATGAGGAAGGTTGGCGTGCTCCCGGGCGTGCGATGCCTGCTGAGCATCCCGCGGCTTCGCCGATGCACCTTGCGCGGCTTTGACCGCAGGGCGGAGACTGGCTACGGTGCCCGTGGTGGCGACGGTACTCCTGTTTCATCACGCGCAAGGGCAGACGGCCGGGTTCCTGACGTTTGCCGGTGATTTGCGGGCAGCCGGCCGCACTGTCCATGCACCGGACCTCTATGATGGCCGCACGTTCCCCGACCTGAGGGAGGATGTTGCCCACGCCGAGCAGGTCGGTTTTCCGGAGATCATCCGCCGCGGTTCGGACGCCGCCAAAGAACTGCCTGCCGACAACGTCTATGGATGCTTCTCGTGCTTCGGACCACCTGTCAGTCTATTCCGCGACGAGCACAGAGGGACGCCGTCCATCGGGGGGTACGACATGGCCAGCGCTCTTCAACCCACCCGGCACGCCGGGGGCTGCCAGTGCGGCACAGTTCGCTACGAGATCTCGGGAGAGCCGCTGGCGCTCTACGTCTGTCACTGCCGCGAATGCCAGAAACAGTCGGCCTCGGCGTTCGGCATATCGGTCATCGTCAGGCGGGCGGACTTTCGTCTCAGCCGGGGCGAAGTGAAGGTGTGGTCGCGCCGGACGGACAGCGGCGGGACGCTCGCCTGCGCTTTCTGCCCACACTGCGGCTCGCGTCTATGGCACGAATCGGTGGCGACGACAGAGACGATCAGCGTGAAGGGCGGCTCCCTGGACGACCCGCCCGATCTGCGCTCCGCGGTTCATATTTGGATCTCACGCAAACTCCCGGGCGTGATCATTCCGGACGCTGCCAGGCAGTTCCCCGGCGAGCCGGATTGAGCATGGTCAGCCCGGTACAATCACCTCGAGCGCCTCGGGCGAGGCGCAGCTGGCATTCCAACGACACATGGAATCGGCGCTCCTACGGATCTAGTCTCCGCGAAGGAGGGTAGCGATGGAACGCCGCCTGGCCGCGATCCTCGCCGCCGACGTGGTCGGCTACTCGCGGCTGATCAGGGCCGACGAGGAGGGCACGATTGCGGCCTTCAAGGCCCTGCGCGCCGATCTGATCGATTCGACCCTCAGCGAGCATCACGGGCGAACGGTCAAGCTGATGGGCGACGGTATGTTGGTGGAGTTCGCGAGCGTCGTTGACGCGGTACGTGCTGCCGCCGCGATACAACAGGCATTGGCCGAACGAAACGCCCGATTTCCGCAGGACAAGCGAATGGAATTGCGCGTCGGCATCAACCTGGGCGACGTGGTGATCGACGCGGATGACATTCACGGTGACGGCGTCAATGTCGCGACGCGCCTCGAAGGCCTCGCAGCGCCTGGCGGTGTCTGCATTTCAGACGCCGTCTACGAGCGGGTACGGGATCGTATGAGCCTCTCGTTCGAGGACCTGGGTCCGCGGGAGGTGAAGAACATCGACCGACCGCTGCGGGCGTGGTATTGGCATCCGGGCCAAGACCCGGCCGGGGAGGCCAAGGCGCCTGCCGGGGCGCCTCTGCCTCCGCCCGCCCGGCCGTCCATCGCGGTCCTGCCATTCGACAACATGAGCGGCGATCAGGAGCAGCAATATTTCGCCGACGGCATTACCGAGGACATCATTACCGAGATCTCGAAGATCCATGGGCTCATGGTGATCTCGCGTAATTCCACCTTCACTTACAAAGGAAAGGCGGTCAAGGCGCAGGATGTCTGCCGCGATCTGGACGTCCGCTACATCCTGGAAGGCAGCGTCCGCAAGGCGGCGCGCGGGTGCGGATCACGGCGCAGCTGATCGACGGGCGCTCGGGCGGGCATCTCTGGGCCGAGCGCTACGATCGGGGGCTCGCAGACATTTTCGCCGTGCAGGACGATGTCACGGAGCGGATCGTGCGCTCCCTCGAGGTCAAACTGATCGAGGGCGACGATGCGGGCCGTCGCGCGTGGAAACCGACAACCCCGAAGCCTACGATTGCGTCCTGCGCGGGCGCGAGCAGTATCGCCTGTTCTCGAAGGACGGCAATGCCGCCGCGCGCCGGCTCTACGAGAGGGCGATCGAGCTCGACCCGAGCTATGCGGCGGCGCATGCGGGCCTGGCCGAGACTTACCTGCATGAATGGTTCATGGGCTCGCCCGAGGCGCTGGATCGCGCCTTCGAGCTGGCGCAGACGGCCAAGCGCTCTCGATCCTTCGCTGCCGCTGGTCTACGAGGCGCTAAGCTCCGTCCATCTCTTCAAGCGGCAACACGAAGAAGCGCTCGCCGCCGCCAGACGGTGGATCGAGATCGAGCCCAGCAACGCCGAGGCCTACGCCAACCTCGCCGGCATCCTGCATTTCGCAGGCGAGCCCGAGCGGGTCGCGCGGATTGATCGAAAAGGCGAAGCGCCTCAATCCGTTCTATCCCTTCTACTACACCCTCCATGTCGGCCAGGCCTGTTTTACGATGCGCCGCTTCGAGGACGCGGTGGCGATCATCACGCGGAGCATCGCCCACAATCCCGAATCGCTGCCGTCCCACTTCTTTCTCGCCGCGTGCTACGGCCAGCTGGGCGAGGATGCCCTCGCGCGCGATGCCCTGGCAGAGGTTCGGCGGATCAGTCCCGATTTTTCGATCGCCTGGCTTCGGACCATCGCGGCCTATAGGCGCGCAGCCGACCTGGACCTGCTGATCGAAGGTCTGCGCAAGGCGGGTCTGCCGGAATGAGCGCTGCGCCAGCCGCCGCCGCGGGCAACAACTCCGACCGTGTCGCGAGGTCGCAGCCGCGCACCTCCCTGCTCCGAACGACCGGCTGGCGGGTTGTCGCTCGCCACTTGCGGCCGTAGTGTCATCGGGCTGTCAAGAAACCCGGCGAAGACGGAGCGCGGCCGAGCGCCGGTCGCTGGCGCCCCGGATCGTCGGAACAGGAGAGGCTAACCAATGCGAACCGATCGGATTTTGCTCTCGGCGGCCGCCCTGCTGGCGGTCGGTCTGGCCACGCCCGCGGCGCGCGCCGCGACCGAGATCCAGTGGTGGCACGCCATGGGCGGCGCCAACGGCGAGCGGGTCAACGAGATCGCCGCCGGCTTCAACAAGAGCCAGAGCGACTACAAGGTCACGCCGGTCTTCAAAGGCAACTACACCGAGACCATGACCGCGGCGATCGCCGCCTTCCGGGCCGGCCAGCAGCCGCACATCGTCCAGGTGTTCGAGGTCGGCACGGCGACCATGATGGCGGCCAAGGGCGCGGTCTATCCGGTCTATCAGCTGATGGCCGACGCCGGCGAGCCGTTCGACCCGAAGAGCTACCTGCAGGCGGTCGTCGGCTACTACACCACTCCCGACGGCCAGATGCTCTCGATGCCGTTCAACAGCTCGACCCCGGTGCTCTGGTACAACAAGACCGCGTTCGCCAAGGCCGGACTGGATCCCAAATCAGCCGCCCAAGACCTGGTCGGAGCTGGCCGCGGACGCCAAGGCGACGCAGGCGGCGGGCTATCCCTGCGGCCTTACCACGGCCTGGCAGTCCTGGATCCAGGTCGAGAACATGAGCGCCTGGCACAACCAGCCGATCGGCACGCTCGCGAACGGCTTCGAGGGCCTCGGCACCGAGCTCGTGTTCAACCACAACGACGTCGTGCCACGCCACATCGCCAACCTGGCCGACTGGCAGAAGACCAAGATCTTCGACTACGGCGGTCGGACCAACGCCGCGGCGCCAAAATTTTACACCCAGGATTGCGTGATGTACACCAAGTCCTCGGCCGGCTACGGCGGCATCAAAGCCAACGTCAAGGATTTCGACTTCGGGGTCGGCATGCTGCCGTACTACGACGACATCAAGGGCGCGCCCCAGAACTCGATCATCGGCGGCGCCTCGCTCTGGGTTCTGAAGGGCCACCCGGCCGAGGACTACAAAGGCGTCGCGAAATTCTTCACCTATCTGTCCTCGCCCGAGGTCCAGGCGGCCTGGCACCAGGCGACCGGCTATCTGCCGATCACCACGGCCGCGTACGAGCTGTCCAAGGAGCAGGGCTTCTACGACAAGAACCCCGGCACCGACACCGCGATCAAGCAGATCACCCTCAACCCGCCGACCGCCGAATTCCAAAGGCCTGCGCTTCGGCAACTTCGTCCAGATCCGCGACATCATCAACGAGGAGCTGGAGGCGGTCTGGAACGGCAGCAAGAGCGCCCAGGACGCGCTCGACGCCGCGGTCCAGCGCGGCAACCAGCTGTTGCGCGAGTTCGAGGCCAACAACTCCTGAGGCGAGGCTCGTGGGAGCCCCAGGGCGCGCCGGCGCGGCGCGCCCGGCCATCCCGGCGCCGCCGGTATGCAAAAGCGGGTAACCTTCCGCGGCCTCATGCTGCCGCTCCTGCTGCTCGCCCCGCAGCTCCTGATCACGCTCGTGTTCTTCATCTGGCCGGCCTCGCAGGCGCTGTTCCAGTCGCTGCTCCAGCAGGACCCCTTCGGGCTCAGAACCAGCTTCGTGGGCTTGGCCAATTTCGTGCGCGTGCTGCGTGACCCGGGCTACCTGCATTCGCTCGAGGTGACCCTGATCTTCAGCACCGCGGTCACCGTCTCGGGCCTCACGGTGGCGCTCCTGCTCGCCACCATGGCGGATCGGGTGATCAAGGGCGGCGAGTGCCTACAAGACCATCCTGATCTGGCCCTACGCGGTGGCACCGGCGATCGCGGGCGTGCTCTGGCTGTTCATGTTCAACCCCTCGATCGGGATCGTCGCCTATCTGCTCAAGGGCGTCGGCATCGACTGGAACCACCAGCTGAACGGCGCGCCAGGCGATGATCCTGGTCGTGATCGCCGCCACCTGGAAGCAGGTCAGCTACAATTTCCTGTTCTTTCTCGCTGGCTTGCAGGCGATTCCCAAGTCCCTGATCGAAGCCGCGGCGATCGACTGCGCGGGCCCCGGCCGGCGCTTCTGGACGATCGTCTTCCCGCTCCTGTCGCCGACCACCTTCTTCCTGGTGGTGGTCAACCTGGTCTACGCCTTCTTCGACACCTTCGGGATCATCCACGCGGTGACCGCGGGCGGCCCGGCGCGCGCGACCGAGATCCTGGTCTACAAGGTCTTCCGCGACGGCTTCATCGCCCTCGACCTCGGCGGCTCGGCCGCGCAGTCGGTGATCCTCATGCTGATCGTGATCACGCTCACCGCGCTGCAGTTCCGCTACGTCGAGCGCCGCGTCCAGTATCAGTAAGCGGGCGAAGGCTGATCCCGCCACGACGATTCCGATCCTATGGCGGGAGCGGAACCGCATGGACACAATTCGCCCGTGGGGCTAGCTTGAACAAGCCCGGATTGGAACGACGGTAGAGACGACCGATGTGGACGATGCGCTCTGCGCGCGCGCGAGCGGTCCTGTTGATGCTCCTGGGCGCGCTCGCGGGCTGCTCGACGATGAACGCCTATTACAACGAGCCGCTGCCCGAGACGCGGGTCACGCCGGCGGCCGGCCCGGCTCAGCCGGGCGAGGTCGGCGTGCATCCGATCTCTGCGGTCGATCCCCGATGTTTTCAGCGAGCCCGGCCGTGGGGTCCTGATGTCCTGGCGCTGACCCTCTCGGGCGGCGGCTCGCGCGCGGCCGTCTTCGGCGCTGCCGTGATGCTCGAGCTGCAGGACATCGGCGCACTCGACTCGGTCGACCTCGTCTCGTCGGTCTCGGGCGGGTCGCTCGCAGCGGCCCTCTATGCCCTCAGCCGTGATCCGGGCGCACCCGAACCAGGCGCGGGCCAGCCGAAACGGATCGTCTGGAGCCGCGACGCCGTCATAAAAATGACCAGCACGGATCTTCTGGCGCCGTGGATCCTACGCTGGCTGAGACCCGATAGCATTGCGAAATACTGGTTCACTGCTTATGACCGGACTGACCTGTTTGTCGACACATTGAATAGTGAATTGTTGAGTGGCCTCGGTAAGGATGGCGGATACCCGACGTTTGCTGATCTGAATCCGCAGCGAGGTACCCTGATCTTGAATGCTACCAACTTCACCGAAGCGCGTAGTACCGACGTTTTCACCTTCACGCCATGGGATTTCAAAACGGTGCTCAACTCGGACATCTGCAGCTATGATGTCGCCCGCGGGGTGTCCGCGTCCGCCGCCTTCCCCGGCGTCCTCCAATATTCGACGCTGCGTGATTTCCGCCCTTCGGCAGGCCCAGGCGATCAGGAGATGCCCGCATCCTATGTCGATTTGATGGATGGTGGCGCCACCGACAATCTGGGCCTCAAGGGCCTGAATGAAGCCCTGGAGCAACTCCATCTGTGCGGCCAGGGCTCGCCGCAGCCAGAGGCTCCAGACCCTTGCCGCAAGCTTCTCGTCCTGATCGTCGACGCCCAGAACGGCTTCCAGGGCCGGGATCCGTCGGAGGCCGATCCGCGCGGCGGGCTCGACCGCCTCTTCGACACCAACTTCCTCGACGCCTACGACACTTTGATGCAGACCGGCTATGGCCAGCTCCTGCACCAGTTTCGCCAGGACATGGAGGGGCATCCGGCTGGTCAGGCCGCCGGCGCCGGCGTGCTCAACCTGCCGCTCTTGATGCTGGTGAACGACCAATGGCTCGGCTACGACGCGCAGTATGGCACGACCACGTGCCCGAAGGGTCCGTCAGGGCTCTCTGCCGGCCCGGGGACCGAGCAGTTCGCCCTCGAGCGGGCCTGTGCGCTCGCGAAAAGCGCGCGCGATCAGGTGGCCGACGTGCAGCCTGAACTCGGGAAAAAGCTGCGCGGCATCAGCACCAACTGGCGTATCGACCCCGACCAGGTCGCCTGCCTCGAGGTCGCGGCCTACGCCCTCGTGGCAGCGGCGCGCCCGGAGCTTGAGAAGTTCTTTGAGGGCGAGAAGGTCCTCGGTGCACAGGACGCCGCGCGCTTCGCGCAGAACAAGAGGCAGTGCACGGGGCGGCCCGCCGCCAGCTCCTGAGCTGATATGAAGGCCTCACAAAAGCGGAGAGGGGGCGCGGTTAGCGCATCCCCCTCGACGCAGAGCACGGCTTCTCGTGCGGGACCGGCGCTCCGGTTTGCTGCTCCAAGTGCGGGCGCGCCAAAACGCAAAAGATCTAACGGCGGTGCCTATGCGAACCGGATTCAGTCGGGTGCCACGCTAGAGTTGAACGCATCCCGATAAATCTTCCAGGTCCCGTCCGGCTGTCTCTTGAATATTGTCAGGTACTTGCCCTCGATGGGAATGTTGTCGCCTCCTGCCCTGGGGATCAGTAGAAGGGAGTACGTGCCGCGGGCGACTCCGAGATCCCCGGAAACCTCAACCTCCTCGTTGTTGATCACCATTTCCTCGTAGTCGTACGTTTCGTGCTTCCCGCGGCTAGCTTGTAAGATCGCATCCTTGCCAACATTGGCAGGTGCGCCCGGCGGCAGTTGCACGCCCATATCGTCCCACAACTTGATCCAGGCGTCGGCATCGCCGGCATTCAGGAGCGCGGCATACTCGGTCCAGGTCTGGTCGACCGCCTTGGCAAACTCCTCACTTTTGTCTTCGCCGCCCGCGGGCGCCGCTAAGGCGAGCCCGAGAGCTATAGTCACCGCCGTCGCAGTGGCTCGCAGACTGCCATAGGCAAAAGACTGGTTAAAGATTGAATAACCCAACCTTCCCAGATGGCGCTCATTCTCTCACCAGGATATTCCGGTCGGAAGCATTTGGCAACGCGCGAAGGCCCTCGAAGGTCGCGGATGGGTCGTCGCCGAGCCGGAAAGCATGGCGCTTCAAAATCATCTGACCGGTGGTAGGCTGGTGGCGGCTGGTCCGAAGAGGCGGGAAAACAATGGCGCTGGCGGTGATCGGGGCGGGGTTCGGGCGGACGGGGACGCTGTCGCTCAGAGATGCGTTGGAGCGGCTCGGGCTTGGGCCCTGCTATCACATGTACGAGGTGATGCAGAATCCGGGGCATGCCGACTTCTGGCAGCGGGCGGCCGATGGCGAGGCGGTCGAGTGGGAAGAGCTCCTGGCGGGTTACCGGTCTGCGGTCGACTGGCCGGTCTGCAGCTTCTGGGCCGAACTCGCGGCGCGCTATCCGGAGGCCAAGGTGATCCTGACGGTGCGCGATCCGGGGCGTTGGTTCGAGAGCGCCTGGAGCACGATTTTTGCCGCGGATGACACGGCCGGTCGCCGAGGATGACGAGGTCGTGCGGCGGCGGGCGCGGATGCAGCGACAGGTGATCGTCGAGCAGACCTTCGGCGGGCGACATCGAGAACCCCGAGCACGTGCAGGGCCGTGTACCTGCGCCACATCGAGCAGGTGAAGCGAAACGTGGCGCCGGAGCGACTGCTCGTCTACGAAGTCAAGGACGGCTGGGGGCCGCTCTGCCGCTTCCTCGGCCTCGCCGGTGCCGGACGAGCCATTCCCGCACGTCAATACGACCGAGGCGTTCCGAGCCGCTTTCGCGACTGAGCGCGGGGCGGGGGTCGAAGGAGCGTCCGATGATCGAGCGGCGGCCCGGGGCTGACGGTGTTCGCCCATGCGGTGCTGATCGGCGGCGTCCTGCGTGGTCGCGCTGCCGATCTGGCTCGCCTTCGTCGCCTCGACCGAGCCGACCGCGAACATGCTCAAGGCGCCGATCCCGGTCTGGCCGGGCGATCACCTGTGGGCGAACTACGCGACCGTGCTCGGCCAAGGGGTAGCGGGCTCGAGCAGCGGGCCGGTCGGCGAGATGCTGCTCAACTCGCTGGTCATGGCGCTCGGCATCGCGCTCGGCAAGATCGCGATCTCGATCCTCTCCGCCTTCGCGATCGTCTATTTCCGCTTCCCGCTGCGCATGCTGGCGTTCTGGACCATCTTCCTGACCCTGATGCTGCCGGTCGAGGTGCGCATCCTGCCGACCTTCGCGGTCGTGGCCGATCTCGGGCTGCTCAACAGTTATTTGGGCCTGACCGTGCCGCTGATCGCCTCGGCGACCGCGACCTTCCTGTTCCGCCAGTTCTTCCTGACCGTGCCGGACGAGCTGACCGAGGCGGCGCGCATCGACGGCGCCGGGCCGCTCAAGTTCTTCTGGGACATCCTGCTGCCGCTGTCGCGGACCAACCTCGCGGCCCTGTTCGTGATCCTGTTCATCTACGGCTGGAACCAGTATCTCTGGCCGCTGCTGATCACGACCGACGAGAGCATGTACACGATCGTCATGGGGATCCAGCGGATGGTCACCGCCGCCGAAGCCGAGCCGCTCTGGAACTACGTCATGGCGGTCTCGATGCTCGCCATGCTGCCGCCGGTCGTGGTCGTGGTCGTGATGCAGCGCTGGTTCGTCAAGGGCCTGATCGAGACCGAGAAATGAGCCGGTAGCCGGGCCATGGCCGAAGTCGTCCTCGACGACGGTGCACAAACTCTTCGGACGAACCGAGGTGATCAAGGGGGTCTCGACCCGGTCGCCGACGGCGAGCTGCGCGTCGTGCTGGGGCCCTCGGGCTGCGGCAAGTCGACCCTGCTGCGCATGATCGCCGGGCTCGAGGAGGTCAGCGCCGGCACCGTCCGGATCGGCGAGCGGGTGGTCAACCACCTCGAGCCCAAGGACCGCAACATCGCCATGGTGTTCCAGAACTACGCCCTCTACCCGCACATGAGCGTCTACGACAACATGGCCTACGGCCTGCGCAACCAGGGCACGGCCAAGGCCGAGATCGAGCGCCGGGTCGGTGAGGCGGCGCGGATCCTGGGCCTCGCGGAGTTCCTCGAGCGCCGCCCGCGGCAGCTGTCCGGCGGCCAGCGGCAGCGGGTCGCGATGGGCCGGGCGATCGTCCGCGAGCCCGCGGTGTTCCTGTTCGACGAGCCGCTCTCGAACCTCGACGCCAAGCTCCGCGGCTCAGATGCGGATCGAGATCAAGCAGCTCCAGCAACGCCTTGGCACGACCAGGATCTATGTCACCCACGATCAGGTCGAGGCGATGACGCTGGGCGACCGGCTGATGGTCATGAACGGCGGCCGGGTCGAGCAGATCGGGACCCCGCTCGAGGTCTACGAGCGCCCGGCGAGCGGGTTCGTCGCCAGCTTCATCGGCGCGCCGGCGATGAACTTCCTCGACGCCACGGTGAGCGCCGATGGCCGGGAGCTGCTGATCGGCGCCGATCGCCTGGCGCTCGCCCGGTCCGCTCGGCGGGCAGGCCAACCGGCGCGTGACCCTCGGCCTTCGCCCCGAGCATCTGCCGCTCGCCGCCCCGACCTCGCCCGGGCTGCACGTCGAGGTCGCACTGATCGAGGCGCTGGGCGCCGACACCGTCGTGCACGGGCAGATCGTCGGCGGCGGCGCGCCGCTCACGATCCGTCTGGACGGCACCTCACGGGTCGCCCCGGGCGATCGTCTGACGGTCACGCCGGACCCCGAGCGGCTGCATCTGTTCGACCCGGCAAGCGGCCGGCGCCTCGCTGTGTGATCCCCTGGGATCGGCCTGGCGCTCGCGTCGATCGGAATCACTGTGTCGTGGCAGCTGTATCGCCAGCCTGCTGCGCCGCCATGCCGATCACTTCCTCCTTCTGGGCGGTATGGACGTCGAGAGGACAGCGGTCGACGCTGCCGACGTTCCACCTGATGGCTGGCACTTTGTTTCGAGAGCGATCCCTGGTTTGGAAGCGCCGAATTGTCCCGCTGATGTTGGAGTACAGCATGTTTTTAGTACAGGCTGACACCGGATCCTTTCCACCGCAGGAGTGGTCTGGTTCAATATCGACGTTCTCGCCCCAGCCGTTCGCGAAGACGATATTGCGCACACCCCAGCCGCCAACCAGTCCGTGGAATGAAGTGCCATAAACTCGAAAATCAGTGATGAGATTGTCGTGCGTGAATGATTGCGGCGCAATAGCGGTGTGCCCGCCGCCTGGGCGCATATACACGTATACTTCTTCAACCGTATTGTTACCGCCGGCGGTAATGAAGATGCCGTTGTCGGCATTTTTGATAGTGACGTTCTTGATCCAGCAATTGATACAGTTTAACAAATCTATGCCGTTGTATCCGCTGGTGCCGTTGTAGTTGCTATAGTGCGTCCATGCGTGATCGGCAGGAAACTCGATCGTGAGATCCTCAATTCCGATCTCGAAGCCCGAGCCGCCGATGACCGCCAACAGCTCTTTGTCGTCGCTATGGGTCCAGTCGAAGCAGTCGCCGGTGCCGCCGCCGGTCACCGTGATTTTCTGAGCGTTGGCGCAGAGAAACCCCATTTGCTTGAGCCCGGCGGGGAAATAGAGAATGGTCTTGTCGCGGCCGGCGCCGCGCAGCACGTTGCCGCTCCCGAGCTTGATCTGGCTGGTAATGGTATACTTGCCCTCGCCGTAGGTCTTGGTCGCGGCTTGGTTGGGAAGGGCGGCGCCCGAATGATAGCCGACTTTCGAGAAATCGAACGACGGCAGCGTCTCTCTCGGCTTGCCTTGGCAACTGGCGAACCCGGGCGTCGGCAGAGTGATGGCGGCAGCCGTGGTTTCTCCGGTGGTTTCGCTCGAGGGATACCTCAGCCCTTCACGCTGCCACATGGGCAGGGTGCAGCTGAAAAGAAACTAGGGGAAGCAAGAGGATAAGTGACAGCAACAGTGTCCGCGACATGGATCTCTATTCCGGATTCCCCAAAGGTGCCCGCTTCTGACCGGCAGTCAGCCTTGCGCCGCTCCAGCGCGGAAAGCAAGGCGACGAGGGTTCGAACCGGCCCCCCGCGGTCGCGCAAAGCCGCGTTCTGAGCCTGCGTCCGGCATTTCGGCAATTTTCGCCGGCTCCTGGTCGATCATAGGACGCATCTCGCCCGTCGGGTTGCCGTCGTCCATCGCGCCCAATGCTCATGATGGAAGCGGCGGCGGCTGTCGTCTGGGCCGAAACGCCATCGGCAAGGATCGCGATGTTGGTTTACCCGAGGGCATCTTCTGCTACTCTCCCTGCTCGGGAGGAGGTGACGATGACTACGGAGCAAGACTACCTGCTCGCTGCCGGCGACGACGTGGAGCTCGAGCGGCTGAGGCTGCAGGCGCGCGTGTGGGAGCCTGCAGCGGAGACCTGGCTCGATAACGTCAAAATCCAGCCTGGCTGGCGGTGCATCGATCTTGGCTGCGGTGCGATGGGCATCCTGGGCCCGCTCGCGAGGCGGGTCGGCGCGAGTGGGCGAGTGGTCGGGCTCGACCGGGACAGCAGGCAACTCGCCGGGGCGCGCGCCTATCTCGCCGATAACCGGCTCGACAATGTCGAGATCGTCGAGGGCGATGCCTATCGGACAGGGTTGCCCGACGCATCGTTTGACCTCGTGCATGTCCGCTTCTCTTTGCGCCGGTCGGACGCGCTCTTTGCGCCGATCGGACGCGACGACGTACTCCTGGCCGAGATGCTTCGCATCGCCAAGCCCGGCGGCGTCCTTGCGATCCAGGAGCCCGACTCGGCGTCGTGGTCCTGCTTCCCCTCGAACCCCGCTTGGGACACGCTGAAGAGAACGATCCTTGCCGCCTTCCAAAGCGGAGGCGGCGACTTCGACGCGGGCCGGCGGACCTTCGACATGCTCCGCCGTATCGGCTTGGAGGACGTGAGGCTGCGTGCGGCCGTCGTTGCGCTGCAGGACGGCCATCCCTACATGCGGCTGCCCATCCAGTTCGCAACCACGCTTCGTGCCCGGATCCTCGATGGCGGCCTGATGACGGCCGAGGAACTCGATGCCGCAATGGCCGACTGTGAAGCTGTGGCGAAGGATCCAGACACCACCGTGACCAGCTTTGTCGTGACGCAGGTGTGGGGGCGGAAGCCGACCTGAATGGTGGGCGCGCCGCAACTGCTCCAACAGGAGGGCCTGTTCCATGCATGATCCGACCAGCCTGCATGATTCGGCAGACTGCCGGAGGATCTGCCGGCGCCCGAGGACGATGGCGCCTGTGACCATCTGGCGGGCATGCGCATGCCCGCCAGATGCTCGCAGGCGTCATTCGACCGCGGGCGGCCCGGTCGATCTCAGCGACCTCCCCGGCCCGCGCACGGTGATCTACGCCTATCCTCGGACCGGTCGGCCGGGGGAGGCGCTGCCGACCGGGTGGGATGCGATCCCCGGTGCTCGGGGCTGTACCCCGCAGACCTGCGCATTTCGCGACCATCAGGGCGAGCTTCGGGCAGAGGGCGCCGTCGTCTTCGGCCTCAGCACGCAGGACACCGACTACCAGCGCGAGATGGCCGAGCGCCTCCATCTGCCCTTCGCCATCCTGAGCGACGCCGATCTCGCCCTGACCCAGCGCGCTGCGGCTGCCGACCTTCGAGGTCGACGGCATGACCTTGATCAGGCGGCTGACCCTGATCGTGCGCGCCGGGGCGATCGAGCACGTGTTCTACCCGGTCTTTCCGTCGGACCGAAACGCGGCCGACGTGCTGGCCTGGCTCCGGGCCCATCGTCTCTGACGCACCGAACCTGGACGACGCGGCCCTTCATGCTCACATCCTCCTGCATGCTCACAACGAATGCGCACCGTAGCGAAGGTATGAGCCACCATGTCCCTTCGACCAGTCAAGCAGATCGCCCAATCCAGGCCCACCATCGAGGGCGCCGGGGTCAGGCTTCGCCGGGCCTTCGGCTTCGGCGACACGAGCGAGTTCGATCCGTTCCTGCTGTTCGACGATTTCCGGAACGATCGCCCCGACGATTACCGCGCCGGGTTTCCCTGGCATCCGCATCGAGGCATCGAGACCATCACTTATGTCCTGGCGGGCGCGGTGGACCACGGTGACAGCCTGGGCAACCAGGGCACGCTCAAGGCCGGCGACGTGCAGTGGATGACCGCGGGCAGCGGCATCCTCCATCAGGAGATGCCGCAAGGCGACCCCCGGGGCGGATGCACGGCTTCCAGCTGTGGGCCAATCTGCCCTCATCGCTCAAGATGACCGCGCCCCGCTACCAGGACGTTCCGTCAGCCGCCATCCCGGAGGTCGTCGATGACGACGGCACCCGGGTCCGGGTGGTGTGCGGCGACTTCTGGGGCCAGCGTGGGCCGGTCGACGGCATCGCGGCCGATCCGCGCTATCTGGACGTGTCGATGCCGGCCGGCCGGCGCAAGACTCTGGCGGTCGAGACCTGGCGGCACGCCTTCGCCTACGTCTTCGAGGGATCGGGAACCTTTCGCGATGCTTCAGAACCGTTCGGCGTCCTGACCGAGAAGGGAACGCCGGAGGGCGAGCTCGTGATCCGTGAGCAGACGGGCAACCGCTCGCTGGTGATGTTCGACAGCGGCGACGAGGTGACGGTGCAGGCCGGCGAGGAGGGTATCCGGTTCCTCCTGATCTCGGGCCAACCGCTCCGCGAGCCGGTCGCCTGGTACGGGCCGATCGTGATGAACACGGAGGCCGAACTGCAGCGGGCGGTCGCCGAGCTGCGCAACGGGACCTTCATCAAGCACGGCTGAACGCCTGGCCGGAACGATCCCGGCGAGCTGCACACTGAGACGCGGCAGACCCGCCCCCCAGGCGGGTCTGCCTTCCCTGGGCCCGCAAGCCTCAGCTCGTGGTGCTGTCCTCAGGTCCGGAGCGATCCAGACCAGGGTGTTGCTATTCGGCCGAGTTTTTGACCTTCTCGCCGGCCTTGTCGATACTCTCGCCCGACCGCCTCCATGTTCTGCCCGGTATCCTGCTTCACGCCCTGCCAGGTGTCGCTACAGGCAGCAAGGTTCAGGCCCAGCGGTAGCACTACGCTCAGCCCGAGAACCAAGATCCACCGACTTGAAGCATTCGTTTCCCTCCATCCCCAGGGTTGCGCACCCGAACGCAACCATCATGGCATTGTGAATTAGCAGGACGTGCGGGTTTCGCAAGGTGCGGGTGAGCGCGACTGTGCGTCGCGCGATGGCCCGCGCGGCGCGCGCGTACCGGGCTGGCGCTCCTTGCTAGTCGAAACGGGCGCTCGCGCGCCCGAGTCCCTCGACCTCGATCTCGACCCGATCGCCCGCCTCGACCCATCGGGTCTCGACCACACTGCCCAGGAACACGAACTCGCCGGCCGACAAGGGTCGGCCACGGCCCGCCAGACCGTTGGCGAGCCAGGCGAGGGCCTCGAACGGGTGACCCAGGACGTCGCCGCCACGGCCGGTGCCGACCTCCTTGCCGTTGATCGCCATGCGGCCGCTGACGCGCGCCAGATCGAGCTCGCGCCAGGTCTGAACCGGGTTCTCCTAACACGCAGGCCACATTGAAGAAATCGTCCGCGATCAGGGTCGGCGTGTCGAGCGCGCGATAGTCCTCGTAGCGGTCGTCGACGACCTCGATCGCGGCCATACAGGCGCCCACGCATACCGGCGACCCCGGCGCGGTCATAAGGCGCGTCGGAGGCGGGCAGGGGCGCCGCCAGCTGGACCGCAATCTCGCATTCGACGCCGACATGGCGAAAATCGGCGTGCCGGAACTCGCCCGCTCCGTGCTGCACGGTTGGCTGCGAAGACGCCGCCGGCGCAAGGATTGCTCAATGTTGAGAAAGCGCTGCATCACCGGTGTGGTGCAGCCGATCTTGTGGCCGGCGAGCGGCCCGTAGCCGGCCGCCGTCAGCTGTCGGTGCAGCGCGTCCTGCACGGCATAGGCCGCCGCCTCGTCCGGCGGGCGGCAGTCGGCGGGCAGGCCGCCAAAACGCGTCCGCCCGAGCCGCGCCCGACAGAGCACCTCGGCCGCCCGTTCGATCGCTTCGGCCGGCATCGCCATCGTCATTGCCTCCCTCGCGCTCCCGCGCCGTGCGCCCGATCCGAACCTACCCGGCGGGTGTCGTCTGCACCCGATCTTCGTCTGGCAGACCGGCCGCGGGAAGGAAAGGGCGCGCTGTTTCTGCAGCGCGCTCACTACGCTGGCACGCGCCCGACCAGCCCGATCATGTGCAGGCTCGACCGGCACATCAAGCGCGCGGGCGAGTGCACAAGGTCGTTTCCGCGCTCGATTGAATGCCTGTCAGACTGAGCACCCTTTCGATCGGGGCCGATCGCGAGCGGCCGGACGGCGCCCTGCGGCACTGTGCTACGTCGCGGCATTAGACCCTATGTTCGCCCTCTGAGCTAAAGGGACCCGTCTCCGGTATGCCGTGGTCGAGGGTTGCGCCGGATTGGCTGGCGCCGAGCCTCAGGCATAGGAGACGGGCCGCATGGAGCCTATCACGTTTGTCGGATTGGACGTCCACAAGCGGAAGACGTCGGTGGCGATCGCCGAAGCCGGGCGCGGTGGCGAAGTCCGCTTCCTGGGCGAGATTCCGAGCACCCCGGAGGCGCTGCACCGCCTCGTCGAACGCCTGAAGGGGATCCACCGGCGACTCAGCTTCTGCTACGAAGCCGGACCCTGCGGCTATGGCGCCCATCGGCTGCTGAGCGGGCTCGGCCAGGACTGCAGTGTGGTCGCGCCGTCGCTGATCCCGAGCCGGCCCGGCGACCGGGTGAAGACCAATCGCCGCGATGCGACCACGCTCGCCAAGCTACATCGCGCGGGGGAACTGACCCCGGTATGGGTGCCGGATGCCGCCCACGAGGCGATGCGCGACCTGGTGCGGGCCCGGGCCACGGCGCGGCGTGTGCTCGGCAAGGCCCGCCAGCATCTGCAGGGCTTTCTCCTGCGCCATGGCCGGATCTATCGCGGCGTGCGCGGCTGGACCCGGGCGTATCGGCGCTGGCTGACCACGGTCCGCTTCGACCACCCCGCCCAGCAGATCGTGCTGCAGGACTACATCCACGCGGTCGAGGACGCCGAGGTGCGGCTGCAGCGCCTGGAGCGCCAGATCGAGGAGCTCCTGCCCAGCTGGTCGATGGCACCGGTGGTCGAGGCCGTGCAGGCGATGCGTGGGGTCGGTCTGATCGTCGCGGTGACCGTGGTCGCCGAGGTCGGCGACTTCTCCCGCTTCGCCAATCCCCGCCAGCTCATGGCCTACCTGGGGCTCGTGCCATCGGAGCGCTCGAGCGGCACCAGCGTCCGCCGCGGCGGCATCACCAAGGCCGGCAACGCCCATACCCGCCGGGTCTTGATCGAGGGCGCCTGGACCTACCGCATGCAGGCCCGGGTCAGCCGCAAGCTGCTCGACCGGCTTGAACGTCTGCTTCAGGCGATCCGCGACATCGCCTGGCGGGCACAGCTGCGCCTGTGCCACCGCTACCGCCGCCTGGCCGCGGCGGGCAAGCCCAAGGTGGTCGTGACCACCGCGATCGCGCGGGAGATGGTGGGCTTCATCTGGGCGATCGCCCGGATGGTGCAGCCGCGGCCCTCCATTCAGTAGCCAACCCCGAGGAGGTCGACCAACCGCTTTCACAGATGCGCCTGGCGGCAGGCGGGGCCACGGTGGGGAACCCTCGTCGCCTGTTATGAGCCGGCCGCCGGCCGACGCTCGCCACTTAGAGCGAGGCAGCCCCGAGACGAAACCGCGGTCATGCGGTAACCAACCCGCGCATGAGAGCTTGCTCAACCGTCGTTTCGAGGGCCCCGTCTGCCGCCAAGCGCATCATCATTTTCTGCCTGCTTCAGCGCATGCTGGAGACGCACCATCCTGCCCAGGGGCTTGACCGCGAACATGAGAGCAGAGGGTTGACCCTTGGGGCGGCAGTTCATTGCTCTGGATGGCCCATGCGGCCGCGGCAATCCGCGCCGCCGCCTGGCTCGAGGGCGCACGGATTCCCACGATCACATGGACCATTGAACAAGGACACGATGGCGGGCAAAGGTTGACCAAAGGTTAAGCTGATCGCATCCGACTGGATCCGGACAGCCCGAATGGGCCCGATCGCCCGCACGAGGCCAGGCAATGACCGGTCGTCCGCCAGACGAACGCGCCGCGGCCGAGGCGTACCGCGCCCCGGCAGGACGGACCGAGGCGGCAACGGCACCGGGCGCGCCGCCGGCGACGCGGCGATGGCCCTTAGTCGCCTGGCTGACCTCGCCTTATCTCCTTCTGACGCTCTGCGCCTTGTTCTGGTCCGCCAATATGGTCGTCGGGCGGGCGGCGCGCGACGTGATCCCGCCGATCGCGTTCAACTTCTGGCGCTGGACGCTAGCGCTCCTGATCCTGCTGCCGTTCACTTGGCGCGGTCTGCTGCGCCACCGCAGCCTGATCCTGCGCGCGTGGCCGATACTGACCGCGCTCGCGCTGACCGGTATGACGCTGTTCCACAGCCTGATCTACCTCGGGCTCAGTCTGTCGCCGGCGGTCAACGGGCTGTTGCTGTTCGCCACCTCGCCGCTGTTCTTCGTCCTGCTCGCCTGGCTGATCACCGGTGAGCGGATCACCCTCGGCCAGGGCCTCGGCGTTATTGCCTCGATCGCCGGCGCCACCCTGGTCATCGCGCGGGGCGACCTCGAGGTGCTGCTCGGCCTCCGCTTCGCAGCGGGCGATCTCTGGCTGCTCGCGGGGGTGATCCTCTGGGCGCTCTACTCGGTCCTCCTGAAGCTCCGGCCGGCCGGGCTCCCGCCGCTCGTGCTGCTGAGCGCGACCGTGGTCATAGCACTCGTGCTTCTGCTGCCGCTCTACGGGCTGGAGCTGTGGTCCGGCGCCCGCCTGCAGCTGGGCGCCCGCAGCCTCGCGAGCCTCGCCTACGTCGCGTTGTTCCCCTCGGTGCTCGCCTACATCTTCTGGAACCGCGGAGTGCGTGCCGTGGGCCCGAATGCGGCCGGCGTGACCCTGCAGCTGATGCCGGTGTTCGGGGCGCTGCTCGCCATGGCGCTCCTTGGCGAACGGCTGGCCGGCTATCACTGGCTGGGCGGGGCGCTGGTCCTGGCCGGCATCCTGCTCGCCTGGAGGCGAGGTTAGGCGCCGCGAACCCATCCGGCTTCCTCGCCAAGACCGTAGGTGTCATATTCGGCCCGCGCTGCGACGGATGATCACCCTCGAGACGCAACGGCCGCCGCCCGAGGACGGGGGGTCCAATGGAATGCCCGAATTGCGGTGCCACGGTTTCTGCGGGCAAGTACTGCACGAACTGCGGTGCACCGCTTTCCGGTCACTGCCCGAGCTGCGGCACCGACAATCCTTCGGGCGCCAGGTTCTGCGCCGAGTGCGGCGCCGCTCTGAACGGCACTCGGCAACCGGCAGCCGCGCCCAGGACCGCCGTTACGGTCGCACCGACCACCCCCGCGGCAACCGTTGAGGCGGAGCGGCGTCAGCTCACGATCATGTTCTGCGACCTGGTCGGCTCGACCGAGCTGTCGAGACGCCTCGATCCCGAGGACATGAGCGCGCTGATCCGTGCCTATCAGAACACTGTGGCGGGTGAACTTGCCCGTTTCGAGGGCCACGTCGCCAAGTACATGGGCGATGGCGTGCTCGCCTATTTCGGCTGGCCCAAGGCGCATGAGGATGATGCCGAGCGCGCGGTCCGTGCCGGGCTCGCTCTGACTCAGGCGGTGGCCGGGCTCTCCGCCGCCGGCGGCCCGACGGCAGCGCGGATCGGTATCGCCACGGGCTCCGTCGTGGTCGGGGAACTGATCGGCGAGGGCCCGGCGCAGGAGCAGACCGTGGTCGGCGAGACGCCGAACCTCGCGGCGCGCCTACAGGCGCTCGCCGAGCCGGGTAGCATCGTCATCAGTCGGCGTACCCGGCGGCTCGTCGGCGGGCTGTTCGAGCTGGCCGACCTCGGCCCGCAGCGCTTCAAAGGCTTCGCCGAGCCGGTCCGGGCCTGGCGGGTGGTGAGGACCAGCGCCGCCGAGAGCCGCTTCGAAGCGATGCACACCGCGGGACTCACGCCTCTGGTCGGGCGCGAGCATGAGCTCGGCATCCTGCTCGAGCGCTGGGCCTGGGCCAAGGACGGTGACGGCCAGGTGGTGCTGATCGCGGGCGAGCCGGGGATCGGCAAGTCGCGCCTGATCCGGGTGCTGCGCGAGCGCCTCGGCGGCGAGCCCTACACGGCGGTCAGCCAGTACTGCTCTCCATACCATATCAACAGCGCGCTCTACCCGGTGATCGGCCTGCTGGAGCGGGCGGCGCGGCTCGATCGCGACGCGCCGCCGGAAGAACAGCTCGACAAACTCGAGGCGGTGCTGGCCCGCTCGAGCGACCGGCTGGACGAGGTCGTACCCCTGCTCGCCGCCCTCCTCGGTGTGCCGACCGGGGAGCGCCATCCCGGGCTGACCCTGACGCCAGAGGTGCAAAAGCGGCGGACCTTGCAGACGCTCCTCGACCAGCTCGCGGGTCTGGCGGCGGAGCAGCCGGTGCTGGCGCTCTACGAGGACGTGCACTGGATCGACCCCTCGACGCTCGAGCTCCTGGGTCTGGTGGTCGAGCGCGTCCAGCGGCTGCCGATCCTGGCGCTGATCACGTTCCGGCCGGATTTTCTGCCGCCCTGGGCCGGTCAGGCGCACGTCACCACGCTGAGCATGAGCCGTCTGGGCCGGCGCCAGGGGGCCGATCTGGTGGCGCGGGTTACGGGCGAGAAGCCAATGCCGGCCGAGATCGTCGAGCAGATCGTGGCACGCACCGACGGCGTGCCGCTGTTCGTCGAGGAACTGACCAAGACGGTGATGGAATCGGGCCTGCTTGAGGACAAGGGCGACCACTACGAGCTCGCCGGCCCGCTGCCGCCGCTCGCGATCCCGGCGACCCTGCATGACTCCTTGATGGCGCGGCTCGACCGCCTCGCGCCGGTCAAGGAAGTGGCCCAGATCGGCGCCGTGGTCGGCCGGGAGTTTTCCCACGAGCTGTTGGTGGCCGTGGCGCCGATGTCCGGGAACCTGCTCGGTGACGCCCTCGAACAGCTGGTCAACTCCGAGCTGGTCTTTCGCCGCGGCGCGCCGCCCGAGGCCACCTACACGTTCAAGCACGCTTTGGTCCAGGACGCGGCCTACCAGTCGCTGCTCAAGTCCAGGCGTCAGCAACTCCATGGCCGAATCGCCGAGGTGCTCGAAGGCGGCTCACCCGGCGTCGGCGAGACCGGGCCGGAAGTGCTGGCCCACCACTTGACGGAGGCGGGTCTTGCGGCGCGGGCGATCCCGTACTGGCGCCGTGCCGGCGAGCTGGCCGCCGGACGCTCCGGCAACGTGGAAGCCATCGCTCACCTCAGGAAAGGCTTGGAGCTCATCGGAACGCAGCCGGATGGCCCGGAGCAGCTCGACGAGGAGCTAGCCCTTCTGCTGGCGATCGGTGGTCCGCTGATCGCGACGAAGGGCTACGCCGCTGCGGAGGTCGAACGAACCTACGGACGGGCATCGGCGCTTTGCAACCAGCTCGAGCGTGCGGCTGAGCTGTTTCCAGTTTTGCGAGGGCTCTGGAACTGCTTCTTCCTACGCGGCGAACTCCAGCGGGCCCATGATCTCGCCGAGCGGCTGGTCGTGCTGGCCGAGGAGGAGGGGACACCGGTTCGCCGAGCGCTGGCCCGGCGCGCTTTGGGGTCGACGCTGCTCTATCTCGGCCGCTTCACCGATGCGGCGGCGGCGCTGAACGAGGGTAGCGCGATCGACGATGCGGTCGCGGCCTGGGAGGATTCTGGCCACCTTCTGCTGTACACGGAGCGCGCGGGCGTCGTGTGCCGGCTGTATTCGGCATGGACTTTGTGGTTTCTCGGCTTTCCCGACCGCGGCTTGCAGCAGGTCGAAGCTGGCCTCGCCCTCAGTCAGCGCCTCGCGCACGCCAACAGTATCGCTTTCGCTCAGAACTACGCCGCGCTTCTGCACAGCTTCCGACGCGAGTTTGCTGCGGCGCAAGGTCGAGCTGAGGCGGCGCTCGCGATCGCGAGCGACTATCGCCTGCCGCAGTGGCTGGCGGAGGCGACCATATGCCAGGGCTTTGCCCAGGCGGGCCTTGGTCAATCGACGGAGGGGATCGCGCAACTTCAGACCGGCCTAACGGCCTGGAATGCGATCGGTGCACGTTTGCTTGAAACTCTTTGGCTTGGCCTCATAGCGGAAGCCCACCTTCAGGCGGGTCACTTCGATGACGCGCTCGCGGCGTTGGATCGGGCGGCGAAGACCGCCGACGCCACTGGCGAATGCTACTATCAGGCGCAACTCTACCGGCTGAGAGGGCTGGCCCTGGCCGAGACCGGAGACGCTGGCGAAGCGGCGGCGTGGTTGCAGCGAGCGATCGATACCGCGCGGAGCCAGCAGGCGAAATCTCTGGAGCTGCGCGCCGCGACCAGCCTCGCCCGGCTCTGGGCCGAGCGCGGCGAGCGCACGCAGGCCCGCGACCTTCTCACCCCGGTCTACGCCTGGTTCACCGAGGGCTTCGACACCGCCGACCTCAAGGACGCCAAGGCGCTGCTCGACGAGTTGAGATGAGCGGCAACCCCGTTTGCGCTTGGCCGCAACCGGCTTAAATTCGCGGCCTCGGGTCGAGGCGAGAGGAAACGTGGCGCATTCCCAGACCGCAGCGTTTCGGCGCCGCGTCGGCGATCACATTCAGGCGCCGCCCGTGGTCGTGCCGGGCGATCTGTCGGGCCTCCAGGTGGTCGCCCGCATGACCGAAGCCGGCGCTTCGGCCGCGGTCGTCCTGGACGACGGACAGCGGATCGCCGGCATCCTGACCGAGCAGGACGTGACCCGGAAGATCGCCGGGCGCCCGGTCGGCGACCAGCCGGTCGCCGCCCTGATGACCCGCCCGGTCGCCACCGTCAGCGTCGAGCAGCCGCTCTACGAAGCGATCGGCGTCATGCGCCGCCTGCGCCTGCGCCACATGCCGGTGGTCGATGCCGGGGGCGCGCTCGCGGGCATGCTCTATCTGCACGACGCGCTCGCCATCGCCAACGCGGGCCTGGTCGAGCACATCGACCGCCTGACCCACGAGACCACGCTCGAGGGGCTGCGCGAGGTCAAGGCGGCCGAGGTCGAACTCGCCGCCGATCTCTTCGCCGACCGCGTGCCGGCGCCCGAGATCCAGAGCCTGATCTCCGCGATCAACAACGACATCTACCGGCGCGTCCTCGCGCTCAATCTCGACGCCATGCGGGCGGCCGGCTGGGGCGCGCCCCCGGTCGCCTTCTCGACGATCGTCATGGGCTCGGGCGGACGCGGCGAGAGCTATCTGTTCCCCGACCAGGACAACGGCTTCATCCTCGACGATTACCCGGACAGCGAGCACGCCCGGATCGATGCCTTCTTCATCGAGCTCGCCGATCGGCTGACCGCCCAGCTGGATCAGCTCGGTTTTCCGCTCTGTCGCGGGGGCGTCATGGCGATCAACCCGGTCTGGCGCAAGACTGCCGCGCAATGGCGCCAGCAGGTGACCCGCTGGGTCCGACGGCGCAGCGAAGCGGCGCTCAGGTTCTGCGACATTCTGTTCGATTTTCAGAGCGTGTACGGTGAGAGCCGCCTGGCCGACGAGCTGCGCCGGACAATTCTGCAACTCGCCCGCGCGAGCCCCCTGTTCCTCTACGACATGTTTGGCATCCAGGCCGATCATCGCGCCGCGGTCGGCTGGTTCGGCCGCCTCGTGACCGAGCGGGAAGATCCCAGGCACAAGGGCCAGATCAACCTGAAATACACGGGCACGCTGCCGCTTGCCGAGGGGGTCCGCCTGCTCGCGCTTCGCGCCAGCATCGAGGCCACCGGCACGCTTGCCCGGATCGACGCGCTCGCCGCCCGGGGCGACCTCTCACGCGACGTCCAGGACCACCTGCGCGGCGCCTTCGACCACATCACCGGCCTGCAGCTCCGCCAGCAGATGGCAGATTTTCAGGCCGGGCAGCCGGTCTCGAACTTCGTCGACCCCGCCGGTCTGACCGAGCGCGAGCGCGACCTTCTGAAGGCCGGCCTGCGCGCGATCAACGACTTCCGCATTCACGTCCGGGCCGAGTTGACCGGCGAGCTTTTCTGAGCCACCGGCCCCGGCGGCCCGATTCCGCTGGCCCGAGCAGCCGCCTCAGCGCCAGCGCGTGGCGTGTCCGGCAACGCGCCGGGCGACCGGCTCGATCTCGCTGCGGGCGACGCCGATGTCGGCGAGCAGCTCGTCATCGAGCGCACTCAGCTCGGCGAGGGTGGCCCGATATTGCCGGCGTCGCGCGAGCCAGCCGTTGACCAGAGCGAACAGCTCGCCCAGGCCAGCAGACGGCCCGCGCCCATCCAGAAGGTCGGCGCGGCGGGTAGTGATCACCTGGGTCGCCATCTCGGGCACTCCTCGAAGCACGGGTGGTTTTCACGCCTGCGTCGTCGACCCGGAACCTAGCGGTCGGCGCTGGCGATGATCTCAAGATGGGCATGGGATGCCGTCTCTGGAACTGTGTTTTTTGCATTGCAGCAATGCGTCGGAAACAGAGCTCTGGCGGCCCGCGCGGCGCGCTGGCTTGACAGCGCCGCAGGCGGCGCCAAGGCTCGGCTGGGGGAGGGCGAGCCGATGTTCCGGGGCTTCGAGATCCGCGACATTCCGACCAGCGAGACGACCATTCACCTGCGCATCGGCGGTTCGGGTCCGCCGCTGCTCCTGCTCCACGGCTACCCGCAGAGCCACGTCATGTGGCACCGGGTCGCACCCGCGCTCGCCGCGCGCTGCACCGTCGTCGCCGCCGATCTGCGTGGCTACGGCGACAGCGGCAAGCCGCCCTCCGATCCCGACCACGCCGCCTACAGCAAGCGCGCGAGCGCCCGCGACATGGTCGAGGCGATGGCCGCCCTCGGCCACGAGCGCTTCATGCTCGCAGGCCACGACCGGGGCGGGCGGGTCGCCCATCGCCTCGCCCTCGACCACCCCGAGCGGCTCGAGCGCCTGGCCGTGCTCGACATCGTCCCGACCCGCACCATCTTTCGCGCCACCAATCAGGCGATCGCGACCGGCTACTACCACTGGTTCTTCCTGATCCAGCCCTACGATCTGCCCGAGCGGCTGATCGGCGCCGATCCGGTCTATTACCTGCACAAGAAGCTCGGCAGCTGGAGCGGCGCCTTCGAGGCGTTCGCGCCCGAGGCGCTGGCCGAGTACGAGCGCTGCTTTCGCGACCCGGCGACGATCCACGCCTCCTGCGAGGACTACCGGGCCGCCGCTTCGATCGATCTGGCCCACGACGAGGCCGATCTGGACCGGAAGATCCAGTGCCCGCTGCTCGTGCTCTGGGGCCGGCGCGGCCTGATGGAGCGGCACTTCGACGTGCTCGCCACCTGGCGCGAGAAGGCCGCGGGCCCGGTCACCGGCCGCGCCCTCGACTGCGGCCATTACCTCCCCGAGGAGCGTCCCGAGGAAACCGCAAGCGAGCTGCTCGCCTTCTTCGCCACTTAGCCTTGGCGCTCGGTCTCGAGCGCCCGAACGTAACGCTCGGCCGAGCGGCAGAGGGCTGATACCAGCCCTGCGATGTTTTGACTCACCCTAGTTGTGAAATTCGCGGACATGTGATTCGTAACGCTGCGAGTTGATGCAGCGGGGCGGCGCCATGGGTGCACGATTGGCGATTCGACAGGACATCGCGGCCGAGGAGCTGCGTCGGCTGGCGCGCCAAGAGACCGAGGGTCGGGTCGCCTGTCGGCTGCTCGCCGTGGCCATCGCACTGGACGGGATGAGCCGCGGACAAGCGGCCCGTCAGGCGGGGATGGACCGGCAGACGCTCAGGGACTGGGTGATCCGGTTCAACGCTGAGGGCGTCGAGGGGCTGCGCGATCGGCCCAAGAGCGGCCGCCCGAGCTGGCTCGACGAGGGCCAGCTGGCGACCTTCAGGGCGTTGGTGCTGCGTGGGCCCGACCCGGAGCGCGATGGCGTCAGCACGTGGCGCGCCAAGGATCTGTGTCGGATCGTGCAGGGCCGCTTCGGGGTCGTCTACAGCGAGAACGGCATGCTCCGGCTGTTGCACGACCTCGATCTGTCCTGGCAGAAGGCGCGGCCGATCCATCCCGAGGCGGACCGCAAGGCCCAGGAGGCTTTTAAAAAAAGTTCCCGGCGCTGATTGCCGAGGTCGCCCGCGATCACCCCGACGCCGAGCAGTTGGAGGTCTGGTTCCTGGACGAGGCCCGGGTCGGCCAGACCGGCCGCGTCTGCCGACGATGGTACCAGAAGGGCCTGCGCCCGCGTGGCGTGCGCGACCTGCGCCACCAGGCGGTCTACCTGTTCGGCGCGGTCTGTCCCGAGCGCGATGCCGGCGTCGCCCTGGTGCTGCCCACGGTCAGCGCCGCCGCGATGCAGGCGATGCTCGACGAGCTCGCCCAGGCGGTCAGCCCCGGCGCCCATGCCGTCGTGCTGATGGATCGCGCCGGCTGGCACATCGCCAAGACGCTCGCCCTACCCGGCAACATCACCCCACTGTTCCTGCCGCCGTACTCGCCCGAGCTCAATGCGATCGAGCGGGTCTGGCTGTATCTGCGCGAGCGCTGCCTCTCCCACCGCCTCTGGCCGACGCATGACGACATCCTCGACGCCTGCTGCACCGCCTGGAACGCGCTGCTCACCGAGACCGGCCGCATCCGCTCCCTCTGCGACTTCGATTGGGCAACGGTCCGTTCTTAATGGGGCTGGTATGACTTGGCGTCACGACGGACGACCAGATCGAACCAGCCGCCATAGATCCGCTCGAAGGCGAAGGGCTCGAGCCGTTCCGCGATCCGCCGCACCGTTGCGGCCGCGAGCGGGATGAAGTTCGGGTAGCTGCGCATGAAGCTCACGAAACGCCGGTCCTGCACGACCTGCAGGATGTCGCCCGTGAGCAGCGCGCCCCGGCCCGAAGCGGCATCCGCCCAATGCAGCACCTGGCCGCCCGGGAAATGGCCGCCGAGGCGAAGGAGCGTGAGGCCGGGCGCGAGCTCCAGCCGCTCGCCTTCCCAGAACCGGATCGCCGGGTCCGGCCGCATGACCCATGCCCGATCGTCGGCGTGCAGCCAGATCGGCGCCCCGCCGAACGCCCGGCTCCACTCGACCATCGAGCTGTAGAAATGCGGGTGCGAGATCGCGATCCCGCCGAGCCCGCCCGCCGCCTCGACCACCCGCACCGCCGCATCGTCGATCAGGCTGATGCAGTCCCAGAGCAGGTTCCGCCCCGGCCCCTCGCTCGGCCTGGCCGGCACCAGGAGCGCCCGCTGGCCGATCGCAAAGCGCGGCTCCGTGCCGATGCCGAGCAGACCGTCACCCTCGTCCCGAAGCGCCAGCCGATGGCCGCCCCGCAGCTCCTCGAGCGTGGTCCACTCCTGACCGGCCCAGCCGAGGAACTGGCGCTCGTCGGCGCAGACCGGACAGACCTCCGGCACCCGCTCGCACGCCGCGAACTGCGCGCCGCAGGTGACGCAGATCGGATGCATGCCCTACCAGACCTCTTTGCCGATCGGCGCGCCCCAGTCGATCTCGCCGTGGCGGTTTTCTGGCCTGACTTGCTCGAGGAGAGCGCGGAGGCGTTCTTCGAACCGTGAGCGCCTGGCGGAAGGTTCAGGAGCATGTCGGCCTCGTCGGCCGGGGGGCGGCGCGGATCGCCACCCAGGGACCGAGCTACGCCGATGTGAAGGCATCGGCTAGCCCCCAAGCGCCCGCCCCTGACCGCGTCGGGCCCCCGGTCGATCACGGTCGGCAGCACGCGCGCCGGCCCCTCGGGACGCCGCCAGTCTTGCTCCCAATTGCGCACGGTGGCGACGCTTGAGCCGGAACACCGCCGCGAACTTCGACTGCGAGAGCGCGAGCTTGGCGCGGACCATGCGAATGTCGACCTCCGGCACCTCGGCCTCATGCGCAATGCCCCGCGACCGGTCACCACGCGCGCAAGCGAGCGCATTTTCCATCCCCGCCACGATGCTCTCGAACGCTGCCACCCGGGTCACAGCAGCTTGACCAGAATTGCGACTACGGCGACCGCGGCCGCGATCATGCCACCGAGCTTGATTACCAGCCGTTGCTCCAACTCGCGCAATTCGGCGCGAAGCTCGTTGATGTCGTGCTTGGTGGCGACCTGCTCGCTCAGGACTTCGGCCAGAGCGGCGGCCGTGTCCTGCGCCTGCTTCGGATCGAACCCGGCAGCTTCCAGCTTGCGTGCCAACGCCAGCGTGTCGAACGGAACCGCACCCATGGCGCTGGTGTGGGGTCTTCCAACAGCTGCGTCAAGTCGACCAGCCGAAATCACTTCGCCGCTTTGTTTCCAGTCCGCTCGGCGAGCAGCGTCTCGGCGCGGGCGAGGTTACGCTCGGTGCCGCTGACGTAGTACGCCGCGCCCGCTGCTCGAAACACTTCCGACGCCGCCCGATAGGCCGCGACAGCCTCTTGCAGCCTTTGGGTGCCGCTCTCGCGCTCGCCGGGCCTCAAGAGCGCGTTGCCGAGGTTGTTCTGGGTCGCCGCCCAGTCGAGCGGGACGCGCAATATGGTTCGGCCCAGTTCCGGCTCAGGGATTGCCTGGCGCGCGGAAGGAGGGGGCGGCCGCGGGGTCGAGAGCGCGGGTGACGTAGGCGTCGAGCTGCGGCGCGTAGGCGGTCCAGAGCTCGCGCAGCGCCGCAAGCGGCTGCTCGGACCAGTCGACCCGCAGGTCGACCACCGGCCAGGGCTGCCGGTCCGCGACCAGGAGGCCGGCGGAGTGGACCGGGCTGTTTTCGCCGCCCGCGGCAAGACCCGCCTCGAGGGCGGCCAACAGGCGCTCGGCGAGATGGCACGAGGTGCTCTCGAACGCCTCGATCATCGCCGCCGGCACGCGCCGGTTCGCGAGCAGGTTGCCGAGGGCGACGCAGCCCTTGCCGACCGCCGCGGCATGGGTCCCGAGCGCCTTGGCGCCGGTGTAGTGCGCGGTGCCGCCGTTCCGGTCGATCGCGCCGAGCTGGCGCCAGGCGATGTGCTCCGCCTCGCGCGCGACCCGGACCAGGGCGTCGACCGCGCTGAGACCCTCGGCCATCAGGTCGAGTGCCTGCGGGCCGAGGCGCGGGTCGGTGACGTTTTGGCTCAGCGCCGCGCCGATGCCTGCGCGCACGAAGGCGCAGCGGCTCGCGACCGCGATCGAGGACGAGGTGATCGCGACCCCGAGCGCCCCGGTTCCCTGGTCGAGAGCGACGATCGAAAAGGTCATGGCCTTGGCTCCGTTCCGCGCTGGTCGGGGATGACCGCGATGACGTCGATCTCGACCAGCCATTCGGGCCGCGCGAGCGCCGAGACGACCAGCCCGGTCGAAACCGGGAAGACGCCCTTCAGCCAGCGGCCGACCGCACGGTAGACCGGCTCGCGATGGCGCGGGTCGGTGAGGTAAATGGTGAGCTTGCAGATGTCCTCGAGGCGGGCGCCGGCCTCCGCGAGCAGTTCAGCGACATTGGCCATGGCGCGCTCGGCCTGGCCGGCCGGGTCGCCGATCGCGACGCTGGCGCTGGAGCTCAGGTCCTGGCCGACCTGGCCGCGCAGAAAGACCAGGGTGCCGCGCGCCTTGACCACCTGGCAGAGGTCGTTGTCCAGTCGCTGCTCGGGGTAGGTGTCGCGGGTGTTGAATTTACGCAGGCGCTCGTGGCTCATATCCCGCCTTCAAGATTCGGGCGGCCGCGGCCGACACACTGACCGGTTCAGCCTTCGCTAGGTACATATTCCTACAGTCCCATCGACCACCTGAAGAAAACGTTAACGCGCCTCGGCTAACAAGCGACCAGAGACCGCGCGGCCTCAGCGCACCCGCTCGGAGAGGCCCGCGGCCTTATGGGCCAGATCGAGCGCGCGCTGCCAGTCGAAATTTGCATAGACCGCGTTCAGGTGCGCGAAGGGCGGCGACTGGGCGAACAGCTCGAAGGTCAGCCGGTGGCCGGCGTAGTCCGAGTTCAGAAGGTCGCGCGCGAAGGCGAGCAGCCGGAAGCGGTCCTCGGCTCGCCAGGCCTCGTTGACGCTGTAGAACTTGTCCAGCCAGGGCCTGGTCTCCGGGCTCGCGAAGCTCGCCCAGTCCGGGGTGAGGCAGATCTGGCCGCCGCAGAGCTCGCGCGCGAGGTGCATCATCGCCGGCAGCTCCGAGCAGGCGCGCACCCGGCCGGTATAGAGCAGCGCCTGGTTCGGCATCAGGAGGCCCGCCGGGCTCGGCTCGGCCGCGGCGATCGCTGCGGTCAGATGCGCGTTGATGGTCTCGCGGTAGCAGGCGAGCTGGGCGAGCTTCTCCCGCACCGCCGGCTGCTGTTCGAGCCCGGTCTGGCGGAGGTTGAACAGCGCGGCGCCGATCATCAGCTCGGCCAGGCGCTGAATGCGCTGGACGAACGGGAAGGCGCTGTAGCGGTGCAGGCAGGAGCGGATGAAGCCCGCCGCCCGCGTGTGCCGGTAGAACAGCACGTCCTCCCAGGGGATCAGCACGTCGTCGAACACGAGCAGCGTGTCGACCTCGTCGAAGCGGTTCGCGATCGGATAGTCCTCGAGCGGGCGCCGGCCGGCGAAGCCCGCGCGGCAGATGTGCCTGAGGCCCTCGGCGTTCATCGGCACGATGAAGCCGACCGCGTAGTCGGAAAGCTCGGCATCGCCCCAGTTGGCGATGGTCGGCTTGACGAAGGCCTGGTGCGCGTAGGCGGCTGCGGTCTCGTACTTGGCGCCGCGCACCACGATCCCGGCATCGGTCTCGCGGACCACATGCAGCAGCATGTCGGGGTCCTGCTCCTGCGGCCGCTTGGAGCGATCGCCCTTGGGGTCGGTGTTGGCCGAGACGTGGAACACATCGCCCGCCTCGACCAGCGCGACCTGGCGGCGGATGTTGTCGGCAAAGCGCGGGTCGACCTCGTTCAGGACGTCCTGGCCGTCGTAGAGCGACCAAAGCTCGCCGACCGTCTCGTCGCCGACGCGGATGACCACGCCCGCGAGATCGTCGAGGGTCGCCTCGACCGCGGCGCGCTTGGCCTGCCAGTCGGCCGCCGCCCGCGGCAGCTTGTGCGCGACCAGCCGGCGCTCGCCGCTCTCGGGGTCGGCGTAGGCCAGAAGATCGCCGAGAGCGGGCTCGTGCGCCAGGTCATAGATCCGCGCCCGGGCATCGACGATCGGCCTGAACGCCGGGTGGCTCGGGACGTCCTTCACCCGCTCGCCCTCGATCCAGACCGCGCGGCCATCGCGCAGGCTCGCCCGATAGTCGTCGCCGGTCCGAAGGGTCACGGACGTGGTGCCTCAGGGACCGCGGTGCCGATCATGCAGTCGCGGGTGACCAATGCCGCAAGCTCCGCCTCCCCAAGGGCCCCGGTGCCGGGCGGGCGCATCGGCAGCACCAGGTAGCGGAGATCGGCCGTGCTGTCGTGCACCCGGATCTCGACCTCATCCGGGATGCGGGTCCCGAACTCGGCCAGCACCGCGCGCGGCTCGCGAATCGCGCGCGAGCGGTAGGCGCGCGCCTTGTACCAGTCGGGCGGCAGGCCGAGCAGACCGCGCGGATAGCAGGAGCAGAGGGTGCAGACGACGACGTTGTGGAGAGCAGGGGTGTTCTCGAGCGCCCGGATCGGGATCGCGCCCGCCTCGATGCCGAGGTCGAGGGCGGCCGCGTTGACGTCTTCCAGCATCCGCGCCTTGAAGGCCGGGTCGATCCAGGCGTGCGCGACCAGCCTGGCGCCTTCGGCCGGTGAGCGGGCATCGATCGCCTCGAGCGTCCGGCGCAGATCCGCGGCCGCGAACAGGCCCTTCTCGATCAAAAGCTCGCCCACCGCCTCGGTCAGAAGCTGGTAGTGATCGAAGGGCTGGTCCTCGAGGTCGGGCTGCTTCGGATGCGGGTGGTGATGGTGACCGTGGTGACCCTGATGCTGCGGTTCTGCCGTCACGTCCCGGCCTCCTTCTCTGGCTCGAGCCAGTGCTCGAAGATGTCGACAACCGCAGTGTCCGGCGCCGCGCCCGGATAGTCCGGCCAGAGCTCGCTCTGGCGAAAGCGCACCCGATAGAGCGCGCGCTTCGGCAGGCCGTCCCGGCCGTAGGCCAGCTCCTCGGGATTGGCGAAAGCGCCCAGCACGCTCTCGATCACGCCACGCTTGCCGCGCACGAAGTAAGGGGTGCGGACGTGGCCGGGCGGCCGGGCGCTTCGCACCCGCACCTGCTCGCCGATCACGAACGCATCGCTCACCGCTCTACTCCGGGCGCCGACCCTTTCGGCCGGCCTTCGGCACGCCAGCGAGCTTCGATCGCTGCCATCCTGCGGCCGAGCTCGTCGACCGTGAGCACACCCTTCTCGAGCAGGTTCTCGGTGATCGAAGCGATCCAGCGCTGGTAGTAGCTCATCTCATCGTAGGCGCCGGGGCCGAGCTCCTCGATCCCGCGCCTGAGCTCGTCGACGGTGATGACCCGGCATCGGCGGCTCGTGAGCAGGTGCAGGATGGCGTCGACCCGCTTCTCCCAGAGCGCATAGTCGTGCTCGCTCCGCTCGACCGGCCCAGCCGGCTGGCCGCCCATGTCATGGTGACGCCGCATGCCGCTGCTCCCTCTGCTCAGCCCAGAGTATCTCGCCCGCGGCTCGCCCGACAAGTCACGCATCGCGCCACGCATCCGCGGGCGGCATGCCCGAGCGGAGCGGTCCTCCGCTTTCGATGACGCACCTGGATTTCAGGCCCGCAGCTCTTCTGCCCGGTCCGCCGTCGCCGAAGCTCGCTGTCATCCCCTCGAGGCCTAGACGCTATGGTCGCGCTCTGAAGTTGGAACGGTTCCCGTGGTTGGTCCAGGGGTCACCGATGTCGGTCCTGTTGGGCCGGCCGGTTAGACATGCTGGCGATGAGCGCGCGGAGGTGGCAAGATGTCGACGGGACAGCCGCCGAAGCCGGCTGATGGCCGGCTTGGTGCGGCGACAATCAGAGAGGCAACCAAAAGGGAGCACGATCATGCGTAACGGACTTTGGTGCGGCGCGACCCTGCTCGCCGTCCTCGGCACCGCCGGGACGGCGTCAGCGGCCGACTGCCCGATCAAGCTCGGCGGCCTGGCACCCCTCTCCGCGCCGGGCGCCGTCACCGGCGGCGAAGCGATGCGCGACGCCATGCTGATCGCAGTCGACGAGATCAACGCGGCCGGCGGCGTGCTCGGCTGCCAGATCGAGCTCGTCGTGGCCGACACCGAGGGCCTGCCCGAGCGCGGCGTCGCGGTGATGGAGAAGCTGATCAACCAGGACGGGGTGGTCGCGGTCGGCGGCGGCTATCACAGCTCGGTCGGGCTCGCGTCATGAAGGTCGCCCCGAGAACCACATCCCGGTCGTCTTCGCCGAGACCTGGAACGACCAGATCACGGCGGAGAAGCTGCCGCAGGTGTTCCGCATCGCGCCGCTGAGCTCGGAGGTCTCGGCGCTGTCTTCGCGAAGCTCGCCTCCACTCGTGCCGGACGTCAAGAAGGTGGTGATCGTGACCGAGAACACCGACTACGGCATCCCGGCGGCGCAGGAGACCGGGGCGGGGCTCAAGGAGGCCGGGATCGAATTCGATCACCTTCACGGTCGACATCGGCACCCAGGACTTCATCGGCATCATCCAGCGCGTGAAGGCCGAGAAGCCCGACATGATCATCACGCTGCTGACCGGCGAGGCCTCCTACAACTTCACCCAGCAGGCGGCCGACGCCGGCATCGGGCCGCAGGAGATCCCCTTCTACTGCGACCAGGAGGCGCTCGAGAGCAAGTCCTACTGGCAGAACGTGCCCGACGGCAACGACTGCTTCATCACCCGCATCGGGCTCCCGGTGGCCGCCTACAACGACGTGACCAAGGCGTTCGTCGAGAAATACAAGAAGCGACCGGCAAGGAGGCGGCCGAGTCCTACGCCATGGAGGGCTACGACTCGATCCGGCTGCTCGCCAAGGCGATCGGGCAGGCGGGCAGCGACGGATCGGCGGCGATCATCGTCGATGCGCTCGAGAGCATCAAGTACGACGGCGCGCTCGGCGACATCACCTTCCCGGTAACCGCGCCAACCCGCCGGACGCCGCCGGCAAGGCCGACAAGTGGTGGCACCAGTTCCCGAACCCGGCGATGACGATGCGTGCAGTACCAGGAGCCGCAGCAGGATTCGACGGCGGCGCCCGTCGTCTACCCGGACACGCTACAAGACCGGCGACGCGGTCTTCGTGAACCAGTGAGCACGGGCGTGACGGGGCGGCGGGCCGTCGCCCCGCCGCTCCGCCTGTGGGCGCGTCGGCCGACCGTTGCGGCGGCCTGAGCCATGCAGCACGAGGCGCTCTTCTGGTGGGTCGTGCTGTGGATGGTCGTCTGGGCGCGCGCATCGGCGGCGTGGCGACACCGCGCTTCTATCTGCGCCGCGATCTCGACGTCTCGCGCGCGCGCCTGGTCGGGGCGATGCTCGGCGCCGCGACCGGGCCCGTCGGGCTCGTGCCGCTCTGGCGGCGCACGCCCGACGGTCCCGCCGCGCTGGACCTTCGCCGCCGGCGCGCTGGCGATCGTCTCTTTTCGCGGCCGCCTTCGCGTTCGCCTATCCGGACAACATCTGCGTCTCCAGCGCCTCCTTCGTCGTATCGCAGCTCGCCAACGGGCTGGTCATGGGCACGATCTACGGCCTCATGGCGCTGGGCCTCGCGCTGATCTTCTCGATCCTGGGCGTCGTCAGCTTCGCGCACGGCGAGTTCTACATGATCGGCGGCATGGTCGTGTACTACATGACCGCGGTCTGGTTCCCGGGCATCAATCCCCTGCTCGCGGTGTTCGCCGCCTGTCTCGTCACCTTCGCGATCGGCGCCGTCTTCGAGCGCATGTTCCTCACGCCCATGTATCACGGGCCAGGTCGAGCGGCCGGTCGAGTACGCGATCCTGGTCACCTTCGGCCTCGCCTTCTTCCTGCAGTACCTCGTGCAGGCGCTGGTCGGCGCCAACCCGGTCAAGGCGCCGCGCTTCTTCGACTTCCCGCGCGTGCGCCTGCCGAGCGCCGCCGACCCGTGGCTGATCCGCACCACCTCGGGCAACCTCACGCTGTTCGACACGATCTCGATCTCGAACCCGCGCTTCATCGCGGCGCTGATCTCGATCCTGATGCTGATCCTCCTGCTGGTGTTCCTGTACCGGACCTGGACCGGCAAGGCGCTGCGCGCGGTGGCGCAGGACCGTCAGGCGGCGGCGGTCGCGGGCATCAATCCCGACCGCATGAACATGCTCGCCTTCGCGCTCGGCAGCATGCTGGCCGGCATCTCCGGCGCGACGCTGGTGCAGGCGTTCTCCTGGCTGCCGCAGGTTGGCATGCTGCCGGCGCTGCGCTCCTTCGTCATCATCGTCCTCGGCGGGCTGGGCTCGCTGCCGGGCGCCTTTCTCGGCGGCATCATCCTGGGCCTGGTCGAGGCGGTGGGCACCGGCTGCATCCCCGACCCCACGCGCGCCGCCGCCTATCTGCCCGCCTACGGCATGATCATCCTGACGCTGGTCCTGCTTCTCAAGCCGACCGGACTGTTCGGGCGCCAGGCATGACGATCCGACCGCGCTGCATCAGCTGCTGGGCGCACTGGCGGTTCTGTTCCTCCTGCTGTTCCCGCTGGTCTATGGCGGCACCAACTACAGCTACGTGATGCACCTGTGGATCACCGCCTTCTTCTACGCCATCCTGGCGTCGAGCTGGGCGCTGCTGGCCGGCTACGCCGGGCAGTTCTCGTTCGGCCACATGGCGTTCATGGCGATCGGCGCCTACACGGCGGGGCTCTTCGACAACTACATCTACATCACGAGCCTGCCGACGGGCCTCTGCGCCGAGATCCCGCTCGGCGGGCACTGGCTGGTCGTCCTCGACCCGATCGGCGCTCGCGCGCGGCACGAAGAGCTGCCTGGAGACGGCGCAAGCGGGCTGGCCCGCGGACGCGCTCGTCACGCGGCCGCCGCTCTGGCTCGGCATCCTGCTCGGCATCCTCGCCGGCGGCCTGTTCGGCTTCCTGATCGGCGCGCTGGTGCTGCGCCTGCGCGCGGCCTACCTTGCGCTCTTCACCGTCGGCTTCTCCGAGATCGTGCGCGCCGTGATCAGCGCCGAGATCCCGGTCACCCGCGGCCAGGCGGGCCTCGAGCTGCAGCCGCTGTTTCCCCACTGGCGTCACGCTGTTCGGCACCTATTTCGACCCGACCGACAAGCTGCCGCCGTACTACGCCATGCTGCTCCTCTTCCTCGCCTGCCTCGCCATCATGGGCTGGCTCACGCGCTCGCGCTTCGGGCTCTTCATCCGCGCGCTGCGCGAGGACGAGGACGCGGCAGAGGCGCTGGCGCGTGCACACCGTGCGCTACAAGATCCTGGTCTTCGTCATCACCTCCATGATGGCGGCCGCCGCCGGTGCCGTGCAGGCCCATTACATCGGCATCATCACGCCCAACATCCTGATCATCCTGCAGATGAGCCTGGTCATCGCCATGGCCGTGATCGGCGGCATGGAGAGCATCGTCAGCCGCGGCGATCGGCGCCATCCTGATCCAGTTCGCGCTCGAGTTCCTGCGCACCGACTTCTGGCATGGCGGCGTACGGATCGACATGTCGATCTGGCGCCTCGTCTTCTTCGGGCTGCTGTTGATGCTGACGCTGCGCTTCTGGCGCAACGGCCTGCTCCAGACCGTCCTGCTGCGCTTCGAGCGGGCGGCGATCGCGCGCGAGACGGTGGCGAGGCGCGTGGCGGCGGACTACCGCCCGGCCGACGGCGACCCGGAAAACGCGCCATGATCCGGCTCGAGGTCAACACCGTCCAGAAGCGCTTTGGCGGCCTGCACGTGCTGAAGGGCGTCTCGTTCCGCATCGAGGGCCCGGAGCTGGTCGGCCTGATCGGCCCGAACGGCGCCGGCAAGACGACGCTGACCAACGTCCTCGACGGCGCGATCAAGCCGTCGAGCGGCACGGTCTATCTGAACGGCGCCCGCATCGACCACCTGCCGCCCTATCGGGTGGCGCAGGCCGGGCTGGGGCGCACCTTTCAGGTGACCCGCGCCTTCCGCCGCATGACCGTGCTCGAGAACCTCCTGGTGCCGGCGCTCGCCATGAACCTCGGCGCGCACCGCCGCGCCTTCGACGAGAAGGCGATGGAGGTGCTGGCCTTCCTCACCATCGACCACCTGCGCAACGAATACGCGCGCGCGCTCTCGGGCGGCCAGCAGAAACTGCTCGAGCTCGGCCGGCTGATGATGCTGGATCCCGCGATCATCATCCTCGACGAGCCGTTCGCCGGCGTGCATCCGCGCCTCATGGAGGTCATCTACCGCTACATCCAGCGCGTGAACCGCGAGGGCAAGGCGATCATTCTGATCAGCCACCAGATGGAATCGATCTTCACGCTGAGCCGGCGGCTCCTGGTCCTCGACTATGGCGATCTGATCGCCGACGGCCCGCCGGAGGAGGTGAAGCGCGATGCGGCGGTGATCGAGGCCTATCTCGGGCAGACCGAGGACGGAGCGGCGGAGGCCGCGCCGGGAGCCGGCGCCGGGAGTAGGCGGCGATGGCCGGAACGCTGGAAGCGCGGCACCTCGACGTCGGCTACTACCGCGACCTCAACATCCTGCTCGACCTCAGCCTCGTCGCGCGCGCGCGGCGCATCACCACGATCCTCGGCGCCAACGGGGTCGGCAAGTCGACGGCGCTGAAGGCGATCTTCGGCTTCCTGAAGCCGTTCTCGGGTGACATGCTGCTCGATGGCGAAAGCATGATCGACGTGCCCACCTATGGGCGGATCGACAAGGGCCTCGCCTACATCCCGCAGCAGCCCGGCATCTTTCATCACATGTCGGTCGAGGAGAACCTGGAGCTCGGCGGCTGGACCTTCCGTCGCGACCGCAAGCGGGTGCAAAGAAGGCATCGAGCGGAACTACACGCGCTTTCCGATTCTGCAAGCGAGAAGCGCCGGCAGATCACCGGCGAGCTGTCCGGCGGCCAGCAGCGCATGGTCGAGATCGGCCGCACGCTCATGGCCGACCCGAAGGTGCTGCTGGTGGACGAGCCGACCGCCGGGCTCTCGAAGATGCTGGCGGAGGAGGTCTACCAGATGCTGGTCGAGCTGCGCGATCGGGATGGCCTTACGATCCTGCTGGTCGACCAGGAGATCCGTCAGGCGCTCGCGATTGCCGACTACGTCTACGTGCTGGAGCTCGGGCGCAACAAGTTCGAGGGGCCGCCGAGCGACTTCACCGACCTCGAAAAGGCCTTCTGGGTCGCCGGGTGAGGCAAACCCGCCGC
>CAWFGZ010000046.1:0-15312 GCA_963815435.1 uncultured Alphaproteobacteria bacterium
GGGGCCGGCGAGCGAACTCGTCCCGACTCTCGTGGCGCAGCTGCTTTCGGACCTCGAGCGATGATGCCGGGCTGGTTGGGCAAAGCTAGAAATCTCAGCGATCCCGAGTTGTGAAATGCTGCCCCGCGCGGTCGGGCGGGGCTTCGACAGCTCAACCGTGCTCGGCGTGGTTCTTGGCGAATTTCGCCTGCTGGGCGGGCGTGGCTTCGGTCTGGTGCCTGGCCTTCCACTCGGCGTAGGGCATGCCGTAGATGATCTCCCGGGCCTGCTCGTAAGAGAGGTCAAGGCCGCGCTCCTCGGCCGCCGCGCGGATCACTTCTGAGGCCGTTGCGGCAGAAGCCGGCGAGATTCATCAGGTCGATGTTCTGGACGTCGGGATGGGCGCGGAAATGCTCGATCAGCGTGCGAAAGGCCGCCGCCTCGAGCTCGGTTCGGGTACGTGCATCCAATTCGCTGATCTCGGCCATCCGATCTGCCCTCATGATGCCTGCTGGACGCTTGTGGTAGCGCTCGCGGTCGGTTTGGCAAACGGCACCGGCGCGGTCGCCGCCGCATCGGGTGCTACCCCGACCATGGTCTCCACGATCAGCCAGTCAACCACGGCCATGGCCGCCTCGCGCTCGGTAGCACCCTCAGCCAGCGCTTTCGCCCAGACCGCGAGCTGGCGGTCGGCGCTGGTGCCGCGGTCGAGGATCTCGCGCGCGCGCAGGACTTCGCTCAGGCAGCCAAGCCGCGCGGCCTCGTCGCGGACCAGCTCGATCAGCTCCTCCACAAGGGCGCCGACGGGCTTACAGGCGAGGACGCCGTAGTCGGCAAGCTCGCCGCTGATGCCGTAGCGCTGGGCGAGCCACTTGTTCTCCTCTACCAGCGTGCGGCGATAGCGACGCCAGGTCTGGTTGCCCGCGCGCAGGCGGTAGAGGGTCGCGAGGATCGACTGCCAGAGGGCCGCGATCGTGATCGCATCCTCAAGCCGGGTGCAGATGTCGCAGATCCGCAACTCTAGGGTCGGAAACCTGACGCTCGGCCGGACGTCCCACCAGATCTTGGTGGCATCATCGCAGAGGCCGGTCTGCTGCGAGCTGATGCAACATGCGCATGCCACTCGTCGGCGCTGGCGAAATGCTCGGGCAGGCCGCTGCGTGGCAGATCGCCGAAGATGGTCGGCCGATAGGCCTTGAGGCCGGTCGCGTGGCCCTCCCAGAACGGCGACGAGGTCGAGAGCGCCAGCAGGTGGGGCAGGAAATAGGTCGCCTGGTTCATCAAATCGATGCGCAGTTCCTCGTCCTCGATGCCGGCGTGGATGTGCATGCCGCAGATCACCATGCGCTCCGCGAGCGCCGCCATGTCGCGCGCGAGGATGTTGTAGCGCTCCTTGTCGACCCGGCGCTGGACGCGCCAGTTGGCGAAGGGATGGGTCGACGACGCGATCATCGCCATGCCGAATTCGCGCGCGGTCTCGGCGATCGCCGTCCGCAGCTCGACCAGGTCGCGCCGGGACTCGGCAACAGTGAGGCAGACCCGGGTGTCGACCTCGACCTGCGCCTGGAGGAGCTCGTTGGTCACGCGGGTCCCCGAGCCGCTCGACACAGCGCACCATAAATCCCTCGGGCGGCGAGGCGACCAGGTCGCGACTGGTCGGATCAACCAGAAGGTATTCCTCCTCTATGCCCAGGCTGAGCGACGGTGGGGTCAATGGCATGGTTGTCTGCGCTGCTCTATTTGCCGTTCAGGCGGTAGAGCTTGGGGTCAGAAAGCGGTTCGCGCAAGACTTCTGCGAGCCGCACTGCCCATGCCGCCGCTTGTTCAGAGGTCTCGATCAGATCCTGGCGCACCTCGAACGTGATTGTGTGGCAGGCGCGGTCGAACCGCATGGAAGGGGATCGAGTAGCCGACCGGATAGCGGCCCGAATAGGGCTCGTTGTCGCCGACATGCAGGGCAGGGTCACGGCGCAGGCGATCGAGCACCGGCCGCGCGAGGCGCGCGTCGTCGTCCCATAGCACCGCCACGTCCCAGGGCCGCCAGCTGTGGCCCATGCGCGGCGTGAAGCTGTGCATCGAGATGATCACCGGAATGCCGTGGCGGCGTCGCAGGCCTGCGATCTGCCGGGCGACGGCGCGATGATAGGGCACGAAGGCGTAGGCGAGACGCCGGCGCACCTCCTCCGGCGCGAGGTCCTGATTGCCGGGCACGAAGGTGCCGTCGCTGATCGCCGGGATCGACGACGGATCACCCGGCTTGCGGTTCGGGTCGATGACCAGACGCGAGACGTGGCAGAGCAGGGCCGGCGCATCGAGCAGCTGCGCAAGACGCCGGGTGATGTCGGCGGCGCCGATGTCCCAGCCGATGTGGCGCGCAAGCTCGTGCTCAGGCAGGCCGAGATTGCCCAGCCAGGGCGCGATTCGGCGGCCCGCATGATCACAGAGCAGAACAATCGGGGCCTCGCCGCCAGCGTTGGCCAGCTCAACAACCGCGTCGTCGCTTGGAGCGACGGCAGTCCGATCGGTAGGACGTGGAGAGGTCGTGGGTGCGCCGTCGAGCATCGGCGCTCACTATAGGCCCAGGCATATCCTTGGGGCGACGGCGAAAACGTCGCGCCGGCAGCGGCGACGGAATCGCTGCGATCGCTGGTCTGGCGCGGCTTGGTGAAGTACTCGCTATCACGCAGCAATCAGCGGCGACCTCCGGTGGGCGGTGGCTATGGAAGGAAGCTTGACCGGCATCACGATGTTCGCCTTAACGAGAGAGAAGGGGATCGGACCCCGAGGCTGGCGCCAGGGCCTGTCCGCGCGGGCTCCCAGCCGGGAATTCCCGCCTCGGACAGAACTGATCGAGCGAACGTTCCATCCCCTTGACTGGACCAGAGGCCAACGGATGAAGAACTTCTCGGATCTTTCGGAGCAGGAGACCCTGGCGCTCGCCATCACGCTCGAGGAAGAGGACCAGCGCATCTACGAGAGCTACGCGCAGGGTCTGCGCGACGACTATCCGGCATCGGCGCAGATCTTTCGCGACATGGCGGCCGAGGAGAGCACGCATCGGCACCGCCTGATCGAGCTGCATCGCCAGAAGTTCGGCGAGCATATCCCGCTGATCCGGCGCGAGGACGTGCGTGGCTTCGTTGCCCGCAAGCCGCTCTGGCTGGTCCGCCCGTTAGGCCTCGAGAAGGTGCGCCAGCAGGCCGAGGTAATGGAGCTCGAGGTCCAGCGCTTCTACCTGCGCGCCGCCCAGCGCTGCAGCGATGCCGGCATCCGGCAGTTGCTCGGCGATCTGGCCGAGGCGGAGCGCCACCACGAACTCCTCGCGGAGCAGTCCATCGCCGAAAATCTGCCGGCCGGTGTGCGCGCGCAGGAGGACGAGACCCGCCGGCGGCTGTTCCTGCTGCAGGTCGTGCAGCCGGGTCTCGCGGGCCTGATGGACGGCTCGGTCTCGACGCTGGCGCCGCTGTTCGCCGCGGCCTTCGCCACCCGCGACAGCTGGGATGCGTTCGTGGTCGGCCTCGCCGCCTCGATCGGCGCCGGGATCAGCATGGGCTTCGCCGAGGCCCTCTCCGACGACGGCAGCCTCACCGGGCGCGGCAAGCCCTGGCTGCGCGGCCTGGTCTGCGGCCTGATGACCGCGCTCGGCGGGCTCGGCCACACGCTGCCTTACCTGATCCCCAGTTTCCATGTCGCCACCACGATCGCGGTGGCGGTGGTCGTGGTCGAGCTCGGACTGATCGCCTGGATCCGCAATCGCTTCATGGACACGCCGTTCCTCGCGGCGGCTTTCCAGGTCGTGGTCGGCGGCTTGCTTGTGTTCCTGACCGGCATCCTGATCGGCAGCGCGTGAGACCGCTCGGGATTTCGGTTCCGAGCCTGCCCCCACGCTTCACTCTTCTTTGACCTTGACCATCAGCCAGCCGAACAGGCCCGTAAGCGCACAGCCGAGCCCGAAGCCGATCACGAGGCCCCAAACGCCGCCTGTACTGCCATCGAGCCAATGCCCCAACACGGCGCCAAGGATCGGAAGCAGAAAAGCGACCAGGCAACCCGGAACAATCATGTGGTCGACGCCCTCGGCATGGCCGTAATCCATACTATGCGAGACGGACGAAGTCTTCACCCTTGCCGGCACGCCGGCCGCGAGCACCAACTCTGGCACTAGGACTGGACCTAAAGAGTTGTCAGACAGTGGAAAGGGCTCGCGCGGGCCAATCGCGACCTTAAATCGCTAACCGATTGTGACTTCGCCTAACTCCTTGGTTCGTTCGGTCTTCGGCGGCACTGGAAACGCTCATCTTTCCCCCGATTTGCCCCGAGGGCCGAGCTCGGGCTGATCGCCTGGATCCGCAATCGCTTCATGGACACGCCGTTCCTCTCGGCGGCGTTCCAGGTCGTGGTCGGCGGCTTTCTCGTCTTCCTGACCGGCATCCAGATCGGCAGCGCGTGAACCCCAAGGGCTGGCAACGGGTTTGCGCCCTGCCACCGATGATGGGTCGAACCGGTGCCCGGCGAACGAGCGGCTAGCGATCGTCTCCTCGGCGCATAGCGGCGATTTCCCCAGCATTTCCGCGGGTCTTGGGTTCGTTTGGTTTTCCCGCGCGCTGGGTTCGTTTGGCTCTTTCTCGCGACAGCGATACGCTCACCGTCCGCCACTTTGCCTCAGGAACCGGCCGCGCGGGCAAATATACCTGCTCATAGGAATTCCATCAAGAGCGCGGCGATCGAAGACGGCACCGGCTCAAGATCGATGCCCCGCAGATCATGGCTCCCCGTCTGCCCACCAACCGCCACCATAGCCGCTTGATCGACCGAGAGCAGCTTCGCTGCGGCCAGCCGCTTGACGCGTTTCCAGTGAGTGGGGCGGTAGGCGCCGCCTCATTTGGTTCCAACTCCATCGGTTGCGCCTCCTTTCGCAACCTGTCTGATCATGCGTTGCGTTGTTGAGCGACCGCGCATAAATCGTTTCATCGCGTATTAAGTGGCACGCATACCGTCATTGGGATGAGTTTCGTTTCGCTGAAAGATTCGCAGTGGCAGATGACGAGCTCACGGTCGTTGCTCTCAACCGACACCGAAGCTGACTCGCGAGAACCCAAGAAACAACTGATTTTTAGCTAACTTAGTGAAATTGACTATTTATCATGTTCGTGGTATGCGCGAGGCTCCGCTGAAGGGGAGGTAAGCCAATGCATACGCCAGTTTGGGCTCTCGATCCGAGCGGGAACGACGCCCTACCTTTGGAACACAAGCTGAAGGAAGGGTGCGCCTTCCGGCACCTGAGCGTCCATGATGTCATGAACAATGCCCTTGGTTTTCGCCTCTTCCGCCCTGAGGAACGCAGCCTGGAGGAAAAGCCTGTTCGCTTCCTCGGGGTCAATGTTTGTCCTTTGGCTGATGATCTCCGCGATTAAACCTTGATCGTTTCGGAGGTTGTCGAGTTTTTCCATCAGATCCTTCTCCTCCCATCGTGTTGGTTGCCGGAGGTCGAATCCGACGCCGTGAAACATGAAGCTTGAGGTGACGCAGGCGTAGCGGGCCTCTCCCGCGAGATAAATCACGTTGCCTATAGAATTCACAGTCCCGACGTTGTACGTCGTTAGCTGGATTGGTAGTGCCCTGAGCGTGTTATAAATGGCAATTCCGTTGTTCGTGTTTCCGCCCGGGGTGGACAAGAGAAGGTGTATGTGACGGTGACCATCTTGTATCTGCTTCGCGACGACGCTTAGAAGAGCTTCCGAAGTCGATGGGTTCACTTCCGCCTGAAACGAGATGTAGGCTGGCACATTGACGATCGCTGCCATCAGTACGAACTCCGTTGCCTCGCCAGCCGCGAGGTGATAGGTAAGAAATGGGCGCGGCGGGGATCGAACCCGCACGGGCTAGCAGGGAGCCCACCAGCATCCAAAGCTGGCCCGTCTACCAGTTTCGGCACGCGCCCATAGGGGTTAGGGGCTTCGCCCACCACCGGGAAAGGAGCTGATACCTCCTTCCCGGTGGCCCGACCCTCGGGCTAAGCCCGGCCGCAAGTCGGATCGTCAAGGCGGCCGGGCTACATCTCAGGCGGCGGCATGGTGCCTCCTGTAGAGATCGAGTTCATCGGCCGGGGACGCGTCGCCGTCCCCGGTTTCCTGTTCGACAACCCCCTCGGACTGCCGAACACGGAACCAGCGTCCACGTTCGCTTCTAAGATCACCGCGCCTACCCATGCGATTTAGGCGCCCGCGAACAGAAAACTCCACCAGCTCTTCGCCAAACACCTCACGACCGTGCTCGACAACGTCCACAGGCGAAATGCCGCGATAGTCGAACGCATCGAGGCACAACTCAATCACCGTACCAATGGCGCCGTATCCAACCTTGCGCCGCGTTCGTGCACCCGGCACATCTTGGACTTTGGCTGATGCTGACTGCGCGGACTGCGCAGCCGACATGACGTGCTTGATCGCATCCGCCCAGCCGCGTTGGTAAGCTGCGTCCCCGATACGTTTGAGTATGTCGTCGAGTTCGTCCCGGAGCGGGTTCTTCACCATCATCGGTCTCCTTGAGCGTGCGCCCTAAGTACGTCGGATGAAACGAATGAGTTAAGACGAGACGCTATATTTCTTTGCAAATTATGTGGATAACTTCCCTGTAAATCATGGGGATAATCCTATTATGTGAAAAAGAGGCCCGGCGGAAGAGGCCGCCGGGCCACAGAGCTTGGGAGGAGGAAGGATACTGCCCTGATGCGTTCGCTGCCCCGTCTGCGTCTGCGCCCCTACGAGCAGCCGGTGGTGGCGCCGCAGGTATCGCATTTCAGGCAGGTGCCGCTGCGCACCAGGGTGAAGTTGGCGCAGCTCGGGCAAGGATCACCCTCGTAGCCCTTGAGCCGCGCCAGTCTCGCCTGAGCCAGCCGCTCTTCGAGAGCCGCCGTCTCAGCCGATTCCGTCGTCATCAACGCCGCGCTGCCGGCCGAATCGCCGGCGCGCCACGCGGTGACGCTGCCGCCGGCGCCGGGGTTGCCGGAGCCGCCGACATTCGATGCAGGTAAGCCGCCCGCCTGCGGGTTCGCGCCGCGGCCGTCGCCGCCGCCCCGCAGCAGGCGAAGATTGCCGCGCACGTAGCCGCTCGACGCGAGCTCGGCGAGGCGGTCGCCGCGCTTGAGGTCGCGCTCCCTGGCGCCGTGCCCGATGCTGTCGTGGTGCAGCTCGTTCGGGTCGACGTGCGCGAGGTCCGTGCGGTCAAGATAGGAGATCGCGAGCTCGCGGAAGATGTAATCGAGTACCGAGCTCGCCATCTTGACCGTGTCGTTGCCCTGGACCGGGCCCGAGGGCTCGAAGCGGGTGTAGGCGAAGGCCTCGACGAACTCTTCGAGCGGCACGCCATACTGCAGGCCGATCGAGACCGCGATCGCGAAGCCGTTCATCAACGAGCGGAAGGCTGCGCCCTCCTTGTGCATGTCGATGAAGATCTCGCCGATGCGGCCGTCCTCGTACTCGCCGGTGCGCAGATAGACCTTGTGGCCGCCGACCACGGCCTTCTGGGTGTAGCCCTTGCGCCGGTTGGGCAGGCGTCGGCGCTCGGTGAGCAGCCGCTCGACCACCCGCTCGGCGACCTGCATCGTGCGCGCCACCCCCTCGAGCGGCTCCTCGTCCTCGTCCTCGATCGCGTCGTCGAGCAGGAAGGTCGAGAGCGGCTGCGAGAGCTTCGAGCCGTCGCGGTAAAGCGCCAGCGCCTTCAGCCCGAGCCGCCAGGCGTCGAAATAGGCCTGGCCGCAGTCCTCGACGCTCGCCGTCCCCGGCATGTTGATGGTCTTGGAGATGGCGCCCGAGATGAACGGCTGGGCGGCGGCCATCATGCGGATGTGGCTCGCGGTCGCGAGGCAGCGCTGGCCGAGGCGCCCGCAGGGATTGGCGCAGTCGAACACCGCGAGGTGCTCGGCCTTGATGTGCGGCGCGCCTTCGACCGTCATCGCGCCGCAGCAATAGAGATTGGCCGCCTCGCACTGCGCGCGCGAGAAGCCGATCGCCTGGAGCAGATCGAGGTTGAAGTCGGCGAGCTGCTGGTCGCTGAGCCGAAGGACGTCGCGGCAGAAGGCCTCGCCGAGTGTGTACTGATTGAAGGCGTATTTGATGTCGAAGGCGCTGGGGAGCGCCCGCTCGAGCAGCTCCAGGACCTCGGGCGTGAAGCCCTTGGCGGCGAGTGTCTCGTGATTGATCTCCGGCGCGCCCTTGAGCGTGCCGCGGCCGACCGCATAGCGCACGATGTCGTCGATCTGATCGGCCACGTAGCCGAGCTTGGCGAGCGCCTTCGGCACCATGCGGTTGATGATCTTGAAATAGCCGCCGCCGGCCAGCTTCTTGAACTTGACCAGGGCGAAGTCGGGCTCGATGCCGGTGGTATCGCAGTCCATCACCAGGCCGATCGTGCCGGTGGGCGCGATCACCGTGGTCTGGGCGTTGCGGTAGCCGTAGGCCTCGCCCCATTCGAGCGCGTCGTCCCAGGCCTTGCGGGCGGCGTCGACCAGCTCCGGCTCCGGCACTCGGGCGGCATCGAGCGCCACCGGGCGGACCGAGAGACCCTCGTAGTCGCGCTTCTCGCCGTGGGCGGCCCGACGATGATTGCGGATTACCCGGAGCATCGCCTCGCGATTCGCGCCGTAGCCGGTAAAGGGCCCGAGCTGCTTGGCCATCTCAGCCGAGACCGCGTAGGCGATGCCGGTCATCAACGCGGTGATCGCGCCGGCGAGCGCCCGGCCCCGATGGCTGTCGTAGGGAATGCCCGAGGCCATCAGCAGGCCGCCGAGATTGGCGTAGCCAAGTCCGAGGGTGCGGTAGCGGTAGGACAGCTCGGCGATGGTCTGCGAGGGGTACTGCGCCATCATCACCGAGACTTCGAGGACGATCGTCCAAAGCCGCACCGCATGCGTGATGGCCGCGACGTCGAAGCGGCCGTCGTCCTTCAGGAACGCGATCAGGTTCAACGACGCGAGGTTGCACGCCGTGTCGTCCAGGAACATGTACTCCGAGCACGGATTGGAGGCATTGATCCGGCCTGAGCTCGGACAGGTGTGCCATTCGTTGATGGTCGTGTCGTACTGCACGCCCGGATCGGCGCTGGCCCACGCGGCGCGCGCGATCTGATCCCAGAGGTCACGCGCGCGCAGCGTCCTGGCGACCTTGCCGTCGGTGCGCCGGGTCAACTGCCACTCGCCGTCCTCGATCACGCGCTCCAGAAACTCGCCGGTGACCCGCACTGAATTGTTCGAGTTCTGCCCGGAGACGGTGAGGTACGCGTCGGAGTCCCAGTCGGTCGAATAGGCCGGGATCTCCATGCGGGTGTAGCCCTGGCGGGCGAACAGGATCGCCTGCTGCAGGGCGTTCTCGGGCAGCAGCGCCTGGCGGGCTGCGCGGATCGCCTTTCGGAGTTCGGAGTTCTGCTTCGGGTCGAAGCGGGCCTCGCCGTCGAGGCCACCCGAGTGGCAGGCGGTCAGGATCGCGTTGACGTGGCGCGCGAGCAGCCGCGAGCCCGCGACCAGCGCCGCGACCTTCTGCTCCTCGACCACCTTCCAGCGGACGAACTCCTCGATGTCCGGATGGTCGACGTCGACCACGACCATCTTGGCCGCGCGCCGCGTCGTTCCGCCCGACTTGATGGCGCCGGCGGCGCGATCGCCGATCTTGAGGAAGCTCATCAGTCCGGACGATTTGCCGCCGCCCGAGAGCGGCTCGTTCTCGGCGCGCAACCGCGAGAAGTTGGTCCCCGTGCCCGAGCCGTATTTGAACAGCCGCGCCTCGCGCACCCAGAGGTCCATGATGCCGCTCGGATTGACCAGGTCGTCCTGGATGCTCTGGATGAAGCAGGCGTGCGGCTGCGGCCGCTCGTAGGCGGACTTCGAGCGCTGGACCTCGCCGGTCCGATCGTCGGCAAAGTAGTGGCCCTGGGCCGGGCCGTCGATGCCGTAAGCCCAATTCAGACCGGTATTGAACCACTGCGGTGAGTTGGGCGCGGCGTACTGGCTCGCGAGCATGAAGCGCAGCTCGTCGAAGAACGCGCTCGCATCGTCCTCGCTGTCGAAGTAGCCGCCCTTCCAGGCCCAATAGGTCCAGGTGCCGGCGAGGCGATCGAACACCTGCTTGGCCGATGTCTCGCCGCCATAGCGATGCTCTTCGGGCAGCGCTTCGAGGGCCTCGTCGTCCGGTCGCCTGCGCCGCAGCCAGTCCGGCACGGCAGCCTCCTCGACCGGGGCGAGGCGTAAGGCGACGCCGGCTTTGCGGAAGTACTTCTGCGCGAGGACGTCCACCGCAACCTGCGACCAAGCGCTCGGCACCTCGACGTCCTCGAGGCGGAAGACCACCGACCCGTCGGGGTTGCGAATCTCGCTCGTGGCCACGCGAAAGCCGATGCCTTCGTAGGGCGACGTGCCAGCAGTCGTGAAGGCGCGCTCGATCCTCATCACGCCGCCTCCGCCTCGGAGGCCGGGCCGGCAGGTCGCACGAGTCTCCATCGGGCTACGGACAACCCGGCGAAGCCCGGCAGCTCAAGCGACATCAGCGTGGTTGCGATCATGCTCATTCAACTCAGCTCTTTGTACGGCACGCGGTCTGAAAAGTTAAACAGAAACTTCTCGCGCGCCTGTTGCGACCAAGATGCCAGTCCAAACGGGCCACTCCGCCAGACCCTTAGCGACACCGCTCGGGCGCTCGCCGCGGGCCGCCGGCGCGGCTGGCAGGTCATACCGGCCAGCGTCCTCGCTGATCCTGACTAACCATATATAGCGGTCCTGGGCAAGCCCAAACACAATATCGTGGTAGTGAGCCGGACGGGCGTTGATATCCCTGGCGAGGCCGGCTGGAGCCGTCGAGGTCCGAAAGCAGGCTGGCCGGTGCGGGTGCCCACGGATCGGATGGAGCAGGCTGATATGGAGCTAAGGCCGGGGGAGGTTGGTGGAGAGATAAGTTGACTCAGCGCTGATTGATGCCATGTGGAGACGATTGATGCGGAACAATTCGCGAACGAAAGTTCTTGCGTTATGCACAGGCCACGCTTCGTCGAATGCTGGACGGCGGATCCGATCCTGGCCATAGTGCGCAGGGCGTCACTGGGGCGAGCGAGGGTGGCGAGGGGATTGCCTTGAGGGAACTCTGGACGAACAGCCTGTTCACCATGCTGCGGACCTGGCTGAAGGGCGAGGCGGTCGGGCAGGACGAATTTGGCAATCGGTATTACCGCGAGCGGGGCTACCGGGGGCCGTGGCGCCATGAGCGCCGCTGGGTGGTGTTCGCGCGCGAGGCCGAGCCGACCAGGGTGCCGCCCGGCTGGGTCGGCTGGTTGCACAAGCGGATCGAAAAGCCGCCGAGCGAGCAGCCGTTGCCGGTTCCGAAGTGGGAGAAGGAGCCGCCGCTACCCAACCTGACCGGAACCGATGGCGCCTACCTGCCGCCGGGCGCGATCCAGCGCGGCGGCCGGCGCGCGCCGGCAACCGGCGACTACGAGGCCTGGCGCCCGGAATAGGTCACGGGGCCGGTTGGCGCGCTCGAGGCCCTGCGCACGCGACTTAGGCTCGCGTGGGACTTCCCATGACTGAGATCCAAGAGAATAAGGGGACACCTACGATGCCGATGGGCAGGATGGCTCTAGTTGTGGCGGCGCTCGCCCTCCTTTTCGGCTGCCAGTCGACCCCGCCCAAGCCGGCCATGGTGGAGCAGACCCGCGAGGTCAGTGCCACGGTCGCGGCGGTCGACCTGCCCCGACGCGAGGTCACCCTCAAGGGCCCGCAAGGCAATCTCTTCACGGTCGAGGCGGGCGAGGAGGTGCGCAATCTGCCGCAGGTCGAGGTCGGCGATCGCGTGGTCGTCCGCTTCTATGAAGCGATCGCGGCGCAGCTCGCCAAGCCCGGCCAGCAGGCCAGCGCGAGCGCGGGAGTGATGCGCGCGCCAGTGGGCGCCAAGCCCGGCGCCGGGGTGGCGCGGCAGGTAACCGGGACTGTGCGGATCGACGCCCTCGATCCGGCGACCCACACCGTCTCGTTCACCGACCCCCAAGGCCACTCGCAGACGATCACCGTGCGCGACCCGAAGATGCAGGACTTCCTCAAGACCCTGAAGGTCGGCGACCAGGTCGCGATCACTTACACCGAGGCGGTCGCGATCAGTGTCGAGCCCGCGAGGTCGTGAGTGGTGCTGAGGCAACGGCCGAATCCGTAACGGCGGCCAGCGCGGCGTCGAGGGCGGGCAGGCCGGCGAGCCAGCCGAACACCCGGGCCTGCTCCCGGACTTCCTCAAGCTTCCGTACGGTTTCCCGGTCGCGCGGCCCGCGGCCGATCGCGGCCAACGTGCGCCCGCGGGCAATCAAGAAAGAGACCCAGGGCAAAGGCTCTGCCCGAACATACGTCTCGAGGGCTGCAGCATAGCGCTCCGTCTCGCCCCACTCTCTGCATTCGAGCGAGGTCTCGATCGCGTACTGGTAGAACCAGAGATGGTTGTGGCTGATGGAGCCTCCCGCGAGCAGCTGCTCGCCTTCTGCCAGGGCGGCGCGCTGTTCCGCCAGCTCAGTGGTGAGGTAGGCGAGGGCGCCCAGGAGGGTCGGTCCCATATAGGACATGCCGGTCTCCCCGCTGATCTCGATCCCTTGCCGGATCGCGGCGAGTGCTTCCGCGGGCCGGCCCTCGGCGTGCAACAACTCCGCCTGAAAGCCTAGACCCTCCGCTTCGAACCGTCTCGCCCCGAGCTGCCGACTGAGGACGACCGCGCGGTCTACATGACTTCGAGCCACATCGCGCTCGCTCCAGGCCATCGCGGTGATGAATACGGTGTGGCATGCGATGATCTCGGCGCGCTGATGGCCGACCCGCTGCGCCGCAACCACGGCCGCCAGTGCATCGGCGTGAGCCTGGGCCAGCTCGCCGGCATAGAAGCGGGCGATGGCCACCATCGGCAGGCTCGCGACCTCGATGCGCCCGAAGCCGTGGCGACGGCAGAGCTCGATGCAGCGTTCGAAATAGCCGCGCGCGGTCAGCATGCGGCCGCGGACGTACTCCGCGTCGCCGAGACCCCCGAGCGCTGCCGCTTCAAGCTCGGCCGAGCCGGCCGCCTGGGCAAACTCGAGGCTCTTCTGGTGCTCCACCAGGCAAGCCTCGATCTCACTGCGGGGAAAATGCAGGTTGCCGCGCAGAAAATGAATGCGGGCGAGCTGCTCGTTCAGGCTGAGCTGGCGCGCCGCGGCTTCGGCGCGCTCGAGATCGGCGAATGCGCCGTCCAGGTCCTCGGTGACGCGCTTGACCGCCGCCAGGCCAAGCCAGGCGCGGCAGCGGGCGCCAACGTCCGGGGCCGCCTCGAGCGCCGCCGTGTACGAGACGCCGGCCTCAGCCATGACGCCGAGATGGTGCAGGATCTCGCCGCGCAGGCAGAGCAGCTCGAAGCGATCGCTTGGGCCTGCAGCGAGTGCGAGACCACGCTCGGCCAGCCCGAGCGCCTGCTCGTTGCGATAGGCGGACATCTGGGCGTGCGCGGCGTCCAGATAGGCGCGGGGCGCCACCGGGTCCTCGGCCCGATCCAGATGCTCGGCTCGGAGCGCCGGATCGCGGCCCGCAAACCACTCCGCCGCCCGCCGGTGCAAGGCCAGACGCCGGGCCTTGAGCAGCGAATCGTAAACGCCATCCCGGATCAGTGCGTGGGCGAACAGGAAGGCATCACCGACGGGTCGGAGGAGGAAATGGCGCACGAGCGTGCCGCAGTCGTAGTCCGGTCGCTCGAGCAGGTGACAGAGCGCGCTCGGCGAAAAGCGCTGCCCGAGCACCGAGGCCGCCTGCAGCGCCTGGCGGTCGGCGGCCGGCAGATGGTCGAGCCGGGCCTGCACCAGGCTCTGCACGGTGCCCGGCACGCCGCCCGCCGCGCTGTCCTCGACGTGACGCAGCAGCTGCTCGAGGAAGAGCGGATTGCCGGCCGCCCGCTCGACGCACTGCCTGGCGAAATCACTGCTCGCGTCGAGGTAGGCGCCAGCGAGCGCGTCAGCCTCGTCCGGCCGCAGCGGGCCGAGATCGATTGTCAGAAGCGGGCTGCCGCCGACCCGTGCGCGCCAGGCCGCATCGAGCGGATCGCCCTCGAGCCGCGACGTCATGACCAGGACCACCGGACAGGTCACAACCGTCTCGGTGAGGTTGGCCAAGTGCTCGAGCGTCAGCGGATCGGCCCAGTGCAGGTCCTCGACCACGATCAGGCGCGGTCTCTGGCGACTGGCCTGCACCACCAGCTCGGCTAGGGTCTCCTGCTTGCCGCGGCTGCGGGTGGCGTTGTCCATGGCGTCATAGAGGGCGCGCAGCTCGAGCGGTTGAGGCAGATCCAGGAGGTCGTTCAGATGGACACGCCGATCGGGCGCGAGCCATCGCTCGCGCACCGCCTGCTCGGCGGCAGCCTCGGTCGCGGCCGGTGAGCTCGTGATGCTGACGCCCAGAAGGCTGCGCGCAACCTCACGGATCGCGTCGCGGCCGCCCGCCAGGCCAAAATCGAGCACCAGCCCGGTGTGGCTGGCAAAACCGAGCGCCTCGGCCTGCTCCGAGACTCCTCGATCAGGCGCGTCTTGCCGATCCCGGCCTCGCCGCGGAGGTAGATCGCCTGTCCGGCGCCGCTCTCGATGCAGGCTTCGAGGGTACCTTCGAGCTGATGGATCTCGGTGCGCCGGCCGACGAATGGGCGGCCCGCCGTCTTGTGCGCATGAAGGCCGGTAAGCCGAAGGCCTGGACGGGATCGCTGAGGCCCTTGACCGCCAGGGCGCCGAGCGGGGTGCAGTCGAGGCGCTCGGCGAGAATCGCCGCACCGCGTCGGAGACCAGGATCGTGCCGGCCGGCGCGGCATCGCTCAGGCGCGAGGCGAGGTTCGCCGAATCGCCGGTCACGGCGTACTGCCGGTGCCCGGCGCCACCGCTTGCCACCACCTGGCCGCTCGCGATGCCGACGTGCACGCCGAGCTCGGTGCCGAGCTCCCGACTCAGGCCCGGCATGGCTTCCCGGATCCCGAGCGCGGCGCGTACCGCCCGTTCGGCGTCGTTGTCGTGCGCCACCGGCGCGCCAAACACCGCCATGACGCAGTCGCCGATGTGCTTGTCGACGCTGCCGCCGAAGCGCTCGATCACGCCATCAGTCAGGGCGAAGAAGCGGTCGGTTAACGCGTGGGTCGCTTCGGCGCCGAGTTCCCGGGTCAGGCGGGTGAAGCCGGCGAGGTCGCAGAACAACACGGTGACCTGCCGGCGCTCGCCTTCGAGCGCGGCGGCCGGCGGTGACGTTGGTGCGGACCCCGCGATCGCCTCGCCCAGCTGCGGACCATCGAGCGGTCGGCCGCAACCGCCGCAGAACTT
>CAWFGZ010000047.1:0-24110 GCA_963815435.1 uncultured Alphaproteobacteria bacterium
GGGTCCGGCGGGCGGAGCCCGTCCCGGCGCTGGTGGCGGAGCTGCTGAGCGGTGCTGGACGGTAGCATCGCGCGGCTTGCCGAGTCGCGGCCTGGTCATCCTAAGAGGTCGCCGGGCAGATTTTCGCTACTCATTAGCTCGAAAGCACATAGCTGCCACGCACGGCGTAAAATCGCGCATCACGCCCGCATGATGGTGGCGAGCACGGTAGCTGCCTCGCCGCCGGCACCGAAGCTCATGCGGTTCCCGATCAGCTCGAACAGGATGTCGCGCAGGCCCTCGATGTCACCGCGCAGGAGCGCGTTGCGGCCGGCCTCGACCAAGCGCCCATGAAGCTCGGGATCGATGGCGAGATAGCTCTCCTCGGCGACTGCGTTGAAGATCTCGGCGAGGAACGGCGGGTCGGACCACAGCACCCGCCTCATGACGCTGCGCATCTCTTCAAGCTGCTGCCTTGCGGTGTCGAGCCCGGGAGCGCCGCGTTCAATTTCGCGTGCGGCGCTCTGAGCTAGCTCGTCAAAGCGTTTGATCTGGCGAGCATCGGCGATCTCGCGACCACGATAGTTGAACGCGCTCTTGATCTCGTCGAGATCGGAAGTCAGCGCTGCCGCGCGGTGTTCCGGCCGGTCGACAAGTATCGCGACCTCCTGACGAAGATGCCGCGCCTGCTCTGTGACCGACCGATTGGTGTCGGGATCAAAGGCCTGCTCCAGCTCGTCCTGTTGCTGTGCCAACCGCGCGCGTAGGCGGTCCAACTCGTTACCCGCACTGCTGTTGCCGACGATACCTTCGGCGCGCGCGAGGTCGTGCTCGGCGTCACTGAGCGCGCTCGCTGCCAGGCGCTGCCCCTTCTCTCCCTCGAACGTGTGATCGTTCAGGGGGACGAAGAACCGTCGTTCGGGAAAGTGCAGCCCTAGCTCGGGTAGTTCGACTGATGCCGTGAGAATTCCGCCGTCGTCCATGTGCCAGTGAAAGATGATCTCGTCGCCCTTGCGCAGAGTCCGACCTTCCGGGAGATCGTTACCCTCGACCCGGAGCACGCCTACTGCTCGATTAAGCTCGGGCTGCTTAACTTCCTTACGTTCCTGCTCGAACAGCTCGATGGCGATGTGGCCGGGCTCCCCGGATCTGATGGTCTCCGCCGCAAGCACTAGCAGCGCGTTGGATGTGGGAAGCGGCACCCCCTTTGGCAGGAAGACATCGAGTGTGTTTCCCTGGCTGAGGTCGCTCTCCCGGAGTTTGATTGCAAGGTGTTTGGTCGCCGGGATGCCGCGGGCGCTGGCATGGGTGCGCACGATCGTGATCTCAGTCGAGGCAGTCGGCACGGGCCGGCCCCGTGGGTCGAAGACGTTAGCGCGAAAGCGATGCTCGCCAACTCTCGGCAGCGAAAGCTTTACCTCGAGGCCATCTACCAGCTCGCTCCGGCCGGACGTCCAACCTTCCTGCGAATCGATTCTGAAGCTCATACCCGGCCGCCTGGTTCTTCACCCGCGCCCGGAGGATTGCAGAAATCGCCCGTGGTTCGCGCCTGATAGTCGAAGGTCACGTCTAAAGGTCCGGTGGTCGTGGCCGACGCACGCGAGGGCTTGCGGGTGCTCGCCGCTGCGCTCCAGTCCCGACTTTCGGCGAAAATCGCAGCACCCAGAACCACCGCGGTCATCGGGTCGATCGTGAAGTCACCGGCGATTCCAAGCTGCTGCGGCACGCGCTCTCGGATCAGGGGCATCTTGGTCGGGCCGCCGATGAACACGACCCGGTCGATATCGTCGTGACCGTAACCGTTGTTCTTGAGCACCTTGCGCGCCAGCTCGATCGTCTCGTTGATCCGGTCGGCCACCAGTGCCTCCAGGTCCCGACGCGTGAGCTCTATATGGAGATAGATGTCCGCCCCGGACTCGTCCTGCACGCGGACCTCGTCATCGGGCGCGTGGATGATCTCACTCTCCTTTGTCGACGTGGTGATTTTTGACTTCTCAACCGCCAGCTGTGCGATCCGGATCACCCGCTGGTAGCGCGGATCCTTCTGCAGGTCGGCGGGGAGGTCGAAGTTCGCAAGCAGCCATGGCCGCACGATCCCATTCACGATCGCCTTGTCGAAGTCGCGCCCGCCCAGCATGTTGATGCCCTCGTGATCGAGGATGCTGACCTCGCCGTTCAGCGCCTGGACCAGCGCGAGATCGAAGGTGCCGCCGCCGAGATCGTAGACCAGGAACTGCCCGCTCTTCTTCTCCCTTCCCATCATCGCCGCCATCGCGGCCGCGACTGGCTCCTGGAGCAGGCCGACCCGCTCGAGGCCGGCGGCATGGGCGGCACGGAGCGTCGCCTCGGACTGCATCTGGTTGAACGCCGCGGGGATCGTGATGACGGCACCGGTGACCTGCTGCTCGCCGCTCTCCAGGTATGCCTGAGCGAGGAGCTGCTTCAGAATCTCGGCACTGCATTCCTCTGGCGTGAGCGACTGACCGGAATCGGCGAATTCGAAGGGCGTCGAGGTGCCCATCAGCCGCTTGAAGCCGAGGGCCGTATTCTGGGGCGATAGCACGGCTTGTTCGTAGGCCTTCTTGCCGTAGAACCGGTGGCCGCGCTTGTCGATGTAGATAGCGGAGGGCAGGACGTCGGTCCCCTCCGTGGTCTTAAATGCCCTGAGGCCGGTTGCCGTGTAGCCGGCAACCGCGCTGTTGGTCGTGCCGAGATCGATCCCGAGGTCCATCGTCCTAGTCTCCTTGCTTCAGGATCACTTTGCCCATGGCGACGACGCGGCCGTCGGCCAGGAGCGTGGGCTCGAGCGTCTCTGCGATGACGAGGCCCTCATTACCTTGGAACTCGTCGGCGTTCGCGACCGTCACCGGCAGATTGGGGCTGTAGGGCTCGTCGACGTAGGCGACCAAGCGTAGGCCGCGCGCGCCGAGGATCGCCTCCACGCGACCGCGCACATAGCGGATTTGTGCCAGCGCCCCGGCTTGCCGGTCGGCGGATTGATCGCGGACCAGCCGCTGCGCGACCCGCAGCAGGCGCCAGCACTCCATCGTAAGCTCAGCGAGGCCGCGGATATCGCCGGTGGTTTGGTGTTCTCCCGGTCTGGTCATCGGTCCCCCGCCTGAAACAAGCGGGTTTGCGTCGCGCGATCCCAGTCCGCGTTGGCAGGCAGGCCCGCAGCGCGCTTCGAAGTCGAACAGGGCCCGGCGCGAGCCTGGGCCCCAGATGCCGTCGATCCTCGCGGGCGTAATACCCCAGCGCTGCGAGCCGGCTCTGTACCTCCCGCGTATCCACCAGGGATGTCACTGGGCTGAGCAGCCGGTCGCCATCCGTCGTCGGAGCCGCTGGCGCGGCTGATGGGGGCGGCGTCCCGCCGCGGATACGACAGGCGATCGTCCTCCGTCGGGAGAGGCGCCGATGAGACCCCGAAGGGGGAAGGGCGCCGTCTGCCGCCAGATCCCTACCCTCGCGCCACAGACGATCCTTCTGCGCGTCAAAGGTCTCGCTGAACTGCTTGCATACTGTCCTCGCGATAGCGATAGCGGGAGCAGCGGCTGTTCCAATCGTCGACCAGGCGGTTGAACTGGTCGATCTGCGCGTCGGTCGTGGCCACGGGCCGAAACGCCTTCAAGCGCTCGCTCTGAAAGAGGCAGTAGCGGATCTGATCTGTGCTCAGCAGCCGGTCGCTCCCGGCTGGCGGCGATGATTTCGACCAGGGATCGCGATGCGGCGTCCTCGTCTGACGGCAGATCGCCCGCAGGCCGTGGTGATTTCGAACGAGGGCCGCGCTGGATCGCTGGGCACACGCGGTTGGCCCGCCGCGCGCGGCGGGTTCGGCCGCAAATCGAGATTGGCGAGCCAGATCGCGCCGATGACAGTCGCTGCCATGCCCCAACCGATCCGGCGTCGAGTGACGCCCCTCCGGCGCCGCTCGAGTTGCTGGCGCAGCGTTCCGATCCTCTGCCGTTCGACATCATCTGCGGCCACGGTCTCGAGTGCGCAGCCGCTCCAATGCTGCGGTCCAGCGTTTTGCCCGTGCCAACGCCAAGACCTCGGGCCAGAGCAGCTCGCGGCGGAGCGCGGCTTCATCTTCCCGTAACCGCTCGGCGAGTTCCGCCGATGGTTTAGCCTCCTCGAAGGGAACGGATTACGACGGTGAGATGCAGTGCTGCCTTGGTCTGTTCGATGCTCGTTATGGATCTCGATGGCGAGGTGGCGTATCGCGAGCCAGGGCAGATCGGCCTGCGGACAGCCTACGGCTCCACGTGCAGCCTTGGCGAACGCGGTGTAGAGAGACCCGGCCAGGCCGCCGCCGCCCGGGCAGAAAGCACCGCGTTCGATTTCTACCCCGAGGGTCAGGCAGTCCTTCGCCATCTCGATGGCTTCCATCAGCTCGCCGAACAGTGCGCTGTCCTCGGCTTGCCGAGTGAGCTGCCTCAAAGTCTCAATATCTTCAGGCACCTGATCCATCACGCTCGGCAGCTCAGGAAACGCGACGAGCAGTGCCTGCGAGATCACGAGGGCCCGGCGATATTCGTTCCGTTCGTTGGCGAGCCAGATCGCAAGTTCGCGCAGCTTACCGTAGATTACTCCGGAACGCGGCTCATCGAGGTGCTTTTGCTTGAAGATCAGCTGGCGAGGCTGGCTGTACTCGTCCCAGTCCTTGAGGATTACGACGATGTCTTCAAGAGCCGCCGCATCCTTCGGGTCTTGCTTTAGGCGGCCAATCGCTACATCGAAACGCTCCTCAAATCGGCTCAGGATCGCTGTTGACCAGTCGTCGTAGCGGTCTGCGAGGGCTTCGATGAAATCCCGGGCCAAACCTCGACGTTTGAGGCAAGGCGCGACCAACCGGGTCATCAGCCGGCCGGGACGCTCAGCCCTGGTCACCCCGTCCAATGCGGCATCGAGATGACGAGATCGTGCCGTGGCCAGTGCGTCTTGCACCTGATGTGACCCGGCCGCCGGAAACCCGGCGACCGCCCTCTCGGCATTGATGGTCTCAGTGATTTCACTCTGGTCGATTTCGTCGTAGGCGTCGATCAGCGCTTGGATGAGTGAGGCGCTCGGGTGAGCATCGATCAGCAGCGCCGCCAAGTTGGCGCGTACGAGGCCCGAAGTCGTTTCGAGTTCGGAGATCAAGGCGGCGCGGTCACCCCGCCGAAGCGCACTGAGAATCGCCGGAGCGCGGCTCTGGGCAAGCCCGGGTAGCCAGGACGTCTCAGCCTCCAGCCTTGGCCTCGGCGCCATCAATGTCTGCTGCGCCGAGTGCAGCAAGGTCTCGTCAGCGTCTGCTTCGCTCAGCCGAACGTTGAGAGCGTGAGCAATCGTGTCCTGGTCGTCGCGTGTTGAAACGCCGAGGACAGCGAACGGATTGGCTAGGAGGTCGAAGCTTGCCAACCTGCAGAATATCCCTTGCTTGGGATATTCTATCAAAAGTCGAGATTAGCGCAACACTCCGAGTTTTGTATGTCAAATGCACCGCTCAGCGTTGTCCGCCGTCCTCGGTGTGGCTCTTCGCGAATTTGGCTTGCTGCTCGGGCGTGGCGTCGGTCTGGTGCCGCGCCTTCCACTCTGCGTACGGCATGCCGTAGATGATCTCCCGGGCCTGCTCGTAAGAGAGGTCGAGGCCGCGCTCCTTGGCTGCCGCCCGATACCATTTGGACAGGCAGTTGCGGCAGAAGCCGGCGAGGTTCATGAGATCGATGTTCTGGACCTCAGGATGAGCGCGGAAATGCTCGACCAGCGTGCGAAAGGCAGCCGCCTCGAGCTCGCTCCGGGTCCGCGCATCCAATTCGCTGATCTCGGCCATCCGATCTGCCCTCATGATGCCTGCTGAACGCTTGAGGTAGCGCTCGCGGTCGGTTTGGCAAACGGCACCGGCGCGGTCGGCACCGCATCGGGCGCTACTCCGACCATGGTCTCCACGATCAGCCAGTCAACCACGGCCATGGCCGCCTCGCGCTCGGTAGCGCCCTCGGCCAGCGCTTTCGCCCAGACCGCCAGCTGCCGGTCGGCGCTGGTGCCGCGGTCGAGGATCTCGCGCGCGCCCAGGACCTCGCTGAGGCAGCCGAGCCGCGCCGCCTCGTCGCGGACCAGCTCGATCAGCTCCTCCACGAGGGCGCCGACGGGCTTACAGGCGAGGACGCCGTAGTCGGCAAGCTCGCCGCTGATGCCGTAGCGCTGAGCGAGCCACTTGTTCTCCTCGACCAGCGTGCGGCGATAGCGACGCCAGGTCTGGTTGCCCGCGCGCAGCCGGTAGAGGGTCGCCAGGATCGACTGCCAGAGCGCAGCGATCGTGATCGCATCCTCCAGCCGGGTGCAGATGTCGCAGATGCGCAACTCGAGGGTCGGAAACCTGACGCTCGGCCGGACGTCCCACCAGATCTTGGTGGCATCATCACAGAGGCCGGTCTGCTGGAGCTGATGCAACATGGCATGCCACTCGTCGGCGCTGGCGAAATGCTCGGGCAGGCCGCTGCGCGGCAGATCGCCGAAGATCGTCGGCCGATAGGCCTTGAGGCCGGTGGCGTGGCCCTCCCAGAACGGCGACGAGGTCGAGAGCGCCAACAGGTGGGGCAGGAAATAGGTCGCCTGGTTCATCAGGTCGATGCGCAGTTCCTCGTCCTCGATGCCGGCGTGGATGTGCATGCCACAGATCACCATGCGCTCAGCGAGCGCCGCCATGTCGCGCGCGAGGATATTGTAGCGCTCTTGACGACCCTGCGCTGAACGCGCCAGTTGGCGGGATGGGTCAACGACGCGATCATCGCCATGCCGAATTCGCGCGCGGTCTCGGCGATCGCCGCCCGCAGCTCGATCAGCTCGCGCCGGGCCTCGGCGACGGTCAGGCAGACCCGGGTGTCGACCTCGACCTGCGCCTGGAGGAACTCGTGGTCACGCGGCTCCCGAGCCGCTTGAGACAGCACAGCATGAATTCCTCGGGCGGCGAGGCGAACAGGTCGCGGCTGGTCGGGTCAACCAGAAGATACTCCTCCTCTATGCCCAGGCTGAGCGACGGCGGGGTCAATGGCATGGTTGTGTGCGCTGCTCTATCTGCCGTTCAGGCGGTAGAGCTTGGGGTGCCAAAGCGGTTCGCGCAAGACTTCCGCGAGCCGCGCTGCCCATGCCGCCGCTTGTTCAGACGTCTCGATCAGATCCTGGCGCACCTCGAACGTGATGTGTGGCAGGCGCGGTCGAACCGCATGGAAGGGGATCGAGTAGCCGACCGGATAGCGGCCCGAATAGGGCTCGTTGTCGCCGACATGCAGGGCGGGGTCACGGCGCAGGCGATCGAGCACCGGCCGGGGCAAGGCGCGCGTCGTCGTCCCATAGCACCGCCACGTCCCAGGGGCGCCAGCTGTGGCCCATGCGCGGCGTGAAGCTGTGCATCGAGATGATCGCCGGAATGCCGTGGCGGCGGCGCAGCCGTGCGATCTGCCGGGCGACGGCGCGATGATAGGGCACGAAGGCGTAGGCGAGACGCCGGCGCACCTCCTCCGGCGCGAGATTCTGATTGCCGGGCACGAAGGTGCCATCGCTGATCGCCGGCATCGACGACGGATCACCCGCTTGCGGTTCGGGTCGATGACCAGCCGCGAGACCTGGCAGAAGAGGGCCGGCGCATCGAGCAGCTGGCGCAAGACACCGGGTGACGTCGGCGGCGCCAATGTCCCAGCCGATGTGGCGCGCAAGCTCGTGCTCAGGCAGGCCGAGATCACCGAGCCAGAGCGGAATCCGGCGACCGGCATGGTCGCAGAGCAAAAGAATCGGGGCCTCGCCGCCGGCGTTGGCCAGCTCGACAACCGCGCCGTCGGTCAGGGCGGCCGAGCACCGGTCGGTGGGCGGCGAAGAGGTCGTAGGCAGGCGCTCGAGCATCGGCACTCACTATAGCTCCGGGAATGAGCCCGCGGCCACGGCGAAACGTCGCGCTTCGCGCCCATCTCAGATCCGGGACAGTTGGTGAAGCTGATCCTGCGGCAGACCGTTCTGGGGGTGCGTCACCGGAGACGATGGTCAGCTGAGGAAGCTTGACCAGCGTAGCGATGTTCGACTTAACGCAACGAAAGGGGATCAGATCGCGGGGCGGACGCCAGTCCTGATCGCGCGGGTTCCGTATGGCAGACTTCCGGCCGCCCGGGACCGATCTGGTCGCCATTCCACCCTCTCGAATGGACCGGGGGTCATCAGATGAAGAACTTCTCGGATCTGTCGGAGCAGGAGATCCTCGCGCTGGCCATCACGCTCGAGGAGGAGGACCGCCGCATCTACGGCGAGCTATCGCGGAGGGCCTGCGCGACGACTATCCGGCCTCGGCGCAGATCGTTCGCGACATGGCGGCCGAGGAGAGCACGCACCGGCACCGCCTGATCGAGCTGTATCGCCAGAAGTTCGGCGAGCACATCCCGCTGATCCGGCGCCAGGACGTGAGGGGCTTCGTCGCACCGCGCCGGTCTGGCTGGTCCGGCCGCTCGGCCTCGACACGGTGCGCAAGCAGGCCGAGATGATGGAGCTGGAGGACGCAGCGCTTCTACCAGCGCGCCGCCCAGCGGCCACCGATGCCTGCATCCGGCAGCTGCTCGGCGATCTGGCCGAGGCGGAGCGCCAGCACGAGCTGCTGGCCGAGCAGCTCGGCGGCCGAGAACCTGCCGGCCGAGTGCGCGCGAAGGAAGACGAGACGCGCCGGCGACTGTTCGTGCTGCAGGTCGTGCAGCCGGGCCTGGCGGGCCTGATGGACGGCTCGGTCTCGACGCTGGCGCCGCTGTTCGCCGCGGCCTTCGCCACCCGCGACAGCTGGGACGCGTTCGTGGTCGGCCTGGCGGCGTCGATCGGCGCCGGCATCTGCATGGGCTTCGCCGAAGCGCTGTCCGACGACGGCAGCCTCACCGGCCGCGGCAAGCCCTGGCTGCGCGGCGTGGTCTGCGGCCTGATGACCGCGCTCGGCGGCATCGGCCACACGCTGCCGTACCTGATCCCCGATTTCCACATCGCGACCACGATCGCGGTGGCGGTGGTCGTGGTCGAGCTCGGGCTGATCTCCTGGGTGCGTCACCGCTACATGGACACGCCATTCCTCTCGGCGGCGTTCCAGGTCGTGGTCGGCGGCTTGCTGGTGTTCCTGACCGGCATCCTGATCGGCAGCTCGTGAGCCAGGGGCGCAAAGCGGGCTTTGGCTCCCACCGGTGATGGGTCAAGCCGATGCCCGGCGCATCACCGGGTAGCGATCGTCGCCCCGGCGTATGGCGGCGATTTCCCCAGCATTTCCGCGGGTTTTGGGTTCGTTTGGTTTTCGAGCGACACCGAAGCGCTCGCCTTGGCCGCTTTACCTGAGAAGCCGGACGAGTGACCCCAGTATACCCGATCCTAGGAATTAAATCAAGACCCTGCGCGGTCGACCGGGCCGGCTCGAGATCGACACCCCGCCAGGTCGTGATGTCCGTCTGCCCGCCGCAATTTGCGAGGCCAAGCCGCGTTGGCAATCGACCCCGGGCGCACGCCGAAATGATCAAGCCTCGCTTCGCAATCAATCCTGCCGCACGGGAGGCGTCTGCCCTCTTCCCAGTTGAGCAACGGTACGCCGATCCGCCTTGCGAAGGCGACCTGGGACAGTTCGAGCTTACGGCGGACGCCGCGGGCGTAGGCGGCGCCTCGCGCATGGCGTCGGCGTCATCCGCAGCCGCCTGGGCGGCGACCTCCGCTTCGCTTGGTCGCATCAAAGTACGACAAGTCAGTACGCGCCGCAAATCGTTTTCTCGGAACCGTCAGTTAGAATCTCGACGACGGTCCGGTCGGCTTTCAGGCGTGCCTCGCCATAGCGCCTCGTCTCGCGCTTGCTGGGTGCCGAACACGCAATCGCTTCATGGACCCGCCGTTCCTCTCGGCGGCGTTCCAGGTCGTGGTCGGCGGCTTCCTCGTATTCCTGACCAGCATCCTGATCGGCCGCGCGTGAGACCAGCCGGAATTTCGGTTTCGAGCCTGCCCCCACCGGCAGTGCGCTTCACTCCTCTTTGACCTTCACCATCACCCAGCCGAACAGGCCCACGACGGCACAGCCGAGCCCGAAGCCGATGATGAGGCCCCAGACGCCGCCCTGACTGCCGTCCAGCCAATGCCCCAACACGCCGCCCAGAATGGGGAGCAGGAAGGCGATCAGGCAGCCCGGGACGATCATACGTGGAAGCTCCAGGCAAAGCCGCGACTGGTCCGAATACGAGACCGACGACCTTCTCACTTTGATGAACGCGCCGGCCGGCAGCGTCAACCGTAACGCGGATCAGCGGCGTAACCAATTCTTAACCGCACGTCTGTTAACCATTGGTCCGGCGGGTCCATGGGACCGTGGGAATCCGTGCCGCGTCAGCCAGCCGGGGGCCGAAGGGAGGGTTGCGCGGCGGGAAGCAGCGAGTGGCTGAGGGAGACGGGAAGGACTGAGACACGAACGGGCCGGCGGCGCGGTCGGGACCTGTCCGGAGCCGCAAGTGCCCTTCGGGGCGCGCGCTCGATGATTTGGAGCAGCGCCGCGGGCGACCGCGCGGCAGATGCTTGCTCTGCTCCCAACTACCGACGGAATCGACCCGCACGCCGATGCGCCCGGCGAAGGCGGCCCGGGACAGACCCACTTTCCGGCGCATGCGGCGCGCATACGGGGCGTCGTCGCGGATGGCTTCGGCCTCGTCCTCAGCGATCTGCGCGGCGATCTCCGCTTCGGTGGTCGCGTCGACCCTGGCCCAGTCGAGCTCTGGCACAGCGGCCGTCGGACCGTCGCGCAAGCCCTCGACCACCGTGCCGTCACCTTCAGGCGTACCTTTCTTTCGCGCGGATTCGCCTTCCGAGCCGAATTGAAGCTCGTCACCCGGGAGCGGCGGCGAATTCTGTCCCATGTGCTCCAGCGCCCGCCAGCCGGCGCCAGGTTCGGAACGTCCTTCGCGGGCCCGGTAGAAAGCTTCCGCGTCGAGCCGCGCGATCTTCTCGGCGACCGCCACCGTGAGCAGTTGGTTGACCGAGATCGACTCGGCTTCGGCCAGCCGCCTGACGCGCTCCAGGAGGTGGGGCGGCAGGCGGAGGCTGACATTGTTCCGGCGCATTGGTCACCCTCGCAAATTCCGCAATTCCCTCAGCGCCGCTCCGGGCGTGACAAGGCGAAACGGATAGAGCCTCGCCGCGGGCGCAAGGTCGCGGACGTTGAACGATACCAGCAGGTCGGCTTGGCCATTCACGGCCGTCTCGACGACGTGATGGTCGGCCGGATCGCGCAGCAAGGGCCGCACCAGGTAATGACGGTCCACAGCTTCGGCCACGGCCACGATGTCGTCGATCAGGGCCAGCATTCCGGCTTCCGTCGCGCCCGCCGCCGCAAGGTGCTCGGGGCGCAGCAACACCGCCTCGTACTCGCTCACCAACGGCACCGAGACCAGCGGCAAAAGCAGCCGCTCGCGCACACCGTGGAGCAACCGGCGCGATGCGCCTCGGGCGCTACGGTACCGGCCACCAACACCGAGGTGTCGAGCACGAGGCGCACTGACGATATATGCAATATCGCGCGCGCGATCGCAAGGGGCCGGCCGGGCGTTTGCTGCTCCCAGATAGTCTTGGCCCCAGTCAACCTTCGCCACGAGCGGCAGCCGTCGCGCCGGAATTTTCAGTGGCCGCGTTCAGGCCGAGAAGCCTCTGGCGTGGCGGAGGGCAGCGAGGGCGCGGGCGATCAGGTCCGGACGCTCCGACGCGTGCTCGACCTCGAACGCGTGCGGCAGACCGTCCGGCCCGTAGTGGACGACAAGCCCTTCCTCGACATCTTCGCCGCCGACCTGGTCGTTAACCTCTGCAGGCGACGCGGACGGCCACGGTCGCAGCTCGACCAGGAGCGTGTCGGTCTCCGGGTCATACACGACGGGCTCGCCGTTCATGGCTTTGAATCTCCGGTCTGGAAAGAGCAAAAGAGGTTCCTGACGCCATTTTTCCCCGCTAACACCTTTTCCTCTAACTCACCTTTTCCTCCCGATTATTCCCTCGATCATCTTGTACTGTCAGCATGTCTTGCTATGTGTCGACGGCGCTCAATAACGCCTCTCGCTTCGAAGGAAAGCCCCCCATCGACCTGCCCATAAATTGCTGCTGGAAATAGACAAGCGTTTTCAGGCCGGGTGTCTTACTCAGATCACGGCCAAGCTGTTCCCACTTAAGGAACCGGTTGAGGTCGTAACCAAACCGATCCCGGTAGACCTCTTCCGTGAACACAGCGTCTTCTGCGCCTTCTTGGAGGTATCCGTCCACCACATCACCGGTGGAGGTAACAAGCGCTTCCTTGCTGTCAGCATTCGACAGTACGCAAATCAGTGCCGCGGGAAATCGACGCCTCATCGTCGGGTTTGCTGGCTTTCTGCAAAGATTTCACGCAACAGGCTCACGGCGACGAACGCAAACAGATACTTTGTCTGACGCCGCGATATCTTCTTGGCGCCGCGGCCGAAGCCAGCTTCTTCTCCGGCGCGCTGAAGGAGGTGGGCCGCGTACAGGTCGTCTACGCCGAAGGGCGAGCCTGAGCGATTGATAATTCGCTCAAAAACTCCGCCACCGGGCAGGAACGGCGGGATTCTTTCCGAACGCCGTTCCTGGTTCGGAAAGCCATCCGGCACCATACACCTTGAGCAGCTCCTGCGCGCTGGCCGCGTCCTTGAGCTGCTTCATCTCAGGCCGTTGCTTCTGCAAGGCACGGCGCGAATCCCATCCGCCACGCTGAATTTCGAGATAGAGGTCGCGCTCGATTTCCAGCCGGCGTTGCCAGCTTCTGAAATTGTTGTCGAGCGCGATGAAGTCCTTCTCGCGCACCACATTCTGCGAGTTTGTATAGCGGGTTATCTGGTTTAGAAGTTCATCGCCGGCACTGCCGACCTTCGCGATCTTCACCACGACGACGCCAGCTTCCGCCCGTTCCCGCCAGGGGTCTTCGTTCTCACCGGTGCCACCGGCACCGAGCTTTGCGTCAAGGACCTCCCATATCGAGCGCGTGGTCTGGCACCCGTTGACGACAAAAGGTTCGGTCAGGTTGTACTGGCTGTCTCCGACCTCAGCGAAATTGGACACGACTATCGTAATGCCGTTGTTGAACAGGCCAAAACGTTCCGGCTCATTGCGCAGGGTTTCCTGCATCACCTTGTTGACCTTGACCCGTCCGCCCAGAAAACGGCGCACGTTGCGCTCGTAGAGCTGATCCAGATTCTGCGTGGCCGATCGATACGATTTCAGAAAGTGGTAAAGGTGGGTAAGCGGCGTTACGCCGACGAGCAGGTCCTTTGCGCCCTGCGCCAAGGCGCCTTTGATCGGGACCGTCAAACGATTGGCTGATTCTCTGTTCATCTCATCAATGAGCCGGTCGTAAATTGTCCGCAAGCTCACGGTTTCGACATCGAAGATCGGACCGAACTTCGTCCGGCCGAAGTCCCGGATTTGGTCCAGAACCTTTCGTTCCTCACCCGATGGCGGGTCGATGGTCGCGAATGTCAGCACGATCCGGTCGTTCTCGCCGGCCTGCTGACGAAACGTCGTCAGCTTGTCGCACACAGCGGTGGATAGGCTGGATAGTTTCCGGTCGCCGCTCAAGGCGCTGATGATCTTGAGCCCTTCCTGGAGCGCCGTATCCGGCCCAGCCCACGCGCAGCCGTACTTGCTTTGGACCAAGTACCAGGTGTCCCCCACGCTCCCCGTCTCGTCGCTCTCGCCGCGCTCCAAGACGGCAAGGTCGATCCCGCCATCGCCGGAGCCGTCGCAGAAGATCGCTTCATCGTCTTCCGCCAGGTCCAGCCACTCGGCAAACAGCTTCGCGGCAAACCGACGGCCCTTTTCTACGCTGGACGGCCCCCCTGCTCGATATCGGCAATCCACTCTTCGCGGAACGCCGGGTAGTCTGCGATTTGCTCCAGCATTGCCCACCTTTCAGCCTGTGCGGTTGCGCGGACCCACAGCAATCCTACCACTTTTTTCGCCCACCATCGTCCTTAGTAGGAGCGAAAAGCTGTTAGGAACCCTTTCTCGGCCTGAGCCGGCCGTTCGTGCTGTGGTCCGCAGGATGTCGGGCTCGTCACCCGGACGCGTCAATCGCTGGCCGCGCGCGTTCTGAAGTTCTCGAGCGTCGCTTGGGCAAGCTTGCGGATTTTTCGCCATTTCGACTCTGGGTCCTCGTTGCTTCGTCGCCGCCCTCGCCGTTGACGGCATAGCGCGCAAGCGCGGCCTCGAGCCTTCGGAGCGCCGTGAGTTGGTCCTTCGAGACCCAGGCCTTCTCCGCAGCTTCGGCGAGGAAGGTCGCGAGGTCGTAGTCGTCGACGAGGCGGCAGATGGCCTCCGTGCTCGAATCGACCTCGGGCCCTTCGCCGCGGACCCAGACGCGCTCCTGATAGCGCTCGTCGGCGAGATCGCCGATCGCCTCGAGAATGCGCCTGAGCCAGGTCTCGCGATCCATCGCCATGACCTCTCGATGTGAGCACCTTCTCGCCCATGGAGCTATTTGTCCTAAGTCGCAGAAGGGTTCGATTTTGGAGTTGTAGCTGAACCAGATGAAGCATCACCCTGTGACGTCGGCTTCATGGGAGCAGGGCTACCGGGTCGCGTAGTGATTTGGTAGGACGTATTCTGTCCCCCTTCTTAACGTAGCCTTCCTGTATCCTGAGCCGGGGGCCACGATCCGTGCCCACTCCAGACTTGGAATCGCTCCGGTTGGTCATCGTTGCACTCTCCTCGAGGAGCCTCTATAAGGGAACTCCATGTTGAAGCTGTCGTTCGAAAAGCTGGCGTACATGAGCGGCGTTTCAAACAGTCTCTCGGCTGTGTCCAGATCAAAGACCTCAACATTTTCCATTAGCAGTTCTCGTCTTGTAGTGCCATCGGAAAAGGCTTTAACCCAACCACTGTAGACAACCTTCTTCTCGAAGTCTCTGACGTACGTATATTCTACGTTTGGGATCTTTAAGTTCAATGTGAAGTCCCATACATCTTGGTCACCAAACTTCTTTGTTATCCTAAGTGTTTGCATGAATCTGAGAAAGAAACTGTGATTGACAGATCCACTCCATAGAATTCCAAGCAAAACGGAGACCACCAACGAGCCAGCGATATCCCCGACGTGAATTTGTTGCATCTCGGCCAAACTAGGCGGACCGTTCCAGGCCGCCATCGGGGGGAGGGTGCCGGAGCTGGCCCACAAGACGAAAAAATAGACAATGTAACAGCCTATCCCAAATACGAAGGCTCTGAGGGTGATCTCGAAAGCAGTCCGCACCTTATGAACTGTCAATAGATCGACGATACCAGCAGCGATGACGCCCGGCAGAAACAGCACCGCAAGTTGGAACACGGTCTCGTTGACGGTCATCCGATCGGTCCGCGTTTGCTCGGAAGGACCACGAAAAGTTGGCAATATGTACCACCAATCGAGGCCCGAAGGGAAGATGTCGCCAATTCGACGCTCCGTAAAAAAGAGGCCCGGGCGAGTCGTGCCCGGGCCGCAGAGCTTGGGAGGAGGAAGGATACTGCCCTGATGCGTTCGCTCGCCCGTCTGCGCGTGCCGCCTACGAACAGCCGGTGGTGGCGCCGCAGGTGTCGCATTTCAGGCAGGTGCCGCTGCGCACCAGGGTAAAGTTGGCGCAGCTCGGGCAGGGATCACCCTCATAGCCCTTGAGCCGCGCCAGTCTCGCCTGAGCCAGCCGCTCTTCCAGAACCGCCGTCTCAGCCGATTCCGTCGTCATCAGCGCCGCGCTGGCGGCCAATCGCCGCCACGCCACGCGGTGACGCTGCCGCCGGCGCCGGGATTCCCGGTGCCGCCGACATTCGATGCAGGTGAGCCGCCCGCCGGCGGGCTCGCGCCGCGACCGTCGCCGCCGCCCCGGAGCAGGCGGAGGTTGCCGCGCACGTAGCCGCTCGAAGCGAGCTCGGCGAGCCGGTCGCCGCGCTTGAGGTCGCGCTCCCTGGCGCCGTGCCCGATGCTGTCGTGGTGCAGCTCGTTCGGGTCGACGTGCGCGAGGTCGGTCCGATCGAGATAGGAGATCGCCAGCTCGCGGAAGATGTAGTCGATGATCGAGCGTCGCCATCTTGATCGTGTCGTTGCCCATGACCATGCCCGAGGGCTCGAAGCGGGTGAAGGCGAACGCCTCGACGAACTCCTCGAGCGGCACGCCGTACTGCAGGCCGATCGAGATGGCGATCGCGAAGCAGTTCATCAGCGAGCGGAAGGCAGCGCCCTCCTTGTGCATGTCGATGAAGATCTCGCCGAGCGGCCGTCCTCGTACTCGCCGGTGCGCAGATAGACCTTGTGGCCGCCGACCACGGCCTTTTGGGTGTAGCCCTTGCGCCGGATCCGGCAGGCGCCGGCGCTCGGCGAGCAGCCGCTCGACCATCTTCTCGGCGACCTGCAGCGTGCGCGGCCGGCGCCCTCGGCGGCTCTCCCTCGTCGTCCTCGATCGCGTCGTCGAGCAGCAAGGTCGAGAGCGGCTGCGAGAGCTTCGAGCCGTCGCGGTAGAGGGCAGCGCCTTCAGCCCGAGCCGCCAGGCTCGAGATAGGCCTGGCCGCAGTCCTCGACGCTGGCGTCGCCGGGCATGTTGATGGTCTTGGAGATCGCGCCCGAGATGAACGGCTGCGCGGCGGCCATCATGCGAATGTGGCTCGCGGTCGAGAGGAAGCGCTGGCCGTTGTGCCCGCAGGGATTGGCGCAGTCGAACACCGCGAGGTGCTCGTCTTGCATGTGCGGCGCGCCCTCGACCGTCATCGCGCCGCAGCAATAGAGGTTGGCCGCCTCGGATCTGCTCGCGCGAGAAACCGATCGCTGCCAGCAGGTCGAAGGCTGGAGTCGGCAAGCTGCTGGTCGCTGAAGCCCAGCACGTCGCGGCAGAACGCCTCGCCGAGCGTGTAGCTGGTTGAACACGAACTTGATGTCGAAGGCGCTCGGCAGCGCCGCGCTCGAGCTGCTCCAGGACCTCCGGCGTGAAGCCCTTGGCGGCGAGCGACTCGTGATTGATCGCGGGCGCGCCCTTGAGCGTGCCGCGGCCGACGGCATAGCGCACGATGTCGTCGATCTGCTCGGCGGCGTAGCCGAGCCTGGCGAGCGCCGGCGGCACCATGCGGTTGATGATCTTGAAGTAGCCGCCGCCGGCCAGCTTCTTGAACTTGACCAGGGCGAAGTCGGGCTCGATGCCCGTGGTGTCGCAGTCCATCACCAGGCCGATCGTGCCGGTCGGCGCGATCACCGTGACCTGGGCGTTGCGGTAGCCGTGCGGTCTCGCCCAGCTCGAGCGCGTCGTCCCAGGCCTTGCGGGCGGCCGTCGACCAGCGCCGGCTCGGGCACGTGGGCGGCATCGAGCGCCACCGGGCGGATCGAGCAGGCCCTCGTAGTCGTCGCGTCTCGCCGTAGGCGGCCCGGCGATGGTTGCGGATCACCCGCAGCATCGCCTCGCGATTGGCGGCGTAGCCGGGGAAGGGCCCGAGCTCGCCGGCCATCTCGGCTGAGATCGCGTAGGCGGCGCCGGTCATGAGCGCGGTGATCGCGCCGGCGAGCGCTCGGCCCTCGATGGCTGTCGTAGGGGATGCCCGAGCCATCAGCAGGCCGCCGAGGTTGGCGTAGCCGAGCCCGAGCGTGCGGAAATCGTAGGACAGCTCGGCGATCGGCTGCGACGGGAACTGCGCCATGAGCACCGAGATCTCGAGCACGATCGTCCAGAGCCGGACGGCATGCGCGAAGCCGTCGACGTCGAAGCGGCCGTCGTCGCGTCAGGAACGCGATCAGGTTCAGCGACGCGAGATTGCAGGCCGTGTCGTCGAGGAACATGTATTCCGAGCACGGGTTGCGACGCGTTGATCCGCCCGACGGCCGGGCAGGTGTGCCATTCGTTGATGGTGGTGTCGAACTGCACGCCCGGGTCGGCGCACGCCCAGGCGGCGTCGGCGATCTGGTCCCACAGGTCGCGCGCGCCTGCAGCGTCCTGGCGACCTTGCCGTCGGTGCGCCAGATGAGCTGCCAGTCGCCGTCCTCGATCACGCGCTCCATGAACTCGTCGGTGACCCGCACCGAGTTGTTCGAGTTCTGTCCGGAGACCGTGTGGTAGGCGTCGGAGTTCCAGTCGGTCGTCGTACCTCGGATCTCGATCCGGGTGTAGCCCTGGCGGGCGTAGCAGATCGCCTGCTGGATGGCGTTCTCGGGCATCAGCGCCCCGCGGGCCTCGCCGATCGCCTTGCTGCAGCGCGGAGTTCTGCTTCGGGTCGAAGCGCGCGCTCGCCGTCAGGCCGGCCCAGTGGCAGGCCTTCAGGATCGCGTTGAGGTGGCGCGCTTGAGCAGCCGCGAGCCGGCGACCAGGGCCGCGACCTTCTGCTCCTCGACCACCTTCCAGTTGACGAACTCCTCGATGTCCGGGTGGTCGAGGTCGAGCACGACCATCTTGGCGGCGCGCCGCGTGGTGCCGCCCGACTTGATGGCGCCCGCGGCGCGGTCGCCGATCTTGAGGAAGCTCATCAGCCCGGAGGATTTGCCGCCGCCGGAGAGCGGCTCGCCCTCGCCGCGCAGGGCGGAGAAGTTGGTGCCGGTGCCCGAGCCGTACTTGAACAGCCGCGCCTCGCGCACCCACAGGTCCATGATGCCGCCCTCGTTGACCAGGTCGTCGCTGGACGCTCTGGATGAAGCAGGCGTGCGGCTGCGGCCGCTCGTAGGCGGACGTCGAGCGCTGGACCTCGCCGGTCCGGTCGTCGACGATAGTAGTGGCCCTGGGCGGGGCCGTCGATGCCGTAGGCCCAGTGCAGACCGGTGTTGAACCACTGCGGCGAGTTGGGCGCGGCCATCTGCGCGGCCAGCATGTAGCGCAGCTCGTCGTAGAACGCGCGCGCATCGTCCTCGCTGTCGAAGTAGCCGCCCTTCCAGCCCCAGTAGGTCCAGCAGCCGGCGAGGCGATCGAAGACCTGCTTGGCCGACGTCTCGCCGCCGTAACGCCCGTCCTCGGGCAGCGCTTCGAGGGCGGCCTCGTCCGGTCGCCTGCGCCGCAGCCAGTCCGGGACGGCAGCTTCCTCGACCGGGCGAGGCGCACGGCGACGCCGGCCTTGCGGAAATATTTCTGCGCGAGGACGTCGACCGCGACCTGCGACCAGGCGCTCGGCACCTCGACGTCCTCGAGGCGAAAGACCACCGACCCATCGGGGTTGCGGATCTCGCTCGTGGCCACGCGAAAACCGATGCCTTCGTAGGGCGACGTGCCGGCAGTCGTGAGGGCGCGCTCGATCCTCATCGCGCCGCCTCCGCCCCGGAGGTCGGGCCGGCAGGTCGCACAAGTTCCATCGCGCTACGGACAACCCGGTGGAGCCCGGCAGCTCAAGCGAGATCAGCGTGGTTGCGATCATGCTCATTCAACTCAGCTCTTTGTAAGGCACGCGGTCTGAAAAGTTAAACAGAAACTTACCGCGGGCCTGTTGCGACCAAGATGCCAGTGCAAACGAGCCACTCCGCCAAACGCTTGGCGACACCTCGCAGGGGGCCGCCGCAGGCCGCCGGCGCGGCCCCCAGGTCATGCCGGCCACCGTCCTCGCTGACCCTCACTAACCATATATAGCGGTCATGGGCAAGTCCAAACACCATATCGTGGTAGCGAGCAGGGCCGGCCTTGACACTCCGGGCGACGCCGGCACCAGCCGTCGAGGTCCTGAGGCAGACTGGCCGACGCGGGGGGGCCATGGATCGGGTGGAGCGCGCTGATATGGAGCTAAGGCCCAAGGAGCTTGGTGGAGGTACAGGCTGACTTAGCGCTGATTGATGCCATGTGGAGACGATTGATGCGGAACAATTCGCGAACGAAAGTTCTCGCGTTATGCACAGGGCCGCGCTGCGTCGAATGCTGGACGGCGGAACCGATCCTGGCCATAGTGCGCCGGGCATCGCTCAGGCGAGCGAGGGTGACGAGGGGACGGCCTTGAGGGAGCTCTGGACCAACAGCCTGTTCACCATGCTGCGGACCTGGCTGAAGGGCGAGGCGGTCGGGCAGGACGAATTTGGCAATCGGTATTACCGCGAGCGGGGCTACCGGGGGCCGTGGCGCCACGAGCGCCGCTGGGTGGTGTTCGCGCGCGAGGCCGAGCCGACCAGGGTGCCGCCCGGCTGGGTCGGCTGGCTGCACAAGCGGATCGAGAAGCCGCCGAGCGAGCAGCCGTTGCCGGTGCCGAAGTGGAAAAAGGAGCCCCCGCTACCCAACCTGACCGGAACCGATGCCGCCTATCTGCCGCCTGGCGCGATCCAGCGCGGGGGGCGGCGCGCGCCGGCGACCGGCGACTACGAGGCCTGGCGCCCGGAGTAGGGTCGCGGGGTCGGTTGGCGCGCTCGGGGCCCTGCGCACGCGACTTGGGCTCGCGTAGAACTTCCCATGACTGAGATCCAAGAGAATAAGGGGACACTCACGATGCCGATGAGCAGGATGCCTCTGGTTGTGGCGGCGCTCGCCCTCCTCTTCGGCTGCCAGTCGACCCCGCCCAAGCCGGCCATGGTGGAGCAGACCCGTGAGGTCACCGCCACCGTCGCGGCGGTCGACCTGGCCCGACGCGAGGTCACCCTCAGAGACCCGCAAGGCACCCTTTTTACGGTCGAGGCGGGCGAGGAGGTACGCAATCTGCCGCAGGTTGAGGTCGGCGATCGCGTGATCGTCCGCTACTACGAGGCGATCGCCGCCGAGCTCGCCAAGCCCGGCCAGCAGGCCAGCGCGAGCGCCGAAGTGACGCGCGCGCCGCTTGGCGCGAAGCCCGGCGCCGGAGTGACGCAGCAGGTGACCCAGACGGTGCGGATCGATGCGATCGATCGGGCGACCCACACCGTCTCGTTCAGCGACCCCCAGGGCCACTCGCAGACGATCACCGTGCAGGATCCGAAGATGCAGGCCTTCCTCAAGACGCTGAAGGTCGGCGACCAGGTCGCGATCACCTACACCGAGGGGCTCGCCATCAGCGTCGAGCCCGCGAACTCGTGAGTTGTGCAGCTGCAAGGGCGGCATCGAGGGCGGGCAGCCCGGCGAGCCAGCCGATCGCCCGCGCCTGCTCCCGGATCTCTTCGAGCTTCCTTATGGTGTCCCGGTCGCGTCGCCCGCGGCCAATCGCGGCCAACGCGCGCCCGCGGGCAATCAAGAAAGAGACCCAGGGCATAGGTTCTGCCCGGGTATACGCCTCGAGGGCCGCGGCGTAGCGTTCCGCCTCGCCCCACTCTGCGGATTCGAGCGCGGTCTCGATCGCGTACTCGTAGAACCAGCAATAGTTGTGACTGACGGAGCCCCCCGCAAGCAGCTGCTCGCCTTCCGCCAGGGCGGCCCGCCGCTCCCCCGGCTTGGTGGTGAGGTAGGCGAGGACGCCCAGGAGCGTCGGTCCCATATAGGACATTCCAGTCTCGCGGCTGATCTCGATCCCCTGCCGAATCGCGGCGAGTGCTTCCACTGGCTGGCCCTCCGCGTGCAGCAGCTCGGCCAGAAAGCAGAGTCCCTCCGCTTCGAACCGTCTCGCTCCGAGCTGGCGACTGAGCAAGAGCGCGCGATCCACACGACTCCGAGCCATATCACGGTCACTCTGAGCCATCGCGGCGATGCACACGGTATGGCAAGCGATGATCTCGGCGCGCTGATGACCGACCCGCTGGGCCGCAGCCACGGCGGCCAGCGCATCGGCGTGAGCCTCGGCAAGCTCGCCGGCATAGAAGCGCGTGATCGCCGCCATCGGCAGGCTCGCCACCTCGATGCGCCCGAAGCCATGGCGACGGCAGAGCTCGATGCAGCGTTCGAAGTAGCCACGCGCGGTCAGCAAGCGACCGCGAACATACTCGGCATCGCCCATGCCACCGAGCGCCGCCGCCTCCAGCTCGGCCGAGCCGGCACTCTGGGCGAATCGAGGCTCTTCTGGTGCTCCTCGAGGCAGCCTTCGATGTGGCCGCGCGGGAAATAAAGATTGCCGCGCAAAAAATGGATGCGGCGAGTTCCTCGTTCAAGGCCGAGTGGTTGAGCGCGGCTCGGCGCGCTCGAGATCGGCGAATGCGCCCTCCAGATCCTCCGTCACGCGCTTGACCGCGGCCAGGCCAAGCCAGGCGCGGCAGCGCTCGCGATCGTCCGCGGCGGCCTCGAGGGCCGGCGAATGCGGTGCCGGCGTCGGTCATGGCGCCGAGATCGTGCAGGATCTCGCCGCGCAGGCAGAGCAACTCGAAGCGATCGGCGGGCCCGAGCAAGCTCCAGGCCACGCTCGACAAGCAGTGCCCGTCGTAGCGTAGGCGCGCCATCTGGGCGCGCGCGGCGTTGAGATAAGCGCGGGGCGCCTCCGGGTCCTCGGCCCGATCGAGATGTCGGCGCGGAGCGCTGATCGCGCCCTGCGAACCAGTGCTGCCCGCTGTGAAGCTCCGGCGCCGGCCTTTGCAGCGAATTGTAGACGCCGTCCCGGATCAGCGCATGGGCGAACAGGAAGGCGCTCGCCGTGTGGTCGGATCAGGAAATGGCGGACGAGCGCGGTCGGCGGTGATAGTCGTCGCGCTCGATCAGATAGCGGATCTCATCCAGGGCGAAGCGCTGCCCGAGCACCGAGGCCGCTTGCAGCGCCTGCCGGTGGGGCTGGCGACAGATGATCCAATCGCGCCTGAACCAGGCTCTGCACGGAGTCGGGTACGCCGAGCTCGGCATTCTTCCTCGGCGTGACACAACAACTGCTCGAGGAACAGCGGATTGCCCGCGGCACGCTCCACACATCGCCTGGCGAACTCGCTGCTGGCTTCGAAATAGACGCTCGCTAGGGCACTGGCCTCGTCTCCGCCGCAGCGGACCGAGGTCGATCGTCAGCAACGGACTGCCCGGGATCCTCGATCGCCAAACATGGTCAAGCCGATCGCCGTCCAGACGCGACGTCATCACCAGAACCGCCGGACAGGTGGGGCGACCGTCTGCGTGAGGCGAGCGAGGTATTCGAGCGTGAGAGCGGTCCGCCCAGTGCACGTCCTCGACGATGAGCAGGCGCGGCTTCCGCCGGCTGGTCCGCACAACCAGCTCGGCGAGCGAATCCTTGCTGCCCCGGGGTGCGCGGCGGCGTTGTCGATGGCGTCGTAGAGCGCGCGCAGCTCGACCGGTTGCCGCAGGTCGAGCAGATCGTTCAGGTGAGCCTGACGATCCGGCTCGGAGCAGCCCCTCCTCCAACGCCCCGATCCGCGGCGGCCGAGGCCTCGGCGTCAGGGGCCACCCCGCCGAGGGGCCGACTAGACCCCGCGGCGAGTTTCGCGCACCGCATCTTGGCCAGCCGCGATGCCGAAGTCTAACACGGCACGTGTGGTGGCTCCTGAAATTCAGCGCCTCGGCGTGCCTCTGACACTCCTCGATCAGGCGGGTCTTGCCGATCCCCGCCTCGCCGCGGCACAAAAATCGCCTGTCCCCGCACCGCTCTCGATGCAGCCCTCGAGCACGCCCTCGACCTGCTGCAGCTCGACCCGGCGGCCGACAAACGGTCGGCCGGCGGGGTGACTGCGGGCTCGTGAAGACCAAGCACGCGGAAGACCGGCACCGCATGGCTCAGGCCTTTGACGTCGAGCGCACCGACCGCGGCACATTCGATGCGCTCGGCGAGCGTGCGGCGCACGGCCTCAGAGATCAGATGATGCCGGCCTCAGCCTGGGTCCGTCAGCCGGGAGGCGGAATCCGCCGAATCGCCTGTGATGGCTGTATGTCCGGTGGCCTGCGCCGCCGCTCGCCACCACCTGGCCGCTCGCGATGCCGATGTGGACGCCGAGCTTCGTGGCCGACCTCCTGGCTGAGCGCGGGGCATGGCATCGCGGATCGCGAGCGCGGCGCGCGCCGCCCGCTCGGCATCATTGCCGTGCGCCACGGGCGCGCCGAACACCCCCATGACGCAATCACCGATATGCTTGTCGATCGAGCCGCCGAAGCGTTCGATCAGCCCCGTCGGCCAAGTCGAAGAAGCGATCGGTGAGCTCGTGTACGACCTCGGCGCCGAGCTCATGCGTCAGCCTGGTGTAGCCAGCGAGGTCGCGGATCGGCACGGTGACGTGTCGGCGCTCGCCTTCCGTCCGGTGGGCTCTAGACCGATTCTGGCCGCGCATGAGAGTGCGCCGGTTCGACGACCTGAGCGAGCGGCCTGCCGCAGCCGCCGCAGAAGCG
>CAWFGZ010000048.1:0-68223 GCA_963815435.1 uncultured Alphaproteobacteria bacterium
GCGCTATGCTCTGCGCCGAGGCGTGGCGGTAGGCCAGAATGATGAACAGTTGAGCCATGGCCATGAAGCCGCCGACGCCGACCAGGAGCCACCAGTCGTGCGGGTCCGGGGTCGCCCAGTCGAAAATGCCGAACGGCGCGGCGGCAATCGTCGAAATCAGGAAATAGTAGAACAGGATGGTGTTCGGCTGATCGGTCGACGAGAGCTGATTGACGGTCACCAGCGCAATGGCGGAGAACAGGGCTGCTGCGGCCGCAATCAGGGCCGCCGGGTTGCCGATGAGAGCCGCGCTCGGCTGCAGGATCAGCAGGACCCCCGCGAAACCAATCACCAGACCAGCCCATACCATGGTCGTGATCGGCGTGCGCAGCCACACGAGGACGACGAGGGGAATGAAGAGCGGCGCCGCGTTGACCAGGAGCACGGCGTCAACCAGAGACATGCGCTTGACCGCGACGAAGAAGAGAGCCTGCGACAGCAGGCCGGACAGCGCCCGAACGATGTGCAGGGGCAATCGATCGGTCTTCAGCTCCCGAACGCCGTGCGCCAGCATCCAGGGCAACATGATGACCAGGCTGATGGCGTTCTGGAAGAAAACCAGAACCGAAGCCGGAACGCTCACCGCCGCCTTGCCGAAGGCGCTCATCACCGCCACGAAAAAGAAAGCGACGACGATCAGGACAGTGCCAGCGATGACGTTTTGCGACGCGCCGTCAGCGGCATGTGACGTCAACCGGCTTCCCCCACTAGCGGTCGTCCGATACGGAGTGTGTCGCGCGCAGGCGCCAACATCAAGAGGCCCGGCCCCGCCGGCGCGCGAGCATCTGAAGGATTTGACTTTGTCGTTCCCGTTATGGTCTTTGGGCCAGAGCGGTAACCGTCGCTACTTCGCGGCGTCCACTGACGAAACAATCGTCAAGGGATTGAGGTCCGGTGACGAGCAATGCCAGGCGGCGGGTCCTGGTTCTTGGTGGCGGATTTGGCGGCGTCTTTACCGCCAAGCACCTGCGACGACGCGCTGGCAATGCCGTCGATATTGTGCTGATCAGCCGGCACAACTTCTTCGTCTTTCAGCCGTTGCTGCCCGAAATCGCCGGGGGCAGCATCAATCCCGGCGACGGTGTGACGCCGCTGCGGCGCTTTCTGCCGGGCGTTGCCGTCATGGTCGCGGAAATTCGCGAGATCGACCTCGGGGCGAAGACCGTGCACGTTACCCTGAGCCGCGAAAGCGGAATTCGGACCGTTCCGTACGATCAGCTGGTGATCGCCCTCGGCCAGGTGGTCGATCTGAGCCGGACGCCCGGTCTCGCCGATCGCGCCCTCGTGATGAAAGACGTGTTGGATGCTTTTCACATTCGAAATCAGGTCCTCGGCTGTCTCGAGGATGCTGACGCGGCCACCGACCCCCGGCGCCGGCAGTCGCTCCTCACCTTCGTCGTCATCGGCGGCGGGTTCACCGGCGTCGAGACGATCGGCGAGGTGCAGGAGCTGATCCGCAAATCCCTCAAATACTACCCGAGCATTCGAGCCGACGAGATCCGCACCATCCTGATCCAGCACGGCGCGCGCATCCTTCCCGAATTGCCGGAGCATCTCGCCAGCTACGCGACCGAGCAGCTGCGCCGGCGCAATATCGAGATTTGCCTGAACACCGGGGTCAAGGCGGCAACGCCCACCGGCGTCGAGACCGGCAGCGGCCCGCCGATCGATGCCGAGACCATCATCGCCGCGATCGGCAATGCGCCATCGCCCCTGACGCAGTCGCTGCCCGTCGCGCTGGAGCACGGCCGGATCGTGGTCGATCGCTGCATGCGCGTCCAGGACCAGGAAGACGTCTGGGCCTTGGGCGACGGAGCTCACATCCCGCTTGGCGATCCGAACGGCGACCATGTCGCCTACGCGCCGCCGCTCGCGCAGTTCGCGTTTCGCGAGGCGAAGGTGCTGGCGCAGAACATCCTCGCCCACCTCGACGGCCGTCCGCTCACGGCATTCGAGTATCGTTCGCTCGGCACCATGGCGGCACTCGGCGGTCGCAGCGGGGTTGCCGATATCATGGGCGTGCGGATCAGCGGGTTCCCCGCGTGGGTCGCGTGGCGCCTTTTCTATCTCAGCCTGTTGCCCGGCATCGCCACCCGTCTGCGGGTCGCCGCGGACTGGCTGCTCGACCTCCTGGTCAGCCCGAGCATCGCCGAGATCCGCGCCGCCCAACCAGCCAGCGGCCAGGTCCGCTTCCTCGCCGGGGACCTGGTCGTCGAGCCGGGGATCGAGCCGGACGGTCTTTACGTCGTGACCTCGGGCGCGTTCGAGATCGAGCCAGCCGCGACCACATCGGGTGGCTCAAGAGCGCAATCCCGCAAGATAGGCCCGGGCGGCTACTTCGGCATGTCGATCGGCGGCGAGGGCCCGTCCGAGCGCGCGCGGGTCCGCGCGTGCGAGGATTTGACGGCCTACCTCGTCGACAAGAATGATCTGCGACGCCTCGCCACGGTGTCCGCCTTCGTCGGACGGCGGACGGAGGGCACACCGACAACCTGACCGATCGGGCGCACCGAACCGTCGCCGGTCGCGGGCGCAAACGGTCAGCTCTCTGCCGCGATCACCAAACCAGACGAAGGAAGATGGACATGATGCTCGGGACCACAGAGAGCGGCGGCTGCCGGCGGAGCTCCGCTGGATCGACCTGCGCATGATGCCCTGATGGCCACCATCCTTCTCACCGGGTCCGAAGGGCTCCTCGGTCGCGCGCTGCGGCCCTGGCTGACGGCGCAGGGTCACGCCATCGTCGGCCTCGACCTGGCCCTGCCTGCGTGCGACCCCGAGCACGGCGACATCGTCGATCGCGCCGACCTCGCGCACCGATGCCTACGGGCGGACGGAATTGTCCATCTCGCCGCGGTCGCCCGGGTCAGGCACGCCGAAGCCGATCCGGCCCGTTGCCGGGCGGTCAACGTCGGCGGGACGGAGAACGTGATCGCGGCCGCGCTGGCGACACCGCGCCGACCCTGGGTGCTGGTCGCGAGCAGTCGCGAGGTCTACGGCGAGCCGGCGCGGCTCCCGGTGGTCGAAAGCGATCCCATAGCGCCGATCAACGTCTACGGCCGGTCGAAGGCGGCGTGCGAAGAGGTGGCGCTGGCCGGCCGAGGGGAAGGCCTGAGGGTGGCGATTTTGCGGTTCGCCAACGTGTATGGCAGCATCCACGATCACCCGGACCGGGTCATCCCCAGCTTCTGTCGGGCGGCCGCCCGAGGGGCGGCCATGCGCGTGGAGGGCTCGGGCTACACCTTCGATTTCACGCACGTATCCGACGTCGTCCGCGGGATCGAAGCGGCGATCCGGCTGCTCGAGGCGGGACGCGACGACCTGCGGCCGATCCATCTGGCAAGCAGTCAGGCGACGACGCTCGGCGAGCTCGCGAAGATGGCAAACGCGGCCGGGGGCGACCGCTCGCGCATCGAGCAGGTCGACAACCACACCTTCAACGTCTCCTGCTTCGTCGGCGATCCGACCCGCGCCCGGGAGGTCCTCGGCTGGCAGACCGAAGTTCCCCTGGCGGCCGGTGTGCGCCAGCTGGTGGCGGATTTCCGCGCGATGCTGGACCAAGAAGAGGGAACGGCCGGTTCCGTCGGCTGAGCCGGCCGGGCACCGTACGAGCGAGGGTCGCCGCTGGCCTGAACGCGAGGCTCAGAGCGGGGTTTGGCCGATCTTCGACACCGCGATCTGAGAAAGATCGGATTCTCAGACGCTTACAGCGCGCGAGAATGGGCTTAGCACTACAAGAGGGCGGGTTCGGCGGGAGTGTCGTCGGGCTGGGAGGCGGCGTCGCGGAGGTTCGGCGGCAGCGCGACGCGAAGCGTCTGGAAGAGCTTGCCGGCCGAGCCGGTGGTCGGGGTACGTAGAACGAACCGTTTGCCGTCCTGCTCGACCTCGACCTCCTGGAGACGATCCAGGTCGCGCAGGACGTCGGCCCATTCGAAGTCGAGGCCGGCGGCCGCCAGGCGATCGCGGAGCGCCTTCTGCAGCACCAGCGCGAGGAACGAACAGAACACGTGGCCGCGGATGGTCGCGTCGCGTTTGTGGAAGATCGGCCGGGTCGCCAGCAGGGATTTGGCGCTTCGGAACAGCTGCTCGACGCCCTGCAGCTCGCGGTAGCGCAGCATCGCCTGGAGGGGGTCGAGCGCGGTGTTGGTGCGCAAGACGAAGATCCCGTCGAAGCGCGCGTCCTCGGCGATCCGCGCTTCGTCGATCGCAAAGCCGACCTCAGGCGCCTTCAGAAAGCGCCGGTAGCCGCGGTTGCCGACCAGCGCCTTGTCGCCGTGCCGGAGTGCTCGGCGCAGGCTGGCCACGATCGCCTCCCGGTCGGCGGCGTCCTTCTCCGCCTCGGCCAGGTTGCGACAGACGATGTAGCGGCGGCCGCCGAGGGTCACCGCCTTGGCCTCGAGCCGGTGTCCGGCCGACCCTGGCGCGGGATGGTGAGCGGGACAAACGGGCCGTCGTCGTCCAGCACCAGGGTGCGAGCCTCCTTGGTGGTCCGTTCGCGGACCCCGAGCACGTACTCGAGGCCGCGCGCCTCCAGAGCGGCGAGCGTCTGGGCGCTGATCATCCCGCGATCGGCCACCACGCACACCCGAGCGATCCCGAACCGCCGGCGCAGGCGGTCGACCACCGGGATCAGGACCGTGACGTCGGTGGTGTTGCCCGGCCACATCTCGCAGCAGAGCGGCCGGCCACGTTGATCCATCACCACAGCGACGATCATCTGCATCAGGTCGGGCCGGTGGTCCTTGGAGTGGCCCCGCTGGCCGAGGGTCTCGCCGCCCGCGCCCTCGAAGTAGAGACTGGTGGTGTCCATGAAGACCACCGACAGCTCGCTGAACAGGTCGCGGCGGGCTTCGAACAGCCGCTCCTCCACCATATCCTTGAGGCAGCGCGGGGTGAATGGCGTGCGGTCCGTCTGCTCGGCGTCCGGCAGCTCCTCGCCGAGCCAGCCCATCGCCCGGTAGAGATGGTGCAGCGCGAGATCGTCGGTGCCGTCGATCCGGTAGTCTTCGCGCCAGGCATCGGCCGAGCGGTCCGAGCCCGAGACCATCAGCCGGTGAAGCACGGTGAGGAAACACGCGCGCTCGAGTGAGAAGCCGAAGCCGCGCTCGGCGGCCAGGTCCTCGATCACGGCCCGGCAGCCGGTCTCACGCCAGAGCCGCTCGAAGGCGAGCGGCGGTCCGATCCGGTGAGTAGCGAGCGCCGGCACGCTGCCCTGGTCGAGCAGCGAGAGAACCATCGAGCGCTGCGCCATGCGGGCGGCGGAACGGGCGAGCCGATCGAGGTCGCCGTTCGCGTCGACGGATTCCTTGCGGCCGAGGTTCTTGATGATCCGCTGCTTGGTACGGCCAGCCTCGCGGACGCTCTCGACCAGGTAGAGGTAGCGGTAGGGGCCGATCTGCTTCTCGCGGACGAACATGCCGCAAAGCAGCACACGAACTGGCCAGAATGTCAATAGAAAAGCGCGCTCTAGAGCGATTATTTAGCAGCACATCTCTTCACCGCCGCCGGTCCCGCTTCAACAAAATCAATCAATTGGCGGCCAAAACCGCCCGATCTCCCCCGCCCACTGTCGAAGATCGGTTTGGGTTCGTTTCGTAGAATTGGCCATCGGCGGCAGCCTGGCCACCGCAGCAGTCATCGAGGCCGCCGCCTCGGCCTGGAGCGCCTTCAGGGCGGCGAGCGCGCGAAACAGCTCGGCCTGGACCGAGCCGCGGTAGCGCAGCAGCGTGTCGAGGGCGCGCGCGCCATTGCGGTCGCGGATCACGAGGAGGCCGAAGTCCGGCGCCGGCGCGCAGCCAGGCCGGTCCTTCTCGAGATAATAGTTGAAAAGCTCGGTCTCGATGCGGTTGGAGCGGCGCGCGCGCCAGATCGCGAGCGCGATCTGATCGGCTAGCTCCTCCTGCAGCACGCCCACGGGTGCGAGCTCTGCGCGGAGCGCCGCCGCGAAGGCCAGAAACTCCGCCTCGTCCTCGTTGCCGAGCACCCGGAGCTTGCGCGCGCACAGCCCGTGCCTGAGCGCGTTGCGCGCGGAGTTGGCCCGTCCCTCGGCGCTCACCGGCCCGCGCGAGCGGGCGCCGTTGCGCCGGCTGGCCTCCGCCCGGGGGTTCAGATTGCCCTTGCTGGTCATGCGAACGTCCTCGTCCTGGGGCCCGATATTCTCGGGGCGCGCTGGCTTCGGGGCAGCGCCGGGCACGCCGCCGGCGGCGCTGCCGACCGAGCCGGCATCTTACAGCGAATTAGGAAAATATTCAAGGCGAGTGTTAGGGATCCCGAAGCGGCCTGGCATTCCAAGTAAGGAATTCTCTTGCCATGCGCTTCTCGTTCTCTTCCCGCCGCCCGTTTACCATCAGTGAGTGTTCGTCGTGATATCCAACCCTACCGGACGCGGCGAGACGCTCAGACGCTGCCGGTAGATGGCGACCCGCCGTCTTTCGGCTCGGAGCCCTGCAGCATGGTCGCGACGGCCGCCTTCAGAGGGCCGAGGTCGTGAATCACGATTTCCCACACGCGCCGATCCTTCACGTTCGGGTAGTCGTGGCGCAGCACGTTGCCGAAGTCGGCGACGCCGCGCCAGGCAATCCCGGCGTGCCGCGCCTTGATCCCGCTCGGGATGTGGCGCGAAGCCTCGGATACGATCTCGAGACAGCGCTCGACGGCGTGGCGGCACATGTCGTCCGCCAGATACCGATCGAAGGTCCTGCCCGCGGTGAAGGTCTCGATCTTCGCGATCGCGTCCAGGACATGCCGGGCGCGATCGGCGACCGTCGGGCGGGCCATCAGAACACTCGGACGAGATCCGGAGCGATGTCGCTGCGAAACTCGGGCAGGAGGTCCTCCTCGATCACGACGTCGACCTCGCGGCCCAACAGCTCGCACAGCTCGACCCGCACCTCGCCCAGGTCGAACAGCGAGAACTTGCGTCCGCGCGGAATTGCGATCATGACGTCGACATCGCTGACCGCGCTGGCCTCGGCCCGAGCCAGAGAGCCGAACAGCCAGAGCCGCGCAACGCCCAGAGCGCGCAGCCCGGTCTCGTGCGCGCGGAGAGCTCGAAGCACCGCCTCCCGCTCGGCGAGCGGCGGCGCGAGGGTGCGGGTCGCGCTGGCCATGGCGCTGATCATGCCACAACGCGCGGCTCTCAGAGAAGCCCCTCACCCGATTCGATCTGGCCTCAGGCACTGCCCGAAGCCCTCGCTGTGCTTTACCAGGCGGTCGGCCGCGGCCCGCGAGACATGAGCCGACGGTGCGGCGCAGGAGCGGTTGCCTCGAGCCCGGGGGCGCCCGGGCCTAGAATGGCGCGAGCGTCCACCGGAGCCTGCCATGGCCGAGCCGATCGACAGTCGCCTGATCTGCGAGGACCTCAGGGACGTTCAGGCCCCGTCTCACGAGCCTCGAAGCGATGCGCCTCGAGATGCGGGACGGCTTCGCCTCGCTCCGTGCGCACGTGGCATCCCAGCACGCTGACGCGGTCTTTCTCGAGCGCCGCGTGATCGAGCTCGAGAAGGATATGGAGCGCGTCAAGCACCGCCTCCAGCTTGCCGACCCGGCGGCCGATCCGTCCTGACGCGCACCAGTAGAGAAAAGGTTCCTGACACCTTTTCCCCGCACCAGTAGAGAAAAGGTTCCTGACACCTTTTCCCCGCACCAGTAGAGAAAAGGTTCCTGACACCTTTTCCCCACTGCAGTAGAGAAAAGGCTCCTGACACCTTTTCCCCCTGACACCTTTTCCCCACACTGCAGTAGAGAAAAGGTTCCTGACACCTTTTCCCCACTGACTGACACCTTTTCCCCACTGGCAACTTTTCCCCACCCGAATAGACGCTCTCGAAAGGTCAGGTACGTACGACCTTGGGCGCGGGCAACCCGGGTTCGCTTCCTCCGCACCGGGGCGAATGCGCAGCACATGGGTTAGCTTGCTAATCAGCTTGAAGGGGCGGGGTTACACATCCCCATGGCCATGCAACCGAAGGAGATCGTCCTACCTCAGGGCGGCTGGCCGAGGCGAGCGCCAAGATCCGCCGCCTTGCCCTCTGCCAAGCACGCCGCCGGGGGGGAGGCCGCGGTGATTTTCGCGGTCGGCCCACTGATCGGCCCTGGCGCCGTACCGTGATTCGACGACAGGTGGCACCTATGCGCTGTGGCTATTGAGTTCGGCTATCTACAGATGTTCGGATGTTTCGTAACTCCTGGTGAATCTCCTTGAGCCTATCCTGGAGATAGCTCATTTGTTCAACAATTGCATCCGTCGTTAGTGCTGTCATCATTTGACTATTCAGATCAATATGAGTAGTCTCTACATAATTCTTTGAGCCAAACCAATAATTGGCAGTGATAGCAAACTCCAAAGGCCTGAGGTCTTCGTCTCTATCTTCTCCAAGAATCACTAAAGTTCGCCCTAGTTGAAAATCTAGACGCTCGCCCGAGGCAAAATTTGGTATAGACTTCGAGAACGCTGCTGAGGAAGCAAGATCCGTCTTGTGCGTTTCCGGATGGAATGGCTTACTCAAGCGCAGTCGTAGGTTTGACGCGGATGATGGCCCGGCGTTTCGGATAGTCAAGTGAAACATAGGTCGGCTAGGCAGCGTATGCACATACATCGAGATCCGGGGTCGCGCGACTTCCTCCGATTGACGCTGCATTTCGGTTACTAAAGTCTCGATTCGCCCGTAGAATCCGGTAGGTCGCCCACGCATAGAACCCGGTAATTAGGACCAGCAAGGCCGTAAGCCCGTCAATAATGATCGTACCCATCCGGTTCGGTCCTCTTAGCCCCAACTCCTTCCTCGCCGAACAGCACCATGCCCGCCGGCAGGTACCGGCTTGGTCCCGCCTCTCGCACTTGGGAGAAGATATGTGTCGTGGATCGGCGTGTTAACCAAACATAGGCCACTCGCGGGTCCCTGCAAAGGCATCTCCAGCCATGGGCGCGAGTCGACCGCGGTCGGTCGCCGCACTTCGGCAATCGGGGACGACGCCCGTAACTTTCGCTAAGTTTGCCAATCTGATCCAAGGGCGGCGCGCGGATGCCCACGACCATGCGGCTGAACGAGATCGTGCTGACCTCGGCGCGGGTGGCCGAGGCGAGCGGGCGGCTGGCCAAGATCGGCCATCTCGCGGAGTGTCTGCGCGCGGCCGGGGCGGAGGCGGCGGAGATCGCGGTCGGGTTGCTCACGGGGCTGCCGCGGCAGACGTGCAGCCGGTCGGCCGCGCCAAATGCTTCTGCGCGCGGTTGCGATTGGCCACGATCGCCTCGTGACGAGCACGATCCCGGCCGCTATCAGGGACGGTTGGACGGGAGGTCGCGAACCGATGACCGGACCAGGCGGCCCGGCGCGCGGCCGGGTGATCATCGCAGGCGGCTCGATTGCCGGGCTCTGCGCGGGCGCGCTGCTGCAGCGCCTGGGCTTCGAGGTCGAGCTGTTCGAGCGTTCCGGCGATGCCCTTGCCAGTCGCGGCGCCGGCATCGTACCGCATCCCGAACTGTTCGAGGCGCTTGGCGAGGCGGGCGCCAGGATCGATGCCACCATCGGCGTGCCGGTGGTCGGCCGGCGCACCTTCGCGCCCGACGGCAGGGTCCTGGGCGAGCATGCGCTGCCCCAGATCATGATGTCCTGGGACCGGCTGTTCCGGCTGATTCGGGAGCTGTTGTCCGAGCGCTGCTACCACGCCGGCCGGGCGATCGAAGGCTTCGAGACGGACGAGGACGGGGTCACGGTTCGGCTCGCGGACGGCGGTCGCGCGAGCGCCGACTGGCTGATCGGCGCCGATGGCATCCGCTCGAGCGTCCGGCGTCAGCTGCTGCCCGAGCTCGAGCCTGCCTATGCCGGCTACGTCGCCTGGCGCGGGTTGATCGAGGAGCGCGCAATGTCAGGAGCGGCGCGCGCCGCCCTCTGCCAACACATGGCTTTTTGTCTGCCGCCTGGCGAGCAGATGCTGGCCTACCCCGTGCCGGGCGCCGACGAGGCGCTCGCGCCTGGCCAACGCCGCTACAACCTGGTCTGGTACCGGCCGGTCGCGGCGGCGGAGCTGCCTGCGCTGCTGACCGATGCCGACGGGCGGCGCTACGACCTGTCGATCCCGCCCGCGCGGATGGCCGCGATGCCGGCCGTCGAGATGCGCGCCGCGGCCGCGGCGCTGGCGGCGCCCTGCTTTCTCGAGGTCGTCCGGCTCCTCGAGCATCCCTTCATCCAGGCGATCTACGACCTCGAGAGCCCGCGCCTGGTGTTCGACCGCGTGGTCCTGATCGGCGATGCCGCCTTCGTCGCCCGGCCGCACGCCGGCATGGGCGCCACCAAGGCCGCGCTCGATGCGATCACCCTGGCAAGGCGCTCGCCGCACCCGATCCCGCCGCGGCGCTCCGCGAATGGGAAAGCCGGCGGCTTCGCTACGGACAGGCGCTGGTGGCGCGCGCCCGCTGGCTCGGCAACTATCTCGAAACACCGGTCTCGACAGCGCACGCGTGGCCCCAGATGGTCGAGCCGCTCGCGGCAATGCTCATGGCCGAGACCGCGATCTCGAGCTGGCTGCGCGAATAGTCGGCAAGTTGCAAGGAAGAGCAGATGGCGACGCCGGGCCGTCCGTTCGCCCAGCCGGTGGGTTCGAAGGCAAGAGGTCCGTTCCATTCGCGTCGCGAGATGGCTTCCAGCTGAGCCCGCGGGAGGCCACCGAACAGGAGCCAGCGTTCGAGCCAAGCGGGCCTGTCTCAAAGAGGCGCGAAGGGATCGAGGGTCGGGACACCGAGGCGCGCGAAGTCGCGCACGTTGCGCGTGACCACGGTCAGCTGATGGGCGCGCGCGGTGGCCGCGATCATGGCGTCCTCGATCAGGTCGTCCGACCATCGATGCATCAGCCGCGCCCAGACACGGAAGGCGGGGCCGTCCATCGGCAGGATGGCGTAGGTGCCGGCGACCTGGTCGACCCAGGCTTCGATCTCCGCCGCCTTGGCCGCGTCCTGCTCGCGCACGACCTCCACGCCCGCCTGTAGCTCCCCAAGCGTCACCGCCGAGAGATGCAGGTTTTCATCGGGCACCTGCTCGAGCCAGGCGACCACCCGCCGATCCGGACGCCGCCGCCGGAGCTCCGATACGACGTTGGTGTCGAGCAGATACATCATTCGACCGCGAGCAGCGCCCGGCGCCGCCGCTTGCCGCGCGCCGGCACCAGGTCGTCGAAGCGCGCTTCGTCGGCGAGCAGCAGCTCTTTGAGCGAGCGCCGCGCGGACCTCTGCAATCGCCGCCACTCGTCGACCGGTAGCAGCACGGCGGTCTCGACGCCACGACGGGTCACGACCTGCGGCCCCTCTCTGAGGCTCGCCTCCAGGAACTCACTGAACCGGGCCTTGGCCTCCTGGACCTGCCACGAGCGCATCGAAGCCTCCGGGCCTGTCTGACTAGTCAGAAGTCTAGTCAGCCGATCCTCCCCGCGCAAGCTCCGGGGATGACGCGCTCAAAGAGAGCGCTATCGACCTCTACGTTACCAAAGTCCCGGAGGAAGTTGCCCCTCGCCGGAGCAGATGGATCATCCGGCCTTGAGGCGGGCCGCCTGGACCGTCATCAGGCGGGCGCGGACGTGGGCCGAGACGAAGCTCGAGACGTCGCCGCCCAGCAGCGCGATCTCCTTGACCAGGCGCGAGGAGATGAAATGGTTGGTGTCGGATGCGGTCAGGAACATGGTCTCGATCGTGGGGCAGAGCCTCGCGTTGGTCGCCGCCATCTGAAACTCGTACTCGAAATCGGAGACCGCCCGCAGGCCGCGGATGATCACGCTCGCCCCCGACCGGCAGGCGAAGTCGACCAGGAGATTCTCGAACGGATGGACCTCGAGCCGGCAGCCGTTGACCCGATCGCCGTCCATCAGCGCCTTGGCCTCGTGGGTGACCATCTGCACCCGCTCGTCGAGCGTGAACATCGGCTCCTTGCCGATATTGACCGCGACGGCGATCACCAGACGATCGACCACCTTGGTCGCGCGCCGGATGATGTCCAGGTGGCCGTTGTGGATCGGATCAAAGGTGCCCGGATAGATGCCGGTGCGCGGACCGTTCATGGCGGTTGTTCCTGCGCCGGCTATGGCGCGCCGTCCGGTTCGGGCTCGCGGTCGTCGACGTCGTCCTCGCCGCCATTCGCCTCCGCGGCGCCGGCCAGACGCGCGACCGAGACCACATGCTCGCCCTCGGCGACGTCGAACAGCGTCACGCCCTGGGTGTTGCGGCCGGCGATCCGGATGTCGTCGACCGGAATGCGGATCACCTGGCCGCGGTCGGTGACCAGCATGACCTGGTCGTCGTCGGCGACCGGGAAGGCGGCGACCACGGGCCCGTTGCGCCTGCTGGTCTCGATGTTGATGATCCCCTGCCCGCCCCGGTTGGTGACCCGGTACTCGTAGGCCGAGCTGCGCTTGCCGTAGCCGTTCTCGGTCACCGAGAGGATCAGCTGCTGGTGCGCGTCGAGCTCGGCGAGGCGATTGGCGCCGAGCTGCTCGCGCGCGGCCCGGATCAGGGCGTCGGCCCGCTGCGCGGCCTCCTCGCCGGACTCCTCGGCGCCGTCCTCGTGACCGTCCTGACGGCGCCTCGCCAAATCGTAGCGCAGAAACGCGTCGCGCTCCTCGATCGAGAGCTCGACGTGATCCAGGATCGACATCGAGATCACCCGATCGCTCCTGGCCAGATCCATGCCGCGCACGCCCTCGGAGCTGCGCGAGCGGAACACGCGCACGGAGCCCGCCGGAAAGCGCACGCACTTGCCGCCGCGCGCGGCGAGCAGCACGTCCTCCTGCTCGGTCGCGACCGCGACCCCGATCAGGTGATCGCCCTCGTCGAGGCCCATGGCGATCTTGCCGCCGGCCGGCACGAAGATGAAATCGGCGAGCGCGTTGCGCCGGACCTTGCCGCTCGCGGTCGCGAATGCCACCGAGAGCTGGTCGTAGGTGCTCTCGTCCTCGGGCAGCGGCAGGACCGCGGTGATCGTCTCGCCCTCGACCAGCTGCGGGAAGAGATTGATCATCGCCTTGCCGCGCGCCTGCGGGCGCGCCGAGCGGCAGGCGGTAGACCTTGAGCTTGTAGACGCGGCCCGCGGAGCTGAAGAACAGCACCGGCGTGTGGGTGTTGGCGACGAACAGCTGGGCGAGGTAGTCGTCCTCGTGGGTCGCCATGCCGACCCGGCCCTTGCCGCCGCGACGCTGCTCGCGATAGGTCGAGAGCGGCGTGCGCTTGATGTAGCCGAGCCGGGTGACCGTGACGACCATGTCCTCCTTCTGGATCAGGTCCTCGATGTCGATGTCGAACTCGAGATCCTCGATCGTCGTCCGCCGCGGCGTCGCAAAGCGCGCCTTGACCGCGACCAGCTCCTCCTTCAGCACCTCGAGCAGGCGCTCGCGCGAGCGGAGGATCTGCAGAAGCTCCTTGATCCGCTCGCCGAGCTCGGTCAGCTCCTCGGTGATCTTGCTGCGCTCGAGCTGGGTCAGGCGCTGCAGGCGGAGGTCCAGGATCGCCTGCGCCTGGCGCTCCGACAGCCGGTAGCCGTCCTCGGGACCGGCCGGCCTGGGCGTCGTCCGGCGCCTCCTCGGCGAGACGCAAGCAGCGGTGCCACCTCGCCGAGCCGCCAGTCCCGGGCGATGAGCTCGGCCTTGGCGGTGGCCGGATCGGGCGCGCCGCGGATCAGCGCGATCACCGCGTCGATGTTGGCGACCGCAACCGCGAGGCCGAGCAGGGTGTGCGCCCGCTCGCGCGCCCGCGCGAGATCGTAGGCGCTGCGCCGCGCGATCACCTCCTCGCGGAACTCGAGGAAGGCGCGCAGCACGTCGAGAAGGTTCATCTGCGCCGGCCGGCCGCCGGCCAGCGCCACCAGATTGACCCCGAAGGTCACCTGCAACGGCGTGTGCCGGAACAGCTGATTGAGCACGATGTCGGGGTCGGCCTCGCGCTTCAGCTCGATCACCACGCGCGTGCCGTCGCGGTCGGACTCGTCGCGCAGATCGGCGATGCCCTCGACCCGGCGCTCGCGCACCAGCTCGCCGATCCGCTCCAGCGTCCGGGCCTTGTTGATCTGATAGGGCACCTCGGTGACGATGATCGCGTCCCGGTCCTTGCGGATCTCCTCGACATGGGTCTTGCTGCGCAGGACGAGGCTGCCGCGGCCGGTGGCATAGGCTTGGCGGATGCCGCCCTGGCCCAGGATGATGCCGCCGGTCGGAAAGTCCGGCCCCGGGATCAGCTCGAGCAGCCGCTCGAAGCCGAGGTCCGGATCGTCGACCAGTGCCATGCAGGCGTCGATCACCTCGCCCAGATTGTGCGGCGGGATGTTGGTCGCCATGCCGACCGCGATCCCGCCCGCGCCATTGACCAGGAGGTTCGGGAACCGGGCCGGCAGCACGCTCGGCTCCTGGGCCAACTCGTCGTAGTTCGGCCGGAAGTCGACCGTGTCCTTGTCGATGTCGGCGAGCAGCGCGTCGGCGGCCAGGGCGAGCCGGACCTCGGTGTAGCGCATCGCCGCCGGCGGATCGCCGTCCATCGAGCCGAAGTTGCCCTGGCCGTCGATCAGCGGCAGGCGCATCGAGAAGTCCTGCGCCAGACGCACCAGGGCGTCGTAGATCGCATCGCCGCCGTGGGGGTGATACTTGCCCATGACGTCGCCGACGATGAGGGCGCTCTTGCGCGGCGGCTTGCCGTGCTCGTAGCCGCCTTCCTGCATGGCATAGAGGATGCGCCGGTGGACCGGCTTCAGGCCGTCGCGCACGTCCGGCAGCGCGCGCGCCACGATCACGCTCATGGCGTAGTCGAGGTAGGAGCGCTGCATCTCCTCCTCGATCGGCACCACTTCGAACGGACGCGGCGGGTTGGTGATCGCCAAGGCCTGGCTGTTTCCGGCTACGGTTCAGGGCGCGCGGCCCACTCCCGGCCGCGGCGTCGCCTCTCTAGCAGAACCGGACCCGCGCCACAAGTTTTGCGCTGCAACATGACGCAGTGCTGGCGTTCGCCCGGGCAGCCCAGAAGCACGAGGACGTCGTCGCCCCACGTAAGGAGGAAGTCAGCCGTGGCCACGATCACACTGACGATCGCTCGGTCGTCGTGCGGGGCGCGCATGATCGCGGCGCCACGAGCCGTCGCGCGTACAGCGACCTAACGATAGGTGCGCTCGTCGCGCAGACCGCAAAAGTGGAGCACGACCTCGCTGCCGTAGACGTCGTACCGAAAGCGCCAGCGGCGGAGGCGCAGGCGCCACTGTCCTTCGCCGCGCTTCACGTCCGTGAGTTTCTTGATTTGATGCGCTCGGCTCTGATTATATGGATCGTCTGAGAGGATTGACAGTATCTCCCGGCGCCGGTCAAGCAGCTCCGGATGCCGTCTTGCCAGAGAGAGAGAAAGAGACGCTCGAAGCGCGCAAGTTGTCTTGACAGTAAACCGCGCCATGTGCGCTAGTCGTCGAAATCTGCCGCATGGTACCCCAGCGGTATCAGAGATGCGAAGGGAGCGCGTCAGTTCTTGTTTAGGCCGAACTCGTTGGTCAGCAATGTCTTTTTCCAGCGGTCTTCCATGTGACTGATCTGGTCGGAACCAGCCGACGAGGATGCTACCTCAAGCACTCTAACCTGATAATCGCGATGAGGATGGTCCCTCATACCGATAGTGGCTCGGTAGCCCGAGCTTACGTGGTCCAACCATCGAGCCCAGAAGCCGCCTTCGCCAGAAGCCGCCCCAACGTATTGCTTTCCGCACCTAAGGCATATGAGAAGATAAACACCCTTCACGGATTGGAGAGCAATTCGCCAGCTACCAGGAACGCTCGCGAACCTGCTCATCGGCTCCCGGAAATCTAGGAACCCCGGGAACATTGGCTCGCTCCTAAACCCACTAATTTCGACGATCGGCTTATCGTGTTTGCAGGCCCACTGAACCCAAGCGAGGAAGCCCGGACCCCAATCGACAACTAGGCGGCCCCTGTACTCAATCAATCGGCCAGATTGTTTCAAGTCATACAAAAAACAACCAGCTGCATCACTGCCGTCTATGGGGTCACGGAGTCCTGGCTTGGCCTTTGTTACGCCGCAGTTTTCAAACATGCCCACAAAGAGCGTCTCGTTCAGCGGCGTTGCCACGAATGCAGCAATGAATTTGGCGCCGGCGAAGCGGTCTTTTCTTTGGATGCTCTGCCATTGTTCGAGCCGATCATGGTCAGTGAGCCATAGGTCGTACGGCGTAAGTCGGTCCCTGCGGACCTTGGGCTCCGTAGCTTGATGCCGAGCAAGCTTGACATCCGCTGGGCTGATCGCTTTGTCGCGCAGCAACGCGTTGAAGCCAATCATTTTCTTCCTCCACGCTCACTCTCTGTCGATCAAGAGACTAGCGGTCGTGGATGCGCAGATCCATGCTTCGGAGTGAATGCTAGTGGCTTGTGGCTGGAGCTCCGGCCAGCGTCTTCAAAGCCCGCGTGCATCAGGTACCTTCCGTTGGATCTCGACCACTAGGCGCTCTGATCCGCTTTATCCAGCTCCGCGAAGAATTCGTCTGCTCGCCGCGCTTTGCCGGCGAGGTAATCGCGGTTGCTCTCGTCAATGATTTTCTTGACGGCCGGATCGTGGGTCTCCAGGTAGTCCTCGAACTCGTCGATATCGATGAGCGCCGCGACCGGCATGCCGTCCTTTTCGAGTATGAAGTATTCTTTGCCGCTGTGCACGCGCTCAATGATCGCCCCAAGAATTCGTGCGGGCTTTGGTGAGCGGAACACGGTTCACCACCCGCTTCTGTTGTCTCGCCGTCCGTCTGACCATTCGACGCTTCCTTCGAGAGGGCGCGGTTAGACAATGTTGATCAACGCCAATGTGCGTACGTCCTGGTTTGGTAAGTGTCAACGCTCGCGCCGCGACCACCCGTCGTCATAACGCTTTGGTCGACCGCGCGGGCGTGGCCCTCGAGCATCGGGGCGGCCTTCGGCGTAGGATGACCGGCCCGGCAGTGTCGAGCAATTCAGGCGGTGGAGTGGCGAAATTCCGGGCGCCGGCGGCGCGCACGCTCATTGGGTCGACGAGGATGGGCCGACCGCTCGGCCCGGGCCTTCGAGTGGCGGCAGGGACATAAGGTACTCGGCGACCGCCGTCCGGTCCTCGGCGCTCCAGTGACTGGTTGCGTCCTTGATCTCCTCGGCCATGGCGCCGCCGAGCACGTCGCCGCTCGGCAGAATGCCGGTCTGCAGCGCGAAGGTGATGTCGGTCTTGTCCCAGGTGCCGATGCCGCTCGCCTTGTTGGGAGTGATGTTGGGCACGGTCTTGCCGTCCGGACCGTCGCGCGTCCCGGCCAGGAACCGATTGCGCTCGGGCGCGCCGAAGATGTTGCGCGGCGTGTGGCACTCACCGCAATGGCCGGGGCCGTTGACGATGTAGGCACCGCGGTTCCAGCTGTCCGATTTGCCCGGATCGGGCTGGAAGGTGCCCGGCCGGAAGAACAGGAGCCGCCAGATCTTCAGCGCCGGCCGAAAGCTGTAGGGAAAGTGGAGCCGATGCGCGGGAACCTGGTCGGTGACCGGTTCGACCGTGTCGAGGTAGGCCTTGAGGTCGATCAGATCCTGCTCGGTCATCCTGGCGTAGGAGGGATAGGGAAAGGCCGGATAGAGCGGGTGGCCGCTTGGCGAAATGCCTTCGGTCATGGCAACCACGAAGTCTCCCGTCGACCAGCCGCCGATGCCCGTGGCGGGGTCGGGCGTGATGTTGGGCGGGTAGAAGGTGCCGAAGGACGTCTCGAGCGCACGGCCACCGGCCAGGAACTTGCCGCCGTTCTTCGCATCCGTATGACAGGCGACGCAGCCGCTCAGATAAAGCACGTACTCGCCCCGCTTGGGATCGCCCGTCTTGGTGATCTGAGGGGGGCTGGGCGGCCACGGCACGAGGAGCCAGACCAACCCGCCGCCGAGCAGCACGAGCACGGCGATGACGATCAGACGCATCGATGGCTCACCGGCGTTGAGGTGTTTCTCCGCGCTAAAGGTGGGGTCGCCCGCCGGATCGACCAGTGAGCGGAGCGGGCAGGCCCAACTCGCCCCGCTTCGAGTGAGGCCGGCGGCGGTAGCCGGACCGGCGTTATTCTCGCAAGCCGCTGGCGTCTTCGACGCCCGCCAGGGGGCCGCTCGAGCGCGCCGGCGGTGACGCCTGTCGCCTGGGTGACATCTGGTAGAGGATCCGGTGCCCCAGCAGCTCGTGGAGCAGAGCCGCGCCGACATGGAGCACCAGATAGCCCCACATGACGTTGGCGAGCGTGCCATGGACCTCGAAGGCAACGCGGACGAGCCCCGTCGGCGGCGTGCCCTCGATCCAGTCGAAAAAGCCAACCGTGCCGCTGATCACCACCACGAGCGCGAGCACGAGGCCCACGCCCTGAACCGCCGAGGGAAGCGCCACCGCTCGATCGGGGTCCGGCAGGGCGAGCTGCGCCATGGACCGGACGTGCAGGATGATGTCTTCGCGCAGCTCGGCCAGCCGCCGGCGCGAAAACCAGGGGAAGAGCGTCCCGAGGTCGGTGCCTTTGCGCCTGACGAGCAGCCAGAGCCAGAACAGTGCGATGATCGCCATGCTGACCAGGCCGGCGTATTCGTGCAGCGCGAAGGCCCCGGCCTCGAAGTGCGAGAGTGGCGGGCGCCCGGGCCAGGGCACGCGCATCACCTGGGCGTTCGCCAGCTGGAAGACGACCGCCGCCGCGACGAGAAGATGCATGACACGTGTGAACCAGGAGTGTTTCATCGATCAGACCACCGCCTCGGACAGCCACGTCGGCAAGAACTAGGGTCGCCGTCGGCTGACGACAACTTCAGACCGGCGAATGTGATCGAAGATCAGCCGAGCGTCGGCTCGATCTGGAGCACCAGCTTGCCGGTGTTGGCGTTGGCCGCCATCAGCTCGTGCGCCCGGGGCGCCTCTTCGAGCGGCAGCACCGCGTGGATCACCGGCTTGAGCTCGCCGCTCGCGAAGCGGTCGAGTACCGCCTCGCGAAACGCCGCGGTGATCTCGGCCTTCTCCTCGATCGGGCGGGCGCGCAGCACCGAGCCGATGATCCGCTGCCGCTTGACCATCAGGCGGCCGATGTTGAGCTCCGCCCTGGCACCGCCGAGCAGGCCGATGATCACCAGACGCCCATAGAGGGCGAGGCAGGCGAGGTTCGGCTCCAGATTGGCCGCGCCGATGTGGTCGAGGATCACGTTGGCACCGCGGCCCTCGGTGATTTCCAGCACGCGCCTGGAAAAATCCTCGGTCTTGTAGAGGATCGCGTGGTCGGCGCCGAGCGCCCGGCAGGCCTCGGCCTTCTCGGGGCTGCCCACGGTCACGATCGCGGGCGCGGGCCCGAGGGCGCGCGCGAGCTGAATCGCGGCCGTGCCGACGCCCGAGGCGCCGCCATGGGCCAGGAGCGTCTCGCCAGGCTTGAGGCCGGCCTCCCGAAAGACGTTCAGGTACGCGGTGATCCAGACCTCGCAGATCGCCGCCGCCTGAACCAGATCGAGGTTCGGCGGCACCGGCAGCAGCGTGCTCGCGGGCGCCGTGGCGTATTCGGCATAGCCGCCGCCACCCAGCAAGGTCATGACCCGATCGCCCGCCCGCCAGCCGCTCACGCCCGCGCCGAGCTGCTCGATCACGCCCGCGCCCTCGAGGCCCAGAATCTCGCTCTCGCCGGGCGGCGGCGGATAGCTGCCGGCGCGCTGATGCAGATCGGCGCGGTTGACGCTGGTCGCCGCGAGCCGGATCAGGACCTGACTCGGCTGCGGCTCCGGCCGCGGCACCTCGCCGATGCCGAGCACCTCCGGCCCGCCGAACCCCGCCATCAATACCGCGCGCATCATCGTTGCATCCGCCATGATCTCGTCCCGCTCAGACGCAGCGCCCGCCGTCGACCTCGAGGGCGACGCCGGTCAGGAATTCGGCCTCGTCCGAGGTGAGGAACAGGGCGGCCGCAGCGATGTCTCTGGGCGTGCTCATGCGGCCGAGCGGGATGGTGGCGATGAACCGGGCGCGCAGCTCCGGCGAATCGCCGCCCATGAACTCGGCGGTCAGGCCGGTCTCGCCGAGCACCGGGCAGATCGCGTTGACCCGGATCTTGTCGGGCGCCAGCTCGAGCGCCATCGACTTGCTCATGGTGATCACCGCGCCCTTGGTGGCGTTGTACCAGGTCAGCCCGGGGCGCGGCCGGAGGCCCGCGGTCGAGGCGATGTTGACGATGCTGCCGCCGCCCTGCCGGCGAAGCACCGGCACCGCGTGGATGGCACTCCAGTAGATCGACTTGACGTTGACCGCGAACACCCGGTCGTAGGTCGCCTCGTCCACGTTCAGCATCGGCTGGTTGCGGTAGGTGATGCCGGCGTTATTGACCACAACGTCGATGCGGCCGAACGCTTCCAGCGTCTCCTCGACCATGCGCGCGAAATCGGGGCCCTTGGCGACGTCCGCCCTCGAGGCGCGCGCCGCGTGGCCGATCCCGCCGGCGACCCGCTCGGCGCGGGCACCATCGATGTCGGCGACCAGCACCTTGGCACCCTCGGCCGCGAACCGCCTGGCGATGCCTTCACCAAAGCCGAACCCGCCGCCGGTGACGATCGCGACCTTGCCCTCGAGTCGCATCGCGGTCCTCCCCTGTCAGGCCGCCGATACAAGCCGCGCCGGCCGAGCGGGTCAAGCCGCCGGCCGTCTCCGGCGCGCAGCGCGTCGAGCCGCGATCAGTGTCTCTCATACGATATTTTGGGGAGCTGGCCGGAGACCTGGCCGGGGGATCGACTGCCAGTTTCGATTTTCGCTCAGTATTTTAGATGATTAACGGTCAGTATAAAGGGCTAGCGGCACCCTGGAGTTGCACACATTACCACAACCGAGCCCCGGTCTGGTCTTGCGAGACCTTGCCGTCGAGGGCAACCGCCTTCACCGATAGGATCGGCGAAGGCCAAGGGCTATCGCGAGCTTAGAACCGCCACCCCAGCTCCTCGAACATGTCCATAGCGCGGATGCACCGCACGCCATAGTGTCGGCACGCATCGGGTATCCGCGGCGCCTCAAGGCTGCCCGACGCTCTCTCACTCGAGACAGCCGCGAAATTCCGGCGTCGGGCCAGGGCGATCACGAACGGGTCGGCACCCGTCAGGAACCGAGCGAAATTGACCGGGCGCGGCCATCCAGCGAGGATTTCGCGGACCCCCACCTGGATCTCCTCGTCATCCTCAACGAACAAGCCGGCGTTGCCGTCCGTCCATTCGGCCAGTTCATCTTCCTGGCGCAGAAGTTCGTCGCGGACCGTCATGGATGCCACGAGCTGGCCCGCCTCGATCAGCCCCAGAGGGTCGGAAACACGCTCAATCGGTAGTCACGGCACCACGCGTCGATCAGCGCGCTTGTGTCGACGCTGTACATCAGAACCCGACGGCCTGCTCGATCTTTGGCAGGTGTTTCAGCCGGACGCCGAGATATTCGGAAACGTCGCTCAGAGTGATCCGGTCCTGGTAATAGCTTTGCAGGACCAAGCGCACGAACGTCTGCCCTCTCTCGGCGACGGCCGCGCGGTCCGGTGGCGGCCCACCTTGAGTTTCCCTACTAGCCGCCTGAGCGCGCGCAGCGGCAACCCACTCCTCGTGCTTCGCATTGTAGAAGGCCACCGTGGTCCGGCGCGCGGTGAGCAGCCGGCGGAGCACCACGAAGCGGCTAGCCGAGAAGCGACGCGCGAGCGTGTGAAGCTCTTCGTCTGACCACACCGGGCCAGCGTGGGCGCGCACCGTATCCTGGTCGAGCAAGGCGCGCATAGGCACGAGTGCGGCGCCGGCGACCCGGTTGCAGAAAACCTCAATCCGGCGCTCCTCCGACGGCAAGAGCCGCTCCTCATCGGGTTCACAGAAGCCAGACGCGCGGAGCGCTACGTGGCAAAGCTCGTGGAGCATCGTGAAGACGCGCGCGTTCGGCAGATCCTTCGTGTTGACCGCGATCACTGGCACCGGCTCCTCCGCCAGTGAGAAGCCGCGCACCTCCTCCAGGTCCACCCGGGACATCTGAAAGACGAGCACGCCCGCCGCCTCGATCCGCTCGCGCCAGGCATTCAAGGCGTCATAGGCGCCCGTCCACCGTGCCTGCGCGGCGAGGTCGACACCGAGCGCCTCGCGGAGGCGGGCTCCCAGCTCCTCGGGGTCATCGCCGAGCCCGGCGTGAACGTCAAAGGACGGAAGCGGCTGTTCGAGATCCCGGAGCAGGTCCAGAGCCAGTTCCCGGCGCTCGCGCGCGCGCCGAAGCTGGATGCGGAGCGTTGAGGAGAAGGCGCCCGCCACAACACCCGGGAGCTGGCGGAAGTCGTGGACGTTCAGGGGCGGCTCGGTCGGCGGCTGCGGTAGGAAGCGGCTCGGTCGGCGGCTGCGGTAGGAAGAAGACACTCAGGGGGCGCTTGTACATGTTGGCGAGCGTGCGCAGCTTGGTCATGGTGGGCCGCGCTTCCCCCTCCGCTTCCCATGCGACCACTGTCTCAGGCTTGACCTGAACGCGCCGAGCGGCGTCCTCCACCTCGACGCCGGCAGTCTCCCGAGCCCACCGGAGCACGGCCGGCTCGACCATGGCGCGGACCGTCACGAGCATTCCCCCTGTTTCGGCTTGACACTAGACCGCTGAAGACGGCCTGACCAGTCGGGGACGCCGCGTTACCTCCAGTCATGGGCTGGTCGCCCCTACAGCTCCTCTCCGCCTTCGAGGCAAGCCGTCCGCGCCGGAGAAATTCTCGATTTCGCGGAAGAAGGTGAAACCGGCGAAGCCGACCAAGCCGAAGCGCGCCTACCACCGCCATCAGCTGATACCGCCGCACATGTTCGAGGAGATTGAGGAAGCCGGCGAACTCGACGTGGCGGCGAGCCCCGTGAATCCGTGACGGCAGTACGAGGAGGAGTGTCGTAGACCATCTCACCAGAAAAATGCAAAAATACAATCGCTTAGGAAGTTGGCTGGGGGACCTGGATTCGAACCAGGACTGCTCGGTCCAGAGCCGAGAGTTCTACCGTTAAACTATCCCCCAAGCGGCGGGCTCGGGCGAGGGATAGGGATGCCGACCCGCGGTGTCAAGATCGCCCCCGACCAGTATCCCGACCTGCGATATCAACGTGAGCCGGTCGCGGGAATTTCGCTGGCCTCGGTGAGACTGCGCGCACGCTCGAGGCAGGCGGTGCGATCGGGCGCGAAGTCACGCTCGACCCACCAGTCCTCGACCGCGGCCAGGATCGCGCCGACTTGGGGACCCGGCGGTAAGCCGAGAGCGAGGACGTCATCGCCGTCGATCGGCAGCCGGCGCGGCTGCCAGGCGGCGGCCTCCGCCCGTGCGGCGGCCAGAGCGGCCCGAGCCTGCCTGCCGCTCGCGTCCGCGGCGGCGATCCGGATCAGATCGAGATAGCGCGCGCCGCCCAGCCGATGCAGGGCGCGACGGCGCTCCGCCGCCGCCGCCGCGAGCTCGGGCAACGTCGCCCTCGTGATTGCAAGCAACCGCTCTCCGTCCCGGTTCGAGAGGCGCCAGCGCTCGGCGACCCGCGCGGCGGCATCGGCCGGCGCGGGCGGCGGGCGGAGCAGGGCGCCGAGGCGGAGCAAGGCGTCCGCGTCCGGCACCAAGCGAAGCAGCCGGGCCAGGCGCTCGAGCGCGACCGGCCCGGGCAGCACTTGGTCGAGCACGATCGAGGCCGCCATCAGGCGGAACGCCGGCAGCGGGTCTTCGGCCTCGAGCAGCTTCAGCATTTCCCTCTGGATGCGCTCGCCCGAGAGGCGCCCGATCTCGGGCGCGGCCTCCGCGCAGGCCCGGAGCGCCTCGGCATCCGCCGGCGGCCGCCCGTAGTGGGCGAAGAAGCGAAAGAAGCGGAGAATTCGGAGATAGTCCTCGGCGATCCGCGCGGCCGCCCGCCCGACGAAACGCACACAACCCGCCTCGAGGTCGGCGCGGCCGCCGAAATAGTCGAAGAGGCGGCCCTCGCCATCGCAGCTCATCGCATTGATGGTGAAGTCGCGCCGCGCCGCGTCGGCCGCGAAATCGTCGGTGAACTCGACCTCGGCGTGGCGCCCGTCGCAGGCGAGATCGCGCCTCAGCGTCGTGATCTCGAAGCGCTGCCTGTCCAGCACCGCCGACACCGTGCCGTGGGCGAGCCCGGTCGGCAGCGGTCTCGATTCCGGCTTCTTCGAGCAGGCGCATGACCTGCTCCGTGCGCTCCGGCGTGGCCAGGTCGAGATCGGCGCCGGCTTCGGCGCGCCCGAGCAGGCCGTCGCGCACGCAGCCGCCGACAAACCGCGCCGGGCGACCGCCTGCGGTCAACGCCGCGAGCACCGCCCTTGCCGCGGAGGTCGTCAGCCAGGGCTGGCCGGCGAGCGGCCGCTCGGCAGCGCGGGTCATCGCGGCCTGAGGAAGGTCATGGCGATCAGGGCTTGACCGTCGTGCTCGGGATCACGCGGCCGTCTTCGAGATGCGGCGGGACGTAGACCTCCTCGGGCGGCGCGCCGGACAGCAGACTCCAGGTCGTAAGGCTCACTGCGAGCAGTGCCAGGCCGCCGGCGGTCAGCGCGACCCAGGGGGTCTGGTCGAGCCAGTCGGGCGTCCAGCCGCGGGCGAGCCCGACATAGGCGAGGTAGACCAGCAGCGGCAGCAGGAGCGGCAGCAGGTACTCGAGAAGAAAACGCGCCATCGCCCTCAGGCCCGGAGCAGGGTCGAAAAGTTGACCAGGATGCCCGCGGTCGCGCCCCAGATGAAGCGACCTTGATAGGGCAATACGTAGTAAGCGCGGGTGAGGGGTCCACGGCGATAGCTCTGGCGGCGGTGATTGGCCGGATCGAGCACGAACCGGAGGGGGACCTCGAACGCTTCGGCGACCTCGTACCGGTCGAGCCGGAGCTCCAGGGGCGGCTCGATCCAGCCGACCACCGGATGAATCCGAAAGCCGGTCACCGTGTCGTACTGGCTGAGCTGGCCCAGCACCTCGACCTTCGAGCGGAGCGAGCCCGATCTCCTCCTCGGCTTCGCGCAGCGCTGTTGCCTCGACCGATGGATCGGCGGGCTCCATCCGGCCGCCCGGAAAGCTGATCTGACCCGCATGATCGCGCAGGTGCTCGGTACGCTGGGTGAGCAGGACCGCGGGCCCATCTGGGCGATCGACCACGCCGAGCAACACCGCGGCCGGCGTCCGTCCGCTGGCTCGAGGGGCACCGGGCACCCCGTCGTCGCCCTGCAGCCAGCTCTGAGCGGCGCCCATCGAGCAGGGGCCGCGCGACCGCATACGGGCAATCCGAAGGCGCAACTCCTCCCGGGTCAGCACCGCCGGCGCCAACCGCGGACCAAGGGTACCTCAGGCGTCGTCGTCGAGCGCAAAGAAGCAGCCCTCGCTCCACACGCCAAAACGGCTGCGCCCGCCCTCTCGGCGCTCCTCGCCGAGATCGACCAGTTGGTAGAAGACCGGCCGTGCAAGCCGCGCCTCCAGTCCGGCCCGCACCTCGACATAGGGCACGAGGGCGGTCTCGTCAGGGCCGGACGCGGTCCGGCGCAGGCGCAAGGGGCGCGCGGGTCCGAGCGTCACCCACTCGTCCAGATTGCTGCGCAGACGCAGGCGCTGCCCGGTGCCGGCGCCCTCGACCGCCAGCTCGACCGCGACGAAGGGGACGTCCGCGACGGCAATCCGGCCACGCTCGACCGGCGTCACCAGCCAGTAGCTGCCGTCGGCCTCGCGTCGCAACACCGAGGCCAGCAGCTTGACCAGAGCCAGCCGATGGATCGGCGAACCCCGGTACAGCCAGGCTCCCTCACGGGTGATCTCGAGCCCGAACTCGCGCTCGCTTGCGCCGATTGCGGCCGGGAATGATAAACTGCCCGAACTCTGCTGGTCTGGGGGTTGATCCAATCGTAACTTCATACACATACTCACGCCATGCCTGGCCGTCGCCGTCACCCGTCCGCCCGTGAGCCGATCACCTAGAGCCGAGCATCATGTCCGAGCGCAGCACCCTGGTTGAGGAACCGTCCATGGAGCACGCCCAGGACACGGCGATTCTCGACCAGGTCGAGGCGACCATCGAGCGGTTCGCTCGGGTCCGTTCGGAGATCGCCCGGGCGATCTTCGGCCAGGAGCGGGTCATCGAAGAGTCTCTTATCACGTTGCTCGCGGGCGGTCATGTGCTGCTGGTCGGCGTTCCGGGCCTCGCCAAGACCCGTCTGGTCGAGACTCTCGGCGTGGTCCTCGGGCTGACCCAGAAGCGGGTCCAGTTCACCCCGGATCTGATGCCCGCCGACATTCTCGGCTCGGAGGTGCTCGAGGAGACCGAGGGCGGACGTCGCGGCTTTCGCTTCATCCCTGGACCGGTGTTCTGTCAGCTCCTGATGGCTGACGAGATCAACCGGGCGAGCCCGCGCACCCAGGCCGCGCTGCTGCAGGCGATGCAGGAGCGACGGGTCACCGTCGCCGGGCACGATCATCAGGTGCCCGAGCCGTTTCACGTTCTGGCGACCCAGAACCCGATCGAGCAGGAGGGCACCTACCCGCTGCCCGAGGCGCAGCTCGACCGCTTCCTTTTGCAGGTCAACGTCGACTACCCTGACCAGGCGGCCGAGCGGCGGATGATGATCGAGACCACCGGGGCCGGCATTCAGGCCGCCCGGCCGGTGATGACCGCGACCGAGCTGATCGCCGCGCAGGCGCTGGTCCGCCGGATTCCGGTCGGCGAGCGGGTCGTCGACGCGATCCTGAAGCTGGTGCGGGCGGGCCGCCCGTCGAGCGGCTCGGTCGAGCAGCTCGCCGGCCTGATCGGCTGGGGCCCGGGGCCGCGGGCAAGCCAGGCCCTGATGCTGGCGGTGCGCGTGCGTGCACTGCTCCAGGGCCGGCTCGCGCCCTCGATCGAGGACGTGATCGCCCTGGCACCGCCTGTGCTCCGCCATCGCATGGCGCTCACCTTCACCGCGCGCACGGAGGGCGTCACGCTCGACCAGGTGATCGAACGGCTCTGCGGCGTGATCGCCGCCTGAGGGCGCCAATGGCCGCATCCAGCCAGGGATTGATCGCGCTTCGCCAGCGCGCCGAGCAGCTGGCCGACCGGCTGCCGCCGCTCCTGGTCGCGGCCGAGCGGGTTGCGACGACCGTGGCTCAGGGCGTCCATGGCCGGCGCCGGGTCGGGGTGGGGGAGACCTTCTGGCAGTTTCGCCCCTACCAGACGGGCAATTCGAGCAGCCGGATCGACTGGCGCCAGTCGGCACGCTCGACCCAGCTGTTCCTGCGCGATCAGGAATGGGAGGCGGCGGAGAGCGTCTGGCTGTGGGCCGACCGGTCGGCCTCGATGCTCTACCATTCGGCTGCGCGCTGGCAGACCAAGGAGGAGCGGGCGATGCTCCTTCTGCTGGCGCTGGCGTCGTTGTTGAGCCGCGCAGGCGAGCGGATTGCGCTGCTCGGCGCACGCCGGCGGCCGCTCGGCGGGCGGGTCGGCATGGCGACACTGTGCGAGGACCTGCTCGGCCAGGCCTCGCCCGCCCCGAGCCTGCCGGCGATGACGACCTTGCCGCGCTACGCCCGCATCGTGCTGATCAGCGACTTCTTCACGCCTCTGGAAGAGCTGCGCGAGCGTCTGCGCGGCTTCATTGCGATGGGCGTGCGCGGCCATCTCCTGCAGGTGCTCGACCCGGCGGAGCCGGATCTGCCCTTTGCCGGGCGGGTGCGCTTCGAAGGCATGGAACAGGACGGCATGGCGCTGATCGGTAACGTCGACAGCATCCGCCGGCGTTATCAGGGCCGTCTCGAGGCGCATCGCGAGGGGCTGCGTGATCTGGCCCGATCGGTCGGCTGGACGTTTGCGAGCCATCTCTGCGATCAGCCCGCCGAGCCGGCTCTCCTGGCGCTCTACATCGCGCTTTCGACCAAGGGACCGGGCTGAGGGCAATGTTGAACCTGGGCCTGTTCGGCCTCGCCAACCCCTGGCTGCTGACCGCGCTGCTCAGTCTGCCGGTGCTGTGGTGGCTGCTCAGAATCATTCCGCCGGCGCCGAAGCAGATCCGCTTTCCCGCGGTGCGCTTTCTGCTCGGCCTCGAGCTCGAGGAAGAGACCTCGGCTCGCACGCCGCCCTGGCTGCTGATCCTGCGCCTCATGCTCGCGGCCCTGGTGATCCTGGCGTTGGCCGGCCCGGTCCTCAACCCCGAACCCGAGCTGGCCGGCGAAGGCCCGCTGGTGCTGGTGGTCGACGACGGTTGGGCGGCCGCGCCCGGCTGGGACAAGCGACTCGCCGCCCTGCAGCGGTTCACGGGGCAGGCGCAGCGTCAGAACCGCGAGGTGATGCTGCTCGGCACGGCGCCGGATCCGGTAGCGCCGAGCCTTCGCCTGCTGAGCGCGGCCGACGCCGTGCGCGCGGTCGCCAGCTGGCAGGCCAAGCCCTGGCCAACCGACCGCAAGGCGGCGCTCGCGGCCTTGCAGCGCGAGAAGCTCGACGGCGCCGAGCTGGTCTGGCTCTCTGATGGCGTTGCCGAGGATCAGGCAGCGCGCGAGGCGGCGCGCGGGTTTGCCGAGCAGCTGCAGCGAATCGGCCCGCTCCAGGTGTTCGTCGATCCGGTCGCGCAGAGGGCCACGCTGTTGCTGCCGCCCGATCCGCACGAAGAGGATCTGGTGGTGGCGGCGCGCCGATCGGACCTGAACGGCGTCCCGAGCCTGGCGGTGCGGGCCCTCGGTCCGGCGGGCGAGGTCCTGGCGCGCGAGACGCTTGCGTTCGAACCGTCGGCGCTTCGTGCCGAAGCCCGCATCCACCTGCCGATCGACCTGCGCAACCGGATCGCGCGGCTGGAGCTGGAGCCGCCCGGCGGCGTTGGCGGCGTGGTTCTGTTGGACGAGCACTGGCGGCGCAAGCTGGTCGGACTGGTCGGCGAGCCGGCGGCCCAGTCGGCGCAGCCACTGCTCTCCGAGCTCTACTACGTCGAGCGGGCACTGGCGCCGCAGGCCGAGTTGCGGCGCGGCTCGATCGCCGAGTTGCTGGCCGAAGGCGTCCCGACCATCGTCCTGACCGACAGCGCGCAGATCGCGCCGGAGGCGCGTGCCCGGCTGGCGGCCTGGATCGAGGCGGGCGGCGTGCTCCTGCGCTTTGCCGGCCCGCGGCTCGCCAACGCCGAGGACGATCTTGTCCCGGTCACCTTGCGGCGCGGCGATCGCACTTTGGGCGGCGCTCTGTCCTGGGCTCGACCGCTGCCATTGACCAAATTCGACGAGAAGGGACCGCTGGCCGACCTCTCGGTGCCCGCGGGCGACGTGATCGTGAACCGCCAGGTGCTGGCCCAGCCCGGGCCGCAGCTCGCCGAACATACCTGGGCGCGGCTCGCCGACGGCACGCCGCTGATCACCGGGGCGCAGCGCGGCAAGGGCTGGCTCGTGCTGGTTCACACCACCGCCAACACCGCCTGGTCGTCGCTGCCACTGTCCGGCGTGTTCGTCGATCTGCTCGGCCGCATCGCAGCTCTGGCGCCCGGCGCCGGTGGCGCGTTGCGCGGGCTGCTTGCGCCGCGCGAAGTGCTCGACGCGGCCGGCCACCTGGTCGAGCCCGGACCGACCGCCCAGCCGGTACCGGCCGCCGACTTCGCCAAGACCGCAGCGAGCCCGCTCCATCCGCCGGGTCTGTATGGCCCCGTCGACGCCGGCGCCAATACCGCCCGCCAAGCGCTCAATCTGGCCTCCGCGGTGCCCGATCTCCAGGCGTTGCAGCCGGGTGATTTTCCGGTCCCGGCGCGGAGCTATACGGGTTCGACCGAGATCGACCTGTTGCCGTGGCTGCTGCTTGCGGCTCTCCTGTTGGCGATGGCCGACACTCTGATCGGCCTGCAGCTGCGCGGCCTCCTGTTCCGGGCGGCGCCTGCCGCGCCCGCGGCGCTCGCGCTGTTCATGGTGCTGGTCGCGCTGCCTGCGGTCGCCGATACCGACGAAGCGATCCTTGCCGCAACCTCCCAGACGCGGCTCGCCTATGTGGTGACCGGGCTCAGCGAGGTCGACGCGATCAGCCGCGCCGGGCTCGATGGCCTCACTCTGGTGCTCAACCGGCGCACGGCGGTCGAGGCCGGCGAGCCGCGCGCCGTGGATCTTGCGGTCGACGATCTCGCCTTGTTCCCGCTGCTCTACTGGCCGATCCCGCCCAATCATCCCGACCTCCGCCAAGGCGTGGCGGAGCGCCTCGACGCCTATCTCCGCCAGGGCGGCATGATCCTGTTCGACACCGGCGACGCGGGTGTCATGATTCCGGGTCAGGCCGGCCCCGGTCCGGGCGAGCGGCGCCTTCAACAGCTCCTCTCGGGGCTCAATCTGCCGGCGCTCGAGCCGGTGCCGGCGGATCACCCGCTCACCCGTTCCTTCTATCTGATGCAGGAATTCCCGGGCCGCTGGACGGGCGGGACGGTGTGGGTCGACAACCCCGACCCCGCGGTGAATGACGGCGTATCCACGGTGATCATCGGCAGCCACGACTGGGCCGGGGCGTGGGCGATCGATGAGTACGGCATGCCCATGTTTCCGGTCCTGCCGGGCGGCGAGCACCAGCGCGAGATGGCGCGCCGCTTCGGCGTCAACCTCGTGATGTACGCCCTCACCGGCAATTACAAGACCGACCAGGTGCACATCCCGGCCCTGCTGGAGCGGCTGGGCGAATGATGGCCGGGACCACGCTCAGCTTCGCTCCGCTTCTGCCATGGCCGGTGCTGGCGGCCGCCGGGCTCGCGACCCTCCTGCTCTGCGGCCTCGGCGTCCTGCGCCGCGCCCGCGGCATTCTCTGGCGTGGCGCCATGCTGGCGCTCGGCATCCTCGCGCTCGCCAATCCGGTCGTGATCCGCGAGCAGCGCGATCCGCTGCACGACATCGCGGTGCTGCTGGTCGACCGCTCGCCCTCGCAGACGATCGGCGATCGGCCCAAGCAGCTCGACCAGGCTCTGACGAGCCTGCGCCACACGCTCAAAGGGATCGACGGTCTCGACGTGGTCGAGACGACCGTCGCCGGCGACGGCAAGGGCGGAACCCGACTGTTCAAGGCGCTCGGTGAGACCCTTTCGGAAGTCGACCGGGCGCGGCTCGGCGGTGTCCTGATCCTCTCCGATGGCCAGGTGCACGACGTGCCGAAGAACCTCGATTCGCTCGGCATCGATGCGCCGCTGCACCTGCTCCTGACCGGGCAGCACAACGAGCGCGACCGTCGGCTGGTGGTCGAGCAGGTGCCGAACTACGGAATGGTCGGTGACACACAGGAGATCACGCTGCGGGTCGACGACCTGCCGAAGGGCGTCTCGAACGCGCCGGTCAACGTGACCCTGCGCCAGGACGGCGAGGTGAAGCAGCGGCTCAGCATGCAGCCCGGCGTTTCCCGCACGGTGCCGTTCCAGCTGACGCGCGCCGGCCAGACAGTGCTCGAGGTCGAGGCGGAAGCGGCGCCCGGCGAGGTCACCACGCAGAACAACCGGCAGGTGTTCTTCGTCAATGGGGTGCGCGATCGGTTGCGCGTGCTGCTGGTCTCGGGCCAGCCCTATCCGGGTCTTCGCGTGTGGCGCAACCTGCTCAAGGCCGATCCCGCGGTCGATCTCGTCCATTTCACGATCCTGCGCCCGCCGGAGAAGCAGGACGGCACGCCGATTCGCGAGCTCGCCCTGATCGCCTTTCCCTCGCGCGAGCTGTTCGAAGTCAAGCTCCACGAGTTCGACCTGGTGATCTTCGATCGCTATTCCCGCCGTGGCCTGCTGCCGCTCGCCTATCTCGACAACGTCGCCCGTTACGTCGAGAACGGCGGGGCCCTGCTCGAAGTGGCCGGGCCGGAATTCGCCCAACCGCTCAGCCTCTATCGCACCCCGCTCGCGCGGGTCCTGCCGGCGCGGCCCTCGGGTGTGGTCTACGAGCGCGGCTTCACGCCTCAGGTGACCGAACTCGGCCGCCGTCACCCGGTCACGAGCGGCCTGCTCGAGGCGGCGCAGCCGGATAGCGCCGACGGCGCCAGTGACAAGAAGAAGACGCCCCCCTGGGGCCGCTGGTTTCGCCAGGTCGACGTCGAGGTCACGGGCTCCCAGGTCCTCATGAGCGGCGCGTCCGACCGCCCGCTCCTGGTCCTCGACCGGGTCGGCAAAGGGCGGGTGGCGCAGCTGCTCTCGGACCACGCCTGGCTGTGGGCGCGCGGCTTCGAGCACGGCGGTCCGCAGGGCCTGCTGCTCCGTCGCCTGGTCCATTGGCTGATGCAGGAGCCGGAGCTCGAGGAGGAGGCACTCAGCGCCGAGCCGTCCGGCGAGTCGATCTCGATCGAGCGGCGCTCGCTCGAGGCCAAGCCCGTGCATGCCACGGTGACCGCACCGTCGGGCAAGACCACGGAGGTCGTGCTCCAGCCGTCGGATCAAGGGCCGGCGCGGGCGACGGTCCCCGCCCCCGAAGCCGGCCTCTACCGCATCACCGATGACCGGTTCACGACCTACGCGTCGGTCCGCCCGATCGGTGCCGAGGAGCTCGCCGACATGCGGGCCACGCCCGATCGGCTCGCCCCGCTGGTCGAGGCGAGCGGCGGCTCGGTCCGTTGGCTCGCCGATGGCGGCACACCGGACATCCGCAAGGTCGCGCGCGGCCGCGCGCTGTCCGGTCGCGACTGGATCGGCATCCACCGCAACGAGCGCTATCTGGTCATCGGCGCCTCGCAGCTGCCGCTGCTGCCGGCGGTCCTGGCGCTGATGCTCCTGCTCGCGACCCTCGGCTTCGCCTGGTATCGCGAGGGCCGCTAAGCCCGATGGCCTAGAGCCGCACGCCGCCCTGGAGCGCCGAGAAGCGAACCGGCAGAATCCGCTTCTCGGTGAGCTTGCCGTCGGCGTCCTTGGTCACCAGGGTCAGGTACTGCGGGCCGTTCGCCGGACCGAGCGGCATCACCAGGCGGCCGCCGCGCTTGAGCTGGCTGAGCAAGGGCGGCGGCACATGGTCGATCGCCTCCTTGATGATCATGGCGTCGTAGGGGCCGTGCTCGGACCAGCCGTAGTAGCCGTCGCTCGCCCGCACGAAGACGTTGTCGTAGCCGAGGTCCTTGAGCAGGCGGGCGGCCTCGTTGGCGAGCGGCTCGATGATCTCGACGCTGTAGACCCGGGCGACCAGCTTGGAGAGGAGCGCGGCCTGGTAGCCGGTATCGGTACCGGTCTCGAACACCACGTCGTCCGGTTTCGGCGCCGCCAGATGGGTCATCAGGGCCGCGAGCAGCGGCGCTGCGATGTTCTGGTCGTAGCCGAGCGGCAAGGGATGATTGCCGTAGGCGTAGGGGCGCAACGGCTCCGGCACGAAGGCGTGGCGCGGCACCACGCGCATGGCCTCGAGCACCCGCGGGTCGATCTCTGGAATGCCGGTCTCGTCGCTGACCATCAGCGCCTCGATCCGCACGATCTGGACCATCTCCTCGCGCGCAGCGACCTCGGTGGACGAGTCCTGCGCGCCTGCGGATGAAGTACCCGGCGCGGGCAGCGCGATGGCGACGGCGGACAGAATGGTTCGAGCCAGCAGGCGCATGGCGGATCGGCCTCCCAAGAGCGCCGCTCCCCCGGCCCCCGAAGCGGCGCGTGCGAGGTTCAAACTGCCACCGATGGCGAATTTCTCATAGAAGAAACCGGTCAGCCGCCCGGCAGCGGCGCCCTGGCAACGGGCGCGTCAGGTGCCGTCGATCTTGGTGCCGACGCCCGCCTCGGTGAAGGTCTCGAGCAGAAGCACGTGCGGCAGGCGCCCGTCCAGGATGTGCGCGGCGCGGACCCCGGCCTCGAGCGCCTCGATGCAGGTTTCGAGCTTGGGAATCATGCCGCCGCTTGCGATGCCCTCGGCGATCAGGCGGCGCGCCGCGCTCACCGACAATTCGGAGATCAGCCGACCCTCGCCATCGAGCACGCCCTCGGTATCGGTCAGCATGATCAGCTTGCGGGCGCCGAGCGCCGCCGCGATCGCACCCGCGGCGGTGTCGGCGTTGATATTATAGGTCTGCCCATCGGTGCCGACGCCGGTCGGCGCGATCACCGGTACGATGTCGGTGCCCTTGAAGGTATCGAGCACGCCGGTGTGAATCCGGCTCGGCTGGCCGACGAAACCGAGATCGAGCACCTCCTCGATATGGCTCTCGGGGTCACGCCGGGTGCGGGTGAGCTTGGTCGCCTCGATCAGGCGGGCATCTTTGCCCGAGAGCCCCACCGCCTTGCCGCCCGCGGCCTGGATCGCGCTCACGATCTGCTTGTTGATGCTGCCTGCGAGAACCATCTCGACGATCTCGACCGTGGCGGCATCGGTGACCCGGAGCCCCTGGACGAACTGGCTCTTGATCTTGAGCCGATCGAGCATGGCCTTGATCTGCGGGCCGCCGCCGTGGACCACGACCGGGTTGATGCCGACCTGCTTGAGCAGCACGACGTCACGCGCGAAGTCGTCGGTCAGCGCCGGCGAGCCCATGGCGTGGCCGCCGTACTTGATCACGAAGGTCGCCCCGGAGAAGCGGCGCATGTAGGGCAGCGCCTCGACCAGCGTCGCCGCGGTCTGGTGCTGCGCCTGCTCGGTCACGCGCCGTTCCCCCCCGCCGCGGGACGGGCCAGGGCGGCGAGCGCCGCGCGCAGCCGGTCCAGGCCGAGGCCGTCGCGGGCGCTGGTCGCGATCAGCTCGGGATGGGCGCCGAGCCGGCGCGCGAGGTCGGCCTCCAGGGTCGCGATCAGATCGGGCCGCTCGCCCGCTCGGACCTGATCGATCTTGGTCAGGATCACCTGATAGGCGACCGCCGCCTCGGCCAGCATGGCCATGAAGCGGCGATCGTTGTCCTTCGGGCCATGGCGGGCGTCGATCAGCAGGCAGGTGCGAAGGAGCGCGCTGCGGCCACGCAGATAGCGGCGCACGAGGCTCTGCCACGCCTCGACCGCGGGCTTGGGCGCGTCGGCGTAGCCGTAGCCCGGCAGATCGACCAGCATCAGCCGACCACCGAGGTCGAACAGGTTGATCTGCTGCGTGCGGCCCGGCGTCTGCGAGATCCGCGCCAGCTGCCGGCGGCCGGTCAGCGCGTTGATCAGGCTCGACTTGCCGACGTTGGAGCGACCGGCGAAGGCGACCTCGGGCAGATCCGCAGCCGGCAGCTGGTCGAGATCGGCGATTCCGGTGACGAAGCGGCAGGGCTTGGCGAACAGCCGCTGTCCCGCCGCCAGATCGGCGTCGTCGTCCGGTCGCTCCGGCGCCAGTGTCGCCAGCATGGCGCTCAGGCGCGAACGCCCATACGCTTCATGATCACCCACTGCTGCGCGACCGAGAGGATGTTGTTCCAGGTCCAATAGATTACCAGCCCGGCCGGAAAGGTCGCGAACAGGAAGGTGAACATGACCGGCAGGAACATCATGACCCTGGCCTGCATCGGATCGGCCGGCTGCGGATTCAGCCTCTGTTGCAGCAGCATGGTCAGCCCCATGGCCAGCGGCCAGATGCCGATGTGCAGAAAGTGGGGTGGATCCCACGGAATCAGCCCGAACATATTGAATACGGTGGTCGGGTCCGGTGCCGAGAGGTCGTGGATCCAGCCGAAGAACGGCGCCTGGCGCATCTCGATCGACACGAACAGTACTTTGTAGAGCGAGAAGAATACCGGGATCTGCACCACGATCGGCAGGCAGCCCGACATCGGGTTGACTTTCTCCTTCTTGTAAAGCGCCATCAGCTCCTGGTTCATGCGCACCTTGTCGTCGCCGTACTGCTCGCGCAGGCGCATCATTTCCGGCTGCAGCTTCTTCATCTTGCTCATCGAGGTATAGGATTTATTGGCGAGCGGGAAGAACAGCAGCTTGACCAGAAGCGTCAGCAGGAGGATGGCAACACCGTAGTTGCCGATGTGCTGGTAAAAGAAGTGCAGGATGTGAAAGATCGGCTTGGTCAGGAAATAGAACCAGCCGAAGTCGACCGCGCGATCGAACAACGGGATGCCGAACTCGGCCTGATAATGTTCGAGGAGACTCACCTCCTTGGCGCCGGCGAACATCCGGTCGGTCACCTCGATCGACTGCCCGGGTGCCAGTGTCTGCGCCGGACGCAGATAATCGGCCTGATAGCGGTCCTGACCATCGGTCAGCGTGTGCCGGAAGGTGCCGGTCAGCTCGCTGTCCTGCGCGGGCACTAGCGCGGTCAGCCAGTACTTGTCGGTGATGCCGAGCCAGCCACCGGTGCTCGGCAGCTCAACCTCGCCGTCCTTTTGCAGGTTCTTGTACTTGATCTCGTGGAGCGTGCCGCCGAGGACGCCGATCGGTCCCTCGTGCAGAATGTAGTAGCCGAGCGTGTGCGGCGTGCCCCAGCGGCTGATCAGGCCATAAGGGTAGAGCGACACCGGCTGCCCGCTGGTGTTCTGGACCCGCTGGGCGACCGTGAGCATGTAGTCGTTGTCGATCGAGATGGTGCGCTCGAAGCGCAGCCCCTGGCCATTGTCCCAGCTCAGGGTCACCGGCTGATCGGGCGTGAGCTGCTTGTGATCGGCGTGCCAGACGGTGTCCCGCGTCGGCATCGCGACGTTCTTGTCGCCAGCCACCCAGCCGAACTCGACGAAGTAGGTATCCGGCACGCCGGGCGGATTGAGCAGGGCGACGTCGGGCGAGTCGGGCGCGGTCGTCACCTTGTAGTCCGAGAGGATCAGGTTATCGATCCGGCCCCCGGTCAGGTCGAGCGAGCCGCGCAGGCGGGCGTTCTCGATGGAGACCCGCGGCGTACTGTCGAGAATCTCGACACGCGTCCGACCGGACGGCACGCCCTCGGCGCCGGAGGTCACCGCACCCTGCGGCGCCGGGGTGACCGCTGCGCCGGGGGCGTGCTCGGCGGAGGGCGCGGGCGTGGTCTGCTCGGTGTGCTGGGCCTGCTGCCGCTGGCTTTCCTTGACCCGCGGCAGCTCGTAGAAGTACTGGAAGGCCAGGATGATCGTCACCGACAGGACGATTGCCAAGATCAGATTGCGCTGCTCGGGCATGTCCGCCCTGGCCTCCTTCAGTCGCTAGGTCGTCGGATCCGCGGTCGGCGCTCTGCCCCGCCGCTGCCGATCGTGCAGGTCGAGGGCCGGCCGCCCGGGCACCGGATCAAAACCTAAGCCGCCCCAGGGATGGCAGCGAGCGACGCGCCGGACCGCGAGCCAGCCGCCCTGGAGAACGCCATGCCGCGCCAAGGCCTCCAGAGCGTACTCGGAGCAGGTCGGCAGATAGCGGCACCTTGGCCCGAGTACCGGTGAGATCAGCCAGCGATAGAGGTGAATCGGCACGCTCAGGAGCCAGACCGGCCATCGCCGTCCCGGCGCCCTTGCGCGGCCCGCGGCCGTGTCACCCCCGCAAGAGCCGTGGTCAGGTCGCGCAGCAAACGATCGAAGGGGCATGTCAGTACCGCCGGCCGTGCCACGATGACATAATTGTTTCCCGGCTGCGCCGGACCTGGTAGGACCGCACGCGCCGCCTCGACCAGTCGCCGACGGGCGCGATTGCGCGCGACCGCCTTGCCGACCCGACGGCTGGCGGTGAACCCCATTCCGATCTCGGCCGCGGCGTCATCGGCACCGGATGCCGCCCGCCTCGGCCCTACCTGCAGTACGAACGCCGGGCCCGCCCAGCGGCGTCGTGTCGCGGCAACCGCGAGAAACTCTGCCCGACGCTTGAGCCGCACCACCCGGACCGGTGGCGCCCGATCCGCGCGCGCGCCACCGTCGGCCAAGGCCCGACCCCAGCCGACGCGCGTGCTTCAGGCCGACAGGCGCTTGCGTCCCTTGGCGCGGCGCCGCGCCAGCACCCGCCGACCGCCGACCGTCGCCATGCGCGCCCGAAAGCCATGTCGGCGCTTGCGGACGATGTTGCTCGGCTGATAGGTGCGCTTCACGGCGGAGCCCTCGCCAACCCCTTGCCAAACCGGCCCGCTGTATAGGCCGGGCACGCCCCGCTGTCAAACCGCGCTCGCCCCGGTCCACACGCATGACCGCTCCCTCTTGAGCGCCCGGTGAGCGCGCGTACCTGGACACGCCGGAGCGCGCGCCTTGACTAACGAACAGCCTTGGCTGAGCCAGCGTGCGCACGACTTGGATCGATCGCAGTTCCACGGCCCTCCTGCGCGGCATCCACCCGCCGCGGTCCACCTTGCTCGATCGCTATCTGGCGACGGATGCCCGAGGCGTCAATCGTGCGCCTGGCGAAACGTCGCGCTGACTGCCGCCTTCGAGCTGAGGCTCGAGCCGCCCTCACGGCGCGCCCCGCGATATCAATAGCGGATTGAGCAGGACGTGCGGCCGCCTACCGTCAACAGCTCGTGACCCGGGGTGATCGGAAGATGCACGGCCGGTCGGTTAGACTTAGAAGAGGGTCGTATAAGGAGCGTGAGACCGGCTTGATCCTACCGAATGCTCTGATTCGAGCGCTGCGCGCGGTCGCCGTCGGCGTGCTCGTCGTGGTGGCCACCGCGATGACCACTGAGGCGCCCCGGTCGCAACTCTGGGACCGCTGGCTCGCGCACGATCCGAGCTCGACACGGCGGATCGACCACAGCGCATGGGAGGCGTTCCTGATGCGCTATCTCAGGATCGGGTCCGATGGCGTCCACCGGGTCGCCTACGCCGTCGTGACGCCCTCCGACCGTGCGGCTCTCGACGGCTACATCAACCACCTCGCCGCTCTGCCGATCAGCACTTACAACCGCGCCGAGCAGATGGCTTACTGGATCAATCTGTACAACGCGCTGACCTTGCGGCTGGTCCTGGATCACTACCCGATCGACAGCATTCGCGACATCGGGGCGGGCTCGGGGGCGGACCTCGGCGAAGCCTGGGACGAAAAGCTGGTCGAGGTCGAGGGAATGCCGATCTCGCTGAACGACATCGAACATCGGATTCTGCGGCCGATCTGGCACGATCCGAGGATCCACTACGTCTTGAGCTGCGCCGCCGTCGGCTGTGCCAATCTGCAGCCGGAGCCGTTCCAGGGCGATCGCCTCGAGCACCAGCTGAACAAGGCCGCCATGGCCTACATCAACGACCCGCGCTGCATTCAGATCGACGGCGACCGGCTCGGCCTGTCCAGCATCTATCGATGGTACAAGGAGGATTTCGGCGGCTCGGATCGGGCCATCATCAACCATCTGATGGCTTACGCCGCGCCCAAGCTGGCGATGGCTCTGGAGCGGTTCGATCGAATCACTGACGATGGCTTCGACTGGCGTCTGAACGACGCCACGCCCTGAGTAGTCGGCCGGCCTGACTCTTGCCGGTCCGTCCCTGGAGCCGGGCCGGCCACCTGTCCGCGGCGACATCTCCCGTCTATAACGACGGAAATGGCTCAGCAGCTCCGTCGGCCATCGCCGCATCGCTCGCTGTCGGCACGCCTGCTCGTGCTGACGATCGCCTTCGTCCTGCTCGGCGAGATCCTGATCTATGTACCCTCGATCGCCCGCTTTCGCAGGGTCTACCTGGAGGAACGGATTGCTGCCGCGCATCTCGCCACCTTGTCGGTCGAGGCGGCGGGTGCCGCCAGCCTGGACCGGGCGCTGGAGGAGGAGCTGTTGAGCCACGCCGGCGTGCTGTCGGTAACGCTGCGCGAGCCGGCCGCCGAGCTGATGCTGGGCAGGCTGCCGGCGGTCCAGCAGGTGGTGGATCTGCGTTCCACCGGTCCGCTGGCGTTGGTGGCCCAGGCGTTCGAGACCCTTTGGTACGGCGGCAAGCGCACGATCCGGGTGATCGGCCCATCGCCGCAGCGGCCCGAGGTGCTGGTCGACATCAGCCTGCGCGAGGAGGCTCTCTGGAATGCGATGGTCGACTACTCGTGGCGCATTCTGACGCTCTCGATCGTGATCTCGCTGCTGACGGCGTTCCTGGTCTATGCGGCGCTGCAGCTGATGATCGTCCGGCCGCTGCGGCGGATCACCGAGAGCATCATCGCCTTCCGGCGCCGGCCCGAAGACCCCGGCGCGAGCCTGCCGGTGTCCGAGCGGGGCGACGAGATCGGCTCTGGTGCAGACCGAGCTCCGGGGCATGCAGGAGGGTCTGCGCGCGGCGCTCACGCAGAAGACCCGGCTGGCCGCGCTCGGTGCTGCGGTCAGCAAGATCAATCACGACCTGCGCAACCTCCTGGCCAGCGCGATACTGCTCTCCGACCGGCTCGAGCAGAGCCAGGATCCGGAGGTCCGCCACATCGCGCCGCGTCTGGTCGAGGCGATGGACCGGGCGGCGCGCTGGTGCAGCGAGACTTTGAACTTCGCCCGCGCCGACGTGGTCGAGCCACACAAGAGCGCCTTTGCGCTGGCACCACTTCTGGACGAGGTCGGCGAGGCGGTTCTCAGCGCCAATCCGGGCGGCATTCGCTGGCGCAACGAGGTGCGCGCCGACGTCATGGCGCACGCCGATCGCGATCAGCTGTTTCGGGTTCTGATGAACCTCGGCCGCAATGCGGTCCAGGCGTTGAGCGACGCCGGCGGACTGATCTCGATCGGCGCCTGGGAGGCGGGCGACGACCTCGTCATCGAGCTCGCCGATACCGGCAAGGGCATCCCGAGCGAGGCGCAGGCGCATCTGTTCGAGCCCTTCTCCGGGTCGACCCGGCCCGGCGGCACCGGCCTCGGTCTGCCGATCGCGCGTGAGATCATGCGCGCGCACGGCGGTGACATCGAGCTCATTCATACCGGGGCCGACGGCACCGTCTTTCGCCTGAACCTGCCGAGACGCTGAGCTTGCCGACGAACGGCAGGGACTACATAAGAAATCGAGAACGGGGATCAGAAAGGATGCGCTCGATCGCTTCGCTGCACGCCGTCAGAGCATTCCTCGGGGCGCTCTCACTCGCGGCCTGCACATCGAACCTGGCCGGCGAGCCGGGTCTGACGGACGACGTCAAGCGCTACTATGACCAGCACGCGATGGAGGTCGCTGGTCGCTGCCGGACACCGCGCCTGGGCGCGGTCATATCGAGCGATGTCCTCGAGCGCACGCCCGAGCAGCTCGTCATTCGGATCCGTTATTCCTACAGCCAGCCGAAGGCTCAATACGAGGGCGAGTGCGACGGCTTTGGCGATCGGACCTTCACGATTACGGGCCAGCCAGGCAAATTCGAAGTGGTCGAGATGAGCGGCATCCAGCGCAAAGGGATCCGCATACAGCGGATCGATAGGAGCAAGGTCTGGTGAGGACGCTCGGAGCAGGCCGCCAGAACGGGAAGAGCACGTGCCTTCCAAAGGGCGAATGGCGCTGAGCGAGCGCTGGCGCCAGAGCCTGGTGCTGGCAATTGGCGGCCTCTCGATGACGGCATGCTCGAGCGATCCAGCGCAGAACCCGGCCTGGACGCTCGGCGGGCAGCCCGGTCTGCTGTTTCCGATCAAGCAGTTCTACGAGGCCCGCGCTTTCGAGGAGGGCGGCCGCTGCACGGCGCCCCTTCTGGAGGGGGTGACGCAGAGCCGCGTCACCGAGGAAGGCTCGAACCGCCTGGTGATCGATCTCGGCTACTACTATCGCGATATGGGCCACAACGGTGACGACTGCGAAAAGCTCCGACCGATGCGCTGTGGGTTTTTCCGCGAATGCCGCGGCTTTGCCGAGCGCCGGTTCACGGTCGAGAAGACCGCGGACGGGTTCAAGGTGATCGAGATGAGCGGCCCGCAGCAGAACCTGCGGCGCTAGGTCAGGGTTTGCCGAAACCGCCGCCCGCAGGCGTCTGGATGACGAAGACGTCACCGGGGCCGACCTCGGTCCTGGCGCAGCCGGGCAACGGCTCGATTCGGCCGTCCGCGCGCTCGACCCACTGGCGACCGAGCGCGCCCGGGGCACCTCCTTCGAGGCCGAACGGCGCCACCTTGCGGTGGTTGGAGAGGAGGGCCGCGCTCATCGGCTCGAGGAAGCGGACCCGGCGGATGGTGCCATCGCCGCCCCGGTGGCGCCCGGCGCCGCCCGAGCCGCGGTTGATCCGGTGGCTCTCGAGCACGACCGGATAGCGCCATTCGAGCACTTCTGGATCGGTCAGGCGCGAGTTGGTCATGTGGGTGTGTACCGCAGACGTGCCGTCGAAATCGGGCCCCGCCCCGGAGCCGCCGCAAATCGTCTCGTAGTACTGATAGCGATCGTTGCCGAAGGTGAAGTTGTTCATCGTGCCCTGGGCCGCGGCGAGGACGCCGAGCGCCCCATAGAGCGCGTCAGTGATGCATTGCGAGGTCTCGACGTTGCCGGCCACGACCGCCGCCGGGTAGCGCGGATTGAGCATGCAGCCTTCGGGAATGATGATGTCGATCGGCTTGAGGCAGCCCTCGTTCATCGGGATCGGTTGATCGACCAGGGTCCGGAACACGTAGAGGACCGCGGCCCGGCAGACCGCCGAAGGCGCGTTGAAGTTATCGGCAAGCTGGGCGCTCGTGCCAGTGAAGTCGACCACGGCGCTGCGCGCCGCGCGGTCGATGTCGACCCGCACGCGGATCTCGGAGCCATTGTCCAGCGGATAGGTGAACGCGCCCGGCTTCAGGACGTCGAGGACGCGGCGCACCAACTCCTCGGCGTTGTCCTGCACGTGAGCAGTATAGGCGAGCACCGTATCGAGCCCGAAGTGCCCGATCATCTTCATGAGCTCGCCCCGGCCTTTGGAGCAGGCGGCGATCTGGGCCTGGAGGTCGGCGACGTTCTGGCGTGGGTTGCGCGCCGGATAGCGGCCCGATGCGAGCAGCGCGTCGAGCTCCTCGCCGAGAAAGCGGCCTTCGGCGACCAGCTGGAAGTCGTCGATCAGCACGCCCTCCTCGTCGATCGACCTCGAGTCGGGCGGCATCGAGCCCGGCGTGATCCCGCCGATGTCGGCGTGATGGCCGCGCGAGGCGGTGAGGAAGAGGAGACGTCCGTCCTCTGCGAACACCGGCATGATCACGGTCACGTCGGGCAGGTGCGTGCCGCCGTTGTAGGGATTGTTGAGCGCGAACACGTCGCCCGGGCGCATCGACGCGCCGCGCAGGCGCAGAATGGTGCGCACGCTCTCGCCCATCGAGCCGAGGTGGACCGGCATGTGCGGCGCGTTGGCGATCAGCATGCCCGCGGGATCGAACAGCGCGCAGGAGAAGTCGAGCCGCTCCTTCATGTTGACCGAATAGGCGGTGTTCTGGAGCGTCACGCCCATCTGCTCGGCGATCGACATGAAGAGATTGTTGAACACCTCGAGCATGATCGGATCGGAGCGCGTGCCGATCGCGGCCTGCCGGGCGAGCGGCTCGACCCGGGCGAGGACCAGATGGTCGCGCGCCGTGAGCATGGCCCGCCAGCCCGGCTCGACCACCACTGTGGTGGTCGCCTCGACGATGATCGCGGGCCCGCTAACCCGATCGCCTGGGCGCAGATCCGAGCGCTCGATCACCGGCGTGGCGAACCGCTCGGGCGGCTGGTGCGGGGCGCGCGCGGTCAGCATCACCACCTCGTCGACCGGCATGAGCGGCTCGCCCGCGCCCCGCGGCACGATCTCCCGCTCGGGCTCCTCGACCTCGGCCATGTGGCCGATCGCCTCGACCGTGACCTGCTCGACCACCAGCGAGCGGCCCTCGACGACGAAGCCGTAGCGCGAGCGGTGCTCGGCTTCGAAGGCCTGGACCATCTCGGTCCGCGGGCCGGCGGCAATCTCAAGGGGCGTGTCGGTGCCGCTGTAGCGGATGTGGACGCGCGCCTGGGTGCTGATCCGATCGGCGGGGAGGCTCTGCTGGCGGAGTTCACCCCTCGCAGCCTCAGAGAGTTCCTCGATGGTCGACGCGAGGCGCGCCATCAAAGCATCCTCGAGCGGGGCCTCGATCGCCCGCTGGCGGAGCGCGCGCACGTCCGCAAGCCCCATACCGTAGGCCGAGAGCACGCTCGCGAGCGGATGCACCAGGACCCGCTCGAGACCCAGCAAATCGGCGACCCAGCAGGCGTGCTGGCCGGCCGCCCCGCCGAAGCAGCAGAGCACGTAGCCCGAGATGTCGTGGCCGCGCTGGATCGAGATCTTCTTGATCGCATTCGCCATGTTGTCGACCGCGATCGCGAGGCAGCCGTGGGCGATCTCCTCCGGCGCGCGCTCGACGCCGGTCGCCGCCGCCACCTCGGCCGCGAGCTCTTCGAACTTCCGCCGCGCGATCGCGCCGTCGAGCGGCTGATCGGCGTTCGGCCCGAACACCTTCGGGAAGAAGCGCGGGTGCAGCTTGCCGACCGCGACGTTGGCGTCGGTCACGGTCAGGGGACCGCCTTTGCGGTAGCAGGCGGGGCCCGGGGTGGCGCCGGCCGATTCCGGGCCGACCCGGAAGCGGGCACCGTCGAACACCAGGATCGAGCCGCCGCCCGCAGCGACCGTGTGGATCGCCATCATCGGCGCGCGCATGCGCACGCCCGCAACCTCGGACTCGAACGTCCGCTCGTACTCGCCGGCGTAGTGCGCGACGTCGGTCGAGGTGCCGCCCATGTCGAAGGTGATGATGCGCTCGAAGCCCGCGAGCCCGGAGACCCGCACGCCGCCGACGATGCCGCCGGCCGGTCCGGACAGGATCGCATCCTTGCCCTGGAACAGATGAGCGTCGACCAGACCGCCGTTCGACTGCATGAACATCAGCCGGACGTCGCCGAGCGCCGTCGCCACCCGATCGACGTAGCGGCCGAGGATCGGCGACAGATAGGCGTCGACCACGGTCGTGTCGCCGCGCCCGACCAGCTTCATCAGCGGCGAGACCCGGTGGCTGACCGAGACCTGGCCGAAGCCGATCTCGCGCGCCAGATCGGCCAGCGCCGCTTCGTGCGCATGGTGGCGATAGCCGTGCGCAAGGACGATCGCGAGCGCCCGAAAGCCTCGGGCGAATGCGACCTCGAGATCGACCCTGGCACGCTCGAGATCGATCGGTCGCTCGACCGAGCCATCGGCGCGCACCCGCTCGTCGATCTCGACGACCTCAGAATAGAGCAGCTCGGGCAGAACGATCCTGCGCGCGAAGATGTCCGGGCGATGCTGGTAGCCGATCCTCAGCGCGTCGCCGAGGCCGCGCGTGATCGCCAGCACGGTCGGCTCGCCCAGCCGCTCGAGCAGAGCGTTGGTGGCGACCGTCGTGCCCATCTTGACCACATCGATCCGCGCGGCCGGCATCGGCGCTTCGCGGGCGAGCCCGAGCAGATCGCGCATGCCCTGGAGCGCGGCGTCGTCGTACTGCTCGGGATTGTCGGACAGCAGCTTCTGGATCCGGAGCGCACCATCCGGCGCGCGCCCGACAACGTCGGTGAAGGTGCCGCCCCGGTCGATCCAGAACTGCCAGCCCGTGCTCGCCTCAGCCATCGCCGTCCGGCTCCTTGCGCTACCGACCACGTCGCGGGCGCGGTTATAGCGGAAAACAGAAACCAGTCCCAAGGCGAACAGATCGGGCCGGCGATCGGCGCGCGGCGCGGCGGTCAAGGTCTTGCTGCCCCGCGCCCGGCGGTCTAGATCAGCTCCGGAGCGAGAGCGGGGCGTAAGCGCGCGAGAACGCGGCGTTGAGCATCTGGGGCAAGATTGTCGGCGGTGCCGCCGGGCTCGCGATCGGCGGCCCGATCGGCGCGGTGATCGGTGCGGTTGCCGGCCACGCCTACGATCTTTATCGGAAGGAGGAGGACCGGGAGCGCCTGGCGCGGCGTCGCGATGGCGAGCGGACCGCGCCGGAATGGGCGGGCGAGCTGCCGCCGGTGTTTGCCGATCCGACCGAGACGCGCCGGATCGCCTTCGCGACCGCGGTGATCGTGCTCGGCGCGAAGCTGGCCAAGGTCGACGGGGTGGTCAGCCGCGACGAGGTCCAGGCCTTCAAGCGCGTGTTCCGAATCGACGACAGCGAGGTCGGCGACGTCGCCCGGATCTACAATCAGGCGAAGACGTCGGCACGGGACTTCGAGCCCTACGCGCGCCAGATCGCGGCGCTGTTCGGTCACGATCCTTTCCTCCTCGAGGAGCTGCTGGTCGGCCTGTTCGAGGTCGCGCGCGCCGATGGCGAACTCAATCCGGCGGAGGTCGACTTTCTGCGCCGCGTCGCCCTGATTTTCGGCTTCGGCACCGGTGCCTTCGAGCAGATCCGCGGGCGCTTCTCCGCGACCGCGCGCCAGATGTCCGGGGCCGACGACGCGTACGCCGTCCTCGGTTTGTCGCGGAGCGCCAGCGACGATGAGATCAAGCAGACCTACCGGAAGCTGGTCCGCGAGCACCATCCGGACCGCCTGGTCGCCAAAGGCCTGCCCGAGGAGATGGTCGAGCGAGCGAACAAGACCCTCGGTGCGATCAACGCCGCCTACGATCGTATCGAGAAGGAACGGCACCTGAAATAGCGGGTCGCCCCACCTCCCACGACGGGGGGCGAGCGCGCGCTTTCTCCTTTTACGTGAGATTTTGGCGGCTTCTCGCGCCCGACGAGATCGCCATGAATTTTCGGAGCAATTGACAGTATTATAGTTTTCATTTGATTTTCCACAATAATCGAAGAGAAAAACCAGATTTTTTCTTCCATGTATGTCCAATCAACTGTATTCTTTATTTATCGATACTCGGACTGTTAAAGTCAAGGGGACGGGCACGTGATGGCTGCGCCGACCTCTGATGGCCCGAACACGATCGCGCCGGAGAGCCGGGACCTCCTGGTTGTGCTGCTGGCTGCCGTCATGCTCGGGCCCGCGGGCTCCGTTGCGGTTGGGGCGGGACCGGAAGAGCCGGCCGCCCCTCAGACGCACGCCGCGCAATCCGAGCAGGCCGACAACGCCGCCGCTCGAACGGCTGGGCGCCACCATCGATGACCTGACGGCGCGCCTGCGCGCGGTGCGCAAGAGCCTCGTCGGACATGCGCGCCGCCGATGTCGGACCAACCCCACCGAGCGCGCAGGGGGAGCCCGATGCGTCTGCGCTCGCGAGCCTTCGCACCGAGCGCGATCAGGCCCTCGCCGAGCGCGACCGGATAGGCGACGGCTGCAGCCGAGTGCGCCGCGCGGCAGGGTGCCGAGGCGTGGTCGCTCGAGGATACTTCGCGGTTGCGCAATGAGCTGGCGAAGGTCATGGCGGAGCTGGGGCGCGTGCGGCGCGAGCGCGCCACCCTCGAGGGCCGCGTCGCCGAGCTGCAGGAAGCAGCCGCAAAGGGCCGCGCGAGTGAGGTCGGCGCCGGCGCGAGCGGACGCGATACCGAAACGCCGCTGCCGGCGGCGAGCCGAACGGCGGTCGCGAAGTCAGCTGCCGAGCCGCTCTGCGGCCGAAAACCGGGCGGCCGATCCAGCCTCGGACACTCTGCAACTCGAGGCAAAACTCGCGGTCGCCGAACTCAAGATCGCCGGACTGGTCTCGGATCTGCGCTCCGCTCAGGCCAGCCGCGAGGCGATTGAGGCCGAAGCGGCCTCGTTGCGCGCTCTGACCGATGCCCGGATCAGACAGATCATCGAGGCCGGCCCAACAGCTTCGAGGTGATGGGCGCGCTCGATCGCCCGTGGGAAGATCGCTCGCATTCGGTCAGGCGCACCGGTAGGGCCACGCGCCTCAGGGCGTCTTGCCCTCACGGATCTGCTGCGCGACCTCGGTGACTTCGGCCATGTCGGTGACGTACTGGGCGTCCTTGATCAGTTCACGCGCCAGCAGGACGGCCCGCCGCTCGCAGTGGGCGCGCCGCGCCGGCTCGGCAATCTGCTCGAAGTCGGCGGCGTGGATGCGTCCGATCGCACGCCGGATGATCGCGGTGCCCGCAAAGCGGAGCGCATCTTCGAAAATCTGCTGCATGTACTCGCTCTGCGCCTGGCGGAGCGATTCCGCCCCGCCCGGTCCTTCGAACAGAGCCCTCGGGTAGGCGTCGCCGGTATGGGCGCTCCGCCAGAGGCCGAGGAAGCGGTCGTGGAAACCGCGCCACAGCTCGCGCACGGTCTCGAGGATCCAGCGCTCATAGGAATTGCGCGGCGCGTGCTCGGGAGCGTGGCCCGCCTGGGCGAAGTAGCCAATCAGAAGGTGCCCGATCAGCTCGCCGACATCGAAGCCGATCGGGCCGAAGACGGCACGGGCGGGATCGATCACCTTGGTATCGGTCTCCGTTGTCATGACCGAGCCGGTGTGCAGATTGCCGTGGATCAAGGCTTGCGGCGCCGTCATGAAGCGCAGCTTCAGCACCGAGACCGCCCGCTTGAGCGGCTCGTCCTGGCGAATCGCCAGCGCCAGATCGTCGAGATCGGGTGAAGTCCAGTGGTTCTGCTCGGCCAGGGTATAGGGTTCGGTGAATGCGAGATGCTCGGTCAATCGGCAGATTTCGGCGTTGCCGCAGAAGAACGCCAGCCGTTCGCGCTTCTCCACCGCCGGGAGCGCCAGATCGGAAGTGTGGAACAGGGTCTCGGCCAGGAACCTGGTGATCTGCTCGACCAGGCGCGGATAGACACGGCCTCGGATCAGCCCCTGGCGCAGGGTTACGTGGGGATGAAGGCGCTCCATGACGATCAACGCCAATTCGGCATCATGGTGCAGGATGCGCGGCACCAGACCCGGGACCAGGCGTGCCTGCAGGGTCAGCGCCGCCTGCTCGAACCGCATGCGGTCGAGCGGCAGCGGCCAGTGCTCGCCAAGATTGCGCGCCGCGGGTTGAGCCTGCTTGATGCACACGTCGCCAGCCGGCCCCTCGGCGACGAACACCTGGCTGAGTTCGGTGTCAACGGCCCGACGGATCTGCCAGAGCGCCTGCCGGCTACCGAGCCGCGCCGCGATCTCGGGCAGACCCGCAAGATAGCCGCCGAGACGGTTCTCGGTCATCTCGCGATAGCCCATCGGGGCACTGTAGCCTAGCAACCCCAGCACTCCTTTCGGTGGCGACAAAGCCGCACCATCAGTCGACACGAAGCGCGACCGCGAAACAAGACCGCAGATTGATGTTTCGACGCCGAGGCTCACGCGTGGCGGCACGGCATCCGCGGGTGTGATGACGGCCAGCCAGCCCTTTGACATGGCCCATCCCGGCAGCGCATAGTCGGGTGAACGCCCAAGCGGTGTCCACCGGGCGGTCGACGGGTCCGCAGACAGAAGAATGCGCTGGGCCGCACGGGGAGGCCGGAATGCCGCAAGCGCTCGTCCGCAAGCCCATCAACGTTGATGGTGAGCATGAACCAGAAGGCGGAGACCGCCAGCGTGGCGGTCGAGAGGGGCGGCGGAGGATCGTTGGCCGAGCGGCCGCGCCTGACCATGCGCAACGTGGTCCGGACCTTCCCGGGCGTCCGGGCGGTCGATGACGTCTCCTTCGAGGTCCGGCGCGGCGAGGTACACGCGCTGATCGGCGAGAATGGCGCCGGCAAGTCGACCCTCATGCATCTCGTCGCGGGCGTCTATCGGCCGGACAGCGGCGCGATCGAGCTGGATGGCGCCTCGATCGTCGGCCTCAACGAGCAGGCCGCGGCGGACGCCGGGATCGCCATGGTCTTCCAGGAGCGCAGTCTGGTCGGGGCGCTCAGCGTGGCCGAGAACGTCTACGCCGGCCGCCAGCCGGTCAACGCGCTCGGCGTCATCCGGCGGGCCCCGATGTACGAGGGCACGCGCCGGATCCTGGCCGATCTGGAGGTCGACATCGACCCGCGCACCGCCGTTGCGCTGCTCTCGCCAGGCCAGCAGCAGATGGTCGAGATCGCCAAGGGCCTCTCGCACGAGCTCAAGTTGCTGATCCTCGACGAGCCGACCTCGTCGCTGACCATCAAGGAAGGGCGCCACCTGTTCCAGGTCATCCGGCGCCTCGCGGCGCAGGGCGTCGCGGTCGTCTACGTCTCGCACCGCATGGCCGAGGTCTTCGAGATCTCCGACCGCGTGACGGTCATGAAGGACGGGCGCGTCACGGGCGTCCGCGAGACGGCATCGGTGACGCCCGGCGAACTCATCGCGCTGATGGTCGGCCGCGAGCTCTCCTTCGAGCCCGATCGGCGCCGCGCCGCCACGGATGCGGCCGTCGCGCTCGAGGTCCGGGACCTGGTCGCAGAACCGGTGGTCTCGGCATCCTTCTCGGTGCGCTACGGCGAGATCGTGTGCCTCGCGGGCCTCGTGGGCGCCGGGCGCACGGAGGTCTGCGAGGCGATCTTCGGCGCGCGAGCCATCCAGTCGGGCAGCGTGCTGGTCGAAGGCCGCGAGTTGCGACCGCGCAGTCCTGCGGACTCCATGGCTGCGGGCATCTCGATGCTGCCGGAGGACCGCAAGGAAGGCGGGCTTTTCACCGACTTTACGATCACCGCCAACGTGGTCGCGGCCAACCTGGAGGCCTACACGCACTCTGGTCTGCTGTCGAAGGCGGAGATGCGCCAGGTCAGCCAGCGGTACGCCGACAAGCTGCGCATCGCCACCCCCAGCGTCGATCGCGAGGTGCGCTTTCTCTCGGGTGGCAACCAGCAGAAGGTGCTGCTCGCCAAATGGCTGGCGCGCGAGCCGCGCATCCTCATCGTGGACGAGCCGACCCGCGGCGTCGACGTCGGCTCGAAGGCGGATCTCTACCGCATCCTGCGTGACCTGGCCGCCGACGGCATCGCTCTCCTGGTGGTATCCTCCGATCTGCCGGAGGTCCTGGCCCTGGCGCATCGCATCGTGGTCATGTCGGAGGGCCGGGTGGTCGGCGAGCTCGACGCCGCGACGGCAACGGAGATCGCCATCCTCGAGCTCGCCGCCCCCAGAGCCCGTAACGTGGAGCAAGCTGCAGCATGAGCAGTGACGTCTCGCCGTCCGGCAGCAGCGCTGCGATCGCTCCTGCCAGCGAGTCGATCGAGAGCCCGGCCATCGAGCGACGGCGCGGCAGAGACCTGCTCGTCCGCATCGCCACGGAGCGGCAGCTGCTGCTCATCATGCTGATCGTCACCCTCCTCGCACTGATGAGCATCCTGGAGCCGACCACCTTCCCGCGCGCCGAGAACGCGGCCGTCGTCTTGCTGGACACCGCCCAGACCGGCATCCTGGCCTGCGGGATGATGGTGCTCCTGATCGCCGGCATGTTCGACCTCTCGATCGGCGGCAATCTCGCCTTCTCCGGGATCATGGCCGGTCTGGCCGCCAAGCACCTGGGCCTGCCGCCGGTCCTGGCGTTTCTGGTCGGGTGCGGCTGGGGCGTGCTGCTCGGGGCCTTCAACGGCGTCCTGGTGACCAAGTTCAGGATCAATGCGCTGATCGCCACGCTGGCGACGCTCTCGATCTACCGCGGCCTGCTGCAGCTGGTCTCCGGCGCCGGCGTCACCAACATCGGCCACGGCTTCACGGTCTTCGGACAGACGAACATCCTCGGGATCTACTCGCCCTTCTGGTTCATGGCGGTGATCGTCGCTGCTGTTCGCCTTCCTGGTCGGCCGCACCCGCTACTTCCGCCAGGCCTACTACATCGGGGGCAACGCCAGGGCGGCCAAGCTCTCGGGCATCAACGTCGATCGGACAGTGTTCAGCTTCTTCGTGATCATGGGGCTGCTGGCCGGGCTGGCCGGAGCGTTGCTGGCGTCACGGCTGAACACGGCCGTGGTGCTCGCGGGGCAGGGCGTCGAGCTGAAGGTCATCACCGCGGTGGTGCTGGGCGGCGCCAGCCTGTCCGGCGGCGTCGGCACCATCTTCGGCGCCTTCCTCGGGGTGCTCCTCATGGCGCTTCTGCAGAACGCCATGATCATCGCGGGGATCAACCCTTTCTGGCAGCTCATCGTGGTGGGCATCGTGCTGCTCATCAGCGTCGGGCTGGACCAGTTCGCGCGGGCGCGCATGCGCGCCTGACGATGCATCGGTGAGACACTCGAATGCGCTGGGAGCGCGATGAGCGCTCCAACCAACGGCGCAACAGGGAGCAAAGGAGGCAACCCGTGAAACGAACGACATTCCGAGCACTCGCGCTTGTCGGGCTCATGGCGATCGCGGTCGGCGCGCCGGTCCGCGCCCAGGGGCCGACCGGGCTGGACGTGCCGTTCGGCGACCCGAGCCGGGCCGACCAGGAGTACGTCTGGATCAGCAACGCCTCGAACCTGCCGCTGTTCGTCGAGCGGGTCTACCCGGGCCTCGAGTCGGCGCGCAAGGCGCTCAACGTCAAAGTGCGCATCGCCGGGCCGACGGCGGTCGATCTCGCCGCCTTCATCACCACCGTGGATGCCGAGTGCACCAAGCACCCGGCGGGCGTGATCGTCGTCGGCGGCTGGGACGATGCGCTCGCCTCCGAGGTCGACAAGTGCATCGACAAGCAGGTTCCGACCATCGTCACCGACGGCGACCTGCCGATGTCCAAGCGCCTGACCTACCTCGGCACCAACTGGTACAATCTCGGCTACCAGCACGGCGAGTACCAGTGCCGCTACCACGCCGATGCGGGCCTCAAGGCCGGCGAGATCGGCACCATCTCGTTCCTCGCCGCCAGCAACTTCATCCAGGCGCGCCAGGGCCTGCGCGACGCGCTCGCCAAGGATTGCCCGGGGGTCAAGGTAGTCGCCGACGAGGAGTCCGGCACCAACGTCGAGCAGGTGGCCGCCAACACCGCGGCGATCATTCAGGGCCATCCCGAACCTGACCGGCATGGTCGGCTTCGACTCCGAAGCCGGTCCGGGCATCGTGCGTGCGGTCGTCGAGGCGGGCAAGGCCGGCAAGATCATCATCACCTCCAACGAGGCCGGCCGTGACTTCCTCAACACGATCAAGGACGGCACGGTCAAGATGATCAACATGGAGAAGTACGAGACGATGGACTTCTTCGGCGTCTTGTACCTCTACACCTTCCACAACGACATCATCCGCAACCTGAACATGGATCACTGGCTGCAGAACCCGCTGCCGGCGATCGGCGACTCGGGCCTGATCTTCGTCACCGCGGACAATGTCGACACGATCCTCGCCGCGACCGATCCCGCATCCCCCAAGGCGGCGCCCACCGGGCTGGACGTGCCGTTCGGCGACCCGAGCCGGGCCGACCAGGAATACGTCTGGATCAGCAACGCCTCGAACCTGCCGCTGTTCGTCGAGCGGGTCTACCCGGGCCTCGAATCGGCGCGCAAGGCGCTCAACGTCAAAGTGCGCATCGCCGGGCCGACGGCGGTCGATCTCGCCGCCTTCATCACCACCGTCGGATGCCGAGTGCACCAAGCACCCGGCGGGCGTGATCGTCGTCGGCGGCTGGGACGATGCGCTTGCCTCCGAGGTCGACAAGTGCATCGACAAGCAGGTTCCGACCATCGTCACCGACGGCGACCTGCCGATGTCCAAGCGCCTGACCTACCTCGGCACCAACTGGTACAATCTCGGCTACCAGCACGGCGAGTACCAGTGCCGCTACCACGCCGATGCGGGCCTCAAGGCCGGCGAGATCGGCACCATCTCATTCCTCGCCGCGACCAACTTCATCCAGGCGCGCCAGGGCCTGCGCGACGCGCTCGCCAAGGACTGCCCGGGGGTCAAGGTAATCGCCGACGAGGAGTCCGGCACCAACGTCGAGCAGGTCGCCGCCAACACCGCGGCGATCATCCAGGGCCATCCGAACCTGACCGGCATGGTCGGCTTCGACTTCGAGGCCGGCCCGGGCATCGTGCGTGCGGTCGTCGAGGCCGGCAAGGCTGGCAAGATCATCATCACCTCCAACGAGGCCGGCCGTGACTTCCTGAATACGATCAAGGACGGCACGGTCAAGATGATCAACATGGAGAAGTACGAGACGATGGACTTCTTCGGCGTCTCGTATCTCTATACCTTCCACAACGACATCATCCGCAACCTGAACATGGATCACTGGCTGCAGAACCCGCTGCCGGCGATCGGCGACTTCGGGCCTGATCTTCGTCACCGCGGACAATCTCGATACCATCCTCGAGGCGACGAAGGGCGCCGAGTAGCGGCGGCTTCGCGACCACGAGCCTAACCCGCCCCGGGAGCGCCGCGCGCTCCCGGGGCGGCCCCTAGCGGCGCATCATGCGTGGAGGCCCCGTACGATGACCCGAACCCTGACCCCGCCCGCTCCGGTCACCCTCGCAGCCTTCGATGCCATGTTCGAAGCGGTCAAGAACTGGGGGCGCTGGGGGCCCGATGACGAGCTCGGCACGCTCAACTACCTGACGCCCGACAAGGTGGCCGACGCCGCCGCCCTGGTGCGGAGCGGGCGCAGCGTCACCATGGCGATCCCGATCAACAAGGCGGCCGGGCCCGACAACCCCAACCCCGCCGTGCACCTGATGTCGCTCATGCACGACATCCCGATCAGCGAGAGCGGGCTGTCGTTCGGGATGTGCTTCCTCGGCATGGCCAGCCACGGCGACTGCCATACCCACGTCGATGCGCTCAATCACGTCGCCTATCGGGGTCAGCTCTACAACGGCAAGCCCGCCTCGCTCTTGACCTCGCGCGGCTCGGAGTGGGGCAGCATCGCAGCTTATGCGAACGGTATCGTCGGTCGCGGCGTGCTCCTGGACGCGGCGCGCCACCGCCAGGTCGACTGGCTCGAGCCCGGCGAGGCGGTAACCCGCGCTGAGCTCGAGGCGATCGAGGCCGCGGAAGGCGTCCGGCTCGGCGAGGGCGACATCCTGGTCTTTCGCACCGGTCACCATGCGAGACGCCTCGCCCTCGGCGCCTTGGAGCAACGAGTACCCGCCCGCCGGCGAGGGCAAGGCCGGGCTGCACGTCGACACCATCCCCTGGATGCACGAGCGGCGGATCGCCGCCTTCCTGCCCGACGGCGACGGCGAGACCGTGCCGAGCAACGTCGAGGGCATGCCGTACCCGATCCATCGCGCTGCAGCTGACTGCCATGGGCATGCTGATCTCGGACAGCCTGCAGCTCGAGGACCTGGCGAAGGCCTGCGCGGAGGAGCGGCGCTTCGAGTTCATGGTCGTGGGCCTGCCGCTCCGCCTGCCTGGCGCCACGGGCTCGCCCTGGAACCCAATCGCCATCTTCTGAACCGCACCGGCCGCACGCAGGAGGACAGGATGGAACGACGATTCGTCGGCAAGGTGGCCCTGGTCACCGGCGCTACCGCTGGCATCGGGCGGGCAACGGCGGTGCGTCTCGCCGCCGAAGGTGCGCTGGTCGGCGTCAACCAGCGGCCGACCGGCGATCCGAGCGAGACCTTGCGGCTCGTGAAGGAGGCGGGCGGGGAGGCCTTTCCCGTGGTCGCCGACATGCGCGACCCGGAAGCCGTCACGGCCATGGTGCAGGAGGTCGCCAGGCGTGGCGGGCGCCTCGACTACGTCGTCTCGAACGCCGCGATCAACCCCTTCATGACCTGGGACGCCACCTCGATCGAGGACTTCGACAAGCTGTTCGAGACCAACGTGCGTGGCACCTGGGTGGTGTGCACGGAGGCGGCCAAGCAGATGGTCAAGGAAGGCCATGGCGGCGCCATCGTCATGGTCAGCTCGATCTCGGCGCACGTGGGCGCCCCGGAGCAGGTCGCCTACTGCGGCACCAAGGGTGCGATCAGCATGCTCGGCAAGGCGCTTAGGCTCGGTGCTCGGCGGGCACGGCATCCGGGTCAACGTCGTCGAGCCGGGGGCCGTGGCCACCAACATGAGTGCGCCCGATGCTCGACATGCCCGACGTCATGAAATACTACCTCGACCGCATCGCGCTGCACCGGATCGCCGACCCGTCGGAGCTGGCGGCGACGATCGCCTTCCTGCTCTCGGACGACGCCAGCTACGTGACCTCGGCGACGCTGCTGGTGGACGCCGGGTTCATCGTCAACGCCGAGCTGTAACCGGCCTGGCGATTCGCCAACCGCCCTATTGCGGCAGCTTGGTCAGGGCCTCCTCGGCGAGGGCGCGCACGGGGGTCTGCACGAAGAGCAGCGTGTCGCCGCGCACGAAGACGTAGAGCGGTCCCTGGGTCAGCTGACCCGGGTCGCCGATGCGGGTGACCGTGCGCCCGGCGAGGGTCTCCTCGACCTTGGTCAAGGGCGTCGTGCTGGAGGCCTGCACGGCCGTCTTGAAGCCCGGCAGCAGCCGGGCCGGGTCGGCGTCCTTGACGCGCCAGGCGCCCACCTCGGCCTCGAGCCCGCCCTGCGAATAGGCGCTGGCGAGGGAGAAGTCGGCCCTGGTCTTGCCCAGACTGGCGAGGAACGCATCGAAGGCCGGGCTCTCTGTCGCGAGGTCTGTGCCGGCCTGGCTCTCGACGGTCAGCGCCACGCCGCCCAGCGTGGTCGGCAGCAACGCCTCGAGCTCCGGGTCAGCATGGCGTCCCTGGGCGATGGCCGCCGCGGACGCGCCACAGGCCGCGAGGACGAAAGCGACGAACAGGAGAACCCTCGGGAGCGCGAGCGCTCGGGCCGGCCGGGTGCGAGCGCCGATCGCCACGGCGCGGTTCATTTCACCGCACCCAGTGTCAGGCCGCGTACGAGGTGGCGCTGCACGAGGAGCGCGAACACCGCCGCCACCAACTCGAAGCGCTTTTCGACCGCTTCGTAGCGCACCGCGCTCACCGCGGCGGCCTCGCGGTGGTCGAGGGGATCACGAACCGCGAGCCAAGTAAGTCACCCCCGCGCCACGTGGCGGCCGGCGTACCGCTTCTCATGCCGCCGCTTTGCGGAACGCGGAGGTGAGCAGCTCGATGTCGCGGCGCGCCTGCTCGACTGTGGTCTGGACGGGCGCCTCGCCGGTGGCAGCGGCGTGGAACGCGCGCAGCTCCTGGCGGAAGGCCTCCTCGTAACTCGTGCGCAGGTCACGAACCTCGAGCGCGTGATCATCGCCGCCACGTCGCAACGTGAGCCGGGTGGGCAGGTGACGGAGGTAGGGCGAGGGAAACGTCAGCTCGACGATCCGGTCGCGGCAAAAGACCGTGACGCGCTCGGTATAGTCGGGCACGCCCGGCAGATTAAGGTGAGTCATGGCAACGCGCCCCCCTCCTGGTAGCGCAAACGCCAGGTGAACGCCGCGGCCCTGGTCAAAGAGGGCGCCGTGATCAGCCTCCGCCGGCAACCGCGCGCCGAGGTGCGCGAGCATTCCGTGCACGATCGCGACGTCGTGCACCAGCGCCGAGAGGAACCCGGCGCTCAACGCCCGTGCTCCGGCCTCGTCGAGCGGGCGCCCGGCCGCCTCGCGCAGCTGCGCGTCGCCCTGAGCGCGGGTCTCGGCGCGCAGAGCTGCGGGCAGATCGTCCGGCCAAGTCATCGGCAGATGTGCCACGAACGGCTCGTGGTCCGGGTCGTTGACCTCGACCGAGATCAGCTTCACGTCCTCGACGCGCCCGGAGAGCAGGTCGAGCGCGCGCCGGTAGGCCGGGTCGTAGCGCTTCATATAGGCGACCTGAACGACGCGGCCGGAACGGTCGCGCGCGGCCGCGATCTGGTCGCAGCCGGCGACCGTGAGCGCCAGCGGCTTTTCGCACATGACGTGCAAGCCGGCGTCGAGCGCGGCGACGGCGAACGCCGGATGAAACGGATCGGTTGCCGCAATCACGAGCGCGTCAAGGTCGCAGCTCAGTATGCCCTCGATGTCGGCGTGCAGCTCCTCGAGGCCGTAGCGGGCACCCACGGCGGCGCGGACAGAGGGCGAAGCATCGGCCAGGGCGACGAAGGCGAACCGCTCGCGCTCTTCCCAAAGGTAGAACGCGTGCTCGGCCTGCCCGACCAGCCCCGCTCCGACCAACCCCACCCGCAGCTGCTGCATCGACGTCTCGATTTGGAAGGACCCAGGTGACATGGATGGAGCATGGCGTGCCGGCCGCTGTCAATCGACAGCCCCCCGAGCGGGACGACACTGAAAATGGGTTGTCCCGGCGGGCCGCGGTTTCGGAAAGTCGTGAGAAAGAATGGTGCCCAGGGGCGGAATCGAACCACCGACACGCGGATTTTCAGTCCCATACCGAGGCCACCAGAAGCTCTGGGAATCCTGATGTCGGCTGCATCAACTGCCTGATAAGCCACAAAATGCTTGTCTCACGATGTTTCATCGGGTAACGTGCTGTCGCCCTAATCCGTTACCCTGATGATACCCAGCACGCTCCGGGCAGGCGCGAGAGAACGGATCTGGTGATGACCAAGCTGCTTACCGACCGCTCCGTGCAAAGCGCCAAGGCTGGCAGCGCCAGGCGGGAAATCCCGGATGGTGGGACGGGGCTGTACCTCCTGGTGCAGCCATCAAGGGCGAAGTCCTGGGCGTTCCGCTACCGCTATCGCGGCACACCAAAGAAACTCACCATCGGGCGATACCCGCTGTTCGGCCTGAAGGACGCGCGGGACAAAGCACGCGACGCCAAGGATAAACTTGACCATGGGATCGACCCCGCCACCGAAAAGGCTCAGGCCAAGGCTCGTGAGCCAGACCTGGTGCGCAACGTCGGCGCCACCTTCGTCGAGCGCTACTGCAAGCCGCGCCTGCGCACCTCGGCCGAGATCGAGCGAATGCTGGAGTTGCACGTCTACCAGAAAATTGGCGATCGCGACATCAAGACCATCACTCGACGCGACGTCCTCGACGTCCTCGACATGATGGCGGCGCGTGGCGCGACGGTGCGTTGCAATCGAGTGCTGGCTGCGATGCGCCGGCTTTTCGGCTGGGCGGTGGATCGGGACATCCTGGCCGTATCGCCGGTCGCCGGAGTGAAGGCGCCTGCTCCGGAGAGCGCTCGCGATCGGGTGCTTACCGATGACGAGCTGAGGGGGTTTCTGCGGGGCTGCGATCGCCTCGGTGATCCATTCGGCCGGATGTTTAAGCTGCTACTCTTCACGGCCGCCAGGCGCGATGAAGTAGCCGCCATGTCGTGGACCCAGCTCGACCTCAAAGAGGCCTTATGGATGTTGCCAGGCGAACGCACCAAGAATCGTCGGAGCGTCGAGATCCCGCTGCCCGACCCGGCGGTTACCGTAATCGAGGGGCTGCCCGGCAACGCAAAGGGCAACGGGTTGCTGTTTCCATCACGACGGACGCCGGGGCGCCCGGCGAGTGGCTTCGGGCGGGCCAAGGCGAGGCTCGACCAGCTGATGGTCGAACACCTGCGCAAGGACGCCGAGCGGCGCGGTGGTGAAATCGAGGAGGTCAGGCTGGCGCCCTGGCGCCTGCACGATCTCCGGCGCACCGCCGCGTCCGGCATGGCCCGGCTGGGCGTCGGTATTCACGTCGTCGAACGTCTTCTCAATCATGTGAGCGGGTCGACCACCGGTGGGATCGTGGCAGTCTATCAGAGACACAACTTCCGCGAGGAGAAACGGGCCGCGGTGAAAGCTTGGGGCCAGTTCCTCGATGCTCTCGTAAGCGACCAGGACACCGACAACGTGGTGCCGCTGCGCGCGATTGCAAACTGATCGCGCCAGTGGTGGCTTCAGTGAAGAACCGAGGAGTTCCTCGCTTCGGCGCAGGGCTGCGGGGCGTCAGCGGGGCAGATCTGGATGCCGTAAGAGCCCGACTTTCGCTAAACGTGGTCCGCCAAGAGTTGGTTCAAGGCTACAACTTGCGGCGCTCTCAAGCGGCCCAACTCCAGAAGGAACTGATTGAGCTGGCCGCCTGGTATTTGAGCCTCGTTCAGCATGACGAAGCCGCCATAAACTCCAGAGCGGCCAGCAAGAATCGCAAGAAGGGCCTGCTTGAGCACTTATCCGAGGGCTCGAACAAATTGGTTCAGATGCTCGATCAAGCTGATACGGACACGATAGACCGCCTAGCCTATGGGTACATATCGACACCACAACCAGCTAGCGAAAGCAATAGCCCTATCACCATGTTTCGAACCTTCGAGAAACACATGCGTCGATTTCGAGACGCTGCAGCATGGGCTGCTGGGCAAAGTAACAACGAAGAACACAGGGGACGCAAGAGCCTTGGCGAAGCGCGCCGTTTTCTGGCGAGGAACCTGGCATCTCTCTACGAGAAGTTAACTGGCGACAGTTTTACGTACGATGTACCGGGGGCGATGGGCCGCCCAACTGGAGATTTTCGCGCCCCAGGCGCCCGGTGGGTGGCGGCCGCGATGCGTCTGATTGATCCGAGCCTTACTGAATCAAATTTCGAAACCATTCTGTCGAAGATTCGCAAAGATTAGAGACACTTAGAGAAATACTCCGCCTGTAGCGGCTAATAAACCCTTTTGCGCGCCGCACTTAACGGGGCTACTGGAGATGCTGCTCTATTTCATGGAGTAGCACATGACCAGTGACCTCGAGCTCGACCCGCTCCTCTCAGATCCCGAAGTCTGCCGGCTGCTGGGCGGGATTTCCCGCCAGACGCTTCACCGATATCGACAGGCAGGGCGCCTGCCACAGCGCGTCACGGTCGGGCCAGAGGGTAGCCTCAAAGGGGGAACGCCAGCGTCCGAGATCGCCGCGTACCTGGCGGCTCGCAAAGCCGAGCGCGACAAGCGCGCCGCCGAACGCGCTCAGGCCGCGTGATTAGTGGCCCGAAATGCAGGCCGCCGCCCGGGCGCGGACCAGAGCGGCGGCGGGTTCGTTACGGATGCTGGACGCTCCGAGCGTAGCCCGCGCTTCCCTGAACCGCAGGCTCGACGTTCCCCAGGTGTTACCCTCAAATGTCAGCACCAGTCGCTGGTCGCCTCGCACTGCGTATTTCACGGCTGTGACACCAGGGAATTCACTCCGCGCGTCAGCAACCGTTCCAGTGGAAGCGTCAGGATGAGGCCCCTAACCCGGGAGACTCTTTCGGCCAGGCGCCGGCCAGGCCCAAACGTAGCTCGATGCGATGGATCGCTTGCGGTGCTCGACCTGATCGAGAGGGCTCCACCATGACCACCTGCTCGGTCTGTCCTTGGTGTATCGGCGACGTGCCGCCGAAGACCCGTGGCGAGGATCGCCAATTCTGTTCCATGTCGACGCCGCTGGCGCGCGAGCTACCGCAAGCTCGGGAGTTAATCCCGAACGGCTGGCCACATTCCGTGCGCGGCCTCTCAGAGGCGGGAGTCGAGTCGACACGTCCCTCCCCCTACGGGACGCGCCATGAGCGTCCTGGACCGGAAACCTGTCCACGCGTGGCGGACGCACTTGGCAGGCTACCGAGCCAAGCTGCCAGAAGGGGTGCCCGGGTCATCAAGCACAAGCGCCGCGACCCGCGCAAGGAGCACATCAAGGAGCTGGCCGCGCGGTTGGAGCCTGACGAAGAAATCCCGGTTCCGAGCGGAGGGTCGTCGCCATGACCCGCGAGCGCTTCGTCCATCCCGAAGACATCCGTGCTGCTGTCCAAGGCTGTGAAGTGGACGTGCTCGCCGCGCTCAACATCGACTGGCGCGCCGGGCAGCCGCACATCACCTGCCCTTATCCGGACCACACCGACAATAACGCCTCCTGGCGCTGGAACGAGAAAAAGCAGAGAGCGCACTGCACCTGCATCGAGCGCTCGCATTCGATCTTTGACGTGGTGATGCGCTGCGAAAGCATCGACTTCGAAGCGGCCAAGCTGCGGGTGGCGGAGATACTCGGCCGCCAGGATCTGGTCGAGGTCAGAGACGGTGAGCGTCGCCAGCGGATGGATGCAGCCAGCCTGCTCCAACCGCCGGCAGACCAGCGCGACGAGGGCTTGGTGCGGAGCTACCTCGCTTATCGGCTCGATGTGGTCCCGGACCAAGTGCCGATGCCCTCAACCCCAGTAATGGGTTGGCGCTCTCTCGCATATTACGACGCGCCAGCGAAGGGGAGCAGGGAGCCGAAGCTGGTGGGGCACCACCCCTGCGTGGTGTTTGGGACGCGCTCGCCGGACGGGCGCCGCCACGCGCATCGGATCTACGTGCAACCCGAAGGCGCCGGGAAGGCGGAGCTTGGTCGCAGGACCAACGGCGGGCCACGCGATGCGAAGAAGTCGGCTACGCTGAAGGAGGGGCAAAGCGCTGCCGGCTGCGTCGTCCTCTGGGGCGATCCAGCGAAGGCGCCACACCTCATCTTGTGTGAAGGCATCGAAACGGCGGCGGCGCTGGCCCTGGCTCGACAGGCCGAGATCGAGGCCGGCGAGGTGGCGGTCGCCGCGGCCCTGTCGACCGGGGGTATCAGATCATTCCAGCCCTGGCCGGCGACCCGCCGGATCACGATTGCCGCCGACCTAGATGAAGATCGGCCGGCCGACGACCGCGGGTTCAAGGCCGGCGAGCTGGCAGCGCGGGCCTTCGCCTTTGCCCATCAGGAGCGCGTCGATGTTGGGATCGCCCTCCCCGGCGAGCCGGGCGAGGACGTTGACTGGCTCGACATCCTGCGCCGCGATGGCGTCGACACCGTTCGTGTGGGGCTCGACGGTGCCGAGAGGTTCGTGCCGACCGCGCAGGAGATCGACGCCGCCAAGCGGTGCGCCGGCCGAGCCAGCAAGCTAGCAGAGATTGAGCGAACCTACCCGCTACCGGCCATGGAGAGCCTGACGCTCGACTACCGGCACACGCGCTCAGACAAGATCATGGTCCACAAATACGCCGGCAAGGACAAGGAAGGGGAGGAGATCTGGCTGCCTGTCACGAGCCCCGTTGGGGTGCCGTTCCGGCTTCGCTACATCGACGAGGCTGAAGGTTACGGGCTGCGGGTGGTCGTCCAAGGGATGGACGGTAAGCCGCGGCCAATCGATTTCGAGCGCGGAGCCCTCGCTCGCATGGGCGCTTCCGAGCTCCGGGCTAAGCTGTTCGCGTCTGGACTAAGGGCCGAGGACGACGGCGAGCATGTCGTGGTCAAAGCACTCAAAGCGGCCGATCCTGCCTCCGAGATCACGGTCGTCTCCAGGCCGGGTTGGCACCTGCTGCCTGGTCTCGAGCATCCTGTATTCGTTGCGCCGACCGGTGAGATCATCGGCTCCCCGAAGGGCTATGGCCTCGAGCTGGGCGCCAGTGCGCGGTTGGATGGCCGCGCCACCTCCGGAACGCTGGAGGGTTGGCAGGAGGCGATATCAGCCGCGATCGGGACAGCCAACTGCCCGCATTTCACCCTTGGCATCCTCTCCGGTTTCGTCGGACCCATCCAGGGCCTGGCCCGGTTCGAACTCGTGCGGTATCAACGAGAGCGGCATGTCGTCCTCCGGCAAGACGCTCTCACAGCGGCTCGCCGTCTCCGCCTGGTCGTCGAGCCGCCTCGGCTCCGGCCTTCTGCAGTCGTTGCGTACAACTGAGAATGCTGTCGAGAGCATCGCCCAATCGGCGAGCGGCACGGTGCTGGCACTCGACGAGGTAGCTCATATCGACGGCCGAGCGCTCGGCCGGATGGTGTACTCGATGGCCGGCGGCCAGGGCAAAGCCAGGCTCAGCTCTGAAGCCGTCCTCCGGCAGCGCTATAGCTGGACCACCTTCATCCTGCTTAGCGGCGAATGCTCACTCGAAGAGAAGGTCCGCGAGGACAATGGCCAATGGATGGCCGGCATGGCGGTGCGGATCCTGGACGTCGACGTCACGAGCGTCAACCGCGCCGTCCCGCCGGATGTGCTGGCCAGGATCGATGGCATCCTGAAGCACCACGGGCACGCCGGGCCGATGTTCGCTCGGCGCCTAGTCGAACATGGCTATCACGCACGGCCCGATGACCTGCGCCAGACGATCCTGAACGCGGCCCGGCTCATCGCTGGGAAGGATGCCGACAGCATGCGCATCCGGGCAGCAACGGCGTTCGCGCTGCTCCTCATTGCCGGCGGTCTCGCCAAGGAGTTCGGGTTGCTCCCTCACACGACCGACGTTGAGGGCGCGGTCAAATGGGGATGGCAGCAGTTCGATCAATCCTCCGATGCGCTCGCCCTCAAGCCGGAACAGCAGATCATCGTCAACCTGACCACCTGGGTTGCCCAGCGGTGGGACGTGACGATCAAGCCGATCGAGCCGGACGTCAACGCCTACGGTCACGCTCGAACCAACAACCGCGACGCCCTTGGCTGGTATGATGAGGAGGCCGTCTATCTACCGACGAACCTCGTCCGCGAAGCCTCCGGCGGCGCTCTCAAGGAGACGCAGATCGCGCGCATGCTTGATGAGAAAGGTTATCTCGCAAAGCGAGAGAGCGCCAAGCGGCTTGCGGTCCGGTACGTGCCCAGGGTCGGCAAATCTCAATGCTATGCGCTGAGCAAGGAGCGCTTCGGTTGGGGCTCTGACGAGGAGCCGGAGCTCACCGTCGTCCAAGGAGGCAGGCAATGACGGCCTCGAACGATCCGCTCGCGCGGATCCAAGCGATGGTCAGCGCCTGGGGTGAGACCGAGCCTTTCGACACTTTCGACACCGACGCATCCGAGGTGTCACCGCCAAATCACCTGGAAAACTGCGCCTTTGGACACTTTCGACACTTTCGACACCAAGGATGGGAGGACATAAGTTCGAGAGACCAATCAGCGCAGGCATACCGACAGAAAGCGCACGAGCAAGAAAGTGCCTCGCGCGTCGTATCCTATTCTAGTGGTGTCGAAAGTGTCGAAAGTGTCGAAGAAACCAGAAAGTCTAGAAACGACAGCGACTTAGTTTTCGACACCTCCTCTGTCCAGGTGTCGAAAAATGAGGGTCGGGTGTCGAAAACGGGCCGCGAGGCAGCCCTGAAGCCGCCGACTGGAATCTGCGCCCGCGTGCCGGTCGAGTGGAATGACGGTGTCGCCAGCCTGGCCGACTTGCCATCCCCTCCGCGCTTTCCTGCAGCAAAGTGGGGACAGCTTGTAACGGACGCGGCGGCCTTTCTGAACGAATGGGGCACGGCTGCGCATCGACTTGGGTGGCAGGCATGGGAACTATTCGGCTGTCACCGCCGCGCGCCCTGGTATCGACTCGAAGGTCGGGGGCTTGTTCCAGCGCTCCAAGGCAACAAGATTGCCGCCCTCACCGCGACAGAAGCGCTGATCGTGAAACAAAACGGCGCCAGGCTAACCTTCCGGCGCCGGACTCGGGATCCGCTGCATCTAAGCGAGCGCGCCCTACTCTGGGAGTTGGGCTCAGCACCATGACCGGGAAGCATGCCGAAGCCAAGAACCCGAAATTCGAACATGGGAAGGAGCGCGCGACCTATGTGCCGACGCCCACGGAACAGAACCAGGTCCGCAGGTTCCTCGATCGCTGTGCGAGCCGCACACCGGCACCGCAGATTAAGGTCCAGCAAACCCGATCGAAGGCTGTGGAAGTCAAGCCGGATCACCCAAGTCCCGAAATCTGGGCGGCCACGCTGAACGAGGCGTTTGGGACGAGCGAGTTTAGCTTTGCCGACGGTCTGCTCAGCCAGCTTCTGAATAGCACCCACTATGACAGGGACGCGCCCGTTAGGGCGGCTACCATCAACGCCGCACTTGCCGCGGTCTGCGGCATCGGGCCCCGCGACGAGACCGAAGCGATGCTAGCCGCGCAAATGGTCGCAACTCATGGCGCGGCGCTGGAATTGCTACGCCGAGCGATGCAGGCGGAATACCGGCACAATCTCCAGGATACCGGCAATCTGGCTGTCAAGTTGCTGCGCACCTTCGCCGCCCAGCTCGAGGCGCTCCAGCGCTACCGGGGCAAGGGTCAGCAGAAGGTGACCGTCGAGCACGTGCATGTGCACCAGGGCGGTCAGGCGATCGTCGGCAATGTCGAAACCGGTTCGCGCTGGGAGGGGGGTGCAGCAAAATCCGAGGGATAATCCCATGCAAAGCAACCTCCCCATGCACCGGAGCGCACGCTGCGGCGCGAGAACGAGGAGCGGGAGCCCGTGTCGAGCACCCGCGGTTCGCGGTAGGGTCCGCTGCCGGATGCATGGTGGGACCAACCCCGGCGCCCCATTGGGCAATCAGAACGCTTACCGACATGGCCACTACAGCGCTGATAGCGACGCTTTTCGCCGCTTGGCGCGGCGATTGCTGCGAGAGGCAAGCGATCTGGTTGCGAAACTGAAATGACCGATGGCAGCCGCCTACGGGAAGGGCGCCGATCCGGCGCCTAATCGCTCTTGGTGATCGGCGCTAAAGGCGTCTGCTGAAGGGCAGAATCCGGACATAGGTCGAGGTCTCGGCCAAGGTCGCGTGTGCAGGGTTTCGGATGCCGGCCGGCCGGGACGTAGTGAGCAGCGCCGAGGGCCGGCGTCCGAAAGCCTCCAAGGAAGGAACCCGCGGGGGCCGGACGCTACCTTCTGGGGTCTATGGGGATTTGACGGGCGCCAACGGTGGGAGGCGGCGTTGGGGACGGGTTCGCTGGAGGCGCCGGCCCGCTTGTCTTGGCGCGCACCGTTTCCGGCTCGGGCCCGGCAATAATAGTGCGCGTCTTCAAGCCAGCCGTCGCGGTCGACTACGTGGAGCTCACCGGCACCAACCCCCAGGCGCTGGTGCGCCTGGGGACCGTAGACAGCGACCGCAAGGCGGTCTAAGATAGGGATCGGAGGAAAGAGAGATGGCTTGGACAGGTGAAGGAGACAGAAATTATGGCTACGGCCCCGGTGTGAGCCCGGAGCACGGGCAGGGTGGAGGTAGAGTCCCATACAATCAATGGGGTCAGCCAGTGTCTATTCCCGGCCTCCCCTATGGGGCAACAAATTTCGTTCGCCGTGCTGACGGCAGCTATTCGTATCAGGTTCGCACGTTCAATCCGGCCGGCGGTCAATTCGCTGAGGTGGTCGGGGTTGTTTGGACAGCTTTGGCTGTCAGCTAAGTTGGAATCCTGCGGTTGTAGGCTGGGGGCATGTGGGCAACGCGACAGCGTTGTCCAAGCTTCGCCGAAGGCGAAGCGTCATATCCACCGCGCGGGCGGACCCGGCAAAAACATGAGCCGGAGTCCTGTAGCCTAGCGCTTGGTGCAGGCGTTGCTCATTGTAGAAGCCGACCCACGAGCCGATCCCGGCCTTGGCTTCGGCCACAGTCGCGTAGGCTTTGAGATAGACCTCCTCGTATTTCAGCGACCGCCAGAGCCGCTCAATGAAGACGTTGTCCATGCAGCGGCCCTTGCCGTCCATGCTGATCGCGATCCCGGCCCCCTGCAGCACGCCGGTGAAGGCCTCGCTGGTAAACTGCGCAATCAGCAGCATGGGCCTGGATTCCCTATCTCTACACGGGCGGATGCTGGAAGGTTATACTGGAGCAACCAAGTTGCACGAGCAACAACTGCGGCTGCTAAAATACGAGCTGCCAGAGCCGCCGCTTACTGGAATAGCCACAGATAGCTGGAGGGAAAGATGAGGGTCGGTATCATCCTGCTTGGCGCTCTACTGGCCGGTAACGACATAGATATCGACCGCCTCCAACCCAACACACACAATGAGATTTGGCTAACTCAAAAGCAGTTTGAGGAAATCACGAAGCTTGGGGCGCCAGTTTCTTGTATAAATTCCAAGCCAAATCATATTACCAATAACTCAAACGATTTTAGAGTGCCTTTGCTTTACTATGCTCCTATAATTTATTGCCCAGATGGGCGAGTGTTATATGGCTGGCCATAATGTGACGGGTTCAAACCCGGACGGGGTGCCCTCCGGACGGGCTCCTGTGTTTCCAAGTCTGCCCGTAACCTTTTGATCTGTCGTTGCCACTTTCAGCCCTTCCGTCTCTGATGCGCCGTTGATTTTACAAGAGATTGCCGCTATCTCTCCATCAGCTGCTCCAAGGTTCGAAGTCCTTGTGCGCCCACCACAAAATCAACGACTTAGGCACGCGGTCCATATCAATTCGACCTTCGTGTCGCCACCATGTCGCCACATGGCAAAGACTCGGGGGCGCTGAGGGGGCCAGATCACAGCCCCGCGGGTTTCCGTCGCGAACAACGGCCGCACGACGCGGACGCGTCGCCTTCTGTCCCGCGAAGGGCCGCCCGCCGCCTCAATGTTTGAGACGGAAGCTGGGATCCGTGTACGCGCATCTCCCTGGAGGCTCATAGGAGCGCCGCTCGGTAGGGGGTGGCTAGCTTGACCCGGCCGTCGCCCTCCCACGGCAGCGCAGGAGGCGCCAGCGCGGCATGCCGCTCGCGAGCGGCATTCTGATGCTTCAGCGGCCGCTGGGGCGTTGAGGAGTCGCTAGGGACTGTAAGCGCTGTTGTCAGGCCACCTGGTTGGCTGTGACGTAGGCCCAGGGCATGAGGTGGTCGATCTGGCTGGCGGGGTGGCGGTTGACGAGACGGGTCAGGACGTCGGCGAGATAGGCCTGGGGATCGACGGCGTTGAGCTTGCAGGTCTCGATCAGTGAGGCGATCACGCCCCAGTGGACGCCGCCCTGATCAGAGCCGGCGAACAAGGCGTTTTTGCGGGAGAGGGCGATCGGTCGGATCGAACGCTCGGTAAGCGGCGTTGTCAGGCCACGGTGTCGGCGTAAGCCCAGGGCATCAAGTCATCGATCTGGCTGGCTGGGTGACGGTTGACCAGCCGGGTGAGGGTGGTGGCGAGGTAGGCCTGCGGGTCGACGGCGTTGAGCTTGCAGGTCTCGATCAGCGAGGCGATCACGCCCCAGTGGACGCCACCCTGGTCGGAGCCGGCGAAGAGCGCGTTTTT
>CAWFGZ010000049.1:0-25231 GCA_963815435.1 uncultured Alphaproteobacteria bacterium
CGAGGACCGCAACTGCATGTGGCTGCTGTTCACCAATCCGGCCTGGCGCAAGGCATGTCCTGACTGGGACATCGTCGCCGCGCGCGTGGTCACACAATTCCGCGCGCTGATGGCCGAGCACGTCGCGGAGCCCGCCTGGAAGTCGCACCTGCGCCGGCTGCATAGGGCATCGCCAGAGTTCGCGGCGTTGTGGGATCGGCACGAGGTCGCGGGCGTGCAGAACAAGGGCAAGCGGTTCCGCAATCCGCTGGTCGGCATGCTGCGCTTCGACGTGACCAACACCTGGCTGCAACCCCGGCACCACATGCGGCTGCTCATGTACACCCCGGCGGACAACGAGACGCGCCGGCGTCTCGACCGGCTCGTGCAGATCATAGAGGAGGAACGGTGCGCCTGACCAAGTACTCGCACTCGTGCGTGCGGTTCGACGACGGCACCAGCTCCGTCGTGATCGACCCCGGCGTGACGCGATTGCAAAGAAGCTCCGGGCGGGCCTTAGCCCCAACCTCGAGCTCGAGGTGTGGGGTGAACGGGAGCTGCTGCGGCAGATCAAGGAATTCCTCGGCCTCACCATCGATCGCCTGCGCGGCGCCAACTATCAGGCGATCAGGGACTCGATCGTCCGGGCCGAGTGGACCCGCATCTTTGGCGACACGGCCGACGACCGCCTCGCGCCGACCCTGATCTGGCATTTCAGCCCCTGGACCCTGAAGCGCCTGCACCGCGATCTCGGCCTTCCGCCGCACGGCATCCTCCGCCCCGGCGTCCATCGCGACGTCGCGGTCCTGATGGCCGACCTTTGCTCGTTCTCCAGCTACGTCCGCGATACCCGCGACGACGCGCTGGTCCGGCAATCGCTCACCACCTTCTATTCGCAGGCACGGCATGCCATCCTCGACAGCGGCGGCATGCTCTACATGTTCGTGGGCGATCAGGTGATCGGGCTGTTCGGCTTCCCCGATCAGAGGCCGGGCCATGCCGATGAGGCGGTGCGTTGCGCGCGGCGGCTGGTCGACATCGGCAACTCGGTGAGCGAGCGCTGGCAGCGCCACCTCGACCGGGCGCAGGAGTCGAAGGGCGTGCACATCGGCGTGGCCATGGGCGATCTCAGCCTCATGCCGCTGCGCGCCTTTTCCACCGCGCATTTTGCCTTCATTGGCGATGCCATCAACATGGCGGCGCGGCTCATGGAGGCGGCCGCGCCGAGCGAGATCGTGATCAGCAACAGCTTCTATCGCGCGCTCGACCCGGAAACCCAGTACGCGTTCGCGGAGATGCCGCCGGTCGAGGGTAAGGGGGCCGGGCTGATCATGTGCTGGCGCATGTCGGCAGCCGCATGACATCACGGCCCGGGCCGATGCTGCCCTTGACATTCTGCCGAAGCGTTCGGACGGTCTCTATTCGGGTGGCGAAATCCGAAAGATCGACCCGCCTGAGACCCAGAGAGATCCGGCGCCATAGCGAATACGCCTACCCATGAGGGTGCCGGACGGCGGATGAAACACGCCCTTCACCGAGTTGGTGTCCGGGTCGATCCGGGCGACCGTCGAACCTCGGTTGATGGTCCAGACGAAGCCGCCGCCGGTCGCGATGTCGCCATCGCTCTCCATGTCGACGGCACCGGTCTCGATCGTGGCCAGCAGTTCTCCCGTCTGGCCGTCGATTCGCTGCACGATCCCGCTCGTTCCGAAAGGAAATCCATATCGAACCATAGCCGGAAGCCAGAAGATGCGACGTGTCGTGGAGGGCGATGGTGGCAGCGACCTGGTTGGTCTTGGGATCGATCCGATAGAGTTCTGCGCGACTGGCCGCGGTGACCCAAACCGAGCCATAGTCGACCAGAACGCCCTTGCTCGCGCTGGGCAGCGCGATCCTGGCCTCCTCGGCGCCGCTCGCGACGTCGTATCGGGTGAGCGTCTTGTCGTGATCTTCGAACGTAATGACCCAAACGGCCCCCTCGCCGACACCGATGCTGCCTTCGCTGCCAAAGATGTCAGTTGGGATCTCCATCACCACTTTGTTCGAGTGCGGATCGATCTTGTAGATGGTCGAACTGCCCGTGTCGGGTAACCAGACGGCACCCTCGCCAACTGCAACACCACGGTATTTTTCCGCGCCGGCGAGCAGATTCGGATCTGACCCAGGCGAGACCTCGATATCGATCATCCGATCATCCGAAGGATCGACCCGGACCAAGCGTTCATCGCTTGGCATCCAGAGGGTGTCGAAGCCAAATGCCATGGAATAACCAGCGCGAGGGAGGCTCGCTCGAACGACCAGCTCCCCTGGCGATTGCGCGGCGGGTCCGGCCGCAAGTGCAGCCCGAGCAGCCAGACAGAAGGTGAGCAGCGCCATGCTCACCTTTGCCCATCGTGATCCCCCGGCTCGACACATTTCCACCGGACATCCCCAGGATGAGCTTCTTATGACTAACGAGAGTGCCCCCCGGAGGGTCGTTTTGGCAAGCCATCGTCGGCGGAGATGCCCATCACGGCGTGGGCTGACGCCACCGCAGCACGCAAACTTATGGCATGCGCGCGTCGATTGAGAATTGGCTGGGCTACCGTCCCGCCCAAACTCGGCATCATCAAAGCGCACGACCGCCTTCGAACAAATCCCGGTCGGTCTTGATCAGATCGATGATGAAATCGGCGAACAGCCGCACCCGGTATACGCGCCGGACATCGGGGTGGTAGAGGAGCCACATGTCGAATTTACTGTCCAACAATGGCTCCGGGTCGATCCGGCGCAAATCAGGGTCGCGGTCGGCTGTATAGCAGGGCAGCAAGGTGACACCCAGCCCCGCGCGGACCATCGACTGCATCGCCGCCATGCTGTCGACGCGATGCTTCAGCCGGGCACCGGGCAACAAGGTGCCGAAGAGCATCCGGTTGTACGTATCGTCGTGGATGCCGATCCATTCCCAGTCGCGCCGGTTGTCGATCGTGAAGTGGGCGCCCTTCGGTCCATTGGCCGCATAGATGCCATAGGCCACCGCCGTCAGACGGCGGCCGGCAAGTGTCTCGGGCGGCCGTTGGGTAAAGCGGATGGCCAGATCGGCGTCGCTCCGGCTGAGGCTGAGGAATGCCTGGGTGCAGACGACGCTGAGTTCGATGCCCGGGTGCTCACGCAGGAACTGCCAGAGCAACGGGGCCAGATAGCCATTGAGAAAGTACTCCCTGCAGGTGATGCGCAACCCGCCCCGCGCATCCTGGTCCTTGCCGTAGATCTTTCGGTCCGCTCCGGCCAGGTCTTCCTCGACCTGTTGCACGGTCTCGAAGAGGTCCATGCCTACGGCGGTCAACTCGTATCCCTGGCGCGTGCGGTCGAACAGTCGGACATTCAGCCGGGCCTCGAGCAAGTCGAGACGGCGGGAGACCGTCGGCTGGCTGACGCCCAGCGCCTTACCGGCGGCGGTGAGAGAGCGTGCGCGCGCGATCGCGAGAAAGAAGCGGTGATCGTCCCAGTCCCTGGTCATGCATTAATGTATAGCGATTATGCGCAGCCTGCTATGGCGCTTCAAAAGCTTCGGCGGTCTACTTCGCTCTGAGGCATTTGGCACGGCCCTCGGAGCAGCAGATGAACCTTCCCCTCCAAGCCGGGCACGTCGCGAGATCCCTGGCGCACCAACTCTCCGGACCGGTACTGATGCCCGGCGACGACGGCTACGAGGCGGTGCGGCGCGTGCACAACGGCCTGATCGACCGTCGTCCAGCCGTGATCGCGCGTTGCACCGGCAGCGCTGACGTGGCGGACGTCCTGGCCTTCGCCGTCGCGCAGCGGCTCGAGATCGCCGTGCGCGGCGGCGGTCACAATGTCGCCGGCCGGGCGGTCTGCGACGATGGCATGATGATCGACCTCAGCCTGATGAAAGGAACCTGGGTAGACCCGGGCCGACGGCGCGTCCGCGTGCAGGCAGGAGTGACGTGGGGGGAGTTCAACCGGGCGACGCAGCTCCACGGCCTCGCGACGACCGGCGGAGCGGTGTCTAGCACCGGCGTTGCCGGTCTGACCCTCGGCGGCGGGTTCGGGTTCCTGATGGGCAAGTTTGGCTACACCATCGACAGCTTGATCTCGGTCGAACTGGTCACCGCGACGGGCGACGTCATGCAGGCGTCGGAGGAGGAAAATCCAGACCTCTTCTGGGCGCTCCGCGGTGGCGGCGGCAATTTCGGCATCGCGACCGGGTTCGAGTTCGCCCTGCACCCTGTTGGGCCCACCGTTCATGGCGGGGTGGTCGCGCACCCATTTTCCGCGGCGAAACAGATGCTGGGCTTCTATCGCGATCTGACCGCCACGCCCGATGACGACCTGACCGTGGCCGCCAGTCTGACCCACGCCCCGGACGGCTCCGGCAGCAAGCTGGCGGCAATCTTGGTCTGTCATTGCGGGGCAGCGAAGGATGCCGAAATCGGCCCTGGACCACGTCAGGAAGATTCGGGTCGCCGGTCATTAATCGGCTAGGGCCGTTGCCCTACACCGCGCTCAACCAGATGCTCGATCCGAGCTTCCCGAAGCTGGCCCTGAACTACTGGAAGTCCTGCTTCGTCGATCAGTTGAGCGACGATGTGATCGCGATCCTGCAGGAACAGTTCGCCCGCTGCCCCTCTCCCATGAGCAAGCTGATCGTCGAGCATCCCCACGGCGCCGCCCTGCGGCCCGCTGCCACCGCCACGGCATTTCCGCACCGGAGCGCCGGCTACAGCATCCTCATCATCGCCCAATGGCGCGACGGCGCGGACACCGAGCGCAACATCGCCTGGGCACGCGAGACCTATGACCGGCTGCGGCCACATGCAAGCACCAGGGCCTACAGCAATTACCTAGGCGACGATGAAGCGCTTGCGCGCGTCAAACAGGCGTTCGGCGACAATTTCCAGCGACTACAGCAGATCAAGGATCGGTATGACCCGGCCAACTTGTTCCGCCGAAACCAGAACATCCCACCGTCGCTCTCAGCGCAGCAAATCCACTGATCACCGGTCCCAAGAATGACTGGTTTGGGTGATGGCTTGCCCGCACGCCTAGCTTAGCCCCGCGGCAGGCCGGCCCCGGCAGGCAGGTCGTCGGGCGCGGCCGGGCCGCGAACTTGGGAGCGTCATCGGCGGGCCCGGGATCGAGCTAGATCAGAGCAGCGGGCGCGCTGCTTGCTCTGGGTGTATGGTCAGGATGCTATCGAAACCGCTCGCTTGGAGGGCGCGCGCGACGCTCTCGTTCACTCCCGAAAGCGCTAACTGGCAGCCGATGCGCTTCGAGCCCTTGGCCGCAACGAGGAAAACGCGGAGACCGTGGCCGCTGATCTCGTGCAGCTTGGAAAGATCGAGGAGAATTGCCCGACTCGCCGCGTTCGATCAGGCGGAGCACGTCGTCCTGGAGCCGCTCGGCCATCATGGCATCGAGCCGCCCCTCTACCGCCAGAACGAAGACTTCATCCTTCATCATCCGACCGTCCTCCACCGCTCGTCACTATGAACCAGATCTGACCGACATCCCTCCAACCGCGATCGCTGCGACAGGACGCGGCATCGCCGTCACCGCACCGCGCGGCCGCTCGGCGTCGGCTCTGGCCCAGCGCGAGACGACGGGCAGCACGCGAACCTGAGCATCGCGAAGTAAGCCGCGCAGATCCTCGGCGATGGCATGGCTCCGCCTCGCGATGTCACCAATTGCGGCATCGTCGGCGAACCCAAGTTCGACGTCGACGAACGGCTGCCGGCCCGACCGACGCGAGCGCACCCCAATGATGTCATCGTAACTCTCGAAGTGCTGCGCGAGCGTCCGATACAGCAACAACTGGTCCTGTGGGCCAATCGACTTATCCAGCAGATCGGGCAAGCTCTCCCTCATCATGCTCGTGCCAATCGACAGGATGATGACCGAGACAAACACGGAGCCAAGGACGTCCAGCGAATTACCCACGGTCGGGTCAGGGACGCTGACGCTGGCAAGGACCACGACAAAGACGATCGACGACGAGATCGTCATCGCCAGTCGCGAGCGGACCTGGGCGCGCATGATCACCGCCGGCGCGGCTCGATTGGCCCGGTACAGGCGGTACAGGCCATAGACGTTGAGGCCGAGGTTACCGTCGGCAAAGGCGATCCCCATGGCGACGCTGAGCGGCGACGCCGGCGCCTGCCCGTCCAGACGATGGAACGCACTGAAAAGGATCCAGATGGCGGCGGCATACATGCCGAGGCCGACCGCGACGCTCACGAGGCACTCCAGTTTGCCCGTGCCGAATTCGTACTCGGTGAACCGATGGCGGTGGATCCGCCGCAGGACAACAAGCGCGAACACGTCGATCGTGATCAGCAGAAAAGCGCGCAGGCCGTCGGCGCCGAGCGTGAGCGAATCTGAAAGGTAGCCAAACAGCAACAGCCCGAACGCGGCGAAGTAGTCCAGGCTCACGAGAAGAAGCAGGGCGCGCTCCCGCTCGCGCTCGTGTGGAAGGAGCTCATTGCCCGACAGGCTGCGTCCGCCCCTTAGAGACGCTCGGGCCACCGACTTCGATCGCGGTTGCCGCACGCCCGCCCCCTAGAGATTGAGGCGCCTGAGAAACTGCTGGTACAGGCCGATGCCGCGCAGTTCGGCGTAGGCGGTCCTCCCGACACCGCAGAAATCGGCGCCGTGCCTTGAGGCCACAGCGTCATCGACCCGCGCCAGAACCTGTCCGCTGCGGGCATCCCGCTCGGCGACCGCGGCCAGCTCGTCGCTACCGATCGACTGCGGCTGAGCCGCGCACGCTCTCGACATGGGCATTCGCGAAGTCGCTCGAGCCGAACAGACGAAAGCGGACCGGGTGGTCGCGGCTGATCATCGTCAGCACGGTGTCGTCGACACGGATGTCCAGAAACAAGGATCGACAGTCGATGAACGAGAACAATGGCGCGCCCGCATCGACGAACTGGCCGGACGCGGCCTCCACCCGCCAGACCCGGACACCGTCCGGCACGTCGACCGCGGCCTCGCGCAGTCGCGAGATTTGCGCTTCTTCATGCTGCAGACGAAGCCCGACGGCGTCCAGATCGGCGCGCGCATCGGACAGCGCTTTGGCGAGGTCGGCCTGGCGCAACTGCAGTTCGAGGAGGAAATTCTGGACTTGCAGAGCGCCATCCGGAGCGTCGACCAGGAACAGGTTGTCGGCGAGTTGGCGAAGCATCTGCCGGAGCCGCTGGAGCTCCGCGTTTTTGGCATTGATGCTCTGGCGCAGGGTCTCGTGCGACGCGACTGCCTCATCGAGGACGGCTTGCGAGACCGACTGCGACGCGACCAGTCGGCGTGTCCGCTCCAGATGCCGCTGCCTTTCGAGGAGGGTCGCCTCGCTGGCCCGCACTTCGGCGCTCAGGACGGCGATCCGCGCCTCGGTGTCGCGCGCCAGCGCGGACCGATACTCCACCAGCATCGCCGCATGATCGGCTGCCAGCTTGCCGAGGAGACGTTGCTGATCGGTCAAGCGGGCAATGCCCTGTGTGATGACCTCCTTGCGGGCGCGCAATTCGATCGATCGACTGTCGTCGACGCGCTCGTTCTCCACGACCGCCGCTGCGCTGCCTGAGGTGATGAGCTGGCCCGGTGTCGAAGGCGCCCTTACCAGACGCCCGCTGATTGGCGCCCGCGCCGTGAAGACGAAGGTCGTCATGACCGCGTTACGCGACACGAGCCCGCGCAGGTGCGGTAGGAGCGCAAGAGCCGGCGCCGCGGCGAGAATGACGATGAGCGCCACGCATACCGGCCAGCGTAAGAGCCAAGCCATCACGGTCGCTGCACCCGCACCCGGCTCATGATGGGCGCATGTATCGTTTCGTTGGCTCGAGGCTCGCCACCAGACCACCGCCTTCCCGGCTGTCAGTTCGACCTTCGCCGCGATCGCAATCCCCGGCGCACGTGCCCGCAGGGCGCTGCGATCGGGGCAATCTCCAATAGTGCAAGCTTACGGTCAGTTGACCAGCCCGCGTGTGAACTGCTTCACAGGCTAAGTCACTGCGATGTCAGTAAATGTCATCGCTTCGACCACTCACGGTTGAGCTCAGTTGCTCACCATGCGGGTGCCGGGCTGATCGATCGTCGACCGAGGCTGACGTGCTCGGGTGCTCCCAGGCGGCGGATCGCCGATCTGACGCGAGCCCGCCGGATGCACCGGGCCGGGGCTATGTCTGGTATTGCCCGTCGGCGGTGATCGAAGCATCCGGCGACGGATCGTCCCTGCAGGCCCGGCGAGATTCTGTCCCTGAACGCGGCCGACGGTGCCGAGCCGCTGATTGTGGCGGTGAGTGGACTGCCCGCCGAGCGCCTTCGCCGTGGCGTGCATGTCCCCGACGATGGGCTCGTGACCCTCCTCACCAATGATCCCGTCGTCTGGCAGGAGACGCATCGGGACTGGCTGCGGCGGCTCTATGGGCTGACCCCCTCGCAATCCCGCCTTGCGGAGCTTCTGGCCAGCGGCTCATCCTGGAAGGAAGCCGCCCGGCGGCTCGGCATCACCGAAGGCAGTGCCCGACAGTATCTCAAGATCATATTCAGGAAGACCGCTACGAACCGTCAGGCGGACCTCGTCCGCAGGCTCAATGCCCTCCCCGTCGGCCACCTTGAGCCGGCAGATCCGGCACCACGAGTGGCTGCCGGGTGACAGGGCAAAACGGGACTGAAAGCGCCATGCAATCCGGCCGGGTCCGCGTCTGGGCCCTCTTGTCCCTTCGGCAGACCGGTGTCGACAAGCCGACCTCATGCGCGGCTTGGCTATGGCGACCATGTCGTCGGTCTCCAGCCTCTGGACTGTTCGTGCTCCACTTCGGCATCATGATCGTAGCCGACTTGATGCCGGCCCATGAGAGACTGATGGGAGCCCCGAATGTATCGAACCATCCTGGTGCCGGTGGATCTGTCCGACAAGCACTCCTGGCGCAAGGCGCTGCCGACCGCCGTCTCGCTGTGCGAGACCTTCGAGGCGAAGCTGCATCTGATCACGGTGGTGCCGGATCTCGGCCTGCCGATGGTCGGCCAGTTTTTCGCGGAAGGCTACGAGGCCAAGCTGCGCCAGCATGCGGCCAAGCAGCTCAAGGACTTCGCCGTCGCGCAGGTGCCGGACGCGATCGAGAGCCGCCGCATCGTCGCCGAGGGCAAGATCTATCGGGAGATCCTGAAAGCCGCCGAAGTGATCAAGGCCGATCTAATCGTGATGGGTGCGCACCGGCCCGAACTCGCCGAATACCTGCTCGGCCCGAACGCCGACAAGGTCGTCCGCCACGCCAAATGCTCGGTCATGGTCGTGCGCGAGTAGCGGCCACCCGGCGCATCGACCAAGGTTTTAACGCCAGGACAAGCACGGAACGATCGGCAAGTCCTGATATCTCAGGCAACACACTGTTGCTCGCGTCGGCGCAGGCGCGGCAGGGGTCGGTTTCGTGCACAGGTTCATAGGGGATCGGCCCGTTTCGTCCTCGGGAGTTCTGGCCTTCAAACGTCTGCGCAGATCCCGCCGTTCCCCAGCCTTGCCCCGTAGCCCACGCTGCGAATCATCGATTTGTGCAAGCACGTCCAGTTGCCGCTACCCTCGCGCCGGCCAGCATATCTTCCACTTGTCAAATCGGTCTTCGTTGCTGACGGACCAGGTAATCTCGACCGAACAGGTCCCGGTGCCAAGGGATCGCAGACGATCTTGTCCGGATCGAGGGTGAACCAGACTGAATCCGCCCCGACGCCACCGATGATCAGCGATGGCGTCGAGTGCCGGACTCCAACGATATCGATCCCAGCTCATCGTCGTCCTTCCGCATGCGCGTGGTTGCACTCGGGATAGGTTCAGGCCGCTTCGCGTGGCGCGACGGTCACGGCCGCGCGCGGTTTGCTTCGGGCGCCGATTGCGCTACCGCTCGTTGTGAAGGTCGCCGTCACGTGAAGAGGCGGTCGCAGCGGCGAGGAGGAGGAGCGTCGTGGCTCTGCGACTGGTTGCGTCCGGTTTGGTGATCCTGCTCATGCTGAGCGTGGCCGGCTGCGCCAGCCTCGGCGAGGACAGCCGGATGCAGCTGCGGGGCACCGTGGCGAGCGGCGGCAGCGGCTTGAAGGGATACGAAGTCTCGCTGTACGCGAGCTTCGTCGGGCCCGGTGGGCGTGCAAGCGTCCTCGGTCGCGACACCACGGGTCCGCGCGGCGAGTTCACGATCGACTACCAGCTGCCAAGCGGGCTGGCGCCCGGGTTGGAGCCCATCCTCTTCGTGGGCGCCGAACGCGGCCCGGCCATGCTGGCGAGCGCGATTGGTCAGGCGCCGGTTCAAGGCCCGGTGGTCGTCAACGAGCGGACCCCCATCGCGACCGGGTTCGCGTTTGCCCAGTTCGTCGACGGGTCGGTGATCGAGGGCAACCGGTACGGCATGCTCAATGCCGTCCACATGGCCGCGAACCTGGTCCGCCCGGGAACCGGAGCGGTGGCGGACGTTCTGCGCCTGCCTCCCAACGGGCCGGAAACGGAGGCGCTACGGACCTTCAATTCGCTGGCGAACATGGTTGCCGACTGCGTGGCGGCGGCGGCCGGCTGCAAGGATCTGCTCGATGCGACCACGCTGCCAGGCGGAACGCGGCCGACCAACGTCCTCCAGGCGGTGGCGAACATCGCGAAATACCCGTGGCTGAACGTCGCCACCCTGTTCGGTCTGTCCTTGCAGCAGACTGTCTATGAGCCCGCGCTGGCCAAGGACCAATCGCCGGACGCGTGGACACTCTTTCTGAAGTTCACGGGCAGTTTTTCCAGCAGGTACGATGCCAACAATCTGATGAGTGGCCCGGGCGCGTTCGCCATCGACGAGAAGGGCTTCCTCTGGGGCAACGACAATTACGAACCGGAGCCATCGAACAAACTCGCCTGCGACGGTAAGCGCCTGCTGAAGTTCTATCCGTGGGGCGAGCGTTATCCGGATACGCCCTATTTCGGCGGCGGTCTCTCGGGCGCCGGTTTCGGCATCTCGATTGCGCGGGACGGCCTCGTCTGGGTCGGGAATTTTGGTTTTGCCGGGGCCGGCTGCCCCTTACCCTCGGCGAACAGCGTTTCCGTCTTCCGGCCGGACGGCAAGCCGATCTCGCCCGACACCGCCTTTACGGCGGGTCCGATCTCCTGGCCGCAGGCGACCGTGCCGGACCGCGAGGGCAACATCTGGATTGCCAACTGCGCCGCCGGTTCGGTCACCGTCTACCGCCACGGCCGGCCCGATCGGGCATCCGAGATCGTGATCCAGGCGGAGAAGCCGGGCCAGACGAAGATGAAGCCGTTCGGCCTCGCGATCGATGATCAGGGCAGAGCCTGGGTGGCGGGAACCCGCAACAGCACGCTCGCGGTCATCGGACCGAATGGCGATCTGCTGGAGGTCATCGGGGCCGCAAACCGGGAGGGCCGGATCCAGCTCCGGCGCCCGATGGGTGTCGCCTCCGACAGCCGAGGCAACATCTGGGTGGCGAACTCGGACTGGGTGGATCCGCCATGCCCGCCGACCATGCCGGATCGCGGCCCTGGGACCAATCCTTCGATCGCGCTGTTCCGCCGCCAGCCCGGCGGTCCGGCGCAGATGGGCACGGCCTTCGAGGGTGGCGGCGTGACCGTTCCGTGGGGGATTGCAGTCGACGGCAATGACACGGTCTGGGTCGCCAACTTCGGATTTCCGTTCGACCTGCTCCATCCGGAAAATATCCCGCCTGACGAGCCGCCGAACCGGGTCAGTCACTTCTGCGGGGTCAAGACGTCGAAATGCCCGCCGACCAAGCAGCAGGTCGGGCAGGCCATCTCGCCGGATGGTACCGGCTACACGAGCGACGCCCTTGATCGGAACACGGGCGTCTCGATCGATCCCTCGGGCAATGTGTGGCTGGCCAACAACTGGAAGAAGATCCCATTGGTCACCAACCCGGGCGGCAACTCGATCGCGGTCCTGATCGGCGCCGCGGCGCCGATTGAGACGCCCCTGATCGGACCGCCGCGCTCGTTTGAACGTTAGCGCGATCGCCGGCAACCCGAGGCGCAGAATGCCATCCGACGCAGGAGGGAGTGCCCGGCGAGCAACGCCGGTGCGGGTGCGCCCGCGATCGAGACCCGCCGCATCGTCGCCGGGGGCAAGATCTATCGGGAGATTCTGAAGGCCGCCCAGGTGATCAGGGCCGATCTGATCGTGATGGGTGCGCGCCCGCCCGAGCTCGCCGAATACCTGCGCGGCCCGAACGCCGACAAGATCGCCCGCCACGCCAAATGCTTGGACATGGTGGTAAGAGATCCAGTCGCGCGGGGGAATTCGTGGTCGGCCAGGACTTGGCCTTGCGCGCCGCCCGGGCCGGCTCAATCGGTTCGCGGGTCACCCAGCCGCACCAGCTGCTTGCCGAAATTCTCGCTCCGCAGGAGACGCAGGAAAGCGCGCGGCATCTGCTCGATCCCGTCCAGGATGTCCTCACGGTGACGCAGCCGGCCGGCCTTGGCCCAGTCTGCGAGCTGCCGTCGTCCCTCGTCGTAGCGATCGGCGAAGTCGAACAGCAGGAAGCCCTCGATGCGGGCGCGGGTGATCAGGATCTGGCGGAGATGGCGCGGGCCGATGTCCGGCTGGTCGAAGCGATCGGCGAGCGCGACCGTGCCGCAGACGATCACCCGGGCATGCAAGGCGAGGTTCGCCATGACCGCGTCGTGGATCGTTCCGGCGGTGTTGTCGAAGAAGACGTCGACGCCGTTCGGGCAGGCCCCGGCGACGTCGGCCGCGAGATCCCGCGCGCTGCGGTAGTTGATGACGGCGTCGTAGCCGAGTTCGCGGCACCAGGCGAGTTTGGCGTCACTGCTGGCGATCGCCACCGCGCGGCAGTCTTTGAGCTTGGCGATCTGGCCCGCGATCTGGCCGACCGCGCCGGTAGCGGGCTCGCACCAGGATCTGCCCAGGACCAGGCTCTGCCACCGGCCGCTCGACCATGCGCCAGTTGGTCTCGTCCGGCATGCCCTGCGGATGGGCCGCCAGAACCCACTGCCGATTGATCGGCACCATCGTCGCTCCGCTCGGGCCCCGATTCCAGGGCCGAGGGTAGCACCTGACCGGCACCAGCGCGACAAGCTCAGTCCGTCCATAGGGCGGAACACCGGCGATCCGGTCCGCTTGCCGACGATCTCGAATTCCCTATTGGGCTTCGGCCTTGGCGTCGAAATCCTGTTTCATGTCGGGCGAGCTTGCTGTACATCCGCTCGATCCCTCGTCCCGGTGGAGGGGCCATGCGCTGGTCGAAAATGGTCACGGTCGTCGGTGCCCACGCCGAGGGCGAGGTCGGGCGCGTGGTCACCGGCGGTCTGCTCGACGTCCCGGGCAAGACCATGCTCGACAAGATGCGCCACCTCAACAGCACCGACGACGCGATCCGCCGCTTCACCCTGTTCGAGCCGCGCGGCAGCGCCCAGATGTCGGTCAACCTCCTGCTGCCGCCGACCCGCCCGGACGCCGATGCCGGCTTCATCGTCATGCAGCCCGATGGCTGCCACGCCATGTCGGGCTCGAACGCGATCTGCGTGACCACCGTGCTGCTCGAAACCGGCATGCTCGCGATGTCCGAGCCGACGACCCGCGTCCTCCTCGACACAGCGGCCGGCCTGGTCACCGCCGAGGCCTCGTGCCGGGCGGGCAAGTGCGAGCGGGTGATGCTCGATTTCATGCCGAGCTTCGCCGAACACCTCGGCCGCGCCCTGGAAATCGAAGGCGTGGGCACGCTGCGGGTCGATGTTGCCTGGGGTGGCGACTACTTCTGCCTGGTCGACGCTGCGGCCTGCGGCTTCGCGATCACCCCGGATGAGGCCCGCGACATGGTCGCCCTCGCGCGGCGGATCAAGCGCGCCGCGCGCCAGCAGATCAAGGTGCGCCATCCGACCATCGCCGATCTGCGCGAGATCGCCTTCGTGATGTTCTGCGCCAAGCCGGCCGCGGCCGATCAGCCGTTGCGCAACGGCAACGTGATCTACCCGGGCCGTATGGACCGCTCGCCCTGCGGCACGGGGAGCGCGGCGCGGCTCGCGGTCATGCACGCCAAAGGCGAGCTCGCGATCGGTCAGCCGGTGGTCATGCGCTCGGTGATCGACAGCGAGTTTCAGGCCGTGATCACGGCCACGACCACGATCGGCGACCGGCCGGCGGTCGTACCGCGGATCTCCGGCCGCGCCTGGATCTACAGCGTCTCGCAGCTCGGTCTCGACCCGAGCGATCCCTACCCGCTTGGCTATACGCTGGCCGACACCTGGGGTCCCGAGGCGAGCTGAGCGCTTCAGTGGAGCGATCTGGTGCCCTGATCGACGACCAAGCGAGCCGGGATCAGGGTCTCGGTGGTCGGCAGGCGGCTTCGGCTGATCGTCAGGACCGCCAGAGGAAGATGCACCCGTCGGCGACCGGCGCCTACGACCTCCTGCCTGGTTGTGCCCCAATGGACGAACAGCGCGCAGTTCTCGAGCGCTTCCAGATCATCGCTCAGGCGGGCGAGCAGCGCCGCCCGCTCCGCTGCGGCGAGGCTCTCCCAGGTCTCCGCCCCGGCCGCAAACCTGCCGACGAAGCCGGCGATCGCCTGCTCCTCGGCCATGTCGCCCGGCTCCTCGTGATGAATCAGGCGGGCAAACTGAGCTCCTTCGATCGCCGCGTGGAGATCGCCGCCAGCCTCGGCAAGGTGTAGGTCCAGACGCTGATATCGCTTTCCGGCCACGCATTCCCCACTCGCTCGTGTCGGCCGCTCGAGAATCGTCGAACCGTCCGGCCGGTTCAAGCGCTTTGGTACCGAGCACCGCCGTTCGCTGACCGGCACGGCGTCGGTGCCTGGGGATAAGAATTCGATTGACAATCAACGCCAGATAGAAAATGATCTATCGCGTTCCGGTTGAGCTCCGTCGACAGGCAAGAACCATGCTAGACCCGCTTTGGCGCTCTCTGCGAAGGCTCCTCGTCATCGCGTGCGGCGCGATTGCTGTTGCCGTGCCGGCGCGGGCCGATCAAGTTCTGTTCACCTTCGGTGAGATGCAGCGGCTGCAGGGCCTGCCGGTCGAGTCGGCCAAGCGCACGCTCAGCGAAGAGGAAGTGACCCTCTATCAGAACTTCGAATTCTACGCCTACAGCGTGTTCGAAGCCCTCCAGGTCGCTAACAACGCGGCCCTTTCGGTCAATCACGAGCCGTTGTTCTGCGCGCCGGAGGCGGCGTTCCATTTCCGCGAGCAAGGCGACATCGCGCGGCTTGCGGACTACGTCATCTCGGAGCTGTTCGCGCTGACCGAGGAGATCGGCGATTCCCTCGACCGCTACGACGACAAGCCGGCGAGCGCGGTTCTCCTGCTTGGCCTGCGCGCCGCATTTCCGTGCCCCGCGAGTAAGCCACAGCTGGCGCAGCGGTAGAGCCGCGCGCGCCGGAAAGCCGATACCGAGCGGATAGCGGCGCGTCTCACCCCTCGGCCCGGGTTGTCCCAGCACGCGAGCCCGCGGGGGCCGCCTGCGCAACGGTTTTCGATCCGCGAGCCAGGCCGGCCATCGTTCCTCTGCGCGCCTTAGCCCTCCCTGGCTCTGGAGCCGGCGCCCGCACGTGCTATATGGGCGACTCTTCGACTTCACTCGATTACGGGCGACCACCGTTGCTGACGAGCCTTCGCTGCCGGTCGAGCCGCTCCGCCCGCCGCTCCGTAGCGGTGGCATGACGGCCCGCTCATGAAGCTCTACAACTCGCTGAGCGGCCGCAAGGAAACGTTTGTCCCGGCCGATCCGAGCCGGCCCACGATGTATGTCTGCGGCCCGACGGTGTACAGCTACCCGCACATCGGCAATGCCCGCGCCGCGGTCGTCTTCGACGTCCTGTTCCGGCTCCTCAAACAGCGCTTCGGCGAGGTGCTCTATGCCCGCAACGTCACCGACGTCGAGGACAAGATCATCGCCGCCGCGAAGGAGCAGGGCGTGCCGATCGGCACGATAGTCGAGCGCTACACGGCCGCCTACCATGAGGACATGGCGGCGCTGAACGTGGTCGCGCCGACCATCGAGCCTTACGCCACCCGGCACATCCCCGAGATGCTCACGATGATCGCCCGGCTGATCGAAGATGGCCACGCGTACGAGGCCGAGGGCCACGTGCTGTTCCACGTGCCCTCGTTCGCCGCCTATGGCGCTCTATCGCGCCGCTCGCGCGCGGAGATGATCGACGGCGCCCGGGTCGAGGTCGCGCCCTATAAGCGCGATCCTGCCGACTTCGTCCTGTGGAAGCCGTCGAGCGCCGAGCAGCCCGGCTGGGACAGCCCCTGGGGGCGCGGCCGGCCCGGCTGGCACATCGAATGCTCGGCCATGGTCGAGGCGCGTCTCGGGATCACGATCGACATCCACGGCGGCGGCCAGGACCTGAAGTTCCCGCACCACGAGAACGAGATTGCGCAGAGCGCCTGCGCCCACGACGGCGCGCCGCTCGCCCGTTTCTGGCTGCACAACGGCTTTCTCGACATCGAGCGGGAGAAGATGTCGAAGTCGCTCGGCAACGTGCTCCTCGTACGGGATCTGCTGCCTGAAGGTGACAAATCGGCGCGTCAGAAGCAGGGTGAGATCATACGCTATGCGCTGCTTTCGGCCCACTACCGGAGGCCGCTCGACTGGTCGGACACCACACTTGACCAAGCTGGGCGCGCCCTCGAAGCGCTGTACACAGCGAAACGTGATTTTCCCGGAGCGGAAGAGACATCCATAGGTACGCCGATACCAGAAGGAGTCCTTGCGGCCCTTGAGGACGACCTAAACACGCCCAAGGCCTTTGCCGAGCTGCGCGCGCTCGCCCGCGAGGCGAACGCCAGCACTGACCGGGACCGGCGCCGCACGCTGAAGAGTCAGCTCCTGGCCGGCGCCGGTTTGCTCGGTCTTCTGCAGTTAGATCCGAACGACTGGTTCACCCACCGACTGAGGGCCGATAGCCTCGTTGCGGCCGCGGCCGAGCTTGGCAGGCCCACTCTCTCACAGAGGATCAGCCGAGAGAGGATCGAACGCCTGATCGAGGCGCGTGCGGCGGCGCGCAAGGCGAGGAACTTCGAGGAAGCCGATCGGATCCGTGAGCAACTGGCGACCGAGGGCGTGATCCTCGAGGATGGCCCCGAGGGCACGCGCTGGCGTCTGGCCGGCTGAGCCGGAGCGGCGCTGCTGTGGGGTGCCCTGTCGCTTACTCGGTGATCTGCTTCAGGTAGGCGATGACGTCCGCGCGATCCTGCTCCTGCCTGAGGCCGACGAACGTCATCTTGTTGCCTTTGACGTAGCTCTTCGGATCAGCGAGGTACGCATCGAGGGTTTCCTCGGTCCAGGTGATGCCCGACTTCTTCATCGCCTCAGAATATTTGAACCCTTTGAGGGTCCCGGCCTGGCGGCCGAAAACATGGTACAAGGAGGGGCCGACCTTGTTTCTCTCTGCGTCGGCGACGTGACAGACCTTGCACTTGTTCGTGAACACTTTCTCGCCCGCTGCCGGGTCGCCTGCAGCCAGGGCAACGTTGCCGGCGAGGGCGACCATGCCGGTCGCGAGCCAGAGTCCCAGACGTCGCGTCGCCATGCTTCCTCCCCCCTCTCGACCGGACCTCTAGCCGCCCCGGCACGCGCGAACGAAGCCGGACGGTCGCGCCATGGCCGCTCCTTGATTGCAGCAAGCACGTTACCGAACTGCGGCCGACAACGCCATGCTGCAATCCGCATCACGTGCCCCTACGTCACCCTCCTGTCGGCGGCCAACTTAGAACGCGTGAAACGGCCGATCCATGCTATGGAGAGGGCCATCTGGTGCTTCGCTGAGAGCCCGGCATGCAACGCAAACTCGCCGCGATCCTGGCCGCCGACGTCGTCAGCTATTCTCGCCTCATGGGCATCGACGAGGCCGGTACGCTCGAACGTCTCAAGGCGCACCGTAAGGAGCTGATCGAACCGCTGATCGCCGGGCATCACGGTCGGATCGTCAAGCTGATGGGCGACGGCGCTCTGGTCGAGTTCGCAAGCGTGGTCGACGCCGTCGCCTGCGCCGTCGACGTCCAGAAGGGCATGGCACAGCGCAACGACGCTGTGTCGGACGAGCAGCGCCTCGTGTTTCGGATCGGCATTCATCTGGGTGACGTCATCGTCGAGGACGACGACCTCTACGGCGATGGCGTGAACGTCGCTGCTCGCCTCGAGGGCCTGGCCGAGGTCGGCGGCATCTGCATCAGCCGCCAGGTGCTCGACCAGATCGAAGACAAGCTCGACCTCCAGGTGCGCGACCTGGGCGCGCAGCGGGTCAAGAACATCGCCCGCCTGATCGGCGTATTCGCGATCCGGCTCGAGCCCGCAGAATCACCGGCAGAAGCGGACCGGGCGGCCGAGCGGCAGCAGGAGATCCGCTTCTGCACGGCGCCCGATGGCGTCCAGCTCGCCTATGCGACCGTCGGCAGCGGACCACCGCTGGTGAAGGCCGCCAACTGGCTCAACCATCTGGAATACGACTGGGGCAGCCCGGTCTGGCGCCACCTCCTTCATGACCTGGCCCGGCAGTACCGGCTGGTCCGGTACGACGCGCGGGGCAACGGTCTCTCGGACTGGGACGTCGAGGACATTTCGTTCGAAGCGTTCGTCCGCGACCTCGAAGCCGTGATCGAAACCGTAGGGCTCGCGCGCTTCCCGTTGTTTGGGATTTCACAGGGCTGCGCCGTCTCGATCGCCTATGCGGTGCGCCATCCCGAGCGGGTCAGCCGGATGGTGCTCTATGGCGGGTATGCGCGGGGCCGGGCGCGACGCGGCTCGGAATCGGAGCGTGAGCAGAGCGCCGCGCTGGTCACCCTGATCCGCCAGGGCTGGGGCCAGCCCAATCCCGCATTTCGCCATATTTTCACCGCCCTGTTCGTGCCGGGCGGCACACCCGAGCAGCTCAACTGGTTCGACGAGCTGCAGCGGGTCACGGCGTCACCCGAGAATGCCGCCCGGATTCGCGCCACTCTGGACGAGATCGACGTCAGCGAGCTGCTGCCGAAGGTCACGGTGCCGACCCTGGTTCTGCATTGCCGGGATGATGCGGTCGCACCGTTCGAGGAGGGGCGCAGGCTCGCGGCGATGATCCCGGGCGCGCGCTTCGTCGCGCTGGAAGGACGCAACCACGCCATCCTCGAAGGCGATCCGGGCTGGCCGCGTTTTCGCCAGGAGATCGACGCCTTCCTGCGCTGGCGCCACGCCCGGCGCGGCCGGGCCGCTCCTCGGCGGCGCTGGGCGGGGCGCCAGCGATCGATCATCGCCGGAGCGCTGGGACTTTGCGAGCCTCGGCCAGGAACCCTGAAGCTCAGGTCTTCCCGGCACCGCTCGGCCTGGCGAGCAGCGGCGCATGCCCGCTGACCTCGGCTCCGGCATCCGAGGGCAGCCGCAGGTAGACCAGGGCCGAGGATGCGGCCACGAGCGCGATCACGAAAAAGGCCGGAGCGAAGTCGCCCGCCGCCAGATGCCCGCCGCCACGCGCCGCCACGGTGAGCTGCAGGAGCAGGGCGCCGGTGCCGACGCCGACGGCGAGCGACAGCTGCTGCATCATACTGGAGAAGCTGGTCGCCCGGCTCATCTGCTGGCGTTCGATGTCGGCGTAGCCGAGCGTATTGATGCTCGTGAACTGCAGCGAGCGGAAGAAGCCCCCGACCAGCAGCACTGCGAGGATCAGGAGATGTGGTGTCGCCGGCGTGAACAGGCCGTTGGCGGCCAGGAAGGCCGCGCTCAGGACCGCGTTCGCCATCAGCACCTGCTTGAAGCCGAAGCGCTTGAGAATCGGCGCCGCGGTCAGTTTCATCGCCATGGCGCCGGCCGCGGCGGCGAAGGTGAGGCTGCCCGAGTCGAACGCGCTGAGCCCGAAGCCCGCCTGCAACATCAGCGGCAGGAGGAACGGCGTGGCGCCAATGCCGATCCGGAACAGAAAGCCGCCGATGATCGAGGCGCGGAAGGTCGGCACCCCGAGCAGAGCGAGATCGACCAACGGGTAGTGGGTCCTCGTGGCGTGAAGGACGTAGAGCATGACGCCGAGGATACCGACCGCGAGCAGGAGCAGCGTGCTGCTCCAGGGCACGAGTCCGCGGCCGATCGTCTCGAAGCCGAACACCAGCCCGACCAGACCCACCGCGCTGAGCAGGAAACCCAGGAGATCCAGGCGCGGCGGGCGCTCTTCGCGGATGTCGGGGATGAACCGCGTGACCAGGATCACGCCCAGAGCGCCGATCGGGACGTTGATCCAGAAGATCCAGCGCCAGTTCAGATAGGTCGTCAGAAAACCACCGAGCGGCGGTCCGAGCACCGGGCCGATCAGTGCCGGTACGGTGAGCCAGGCCATCGCACGCACGAGGTCGCCCTTGGCGACCGAACGCAGCAGAACCAGGCGCCCGACCGGGACCATCATGGCCCCGCCCATGCCCTGCAGAGCGCGCGCCAGGACAAAGCCCAGGAGCGATGTGGCGAAGCTGCACAGCACCGAGCTCAGGACGAACACGACGATCGCCAGCCGGAACACCCGACGCGCCCCGTACCGGTCGGCGACCCAGCCGCTGATCGGAATGAACACCGCCAGGCTGAAGAGATACGAGGTGATCGCCAGGCTGAGCTTGAGCGGGCTCTCGCCGAGCGAGGCCGCGATCGCCGGCAGCGCCGTGGAGATCGCGGTCGAAATCCAGGTTCTCCATGAACAGCGCGCAGGCGACGATCAGCGGGATCAGCATGCGCGACTGCCTAGCAGGGTCGGCACGCGCAGACCATGGCGGTTACTGCGGCCTCTCGCACCGTGTCGGGCAAGGAAAGGGCCCGCCAAAGCGGGCCCCAGTCGTTTGGAGACAAACTTGTCCAGCGTCAGGCCACGGCACCGATGATGGCTCGGTACTCCGCTTCCGGGAACGCCTTCAGCGTCGTGGTCCGCACGTTTCCCTGCGAGCCAAGGGAGACCACGTACTTGGCGAGCGCCTGATCGTCGGGGGCCTCCACGGTCAGGACAAGATCATAGGCGCCCATCGTCATGAATAAGTTCTTCCATTCCACGCCGAACTTCTTCGCCATTGCGCGCGCGTCGTCAGCGCGCTTGGGTGACGCCTTGACGTTCTTGATGCCCTGATCGGTCCATTGAGTGAGCAGGATATAGGTCGCCATCGGTTGCTTCTCCCCCAGTGAACGGCGCCAGATGGTCGCGCCGGACCGGCGTCCATCAGAGGTCGAGCCGTCCCGCCGCCGAGACGGTCGATCCTGGCTTAGACCGGCTGCGCGGCTGAGGCGTCCGGTTTGGCGAATTCTAGGAGCGCACGCGCCAATTGGACAGAAAAATTCGAGGGGCTTCTTCGCTCTCAAGGATCCTGGAGAATACGGCCGCACCCCGACAACGACGCGCGGGGTGCGGCTCGCAGACGTGCGCCGCGCTCAGGACGGCCGCATCTCGGGGCGAATGCCGGGGATGTTGGTCCGGATGCGGTAGAGGCCGGTGCGCGCGGTCATGTAGAGGGTGCGACCATCGGCATCGCCCCAGGCGAAGTTGGCCGGCAGCTCGGGCGCCTTGATCGTGCCGAGATGCGTGCCCTCGGGCGAGAGCACCCAGGCACCGCCCGGGCCCGAGACGAACAGGTTGCCCGCCTGGTCGACCTTCAGGCCATCGAGCGCCTGCTCGCCCGGCTCTGCGGTCATGTCGAAGAATACGACACCCTCGCCGAGGCTGCCGTCGGCCATGACCGGATAGCGCATCACGACCTTCTTCGCCGTGTCCCAGTTGGTGACGTAGAGGAAGCGTTCGTCGGGCGAGAAGGCGATGCCGTTCGGCCCGTTCAGATCCTTCGCGACCAGGCGGAGCTGGCCATCGCGCCAGGCGAACACGCCGGAATAGGGCAGCTCCTTCGCCGGATCGTCGAAGAACCTGGGCAGCCCGAACGGCGGGTCGGTGAAGTAGAGCGTGCCATCCGAGCGGTAGACCAGATCGTTCGGGCTGTTCAGGCGCTTGCCCTGGTAACGATCGGCGAGCACGGTCAACACGCCGTTCTTCTCGAGCCGGACCACGCGCCGGTTGCCGTGCTGGTCGATGGTCAGCCGGCCCTCGGGATCGAAAGTCAGGCCGTTCGAGCCGGGCTGGCCATAGGCGCCGATGTCGACGCCGGCATAGCCGCTATTGGCGCGGAACACCGCGATGCCGTCGTCCTCGCTCCAGCGGTAGATCACGTTCTCGTTGGGATCGCTGAACAGCAGCGAGCCCTCCGGGTCCCAGACCGGTCCCTCCCCAAATGTCAGGCCTTCGGCCACCTTCTCGATCCGGGCGTCGGCTGCAATGACGCCATCGAGCGCCGGGTCAAGCCGCACGATTTCGCCGACTGAAGGCGCGGTCTTTGGCGCATAGAAGTCGAGAGCCGCCGAGCGGACCCAGATGTAGTTGGCCGGCGGATTGGATAGCGGGCCGTTGATCCCGAACACCGCGATCTGGAACTGCTGGCCGGGCCTGACGTCACGCCCGAGGACGACCCGGTTTGGGGCATTGTAGCCTGCGACCACCGCGCCCCCGTTCTGCCCGAGCGGATAGTGCAGCCTGCCGTCGACCCAGACCTCGGCGTAGTCGTCGACCACGATCTCGAACACCAGGGTCGAGCCGGTCGGATCGAATGCGCCGATCCGCTCAGGCACCGTGACATTGATGCGGTACCAGTTGAACGCGAGCCGTCCGGTCGAGCGGCGCGCCTCGAGCGTGGTTGGATCGAGCACCTCCCAGGCGGAGTCATCGAAATCGGCAGCGCCCGCCTTGGGCTCGACGTCGTTGGTCCTGATGGGCGGCCCGCTCGGCTTCATGTCGGCTCCGGCCGCGTTGAAGTCGACCTCGACGATCCGCGCGTCGCTGTAGCGCCAGGCGCCATGCACCGCCTGCACGCCCTCCGTGGTGCGCAGATCGACGATCGCCTCGGGCTTGCCCTCAGGCGTCACCAGCGACACCGGGCCGCCGCTCGCCGACCCCAGCGTGCCGAGCAGCAGGGTTGCCGCCGCGGCGGCAACCCTTGACCTCGTCGTTCTCACGAGACGTCTCCCTTGGCCGAGATCGGCTTCACGACGAAATAAAGGAACGGCGGCTGCACCTCCTTGAACCAGTGCGGCACGCCGTTCGGGATCACGATCACGTCGCCCGGGGCGAGCTCGTGGGTCTCGCCGCCCTCGATCGAGGTGCCGCGGATCTGGCCGGGCTCGGTCTCCTTGGCGTCGACCGCGGTGCCGCCGGTGACCAGGGTGGCCGCCCCCTCCACGACGTAGACGACGTCGGTCTCCCACAAGTGCACCTCCGCCTGGCCTGGCGTATCGCGGCGGCTCGGGTTGACCTTGTAACCCGACAGCTCGAGCAGCGGCTCACCCTTGGCGAGCGCGGCCCTGACCTTGTCGTGGTCGAAATAGGTGACCGCCGCCGCGGGCTTCGGCGCCATGCCGGGCAAGGTCGGCTCGACCGCGGCCGCCGCGAGCGTCGCGATCTGGTCGTCCTGCTTGGCGCTGGCCGCGCCGCTGACCCCGACCGCGCCGATCACTTGACCATCGATCACGATCGGCACGCCGCCCATGAGCGGCGTGAAGTCGGGTTGGGACGGCAGTGCCGCCATGGCGGTCCGGCCCTTGTTGATGACGTCCTCGAAGAACGAGGTCGGCTTCTTGAACAGGGCGGCAGTGCGCGCCTTGCCGACCGAGATGTCGGCGCCGGCGGCGAAGGTGCCATCGAGCCGCTCGAGCGCCACGACATGGCCGCCCGCGTCGACTACGGCGATGGCACCGCCGGCGTTGTTGCGTCTGGCCTCGGCGACCGCGGCCGCGATCACGCGCTTGGCCGCCTCGAGCGTCAGCCCCTTATGGTCGACCACCTGGGCATGCGCCCCGGTGCTCAGCAGGAGCGCAACCGCTCCCGCAAGACTTGCGATGGGTTTCATTGTCTCGATCCCCGATTGTGCGGCGTCGCCCCGCTGGTTTGCGATCGATGCCCGGAGGGTGTGGCTCAGCTGCTCTTGGCCGGGCTCACCGTCACCCGGATCACCTCTGTCACCGGCGGGTAGGCCCAGGTGTCCCGCACCGGCTGCACGGTCGCGTGCTCGAGTTCGCCCTGCCGCCAGGTCTTCGGGTTCTGGCGCGGGCCCTGATCGGGGCCGACGCCCGGGATCTGGTTGACCTCGGTGCCGGCGTCGTACAGCACGACCTCGACGGTACGATCACCCATCATCGGCTTGCCGTCCTGGTCGAACAGCGCGATGTCGCCGCCCTTGGGCGCATAGAAGCAGTCGTTCGACTGGCCGAACATGGTGGCGAAGGTCAGCATCTCGCCGGGCCTGGCCTTGATCGTGAAGGTGTCGGTGCGATCGAACATGACGACCTGGCTGACGCCCGGCGCGTCCTTGATGGCGGCGATCAGATCCTCGGGCTGACCGGCCTCGGCCTGTCGCTGCGGCCCCACGCTCGCCGGCTGACCGATCGTGAACAGCGGTTGGCGTCGCTGTGCACGACCGCGGTCCCGGGCGAGATCGGCGCCTTGGTGGCGCTGCCGTCGGGCAGCTTCAGGGTCTGCTCGGTAGTCAGCTGTTCAATCGTGACGGTGAACGAGGCCTCGCCCGCGACCGCCTGCTGCGCGAGCCCAATTCCGGCAGCGCCAACCAGAGCAAGCGCGCTGATCCCCCACCGGATGCCCATCCCGGATGCACCCTTCATTGACTTACCCTCTCGTTAGGTCTTACTGCCGACAACCGCGTCGGCACCGCTCGAACACTAGTCGGGCCGAGGCAAGTGGGCTCATGCCGATCCATTATTGTTTCGATAGCCGTATGCCACCGAGCCGCGGAAACATCCGATCGAGATCTTTGAAACTCGAAGGCGCCATGGCGACCGCAGCCGCTTCCAGGCCCCATCGCCCGTGGCCTGACCCCCTTCGTCGGCGGGGACACGGAATTCAAGGCGCGCGCGCCAGCTCGACCGGGCCGTTCAGGAGCAAGGCCAGGTGTTCGCCCTCGTCGGGGAGGCCGGCGTCGACAAGTCCCGCCTCGATCACGAGTTCACGCGCTCACACCGGACCAGGGGGGCGCTGGTCCTGGAGAGCCGCTCGGTCTCCGATGGCAAGGCGAGCGCCTACTGCCCGGTGATCGATTTCCTCGAGACCTACTTCGACATCGAGGGGAACCGGCAGGCGGCCAAGGAGCGCGGCGCACAAGCATCCGCCATGTACCACGAACTCGGCATCCATCCGGGCCAGCCGCCTGGCGGGGCTGCGGAAATAGTCC
>CAWFGZ010000050.1:0-44040 GCA_963815435.1 uncultured Alphaproteobacteria bacterium
CTGCTCGATCGTGGACGTGCTGCTCGGCGGACGGCGGGGTGCCGCGCCGACCCGGACGATCGAGGCGCGTCCCTTCAGCAGCATCGAGCGCGCGCTGGTCGAGCGTCTGGTCCGACTGGTGCTGCACGAGATGTCCGCGGCCTTCGCGCCGCTCAGCCCGGTCGAGTTCCGTTACGAACGGCTCGAAACCAATCCTCGCTTCGCCGCCATCGCCCGCCCGACCAACGCCGCGGTCCTGTTCAAGCTGCGGGTCGAGTTCGACGATCGTGGTGGTCCGAGAGGTCCTGGTCCCCTACGCGACGCTGGAGCCGGTGCGCGATCTGCTGCTGCAGATGTTCATGGGCGAGAAGTTCGGGCGCGACTTCATCGGCAACTGCATCTCGCCAGACAGATGCTGGTGACCACGGTCGAGCTCGAGGCCCTGCTCGAGGAGCAGACGATCAGCCTCGGCGAGGCGATGCGGCTTGCGGTCGGCACCACGCTGCCGCTCACGGCCGGGCCCGACAGCCCGGTCGTGCTCCGCTGCGGTCACGTGCCGATGCTGCGCGGCCGGATGGGCCGTCTCGGTGACCACGTCGCGATCCGGATCGACGAGCGGGTCCGCCGCGATCGGGCTGCGGAGTGATGCTCTCGCTGGCGGTGGACGGGCTGCTCGTTGCGCTGCTGCTGGTGGCGCTCGCGCTGGGATTGCGCCTGCAGCAGAGCCTCCGCGGCCTGCGGCGGGGCAACGGCGAGATGACCCAGCTGATCGAGGCGCTGGGGCGCGCGAGCGGACGCGCCGAGGCTGCCCTCGACGGCCTCAGGAATACCGCCGCTTCGACCAGTGAGCGGTCTCGCCCGCGACCTCGCCGGCGCCCAGCGCTTGCTGGACGACCTGCGGTTCCTGTCCGAGCGGGGCGAGCAGTCTGGCCGACCGGCTGGAAGAGCAGATCCGTCGCGCCCGTCCGATCGCGCTCCGGGAGCCGCCTGCATCCCGAGCGCCCGCCGCGAGCCGCGCGGTTGCCGCAACCCTCCCGCGCGGGCGGGGCGGCCGAGCTCGAGCAGGCCCTGCGGACACTTCGATGATCCGGTGGCGCACCTCGCGCGCCGCCGGCGCCGCCCCGCCGCACAGTCGGTCGCACTACCCGGTGCTGACGACGCTGATCGCGGCGCTCGCGGCGCTCGCCGTGCTCAAGCTCGTCCTTCTCGGCCACGACCTGAGCGACCGCTCGAGCGCCACGCCACCCACCCCGGTGGCGCGCGGGGCCCGCCCGCCGGGTCGTCGACCACGTTGGCGACCCTGCCCGAGCCGGCCGCCGGCCCCGGCCGCTCGGCCGGACCGGACAATACCGCCGGATCGGCCGCGACGTCCCCACCTGCGACCGGTGCACCGGCGGGGCTGCAAGCGCCAAGCCCCCGACCGACGCGGCTCGATCCGGACCGGCTGAGCGCCAGCGAGATCGCCGTCCTGCTTCAGCTCGCCGAGCGCCGCGAAGCTCTGGACCAGCGCGCCGCCGAGCTCGATCGTCGGGCGGCTCTGCTGGCGATCGCGGAGGCCAAACTCGGCGAGCAGATCGACCGGCTGGGCAAGCTCCGGGCCGAGATCGCCGCGGCGATCGATGGCCAGGACGCCAAGGAGGAGGAGAAGCTCAGGAGCCTCGTCAAAATCTACGAAGCCATGAAGCCAAAGGCGGCGGCCGAGATCTTCGACCGGTTGGAGATGCCGACTCTGCTCCAGGTGGTGGAGCGCATGCGTGAGCCGAAGTCCGCCGACGTGCTGGCACGCATGGACCCGGCAAAGGCCAAGCAGGTCACGGCGGAGCTGGCCAAACGGAGCAGGCCGCCGCACCGGCCGGACGATGGCGAAGCCGCGGCGGCGCGCCTGCCGGAGATGAGCGCTGGTGGTTAACGAGTCGTTTACTATTCGCGCGTAGCGTGAGCTGCCAACCGCTGGGGCTGACGCTCAGGTCCTCCCGGTCCGAGCCCGGTGAAGGCCGCCGCAGGTCCCCCTCGGCAATCGACCAGCTTCTGGCCTCGAGGAGCACGTCCCGCCATGGCCATCGACAAGACGACGCCGATCCTGATCGTCGACGACTACCGGACGATGGTCCGGATCATCCGCAACCTGCTCAGTCAGCTGGGCTTCGAGAGTGTGGACGAGGCCTACGACGGCGCGAGCGCGCTCGCCAAGCTGAGGGAGCGCGCCTATGGGCTCGTGATCTCGGACTGGAACATGGAGCCGGTGAGCGGGCTCGAGCTGCTCCAGGAGGTGCGCGCCGACCCCGCCCTCAAGGATCTGCCCTTCATCATGGTCACGGCGCAGAGCAAGAGCGAGCGCCTCGACATGGCGCGTCGGGCCGGGGTCAGCGGCTACATCGTCAAGCCGTTCAACGCCGAGGCGCTGCATCGCCAGATTGCAAGCGTGATGGGCGGCTGACGACCGCGATCAGCGACGTTTTCATCACGGTCCCGCGCGCCGTCGAAACTGTGACATCATCTGCGCCCACACGGCCGTTTCCGGCCGCGCTGCGCGGGCTGATCACCGCCCTTGCCATCTGGGCGCTCTTCGCGCCCATGGCGAGCGGCGCTGCCGGCGCCCCCGAGCGGGTCGCGGTTCGGGCGGCGGCGCACCCGGGCTTCGGGCGCCTGGTGTTCGAGTGGCCCGCACCGATCGAGGTCGACAGCCGGCGTGCGGGCGATCGTCTGACGCTTCGTTTCGCGCGCCCGCTCGCGGCCGATCTGGCCGCGGCCGCAGCACCCCTCGAGCGCTATCTCCTCGATCTCGGCCCGGGGGCCGACCAGCGCGAGGTGGTGCTGCGGCTGGCGCCCCACATCGGCGCCAAGCTCGACGTCTACGATGAGCGGATCGTCGCGGTCGATCTGGCGCCCGAGGCAACCGCGGGCGCCGCAGTCGGGTTGCGCACCGGCTCGCACGAAGGCTTCGTCCGTCTGGTCCTCGACTGGTCCGGGCCGATTGCCTTCGAAGCCCGGCCGGAGGGCCGCCGCCTGCGCCTTGTCTTCAACCGCGCGGGCCGGATCGACGCCGCAGCGATCCGCGAGCGGCTACAGCCCTGGCTCGACGATGCCAGCAGCTCGAGCGGCGAGGGGCGGAGCGAGTTGCGGCTCGGCCTGAAGCCGGGCGTCATGCCACAGGTTTTCAAGGTCGGTGACGACCTCGTCGTGGTCGACCTGCACGAGCCGGCCGGGCCGGCAACGTCGCCCGCCGTCGCAGCCAGGACCAGCCCCCCGGCCCCTCCAGCGCCGCTACCCGAACCGGCGGCGGCGCCCGATTCCGCATCCGCCAACGAGAAATCCGACACCGCGTCTCTGCGGATCGGCTCGACGCTGACCGACACGGGCGCCGCCATCGACTTTGTCTGGGACCGGCCGGTCGGTGCGGCGTTCCTGCTTCGTGCCGGTTATTTGTGGAGCGTGTTCGCCGCGCCACCGAACGCCCGCCTGACATCGCCCGGGGCGCCGGTCGAGGGCTATTTCGGTCCCGGCGAGCGGATCGACGCGACGGGCGGCATGGCCTTTCGTTTCCCGTTACGCCGGCCACTCGAGGCGCGGGTCGGGCGCGACGGCAGCCGCTGGCACGTGATCCTCAGCGCGCGCGCGGCGCCACCAGGGCCGGTCCCGGTCAGCCGCCTGGAACGACCGGCCCGGCTTCGCTTCGCCGCCGACGAGCCCGCCCGGCTGGTCCAGCTCACTGATCCCGAAGTCGGCGACCGGCTCGACTTCTGGCCACTGCTCGAACCCGACCTCGGCCAGCCGCACGGCCGCCGTCTGGTCGATCTGGAGCTGCTGGCGACCGCCCAAGGCCTCGCCTGGCGCATGCTGAGCGATCGCGCTCAATCGCGCGTGGTCGATCACGCCATCGAACTGCTTGCCCCGGACGGGCTGTTGTTGTCCGAGCCGGCGGTTGGCGAGCCGTCCGGCGCCGCTGGCGAGGCGGTCGCCGAGCCGACTCCGCCGCCCGCGGAGGCGCCAGCTTCGGCGCCGGGATCTCCCGACTCCACCGGATCCGCCAATTCGATGCCGCCTCGGCGCGTTGAGGGTGACGCCGAGGTCGCGGCCGAGGCGGAGTCCGATGAGGCGCCATCCAGGCAGCCCGCGCGTGCCTCGCCGCTCGCTCTGGCCGGCTGGGCCCTGCCCCGCGGGCAGACGCCATCGGCTGTACGCGCACGATTGCAGCAAAGCGTGATCCAGGCGGCGCCTGCGGAGCGGCCGGTCGCCCGGCTCGACCTCGCGCGCTTCTATCTGGCACAAGGGATGGCCGCCGAAACCTTTGCCGTGCTCGGCGGCATCGGCCGCGCGGCGGGAATCGCCTTACCGCCATCGGTCGAGCTCGCCCGGCGCGGTCTCGCGGGCGCCGCGGAGCTGCTCATGGGCCGGCCCGAGGAGGCCGCGGCCCGCCTCGATGCGCCGGAGCTGGATGGCGATCCGGAAGTCGCGCTCTGGCGGGCGGCGCTGGCCGCGGCCGCGGCGGACTGGCCGAGAGCCGGCCAGGAGCTCGCCCGCTCGGGGCGCAGCCTGGACGACTACCCGCCACTCCTCCAGCTGCGCCTCGGTCTGCCGGCGGCGCGGATCGCCATCGAGACCGGCAAGGACGATCTGGCTAAGATCATGCTCGGGCGGCTCGCGGCGCTCCAACTGCGGTCCGACGAGCGCGCCCGGGTCGACTTCGTCGCCGGCCTGGCGCTGGCGCGGCGTGGCGAAGTTGTCGAGGCTGAGCAGATCTGGCGCCGGCTCGCGCAAAGCTCGCGCGACGAGACGGGCGTCGAGGCAGCCTACGAACTCGCGCAGCTCCAGCTCGAGACGGGCGAGCTCGGTCTCGATGAGGCGCTCGCCCGGCTGGCGCCGGCGCGCGCCCTCTGGCGGGGCTATCCCTCTGAGCCTCGCATGCTGGACGGTCTTGCCGGCCTCTACCTGCGGAGCGGCGACCAGCCGAGCGCGATCCGCACGTGGCAGGACGTGCTGGTGCGCTTCCCGCGGGCGCCGGCCGCCGAGCGGATCGCCCGGACGCTGCGCGAGACCTTCGTCGCGGCGGTCAGCGCCAAGGATGGCGACCGGGCCGACAGCCTGCGCGCTTACGCGTTGTTCCGCGACCTACCGCAGCTCGTGCCCGAGGGTGCCGAAGGCGACCTTTTGCGCCGCCGGCTGGCCCAGCGGCTGGCCGAGCTCGACCTGATCGAGCCGGCCGTGGAGCTGCTCGAAGGATTGCTCGGGCGGGCCGGGAGCGGCGCCGCCAAGGCCGCCGCCGGCGCCGATCTGGCGGAGCTTCGCCTGCGCGAGCCGCAGCCGGAGGCGGCGCTCGAGGCGCTCGAGCGCTCTCGGGTGACAGAAGGATTGCCAGAGGACCTGCAGCAGCGGCGGCTTCTCTTGCAAGCGCGCGCGCTTGCGGCGCTCGATCGGACCACCGAGGCCCTGGCGCTGCTCGATGGCCGGAGCGGCGATGGCGAGCGGCGGCTGCGCGCCGGGATTCTCTGGCAGCGACGCGACTGGCCGCGCCTGATCGATACCCTGGAAGCCCTGCTGACCAAGCGCCCCGCACCGCAAGCCCCGTTGTCCGAGGAGGAGCAGGATCTGGTCCTGAAGCTCGCCCTCGCCTACGGGCAGTCGAGCCGGGCGGACGCACTCGAGGAGCTGCGGGCGCGCTTCGGCCCGGCGATGCGTGGTGCGGCCGGGGAGCCGGCCTTTCTGGTCGCGACCATGACCGCCGGCCGGCCGCTCGGGTCGAAAGCCGTGCTGGCCGTCGCCGGTGCGCAGCTCGGCCGGGTGCGCCGCTATCTCGAGGCCGCCCCGGAAGCCACGGGCGGCAACCAGCCCTGACGCTTTTGATCCGACCCGCGGGGCTGGGCCTGCCGACCCCGACCGATCCGGAACACCGCCTCGGCGGAGTGCGCCCGGCGCGCGCGAGATCAGTGGACGCCGAAGCTTTCGACCAGGCTGCCGACCACGAGATACCAGCCGTCGACCAGAACGAAGAAGATCAGCTTGAAGGGCAGCGAGATCAGCACCGGCGGCAGCATCATCATGCCCATCGACATCAGGATCGAAGCGACCACCATGTCGATGATCAAGAAGGGCACGAAGACCAGGAAGCCGATCTCGAAGGCGCGCCTGAGCTCGCTGATCATGAAGGCCGGAATCAGCGCCTTGAGCGGCGTATCCTCGGGCCGCTCGAGCTCGGGCGTGTGGCTGATGTCGAGAAACAGCTCGAGGTCCTTCGGCCGCACCTGCTCGAGCATGAAGCGGCGCAGCGGCGCCATCGCCCGCTCGAAAGCCTCGACCTCGGAGATCTTGTCGTCGAGCAGCGGTGCCAGGCCATCCCGATAGGCCTGCTCCAGGGTCGGCGCCATGACGAAGGCGGTGATGAAGAGCGCGAGCGAGATCAGGACCGCGTTCGGCGGGGTCTGCTGCAGGCCGAGGGCCGAGCGTAGGAAGGCGAGGACCACCACGATCCGGGTGAACGAGGTGACCATCACCAGAATCGAGGGCGCGAGGCTCAGAACCGTGATCAGGATGACCAGGCGGACCAGCTGACCGGTGACGTTGCCGCCCGCGCCGAGATCGACGCTGAGGGTCTGCGCCGTCGCGTGGCCGGCTTGCGAGCCAGACGGCCACTCCGATCACGAGGCCGAGCCGGCGGCTCACGCCTGATCCTTTCGCCCGGCGGCGGACTGCTCGAGCGCTCCACGAGTGCTGCTTCGGATCAGCCGGTTGCCGTCCTGACCGAGCAGGAGGAGATGCTCGGCCTCGTCGCAGCGAACCAGGACCAGCTTGCGGCGCGGATCGATCGCCAGCGCCTCGACGACCGCGAGCCGGCGCGCCCCGGGCGGCGGTGAGCTGCCCAAGCGAAAGCGGCGGGCGAGCCAGGCGAGCAGCCCGATCAGGCCGAGGACGAAGGCGAGGGCGGCCAGAAACCGCAGGTATTCGATCGAGTCCACGCCAAGCCCGACGCTAGAGCCGGCTCGCCCGGCGATAGGCGGACCCGGCACGCCTGTGGACGCCCGCCTGGCGCAGCTGTGCGGCCAGACGGCGATGTTCTTCGCCAAGCTCTTCGGCCAGGGCCCCCGCCTCGTCGAGCACGGCCAGAAGGTGGCCGCGCCGGCGCCGGTCCCCCGACGCCGGCTCGACGCCCAGCGCCGAGCGCAGGGTTTCGAGCATGGGGACCAGACGGCCAAGCTCGAGCGCATCGCCCCGCGCCAGGGCCTGGCGCGCCTGGCGCAGCAACTCGAGCGCCGCCGCAATTGACCTCGTCGCCTCGGCTCGGCTCATGGCGTGCCGCCCCGCAGGCGCTGATTGGCGCGATAGAGATGGGCCAGGATCTCGGCGACCGCGGCAAACGCCGCCACCGGAATCGGACAGTCGACCTCGAGCGTGCCGAGCAGCGCGGCGAGGTCCCGATCGCGCCGGATCGCGATCCCGTGGTCCCGAGCGATGGCGACGATCTGCGCGGCAATCGCGCCGCGACCCCTGGCAGCGACGCGGGGCGCATCGCCGCGATCGGGATCGTAGCTCAGCGCGATGGCGAGATCCGGATCCTCCATCGGTCGGTCCAGTTCTGCCGCAGAAGGCCCGCGAGGGCTTGGCGCAGACATCGTCCCTGCGCGGTATCGCGTTAACCCTAAGATGGCGTTAACGTCCGGGCGCACCTGCGCGGCGAGACGCGTCCCGGATTCGCCGCCGGCAGGAGCGGGCCGCGGATGGCTTTGACGCGCGCCTGTCCGGTCCAGAGCGGAGCCGACCTTGGCCGAAAGCGAGCGTCTGAACCTGATCCTGCTGAGCGGCGCCTTCGACCGGGTGCACTACGCGCTCGCCCTGGCGGCCGCCGCGGCCGCGCTGGGCCGGCCGGTGGTCGTCTTCGCGACTTTGGCCGCGACCCGCGCGTTTCTGGCGGCTCGGAGCGGGCGTCCGGCCTGGACGGAGCTGCCGCTCTCGCCCGAGCTGGCGACGCCCGAGGTCGCCGATGGCGGCGCTCTCGACGCGCGCAATCGGGCTCGCGGCGTGGCCGGCTTCGAGGAGCTCGTGCAGGCCTGCCTGGATCTCGGGGTCGAGTTCCTGGTCTGCGAGATGGGGCTGCGCGGGCAGGGCCTGGAGGGGGCGGAGCTGCGCGCGGATCTGCCGATTCAGCGGGCGGGGCTCGCGACGCTGCTGGCGCGCGGGGGTCAGATCGTCGCCCTTTGAGCGGCGCCCGGCCACCAGATCTTCACGATTTCCACCTATGCAGGAACGACTTGCGCGGACGGCGTGGCTGAGCTAGGGGAAAGCCGCTTTCAGAGGCGGGTGGAACCGAGCAGAAGGAGGCAGCCGCGGCGCCGTGCCATGTCGACTTGAGCCGGGTCCGGTGTGAGCGTTGGCGCTGGAGGACGTATGTCGGACGTCATCACCCACGACTATCGTCCCTCTGAGGACGAGCCCTACATGAACGACGCCCAGCGCGAGTATTTCCGCCGTCGGCTGCTCAACTGGCGCGAGGAAATCCTGCGCGGCTCGAGCGAGACCCTGCGCCAGCTCAAGGAGGAGGACAACCGCGTCGCCGACATGAGCGACTGGGCGTCCTACGAGACCGAGCGCAATTTCCAGCTCCGGGCGCGCGATCGCGAGCGCAAGCTCTTGTCCAAGATCGATGACGCCTTGCGCCGGATCGAAGAGGGCACCTACGGCTTCTGCGAGGAGACGCAGGAGCCGATCGGCCTCAGACGGCTCGAGGCGCGCCCGATCGCGACGCTCAGCATCGAGGCGCAGGAGCGCCACGAGCGGCGCGAGAAGGTCTACCGGGACGAGTGAGCCTGGCTCCGTCGAACGACAGGCGTCCCGCGCCGCCTGATGGTGCCTCTCTCCATCTGAGGGCCTCAACTCCCTAGGATCCGAAACCGGATCGGACCTGCGATCGGCCCGGCACGGCGGGATGCTGCCGGCATATTTTGCCGGGACATGGCCACGCAGAGCCCGCTCTGGCGGCCAAGATCGGGCGCAATGCGTGCCGGCGTCGCTTGGCACGCCGCTTGCTCCAGAAGCTGCCGCCATGATCGCCCAGCCGCCATCACCCGCGTCCGCCCCGGCTCCGCGCATCGCAGCCGCGCCGGATGCTTCGGGCCCGGATGTTTCGGGGGGAGCGGCCGGCGCTTTTGCCATCCTCCTCGCCGGGCTGCTGCCGGCGCCACCGCTCATGCTCGGCAATGCCGCGGTCATGGGTCTCGACAGCTCAGACCTCGGTGCGGCGGCGGCAGTCGCCGAATTCTGCGGTTGCCGCGACTGCGGGCCCGATGGGGCAGGCGACAGCGCGCCAGGTCCGACCTGCCACGGCGGCGCTGCAGCTGGCTCCGGGCGCCGCGCTGCCGGCGCCGGCAGGGACCTCGCCGACGCTCGCTGCTCCACCGGGCGCATCGCTCGCCGCCGCGACGGCGCCCGGTCCCGAAAAGCGCAGCGATTCCGATGGCGCGTCCGCCACCCGGGCAGCCCGGTCTCCGGCCGGCGCCGGCCGCCCTGGCTGGCGGCGCCCCGCCGCCCGCGCCGCCACCTTCCAGCGCGGCGCCAGGGCGGTACGCCCCAACCCGCGGCCCGGATGATCGCGCCCGCCGAACTGCCAGTGCACCGGCCCGAGAGCGCAGCCGTGGCAGCCGCCGGATCGCCGAACCTGGCGCCGCCGGCGAGCGCCGCTTCGCTCGTGCCGATGCCCGGTCGACCTACGCCGCCCGGAGCCACTGCGACCACGGAGACGGAACCCGAACCGGCCTCGTCCAAGCCGGACGTAGGCGCCGTCCGCTCGCAGAACCCGCGCGCAGCGGGCACTGCGCAGCCACCGATCGCGCCCCGACCGTCGCAGGATTCCGACCGGCCGGTCGCCCTGGAGCATGTTGATCGGTCGGCCGACGCCCCGATCAGCGCCGGGGACGCAACCACCACGACCCGGCTCGGCGGGCCGCCTGGCGAGTCGACCATCGCGCCGACCCGCTCGAGCCCGCCGCCGCCCGCTGTCCAGCTCGGCCTCCAGATCGCCGCCGCGGCGCCGCACCGGGTCGAGCGGATGGTCGTGCAGCTCGATCCCCCCGACCTCGGCCGGGTCGAGGTCCGGCTCGACTTCGGCCACGACAATCACGTCAGCGCGCAGATCGCGGCCGATCGACCCGAGACCCTGGCGGTCCTGCAGCGCGACAGTCACGCCCTCGAGCGCGGTCTGCAGCATGCCGGGCTGCAGCTCGACAACAAGGGTCTGAACTTCTCGCTCAGGCAGGAGCAGCGCCAGCAGGGCGCCGCGAGCCAGACGCCGCCGCGCTTCGATCCGGCGAGCACCGGGTCCGAGCGGGATTGGAGCGAAGCCCAGCCGGTCCGGTGGTTCGCCGCCGAGCGGGTGCTGGATCTCCGCATCTGAGCGCCGCCAACGGAGGAATGCCGCCCCATGCAGATCGAGCCTTCGAGCAATTCCGGCGCCGCCGCAACAGCCTCGGCCGGCGCCAGCAATCGGATCGGCCTCGCCGACAATTTCGACAGCTTCCTCAAGCTGCTGACCGCCCAGCTCAAGAGCCAGGACCCGCTCTCGCCCCTGGATGCCAATCAGTTCACCCAGCAGCTGGTCGAGTTCAGCGGCGTCGAGCAGGCGCTCAAGACCAACGACACGCTCACTCAGCTGGTCGCGCTGGTCCGCTCGGATCAGATCGCGCGCTCGATCGACTACCTCGGCGCCGAAGTCGAGACCAAGGGCCAGACCATCACTCTGGGCGGCGCGCAGCCGGCCGAGGTCCGCTACAGCCTCGGATCGCGCCGCAAGCAGCGTCGCGATCAGCATCTACGACAGCGCCGGCCGACGGGTCGCGACGCAGCAGGGTGAAGCCACCGCCGGCAGCCATAGCGTGCCCTGGAACGGCCGCGATCAGAGCGGCCAGGCGCTGCCGGATGGCCTCTATCGCGTCGAGGTCGCGGCGAGCGATGCCGCCGGCGAAGCCGGTGCCGGTTCAAACCTCGCTCCGCGGCATGGTCGATGGGGTCGAAGTCGACGGCGACCGCCTCATGCTCTCGGTCGGCGGCACGCTGGTGCCGGCCGATGCGCTGATCCGCGATCCGCCGGCCGCGCGCCGAGCGTCTGATGCGCTGAAAACGATACCCCGTCGCAGAACGGACGGACAACGCGGGCAGCAAGGCCGCGCATTCGGATGAGAGGAACCACCAATGAGCCTGTTCGGATCGCTGTTTGCCGGGGTCTCGGGCCTGAGCGCGCAAAGCCAGGCCATGGGCATGATCTCGGACAACGTGTCAACGTGAACACCGTGTCGTACAAGGCCGCCGATGCGCAGTTCTCGACCCTGGTCACCCGCTCGGCGGCGAGCGCCACCTACAGCCCCGGCGGCGCCAAGGCGAGCACGCTCTATCGGATCGACCGGCAGGGCCTGATTCAGGCGAGCGACTCGCCGACCGACATGGCGATCGACGGCAACGGCTTCTTCGTCGTCAACAACCAGCCCGACGGCAGCGGCGAGCAGCTCTACACCCGCGCCGGTAGCTTCGAGCAGGATTTCCTCGGCAACCTGCGTCAACAACGCCGGGTTCTATCTCCAGGGCTGGGCGCTCGACGCCAATGAGCAGATCATCAACATCAACCAGCTGACCACGGCCAACGTGCGGGTCGTCAACGGTCTCGCTGCCGCCACCACCGACGTCGAGCTCGGCGCCAATCTGGACGCCAGCCAGGCGGCCTTCGCCGGCGCCTACGCGCCGGGCGACATGGCGCACGTTCGCCGCCACCGCCGGCGTCGGGCGGCGTGCAGCCCCACTGGTCCGCGCGGTCCAGGTGTATCGATCCGCTGGGCGGCGCCCACAACGTCCAGCTCGCCTTCCTCAAGGATCCGGCGGCCAACATCTGGGACGTCGAGATCTACGCCGATCCGGCCGAGGTCGAGACCGGCACCATCCGGACGGCCTGGTGGCGACCGGCACGGTGACCTTCAACGGCGACGGCACGCTTGCGAGCACCGCGATCACGCCCAACTACCCCGCCGCCACGCCCGGCGCGCCCATCGGCATCAACTGGCTCGATACCGCCGGCGCGGCCGACAGCTCGATCGCCTTCGATCTCGGTACGGTCGACGCCGCCGACGGCCTCAGCCAGTTCGACCGCCGACTACAACGTCGCCTTCGTGCATGCAGAACGGCGCCGAAGTCGGCGATCTGAGCGGCGTCAGCGATCGACAACGAGGGCTACGTCATCGCCACGCTTCACCAACGGCGCCACGCAGAAGATCTACAAGCTGCCGATCGCGACCTTCGCCAATCCGCTCGCGCTCGATCCGCGCACCGGCAACGTCTTCGCCCAGACCGCGGGGTCGGGCGAGTTCAATCTGCGCGAAGCCGGTAACGGCGGGGCCGGCACCGTGGCACCTTCGGCGCTGGAAGGCGGCCAATGTCGATCTGGCTGAGGAGTTCACCAAAATGATCGTCACCCAACGCGCCTATTCAGCCAATGCGCGCGTGATCACAACGGCTGATCAAATGCTCGACGAGCTGATCCACATCACCAGGTAATCGAAGGTCGACAGAGCTGGACAAATAGATCCGTGAATTCATTTTCGATCCACGAATTTTTTACTATTTGGCTTAGTGTTTTCTTAAAAGCGAATTCCGATACTGCAGTGCCATATCCCTCTCCGAGGGAATTGGAGAAAACGCTGATGTCGGACGTAAATAACCTCACGATGGCCAGCGAAAGGCTGAAGAGTGTCGTCGGTCCGGACGGCAAGATGTTGACCTTGAACGACCTGCCGCCGCCGAATACCCAGCGGTGGGTGGCGCGTCGCAAGGCCGAGGTCGTGACTGCCGTGCGCGCCGGACTGCTGTCGCTCGAAGACGCCTGTCGGCGCTACAGCCTCTCGACCGAAGAATTCCTGGGTTGGGAGGCGGCGATCGACAAGCATGGTCTGGGCGGCCTGCGGGTGACGCGGATCCAGGACTTTCGTTGAGACGACGCGGGCGGCGTGACCGGGCGCCGCTCGCGGCGAAAGCCCGCGACCGCACCGGCGCGAGCCGGTGGAGACCCCGGCTAGGCAGGAATTGCCTGGTTTAACGAGTTCTTCAGCGTGGTTTGCCTAGGAATCCGGCTCGACCCGCAGGGCCGAGCCCATCTACCTGCCGACGAGCCGATGGAGCAGCCGCTGAGCCCGACCCCGGCGGGCGCCGAACAGGCTGCCCCCGACCGTGACACGGCCACGTCCGCAGCGCGCGCGCTCGGCACGCGTGCGCTGCGCTCGGCCCGAGCCGGCTGCTCGTGCTTGGCGCGACCGCGCTCGGCCTGCTTGCCTTCTTCGGCTTTCTCGTCCTGCGCGCGGTCGAGCCGCCCTACGCCCTGCTCTACGGCGGGATGGCGCTCGAGGACAGCGCCCAGATCGTCAGCCGGCTCGAGGCCTTGGGCGTGCCTTTCCGTCTGCAGGGCGACGGCGAGGCGATCCTCGTTCCAGCCGATCAGGCGCTGCGCCTGCGCATGACGCTGGCCGAGGAGGGCCTGCCCCGCGGCGGCGCCGTCGGCGACGAGATCTTCGATCAGATCGAGCGCGCTCGGCAGCACCGCTTTCTCGAAAACGTCAATCTGCGCCGCGCGCTGGAAGGCGAGCTCGCCCGCACCATCGCCTCGATCGCCGGCGTCAGGTCGGCACGGGTCCATCTGGTCCTGCCCGAGCACGAGCTGTTCCGTCGCGACCGGGTCGAGCCCAGCGCCTCGATCGCGCTCCTCATGCACGGCGGGCGCCGGCTCGACCGGCGCCAGGTGCTGGCGGTCCAGCATCTGGTCGCGGCCGCCGTGCCCAACCTGCTGCCCGAGCGCATCACCGTGGTCGACGACCAGGGAACCTGCTCGCGCGCGGCGGCGACGGCACCCCGAAGAGCGCCTTGCCCTCCCAGGCGCAGGAGTTCCGCGAGGCCTACGAGGCGCGCCTCGAAGCAGACCATCGAAGAGCTGCTGGAGCGTTCGCTCGGGCCCGGACGGGTCCAGGCCGAAGTCAGCGCCGACCTGGACTTCGATCAGGTCACGACGACCGAGGAGACCTTTGATCCGGACGGGCAGGTGGTGCGCAGCACGCAGACCGTCGAAGAGAAGAAACAGAGCTCGGAGCGCGACAACAACACCTCGGTCTCGGTCGGCAACAACCTGCCCAATGCCGGCGCCGACACACCGGCCAGCGGTCGCGCGAACGCCGACAACAGCACCCGGACCGACGAGACGATCAACTACGAGATCTCGCGCAGGGTGCGCAATCAGACCCAGGTCGGCGGCCAGGTCCGGCGGCTCTCGGTGGCGGTGCTGGTCGATGGCAAGATGGCTCCCGAACGAGGCCGGCGAGCTGGTCTATGTCCCACGCGACGCCAAGGAGCTCGCCCAGATCGAGAGCCTGGTCCGCTCGGCGATCGGCTTCGATGCCAAGCGCGGCGACGTGGTCGAGGTGAAGAACCTCCCGTTCACCGCGCCAGCACCCGCCGAGGCGCGAGCCGTCCTGGCCGAGCTGACCGGGTACGACGTCATGCGGCTTCCGGAAATGGCCGCGCTGGCGCTGGTCGCCCTGATGCTGATTTTGCTCGTCGTGCGTCCATGTCCTGCACCGGCTGCTGCCGCCGGCGCGCCCGGCCCTGGCCTCGGGCGGTGCGCGCGGCGCGTGTCACGCAGGCCGCCTGTCCGGCCCGAACGCAGGTGCCCGCCCTGGCGCCGCCGGAATCGCAGGCGGGCGGGCAGGAGAGCCGCGAGCTCGACCGCGAGGCGCCCAGGCCCGGGCCAATCTGATCCAGCAGGCGCGCGAGCATGATCGAGGAGGCGCCCGACGAGGCGGTCGCGATCATCCGCGCCTGGCTGCACGGATCCTAGGAGGGCGCGCATGGCCGAGCCGATCACCTGGACCGGGTGAGCGGGCCCGAAAAGGCGGCGATGTTCGTGCTCGCGAGCGGCGAAGAGCACGCGAGCAAGCTGTTTGCCAAGCTCGAGATCGACGAGATCAGGGAGATCACCCAGGCGATGTCGAAGCTCGGCGTGGTCGCGGGCGATCTGGTCGAGGCCCTGTTCCGCGACTTCGTCGGCCGCATCGGCAGCGTCGGCGGTCTGGTCGGCAGCCACGAGACGGCCCAGCGCCTGCTCCGCCAGCTGCTCGAGGACGATCAGGTGGCCGCGATCATGGAGGACATCCGCGGTCCCGCCGGGCGCACCGTCTGGGACAAGCTCGGCAACGTCGACGAGACCGTGCTCGCCTCTTACCTCAAGAACGAGTATCCGCAGACCATCGCCGTGGTGCTCTCCAAGATCCGCCCCGAGCATGCCGCCCGCGTGCTCGCCGAGCCTGCCCGAGGAGGGCGCGATCGAGACCGTGATGCGCATGCTGCGCATGGAGGCGGTCCAGAAAGACATCCTTAACGACGTCGAGCGGACCCTGCGGGCGGAGTTCATGTCGAACCTGGCGCGCACCCATCGCCGCGACAATCACGAGATCATGGCGGAAATCTTCAACTATCTGGAGCGCTCGACCGAGACCCGCTTCCTCGAGATGCTCGAGGAGCGCAACAAGGAAGTCGGCCGACCGGATCCGCGCGCTGATGTTCACCTTCGAGGATCTGGCCAAGCTCACCGGACCGGGTATCCAGACCCTGCTGCGTTCGGTCGACACCAGCCGGCTCGGTCTCGCGCTCAAGGGGGCGAGCGAGAAGCTGCGCGAGCTGTTCTTCGCCAACATGTCGGAGCGCGCCGGCAAGATCCTGCGCGACGACATGGAGGCCATGGGGCCGGTGCGTCTGCGCGATGTCGAGGAGGCGCAGATCATGCTCGTCAATGCCGCCAAGGATCTGGCGGCCGCCGGCGAGATCTTCATCGCCGACGGCAAAGACGACGACATGATCGCCTGAGTCATGGCAGCGCGCTTTCGCTTCGACGATTCCTTCGACGGCGTGGCTGCGGCCTTCGTCGCCGGCGTCGCGCAGCGCTGGCGCGGCCCGGCGCGGGTCGGGCGCCGGCGCCGCGCTTCAGCTACCCGCCGCTCGATCCGCCCGAGGCGTCCTGTACGCCAGCCGACCCGCCGGCACCGCCGCCGCCGACCTTCAGCGAGGCCGAGCTGCGCGGCTCGCGGTCGCGGCGGCGCGCTGCCGAGGGCCGCGCCGAGGCCGAGGCCGAGATCCGGCGGGCCTCGAGCATCGCCGCGTCGAAGCACTCGCGGCGATCGCCGCGGGGCTGGCGCACGGCCAGGCCGGCCTCGAGCGCACGCTCGCGGCCCGCGCCGGCGCCAGCGGGGAGCTCGCGCTCGCGCTGGCGCGCGCTCTGGTGCCGAGGGCGCTCGCGCGCCAGCCGCTGGCCGACATCGAGGCGATGCTGCAGGAGGTCGTCGCGCGGCTCGAGGGTTGTCCCTGGCTCGAGCTGCGTCTTGCCCCGGACCTGGTCGAGGCCGGCCGAGGCGGCGCTCGCCCGCGTGGCCGCCGAGGCCGGCTATCGGGGCGAGATCGGGGTGATCGCCGATGCCAAACTCGCTCCGGGCGATGCCCGCCTCGAGTGGCAGGACGGCGCGGCCGTGCGCGACCTCGCCCGGCTGGAGGCGGAGGCGAGTGCCCTGGTCGAAGCCTGGCTGCCTGCCGAGCGGACGGGCGCAGGGTCGGGCCAGTCCGGGGCGGCACACATCGATGATGCCCGTACGGAGACGCGAGAGCCATGAGCGACCCGACCGAAAAGTTCGATCCGGATGACTTCGAGCGAGCCCGGGAACGCACCGGCCCGGCGCTGATCCGGAGCCGGCCTCGAGCGGTGATGAGGAGGGCGCGGATGGCTGGCTGCCGGCCCCGGCAGAGGCACCGCCCGCGCCGCCGCGATCCGTCGGCAAGGCCGAGGATCTGGGCGCGGTCTACGACATTCCCGTCCAGCTCTCGGCGGTGCTCGGCAAGACGACCATGCCGGTCAGCCAGCTGCTTCGGCTCGGCCGCGGCGCCGTGGTCGAGCTCGACCGCAAGGTCGGCGAATCGATCGACATCCTGGTCAACAACCGCCTGGTCGCGCGCGGCGAGGTGGTGATCCTCGACGACCGGCTCGGCGTGACCATGACCGAAATCATCAAGACCGAGACGTGATGCCCGCGGAACCGATCGCTCCAGTCCGGACCGGCAACCGGCAAGCCTGGGAACAGCTTCGATGCGGGTCCTGATCGTCGGCGCGCACAGCCATGAGATCGTCGCTGCTATCGCGATGGCCGTGCAGCGGGGGGCGACGCTGCGCCACGTCCTGTCGCCAGATGTCGCCCTCGACGAGCTGTGCGCTGGCCGGGGCGCGGATCTCGATTCTGATCGATGTCGCGGCCGACATCGCCAGGCTGATCCGGGCGCTCGCGGCCGAGCGGATCTTCCTGCCGGTGGTCGCCTACGGCGTACGCACCGACGCGCGCGCCGCGGTCGCGGCGGTCAAGGCGGGCGCCAAGGAGTTCCTGCCGCTGCCGCCCGATCCGAAGCTGATCGCCGCGATCCTCGCGGCGGTCGGCGACGATCGGCAGGGGCTGGTGTTCGAGGATCCCGGCGATGCACGCGCTGCTCGGCGTCGCCCGGCAGATCGCGCCCTCCGAAGCAAGCGTCCTGATCACCGGCGAAAGCGGCACGGGCAAGGAGATGGTCGCCCGCTATTTGCACCGACACAGCCGGCGGGCCGAGCGCGCCTTCGTCTCGGTCAACTGCGCGGCGATTCCCGAGAACCTCCTGGAATCCGAGCTGTTCGGCCACGAGAAGGGCGCCTTCACCGGGGCGAGCGCGCGGCGGATCGGCAAGTTCGAGGAAGCGAGCGGCGGCACGCTGCTGCTCGACGAGGTCAGCGAGATGGACCCGCGCCTGCAGGCCAAGCTGCTGCGCGCGATCCAGGAGCGCGAGATCGATCGCGTCGGCGGCAGCCGGCCGGTCAAGGTCGACATCCGGCTGATCGCCACCAGCAATCGCGACCTGGAGGCCGAAGTCGCCGCGGGGCGGTTCCGCGAGGACCTGCTGTTCCGGCTGAACGTGGTCAATCTCCATCTGCCGCCGCTGCGCGAGCGGCCGGGCGATCTGCGCCCGCTCGCCGAGCATTTCGCGACCAAGTACGCCAGCGCCAACGGCCTGCCGGCGCGCCCGCTCAGCGACGCCGGCGCTCGCCCGCCTGCGCCAGCATGCCTGGCGGGGCAACGTGCGCGAGCTCGAGAACTGCATCCATCGCGCCGTGCTCCTGGCGAGCGGCGACGAGATCGGTCCCGAAGCCATCCTGCCGCAGGGCAACGCGATCGCGGGGCGGGCCAGGGAGCCCGCCGCCGCCCTGCCTCTGGTCGGCCGCACCGTCGCCGAGGTCGAGCGCCACCTGATCCTCGAGACCCTGCAGCACACCCTCGGCAACCGGACCCACGCCGCCACGATCCTCGGCATCTCGATCCGCACGCTGCGCAACAAGCTGCGCCAGTACGGCGGCGAAGGCGTGGCGATCCCGCCGCCGAGCGGCGGCGGGATCGGGCTCGCTGACGCGCTGGCCGAGGGCGCCTGAGCGGGCGCCTGGGCCAGCCGGTGGTGCCGAACCTCACCATCGCGCCGGGCGAGCTGCTCGGCCGCCTCGGCAGCACGCTTCGCCAGGGCGACATCGCGCTCGCGATCGGCATCATCGGCATCCTGGTGGTCCTGATCCTGCCCATGCCGCGGCTCCTGCTCGATCTGCTGCTGGCCGTCTCGATCACCTTCTCGGTCCTGGTCCTGCTGACCTCGCTGTTCATCGAGAAGCCGCTCGAATTCAGCGCCTTTCCGGTGGTTCTGCTGATCGCGACCATGCTGCGGCTGGCGTTGAACCTCGCGTCGACCCGGCTGATTCTGGCCGACGGTCACGAGGGCACCGCTGCGGCCGGCCGGGTGATCCAGGCCTTCGGCGGCTTCATCATGCAGGGCAACTTCGTGATCGGCCTGATCGTGTTCGCGATCCTGGTGATCGTGAACTTCGTGGTCATCACCAGGGGCTCCGGCCGCATCGCCGAGGTCTCGGCCCGCTTCTCCCTCGACGCGATGCCCGGCAAGCAGATGGCGATCGACGCCGATCTGTCGGCCGGCCTGATCGACGAGCAGGAGGCCAAGAAGCGGCGCCGGCAGCTGGAGGAGGAGAGCAGCTTTTACGGCGCGATGGACGGTGCCGCCAAATTCGTCCGCGGCGACGCCATCGCCGGGCTCCTGATCACCTTCATCAATCTGATCGGCGGGCTGATCATCGGCGTCGGCCAGATGGGGGTGAGCCTGGCCGAGGCGGCGCGCAGCTACACCCTGCTGACCGTCGGCGATGGTCTGGTCTCCCAGATTCCGGCGCTGATCGTCTCGACCGCGGCCGGCCTCCTGGTTGCCAAGGCGGGCGTCGCCGAGCGCACCGATCGGGCGCTGTTCGGCCAGTTCGGCGCCCATCCGCGCGCGCTCGCGACGACCAGCGGGCTGCTGGCCCTGCTCGCGGTGCTGCCGGGCCTGCCGCTGCTGCCGTTCCTGCTTCTGTCGGGCGCAAGCGGCGCACTCGCCTGGCGTCTCGGGCGCCCGTCCATGGACGAGGCGGCGGCGACCGAAGGAGGCGGCGAGGCTGCCGAGCGAGGAGCCGATCAGCGCCGCGCTCGCCATGGATCCGCTTCGGCTCGAGCTCGGCTACGGTCTCCTCGCGCTGATCGGCGAGGCGGGTGGCCCCAGGCTCACCGATCAGATCAAGGCGCTGCGCCGGCAGCTCGCGGGCGAGCTCGGCTTCGTCATGCCGCCGGTCCGCATCCAGGACAACATCCAGCTGCCGGCCAACACCTACGTGGTCAAGCTCAAGGAGGTCGAAACCGGGCGCGGCGAGCTCCGCCCGAACATGCTGCTGGTCATGGACCCCAAGGGCGACAAGATCACCCTTCCCGGCGAAGAGACCACCGAGCCGACCTTCGGTCTGCCGGCCATGTGGCTCGCTCCAGAATCTGCGCGAGGAGGCGAGCTTTCGCGGCTATACGGTAGTCGATCCGGCGACCGTGCTGACTACCCATCTGACCGAGATCATCAAGGACAATCTGGCCGAGCTGCTGACCTACGCCGAGACCCAGAAGCTCCTCGACGAGCTGTCGAAGGACTACCAGAAGCTGATCGACGATCTGGTGCCCAGCCGGATCAGCGTCGGCGGCATCCAGCGGGTGCTGCAGACCCTGCTGGCGGAGCGGATCTCGATCCGCGATCTGGCGCTGATCGTCGAGGCGATCGGCGAGGCGGTGGGCGCGAGCCAGAACACCATCGTGCTCGCCGAGCACGTGCGCGCCCGCCTCGCCCGCCAGATCAGCCACGCCCATACCGCCGAGGCCGGCTACATCCCGATCCTCACGCTTTCGCCGGAGTGGGAGCAGGCATTCGGCGAGGCTTTGATCGGCCAGGGCGACGAGCGCCAGCTGGCAATGGCGCCAAGCAGGCTGCAGGCCTTCATCGGCCGCCTGCGCGAGGTCTTCGAGCAGCAGGCGATGCGCGGCGAGCTGCCGGTCCTGGTCACGACTCCCGGCGTGCGCGCCTACGTTCGCTCGATCGTCGAGCGGTTCCGACCGGCCACGGTAGTTCTGTCGCAGAACGAAATTCATCCCAAGGCCCGGATCCGGACTCTCGGTCAGGTGTGAGCCCGCTTCATCATCATGCGGCTCAAGACCCTCGTCGCGCCCGATCCCCAGCAGGCCATGGCCATGCTGCGCGCGCAGCTCGGTGCCGATGCGATCATCGTCGCGACCCAGGAGCTCGCCGACGGTGGCGTCCGGATCACCGGCGCGATCGAGAACGAGGATCTGGATCTGGCCGAGCTGCTCGCGCCGCCGCGCGGGGCCTCGCGCGCCATCGAGCGCCTCGCCGCCATGGCCGCCCATCATGAGCTGCCGGAGTCACTTCGCGCCCGGCTGCTCGATGCCGCCTCTGCAACCCTCGACGACGACCCGCTCGCCGCCTTGAGCCAGGCTCTGCATGCAGACGTTCCGCTTCGAGCCGCTCGCGCTGGCCGGCCGAGCACCGCTTCTGCTCTCGGGCCCGCCCGGCGCGGGCAAGACGGCCACGGTTGCCAAGCTCGCCGCGCGCGCCGTGCTCGATGGCCGAAGCGTCGCCGTGGCGACCACCGACACCAGCCGCGCGGGCGGCCTCGAGCAGCTGCGGGCATTGCTGGCACCGCTGCAGCTGCGGCCGGAGTCGAGCGTCGGAGCCGGCAGCGCTTAGCCAGCTCGTAGCGCGGCGCACGGCGGACTCGCTGCTAATCGACACGCCGGGCTTCAACCCGTTCAAACCGTCGGACCTCGGCCTGTTGTCGACCTTGCTCGAAGCGAGCGGCGGGCAGCCGGTCCTGGTCCTGGCAGCGGGCCTCGGCGTCGCCGACTGCGCCGACATCGGCCACACCTATGCCGCGCTCGGCGCCCGCCGGCTCCTGGCCACCAAGCTCGACGCGGCCAAGCGTCTGGGCGGCATGCTCGCCGCGGCGGCGGCCGGTCTGGCGTTCTGCGAGGCCGGCATCGGCCCGACGATCGGCCAGGGTCTCAGCCCGATGACGGCGGCTGGCCTCGCCCGCCTGCTTCTGCGCCGCGAGGCGATGGCCGGCGGTGGCCAACGAGCGAAGGGAGAGGCCGAATGAGCCGGATCATCGCCGTAGCTTCGGGCAAGGGTGGCGTCGGCAAGACCTGGCTCGCGATCAGCCTCGCTCAGGCGCTCGGCCGCCTCGACCAGCGCGTCCTGTTGTTCGATGGCGACCTCGGCCTCGCCAATGTCGACGTTCAGCTCGGCCTCGGCCCGGGCCGCGATCTGGCGAGCGTACTGACCGGCCGCTGTCGTCTCGATGAGGCGGTCCGCGAGGTCGAGACCGGCGGCTTCGATCTCGTGCCCGGCCGCTCGGGCTCGGGCGAGCTCGGCCTGCTCGATCCGGATCTCCTGGAGCGGCTGCTCGCCGAGCTGCGCGCACTCGCTCGAAGCTACGACCTCACCCTGCTCGATCTGCCGGCCGGCGTCGACCACGCGGTGCGCCAGCTGTTGGCGGCCGCCGGAATCCGTCTGGTCGTCACGACCGACGAGCCGACCGCGCTGACCGACGCCTATGCTCTGATCAAGCTCAGCCATCGGGCCGATGGCGGCGATCGCCTGCGGCTGGTGGTCAATCTGGCGGCGGGCCATGACGCCGGGCGCCAGACCTATCAAGGCCTCGCGCGCGTCTGCGAGCATTTCCTGCAGTTCAGGCCGCCGCTCGCGGGCGTGGTTCGGCGCGATCCGAGGGTTGCGGATGCGATCCGGCATCAGACGCCGTTCCTGCTGCGCCACCCGAGCAGCCCCGCAGCGAGGGACGTGGAAGCGCTCGCCCGGCAGCTCGCGAGCGCTGCATGACCATTTCGATCCCGCCGCTGTCCGCCCTGCTGCCGCTCGGCAGCCAACCGTCGGCCGAGGGCCTGGCTGCCGCCGGCGAGGGACGGGTCGGCGGCCAGCCCGTCGGCGCAGTCGTCGTCGCGATCACCCGGCACGGTCCCCTGATCGAGGCCGCCGGCCATCGCTGGCGGCTCGACGGCGCACCGCCGCTGCCGCGGGGCGCGACGCTCGCCCTCGACTTCGCCGCCGCGGTCCGCCGGGAGCAGCCCGGCCGTCTGTTGGCGGTTGCTGACCGAATGCTTGCGCCGCCGGTCGCGGTCCGCCTGCAGCCGGTGGCTACGACGGCCGAACGTACCCAGGCGGCCGAAGCTCCGCCCATGGAGGAGCGCGCTCTGCAACCCGGCGCCGGCGTACAGGTCGAAGCCCGCCCGATCGGTCCGGACGGTCGCCCGGGCGCCGCGCCGGCCCCGGTCTGGATCGCCGCCGCAACCGGCCATGACGCGGAACCTGTTGCGCCGCCAGCGCAGACTGAGGGCGCGCCGCCAGCCAGCTCGCCGTCACCAGTGTCGACGGCAGCAGCGCCGGCTCCCGGCACTTCGAGCGCGCCCGTGCTGCCCGGTCAGGCGGCACCTCCGGTGGCGAATGCCACGATGCCCGCCGAGGTGATCGACCGTGACCCTGGAGGGGCGGCTGCTTCTGCGGACCGCGGGATTGGCCCTGCGCCTCGAGACACCGCTGGATCTGCCGATCGGCGCGAGGCTGCAACTCGTCCTGCCGCAGGGGTTTGCCTCGCTCGATTTGGCGGGTGAGCCCGAGCTACCGGCAGCCGATGCTCCGCTTCGTGTGCTGATCGACGCTTTGGCTACCAAGCGAGCGCGGCGGGAGGTCACAGATCGGCCCCCGACACCAGTGCACTGCGGCTGCCGCAGCCGGACCATGCGTTGGCCGCCCAGCTGCTGCGCTGGGTGCAACGGCTCCATGCCGTCGGCACGCCGCCGGAGCCGGGCGGCCGAGCCGATGCCGGCGGCGCCAGGGCGGGCATCGAGTTCGGGCGCGCTGCGCGCCGCTCTGGCCGAGCTCGGCCGCCGCGCGCAGGAGCCGCAAGCGGGTGGCTGGCGGATCCTCTTGATGCCGCTCGGCACGGCGGAGCCCGCTCCGCTCAGGCTCTATCTGCGCGAGGCGACGCTCGATCCCGATCGCCGGCCCAAGCCCGAGCGCGACCGCTCGTCAGGCAGCCGAAGGGCGGTGTTCGAGCTCGAGTTCAGTCATCTGGGGCGCTGCCAGCTGGATGCGCTCTGTCAGGCGCGCCGCTTCGATCTGCTCGTCCGCACCGAGGCCTCGCTCGATGCCGCCCTGCAGCAGGACATCCGCGCGCTGTTCATAGCGGCGCGTGACGTCGCCGGGCTGTCCGGGCAAGTGGAATTTCGGGCCGCCGAGCTCCTCACGCTGCCCGATCCGCTGGCGTCGACCGGCCATCAGCTCACCGCCTAGAGCTACCGCCCCGAATTGCCCCGTAGCGCCCGGCGGGCGGCGGCGATCGCCGGCGGCCGTGCGGAGCGCAGCCGGGAATCGACATAGTGCCCCTGAAACAGCCGGATTCCGAACGACTGGCCCCAGCGGATCGCGTCCGTGGTATCGCAGCGACAGAGGATCACGCGATCGACCCCCGCCCGCTTGATTGCGGCCTTGAGCTCGATGTGGCGGTCCTCGTTCATCCCGTCGAGCAGATCCGGCGTCCAGATGATCTTGACCAGGTCGGCGCCGAGCCGCTTGCGGTCGATCAGCGGCAGATGCAGGTAGTGCAGGCCGTCGATGCACACCAGATAGCCGCGCTCGCGCAGGAACTCGCGGATGAACAGATAGGCGCCGAGCTCGGCGTAGATGTCGATCAGCTGGAGCTCGATGATCACCGGCACCGCCGCCTGCCGGCGGAACTCCTGATGGAATTTGAGGAATTCGGGCGACAGCAGCGTCGCCAGGCGCAGATTGACGCTGATCGCTCCTTCGGGCACGCCGAGCTCGTGCTTGGCGAGGCAGGACAGGAGCCGGCGGTCGAGCAACTCGGCGAGCCGCTGGAACAGCCACGTGTCGGCGGTCAGATCGACGCCCGGCACCAGCAGGGTGGCGAGCTCGCGGATCGCGACGTAGATCTCGGCGAACAGCGGCTGCGGGCTGGCCTGGGGTAGTAGCGCGCAGACCGCCTGGCGGCGAATCAAGCCCGAGAGGTCCATCGTCGCGAGGCTGGTCTCGATCCGCGCCAGGCGCGCCGGGTCGAGCGGCTCCTCGGCCCGCGTGGTGCGCGCGCCGTTTTGCTGGAGCGTGTCCATGTACTCTTCGAGATGGAAGCAGAAGGTGTCGTACTCCCGCTCAAGCTCGAACCAGCTGCAGAACTTGGCTGGCGAAGGCAGATCGTTGCTGCTGCCGGGCTCGAGCACCTGCTCGGGGTTCCGATCGGCCTCGCCGTCCGCCGCAATGGTGAGCGGATCGTTGCTGAACAGGTAGCGCAGGCGCAGCACCACCGGATCGACGTTGGCGAAGGTGCCGCCGTGCCAGACATAGACGATGTCGCCGTTGCTCAGTTGAAACAGCTCGCTGTTGAACTGGCGCAACAATCCATCGAACTCGCTGGCTGCGACCCGCAGCTGATAATCACGCCGATTGTGGGCCCGCAGACGCGACAGATGCAGGTGGACCGCCCGCCAGTCGTAGTAGTTGCGCTCGAGGCGCTTCACATACGCGAGCAGCTGGGTTTCGACTTGGCCGCGCTCCGACGATGCCTGCATGGTCGCCTCGAAGGTCCTGCGTTGGTTTGAGCATCACCCAAGGGTAGGCAGCGGGGCAGGATAGCCCCCGAATCATAACGACGCCTTAACCAACGCCGACCCGCCTTCAGGACGGCGGCATCGGCCCGACCAGCAGGGCGGGATCGATCGCCCGCTCGAACCAGAACACGCCCCAATGCAGATGCGCGCCGGTCACCCGGCCGGTTGCGCCGACCTCGCCGATCACCTCGCCCTGGCGCACCGTTTGACCGACCGCGACGCGGACCGCCCGCATGTGCGCGTAGAGACTCTCCAGACCATGGCCATGGTCGATCATCACCGTGCCGCCGGTGAAGTACATGTCGGGCGTGGCCAGCGAGACCACCCCGTCGGCCGGGGCGACGATCGGCGTGCCCGCGGGCGCCGCGACGTCGACGCCGCGGTGCGGCTGGCGCGGCTTGCCGTTCAGAATCCGCTGGCTGCCATAGACGCCGCTGATCGGACCGGTCACCGGCCAGATGAACGCCTCGGCAAAGCCCGCCTCCGCCGTATCGCGCGCCTTGGCCGCGTCGGATCAGTCGGGCGTCGGCGCGGATCTTCACGAGGTCCTTGGCACTCGGCGTGACCTGGCCGGGCGGCAGGCCGTTGATTCGCTGTACCTCGTAGTCACGCTTTGCGACCTCGAGCCGCTGCTTGGCCTCGGTGCCGTCGGGATAGCGGACGATCAGCGACACGGCCGGCGCCTCGTCCCGCCCGAAGCCGAACAGGAAGCGGCCCTGCTGGTCGACGCGCAGCCTGCGCCCGGCGAAGCGCACCTCGCTGCCCGGCGGGACATGGCCGCGAACCAGCCCGCCCTGGACGAATTTGCCCTCGAGCTCCAGAGGGTCGGCGTGAGCGGCGCCGCCCGCGAGCAGCAAAGCGATCAGGGCGAACAGCCGGTGCATGGGCATCTCCAACGGAAGTTCCGGACGCTATCGATGCGGTGTTATGGCCGGGCGAAGAGGCCGTGCAAGCGCAATCGCCGATTGAGCGCTGATCGGCCAGGCCCGGCGATCGACCTGGTCCGGGCAATGGCCTGCGATTGACCGCGGGCCGGAGCCTGCCAGAGTGCACGCGCCAACCACTGGAAGTCGGTGCCCATGAGCCGTCTCGACAGCTTCATCCGCCGTCTGGAGGCGCAGCGCGCCTGCCTGAACCTGGCAGCGGCGGCGATCCGCGATCTGCCCGGGCCGGTGCTCGAGCTCGGTCTTGGCAACGGCCGCACCTACGATCATCTGCGCGAGTGCTTGCCCGAGCGCGAGATCTTCGTGTTCGAGCGCGAGGTGGCGGCGCACCCCGCCTGCATTCCCGATCCGGCGCACCTCATCCTCGGCGACCTCCGAGCCACGCTGCCGGCCGCCCGCGGCCGCCTGCCCGGCCCCGCGGCCCTGGTGCACAGCGACGTCGGCACCGGTGATCCCGAGGGTAACCGGGCGCTTGCCGCCTGGCTCGCCCGTTGCCTGCCGCCATTGCTCGCCGAGGGGGCCTGGGTGGTCGCCGATCAGCCGATTCTGGCGCCCGATCTGATCCCGCTCGCGCCGCCTCAGGGGGTAGCGCAGGAACGCTACTTTCTCTACCTATATGCGGAAAGCGCACGCAACCTATGATACTATGGGTTAGCAGCTACCGCTTCGAGGTTCTGCGTCGAGGCCTTGTGCTTGGCCCGGAATTCCTGTTTGCTGGGACGAAAAGGGCAGGCGGGAATGGCGGTGAGAGACGACTTCTGGCTGCGGTTCTGGGGGGTGCGGGGCACCGTGCCCTGCCCCGGCCCGGAGACGTTGCGCTACGGCGGCAACACATCCTGCGTCGAGGTCATGTGCGGTGACCAGCGGTTGATCTTCGACGCCGGCACCGGCCTGCGCGCCCTCGGCGCCAGCATGACCGGCCACAACGGCATCTCGGCGCAGATCTTCTTGACCCATACTCACGTCGACCACATCAACGGCTTCCCCTTCTTTCGCCCGGCCTACAGCCCCAAGAACTGCTTCGAGCTCTGGGCCGGTCACCTCGGCGGTCGGCCCGGGGCCCTGCAGGCAGTCCTGGCCGACATGATGCGGGCGCCGATTTTCCCCGTGCCGCTCAACATCATGCACGCCTGCATCGCCTTTCACGACTTCACGGCCGGCGAGATCCTCGAGCCGGCGCCGGGCATCGTCCTGCGCACCGCGGCGCTCAATCATCCCAATGGGGCGACCGGCTATCGGCTCGAGTACGGCGGCAAGGCGATCTGCTACGTCACCGATACCGAGCATCGGGAAGGCACGCTCGATGCGACCATCATCGCCCTGATCCGCGACAGCCAGCTCGTGATCTACGACGCCACCTACACCGACGAGGAGTATCCCTGCTTTCGCGGCTGGGGACATTCGACCTGGAACGAAGGCGTGCGGCTCTGCGAGGCGGCCGGCGTCAGGCAGCTGATCGCGTTCCACCACGATCCCGATCACACCGACGCCGATCTCGACCGGATCGCCGAGGAGCTCGGGCGCGCCCTGCCCGGCTCGAAAGTGGCGCAGGAGGGCATGGTGCTCCACGCCTGAGCGGTGCGCGAGCAGGCTCGGGTGATCCAAAGATCTGGTTACCAACGGCTTGATCCCGGGCGCGGTCGCCGCCGCCGTCTGGTCATGGGTCTGGCCACCCTCCTGGGCGGTCGGGCGCGGGGCTTCTTCATCCCCTATCGCTATGCCGAGGCGGTCGAACCCTGCGCCTATCCGGCCCTTGAGGGGCTGTTCGCCGCCCGCTGGTCAGCGTTCGAGCGGGTGCTCGGCGCGATCGACGATCTGGCGCCGCATCTGCGCCGCCTCGGCGGTCCCGCGCCGGCGCCGCGCTTCGATCAGGCCTGGTTTCCGACCCTCGATGCGGCTGCCGCCTACGCCGTGGTCTGCCGGGCCCGGCCCCGGCGGATCATCGAGATCGGCTCGGGTCACTCGACCCGGTTTCTGGCTCGCGCGATCGCGGATCATGGGCTCGCGACGACACTGCTCTGCATCGACCCCGAGCCGCGCGCGACGCTCGAAGGTCTCGACGTTTACCGGCTCGAGACCACGCTCCAGCAGGCCCCCGAGAGCTGCTTCAAAACCTTGCAGGGCGGCGACGTTCTGTTCATCGATTCGAGCCACATCCTGGTGCCGGGCACGGACGTCGACTGGCTGCTGAACCGGATTTTGCCCCGCCTCGTACCGGGCGTCCTGGTGCACTTCCACGACGTCTTTCTGCCCGATGCCTATCCCGATGCCTGGGCCTGGCGGGGCTATAACGAGCAGCAGGCGATTGCGCCGTTGCTCCAGGGCGGCGCCTATGCGCTCCGCTTCGCCAGCCACTACGTCCGCACCCGGCGACCCGGGCTCCTGGCGCGCGGCGTTCTGGCCGAGCTGCCGCAGGACGCCGCGGGGCTCGAAAGCAGCCTCTGGCTCGAGAAGCGGGCCTGAGCGCGGCACCGCTCGATGGGATGCCTGGTCTTCCCCCGGGCGGGGCCCGTCAGCTCAAATCAGGTCCTCGATCTCGACGCCGAGCGCTGGGGCGATGCGCGCCAGAACCTTGGTCGAACCGCGCCGCTTGCCGCTCTCCAGCTGCGCGACATAGGCGCGCCGCACGCCAGCGGCTTGCGCCAGCTGTTCCTGCGTGAGGCGGCGGTAGCCGCGCCAGACCCGGATCGGGTTCTGCCCGGCGAGCAGGGCATCGGCCACAGCGATCGGCACCGTCTCCTGATCGGCCTCGGCCTTGGCCCGGTCGAACGCCCGGACCGCTTCGGCGTCGTCGGCTCGTTCCAGCAGGTTCTGCCAGACCTCATAGCGAACGACCACGTACGCCGGCCGTCCTTCATGTTCGAGAATCAGAGGCCTATCCGTCATAGATGCTACCTCTCGGGCCGATGTCGAGGACGATCAGCCTGCGCCCCGCATGATCCAGCTCGTAGACCACCCGCCAGTCCCCGACGCGCAGGCGATAGCCGGGCCTGCCCTTCAGTGGGGTTACGTTCGGCTGAGCTCCCATCGGATCCTGCGCCAGCTGATCGAGCTTTGCCCGAATCAGCCGCGCGACGTTGGCCGGAATTCGCCTCAGAGTTCGAACGGCAGGCTTGGTGATCTCAAGCCGGTACACGCTACGCTATGTAGCGAATTGTTACATCATCGTCAATCCATTGAGCAGCCCAGAGATACCCTACATAGGGCCAACGCAAGGCCAGCGTCCCTAAGGCTGGCGCAGGCTTGCCGTCGGCACGCTGTCGTCAGCGGTTCATCCGGTTCTCGACCAGATCGTCGACCACGCCCGGCTCGGCGAGCGTCGAGGTGTCGCCCAGCTGATCGTGCTCGTTGGCCGCGATCTTGCGCAGGATGCGGCGCATGATCTTGCCGGAGCGGGTCTTGGGCAGGCTGGGCGCCCACTGGATCAGATCGGGGGTGGCGATCGGCCCGATCTCCTTCCGGACCCACTGCACCAGCTCCTTCCTCAGCTCCTCGCTCGGCTCCTCGCCCGCGGTCAGGGTGACGTAGCAGTAGATGCCCTGGCCCTTGATGTCGTGCGGGAAGCCGACCACCGCCGCCTCGGCGACGGCCGGGTGGGCGACCAGCGCGCTCTCGACCTCGGCGGTGCCCATGCGGTGGCCCGAGACGTTGATCACGTCGTCGACCCGGCCGGTGATCCAGTAGTAGCCGTCCTCGTCGCGGCGCGCGCCATCGCCGGTGAAGTAGAGGCCGGCGAAGGTGGTGAAGTAGGTCTGAACGAAGCGCGCATGGTCGCCGTAGACGGTCCGCATCAGGCCGGGCCAGGCGTCGAGGATGACCAGGTTGCCCTCGCACGGACCCTCGAGGAGGTGGCCGTCGCCGTCGACGATCGCCGGCTGGACGCCGAAGAACGGCAGGGTCGCCGAGCCGGGCTTGAGTCGCGATCGCGCCGGGCAGCGGCGTGATCAGGATGCCGCCGGTCTCGGTCTGCCACCAGGTGTCGACGATCGGGCAGCGCCGCTCGCCGACCACGTTGTAGTACCAGAGCCAGGCCTCGGGATTGATCGGCTCGCCGACCGTGCCGAGCAGCTTCAGGCTCTTGCGCGAGGTCTTCTTGACCGGATCGTCGCCGTGCCGCATCAGGGCGCGGATCGCGGTCGGCGCGGTGTAGATGATCTGCACCTTGTGCTTGTCGACGACCTCCCAGAAGCGCGAGACGGTCGGGTAGTTCGGCACGCCCTCGAACATCAGCGTGATCGCGCCGTTGGCGAGCGGGCCATAGACGATGTAGCTGTGGCCGGTGACCCAGCCGACGTCGGCGGTGCACCAGTAGACGTCGCCGTCGTGGTAGTCGAACACGTACTCGTGGGTCAGCGCGACGTAGACCAGATAGCCGCCGGTGGTGTGCAGCACGCCCTTGGGCTTGCCGGTCGAGCCCGAGGTGTAGAGGATGAACAGCGGGTCCTCGGCGTTCATCGGCTCGGGCGGGCAGTCCGCCGAAGCTTCGGCCATCATCCGATAGGCGTCGTGATCGCGGCCCTGGTTGAACGCGACGTCGGTCTTGGCGTAGCGGAACATCAGGACCTCGACGTCGGCCGCGCACCGCTTGAGCGCTTCGTCGGTATTGCCCTTGAGCGGGATGTTGCGCCCGCCGCGCTTGCCGCCATCGGTGGTGATCACGAGCTTGCTGGCGCAGTCGTTGATCCGGTCGGCCAGGCTGTCGGGCGAGAAGCCGCCGAACACCACCGAGTGGATGGCGCCGATCCGCGCGCAGGCGAGCATGGCGAAGGCGGTCTCGGGGATCATCGGCATGTAGATCGTGACCCGGTCGCCCTTCTTGACGCCCAGGCCCTTCAGGACGTTGGCGAGCCGGCAGACCTGCTCGTGCAGCTCGCGGTAGGTGATCTTGCGGTCGATCTTCGGGTCGTCGCCCTCCCAGAGGATCGCGGTCTGATCGCCGCGGGTCGCGAGATGGCGATCGATACAGTTGTAGGCGACGTTCAGGACGCCGTCCTCGTACCAGCGGATGCGCGCGTTGTCCCGGAAGTCGACGTTCTTGATCCTGCTCGGCGCCTTGACCCAGTCGATCCGCTTGCCTGCTCGGCCCAGAAGCCGTCCGGATCCTCGATCGAGCGTTGGTACATGGCCCGGTACTTGGCATCGTCGCAGTGGGCGGACCTGGCGAACGCCTCGGGCACGGGAAAGACGTCGACGTGGGACATGACCTCCTCCGATCTGCGGTCTGACTGCACTCGACCACGACCGTCGGACACTGCCTGCGGTCGGGCACAACCCTGACCCGCTCTTCTCACATATCGACCGCGCCGACACAACCGAGGCCGCATGCTACATTGTCCACCGGGTTGCGGGGTCCGGCCGCCTGGCAGCCGATCGCGGCCTTCACCGAGAAGGGAACGTCATGCGCGTATTCGTCACCGGCGCGAGCGGCTACATCGGCGGCTCGGTCGCGGTCCGCATGGTTGCCGAGGGTCACGAGGTGAGCGGGTTGGTGCGCTCGTCGGAGGCGGCGGCGAAAGTGCAGGCGCTCGGCATCGCGCCGGTCCGCGGCACGCTCGCCGACCGGGAGGTGCTGAGCGCGGCCGCGCGGGCTGCCGATGCCGTGGTCAACGCCGCCGATGCGGACAATCGGGACGCGGTGGACGCCGTCCTGCCGGCGCTGGCCGGCACGGGCAAGCTGTTCCTCCACACCAGCGGCTCGAGCATCGTCGGCGACAATGCCGGCGGCGAGCCAAGCGCGAAGGTCTACGACGAAGACACGCCGGTCACGCCTCTGCCCGACAAGGTCCTGCGGGTCGAGATCAACCAGCGTGTGCAGGCCGCGGCCAAGGATGGGGTCCGCGGCGTGGTCCTCTGCCCGCCCTTGATCTACGGCACCGGCCACGGCCCGCACGAAGAGAGCATCCAGGTACCGAAGCTGATCGCGCTCGCCAGGAAGAGCGGCGTCGCCCGCCACGTCGGCCGTGGCCTGAACATCTGGTCGAACGTGCACATCGACGATCTGGTCGACCTCTACATGCTGGCGATCGAGAAGGCGCCGCCGGGCAGCTTCTTCTATGCCGAGAACGGCGAAGCCTCGATGAAGGCGCTGGCCGAGGCGATCAGCCGGATGCTGGGCTTCGGCGGTGTGACCGAGCCGATCGCCCTCGAGGATGCGATCAAGGAATGGGGCGGCGTCGGCGCCGCCTTCACCTTCGGCTCCAACAGCCGCGTCCGGGCGGTCAGGGCGCGCTCGGTTCTCGGCTGGCGACCCAAAGGCCCCGCGCTTCTCGACGATGTCGAGCACGGCTCCTATGCCGCGGCGTGAAACGCCCGAGCCATGTCGATCGTCCGACGTTGGCCCTTGACGCCCGGCGGGCGGCTGAAGGCGTTTGCGCGGCCGCGTCGACAGCGGCCATCGGTAGGCGCTGCCGTCGTCGTGCTCGCGATCGTCGCTTTACCCCTGGCGCCCGCGGCGGTTGGAGCGGCGCGGGCCAGCGAATCCTGGACACCGGCAATCTTGACTGACGAAGCGCTCCACGACGTCTACCTGCTCGACTTCTCCTACGCCGGCTACCACTGGGGCGAGCAGGAGCCACCGCACCCCGAGGCAACGCTCGAGGTCACCGACTTCGGTGCCATCCCGGACGACGGCGAGCGATGATACGGCCGCAATTCTCGCCGCTGTCGCCGCCGCCAACGCGGCGAGCGGGCCGGTGGTCCTGCAGTTTCCCGCCGGGCGCTTCATCCTGCGCGACATTCTCTACCTCGAGCGTAGCAATCTGATCCTGCGCGGCGCCGGCAGCGGGCCGGACGGCACGATCCTCGACATTCCGATCGCCTTGAAGGACCTGCCGCGGCCCGCAGCGCTCGACGAGCTGCAGGAGTATCTGATTCGGAACGATCGGGGCGACAAGAGCGCCGAATCCTTCACGTCGGTCTACTCGTGGATGGGCGGCTTCATCTGGCCGCGCGTGCCCGGCAAGCGGATCTACCCGTACCTCCCGGAGCTCGATGTGCCGTCCGAGATCCTGGCGCGGGCTCTGGAGGGCAAGCGCGGCGAGCACCGATTGACGGTCGACCGGGCGAGCCGCCTCACGGTCGGCGCGCGGGCGCGCCTCGAATGGTACAACACCGAGGGCGAACGGCGGCTCGCTCCTCGAGCATCTGTACATGTCGAAGGACGTCCCGATCGGGTCGCGCAACTGGCAGTATCCGGAGCGTGCGCTGATCTTCCAGGACGTGACGATCACGGCGATCGACGGCGATCGGGTGACGATCAAGGAGCCGCTCCTGCACGATCTGAGGCCCGCCTGGCACACCGCCCTGACGGCAACGCCGCTGCTCAGCGAGGTCGGCATCGAGGGACTCCGGATCGAATTTCCCGAGACCCCCTACGGCGGCCATCATCGCGAGGCCGGCTACAACGCGATCTACCTCACCAGCGTGACCCAGTCCTGGGTGCGCGACGTCACCATCGTCAATGCCGACAGCGGCATCCTCAGCGACGACGCCTCGCAGACGACCATCGAGGACGTCAGGGTGACCGGTCGCCCGATGCATTACGGCGTACACCTCGGGCGCGTCTCCGGCATGCTGGCCAAGCACCTCGAGATCGCCGCCAGCGCCCAGCATTCGCTATCCTTCAACACTTACTGCAAGGGCAGCGTGTTTACGGACGTCGATGTTCTGGTGGATGCCCGGCTCGACCAGCATCGGGGCTCGAATCACCAGAACCTGTTCGACAACATCCGGATCTCCGAGGCGAGCGCCAAGCCGAAGATCTTCAAGCACGGCGGCGCGAGCTACTGGCGGCCGACGCACGGCGCTTTCAATACGTTCTGGAACATCCGGATCGAGTTCGCGCCCGCGGTGCCCGAGCACAAGACGGTCCGGATCAAGGGCGAAAAGCGAGGGCCCGCACGTCCGCATCATCGGCTTTTCGGCCAACCGGCCGATCACCTTCGACTACGGACCGGACGCCTACATCGAAGGCCTCAACCGGCCCGGCATCGCTCCGCCCTCGCTCTACGAATACCAGCTCGGTCAGCGCCTGGGGGGATAGTGGCAACTACTTCGACGAGTTCCGAACGCTGCGGTCTGCGCCGCCTGCGAGTGTGAACAGCGTGACCTCGGGCGGGCAGTTGAAGCGCACCGGCAGGCTGGACAGCCCGGCGCCCCGGCTGGTGTAGCCGGTCATCCCGCGATGCTGCCAGAGGCCGGAGTGCAGATCCCGGTGGCGGGCGAGGTGGGTGATCACGGGTCGGCCACCCGGCAGACACACCTGGCCGCCGTGGGTGTGGCCGCAAAGATAGAGGCGATACCCCGCGAGCGCCGCCTCCCCGGCCAACTCGGGCGAGTGGGCCAGCGTGATGCCGAACAGCGCCGGGTCATGCGTCGCCAGCGCGGCCAGCGCGGCCGGCGTGTAGTACCGGTGCACGTCGTCCACACCGGTCACCGCGATCCGCTCGGTGCCGCGCCAGATGTAGCGGCTGCGATTGATCAGCAGCTCGAAGCCGAGCCGTTCCAGATGCGGCGCCGTGTCGGCCGGATCGTGATTGCCGAGCGTGGCGAGAAAGCCATCCGCGGCCCGCACCGCGGCGCGGATCGCGGCGAGCGGCTCGAGGATGCCGGTCTGGCGGAACGGCCCCTGGTCGGTCGCGCGGAAGTCGCCGGTGAACACGCAGAGATCCGCATCGATGCCGGTGACGCTCCGCAGGATCGCTTCGGCAAGCCCCGGCGCGGCGTCGAGATGTGGATCCGCGATCTGCAGCACGCGGTAGCCGTGAAACGCCGCGGGCAGGCCCGGCAGCTCGAGGCTCAGGGTGTGAAGCCGCACATCCAGGCCGTTGGCGACGCCGCGGCGCCAGAGGCCCGTGAGCTTCAGGCCCAGCTGGAGGGCCGTCAGCAACGGCCGCGCGGTCTCGGTCGGCGGGCGCGGGCCGTCCGGCGTGCTTCGGAGCCGCCTGCGCTCAAGTGCGCGCCGGCGCTCGAACCATTCCGCATGCTCGGCCGCGTCGGGGGAAAGGATTTGGGACCTGCTCGGACCGGGCATGTCGGTTCGATCCGGCGGGATCTCCCGATCGGCGTCCAGCAGCCGAAGGCTCATCGAAACCGGGTCCCCGAGCGGGCCGCGCAAGGCGCCGTCATCATCAAACCCTCCATGCAGTCCTCTATCGCCCCTCCCGCCGAGGACATAAAGGGGCGAATCCTACAAAATTGAGCTACTACCGCATTCGGCGGACCGGGTCCGGCAATGCTCTCGTCGCGGGTACTGCAATCGCGGTGCCCGGCGTTGGTGCGGTTAGATCGCCCCGCCAACCGGTGCCGGCCGGGTCAGGGCGGCGGCGCGCGCAGAGCGAACGCGTCGAGGCGACGCAGAGCGAGACGGCGCCGACTAGGCCGCAGTATCGCCGATCGTGGGCGTCGGGGTGGCGACCACCCGGTTGCGGCCTTGCCGCTTGGCCTGATACAGGGCGTCGTCAGCGCGCTGGATCAGCTCGCTCAGCGCCTCGCCCGGGCGATATTGGGCACAGCCCACCGAGAGCGTGATGGCGCCGAGATACCGACCGCTGGATTTCAGGCGGATGCGGTTGCCGGCGACCGTGCCGCGGATCTGCTCGGCCAGCTTGCGCGCGCCTTCGAGGTCGGTCTGCGGCAGCACGACGGCGAACTCCTCGCCGCCGTAGCGGGCGGCGAGGTCGCGGCCCTTGACCGACTGGGTCAACACCTGCGCCACCAGGCGCAACACCTGGTCACCGACCTGATGGCCGTGGTCGTCGTTGAACTCCTTGAAATGGTCGATGTCGGCGAGGAGCAGGCAGAGAGACTGGCCGTTTGCGAGAGCATCCTCGGTGGCGAGGCGAAGCTCGTGGTCGAAGTACTTACGGTTGGCGATGCCGGTCAGGCTGTCGGTGTTCGCCTCGCGCTGCGCGGTCGCCAGATCGACCCGCAATCCGTCGATATCCTCGGACAACTCGGCCAGCTGCGCTTCGAGCTGCTGGGCCCGGCTCTGCATCGCGCGGGTTTCACCGAGAATCTCACTGACCAGGCGGCGCAGCTCCTGCACCGGCTTGGGCCGGTCGAGCCTGGTGCTGAAGCTCTCGAGCTTGTCGCCGTAGCTGCCGGCATCGCGCGACACGTCGCCCACCTGTTCGAGCAGGTGGATCATGGTGGCTTCGATCCGCTGACAGGTCTCGTCGAGCAGACGGACCTGGCGGCCGGTGCCGAAAAACCGCTCGTGCAGCTCGGCCAGACGCGCCTCGGTGAACGGCTCACCCTGGCGCTCGAAATGGCGCAGGCGCCGGCTCAGCTCGGGGTAGCAGCCCGAGCAGTGGCTGTACCAGATCAGGTAGTTGTTCGGCGTGGGCGGGACGTCGAGGCGCGCCATGGACGCCAGAGCGGCGTCGGCGAACCCTCTCGCCTGTTCGACCGAATCGATCTGCCCCATGACGCTTGCCTTCACCGAGCGCCTCAGTTCGCCCCACATTCACCCATGGGTGTAGTCGGCTCAGGGTTAATGGCGCTTTAACGGCGCTCCGCCCCGCGCCTTCGGTCCGGCAGGCGCTCGATGAAGCGGAGCAGCGCGGCGCCCACCGGCTCCGGCATGAAGCAGCGCGCCCGCGCCGCGGCGAGGGCGCTGTAGTGGCGGCGCACCGCCGGATTCGGCCATCTCGGCCATGGCCCGCGCCAAGGCCTGCCGATCGTTCATCGGCACCAGAATCCCGGCCCGTCCATCGTCGAGCACGAAACGGGCGCCACCGCCCGCGGCGTCGGTGCTGACGACCGGCAGCCCCTCGCGCATCGCCTCGCTCAGGACCTGGCCGAAGCCCTCCTCGTTGGACGCGAGGACGAAAGCGTCGGCGGCCGCCAGATAGGGCCTGGGCGATCGCACGTAGCCGAGCAGCTGGGCGAAGGCCTCGAGCTCGAGCGAGCGGATCCGCGCCCGCAGCTCGGCCTCGAGGGAGCCGCCGCCGACGACGAGCAGCCGGGCATCGAGCGGGCGCGCGATCTCGGCGAAGGCATCGAGCAGGAGCGGCAGGTTCTTGACCGGTTCGAGGCGCGCTCACGGTGACGAACACCGGCCCGCTTCGTCGCTCCGCCCCCAGCCAGGGGTGCGGACAGCCGTCTGCGAGTGGCGGCGAGCGGTGGCAGGGCATTGGGAATGCAGGCGACGCGCGCCGGATCGAGGCGAGCCACCTCGATCACCTCCTCGCGCACGGCGGGGCTCACCGCGAAGGAGCCGTCGGCGAAGCGGTAGAGCAGGCGCACGAGCGTCACGCTGTTCTTCCAGCTCTGGCTGCGTGCCAGGCGCACCGGGTGGTGATGGCTCAGGATCAGCTTGCCCGGCCAGGCGCGGGCCCAGCGGCCGGCGACCACGGCGGCAAGATTGGGGATGATCGGCCCCGCGATCAGCGCATCCGGCCGTGATCGCAGCAAATGACGCCGAAGCGCCGGGATGGCGAGCCCCGAGTGGCCGCCCGGCAGGCGGACGTGAGCGACCGTCGCCGGAAACGGATGCTCCGGCGCCGCCATGTCGCCCTTGACCGTGAGGAGCTCGATCGCGGTCACACCATTCGCGGCCAGGGCGTTGGCGAGACCCGAGAACACGGCGCCGAACGCACCGCCCGACATGTCCTGGGTGAACAGGGCCACCTTCATGATCGCCTCAGAAGCCAGCGCGGCAGCTCGCCAAGGGCGTCATCGCCGCCGGTGGCCCCGGCTCAATCGCCGGGCGTGACCTGCCCGGGCAGCAGCCAACCGAGATGCTGGCCGCCATCCAGCGCGATCATCTGCCCGGTCATCGATGGCGCGTCCAGGATCAGGCGCAGCGCCCGACAGATCTCCTCGAGGCTCGGTCCCCGCTCGAGCGGCATGGTGCGACAGAACGCGGCGAACTTGTCATCGCTCATGCGCGGGTCGGGCAGGGCCATCCCGGGGCCGATGGCGTTGACCCGCACGCGCGGCGCAAGCGCGCGGGCGAGGTGCTGGGTGAGCGCCCAGAGGCCCGCCTTGGATATCGTGTAGGAGGTGTAGTGGGGGGTCAGGTTCAGGACTCGCTGATCGATCAGATTGACGACGTTGGCGGTGGCGCCTGTGGGCAGCTGGCCAAGCAGCCTCTGGGTCAGGACCAGCGGCGCCCGCAGATTGATTGCCATGTGCCGGTCCCAGCTCTGCTGCCCGGCGCTCTCCGGCCGGTCGTACTCGAAGATCGCGGCATTGTTGACCAGAAGGGTGACCGGTCCGAGCGCGGCGGCGGCCGCGCCGAGCAGCTGCGCGGTCTGCTGCTCGTCCGCGAGATCCGCTGGCAGGGCCACGGCGCGCCGGCCGAGCGCCTCGATCGCGGCGACGACCGTGCGGGCGTCGGTGACGGACGAGCGGTAGTGCACCGCGACGTCCCAACCCTGCGCGGCCAGATCGAGCGCGATCGCCCGGCCGATCCGCCTGGCCGCGCCGGTCACCAGAGCATGCTGGTTCATGCTGGAAGGCCCTCCTCGATCGAAATCGACCACCGTGCCGGCTGCGCCTGATCCTAAGGCCGATGGCGCGAAGATGCAGGCGCCACTTTCTCGGCCTCCCGCTTGACAATATCCCTGATATCGTGAGCCGTCGCTGCGGGAACCCGCTTCCGCCGGCGGCCCTCGGTCGCAGGGCCGGGTCATTTTGGCATGGGATCGGGCTTCCGTCTGTTGGTACGGGTAGCGAGCGCGAAAGGGCGTATCCGTCTTGTTGAGCCTGCCGCACATCCTGTTCACGGTGGCCGGACTCCTGGTCCTGATCGGCCTGCTGCAGCCGCTCGCCGTACGGCTCAATCTCTCCCACGCCGTATTGCTCGCCGTCGTCGGGGTGTTCATCGGCATCGCTGCGGGCTTTCTCCTGCACACCCGGCTCACCGACGCGTTCAACGACGTCGCTGCGCTGATCCTGGACTTCCCGATCACGGCGCGCGGCTTCTTGTATATCTTCCTGCCCATCCTGCTGTTCGAAGCGGCTTTGACGATCGACGTCCGGCGTCTGCCGGAGGACGCCGCGCCGATCTTGGTCCTCGCGGTGATCGCGGTCCTGGCGACCACCGCGGCCGTTGGCCTGGCGCTTTGGCCGCTGGTTCAGGTGCCGCTGGTCGCCTGCCTGCTGCTGGCCGCGATCATCGCGACCACCGATCCCTCCGCCGTGGTCACGATCTTTCGTGATCTCGGCGCGCCGGCGCGTCTGACGCGACTGGTCGAGGGCGAAAGCCTGCTGAACGACGCGACGGCGATCGCGATCTTCACGGTCCTGCTCGACAATCTGATGACCGGTCGGGAGATGGCGCTCGGTGAGGCCGTCGTGGTGTTCCTGCGATCCTTCCTGGGCGGTGCTCTGGTCGGCTTCGTTGGCGGGCGCATCATGATGGCTCTGATGCCGTGGCTGCGCGATTCGCGCTTTGCCGAGATGACCCTGACGCTGGCGCTACCCTACCTCGTCTACACCCTTGGTGAGCGCTACTTCGAAGTATCGGGCGTCACCGCCGTGGTCATGGCGGGACTGGTGGTCAACGCCCTGGGGCGCCGGCGGCTGGCGCCGGAAAATCGGGCCTTCCTGCAGGACGTCTGGCAGCAGATCGCGTTCTGGGCCGGCTCGCTGGTGTTCATCCTGGCGTCCATTCTGGTGCCGCGGCTGATGATCGGCACCGCAGCCGTACGACCTTCTGCTGATCGGTGTCGTCGCCATCGTCGCGCTGCTCGCGCGCGCCTCGGTTCTCTTCGGCTTGCTGCCGTTGCTCAACACGCTCGGGCTCGCGCAGCAGGTAAGTCGGCGCTATCAGTTCGTGATCATGTGGGGCGCGATGCGCGGCGCGGTCACGCTGGCGCTCGCCCTGGGCGTGACCGAGAACCGTTCGATCGACCCCGAGATCCAACGCTTCGTCGCGATCCTCGCGACCGGCTTCGTGCTGTTCACGCTGCTCGTCAGCGGAACCACGCTCCGGCCACTGATCCGGCTCATGAAGCTCGACCGGCTGACGCCGATCGATCAGGCGCTGCGCCAGCAGGTTCTGGCGCTGTCGCTCGGCGAGGTGCGCGATGCCGTCCGTGCCGCCGCGGCCGAGTACCATCTCGGGCCAGGGCCCGCCCGCGACGTCCTGGTACCCTACGAGGCACGGATCGCCGAAGCCAGCGACGCCAACACCTTCGATACCGAGATCGCCGATCGGGACCGGATCACCGTCGGCCTGTTCGCCCTGGCGAACTACGAGCGCGATCTGATCCTCGAGCATTTCCGCCACCGCTCGGTCTCGCGCCGGATTCTCGAGCGGCTGCTCGCGGACGTCGAAGAGATCGCCGACGGCGCGCGCAGCGGCGGGCGCCTCGGCTACAATCGGGCGGCCCGGCGTCAGCTGCGCTTCGGCCTGGTCTTCCGGCTCGCCCACACCTTGCACCGCCACGCCGCGATCGACCGGTTCATGGTTCGCCAGCTCGCCGACCGTTTCGAGCTCCTCCTGGTCAGCCGCATGGTGCAGGAGGAGCTGGTGCGCTTCGTCGATCGCAAGCTGACCCAGGTCCTTGGCGAGCGCGTGCGCGAACTGCTCGGCGAGATCGTCGGCCAGAGGCGCCAGGCGACGGCGACAGCCCTCGATGCGTTGCGCCTGCAGTACCCGGCCTACGCCGAGGCGCTCGAGCGGCGCTTTCTTCGCCAGGCGGCGCTCCGGCTGGAGGCGGCCGAGTACCAGACCCTCTACGACGAGGGCCTCATAGATCAGGAGTTGTACAACGACCTCTGGCGCGAGGTGCAAAGCCGGCGGGCCAAGGCCGTACGCCGGCCGCGCCTCGACCTCGGCCTCAACACCCACGAGCTGGTCGGTGAGTTTCCGCTGTTCGCCGACCTCAATCCCGAACAGCGCACCAAGCTCAGCGCGCTGCTCCGCCCGCGCTTTGCCGTGCCGGGCGAACGCTTGATCCGGCGCGGCGAGCGCGGCCGGGCTATGTACTTCATCTCCTCCGGTGCGGTTGAGGTCAATCTCGCGGGCGAACGGATCCAGCTCGGCCGGGGCGACTTCTTCGGCGAGCTCGCTCTGCTCGGCGCGCGCCCGCGCCGGGCCGACGTCACCGCGCTGAGCTACTGCCAGCTGCTGGTCCTCGACGACGCGGACTTCCGTACGCTGTTAGCGACCGACCCCTCGATTCACCAGAAGATCAACAAGGTCGCGACCGACCGCATGCAGATGAACCGGGCCGGTCGGCGAGCGGGGTGAGGGCCCTGCGCGCGGGCCGGCCCTTCGCCCGTTCCGTCAGAGCCGGTCGCGCAGGCCGTAGTACAGCATGCCAAGGACCAGTGCCGGCCAGCGCAGCACGGGTGCCACCGGGAAAGCCCGGCACCTTGAGGGCGGCCATGACGTCGAAGCGCTCGGCGGTGCCCGGCCACCACCTCGGCGATCAGCTTGCCGGCGAGCGTCGCCATCGCGATCCCCTGGCCGGAATATCCGTGCGCCACCAACACCTCCGGCGCGAGCCGGGCGAAGTGGGGCAGGCGCGGTGCGCGTGATCGCGAGCGTGCCGCCCCAGGCGTAGTCGATCGCTACGTCGGCGAGCTGCGGATAGACCCGGAGCATGCGCGGGCGCACCAGGCCCGCGATGTCCTTCGGAAAGCGGTGCCGGTAGGTCTCGCCGCCGCCGAACAGCAGGCGCCGGTCGGCCGAGAGGCGAAAGTAGTCGACCACGAACTTGGTGTCGGCCACGGCGACGTCGTCCCGGATCAGAGCGCGGGCCCGGGCCTCGCCGAGGGGCGCGGTCGCCACGATGAAATTGTTGATCGGCATGATCCTGCCGGCGAGGCGCGGCGCCAGCCCGCCGAGATAGCCGTTCGTCGCGAGCACCAGATAGCGCGCCCGCACCTCGCCGCCCGCGCATGTGACCACCGGCGGCCGGCCGTCGCCGATCCGGAGCGACGCGGCTGCGCTCGAAGATCCGCCCGCCCGCCTCGAGCGCCGCCCGGGCGAGGCCGAGGGCGTAGTTCAGGGGGTGGAGGTGGCAGGCGTCACGATCGAGGAGGCCGCCGAAGTAGCGCTCGCTTCCGAGCATCTGGGCCATCTCGGCGCGCGGCACGAAGCGGGCGTGCGGATAGCCGTAGCGGCGCTCCAGCGCCTCGGCCTTTTGCTCCAGGTCAAGGGCAGCGGCCGCCTTGTGGGCGGCGGTGAGGACGCCGGGCTTGAGATCGCAGGCGATCGCGTGGCGGGCGATCCGCTCCTTGACGGTCGCCTTGGCCTCGCCGGCGAGCTGCCAGAGAAGGCGCGCCCGCTCGGCGCCGAACATCTTTTCCAGCGTGGACTGGTCGAGGCGCAGGTCCGAGGCGACCTGGCCGCCGTTTCGCCCCGACGCGCCGGCGCCGACCCGCGCCGCCTCCAGCAGCACCGCGTCGTAACCGCGCTCGGCCAGATGCAGGAGCGCCGAGAGACCGGTATAGCCGCCGCCGACGACGCAGACGTCGGCCTGCAGGCTGCCTCGCAACGGCGGATGCTCGGGCATCCCGTTCGCCGTCGCGACATAGTACGATGCGGGGTGATCAGATGGCGGCACGGCATTCGTCGCCTCGGTTGAAGCTCACCTCGCTGGCCACATCCGAAACAGGATAGCCGGCCGGATCGGCGGCGGTCGAGAACACGCCTCGATGTTCTTCTCGTCGTCGCAATCAGGCCAGCCGCGGCAGGTTCTTGCTGACGGGCCAGGATCCGCGTAAAAAGGACCGTGTGATGCGGGTGTAGCTCAGTGGTAGAGCAGAAGCTTCCCAAGCTTCGTGTCGAGGGTTCGATTCCCTTCACCCGCTCCAACAAAATCAAGCCTGCTGAACCGCGCGCCCCTTGGCCTGAACCCAGCGTACGAAGCGAAGGGGCCTTCGGCCATTTACCGACAGTGCATTCGGCGGGCAATCCGGAGTGCTGAGCCGCGCCACTTCGAGGACCGCGGGCCCGTGCCTCCGGGCCTCGGGCCCCAGCCGGATTCTGCAGCCTCGCCCCGCGGTGCCGTGTCGCCCCTTGATCAGGAGCGCGCTCGGGACGATGGTGTGGCGGCAGGGAAGACCAGTTCGGGAGGCGCTGTCATGAAGACGGTCCGGTTGACCGTAGCGCAGGCCCCAGTATGTGAATCTACGCCCGGCGCGGCGTCGCCCAGGACTCGGTGTGGCAAGAGGAAGCCCAATGAACGGCCGCGGCCGCTTCAATCGGCGGGCCGGACTGGGGCCTCAAGTAGTCACCGATGACCCGCACGATCTCTCTTTATACAGCTATCGCTGCGGCTGCCATCATCATAGTATTCAATCCGTTTGTGGTTGATTGGCTTGGCTTGCCAAGCTATCGCAGGTACAGCTTCTTCATTGACATCTACGCGATTGTGCTCGTCTTGAGCTGTGTGTTCTTTCTGCACAAGAAAAGATCCTCCCTCATATATTTCTCCTTTTTCCTCATTGCCTTTTCTCCGGTGTATGCGTTCACCGTGGAGATTTGGTTGATTTCAGCGTCAACTTCTTAAAGCGAGACCGGCGACCCACATCGAGAACACGCATCAACGTGATCCTGCTCTCGGTTGGTCGCCCATCCCCAACGCCGTCGGCAGGCATACGGTAGCTGGCAATTTCGATGTCGAGTATCGATTCGATGAACTCGGCCGGAAGAAAATTGACCAAGATCCAAATGTCAAGCGCACGATCCACGTCTTCGGAGACTCGTTTATATTCGGCCATGGTATCAGCAATTCCGATACCGCGCTCAATATGCTAGCAAAGAATTTGAGAGGGTTATCAATATACAGAACTACGGTGTGATGGGCTATGGTCTAGAGCAGATGTATACAAGATTGGAACAGAATGCTAGCGAAATTCATCCGCACGATATTGTACTGTTCGTACCGACGGCAAGCAGCTTGGCCCGGAATGTAATCGACAAAAGATATGTATGTTCGGTCTTCTTTAAAGGACTTATGAAACGATCTCTGCAGATCGATGGACCCGAAAGAATCTGGATAAATCTGGCAGACCAGTGTAAC
>CAWFGZ010000051.1:0-15776 GCA_963815435.1 uncultured Alphaproteobacteria bacterium
ATGCCAAGGTTGCGATCACCAACCCGACCGAAGGCGGCAGCGGCTCGGGCTTCGTCGAGAGCGCCCTGCTGGCGCTGCCCCCGAATGCAAGGACGATGTCTACAACTTCGGCCTTTCGGAGGCCGACGCGAAGGCGGTCGCCGGGCGCTGCATGCCGGCCGTGGTCGCGTACTTCAAAGAGCGCAAGCCGCTGATCACCTTCACCAACGGTAACGAGGATTCGCTGAAGGCTCTCGTCGACGATGTCGCCATGTCGCAACCGTGTGGGAGGACGATCTGTACACGCTCGCCGGCAAGGGCTGGTGCAGAAGACGGTGCGGCCGTTCCTGCTCCAGTCGGGCCAGGTCGGCGACGGCGACGGCCTGTTCGTGGTCGCCTCTACCGGCAACTTTCCCGGAGCGTTGCTGTTCGCCAACTATCTGATGAGCGACGACGTCCAGATCGCCAAGATGGAGGAGACCGGCAGCCGCACCGCGCGCCTCGATCTGCAGACCGCCGGCAAGTTCCCGACCGGCTCGCCAGCTTTCTCCTGCCGGACAAGGAATATCGTCGAGCGGACCCGGCCGCCATCAATGGCCTGATCGCCGACGAGGCGTCCGACATCTTCGTCAAGGAAGTCATCGCCCGATGGGGCAGGGCGCAGCAAGTCCAATGGCGCGGCTCGAACTCCGCGGCCTGAGCAAGCGGTTCGCGATTAGCGCCGCGGTCGAGGATCTCAGCCTCGAGGTTCGTGACGGCGAACTGCTCACCCTGCTCGGGGCCTCGGGCTGCGGCAAGTCGACCACGCTCCGTCTGATCGCCGGCCTCATCGCGCCCGACGCCGGCGAGGTTCTGCTCGACGATGGACCGGTCCACGATCTGCCGGTTCATCGTCGGGAGACCGCCATGGTCTTCAAAGCTATGCGCTGTTCCCGCACATGAGCGTGCGCAAGAACGTCGGCCTTCGGTCTCCTGATGCGCGGCGCGTCGAAGGATCTGATCGCCGAGCGGGTGAGCGAGGCGCTCCGCCTGGTCGAGCTCGAGGGACTGGACGAGCGCTATCCGCGGCAGCTCTCCGGCGGCCAGCAACAGCGCGTGGCGCTCGCCCGCGCCCTGGTGACCCGGCCGAAGGTCCTCCTCCTCGACGAGCCGCTCAGCAACCTCGACGCCAAGCTGCGCGAGCGGCTCCGGATCGATCTGAGCGCGCTCCAGAGGCGCCTCGGCGTGACCACCATCTACGTCACCCATGACCAGGCCGAAGCGCTGGCGCTCTCGGACCGGATCGCGCTGATGGCGGCCGGACGAATCGTCGAGGTCGGCACACCGGAGGCCGTGTACCGGACCCCACGGTCGCGCCTGACCGCGGAATTCCTCGGCATCGCCAATCTGCTCGAAGGCCGCGTGCTCGCAGTCGGGCAGAGCGGCTGCACGGTCGAGACCCCGCTCGGCGCGCTCTGCCTCGCGGTCGGTGAGACAGCGCGCCGGGGCGAGCAGGTCGCCTTCTGCCTTCGTCCCGAAGACATTCGTCTCGGCGATCCGGCACCGGACGGCGAGCTCACCTTCTCGGGCCGCATCCGGCACGCCGCCTACATGGGCTCGCTCACCGACTACCTGGTCGAGCTCGAACCGCAGGGCACGCTGCTGCGCGTGCACGCGCCGGGCCGTGGCGGCTGGGCGGTCGGCCATCGCGTGTCAGTGACCTTGCCGCAGGCCGCCGCGCTGATCCGCGAGGCCGAGGCGGCGGCGCGGGCCGGCTGAGATGGCCGAGGCGAGCCTGTCGCGCTTCCTGCGCTCGAGCGCCGGCGCCCGATCGGCCGCCGGCGGCGCGCGCGGGCTCAGAGCGAGTTGGGAATGGCTGGTGACGTCTTTGCTGCTGTTGCCCGGCTGCGGTTACCTCTTTGCCGCGATCGCCATCCCGATCGCGAATCTTGGCCCTCTCCAGTGTCGGACTGGTCGCGCTCGGCCAGCCACCGGGCTTGACGGGCGAATTCTTCCGCGAAGTCTTCAATGATTCGATCCTGCGCGACAGCCTGCTCTTCAGTTTCTACATCGCCGTATCGACGACGGTATTGAGCCTGTTCTTTGCGACCATTTTGAGCGCAATCCTGCTGATCAAGCTGCCCGGTCGTTACGTGATCAGCGTCCTGTACAAGATACCGCTGGTCGTTCCCGGCCTGATCGCTGCCTTTCTGGTCTCGTCGATTATCGGGCCGGGCGGGATCGGGGCGCGCATCGCTGCCCATGTCGGCTGGAGCTGGCCCGAGCTGATCAACGACCGGCGCGGCTTTGGCATCATCCTGGTGCTGATGTGGCAGAACGTGCCGATCACCATGCTGATCGTCTCGGCGGTCATCGGTTCGATCCCGCAGGACATCGTGGACGCGGCGCGCAATCTGGGCGCGGGACCGCGCCAGGTGTTCCTCAAGGTGATCTTTCCCCTGTCCCTGCCGGGCATTTCGGCCGCGGCGCTGATCGTGTTCATCGACTCGTTCGGAACCTACGCCGTGCCCTCGATCATCGGACCGGTCTACCCGCAGGCCATCTCGGTGACGATGACGGTCGAGTTCCTGCGCCGCGCGAACTGGGGCGTGGCCGCCGCGATCGGCATGCTGATGGCGCTCGCCACTGCGATCGTCCTCTTTCTCTACCATCGGATGCTCCAGCGGATTCGCGAGAGTCAGGCGAGATGAACGGCCTCTGGTTCCTCCGCCAGGGACGCGTGCGCTGGTTGCTCGCCGGCCTGCTGCTCGTGGGCGCTGTAGCGCTGTTCATCGTCCCGATCGGGGTCGCCATCCTCTGGTCGCTGGTGAACCCGGACGAGGGCTGGTTCCCGCCCGACATCCTGCCGCCGAGCTATTCGCTCGCCAACTGGCGGGCGCTGTTCTCGGTGCCCGAGCTGACCGATGCCTGCGTGACCAGCTTCGTGATCGCGAGCCTGGTCACGGTCTTGTGCGCGCTCCTGGGTCTGCCGAGCGGTTACGCGATCGGCCGCCGGCCGCTCCGCCTGCGCCGCGTACTCGAGCTTCTGGTGCTGACGCCTCTGATGCTGCCCTCGGTGGTGATCGCGACCGGCCTCGGCTCGTTGTTCATCCGCCTAGGCCTGTCGCAGACGATCGCCGGCGTGGTCCTCGTGCAGACGGTGGTGGTGCTGCCGTTCATGATCCGCATCGTCGCGGCGACCTTCGAGGGCATGCCGCAGGACGTGATCGACGCCGCGCGCAATCTCGGGGCCGGAACCCTGCCGCTCACCCGGCACATCCTCGTGCCGCTCGTGCTGCCGGGTCTGCTCGCCGGCGCGCTGCTCAGCTTCATCGGCAGCCTGCAGGAGTTTCTCCTCGCTTTCGTGGTCGGCATGCCGGACGTTCAGACGTTGCCGATCCTTCTTTGGTCCTACCTCGGCGGGCGCTCGTCGATCTGGACCTACGGCGCGGTCGTCTCGCTGGTGATGCTGGCGCCGACCGTGATCATTCTGTTCATTGCTGAGCGGGTCCTTAAGCAGGAATACCTGGCTGCGGGCTTCGGCAAAGCTTGATCCATCAAATCTGGGGAGGCGCTCCATGGCCGTTCAGTTGTTCGCAAAGGCGGCAGGCCGTCCGTTGATTTCGGCCCATCGGGGCTTTTCGGCCAAGGCGCCCGAGAACACGATCGCTGCGCTCGAGGCCGCGCTCGAGGCCGGCGCCGACGTCGCCGAAGTCGACGTGAGGATGACCCATGACGGCCACCTCGTTCTGATGCACGACCGCAGCGTCGATCGGACCACCAGCGGTCGCGGGCGCGTGAGCGACCTCACCCTCGATGAGGTCAGGCGGCTGGATGCCGGGGCCTGGTTTGCGCCCGAGTTCGCCGGGGCGGCGGTCCCGACCCTGGAAGAGGCGCTGCGCTGGAGCAAAGGCCGGCTCGGCTTCCTCCTCGAGCTCAAGAACTATCCCGAGCGGCAGACCACGTTCCTCGGCCAGGTGATCAGGATGATCGAGCAATGCGCCGCCGAGGACTTCGTCCTGGTCGCCGGCTTCGATCACGTGACCCTGGCCGAGGTCAAGGCGCGCCGGCCGTCCTGGCCGATCGAGATGATCTACCACTGTCGTCTGGCCGATCCCGCGCATGCCGCGCGGGCCTGCGGGGCGGCGCTCGCCTCCCTCGAGCCGGAGTTCTGCCTGCCCTCCGATGTCGAGGCGCTGCACGGCACGGGGGTCGCCGTGCTGACCACAGTGCTCTCGCTCGAGCACGGTCGCGAGCTCTCAAAGATGGGCGTCGACTTCTTCGAGTCGGACGATGTCGAGCTCGCAGTCGGCGCCGCGCGTGCGGCCGGAGGCGCCGGCTGAGATGCGCCCAGAGGACATTGCCACCCGCTTCGAAGCCGCCCAGGCGATCGCCTGCGAGGCGGGCCGTCTCGCCCGCCGGTTGCGTGCCGAGGACGCTCCGCTCGAGGTCGAGGCGAAGGGCGAGCAGGACTTCGTCACCCGCGTCGATCGCGCGGTCGAGCAGCTGATCCGCGAGCGCGTCTCGGCGGCCTTTCCGGGCGATGGTTTTCTCGGCGAAGAGTTCGGGCATGGCCCGCGGCGCGAGCGCGGCATCGCCGCTCTGGGTCGTCGACCCGATCGACGGCACGGCGAACTTCATTCGCGGCGCCTTCGAGTGGTGTGTCTCGATCGGGCTGCTGGTCGACGAGCGGCCGGTGGTCGGCGTCATCTACGACCCGAACGCGGACGAGCTGTTCGCGGCCTCTGCGGATCGGGGTGCCACCTGCAACGGCCTGCCGATTTGCGTCAGCGAGCGCACTTCGCTCGCCGGCGCCACGGTTGGGATCGAGTTCTCGTTCGACCAGTCGGCTCCGACCCATGCCGCCCAGGTCCAGAAGCTGCTCCAGCAGGGCTCTGAATACCGGCGCAACGGCTCCGCCGCGCTCTCGCTCGCCCACGTCGCCTGCGGCCGCCTCGATGCCTTCTTTGAGCTCGACCTCAGCGCCTGGGACGTGGTCGCGGGCATGGCTCTGGTCGTCGAGGCCGGCGGCTGGGTCAGCGACTTCCTCGCCAACGATGGGCTTAGCCGGGGCAATGCCATGCTGGCGTCGGCCCTGGCGCTCCGCCAAGCGATTACCGAGATCGCCGCTTCGGGGACAGTCCCTCTTCGTTAACCCTTGTCGTGACGTGATCCGCCCCGGCAAAAAGCGGTCAGGGCTCAGTTCCGACCGGAAGAGACACCTCGACCGAACAGCCCAGGCCCGGCAGAAAGCGGGCGGCGCCGCCGTGGCTGCGCGCCACCTGACGGACGATGGCGAGCCCAAGGCCGGCCCCGGGTGAAGCCGGCTCAACCTTGCGGAAGCGATCGAAGAGCTCCTCGCGAAGGATGCTCGGCACCCCCGGACCCTGGTCGCTGACCTCGATCAAGACGGTCTCTCGGCCAGGCTCACCGCCCGAGCGCACACTGACGTGCACCGCCCCCCGGCCATGCACGAGCGCGTTGTCGAGGAGATTGATCACCATGTCGCGCAGGTCATCCGCATGACCCATGACCCAAACGACGTCGGGCGCGTCGACTTCGACCTGTCGTCCGGCTTCTTCGGCCAGCGGCAGAACGAGCGCCGCCGCTTCACGAATTACGCGTGCCAGATTGAGGCGCCCGGCGTCGGCCATCCGGTCGCCTCGGGCGGGGTTTTCCATGCGCGCGAGATTCATCAGCTGGCCGACGAGCCGGCTCAGCCGCGCGAGGTCGCCCTCGACCGTCGGCCAGTCGAGCGCGGCGCCGAGCTTCGCCTTCTGCAGGCGGAGGCTGAGCACCGCGAGCGGGGTGCGCAGCTCGTGCGCCGCGTCGGCCGTCAGCCGACGCTCTGCCACGTAGGCGCGCGCGAGGCGCTCGAGAGCGGCATTGGCCGCCTCCACCAGGGGCCGGACCTCGCTCGGCAGCCCTTCGGTGGCAATGCGCGCCGAGACGTTGGTCGGACCGATGGCCGCCGCCTCGCGCGACGCGCGCGCGAGCGGGCGGAGCGTCCAGCCACTGATGCCATGGATGACGCTGAGCGAAGCAATGACGAACAGCGCGATCACCGCCAGCTGCACGTAGTCGTCGTTCAGCAGGCTTTGGGCGAGCGTATCCGGCGCGGGCGGCCCACGGCCGACGATCAGGACGTGGCCACGTGGCCCTGCCGCTGCACCGACCGCAAGACGCTCCGCATCGATCCCGGCGAGCTCCAACCGGTTGCGGGCATCACCGCTGGAAAGCTCGACGAACGGCAAGGGCGCAGCCAGATTTGGCGATGCCACGACAGGCCGTTGGCTGGCATCGAAGAGCGTGAAGTAAAAGCCTGAGCCGGCCCTCACATAGGCATCGGCCCAGTCGTCGGACAGGGCGAACTTGGCCTTGCCGTCCTCTCCAAAATGCAGCCCGGCCAGGAGATCGCTCGCCTGCTCCTCGAGCGTGCGCTCGCGCAGATCCCGCCGGTCGGCGCGCACCTCCAGATAGTAGAGCGCTGCCGAAGCACCCAGGCCGAGGGTGAAGACCAGAAGCATCGACGAGATCAGCCGCCCGCGCAGGCTGAAATCGCGCTTCATTGCTGCTCCTCGGCCACGAGGCGGTAGCCGATGCCACGCTTGGTCTCGATCCGCACCCCGGCTCCGCACTCGGCGAGACTCCGGCGCAGACGGGAGACCGTCGCCTCGAGGGCGTTGCGGGTTACCGCTTCGTCGAAGCTGTAGAGGCGTTCTTCGAGCACGTCCTTGATGACTACCCGGCCTCTGGCGCGCAGCAGCTCTTCGAGCAGCGCCGCCTCCCGCCGGGAGAGATCCAGCACCGCGTCCGATACGGCCGCCACACGGGAGGTGGCATCGAAGGTAAGTCTGCCGCAGGTGTAGACGACTTCGGTTCGCGGCCCGGGTCGACGCAGCACCGCGCGCAGCCGCGCCTCGAGCTCGACCAGCGCGAATGGCTTGACCAGATAGTCGTCGGCGCCGGCGTTCAATCCCCGTACGCGATCGTCGATCGCGTCGCGCGCGGTCACAATGACCGCCGGCAGGGCACCCTCGGAGCGTGCCCGCATCGTCGCCAACACCTCCATGCCGTCGACGTCCGGCAAACCGAGATCGAGGATGATCGCCTCATAGGAAGCAACCGCGGCGGCCGCGGTCGCCTCGTCACCCCGCGCGAACGCGTCGACCGCGAAGCCCCGTTGCGTCAGGTGATCGCAGATCATCTCGCGCAAGGCTGCATGGTCTTCGAGCAACAGGACTTCTCATTCGGATCGCAATGTCGGCGCCAAACTCACTGAGAGATAGCTTAGGCGACCATCCTGACCACTGGCTGACGACCCGGTCGCAGGGCGGCCGCGCGTCAGGATGGCGTCAGCTTCGGTATCGATACTCGCTGACCGCGCGTGCCGATCCGTTCGGCGTGCACCCCAGCGGCGGCTTACGCCCCTATGTCTTCTCGCACACCATCAACCACATCGACGTCGAGCTGGGCGCGCACCTGTTCCGGCTTCTGTTGAAGTAGGACTGCATGCTCTTCAACTCCTACGCTTTCATCCTGGTATTCCTACCGGTCACCCTCGGGCTCTACCTGCTGACGCGGCCGTGGCGCGATCAGCGTGGGTTGATCCTGGCGCTGCTGCTTGCTTCGTTCGTCTTCTACGGTTGGTGGGACTGGCGCTTCCTGCCCCTCCTGGCGGGCTCGATCGTCGCCAACTACGCTTGCGGCGCTCGCCTCCATCGGGCGGCAACGCCCGGTGCCCGGCGGACTTGGCTCGCCTTCGGCATCGCTTTGAATCTAGGCCTGCTGTTCGTCTTCAAATACGCCGTGTTCGCGCTGACAACGCTCGCCTTGGCGACCGGCTGGCCGCTGCACCTCGGCGTCAGCATCGTCCTGCCGATCGGCATATCCTTCTACACCTTCCAGCAGGTCGCCTACCTCGTCGACATCTACCGCGGCGAGGCGGTCGCGCAGGACCCGCTCCGCTACGCCCTCTTCGTCACCTTCTTCCCGCAGCTGATCGCCGGACCGATCGTTCATCACCGCGAGTTCATGCCGCAGCTGTCCAACCTCGACCAGCGGCCGTTCCTGCCGGACCTCGCGGTCGGGCTCACGATCTTCACGATCGGCCTCGCCAAGAAGGTCCTGCTCGCAGACAGCTTTGCGCTCGTCGCCTCGCCCGTCTTCAACGCTGCGGCGACAGGAGAGGCGCCAGGCCTGGTCAGCGCCTGGGCCAGCATCGTTGCCTACGCCCTGCAGATCTACTTTGACTTCTCGGCTTACTCCGACATGGCAATCGGGCTCGGCCGGATGTTCGGCATCGTCCTGCCGATCAATTTCGCCGCGCCCTACAAGGCCTCCTCGATCATCGATTTCTGGCGGCGCTGGCACATTACGCTCTCGCGCTTTCTCCGCGCCTATCTCTACATCCCCCTCGGTGGCAACCGGCGCGGGCCGGGCCGGCGCCTGGTCAACATCTTCCTCACCATGCTGCTCGGCGGCATCTGGCATGGTGCCGGATGGACTTTCGTGCTCTGGGGCGCGATCCATGGCCTGTTGATCGTCACCAACCATCTCTGGCGCCAGAGCCGCTTCTATTGGCCGATGCCGGCGACGGTCGCGTGGGCGCTCACCATGCTTGCCGTCTTCGTCGCCTGGGTGCCCTTTCGCGCGGCGGACCTCGCGACCACCGGGCGGATCCTGGCGGGCCTCGTCGGCATGAATGGCCTGAGCGATGGTCAGGCGTTCAACCCCTTTCCGACTCTCGCGCTGGCGCTGGCCGCCCCGATGCCGACGGTCGCATGGCAGCCGATCGTGGTCGCGGCGGTGGAGTTGGCCGGGCTGTGGCTCGCTGCCTCAGGCCCCACGACACAGACGCTGCTGCGCAACTTCCAGCCGGGGCTGGCCAGCCCCGGCTATGAGAGCGGGATCGAGCCAGCAGCGCCCGCTCGGCCGCACCTGGACTGGCGTCCGACCGCTGGTGCTGCGGTGGCGCTTGGCGTAGTGTTCGCAGTCTGTCTCTTGAAGCTCAATGATGTCTCCGAGTTCATCTACTTCCAGTTCTGACGCGGCGCGCTATCTGGCGGTCGGGCTGCTGACGGCCGTCCTGCTGGTGTTGAGCGTTGCGGGGATTTCGCTCATCGGGGTCGGCAAGGGCCTCGTGACCTGGAAGGAGGCCAGGCTGCTGAGCCACCAGCTCGACAAGATCGCCGCTGCCCCGCGCGTCGACGTTCTCTTTGTCGGTGACAGCTCGCTCGGCAGCGTCATTGACGCCGAGGCCTGGAGCCGTAACTCCGACCGCGCGGTGCTCTCCGTCCCGCTTACCGGACATCACGGCTATGCCGGCTCGCTGAACATGCTGCGCCGGGTGCTCCGGCACCACCGGCCGCACCTCGTCGTGGTGTTTCAATCGACCGATATGATGAGCCGAAAGATCGCCTACGATGGCCTCCTGTACACGGCCGATTCGTTCGAGGAACTACGCGGGATCCCGCCATGGCGCCTGCTCGGTCCGCTCGCAACCTTGGACATTCCGATGAGCATGCTGGCGAACAGCCTCACGCCGCGCGGAGCGGACCAGATATTGTTCAGCGACGACTACATAGGGCAGGCGAAGGACCCCGCATGGGCCCGGGCTCACATCCTGCGCTCTGCCAAGTTCCTGACGCCGGCGATGGTCAACCCGGAAAAGGCTACCTATCTCCGTGAGATCGGCGCGCTGTGCGCGCGTGAGCGGATCGTATGCCTCTACGCCCACGGGCCCTACGTCGAGCCGCAGTGCTCATCGATCGGCCCGTACCTGCAGAAGGTCAACGCGATCGTCCGGGCGAGCGGGCTGATCGTCGTGCCCGGGACGCCCGTCTGCATGCCCTTCGATGAAGCCGGCGATGCCGCGGATCATGTCGCGTCGTCGCTGCGAGAGCGCTACAGCGAGACCTACCGCTCATTGATCGGTGCCGTGGAGAGCGCGCAAGCTGTCGCCCAAGCCCGCGACGCTTCCCAACAAGCGCCATGAGAGTCGCCGCGCTGGACCTGATTACCGGCTGACCGGCCCGATCGCAGGATGCCACGCGTCAGGATGGCGTCAGGTTTGGCGTCGATACTCGCGGACGGTGCATGCCGATCCCTACGGCACGCAACGCAACGGAGGCTGAGATGGCAACGCACGACCCGAAATCCACAGGCACCACGAAGGCTGCTTCCGATCCCTCGAAGATCAACCCCAAGGACTTCACCAACAGCACTGACATCAACAATCCATACCTTCCCTGGGTGCCCGGCACCACCTTCGTCTACGCCGGCGCCCCTGGCAGCGGCACAAAGGATACAGAAGTCGTCACCGAAAAAACCAAGAAACTCGACGGCGTCAACTGTGTGGCCGTCGATGACACCGTGACGGTGAATGGCAATATCACCGAGCATACACTCGATTATTACGCACAGGACAATAAGGGGAATGTCTGGTACTTCGGTGAGGATTCCCAAGAGATCCAGAACGGGAAGGTCGTCAGCACCGAAGGATCATGGCGGGCGGGCGTCAAGGGCGCCGCGCCGGGCATCATCATGGAAGCAGATCCCAAGGTCGGCGACAGCTATGACCAGGAGAATGCGCCGGGCGTGGCCCAGGACCACGCCGAGGTCATCAGCCTCAAAGGGCAGGCAACGGTCCCTTATGGCCATTTCAACCATCTCCTGGTGACCGATGAAACCACCGTGCTCGAGCCAGGCGCTGACGAGCACAAGTACTACGCCGCGGGGATCGGGCAGGTTTACGGCAAGGATCTGGTGACCGGGGAGGAAGAGCGACTGGTCTCGGTGACACACCACGGCATCGAGCAGCTGGTGCAAGCCATATCGAGCTTCGGCGCGAGCGATCCGGGAGCGAGCACCCTGTCCTCGTCTCTGGCCGCCAACGATCAGAGCCTGCAGCAGGTCCTGGCCGCGCAGCACGCCTGAGCCCTGAACCCGCGCGGCGCGGCAGTTTCACTTCGATCGGCGGACGGCGTCACGGAGGCGTGACCCGTCCGCCTATGGCGCGGTTCCGGCGATGATCGAACAGGCGGCGACAACCGACACCGGCCTTGCCGGGCTCGTGATGCTCCTGCGTCTGCACGGGATCGGCGCCGACGCCGAGCAGATCCGCCACCGCTTCACGACCGGTGCGGTGATCGGCATTGCCGACATGCTGCGCTGCGCCAAGGCGCTCGGCCTCAAAGCGCGTTGCATCACCAGCCACTGGGGACGTCTCGCCAGGACGCCGCTTCCGGCGCTCGCGGCGCGGCGTGACGGCGGGTTCTTCGTCCTTGCCAAGGTCGCCGACGGCCGCGCGCTGATCCAGAATCCGCTCCAGGGACAGCCTTCGGTCATCGGACGCAGCCAACTCGAAGCCGACTGGGACGGGCGCCTCGTTCTGTTCGCCCGGCGCGCCAGTCTGCCCGATCTGGCGCGGCGGTTCGACGTCACCTGGTTCCTCCAGGCGATGGTCAAATACCGCCGCCTCCTCGGCGAGGTGCTGATCGCCTCGCTCTTTCTCCAGATCCTCGCGCTGATCTCGCCGCTGTTCTTCCAGGTCGTGATCGACAAGGTCCTGGTGCACCGTGCGCTGACCACCCTCGACGTCCTGGTGATCGGCCTGGTCACCGTCTCGATCTTCGAAGCCGTGCTCGGCGGCCTGCGCACCTACGTCTTCTCGCACACCACCAACCGCATCGACGTCGAGCTGGGCGCGCGCCTGTTCCGACATCTGGTGGCGCTGCCGCTCGCCTATTTCGAGGCGCGCCGGGTCGGCGATTCGGTGGCGCGGGTGCGCGAGCTCGAGAACATCCGCACCTTTCTCACCGGCTCGGCACTGACCCTGGTGGTCGACCTGGTGTTCACGGTCGTGTTTCTGGCGGTGATGCTCTACTACTCGCCGCTCCTGACCGGGGTGGTGATCGGGGCCTTCCCGTTCTACATCGGGATCTCGGCCGGGTTGACGCCCGTCTTCCGGCATCGGCTCGACGAGAAGTTCGCGCGCGGCGCCGAAAACCAGGCCTTCCTGGTCGAGTCCGTGACGGGCATCGAGACCCTGAAGGCGATGGCGCTCGAGCCCCAGATGCAGCGGCGCTGGGAGGAGCAGCTCGCGGAATACGTCCGGGCGAGCTTCCGCGTGGCGAACCTCGGCAATGTCGCGAGCCAGGCGGTGCAGCTGATCAGCAAGCTGGTCACCGCCGCGATCCTCTATTTTGGCGCGCGCCTGGTGATCGAGGGTGGCCTCAGCGTCGGTGAGCTCGTGGCCTTCAACATGCTTGCCAGCCGGGTCACACAGCCCGTGCTGCGCCTCGCCCAGATCTGGCAGGACTTCCACCAGGCCCGGCTCTCGGTGGCGCGCCTGGGCGACATCCTCAACACGCATCCCGAGCCCGCCTACAGCCCGACCCGTTCCGCCCTGCCGCCGATCCAGGGCGAGGTGGTCTTCGAGCGGGTGGTCTTTCGTTATCGCGCTGACAGCCCGGTCGTGCTGCACGACGTCGACCTGCGGGTGCCGGCCGGGCAGATCGTCGGCATCGTCGGCCCGTCGGGATCGGGCAAATCGACCTTCGCCAAGCTCATCCAGCGCCTCTACGTGCCCGAGAGCGGCCGCGTCCTGGTCGACGGCGTCGATCTCGCCCTGGTCGATGCGGCGTGGCTCCGCCGCCAGATTGGCGTCGTGCTGCAGGAAGACTTTCTCTTCAACCGCTCGGTCCGCGACAACATCGCGGTCACCGATCCGACGATGCCGATGGAGCGGGTGATCGCGGCCGCGTCGCTCGCCGGCGCGCACGAGTTCATCCTCGAGCTGCCGCAGGGCTACGAGACCTCGGTCGGCGATCGCGGAGTGCTCCTTTCGGGCGGCCAGCGCCAGCGCATCGCCATCGCCCGGGCTCTCGCGCCCGGACCGCGGATTCTGATCTTCGATGAGGCGACCAGCGCACTGGACTACGAAAGCGAGCGCATGATCCAGCAGAACATGCGCCATATCTGCCGCGGCCGGACCGTGTTCATCATCGCGCATCGCCTGTCCGCGCTCCGCCATGCCGACCGTATCGTCACGATCGAGCGCGGCCGCATCGTGGAGGATGGCGGTCACGACGAGCTGATCCGCAGGGGCGGCAGCTACGCCCGGCTGCACCGCGCTCAGGCAGGCCTGCATGAAGTCGTCTGAGCTGATCGTAGCCCCTCAGCACACCGTGGCGCGCGGCCGGTGGCGGCGCGATGAGCTCGAATTTCTGCCGGCGGCCCTGGAAATCATCGAGACAACGGCCTCGCCCGCCGGGCGGGCGATCGGCGCCAGCATCATCCTGTTCTTCGTGCTGGCACTCGCCTGGGCAACATTCGGGCACGTCGAGCTGGTCGCCACTGCCCCGGGTGAGATCGTCCAGAGCGGACGCACCAAGGTGATTCAACCGCTCGAAATCGGCGTGGTCCGTGCGATCCATGTCCATGACGGGCAGAGCGTCAGAGCGGGCCAGGTCCTCGTGGAGCTTGACCCGACCACCAACGCGGCCGAGCGCGATCGGCTGGAGAGCGCGCTCATGCTCGCTCGGCTCGACATCGCCCGCCTCAGCGCGATGCTCTCCGATGCGGCCGATCCTGCTGTGCAGTTCGCGGCGCCGGCCGGCGCAACGCCGGCCCAGGTCACGCTGGCGCGCCAGCTCATGGCGAGCCAGGTCGTCGAACATGCGGCCAGGCTCGCCGAGCTCGATCGCCAGGAGGCGCAGCAGGACGCCAACCGTGCCGCGGTCGCAGCGACCGTGGACAAGCTCACGGCCCTGCTGCCGATCGAGCAGCAGCGCCTCGAGATGCGCAAAACCCTCTACAATCGCCAGCTCGAACTCGAAGCTCACCTATTTGACCGAAGAGCAACAGATGGTTGAGAGCGAGCGGGAGCTGGTCGTGCAGAAGCAACGCTTGACCGAGGCCGAGGCGGCGCTCGCCGCGATCGGCGAACAGCGGCGCCAGGCCGAGGCGGAGTTTCGCCGCTCACGGCTCGGCGAGCTCGCCCAGGCGGAAGAGAAGGCTGACAACCTCGCGCAGGAGCTGGTCAAGGCCGAGCAGCGGACGCGGCTCCAGACCTTGACCGCACCGGTCGACGGCGTCGTGCAGCAGCTCACGATCCACACCGTCGGCGGCGTCGTCACTCCGGCTGAGATTCTCATGGCGGTGGTGCCCGCGGAAAGCCCGCTCGAGATCGAGGCGCTGGTAGCGAACCAGGACGTCGGCTTCGTCCATGCGGGCCAGAAGGCGGCGATCAAGATCGATACCTTCGACTTCACCCGATACGGACTCCTGCATGGCGAGGTGCTCGGCGTCTCCCGCGACGCGGTCATCGATCCGTCACGAGACCCGGCTACCTCGCGCGCAGCGGCCGCAGACGTGACGGAGCCCCGACCCATGGGCAGCGGGTATACGGCCCGCATCTCGCTCGACCGCGCCGCGATGGAAATCGACGGCAAGAAAGTCGATCTCCGCCCCGGCATGGCGGCGACGGTCGACATCGACACCGGCACCAGGCGGGTGATCGACTATCTGCTCTCGCCGCTGCTGCGCTACGGGCAGGAAAGCCTGCGCGAGCGGTGATGACGCGGCCTGCCAGGAGAAGCTCGCCTGACCGGGGAGTCCAATGACGAGAGCAAAGTCGTAAGTCAATCCTTGACCGGCCGATCCAGCCTGATAAAGCAACGGTCCTGTCACCTCGGATGACCGAGCCCACCATGATCGCCCGCCGGCCTGCCATCTCATGACTCTCGCGGATGTTCGCGAGGCAAAGGCTGAGCCGGAGGCGCTCGCCGAACGGCCGGCCGACTCGGCCGGCGGGCCGTTCCAGCGTTTTCTCTACTACCTGTATGAGCGACGGCTGCTCGCTCAGGTCCGGCAGCGGCCGATGCCCCGCCATATCGGCATCATCCTCGACGGCAATCGGCGGCACGGGCGCATGCGCGGCCTCAACGATCCGCGCGAGGTCTATCGGATCGGTGCTCGCAAGCTCGACGATGCGCTCACCTGGTGCGCGGATCTCGGCATCGCCACGGTGACGCTCTGGGTCTTCTCGACCGCGAATTTCCGGCGCTCGCCGGCAGAGATCTCGGGCATCTTGTCGGCGATCGAAACCAAGGTCGGCGCCCTTGCCCACGATCCGCAGATCCATCGTCGACGGGTCCGGGTGCGGGCGATCGGCAGGCTTTGCCTCCTGCCAGAGAGCACGCTTGCGGCGATCCGGGCCGCGGAAGAAGCCACGGCGAGCTATGATGCCATGGAGCTGATCATCGCGGTCGCCTACGGCGGGCGCGAAGAGATTACCGATGCGGTGCGGGCGCTGCTCGGCGAGATACAGGCGGAGGGCGCCGAGCTCCCGGACATCGTCGATCAGATCACACCGGCGGCGATCGCCCGCCACCTCTACACCGCCGGCTCGCCCGAGCCCGACCTGATCATTCGCACCAGCGGCGAGATCCGCCTCTCCGGCTTCCTGCTCTGGCAGAGCGCGCACAGCGAATTCTACTTCTCGGACGTCGACTGGCCGGCGTTCCGCAAGATCGACCTGCTGCGCGCGATCCGGGCGTTCCAGCAGCGCCATCGGCGCTTCGGTCACTGATCTCCGTTGAATGCCTGCGACCCGGCCGGCCGCGTCAGCCGGCGGCGGTCGCGCAAAACAGGCGCTCGGGCGAACGCGGGTCGAGGGCGAAGCCGAAAATGGTGGTCTTCAGGGGCTGCCCGAGGTCGAGCGTGCGCCAGCTCCGACCGCCGTTGCCCCGATCGATCCCGAGCTGGGTCCCTATGATCACGCGGTCGGAGTGGCGCGGATCGCCAGGGCGTGC
>CAWFGZ010000052.1:0-28051 GCA_963815435.1 uncultured Alphaproteobacteria bacterium
CGGGCTAGCAAGGCTGATCCGTTCGTTGCGAGATCCGATCATCACTTGAGAGCCCGAGCAACCACGCGGCGCCGTAGCGACCAAGTCACTTGACCGTGCGCCGCTTGCCCGGGCGCGCGTCCTTTGCGACAAGTCGACCGGGTGAGGCGAAGGGACTTTCCCGGGCGATGTCGGTGGCACCAACGCGCGGCCTGACCTTGGTGTTGGGCGGCGCCCGCTCGGGCAAGAGCCCGGAGGCCGAGCGGGTACGAGACGGCCTCGCACCGATCTATCTCGCCACCGCGCAGGCGCGGACGAGAGATGGCGCGCCGGATCGCGGCGCCCCCCCGCGGCGCCGCCCGGCCTGGCCCACGGTCGAGGAGCCGCTCGCCCTGCCGCCCTGCTGCCCTGAGCGCGGCCCGACCGCGCGGTCCTGGTCGATTGCCTGACCCTGTGGCTGGCCAACCTGATGGCCGAGCGCGACGCCGCCGCCGAGGGCGTCGTCTGGTCCGTGCTCGGCCAGCTGCCCGGTCCGGTCGTGCTGGTCTCCAACGAGGTCGGCCAGGGCATCGTGCCCGACAACGCGCTCGCCCGCCGCTTCCGCGACACGCCGGCCGGCTGCACCAAAGGTGGCGGCCGCCGCCGGCCGCGTCGTCTTCGTCACCGCGGGCCTTGCCCAGACCCTGAAGGAGCATGCCATGAGCCTTGCCGCCAAGATCCCGGCCACGGTCGTCACCGGCTTCCTCGGCGCCGGCAAGACCACCCTGATCCGGCACCTGCTCGAGCGCCGCGGCCGGCGCATCGCGCTGATCATCAACGAGTTCGGCGACCTCGGCGTCGACCGCGAGATGCTGCACGGCTGCGGCAGGCGCTGCAGCGAGGAGGACATCGTCGAGCTGGCCAACGGCTGCATCTGCTGCACCGTCGCCGACGATTTCCTGCCGACCATGCAGGCGCTGCTCGACGCGCGAGCCGCCCGAGCATATCGTGATCGAGACCTCGGGCCTGGCCCTGCCCAAGCCGCTGATCAGGGCCTTCAACTGGCCGGAGGTGCGGACGCGGGTGACGGTCGACGGCGTGGTCGCGGTGGTCGAGCGGCCGCGGTGCGCGACGGCCGCTTCGCCGACGATCCCGAGGCGGTCGCGGCGCAGCGCGCGGCCGATCCGGCGCTCGACCACGAGAGCCCGCTCGAGGAGTTGTTCGAGGAACAGCTCACGGCCGCCGACTGATCATCCTCAACAAGGCCGACCTGATGCCGACGATGCTGGCGCGCGGTCGAGGCACGGGTCCGCGAGCGAGCGCGCCAGGCGTGCAGGTCGTGCCGGCCGGCCTCGGCGCGATCGACCGCCGACGTGCTGCTCGGCCTCGGCGCGGCGGCCGAGGACGATCTCGACGCCCGGCCCTCGCACCACGACAACGGCGAGGACCACGACCACGACGACTTCGACAGCTTCACCTCGCGCTGCCGGCGCTCGAGTCGCCGATCCGTCGCCGCCCGGCTGCAGGGGCGTGAGCGCCGACCACCGTCCTGCGGGTGAAGGGTTTCCTCGAGGTGCCCGGCAAGCCGATGCGCCTGGTCCTGCAGGGCGTCGGCGACCGCATCCAGCACTACTTCGACCGGGCCTGGCGCGCCGACGAGGCGCGCGCGGCGACTGGTGGTGATCGGCAAGGGCCTCGACCCGCGCGCGGTCGAGGCGGCGCCTGGCCGGCTAGCCCGAGCTGATGCATCTGCTCGCGCGCAGCCGGGCACGCCCGAGACGGCGGCGAGGCGATCGATCTCGGCCAGACGCCGGGCGAGATCGTCGTGCTCTCGGCGGCCGACACCGAGCTCGCCTGCTCGCCGCCGCCGAAGCCGCGCCGGCCGGAGGCGCGCCGAGCCTGCGCCTCGCCAACCTGCTGCAGCTCGGCCACCACCTCTCGGTCGACCTCTATGTCGAGCAGATCGTCGCCAGGCGCGAGGCTGGTGGTGGTGCGCCTGCTGGGCGGCCGCAGCTACTGGCCCTATGGCGTCGAGGAGGTGGCCGCGCTGCCGCGCGAGCGGCATCCCGCTCGCGGTGCTGCCGGGCGACGACCAGCCGGATCCCGAGCTTGCCGGCTGTCCACCTGCCGCCCGAGGCCTGCCACCGGCTCTGGCAATACTTCGTCCACGGCGGCATCGACAACGCCGCGCAGCTCCTCGCCTATGCCGCGAGCCGCTCGGCCGCGACGAGCCATGGCGCGAGCCGGAGCCGCTGCTGCGCGCCGGGCTCTACTGGCCGGGCTCGGCCGCCGCCCTCGACGATCTGCGGCGACGCTGGCAGGCCGGCCGACCGCGCGGCCGCCCTGGTCTTCTACCGCGCGCTGGTCCAGGCCGGCGACTCGCGCCGATCGACGCCCTGATCGCGGCGCTCGATGCGCGCCGGCCTCAACGCCGCTGCCGATCTTCGTCGCCAGCCTGAAGGACCCGGTCGCGGCGCCGCTGGTGCGCCAGCTGCTCGCCGAGGCGCCGCCGGCCGTCATCCTCAACGCACCGGCTTTGCGGTCTCCAGCCCCGGGCGAGCGCCGCCCGACGCCGTTCGACGCGCCCGACTGCCCGGTGCTGCAGGTGGTGCTCGCGGGCGGCAGCGAGGCCGCCTGGCGCGAGGGCACGCGCGGCCTCTCGCCGCGCGACATCGCCATGAACGTGGCCCTGCCCGAGGTCGACGGCCGGATCCTGACCCGCGCGGTCTCGTTCAAGGCCCGCAGCGCTTCGATCCGCGACCGAGAGCCACGATCGTCGGCTACGCGCCGGTGGCCGACCGCGTCCGCTTCGTCGCCGAGCTCGCCGCCGGCTGGGCGCGGCTCGCCGGACGCCCGCGGCCGAGCGCCGCATCGCGCTGGTGCTCGCCAACTACCCCAACCGCGACGGCCGCATCGGCAACGGCGTCGGCCTCGACACGCCGGCCGGCGCGGTGCGCCTGCTGCGCGCGCTGGCGCGACGCCGGCTATCGGTCGACGCGCCTGCCGGCGGACGGCCAGGCCTGATCGAGGCGCTGCTCGCCGGCGACCAACGAGCTCGAACGGCGCGGCGACCGCCAGGTCCGGGTCGTCTAGCCGCTCGCACGACTACCGCGTTCTTCGCTCGGCTGCTGCCGACAGTGCAGGAAGAGGTCACCGAGCGCTGGGGCGAGCCGGCGGCCGATCCGCATGTCGTCGGACGGCGGCTTCGCGCTGGCGCTGCTGCCGCTCGGCAACGTCGTCGTCGGCATCCAGCCGGCGCGCGGCTACAACATCGACCCGGCCGCCAGCTACCACGATCCGGACCTGGTGCCGCCGCACGGCTATCTCGCCTTCTACGCCTGGCTGCGCCGGAGCTTCGGCGCCCACGCCATGGTCCACATGGGCAAGCACGGCAATCTCGAGTGGCTGCCGGGCAAGGCGCTGGCGCTGTCGGCGGACTGCTTTCCCGAGGCGGCGCTCGGGCCGCTGCCCCACCTCTATCCCTTCATCGTCAACGATCCCGGCGAGGGCACCCAGGCCAAGCGGCGCGCCGCCGCGGTCATCGTCGACCATCTGACGCCGCCGCTGACCCGCGCCGAGAGCTACGGCCCGCTGCGCGACCTCGAGCGGCTGGTCGACGAATACTACGAGGCGGCCGGCGTCGACCCGCGCCGCGCGCCTGGCTGCGCGGCGAGATCCTGGCGCTGAGCCGGCGCCTCGGCCTCGACCGCGACTGCGGCATCGAGCCGGCGACGGCGCCGACAGGCGCTCGGCAAGCTCGACAACCATCTGTGCGAGCTCAAGGAGATGCAGATCCGCGACGGCCTGCACGTGTTCGGCCGGCGCCCGCGGGCGAGCAGCTGACCGATCTGCTGGTCGCGCTGGTGCGGGTGCCGCGCGGCGACGGCGAGGGCGGCGACGCCTCGCTGCTGCGCGCGCTCGCGCCGATCTCGGGCTCGCCGGCTTCGATCCGCTGACTGCGACATGGCCGAGCCCTGGCCGGGCGCGCGGCCGGCCGCTCTGCGCGGTGCTGAGCGATCAGCCCTGGCGCACCGCCGGCGACACGGTCGAGCGCCTGGAGCTGCTGGCGCGCGACGCTGGTCGCCGGCGAGCTCGCGCCCGAGCCGGCTGGCGGGCGACGCGTGCGGTGCTCGACGCGATCGAGCGCCACGTCCGCCCGGCCGTGCGTCGACGAGCGGCCGGGCCGAGATCGCGGCCGTGCTGCCGGCGCCTCGACGGCCGCTTCGTCGCGCCCGGGCCGTCGCGGCGCGCCGACCCGCGGGCGGCTCGACGTGCTGCCGACCGGGCGCAACTTCTATTCGGTCGACACCCGCGCGGTGCCGACGCCCGGCGGCCTGGCATCTGGGCTGGAAATCGGCCGCGCTGCTGATCGAGCGCTACGTCCAGGAGCACGGCGACTGGCCGCGCGCGCTGGCGCTGTCGGCCTGGGGCACCGCCAACATGCGCACCGGCGGCGACGACATCGCCCAGGCGCTGGCCCTGATCGGCGCGCGGCCGCTCTGGGACGGCGCCTCGCACCGGGTCACCGGCTTCGAGATCCTGCCGCTCGGCCTGCTCGACCGGCCGCGGGTCGACGTCACCCTGCGCGTCTCGGGCTTCTTCCGCGACGCCTTCCCGGCCCAGATCGAGCTGTTCGACCAGCGCGGTGCGCGCGGTCGCGGCGCTCGACGAGCCCGACGAGCTGAACCCGCTCGCCGCGCGGGTGCGCGCCGATGAGGCCGCGCTCGCGGCGCAGGGCGATCGCCCCGGACGAGGCGCGCCGGCGCGCCGGCTAGCGCGTCTTCGGCTCGAAGCCCGGCGCCTACGGCGCCGGCCTGCAGGCGCTGATCGACGAGCGCGGCTGGCAGAGCGACGCCGACCTCGCCCGCGCCTATCTCGCCTGGGGCGGCTACGCCTACGGCGCCGGCGCCGAGGGCGAGGCCGAGCACCGCCTGTTCGAGCGCCGGCTCGGCCGCGGTCGAGCTGGTGCTGCACAACCAGGACAACCGCGAGCACGACCTCCTCGACAGCGACGACTACTACCAGTTCGAGGGCGGGCTGGCGGCGGCGGTGCGCGAGCTCTCGGGCGCGCAGCCCGCCGATCTACCACAACGACCATTCGCGCCCGGAGAGCCCGCGCATCCGCACGCCTGGAGGAGGAGATCGGCCGCATCGTGCGCGCCCGCGCGGTCAATCCGAAATGGATCGCGGGCGTCATGCGCCACGGCTACAAGGGCGCCTTCGAGATGGCCGCGACGGTCGATTACCTGTTCGCCTTCGCCGCCACGGCGCGGGTGGTCGAGGACCACCATTTCGATGCTCTGTTCGAGGCCTACCTCGCCGACGACCGGGTGCGCGACTTCATCGCCGAGGCCAACCCCGCGGCGCTCAGCGAGATCGCCGAACGCTTCCAGGAGGCGATCGAGCGCGGCCTCTGGCGCCCCGCCCGCAACAGCGCGCACCGCGAGATCGAGCGTTTGCGCCACGGTCATGAGCCAGATCGCCCTTCGATGACGACCTGATACCATGCGCGGAAAGTCCGAACTTTCGCGCTTGGTCTGCGCGCCCGGGTTGGCGGCGCGCGCCTGGCTCCCAGGGCCGATCTCGGTGGTCGGCCCGGAGCGGCGCGGGGCTCGCCCCGCGAAGGTGAAGACTTCGCGGGCCCGGTATGAGGCGCTTCGCCTTGCGGCCCAGGGCGTGCTAGCTTCCGCCAAGCGGCAGACGGAGAGGCAGGATGGCGCGAGCCGCGGACAAGCTCTGGACGCTCGAGGAGTTCCTGGCGTTCGATGACGGCACCCCGACCAGCTATCAGCTGTTCGAGGGCCGGATCGTCGCCATGAACCCACCGCTTCGGGGACGCGCGGTCTTGACCGCTCGACTGGTTCGGATGATCGCCGGCCAGTTGCAGCCGCCCTGCGAGGTTGCTGCCGAGGCGGGCATCGTCCCGGTCAACCGCCGGCACAGCTGGTACAAGGCGGACCTGATCGTCACCTGCACGCCAGGTAACTTCAAGGATCAGTTCATCGCCGAGCCGGTGCTCGTGATCGAGGTCCTCTCACCCTCGACCAGCGCGAGCGACTTCAACCGTAAGCTCCCGGACTACCAGCAGATTCCATCGATGCGCGATATCCTTCTGGTGTCGGGCATGGAGCGGCTGATCCGGCATTGGACCAGCACCTCGAACGGCTGGACGGAGCATGGGCATCGGCGCGGCGCAACCATCAGATTGACCGGGCTGCCGGTCACTTTCACGATGAGCGAGCTCTACGACGCTGTCCTGCCCGGGTGAGGAGGCGCCCCCATGACCACGAGCGAAGTCGAGATCAACCAGGCCCATCGCGAGAAGATGGCCAAAATCAAGGCCGTGAAGGATCGGATTTATGCATCGAAGACGATCGAGAAGGGCCTCCTGATCGTCCACACCGGCACGGGCAAGGGCAAGAGCACGGCCGCCTGGGGCCTGGCGATGCGCGCTCTCGGCCACGGCCTCAAGATCGGCGTGGTGCAGTTCGTCAAGGGCCGGCGCGACACCGGCGAGCGGGAATTTCTCCAGCGTTTTCCGGACCTTGTCGACATGAAGGTGATGGGCGAGGGCTTCACCTGGGAGACCCAGGACCGGGCGCGCGACATCGCCGCCGCGCGCAGCGCCTGGGACGAGGCGAGGCGCATGCTCGCCGACCCGACCCTGCATCTGGTGATCCTGGACGAGCTCAACATCGTGCTGCGCAAGGACTATTTGCCCCTTGCCGAGGTGATCGAGGGCCTCCTCGCCAAGCGGCCCGAGCTGCACGTCGTGGTCACCGGCCGCAACGCCAAAAAGGAATTGATCGAGGCGGCCGATCTGGTGACCGAGATGACCCTGGTCAAGCACCCCTTCCGCTCAGGCGTCAAAGCTCAGCTCGGTATCGAATACTGAGCGCCCCGCCGGCATCCGGGGCTGGTGATCGGGGCGGGGCGGATTCGGGTCAAAGGCCCGCTGTGTATCGCCGAGCCGGAGCTCGTCCGCCTCGTCCTGAAGAGGAGTCGCCGCCCGGACGTCGTCGACGCCAAGGGGCGGATAGCTCGCGACGATCTCCTCCGCGCTCAGTCCCGCGGCGAGGTTGTCGAGGACGACCGCGACCGGAATCGCGTGCCCTTGATGCAGGCCTGACCGTGGCAGACGGCCGGATCGACACTGATGCGCTCTCGCCATTCCATCGCGGTCGTCTCCGTGCGGTCCACGATCATCCGCCATCCTTGCCCCAAATCTTCTCCAGCATCGCCTCGACGACAACGCGGAGCCCCGGCAGGTCGTCGCGGACCACGGCCCAGATGATTGCATGATCGACCAGCCGATAACCATGGCGCAGAACGTTGCCGATGCCGGCGATGTTCCGCCACGGCACCTCCGGATGCCCCGCCTTGCGCTTCGCCGGGATGTGGCGCGAGGCCTCGGACACGATCTCGATGCAGCGCTCGACGCCCCGGCGCACGAGCGCATTCGCCAGATAGTCCTCGAAGCTCATGCCGGTGGTAAAGTTCTCTGCTTCGGCGATCGCGTCGCGGCTGTCCTCGAGGCGCGACAGCAGGTCGGCGTGAGCCATCAGAACACCTCGAGCACATCCCTCTCGATGCGTTGGCGGACTGCGGGCCGCGCCTGCTCGAGGCTCGTGCCGATTTCGACCCTGCGGCCGACCAGATCACCAAGAAAGTACTGGAGGCCGACGAGATCGATCAGCGAAAACTTCGCGCCGCTCTCGATGTCCGCGAGCAGATCGACGTCGCTCTCGGGCCCGGCCTCGCCGCGCGCCATCGAGCCGAACAGGCAGAGCCGCGTCACCCCCCGGGCACGGATCTCCGCCTCGTGCGCGCGCAGCACGCGCAGCACCCGCTCGCGCTCGGCGAGCGCCCCGTCGGTGAGGGTCTGAATCTCGGTGGCCATGGCGATGAGCATGGTGCCACAGACGGGCCGCCGGCGTCGAGCGGGCAGGGCAGCGGCGCATGGCGCGCCAGGCGAGGCGAAAAGACCCGTGGGGCCCAGTGATCGGGTTAGAGATTTCAGCCATAGCTGCCTCGGTGGCCGGGATTTTTGCCGGAAGGGTACACCGGCTTGTCGCGCGCCGCGCATGGTCGCGAATGATGCCACAGGCGTGGATGTAGATCTTCAGACGCGCGTTACGTGTATCCGCAACATTACTCGAGCGGGCGCACGGTTATCGCGCGCTTTCAGCGAAATCAGTTGCGCTATTTCGCAAGGAGCACCATATGTGCCTCGCATCGAGCACCAAGGAGCTGCACTATGTCCGAAACAGTGGAGGAAATTGCTCACTTTCCGGGAGTTGCCGAGGCCAACGATCGCCGTGCACGGTTCGTCAGGTTGGCAGAGAGCCGCACCGCCAAGGCGATGAAGGCCATTCGGGTCATCGGGAATTGGGCAACAGGTCGCAGTATGAATTCGACGAGCGCGATGTGAAAAAGATCATCGCGGCATTGAACGCTGAGGTGGATCAGCTAAAGAGCAGGTTGGCCGAAGCTGACCGGAAAAAAACGGTTGAGTTCAAGCTCTAGGCCCGAGCTGACCTTAGAGGACAGGGGAACTGGTATGGCGCAAGAGTATGCGGCCCTAACGCTGTGTCGCAGTCTGCTGGAAGCCGACACTGAGCAAGCCGTCATCGCTATCCTGCTGGAAGCGGGATACTGGAACCGGTCTGAGGTATGGCGATTTTACGGTGACGTGGAGAACAATTGGGCGCAGAGCGGCAATCAGCAAAGCCTTGCAGAAGCCGCGCTGGCGGAGAAGGTCGTCAACGCGGTCGATGCACGGCTCATGGGCGAGTGCCTTGCCCGCCGGATCGATCCCACAAGCGAAAGAGCTCCGCGCTCGATCCGGCAAGCGGTGGCTTGGTTCTTCGATGACAGCTCGGGCGAGAAGATGGCGACCGGCGGGTACGTCGAAGACTGGCCCTCTGAGAAGATCCGTTCCGTTGCCGGGGGAATCACGCTCTGCGCCACAGGAACCCGCCCCGATACGCTAAGCCTGACCATCAGTGACAACGGCGAAGGCCAGACGCCCAGGCGGTTGCCCGACACTATTTTGTCGCTGAACAAAAGCAACAAATTGTATATCCCGTTCGTACAAGGCCAATTCAATCAAGGCGGAACTGGTGCGCTTCGCTTCTGTGGGCGGAATAACATTCAGCTGGTCATCAGCCGTCGTAATCCTGCCATCCTGAATACCAGCTGCAACGAAAACGACCTCGAATGGGGATTCACGATTGTTCGCCGGGAGCGGCCTGTCGATGGCAAGCGTCGGAATTCGGTTTATACCTACTTGGCGCCGTGCGATATACTCGAGTTGAAAGACCACCATCACGGAAAAATTCTGTCCTTTAGAGCAGATCAATTCGGCATATTTCCCGACAAGGAGGGGCCTTATTCGCGTACTGCCGAATTTGGAACCTGTATAAAGTTATACGAATACCAGTACATCGGCGAAAAATCCAACATTCTTCGAGGCAAGAGTTTCCTGAGCCGCCTGGACCTCCTGCTGCCCGAGATCGCTCTTCCGGCGCGCATGTATGACTACAGGCGCGATAAGAGGGGTAACCTTCATGGGCCTGGAAGCCGCGAGACAACCTTGTTCGGCCTGCGGCGCCGGCTCTTGGGCAGTGAGAATGTCGAGCAGGGGTTCCCGCTGTCAATTCCCTTCAGCCCTGACGGACAGAAGCTTGTCGCTCACGTCTTCGCTTTCAAGCGGGCCGGCTCCTTGCGGGATCGAGAAGATGACGAGAACGACGCTGAGGGCCAGGCGAAGAAAAGGCTTGGCGGACTGCGGGGTTATCGGAAGAGGGAGGGCATAGTTTTCGTCCGAAATGGACAGACTTCAGGGGAGTCTCCCCAAGGATTTCTTTCGACGCGACAGTTTGAAGATGAAGCCTTTGGCCGATGACCTGCTGGTGTTCGTCGACTGCGATGAACTCAGCGACACTGTGCGGGAAGACCTCTTCATGCCAAGCCGCGACCGCCTAGCTGACATCGATTTCAAGCTTAGGCTCATCGATGCCCTTGAGCAGGCGCTGCGAACGGCCGAGCCGTTGAAGGCCCTGCGCAACCGGCGACAACAGGAAAACGTGGCTGAACGCCTGAAAGATGATCGGCCACTGGCCGATGTGCTACAGATGCTCATCAGAAACTCGCCTAACCTCACGGCGCTGTTGGAACTCGGACAGCGAATTTCGACCCCGTTCTTCACAAAGCCAACAGGCGGAGACGATCTAGCCCCGTACCGCGGTGAGGTTTACCCGACCTACTTCAAGACGAAGGGCGTCGGCTACGGCGCGCTTTACAAGCGTTCCTGCCCCATCAATCAGCGCATGCGGCTGACCTTCGAAACCGACGCACGGGACGATTATTTCACACGCAGGATCGAGCGCGGCCAATTCTATCTAGTCTGGCGCGATCGGGAGGGTCGTCCGGCCGGCCGAAATCCTGCACAAGGCGGACCCAAGGCGCGCCCCGCTCGCCCGTCCGCACCATCACGAGCGCCATCTGGACCTCACCGGGTTCGGCGGCGGTGGGCCGGCTCTGCGGCCGCGCACTGACATAGATCAGATCGCCCGGATGCATCAGCCCGCCCGCGGCGCGGAAATAGTCCCGCGTCAGCACCTCCTCGAGGGCGTCGGTGGTGCCATAGCCCCAGACTTCGAAAGGGGTACGACCCCGGCACGAAAAAGGCCTCCTGCAGATCGGAGGGGCGAAAAGCCATCTCCATCTCCCTATGCGTTGTCCGCTGGTTCCGGTCTTGTGTCGGAATTTGTTCTTATCATCAAGTTTTTTGGACCGGGCCGTTCCGAAGAATTGGGTGCAGCGCACTTTTGCCCGTCTTTCTGCGCCCTTGACAGGGCCGCGGCCACTTCATCCGACCGGAAATTCCCGGAATTTCTCGCGTGCCTTGATCTGACGCGCCGAATTTCGGTCGAACTCCTCTTGCAGATTTTGGCAGCCGCCAGCGACCGGCTGAAGCCGATCCGTCAACGCCCTGCGGATGTCGCTCACTTGCATGTATTCCTATCAGATGGTAACATGACCTCCTCGGGATTCGGCGCTCGCCGAGGCCGCCTCGCACCGCCAGCCCAGACCCCGCACCAAGGACTGCCCGCCCATGAGCACCAGCGCCCGAACGCTGGCCAGTCGCCGGAACGGCGCTAGGTCACAAGGACCCAGGACCGCCGCCGGCAAGGCCCGCACGGCAAGGAACGCCCTGAAGCACGGCCTCCGCGCGCGCCGGCTCGTGCTGCTCGACGACGAGAATGCGAGCGAGTTCCGGGCCTTTCAGACCGCGGCACGGGCGGAACTCGCGCCATCGGGCACTTTGCAGAGCGAACTGGTCGAGCGCATCGTGACTGCCGCCTGGCGGGCGAGGCGCGGCGACCGGCTCGAGGCGGCGCTGCTCGGCTGCCATCTCGGCCCCGACGCCTCGAAGGCTGGCGACGCGCAGGCCGCGCTCGGCCTCGGGCTGATGCGGGACGGCAATGGTCCGCGCGCGCTCGAGACGCTCGTGCGCTATCGCGGCTCGGTGGTCGCCGAACTGTTTCGGGCCCTCGCGGCGCTCAAGCTGCTCCAGGCGCAGGCGCGCGATTTCCCCGAGAACGATCCACCCGACGCCCCGCCCGCGCCACGACCAAACGAACCCGAGAAGTCACGGCAAAACAAGGCTTTGGCTTTCGGACCGGGGCATGAATCGCGCCCCGCGCCCCCCCGTGAAGACCGAGCGGTGCTGCAGGTGATCGCCATCGGCCGGGGGGCTGCGCGGGCTGGCGGATATGCGTCCGCGCGCCTGCCGGCAGGCAGCCGGATCATTGCATCTTGGGCCAGTTCGCAGGCGTGAGGAGAGCGGCCGAGACGTAGCCGACGCCGCCGGTGGCGAGGCTGATCCGGTACCAGTCCAGATCCTTGACCTTTCCGGTCACCTCGACGGTCGAGCCTTTGGGGATCTTGTCGATGATCGGATAGCTGGTGCCGGGGCCCGCGCGAATGTGGCTTCCGGTCGTGGCGACATAGGTGGCGGGCGGCATGGCGATGACCGGAAAGCCGGCGGCTCCGGTTGCGGCCGATGCTGGTGGCGGCGTGCCGCCCGCCGTCCCGCTTTGCGTCCAGGTGAGGCAAGGGTTTTCCTGATCCCGGCCCCAGTCGGTGACCAGGGAGGTGAGCGAGCCCAGCAGATTGAAGGGCGTCATGGCGAGCTCGCCGATGGCGCGTCCGGCGAGGCCGACCCGGCTGTAGTCGAGCGAGGGATCGCCCAAGGGGCCCAGGATCCGATAGGGCGTCGTGAAGCGCACGAACTCGGCGGTCTTGGGCCGCGGATGGACCAGGATGTCGACGGTGCGATCGACCAGGTTCAGGGTTCCGGTGCCCGAAGACCGCGCGAGCGACGTGTCCATGAACAGGGACTGACTGGTTGCGACGCCGCGCTCGATGCCGAAGCGCGCGACGAAGCAGCTGAGCTCGGTGCTGCGGCGCAAGGCGGCCCCCGCGACCAGCCATTGCAGCACGTTGGCGCCGGTCAGATCGAAGAAGCGGAGGTTGATCCGGCCGCGCTGGATCGCCATGCCGAACTCGCCATCGAGCGAGGAGGTCAGGCTCGCGAGCGAGCTGCCGGTGCTGTTCAGCTCGGTCTCCAGATCGAGGTTGCCCGTGATCGGGACGTCGGCCTCGAACTGCGCCAGGATATCGCCGAGGGGCAGATCGTTCGCCGTGGCGCTGAGCGTGACGTCCGGCGGGTCTCTGCGGGTGTCGAGGCTGGCGCCGAGCTGGGCCTGACCTTCGGACAGATCGAAGCTGTCGGAAGCGATGCGCAGGACCCCATCCTGCAAATTGACCTCGAGACTGGCGCGGTCGATGGACAGTTTCGCGTTCCTTCCAGCTGATCGATCCGCAGGCTCAGGCTCAGATCCAGCGCCTGCAGGGCGCAAGCGGAACGTTGTGGGCTGGTTGCCCGGCGCGGGCGGGGCACGCGTCGGCGCTTCCGGCTGCTGTTCCCAGGGGCCGTTCGGGCGGATGCCGAAATCGGCGAGGTAGAGGACGGGCGTGGAGAGCTCGCCCGAAATCCGGGGCCGGGTGCCGGCGAACGAGCCGCTGAGCGTCTCGTCGATCTCGGTCTTGCCCAGACGCGCCTTGCCCGAGAGGCGCAAAGTCTCGAAATCGCCCGCCAGCTGGCCCTTGAAGGCGAAGGGGCCGAGCGCGGGTATCGAGGCATCGAGCATGGTGCCGAAGATGGTCAGATCCTTGGCCGAGAGCTCGACGTCGAGCCCAAGCTGACCGGCGCTCTTCTTCGCGCCGTCGAGAGCTTCCCGCAACCTTGGCCGACAGGACATCGGTATCGCCAGCCGTCGCGTCGAGCCGCTCGATCCGGAGGCTGCCGCCGGCCTGGGCCAGCCGGGCCGTGGCTCGGAGCGGGCCGAGCACGGGCAGCGGCCGGTCCAGCGCCAGGCCGAGGAGTGCCCCGAAATCGCTCTCGAGCGTCACCCGGGCCGGGGCGTTGCCGAGGAAGAGCACGTTGTCGACGCGGCCCGTGACGCGGACCGGCCGGTCCGGCGGCCCGGCGCGCAGATCGAGGCCTTCGAGATCGAGGCGCTCGAGCCCGCCGGTGAGATTGCCGCTCGCCTGGAGGGCGCCGAGGTCGGGCAGGGGCCGGTCGAGAACTTTCGCGAGCGCTGCGGTCGAGCCTGCGCTCGCCTCGAGACGGAGGTCGACACCCTGGACCGCGACTTCGGGGGCCAGCCGAATGTCGCCGATCGCACCGGTGGCGGCGAGGGTCAGCTGGTCCGCGCTGCCGAGCCGCAGGTTCAGGTCGGACAGCTTCAGGGTCTCGGCATTGCCGGTGAGGGCGAAGTGTGCGTCGAGCGGACCGAGCTCCGGCAGGGGACGGTCCAGAAGCTTCGCCAGGGGCGCGGTAGCCGGCGCCTTGGCCTCGACCCGAAGGTCGACGCCCTGGACCGCAAGCTCGGGCGCGAGCCGGATGTCGCCGACCGCGCCGGTGGCGGCGATGGTGAGCTGGTCCGAGCTGCCGACCTGCAGGTCGAGGTCGGCGAGCTTGAGCGCCTCGGCATTGCCGGTGAGGGCGAAGCGCGCATCGATCGGACCAAGTTCCGGCAGGGGACGATCCAGAAGCTTTGCCAGGGGCGCGGTCGCCGGCGCCTTGGCCTCGAGCTGAAGATCGATGCCCTGGACCGCGAGCTCGGGCGCAGTTGGATCTCGTCGACCGCGCCGGTGGCGGCGATGGTGAGCTGGTCCGAGCTGCCGACCTGCAGGTCGAGGTCGGCGAGCTTGAGCGCCTCGGCATTGCCGGTGAGGGCGAAGCGCGCATCGATCGGACCAAGTTCGGGCAGGGGACGATCCAGAAGCTTTGCCAGAGGCGCGGTGGCCGGCGCCTTGGCCTCGAGGTGAAGGTCGATGCCCTGGACCGCAAGCTCGGGCGCGAGCTGGATGTCGCCGACCGCGCCGGTGGCGGCGATGGTGAGCTGGTCCGCGCTGCCGACCCGCAGGTCGAGGTCGGCGAGCTTCAGGGCTTGCGAGCTGCCGGTCAGGGCGAAGCGCCCCTGGACCGGGCCAAGATCGGGCACCTCGCGCTGTAGCCAGTCGGGCAGGACTGCGGTGGAAGTCGCGAGCTGCACCTTGCAGTCGATCCCCTCCAGGGGGACCGCATCCTCGGGTCTGATGGTCTCGATCTGGCCGGTGACTTCGAGGCTGGGCCTGGATTCGCCGTTCTGGTTGTCGCTCACGGCAAGATGCAGGTCGGAGAGCCGCAGCAGGGCAGGGTCGCCGCTCAACCTCGCTGCGCCATCCAGATGTCCCACGAGCGGCAGATCGCTGCCGAGAAGTTTCAGGAGCTCTTCGATCCGATCGGATTGACCCGTCAGGCGGACATCGAGCCCCCGGCCGGTCAGCGGATCCGCCACGGTCCCCTGCAGGGCCAGCTCGAGTGCGGGCAGCGAAACCGAGAGATCGATCGGAAAGGGTCTGGTCGGATTGAGCGCCTGGGCGAGCGTGCCGAACTCGCCTTTGGCGCCGATCTTCCGCCCGTCCCACGTCCCCTCGCCGTCGAGGCGGGCGACGTTGCCGACGTCGTCGACGGTGAGATGCGCGAGCGCGATCGAAGTCGCGCGGCCGGTCGCCTGGTCGCGATAGTGCCAGTCGACGTCGCGCAGCGCGACCGTGCCGATGACGGGAACGAGGTGCCGCCCGGTGAGCCGGCAGCAGCCAGTTGGGCATGCCATCGGCGTTTCTTTCCAGCTCGAAGTCCACGTCTTCGAGAACCAGGTGCGGGAATCAGCAGGGTTCCCGAGAGCAATGGCCGGAGCGCGACCTGCACCTCGAGATGGCCGACGCGGACGAGGTCCGGCTGAGATGCCCAGGCCGTGTTGGCGACGCGCACGTCCGACGCTGCGAGCGTTGGCTCCAGGGAAAGCTGGAACGAGAACGGCCCGCCGATGGTCACCCTGCGCCCGGTCTCGCGCTCAGCCAGATAGGTGGCTATCCGGCGGTAGTCCTCGTCGTTCAGAACGGCGAGAAGCACTGCGGCCGATCCCGCCAGGAGCAGGACCGCCGCCCCGAGGGTCAGGAGAGCGATTCTCAAGACGCGCATCACGCCACGCAATCCCGCTCTCTTCGGCAAGCGCCATCAGGCGCTCTCAAGACAGGCTGGGAAAGCCCTCCCGCCGCGACCGCAGAGTCGCAGAAGGCTCCTCTCCCGGAGGCAGCTGGCGGCGCGGAAGCTCTGGTCAAGACCCGGAAGGCCCCCGGCGGCAGATTTGGGCGTGGCGCCGATCCGGGGCCCGATCGATCAGCTGCCCGCCGCGCTCGGTGCGATCCAGCCCTGATTGGCGAAAAACGTCGCGAGCTGCTGGGCGACCATGCTGGCGGCTTCCTTGCCGGCGGCGTCGAGCTTGGCGGCGAGATCCGCCGAAATCTTGACCGCGCCGCTGTCGATCTGGCCGACCGTGATCGTCGGGTCCGCGAGCAGAGCCGCCGGCAGCGGCGTGTTGCCTCCGGTGAGGCCGACCTCCGTGTCCTCGTAGAGACGTTCGCCGGCGCTGCCGGTGCCGTAGATCTGCAGGTCCGCCTCGACCTCCGGATGGTCGCCCGAGAAGCCGACGATCCCGGGCTGGTCCGGGTCGCCGGCGAGCGAGACGAAGCGGCCCTCGAGCGAGAGAAGGTTATTGGTCGGCAGGTTGGGACCCGCGGTCACGGCGAGCTCGGCCGGCAGTCCCATCTTGCGGATCTCCTCGACCAGGGTTGCCGAAAAGGCGCGGGCGAACCGGGCGCCGACCGCCCGCTCCCCGGCGGTCCGCGGATCCCGAACCAGCTTCGGCCCTCGCGACACCGGAACTCCGCCTTCGGCGCCCTGGGGCGGCATGATGCCGATGCGCTCCCCCTCCAGCTGCATTACGGTCTGGCCCGACTCGACCCAGGGCTTCGAAATACTCGGATGGCTCACGATCTGCTCGGGCGACACGGCGAAGTCGTGCACCAGGATCATGTCGGGCCGCGGCAGCCGCTGCTCGGCGATCTGCCGCTTCGCCGCGGAATCGACGCCGCTGCAGCCGACCAGAACCATCGCCAGCAGACACCAGGCCGGCCGTCGCCCGACGGTCATCCATCCCATGCTCGTATCCCTCCCGCGCACGTCGATGTGCCCTTCGCCACAGTCATCTTGAGGCCGGCCGGATGTCAACGACGTCCTCTGTCGCAGTGAACTCCTGCATGGCGAGCAACGCCAGCGTCGGCCAGACCGGTATGACCAGAGGGATCGAGCAGCCGCTTTGGCCGGCCAGGGCTCCGCAGCGACCTCGAGCCCCCAGGCTCTGGGGACGGCTCGAGCCCGGTCTTTTCAGGTATCTCGGCGCCCGATCGTTTCGCCGTCGCGCGATCCGGCTTCGAGGTCGGTCTTCGCCGTTGCTTCGCCCCGAGCGCCCGTGGCAAGCTGAGCCGTTATGATCCAGCCCTGGGCCGTCCTGGCCTATTCGCTGGCCTACGTCGGCTTCTTGTTCGCGATCGCCTACTGGGGCGATGAGCGTGCGCGTCGACGCGGCCGCCCGCGCGCAAAGCCGGTCGTCTACGCCCTCTCGCTCGCCGTCTACTGCACCTCCTGGACCTTCTACGGCAGCGTCGGCCTGGCCTCGAAGGCGGGCTACAGTTTCCTGCCGATCTACGTAGGCCCGATTTTAGTGTTCGCGCTCGGCTGGCCACTGCTGCGCCGCATCGTCCGGATCTCCAAGGCCCAGAACATTACTTCGATCGCGGACTTCATCGCGGCGCGCTACGGCAAGAGCCAGATCGTGGCCGCGACCGTGACCGTGATCGCCGTGCTCGGCACCTTGCCCTACATCGCGCTCCAGCTGAAGGCGCTCTCGACCAGCTTCCGGGTTCTGCTCCAGTACCCGGACATCGTCATGCCGTCGCCCACCGCGAGCCTGCCGCTCTGGAGCGACACGGCGCTGATCGCCTCGTTGATTCTCGCCCTGTTCGCGATCCTGTTCGGCACCCGGCACATCGACGCGACCGAGCACCACGAGGGCATGATCCTCGCCATCGCGTTCGAATCGGTGGTCAAGCTGATCGCGTTTCTGGCGGTCGGCGCTTTCGTCACGTGGGGCACCTTCGGGGGGCTCGGCGAGTTCGCCGCCAAGGTCGCCGCCGATCCGGACCTGCATCGTCTGTTCGCCGGCGGGGTCGACGGCACCGGCTGGGTGACCATGACCCTGCTCGCGCTGCTCGCGATCCTCTGCCTGCCCCGGCAGTTCCACGTCGCGGTCGTCGAGAATGCCGATGAGGCGGACATCCACAAAGCGGCCTGGCTGTTCCCAGCCTATCTCGTGACCATCAATCTGTTCGTCGTGCCGGTCGCTGTTGCGGGTCTGATCCGGTTCCCCGGTGGCATGGTCGACGGCGACATGTTCGTGCTCGCCCTGCCCATGGCCGGCCGACAGGAACTGCTTACCCTGCTCACCTTCATCGGCGGGCTTTCGGCCGCCACCGGCATGGTGATCGTCGCCTCGGTCGCCGTCAGCACCATGGTGAGCAACGATCTCATCATGCCGATCCTCCTGCGCGGGCGTCGCCTCGCCTTGTCGGATCTGACCATGGCGAGCCTCATCCTGCAGATCCGCCGGCTCGCCATCATCGCCTTCATGCTGCTCGCCTACCTGTACTACCGCATGATCGGCGACACCTTCGCGCTGGCCTCGATCGGTCTCATGAGCTTCGCAGCGGTGGCGCAGTTCGCGCCGGCGTTCCTCGGCGGCCTGATCTGGCGTAACGCAACCCAGAAGGGCGCGCTCGCGGGCGTCACTCTTGGCTTCGTGGTCTGGGCCTACACGCTTCTCCTGCCCTCCTTCGCGCAGTCCGGCTGGCTGCCCATGGCGTTCCTCGATGCGGGCCCCCGTTCGGCATCGGCTGGCTGCGGCCGCAGCATCTGTTCGGGCTGCACTTCGCTCCGCTGCCGCACGGCGTGTTCTGGAGCCTGCTCGCGAACCTGCTCGCCTACCTCGCGGTCTCGCTGGCGACCTTGCCGAAGCCGATCGAGCGCCTGCAGGCGAGCGCCTTCATCGACCCCGACCGGCGCGAGAGCCACGCTGCCTCAGGTCTCTGGGGCGGCTCGGTCAAGGTCGGCGAGCTGCAGGCGGTCGCCGCGCGTTACCTCGGCGCCGAGCGGGCGCAACGCTCCTTTGAGACTTTCGCCGCAGAGCGGGCCGAGATCCTGGCGTCCGCAGCCGATGCCGATCTACGCCTCGTGCGTCACACCGAGCGCCTGCTCGCGAGCGCGATCGGTGCGGCGTCAGCGCGACTGGTACTGGCGCTGGCGCTGGAACGGCGCAGCGTCGGCGCCGGCAGCGCGCTCCGGCTGCTCGATGACGCCACGGCCGCGATCCAGTACAACCGCGACCTGCTCGAGGCGACCGTCGAGAACGTCGCTCAGGGCATCAGCGTGTTCGACAAGGATCTGCGTCTGGTCTGTTGGAACCGGCGCTTTCTCGACCTGCTCGATCTGCCGGCCGACCTCGGCCAGGCCGGCGTGCCGCTCCAGACAATTCTCCGCTTCAGCGCGCAGCGGGGCGAGTACGGACCCGGTAAGGTCGAGGAGTTGGTCGCGCAGGAGCTGGACCGCTTCCGCAGCCTGGCCGGCGCAATCGAGCGGCAGCGGAGCAACGGCGCAGTCCTCGAGATTCGAACCGGCGCCATGCCCGGCGGCGGCTACGTCACTACTTACTCCGACATCACCGAGCGGGTACGGACCGCCGCGGCGCTCGCCTCGGCCAACGAGACGCTCGAGCAGCGCGTGCGCGCGCGCACGGCCGAGCTGGCACGCGCCAAAGCAGCGGCGGAGGAAGCGAATCTCGATAAAACCCGCTTCCTGGCGGCCGCCAGCCACGATCTGCTCCAGCCTCTCAACGCGGCGCGGCTGTATGTCTCCAGCCTGCTCGAACGGCGGACGCGCGAGGCGCGCCCGGTGACCGCCGATGGCGAGCTGGTCCGCAAGATCGACGCCTCGCTCGCTTCGGTCGAGGAGCTGCTGGGCGCCCTGCTCGACATCTCAAAGCTCGATGCCGGTGCGCTCATACCCGAGCGAGGCGCCTTCAGGCTCGACGAGCTCTTTGCAGCACTCCGCGTCGAGTTTGCGCCAATCGCCGAGCGGCGCGGACTACGCCTGCGCATCGTCCCCTGCACGCTCACCGTCGAGAGCGACTGGCGCCTTTTGCACCGTGTGCTTCAGAACCTGCTCGCCAACGCGCTCCGTTACACGCACCGTGGCGGGGTGCTCATGGGCGCTCGCCGCGCAGACGACCACGTCCGTATCCAGGTGGTCGACACCGGCGCCGGAATCCCCCACGACAAGCAGGCGCTCGCATTCAAGGAATTCCAGCGCTTCGCGGCCGGCCCAGACGCCGAGCACGGGCTGGGCCTCGGCCTCTCCATCGTGCAACGGATCGGCCGTATCCTCGATCACCCGATCAGCCTGCGCTCCGAGCCGGGCCGCGGCACGGCGTTCACCGTGCAGGTGCCCTCCAGTCTCTCACCCGTGACTGTGGCGGCGCCAGCGGCGGCGGTGCAACCGACACTCGGCCCGGCGCAGGCCGCCGTGCTCTGCATCGACAACCAAACCAGCATCCTGGACGGGATGCAGTCGCTGCTGCGCAACTGGTCCTGCGACGTCCGCACAGCGGCAGGGCTGGCGGACTTGGAGGGGCTGTTCGAGCGCGACCCGCGCCCGCCAGATCTGGTCATTGCCGACTTTCACCTGGACGGCGGCGCCGATGGCATCGCTTGCATCGAGGCGGTGCGCCGCCGCTTCGGCGCTGATGTTCCGGCGATCCTGATCACCGCCGATCGATCGGAAGAGATTTAGCTGCTCGCGCAAGCAAACGGGCTGCCGGTGCTGAACAAGCCGATCAAGCCTGCTGCGCTCCGCGCGCTCATGCAGCGCGCCCTGGCGACTCGCCAGGCGGCGGAGTAGCCAGCCTCAGGTGGAAGGCGGGGGCTCGACGACGGTCCGCAGGATCTGCTCCTGCGGGGCGTTCACGTCCGCGCTCAGGCGTCTGGTCAGGATCACGGCCTGCGTGCGGCTGTCCACCTGCAGCTTCTGCAGGATCGCCGAGACGTGCGCTTTGACGGTGCCCTCGGAGACCCCGAGCGTGTGCGCGATCTGCTTGTTGGGCAACCCCTCGCTCAGCATCATCAACACCCGCACCTGCTGCGGCGTCAGCCTGGCCAGAAGGGCCGCGAGCGCTGCGTCCGTGCCAGCCGGCCTCGGCATCCAGATCGATGCCGGGCGGCAGCCACATCTCGCCCGCCAGCATCGCCAGGAGTGCTGTACGGATCTCTTCCGGCGCGGCTGACTTGGTGATGTAGCCCGCCGCACCGAATTCGATCGCGCGCCGCACCACCGCCCCCTCCTCGTTGGCGGAGACCACCGCCACCGGTGTGCTCGGGAACTGGGCGCGCAGGAACACGAGCCCCGAGAAGCCCTGCATTCCCGGCATGTTGAGATCGAGCAGGACGAGGTCGGTCTCCGGGGCAGCAATCACCGCGGCCTCGACCTCCTCGAGCGAGCCCGCCTCGACGACCCGTACCTGCGGCAACGCGTCGCTGATGGCCAGCCGCAGCGCGTCGCGAAACAGCGGGTGATCATCTGCGACCACGATGCGCTGGCGCTCCATCTGCGATCCGCCTGCCCTGAAGGCTCTGGTTGGCTTCCCTGGACCTGCATTATGCGGAGCCGCCGATCGTGCCGGCAAGCTCTGTCTAAACCAAAGTCAAATTCCGCTCGCGAGTGGGTGCTGGTAGCGTTCCCGGCCAGCTCGACAATTCAGGAAACACTGGGAGGGGCGAAGATGTCGAAGGACGATTCCGATCGAGTAGGCGATAACTGGCGAATCAGCCGGCGCCGTTTCGTCAAAACCGCAGCCAGTGCGACCGCGGGGGCGGGTGTGCTGGGCTTTGGCGGACGGGCGCCCTGGCACTTCGTGCGCGAGGCCTATGCCGAGGATCAGATGCCTATCGGCAACTTCCCGATCAAAGGCTCGGAGGTGGTGTTCGGCTTCAACGTGCCGCAGACCGGATCCTATGCCGACGAGGGCGCCGACGAGCTGCGCGCCTACAAGCTCGCCGTGAAGCACCTCAACGAGGGTGGCGGCATGCTCGAGACGCTGCAGCCTTCCGCGCTCAAGGGCAACGGCCTGCTCGGCAAGAAAGTGACCTTCGTCACCGGCGACACCGAAACCAAACCGGATCCCGCTCGCGCCAGCGCGCGCCGCATGATCGAGCGCGACGGCGTCATCATGTTCAGCGGCGGCTCGAGCAGCGCGACCGCGATCGCCCAGCAGTATCTCGCCCAGGAAAAGGGCGTGATCTACATGTGCGCGCTAACCCACTCCAACGATACCACCGGCAAGGATCGCCGGCGCTACGGCTTTCGCCACTTCTTCAATGCCTACATGTCCGGGCAGGCGCTGGCGCCGATCCTGGCCAAGCAGTACGGCAAGGACCGCCACGCCTACCACCTCACCGCCGACTACACCTGGGGCCACACCCAATACGAGTCGATGAAGCAGTTCACCGAGCAGGAGGGCTGGACGACCGTCGACAACATCATGACGCCGCTCGGCACGACCGACTACAGCCAGTTCCTGACCGCCGTGCTGAACAGCGACGCCGACGTGCTGGTGCTCAACCACTATGGCCAGGACATGGTCAACTCGCTGACCCAGGCGGTGCGCTTCGGCATGCGCGACCGCCAGGTCAATGGCAAGCAGATGGAAATCGTGGTCCCGCTGTACAGCCGCCTGATGGCCAAGGGCGCCGGGCCTGAGAACGTCGAGGGCATTCTCGGCACGACCAACTGGAACTGGCGGCTGGACGATCCGGGCTCGACGGCCTTCGTCAAATCGTTCGAGGCCGAGTACGGTGCCCCGCCCTCGCAGGCGGCGCAGACCGCGTATGTCCAGACCCTGCTCTACGGCAATGCCGTGGAGCGCGCCGGCACCTTCTACCCGCCGGACGTGATCAAGGCGCTCGAGGACTTCGAGATCACCGGTATCGGTCCGGGCAAGGTGCTGTACCGCGGCTGCGATCACCAGGCTTTCCACGGCATCCTGGTGGTGCGCGGCAAGGGCCCGAAGGAGATGGAGAGCGAGTACGATCTGCTGGAGATTGTCGAGCAGGTGCCGCGGGAGAATATTGGCTACAAGTGCGATCACTTCCCCGGCGAGCTCGGGCCGTATGCCCCCGAGGCGTGAGCGCGGGGACTGACCCCGACGGCGAGCGTGCACCGCCCGTCACGGCTCGCTTGGGCCGTGGCGGGCGCCGCCGGAGACCGCGATGACCATCAGCAGTCTGGCGCTGCAGTTCCTGACGGGTCTGCAGATTGGCGCCATCTACGTCCTGATTGCGCTCGGACTGACCCTGATCTTCGACACCCTCGGCGTCGCCAACTTCGCCCATGGCGCGCTGTTCATGATCGGCGCCTACCTTGGCTGGCTGATCTCCAGCACGACCGGCTACTGGCTCGCCTTCGTGCTGGTCCCCCTCGCGCTGTTCGTGCTCGGGATCGCGCTCGAGCGGGGGCTGATCCAGTTCTTCTACCGGCGGCCGGTGACCGATCAGATCCTCGTCACCTTCGGCCTCGCGCTGGTGCTGCAGGAAGCGATGCGCTGGGCGTTCGGCGGCACCACCAAGCCGTTCCCGCCGCCGACATGGGCGCTGATCCCGATGAACATCGGCATCGGCTACTATCCACCGTGGCGGCTGATCATCATCGGCCTGACGCTGCTGATCGTCATCCTGCTTTACCTAATCGTCCGCTTCACCCGCTTCGGGCTGGTCATCCGGGCCGGCATGCGTGACCCGGAGATGCTGCGCTTGCTGGGCATCAACGTGACCAACCGCTTCACCTTCGTATTCGGGTTCGGCGCGTTGCTCGCGGGCTTCGCCGGGGTGATCGGCGGGCCGACGACCGCGGTCAACCCGGAGGTCGGCATGGCCATGCTCGTGCCGTCGTTCCTGGTCGTGGTGATCGGCGGCATGGGCAGCCTGCCGGGGGCGATCCTTGCGGGCCTCCTGATGGGTCAGGCGGTGAGCTTCGCGGTGCTGGTCTACCCGCCGATCGCGCAGGTGATCGTTTACATCGTCGCCGCGGTGATCCTGCTCTGGCGCCCGCGCGGCCTGCTCGGCGTCCGGGGGGTGATGGAATGATCGAGCGCAGAATGATCGGCCGGCTGAGCACCAACTCGCCCTGGCGCGAGGCCGTGCTCATGGTCGTGGTCGCCGTCGGTGCTGCTGGCGCTGCCCTGGATCCTGGACGCGATCGGCGGCTATCGTGAGCTCGCGTCCCGGATGATCATCTGGAGCATCTTCGCGCTCGGCTTCGATCTCCTGGTCGGCTTCACCGGCTATCTGTCCTTCGGCCACGCGGCGTTCTGGGGCATCGGCGCCTACTGCGCCGGCTACACGCTGCTGCACGGCACCGATAATGCGCTGGTCGCGATGGTGATCGGCACGGTCGCGGCCTCGCTGGTCGCGGTCGTGCTCGGCTATCTGACGCTGCGCCGCTACGGCATCTACTTCGCGGTGCTGACGCTCGCCTTCGCCGAGATGTTCTACTACGCGGCACTCGCGCCACTGCAGGACTGGACCGGCGGCGACAACGGCCTGACCGCGATCCCGACGCCCGTGCTCGCCGGCGTACCGCTGAAGGGCGCGGCGATCCACTAGCTGGTCACGGTCTGCGCCCTGGTCGCGATCTACGCCGCCCGGCGCATCGCCCGCTCGCCGTTCGGACTGATGCTGCGTGCCATCAAGTCCAACGAGATCCGGCTGCGCTCGACCGGCATCGACGTCTATCGCTACAAGGTCACCGCGTTCGCGATCAGCGGCCTGTACGCCGGTCTCGCCGGTACGCTCTACGCCCTCTACGAGACGTACGTGCCGACCGAGAGCCTGCACTGGGCGACCTCGGGCGAGGTGGTCATGATGTCGGTGATCGGCGGGCTCGGCACCCTGTTCGGGCCGATGATCGGCGCCGGCATCGTGCTCTACCTCGAGAACGTGTTGTCCGCTTCGGCGGAGCAGTGGCTGCTGATCGAGGGCCTGATCTTCATGGGCTTCGTGATCTTCCTGCCCGGCGGCATCATGGAAGGTCTGGGCCGCATCCTGTCCTGGCTGTCCGGCGCCCGGCGGGAGCCACCGCAAGCGCGGCCGGCGCGCGAGGACGCGCCCGCACTGACGCTCGCCGAAGAGCGTCCCCGCTAGGCCTGCCGACGGCAAGGATCGCGACCATGGCCCTGCTCGAGGTCTCCGACGTCAGCAAGCGCTTCAACGGGCTGCGCGCGCTCGATCATGTCGACCTCGCGGTCGAGGAGGGCAGCATCCACAGCATCATCGGCCCGAACGGCGCCGGCAAGAGCACACTGCTCAACGTCCTCACCGGCAGCCTCGAGCCGGACGAGGGCGCGGTGCGGTTCGACGGCACCTCACTGGTCGGGCGACCGCCGTTCGCGATCAACCAGCTCGGCATCGCCCGGGTCTTCCAGACCCCCGAGATCTTCCCCGAGCTCAGCTTGCTCGACAATGTGATGATCGCAGCACTGGCCGCACGCGACGGCAGCTTCCGCCTGAACCTGCTCGAGCATCCCAGCCGGCGGAGCGGGGTCCGGGAGCTGGCCGCTCGAGGCGCTCGCTAAGGTCGGCCTGGACCGACTGCGGCAGACCGAGGCGCCGGCATCTCTCGCGCGGCGACAAGCGGCGGCTCGAGCTAGCGATCTGCCTCGCGCACCGGCCGCGGCTGCTGCTCCTCGACGAGCCGACCGCAGGCATGTCGCAGAGCGAGACCCACTCGACGGTCGAACTCTTGCGCGAGATCTCGGCGACCGGGATGACCAAGGTGATCATCGAGCACGACATGGACGTCGTCTTCAGCCTCTCCTCGCGGATCACCGTGCTCCACCAGGGCCGGGTGATCGCCGACGGCCGGCCCGAGGAGATCCGCGCCAACGCCGCGGTCCAGGAGGCCTATCTCGGAGGGGTGCAGGCATGAGTGCGATCGCCAACGGCGTCCTGCTCGACTGCCGCGATCTGCACGCGTACTACGGCGAGAGCTACGTCGTGCACGGCGTCTCGCTGCGCGTCGAGCCGAACCAGATCATGGCCCTGCTCGGCCGCAACGGCGCCGGCAAGACCTCGACGCTGCGCACCATCGCGCGCGGCCGGACAGCCGGAGCTGCGTCGCGGCGAGATCTACCTGAAGGGCCGGCCGCTGCATCCGCTCCCGACCCATCAGGCGGCGCGCATGGGCATCTCGCTGGTGCCCGAGGACCGGCGCATCATCCCCGGCCTAACGGTCGAGGAGAACCTCGTCGTTGCCCAGATCGCCAAGGAAGTCGGCTGGCCGCTCAGCGCATCTACGAGCACTTCCCACGGCTCGCCGAGCGGCGCCGGCAGGAGGGCGTGACGCTCTCCGGCGGCGAGCAGCAGATGCTGGCGATCGCCCGAGCGCTCGCCCGCCACCTCGATCTCCTGCTCCTGGACGAGCCCTATGAGGGCCTGGCGCCGCAGATCGTGCGCGAGATCGAGCACATCCTGCTCGAGGTCAAGAAGACCGGCATCACGGTGATCCTGGTCGAGCAGAATGCGATCGCGGCGCTGCGCATCGCTGATCGCTGCGCCATCCTCGACGACGGCGCGATCGTGTTCACCGGCAAGCCGGACGAGGTGCTCGCCAACGAGGAGATCCGGCGCGAGTATTTGGCGCTCTGAGCCGGCATCCGCGCTCAACAAGCCGCGGCAAGGCCATCGGGCGGTGACCGGGCCGGGGCGTCGCCGAGATGTGTGTCGCGGCGCCGATTGCGGAGGCTTTGCGCGAAATGCCGAAGGAGGAGCACGGTCAGGTAGCGGCCATGGCGCACGATGCGCGCGCCGATCTTGCCCAGCTTCCCCCCACGTCAAAGGCCGCTTCGGGTCACACAATGCGACGGGAACGGAGAGAGTGGCAGGGCGACCGGAATTTCTTAGCCCAGCATTTGTCCCCGGGCTCAGAACCGAGTTGAAACGCGGTCAGTCGCCGAAGGGCCAGAGCCGATATCTGAGATCGTTGGAGTTCACGGCCGGCTCGACCTCGGTGATCCGATTGTCCGGGGCGACCCGAACCCAAAGGCGATCGGCCTGCGACTGCGAGCGACCGATCTTGAGCCCGAGGCCATAGTAGCGGGCGCCCAAGGTCATGCCCTTGGCTTCGGCATGGTCGTAGCGCAGCCAGCGGTCCGGGCTTTCGACCCGGATGGCGTCGGGCACGCCGTATTGCCGGTAGAGCTCGGCACGGGTCTCGGGAAACCCTTCCTTCTTGTAGAACCAGGGCTGATTTTCCGTCTGCGAGCAGGCCACCAGCAGCAGCGAGGCAGCGACGAGCCCCGTCATGAAGGCTGCTCGTCTCATTTGAACAGGTTCCCCGAGAGCTCGACCGTCTTCGGCGGCGGCAGGTCGGACTCGCTCTGGAACGGCCGCCAGATCATCCCCCGGCGGGTCTCGTAGACGCCGGTCACGATGCCGGCGTCGTCGAATTCCACCGCCAGCTCGTACGGGTGGTCCGCGTAACACCACCTGAACGGGGTGATCACAAATATCTGGTCGAAGCCGATCCGAAAGCAGCGTTGTTCAAAGACCGAGTAGTTGAGATAGTCGCGGCTCACGAGCCGCGTGCCGATCTCCTCGGGCACGTCCGGAACCGGGACGCCGAGCTGCTGCACGACATCCTCGATGTTGGACCGCCCGGCGACAATGCCGGAGGCATCGAGGTTCCGGTTGCCCTCGTTGACCACCGTCTTTTCGAACGCGCACGCCGAGACCAGGAGCGCCGCGCCCAGGACACCGAGTCGGGCGAAGCGGAGCTTGCCGTCAGTCACCGAATGCCCACCATTGCCAGGGAAGGTCTTTGGAGTTCTGGCCGACGCGCGCGGACTGCACGATTCCGTTCTCGTCGATCAGAAAAAGCGCCGTGTCGATCCCCATGTTGGTCTTCGAGATGTTGATGATGATCGCGGTCAGACCTTCGGTCTTGGCATCGCCATAGGTGTAGGCCCAGAGTTGCTTGTTACCGACCGGCGTGATCGAGGTGGGCGGCCCGCCGGCCATCTTTTCCAGCTCGGCAGACGTGGTCTGGCCCGGCACGACGCCGGCGACCCGGTTCTCCAGATCGGCCCGATTGATCTGATTCCGGTTCCAGCTACAGCCACCGATCGCGATGGCCAGCGCAGCGAGCAAAGCGGCGACGATGGCGGAACTTCGGTTCATGGGATTGCGATCCCCCCGCTGGCTCGGCGTTTCACCGTTCTCGGACGCATTCACCCGACATATGCCCCATGCCGGCAGCTTATGGCCCAGGGTGCGCCACTCCAGCGCCGGACGCAAGGTTGCCATAGCCGTAGCGAGCCTCGAGATTGTGCAGAACCGCCGTGAGCAGGCCCGCATCGTCCAGAAGCTCCGCCCGGCGTTGAGCTCGTCTGGACACGTTTGGTATCTCTCCCTCCCGAATTCCCGCAGCGGTAACGCTCTTCCGATGGCGCGTCCGCGGTTGGCCTGCTCCGACTAA
>CAWFGZ010000053.1:0-23386 GCA_963815435.1 uncultured Alphaproteobacteria bacterium
CGGATGGCTCGCTCCCAGCCGGGGCGGGGCTCGGTCGCGGCCGAGTGCTCGAGCTTCAGGAGATGCTCCATGATCGTCCGCACGCGCGAGCGGACTTCGCGGGGCAGGCTGCCGCCCACGTCCTCGATCTCCTCGATCACGTGCTCCAGGTCGAGCTCGGCGAAGCGGCGCGCGCGGAGCAGCTCGGCCTCTGCCTCGGACCAGGCGTAGAGGTCGCGCTCGTAGAGATCGCTCGTCCTTGCCTTGACTTGGGTCGCCATGCCCTGGCTCCTTACCACCGCCCCGCTGGTCTAGCATGACGGGGGTGTCATCGCCAGCCGCGCCCGCGCAACCCACCTGTTGACGCGCCGGCCGGGCGGGCGCGACAGACCGGAACGGAGACGGAAATGATCCAGGGTTCCTGCCACTGCGGCGCGGTCCAATGGCGCTTCGAGCATGCCCGAGTGGCCACGGCGTGCAACTGCACCATATGTCGGCGCTACGGCGTGCTGTGGGCCTACGGCTTCGAAGGCGAAGGCATCGAAGTCTCGGCCGACCCGGCCTACGTCCGGGGCAAGTCGATCGGGTTTCATTCTGCCCCGCATGTGGCTGCGTGGCCTACTGGCGGGCGCTGAAACCCGACGACGGAGGGGCGCCGCCGCATCGCGGTCAACCTGCGGCTCGCCGAACCGGAGGCCGTGGCGCCGTTCCCATCGACCATTTCGACGGGCTCGAGAGCTTCGAAGACCTGCCACGCGACGGGCGGTGTGTCGGAGACTACTGGTTCTGAGCCGTCGTTGCGCCCTGTCTTTGCGGGGAAAGTTTCTTTGATCGGGCAAGGGGTGGCGGTCGGCGCGGCGCCATTTCATCAGGGTCCGTGCTGCGCAGCGTACAAGCTGGGACGCCGAGGCGACGGTCCGATCGCGTCGGCGCCCGATGCCCTCCTTAACCGGAGCTAAGGGAGGATGCGGGATACTGCCCGGGGTTCGCCAATTTCGAACGCATCGCCGCCATGCCTGCGCTCGCCGCCCTGGTCTTCGGTCTGCAGCTGCTCTGTCTGGCCCACGTCGATGAGGACCGGCCGGCGGTGCCAGTGGCTGTTCATCATCCTGGCGGTGCCGCTCGTCGGCTGTCTGGCGTACCTGTTCCTGGAAATCCTCCCCGACGTCGGAACAGCCGCGCTACCCGCCAGGCGGTGCGGGACATCGGCAGGGTGATCGACCCGGAGCGGAACTGCGCGAAAAGACCGAGCGGCTCGCCGAGGCGGACACGGTCGAGAACCGGGCGGCGCTGGCCGAGGAATGCCTGCGCCGTGGGCGCCCCGCCGACGCCGAGCGGCTGTTCCGAAGCTCTCTCTCCGGCGTCCACGCGACGGACCAGGCGCTCATGCTCGGGTCTGGCCCGGGCGCAGTTCGCGCTCCAAGACTATGAGGGTGCCTGCGCAACCCTGGATCGCCTGCGCGCCGCCCATCCCGACCTCGACTGTCCGGCGGGGCACCTGCTCTATGCGCGCAGCCGGGAACAGCGGGGCGAGGTCGAGCAGGCACTGATCGAGTACGAGGCGCTCGCCGAGTACTATCCCGGCGAGGAGGCGCGCTGCCGCCTCGCGCTTCTGCTGCAGAAGACCGGCCGCGTCGCCGAGGCCAGGACGCTGTTCGAGCAGGTCGTCCGAACGGTCGAGCGGGCGAGCAAGCTCTACTACCGCACCGAGCGAGACTGGTATCAGGTCGCGCGCCGCAACCTCACAGGTTAGCGCACACGCGATCTCCTTGGCGCCCCGGCACCAACGCCGCTCGCCCGATCAGGTTGTTTTGGGGCGAGGTATCAGGGAGGGGGCAATCGTCGCGCAAAAGGTGCCGGGGCGCCTCAGGCGAGCTCCGCTCGGACGGCGGGCGGGCACGGCTACTTCACCGTGAACAGGGTCCACATCCCGGCGGCGTAGTGGCCCGGGACATTGCAGTAGAGGATGTAGGCGCCCGGCTTGAGCTCGAGCCGCAGGGCGCCGGACTTGCCCGGATCGAGCTCCGAGACCTCGCCCAGGTCGCCTTCCTTGTCCTCGTCGACGCGGTTCTCGTTGTCGACGTAGGGCAGCGGCTTCTTCATATCCGCGATCTTCGCAATGATCATCTCGTGGATCGTGTCCTTCGAGCTGTTGAGCACCTCGAAGGTCACCATGCCCGGCTTGACAGTATCCGGCGTCGCGCTGATGCCCATCGTCGCCTTCGACATGTCGCCGCCCATGCCAAGCCCGAGGCCGGTCGCCTGGGCATGTCGGAGCCCTTGTCCCAGAGCGCCACGTTCACCACGGACCCCGCGGCCTGCGACGGACCAGCGGCCGCAACCGCCATGACCAGGGCGGCGCCCGGCAGCAGAAGTTTCTTAAGGTGACGTTGCATTTTTGTTCCTCGTGCGGTCTGAGGCTTTGCGTGCGCCTCACATGCCCAAGGTTAGACGCGAGCCACCGAGCGGCATTTGACCTGAATCAATCCGGCATCGAGGTGTTGCTGGACGCCGGATCGTGCCGGCGCCGCCATGGCTGGCGCGGGCGGGTTGTCTGGTCAGGCCGGACGGTCGGGCAGAGCCGCGGTCGCGAGGTGATTGTCCCAGGGCGTGACCAGCCGCTCGGCGATCGGGACCGGCGCCTGGCGGTGCGCGCGCGGCTCGACGCGCAGGATCTCGCCGCGGCCGTCGCTGACGATGAAGGCGCCGGGCGCCTCGGCCGGCGTCAGGCCGCAGCCGTCGGCGAGCTCGACGTGGTGCACCAGGCTGCCGGTCTCTGCGTCCCAGAAGGTGAACAGATTGCCGCGCGGGCTGGAGACCGCGAGCAGCTCGCCGCCCGGATCGAACGCGATCGCGCCGGTGTACTGGCGCATGCGGCGCAGGATGTCCGCGCGGCGCCTGGAGCAGACGGAGATCACCCTGGCCGTCGTGCAGGCCGACCAGCGGCACCTGGTCGCGCTTGGCGCCCTCGTACTGCATCGCGACCGCGACCAGGCCCGCCGCATTGACCGCGACGTGGCGGATGCTGAGCTGGTGCAGGCGCTGGGCCAGGTGGCACCTCACCGAGCATCCGCCCGCTCGCCAGCTCGAGGTAGGCGAGCGATGGCGCCATGCTGTCGAGGTTGAGCTCGAGGCGGTCGTAGTCGGGGTGGGTGCGGACGCCGCCGTTGGCGATCGCGAGCGTCTTGCCGTCCGGCATCAGGGTCGCCTCGTGCGGGCCGATGCCGAAGGAGGGCAGCTCGCCGATCTGCCGGTAGCCGTCCGTCGGCATCGCGCACCCCGATCACGCCGCGTCCGGCCTCATAGTCGTTCTCGGTGGTCAGCAGGTAGCGGCCGTCGGCCGAGTAGGTGCCATGGCCGTAGAAATGCCGCCCGGCGGCGGCGTCGATCCGGTGCAGGGCGGCACCCTCGGCGGCGTCCAGGACCACGGCGAAGCGCCCCGGACGGCGGGCATAGACGACGCAGTGCGCGGTCCCCGGCCGAAAGCTGATGGCGTGCCCGCGGCCCGGCAGCTGCAGGTCGAACACGGTCTGGCCGTCGGCCCGGAAGCCGCTGGTGAAGTAGCGCCCGTCGTCGTCGATCCGGCAGCCGACGTAGAGCGGGCCCGGCGCTGCCGCGCGCCGCCGCCGCCCGCAGGCCGAAGCCGACCAGCACGCTGCCGGCGAGGCTGAGCAGAAAGCCGCGCCGTCCGAATTCCATGGGCTCAGCCATCGTGCGTCGTCCCATCAGTCGCCATCCAGGGCGTTGAAGCCGATCGCGAGGTCGAGCGCGGGCGCCAGCTCCTGGGCGATCAGCTGGCGTTGCGCCTTGAGCTCGCTCACCAGCGCTTCGACCTTGGGCCGGGCGGCCGGGTCCGCGACCGCGGAGTGCAGCGGTTCGCCGATCGCGTCGAACTTGGCGAACGCGCGCTCGAAGCCATTGCGGATCGCGCTGTCGAGCTGCGCCTCGTCGGCGCGCGCCCGCAGCGCGTCGCCAAAGCCGCCGGGGCTGACGTAGAGGGCCTGCGCGGTCTCGAGGTTGGCCCGGATGTCGGCGAGCGAGCGAGCGCTCCGCCAGTTCTCGGCGTGCATCGGCTTGGCCATGTCGAAGGATTTGCCGAGCGGCCCCTCGAGCTTGATCACGACGATCGCCTGGAGCGCTGTGTGCAGGCTCTTCAGGTAGTCGCCGGTCGCCTCGTCGGCGCCCTGATAGAAGTCGTTGCCCGCGGCTGCGCTCAGAACGGCATCGCGAAAGCCGCCCGGGCGCTGCCAGTCGTCGAGCAGCCGGCTCGCCTGCGCGGCGAGGTTGCGTCCGATCGCAGCCGCGAGCGCACAGGCGTAGTCGGCCTCGGTCGAGGTCACACCGGGCGCCGGCAGCCGGGCGTCGTCGTAGAGGATCTGCTCGAGCGCCGGGAAGCCGGTCAGCGCCACGCTCTTGCCAGCGAGCCCGCCGGCTGCGATCAGCGCCGGGTCCCTGGCCGCGAGCGCCTTGGCGAGCTGCCGCGAGACCGCCTCGCGCGCATCGGGGAACAGCTGGATGATCATCGTGCGGCTATTCGCGCGCGCCGGCCCGAACACGATCGGCTGGACGTGTTCCCAGGCGTCCAGCGCCTGCTCGAAGCCGTGGCGGGCCTGAGCCAGATGGTCCAGGTCCGGAGCCGCGCAGAAGGCGCCGATCACCGTCCCCAGGCTGGCCGTGGCATCGGCGAAACGCTGGTAGCCGGGGATCACCACCCTATCGGTGAGCTGCCGGTTGAGGTCCTCGAAGGTGCTGTCGGCGTGCGCCGGCGAGCTCAGGGCGAGCGTCGCGAGGAGCAACAGGAGGGGCCAGGTGCGCATCGTCCGCAACCCTCAAAGCGAGTTCAGGAACGCGAGCAGGGCGTCGCGCTCCACCTTTCGCAGTTTGGCGAAGGCCGCGCGCGCGGCCTCGGCCTCGCCGCCGTGCCAGAGGATCGCCTCGGTCAGGTTGCGCGCGCGCCCGTCGTGCAGGAAGAAGGTGCGCCCGCTGACCTCTTCGGTAAGGCCGATACCCCAAAGCGGCGCGGTTCGCCACTCCCGCCCGCTCGCCTCGCCCTCCGGCCGCTGGTCGGCCAGCCCCTCGCCCATGTCGTGCAGAAGCAGGTCGGTGTAGGGCCAGATCAGCTGGCCGGCGAGCGCCTTGATCTCCCAGTCGCGCCGGGTCGCGAACTTCGGCCGATGGCAGCTGACGCAGCCCGACTCGTAGAACAGCCGCTTGCCTTCGAGCACGATCGGATCGCCCTCGTGACGGCGCGCCGGCACGGCGAGATTGCGCGAGTAGAACAGGATCTGGTCCATGATTTTGGCCGGCGCCTCGAGGTTGTCGTACTGCGGGCTGTCGCCGTCCGGCGCCGCGCGACAGGCGGCTTCGACGGCGGTGCAGTCGCCCCAGGCGACGGGCTGCATCGGATTGCCGACGCCGATGTCGCCGGCGAGCGCGTGGCCGCTCTGCTGAGCGATCGAGGGTTCGCCCGCCTTCCAGCCGAAGCGGCCGAGCATCACCTTCTGGTCCGCTACGCTCCAGACCCGGTTGGGCCGCCCGGAGATGCCATCGTGATCGGCGTCGTCCGGATCGGCGTTGGCCAGAATGTCTTCGGGCGCCACCGCCTCGAGCAGACCGAGGCCGATCATCGGCGGTGCGACCCGGGGACTGATCATGATCCCGGGATGCAGGAGGCCGTAAGCGAGATCGGCGATCCGGTAACTGGGCTTGCGCAGCTGCACCGTCTCGCCGCCGGCCAGCTCGACCGGGATCTCCTCGCAGTCGATCACCATCCGGCCCTCGGGCCGCTGGCCGGGGATCGCGAGGTCCTGTAGCTGGCCGCCATAGGTCGGGTCTTCGATCACAGCCGCCCGGTGGCTTGCGATGAGATTCCGCTCGGCCTCGGTCTCGGGCGGGATCGAAAGGCGCAGAAACATCGAGACTCCGCTCTCGTCCGGCCCCGAGGGCGGGTGGCCGCGCCCGTCCTTGAGGTGGCAAAGCTGGCAGGCACGCGCGTTGTAGAGCGGCCCCAGGCCATCCGCCGCCTGCGTCGACGACGGCGCGATCACCCAGTTGCGCCGGAAAATGCCGTTGCCGATCGAGAAGTCGGCGCGCTCCTCGAACGAGAGGTTGGCCGACGGCTCCGAGAAGGCATCCCGGGTGAAGGTCGTGCGGTTGGTCGCGGTGCCGCCCGAGAGCGCCTCCCAGCGCTCGGCCTTGGTGAAGTCCCTGGTGAGAGCAAGGATCGCGGCGCGCTGCTCGGCGCTCATCGCGGCGCGCGCGGGGGCCGCCGGCAAGCTGCCGACGAACGCTGCCGGGAGCGCCAGCAGAGCGACCACCGCCCGACGCATGCTCACTGGAACACGGCCTCAGGCTTGTCGAGGCTGTCCGAACCTTCCAGCTGGAGCGGCCCGAGACCGAGCGTGGCGACGATCTTCCCGATGGTTTTGGTCTGATCGAGCAGGCCGTCGATCCCCGCCTGGACCATGGCGTTGCCCTCGGGGTTGTTCTCGCCGATCATCTGGTCGTAGGCCATGATCCCGCGATCGGCGGTATCTTTGATCTTCTGCATGGCCGCCTTAGTCGCGTCGAACTTGGCGCGCATCTCCGCGTCGAGCGCCGGATCTTTGGCCCGCATCAGGTCGGCGAGGCTCGGACCCTGAACCATCGAACCGTCAACCCGGCGATAGCGCCCGAGATAGACGTTCTCGATCCCGAGCCCGTCGTAATAGTGCGAGTTGTGCGTGTTGTCGGAGAAGCAGTCCTGCTCCTCTTCGGGGTCGTGCAGCATCAGGCCAAGTTTCATCCGCTCGCCGGCGAGCTCGCCATAGGAGAGGCTGCCGAGCCCGAGCACGATCCTGGTCAGCCCATGCTTCGCCGGGTCGGCCATGACCGTCTGGCGCGCCGCACCGCCCGCGGACCAGTTGCCGACCATTTCTTCGAGATCCGAGACCAGGAGATCGGTCGCCGTCTTCAGATAGGCGCGCCGGCGGTCGCAGTGGCCGCCGGTGCACTTGTCGCCGAGCGCGTAGTCGGTCCACGGCCGCTCGCCCGCGCCCGGGCCGGTGCCGTGCAGATCCTGGCCCCAGAGCAGGAACTCGATCGCATGGTAGCCGGTCGCGACGTTGGCCTCGACGTCGTCGATCTCCTGCAGCGAGCGGAGCAGCTCTACGTCGATCGTCGAGGCGTCGAGCGTCTTGCCGCCCGCGGAGAGCATCGGATTGGCGATCACATTGGCGACGTAGTACCTGTTCTCGGCGGACTCGGTGCCGTAGGAGGGGGCGACATAATCGATCAAACCCTCGTCGAGGGGCCAGGAATTGACCCGGCCCTCCCAGTCGTCGACGATCGGGTTGCCGAACCGGAAGGCCTCGCTCTGCAGATAGGGGACGCGCGCCGCGCGCCAGGCATCCTTGGCAGCCTGCTGGGTCGCGGCGCTGGGCTGGGCGAGCAATTGCTCGACCGCGGCCTGGAGGTCGCGCGCCGTGGTCAGTGAATCGGTGTAGGACGCCTCGGCGATGTCGGCATAGGTCTCGAGCACCGCGCCGGAGTCGGACGCCTGGCCGGCCGAAGCGTCGGGGGCGAGACATGTGCTCACGGCGAGGAGAGCGGTGGCAGGCAGGAAACCGGCCCGAAGGGTCATCGTACTGGCTCCTCCGTCTGATCCGGCTCGCCGGGGCGAGCGCCGCTCATTTCCAGCCGGCGCGATCCATCAGCATGACCGCTTCGGCATTGTGCTCACCGTATTTCGACGCGTTGATCTCGTCGGTTTTGAAGTTGCCGAGCTCGACCAGCATCGGATCGAGCTTGACGCCCGGGACGACCGGAAATTCATAGTTGCCCTGGGTGAAGTAGATCTGGGCCTGATCGGTGGTCAGGTACTCGAGAAACTTGATGGCATTGGCCTTGTCGGGCGCGTTGACGAGGACGCCGGCGCCGCTGATGTTGGCATGCGCGCCGCGGCCGGCCTGGTTCGGGAACACGATGCCGACCTTGTCGGCGATGGCCCGATCGTCGGGGTTACCGGACTCGATGAGCCGGACCAGATAGTAGTGGTTGACCACCGCGACGTCGCACTCGCCGGCCGCGACCGCCTTGATCTGGTCGGTATCCGCGCCCTGGGGCGGGCGCGCCATGTTCGCGACCAGTCCCTTCGCCCACTGCTCGGTCGCCTCGGGCCCGTCCGCCTCGATCATCGAGGCGACCAGCGACTGGTTGTAGATGGCGGTCGAGGAGCGCATGCAGATCCGGCCCTTCCATTTGGGGTCGGCGAGATCCTCATAGGTCCGGATCTCGCCGGACTGGACCCGGTCGAGCGCATAGATGATGATCCGGACCCGTCGGCTCAGGCCGAACCATTTGCCGTCGGGGTCGCGCAGGCTGGCCGGGATGCGCTGCTCCAGCACCGGCGAGGAGATCGGCTGCAGGATGCCCGCCTCCTCCGCGCGCCAGAGCCGGCCGGCGTCGACCGTAATCAGCACGTCGGCCGGGCTGTTGCGCCCCTCCGCCTTGATCCGCTCGATCAGCTGATCGGCGTCGCCCTCGATCAGGTTGACTTTGATTCCGGTCTGCTCGGTGAAGCCCCGGTAGAGGCGCACGTCGGTATCGTAGTGGCGCGACGAATAGACATTGACCTCTTCCGCGACGCTGGCTGCCGATGCTGTCGTGACGAGGAGGAGCCCGGCTGCGATCGCGCTCCACGTGACCCGCGTACTCATCCGCTTGGCTCCGTTGTCTGGTCAGGCCGCCCGAGCGCCCCGGCATCGGCCCGTTTGTCTTGACGAACGGTCGCCAGCCTAGCTCGATCTCACAATCAAAACAAGTCGAAATAAAATAGAAGCATTCTAGATTTCCGATCTGTTTTTTAATTGTTCTAATTTACAATTGACGATGACATTCGATTACTCATGTCTATCAACTTGATCATTCCCAGGCGACGGTCCACCGAGCCGATGCCGAGGGGCGCTCGGGGCCCGCCGGTCAGGCGCAGATCTCGGTTAGGGCAAATCGCCGCACCGAATATCCGAAGCTATCCGCACCGAATGTTTGCCGATACAAAGCGCATCCGGCAATGACGTCGACGAATCAAAGTCGGCCGCGCCCAAGTATCCCCGGAGGTGCAAGATGTCAGGGCTCATCGAGCGGATGAAACTGGGGCTGCCAGGGGTTGGTCCTGCCATTTCGATTGCGGCCGGGGGCGACACCATTTGCGACGATTGGCCGCGCCGGCTTGCGACAATGCGTCACGGCGGATCGCGAGGCGTGCGATGACAAGCCGGAATCTCGTTCTGCTGATCGTCGGGCTCGCACTCCTGGTCGCGATCGGTATCCTGACCAGCTGAACGGCCCGGCGCGCCTGTCCGTGTCCGCCGGGTCGGGCAGCGCGCGCCTCGGATCAGGCGTGCTTCGCCGGCAGCTGGTGGATGTGGACGTCGTGCGCGGAGTGGCGGGTGAGGATCTCGAGGGCGCGGCGCTGGCTCTCCGGATCGGGCGTCCGGACCCAGAGGAGGAGCCCGCCGCGATCCAGCTGCTCCTGCAGATGCTCGGCGTTGTGCTTGTCCAGCCAGCGGGCCAGCACGGTGCCGATCAAGGCACCGCCGATCGCCGTGCCGGTGATCGCGGCGGCGACCACGCCCGCCGAGGCGACCACGATGCCGGCCGCGACCACGGCGGGCAGATAGGTGAGCGAGCCAATGATCACATCCTCGCTCTCACCGACCGAGGCGCGGGTCTTGTAGACGACCCGCGGGGCACTCGCCTCGTCCTCCATTTCCTCGACCCGCTCGTAGCGATGGCCGAGCTTCTTGATCACCGAATGTTCACTCGCCAGCAGGCTGATCGCGTCCTTCTCGAAACCGGCCTCGCGCAGATCCTCGACCGCCGCATCGAGTTCGCTCACGTCGTCGAACACCGCGACGGCTTCACTGACGGTGGTTCTCTCGGGTTGTCCGGCCCGCTCGCTCATCTTTGCGTCCTGGTCAGGCCCGCCGGCCGGGTCGCCTACTGCGAAGCGGTGCCCGGGCGCGCGGGAACGACAATTCCTCGACGCCGCGCATGGTTACGCGCGCCGGCTGGACCTGTCGACCATCAATTCTGCGAGCAGTGCCGTCGTAGCGTCGCCCTCGATGAACGCCTGCGCGTCCGCGGCCGGCATCGGCCGGCAGAAGAGATAGCCCTGCGCCTCGTCGCAGCCCTCGCTCTCCAGGCGCAGCAGCTGATCGGCGTGCTCGACCCCTTCGGCGCAGGTCTCGATGCCGAGGCTGTTGCCGAGGGTGACCACCGCCCTGACGATCGCTTCAGAATCGCGGCTCCGGTCGAGGTCGTGGACGAAGGACCGATCGATCTTGATCTTGTCGAACGGAAAGCGGCGCACGTAGCTGAGGCTCGAACAGCCGGTGCCGAAATCGTCCATGGTGATGCGCACGCCGAGCTCCTTCAGCCGCATGAGGGTGTGGAGCGACCCCGGCGCGTCCTCGAGCAGGACCGATTCGGTGATCTCCAGCTCGAGCCGGCCCGGCTCCAGGCCCGAGCTTTCGAGCGCCGCCCTGACCACGCTCACCAGATCGTCGTGCTTGAACTGCACCGGCGAAAGGTTGACCGACATCCTGATGCCAGACCAGGCGGCTGCCTGGGTGCAGGCCGTACGCAAGACCCATTCGCCGATCGGCATGATCAGGCCGGTCTCCTCGGCAACCTGGATGAACGCGGCCGGCGGGATCAGGCCCCGCTCCGGGTGCTGCCAGCGTACCAGAGCCTCGACCCCGGCGAGCTGGCCGCGGCGCAGATCGACCAGCGGCTGGTAGTAGAGCTCGAATTCGCCGTTCTGCAAGGCGCCGCGCAGCTCCGCCTCGAACGCCCTGCGTTCGCGCAACCGGGCGTCCATGCCCGACTCGAAGAAGCGGAACCGGTTGCGGCCTTCGGACTTGGCGCGGTAGAGGGCGATGTCGGCGTTATGCATCGCCTGTTCCGGCTCGTCCGCGTCGGCCGGAATCATCGCGACGCCGATGCTCGCGGTCACGATCACCTCATGGCCATCGAGCTCGAACGGCCGACTGAACCGCGCGAGCAGTCGATCGCCGAGCTGCTGCACATCGGCGATGCGATCGACGGCCACCTGCAGGATCGCAAACTCGTCGCCGCCCAGACGCGCCACGGTATCGGTCTCGCGCACGCAATGCAGCAGCCGCTCGGCGCAGGCCTTGATCAGCAGATCGCCGGCGGCGTGGCCGAGTTTGTCATTGACCTCCTTGAAGCGGTCGAGATCGAGGCAGAGCACGGCGGCTACGGCGTTGCGACGGCGGCACTCGGCCAGGGCCTGCTCCAGCCGCTCGCGCAGGAGCAGCCGGTTGGGCAGGCCGGTGACCGGGTCGTGATGGGCCATGTACTGGGCCTGGGCCTGGGCCTCGAGCTCGGCGGTGATGTCGGTCGCGGTGCCGCGATAGCCACGAAAGTCGCCCCGCGTGTCGCGGATCGGGATGCCCGCGACCCGCAGCGTGCGGTCCTGATCGGTGCCGGCATCGAGCCGGCAGAGGAGGCCGCGAAAGGGGCGCCGCGCCGCCAGGTCGGCGAGCCGGCGATCCCAACGCTCGAGATCCTCGGCCGGATGCAGCAGCTCGTTCAGCGTCCGGCCCAGCAAATCGAGCGGACTGAGGCCCGTGAGCTCGGCGAACCGTTCCGAGACGAACCCCACCCGCAGCTCGGCGTCGGTCTCCCAGATCCAGTCGGAGCTCGCCTCCGCGATGTCGCGAAAACGCGTCTCCCCCTCGCGGATTGTCGCGGCCGCGCGGCGGATGTTGCGCAAAGCCAGGCCGGCGAAGCCGAGAAAGATTAGCAGCGCCATGAGCAGGACGGGCCCGAGCCAGGCCAGCAGCTTCCTGCCGGGCTCATGGGGTGCCCAGGTGAGCGCCGCCACCTCGATCCCGGTCGGCGAGATCAACGGGATGCGAGCGGCCGCGCCGGTGGTCGATGGCCGGCTGATCCGCAAGTTCCGGAGGTCGAACTCGGTCCCGAGCTGCTCGAGGAACGGCCCTTCCAGCCGCTTGGCGTAGACCAGAACCGGGTGCCGTCCGTCCGGCAGGCGCAGATCCGAGCCCGGCTGAGGCTTCAAGGCACTGACGGCGACCGCAACGACCTGATCCCCGGCAAGGAGCAATCCGGACGCGGGTTGCGGGGGCTCGTCGGGTCCGCCCACGCCGGCGCGAGCCAGCTCGATCAGTTTGTCGAGCCCTTGGGGAAGCTCCGCAAAGGCATCCACGTCCACCCGCGCGCCGTCGATCTGGCCGTAGACCGTACGATCGCCGCGGTCGATGACGAACGAATACTCGTAGCCGAAGGTGTCATGGATGTAACGGCCGACATTGTTGTCGGCCCAGTTCGGATCGAGCGTCAGGACGAGGTGCTGCACGGCCTCGTCCCAGAGGCTGTAGTCCTTGACCGTGATGCTGATCTGGCGGCGCGCCCCCTCGATCGCGTGGTCGATCAGCTGCCCTTCGTGCTGGCGGGCGAGATTGTCCTGGCAGGCGCTCGCGAACCAGAGCGCGCCCGCAAGCAGCCCCAGAGCGGCGACGACGAGCGCGCCGATCGGTACGAGGATGCGGGCGTCGGGATCGTCCGCGGTGGCCTTGGCGCTGCGTCGGTCCGAAAGCATCGATCCGGCTCAGTTGAGATCGCGCGTCGCAGCCCACTATCCGCCAATCCAGTGTTTCTTCTGTTAAGGGCGGCGCGAGATCGCGCCGCCCGCCGCGAGCCCTTTCTCGCTCTGCCGCTCTGGCGCTAGGCTGGCGGAGGCCCTATGGCCAGGACAGGAAGGCACGCCATGCATCTCGCCCGCTTCCCGCGCGTCCGCTTCGCCCATCTGCCGACACCGCTCGAGCCGATGCCCAACCTGACCAGGCTGCTGGGTGGTCCCAGCCTCTACGTCAAGCGCGACGACTGCACCGGTCTCGCGACCGGCGGCAACAAGACCAGGAAGCTCGAATTTCTGATCGGCGAGGCGCTGCGGCAGGGCGCCGACACGCTGATCACGCACGGCGCCGTGCAGTCGAATCACGTCCGTCAGACCGCCGCGGCGGCCTGCAAGTATGGCCTGCAGTGCGAGGCGCTGCTCGAGCGCCGGGTGCCCGGCCACGGATCCGCCTACGAGGCGACCGGCAACGTCCTGCTCGACCGGCTGTTCCGGACCCGCCTGCGCTTCGTCGCGGCCGACACCGACATGGACGCGGCCTGCGCCGAGGTCGCGGAAGAGCTGCGCGGGCAGGGCAGGCGGCCCTACTACATCCCGGGCGGCGGCTCGAACGCGGTTGGCGCGCTCGGCTACGTCAATGCCGCGCTCGAGCTCCTGCAGCAGGCGAACGACCAAGGCCTGAGGGTCGACTGCGTGGTCCTCGGCACCGGCAGCACGGGCACCCAGGGGGGGCTGGTCTGCGGACTCGAGGGCGCGAACGCCGGCATCGACGTCCTCGGCATCTGCGTGCGCCGGCCAAAGGGACCGCAGGAGGAGGCGGTCTACAAGACCGTGGCCGCGACCGCCGAGCATCTCGGCATCCGCGGCGGCCTCGAGCGCGCGCGGGTCATGGCCAACGGCGACTACGTTGGCCCCGGCTACGGTATTCCGACCGGACAGACCATCGAGGCGATCCGGCTTGCCGCCGAGCAGGAGGGCCTGCTGCTCGACCCGGTCTATACGGGCAAGGTCATGGCCGGCCTGATCGATCTCTGTCGGCGGGGCTTTTTCACCGGGGACCAGAACGTGGTCTTCCTGCACACCGGCGGCTCGGCCGCGCTGTTCGCCTACGAGGCTGAGCTGGCGGAGGAATGAACTCGCCCCGCGCGAGGGCGCGAGTGCTGACTACCCCAGCGTCGCCCCGGCGGGTTTCGAAGGCCATTGGAACGGACCGGCGCCCGGCGTAAAGGAACAGCTCGTTAACAAAGTCGAAGCGACACCGGGGGAGCGGCGATGAGCGACAGGCAGGTGGCGGTGGTGGTGGGCGTCGGGCCGGGGCTCGGCTTTGCCCTGGTACGCCGGCTCGCCAAGGCGGGCATGGCGGTGGCCATGGCCGCACGCTCGAGCGAGCACCTCGAGCGGATGCTCGAGCAGGAGCCGATCGAGGGCGCCGGGGCCTATGCCTGCGATACGACCGATCAGGCGGCGGTCCAACAGCTGTTCGCCAAGGTCGAGAAGGATCTCGGTGAACCGGAGCTGGTTGTGTACAACGCCGGGGCGTTTCAGCCGGGTGGCATTCTCGAGATCGCGCCGGCGGACTTCGAGCGCTGCTGGCGGGTCGGCTGCTACGGCGGTTTCCTGGTCGGCCAGGCGGCGGCCAAGGCCATGGTGGAACGCGGCAGCGGCACGATCCTGTTCACCGGCGCTACGGCGGCGCTGCGCGGCAGCGCCCGCTTCGCCAATCTCGCCGTGCCCAAGTTCGGCCTGCGCGCCCTCGCCCAGAGCATGGCCCGCGAGCTCGGCCCCAGGGGTATCCACGTCGGCCACGTCGTGATCGACGGCCAGATCCTCTCGGAGCGCTACCGGCACCTGGAGGCCGAGCGGGGCCCGGACGCGCTCCTCAAGCCGGACGCGATCGCCGAGATGTACTACCAGCTGCACCGGCAGCCGCGGAGCGCCTGGACGCTGGAGCTCGATCTCCGCCCCTGGTCCGAGAAGTTCTGAGGGAGGAGCACGCCATGGCACGCTATCTGGTCCGCGCCCGGCCCAAGCCGGACACGCTCGATGAACTGCGCTCGCAGCTGGTGGCGGACGCCTTCCTCGAGCTGCAACCGTTCGGCCACGCGCTGACCAAGGGTCTGCGCGGCGCGCGCGTCGAGGCGGCGGGCGCGATCTGGGAAGAGGAGGACTACTGCTCGCCGCCGCTGGCCGAGGAGCGCGCCGCCGTGCTCGATGCCTATTTCGACGACATCACCGTCGAGCCGGTCGCCGAGGGCGAGGGCTGGCGCCGGATCGCGGCCCTGCCGCGGCTGTTCGAGGAGCTCGAGCGCCCCGCCTGAGCATGGGCCTGGCCCCGGGCCGCAGAGCTACGGTCGGCTGGCGCGGGGTCGGCGAGCGTGCGCCGTCCCGTTAGGGCGACTGCAAGGTCGAACGCGCTAGATTATCCTTCGCCGAGACAGCGAGGCTGGGCCGGGCGTCGCTCGGGCCGGCGCCGGGAGATCCACCATGCGCGCCTTCGATGCCGACTTCGCCACGCACACGGTCGAGAACCAGCCGCCGCCGCTCGAGAACACCAACCTCTTCGAGCAGGACGCCACGCTCGTCGAAGCGCTGAAGCGTGAGGGCGGGGCTTGGGGCAAGGCGCGTCTGCGGCGGTTCGGCGAGTGGCTCGGCCGGGCCACGACCATCCGCCTCGGCGAGCAGGCGAACCGCAATCCGCCGATCCTGCGCAGCCATGATCGCTTCGGCCATCGGATCGACGAAGTCGAGTTCCATCCCGCCTGGCACGAGCTGCTCGGGCGCGCGGTTGCCGAGCAGGTGCACGCGCTGCCCTGGGCCGAGCCGCAGCCGGGCGCGCATGTGGTGCGGGCGGCCTCGGCCTACCTCCTCAATCAGATCGAGGCCGGCGTCTGCTGTCCGATCGCCATGACCTTCGCAGCGCTGCCGGCGCTCGGCGACGCGCCGGAGATCGCGGCGGCCTGGACGCCGAAGATCCTCTCGACCGAATACAATTCGAGCTCGCAGCCGGTTGGGTCCAAGCGGGGTGCCCTGATCGGCATGGCGATGACCGAGAAGCAGGGCGGCTCGGACGTGCGCGCCAATACGACGCGAGCCGAGCCGCTCGGGTTCACGGCGTATCGGCTGATCGGCCACAAGTGGTTCTGCTCGGCGCCGATGTCGGACGCCTTTCTGACCCTCGCCCGGACCGAGGCAGGCCTCAGCTGCTTCTTTGTGCCGCGCTGGCGACCCGACGGCAGCCGCAACGCCATCCATCTTCAGCGTCTCAAAGAAAAGCTCGGCAACCGCTCGAACGCCTCGGCCGAGATCGAATACGCCGGCGCCTACGCGGAGCTGGTCGGGGAGGAAGGCGATGGCGTCCGCGCGATCATCAAGATGGTTCATCACACCCGCCTCGATGCCGCGATCAGTGCCGCCGCGCTGACCCGCCAGGCGGTGGCCCAGGCGCTGCACCACGCGGCGCATCGCTCGGCCTTTCAGAAGAAGCTGATCGACCAGCCGCTGATGCAGAACGTGCTCGCCGATCTGGCGCTCGAGGTCGAAGCGGCGCTCGTTCTGGTGATGCGTCTCGCCCGGGCGTTCGACGAGGCGGCGGACGACGCCAGCGCGGCCAGCTTGGCCCGCCTCGCGACACCGGTTGCCAAGTTCTGGATCTGCAAGCGCGCGCCCGCAGCGATCGCCGAGGCGCTTGAGTGTCTGGGCGGCAACGGCTACGTCGAGGAGTCGATCCTGGCGCGGCTCTATCGCGAGGCGCCGGTCAACTCGGTCTGGGAGGGCTCGGGCAACGTCATCTGTCTCGACGTGCTGCGCGCCCTCGGTCGCGATCCGGCCGCCACGGAAGCGCTGCTCGCCGAGCTGGAGCTCGCGCGGGGCGCCGATCTGCGCCTCGACGCCTGGCTGGTGCGCCTCAAGAACTGCCTGAATGAGCAGAGCGACCTCGAGCAGCGGGCACGCCGCCTGACCGAGCAGGTGGCGCTCGCGCTGCAGGCGGCGCTTCTGGTCCGCCACGCACCCGGCGCGGTCGCGGATGCGTTCTGTGCCTCGCGCCTCGCCGACGGCGGCGGCCGCGTGTTCGGTGCCCTGCCGCGCGGCCTCGATCTCGGGGCGCTTTGCGAGCGCGCCCGGCCGACGCTCTCCTGAGCGAGCGCTTGCGAACGGTCTGCAGAGGGCCTCAGGCGAAGGCGCAAACGTCCATCGCGACGCCTCATCCGGCGAGATCTAGACGTGGTCCGAGCGGCACGATGCCGCTCGGGTTCAGCGTCTTGATCGAATAATAGCCGCGCTTGATGTGATCGACGTCGACGCTCGCCCGGAACGCCGGCAGCGTCCAGAGGCGCTTCAGATAGGCGAAGACGTGCGGGTAGTCGCGAACCCGGGCGAGATTGCACTTGAACAGGCCGTAATAGGCAAGATCGAAGCGGACCAGGGTAACGAAGGCGCGGATGTCGGTCTCGGTCAGGCGCTCGCCAAGCAGGTAGCGACGATCGGCCAGACGATCCTCGAGCAGATCCAGGGTAGCGAAGACCTCGCGGACCGCCCGCTCGTAGGCGCCCTGCCTGGTGGCAAAGCCCGCCCGGTAGACGCCGTTGTTGAAGCCCTCGTAGAGCCGGTCGTTCAGCTGATCGATCTCGCCCCGAAGATCCGCGGGATAGAGGTCGACGGCGCCATCCGCCAGGGCACCGAAGCCGCTGTTCAGCATCCGCACGATGTCGGCCAATTCGTTGTTCACGATCGTACGGCGCGCTTTGTCCCAGAGGACTGGAACGGTCGCCCGGCCGCTGTAAGCGGGATCGGCGCGGGTGTAGAGCTCGTGCAGGAAGCGGGCCCCGTTCAGGGGATCGGGCTCGGCCGCGTCGAAACGCCAGCCCTGATCGCTCAGCGCCGGCTCGACCACGGTTACCGGGATCACCTGCTCGAGCTTCTTCAGCTTGCGGGCGATCAGTGTCCGCGACGCCCGGCGTGATCCAGTGGCGAAAGCGCGATCTCTGGCGGACGAAGCCACCCTCGGTATCGGTCGCCTGCAACGGCTGCCAGCGGCCGACCCAGCGGCCCTCGACCAGCATCGGAACCTCCCTGGTTGTCCCTCCACCTATGACATGCGCGTTGCGGCGGGCCTAAACCAGACCCGCCGGGCGCAACAGAGAGGTTCTCAGGCGCGCACAATCGGCAGGCAGAGACGGGGCGTGAAAGCCGACGTCGAAACTGATCGCAGAATTGGCGTTCGGTTGCGCAAGAATCGGGTGGCTCGCCCCGGCATCCCGTGCCTACGTTTCCGCTCGACCCCAGGCGGAAAGGAGCCCCGTCATGTCGTTCCACGCATTACCGCTCGGCCTCGATCGCGGCACCGCCGGTCCGGCGGGCCGGTCGAGCGAACGGCTGCGCGCCGGCCTCGCGCGCGCTATCCTGACCTTGTTGCGCTGGCAGGAGCTGGTGAGGCAGCGCCGCGCACTGCTGAAGATGGACGACCGCATGCTCAAGGACATCGGCATCTCGCGTGCCGATGCCCTGCGCGAAGCCGGGCGGCGGTTCTGGGACGAGGGAGACGAGCCATGGCAACCCTGGCACTGAGCCGAAGCGAGCCCGGGCGGCTCGAGGCGTCGCAGGACTATCAGCGGATCGAACACGCGATCCGCTTCCTCGACGAGCACGTCGTCGATCAGCCGAGCCTCGAGGACGTGGCGCGCGAGATCGGTCTCAGCCCGTTCCATGCCCAGCGGCTGTTCACGCGCTGGGCGGGGATCAGCCCCAAGCGCTTCCTTGGCCTGCTCACCGTCGGGCACGCCAAGGCGGCGCTGCAGGCGGGCGAGAGCGTGCTCGATGCGACCTACGAAGTGGGCCTCTCGGGGCCATCGCGCCTGCATGATCTGTTCACGACCTACGAGGCGATGACGCCCGGCGAATACAAGCAGCAGGGCGCCGGTCTGGTGATCCGCTATGGCGTTCATGCGACGCCGTTCGGCGACGCGCTGCTGCTGACGACCGAGCGCGGGATCGCGGGACTGAGCTTCGTCGACGGCAGCGAGGCCGAGGCGGTCGAGGCAGCGCGCGAGGCCTGGCCACTGAGCCGCCTGGTCGAGGACCAGAAGGCGACTGGGGCGCTCGCCGACCAGCTGTTCGGGGCTGCCCCGGGCAGCTACCGACCGCGCCTCCTCCTCAAGGGGACCAATTTTCAGGTCAAGGTGTGGTCGGCGCTCCTTCAGGTCCCGCCCGGCCGGGTCATCTCTTATCTCGATCTGGCAACGGCGATCGATCAGCCGCGCGCGGTGCGCGCCGTCGGCAACGCCTTGGCGCACAACCCGATCGGCTTCGTCGTGCCGTGCCACCGGGTGATCCGCACGACCGGCGTGCTCGGCGACTATCGCTGGGGGCGGCTACGCCGCCGGGCGATCCTCGCCTGGGAGGCGGCCCAGAGCGAGGCCGTCTGAGGAGTTCGAACCATCGGACAGGCGACCACAATCCTGCCGGAGGGAGTGCGCCGCGGCGGGCGCGCTCCCTCCCTGGCACGACGGGGGTTCACCTGGCCCTATTGCACGGTCTCGCCGTGCAGCTGGATGTCCAGGCTGTCACGCTCGATCTCGGCGCTGACCCGCAGCCCGATCGTGGCGTCGATCACCTTGAGCAGGACGAACGAGATCACGCCGCTCCAGACGACGGTCGCGAGCACGGCGTAAAGCTGGATCAGGACCTGGCGCGGATTGCCCTCGAGCAGCCCGGGCGTGCCGCCGATCGCCTCGACCGCGAACACACCGGTCAGCAGCGCGCCGACCGCGCCGCCGACGCCATGGATGCCGAAGGCATCGAGCGCGTCGTCGTAACCGAGCGAGCGCTTCAGGCTGGTCGAGGCCCAGAAGCAGATGACCCCGGCCGCGATGCCGATGATCAAGGCTCCGACCGGCCCGACGAAGCCGGAGGCCGGGGTGATCGCGACCAGACCCGCGACCGCGCCAGACAGGATGCCGAGCACGCTCGGCTTGCCGTGGCTCGGCCACTCCGCGAACATCCAGGCGAGTGCCGCCGCGGCGGTCGCGATCTGGGTCACCGCCATGGCCATGCCGGCGCGGCCGTCGGCGGCGAGCTCGGAGCCGGCGTTGAAGCCGAACCAACCGACCCAGAGCAGCGACGCGCCGATCGTGGTCAGCGTCAAGTTGTGCGGCGCCATGTTCTCGTGGCCGTAGCCGATCCGCTTGCCGAGCACCAGCGCGGCGACCAAGCCGGCGACGCCGGAGTTGATGTGGACCACCGTGCCGCCGGCAAAATCGAGCGCGCCGAGACCGCCGACCCAGCCGCCCGGGCCCCAGACCCAGTGCGCGATCGGCGCGTAGACGAAGATCCCCCAAAGCCCCATGAACCAGAGCAGCGCCGAGAACTTCATCCGGTCAGCGAAGGCGCCGGTGATCAGGGCCGGCGTGATGATCGCGAAGGTCATCTGGAAGGTCATGAACACGCTCTCGGGGATCGTGCCGCTGAGCGTGTCCTTGCCCATCCCGCGGAGCAGCAGCCGCGACAGGTCGCCGAGATAGGGCCCGTCGCCCTTGAACGCGAGGCTGTAGCTGATCACCGTCCAGACCACGGTGGTGAGGCAGCAGGTCGCGAACGCCTGCATGCACATCGTCAGCACGTTCTTCTGACGAACCATGCCGCCATAGAACATCGCCACGCCCGGCACCGTCATCATCAGCACGAGCGCGGTCGAGGCGAGCATCCAGGCGGTGTCGCCGGAGTTGAGCTGCGGGGCTTCCTGCGCTTGAGCGAGGGCGCCGGAGGAGAACGCCAGCAGGGCCGGGGCGCCCGCCAGCAGACCGGTGAGGAGCTTCAGCGGAAGGCGGCCGAGTTGCCTTGCCGGGTCGGCAACAGTTCCTGTGCGCATCGTCCCTTTCTCCCCCTATACCGCGTTCGAGGCGGTCGCGGCGGTGCGGAAACCCAAGCCGGCGCCGCCTCCGTGATCGCTGACGGTCATTCGAGGAATGCCTAAACGTTTCCGTGCCTGGTGAACCTCTGCCAGTCCGGCAGCTTCGGTGATCAGCAAGACGAGCGTCATCCTGGCCCTCTCGAGCTTTCTGGTTTTCGGGCGGCCGCACGGCTCCCCGGCACGGCGCCGCGGAGCCACTGCTGTGGTTTCAATTTTCGTGCCAGCGCCCCGTGATCCGCCAAAGGCATGTCAAGCCTGGTCATCTGCCTACTTCGCAAGCAGTGGCCCGAGTCGCTGCGCAATCTTTAGGCAGACGGGCGCCGCGGGTTGTCGCTGCTGCATGAGCGCGGCGACCCCTGGGCAACGCCACCCCGATCCGGCAGAGTGCCGCCGGTCATGCGCATCGAGCTGTTCGAGTTCGAGCTGCCGCCGGAGCTGATTGCGCAGCACCCGATCCGGCCGCGCGACGCGGCGCGTCTCCTCGTCGTCAGGGAGGCGAGCCTCGAAGATCGCCGCGTCGCTGACCTGCCGGCTTTGCTCGAGCCTGGCGACCTCCTGGTGTTCAACGACACCCGGGTGATCCCGGCGCGGCTGATCGGCCGGCGCGGCGCGGCGACGGTCGAGGTCACTCTGCTTCAACCAGCGACCGACGGGATCGCTGACAAAGCCGGCATCGCCCGCATCGGAGAAGTTCCGCCCAAGGGCGCTGCCCTCTGGCGGGCGTTCGCGCGGCCGGCCAGGCGGCTTCGGGTGGGCGAGCGGTTGCAGTTCGGCCCGGATCTCGCCGCCGAGGTCCGGACGAAAAGCGAGGGGGGTGAGATCACGCTTGGCTTCGGCTGCACCGACGAGGTGCTGCTCGGGCGGCTGCGCGCCGTCGGTCAGATGCCGTTGCCGCCCTACATCAAGCGGCCGAAGAGCGGTGATCCGGCGGATCGGCTCGACTACCAGACCCTGTTCGCGCGCTACGACGGCGCGGTGGCGGCACCGACCGCGGCGCTCCACTTCACGCCCGAGCTGATGCGCGCGCTGGCCGAGCGCGGCATTGAGCACGCCTTCGTCACCCTGCACGTCGGCGCCGGCACCTTTCTGCCGGTCAGGGCCGAGGACACGCGTGAGCACCGCATGCACGCCGAGCGCTTCGAGCTCGGTCCGGAAACCGTCGCGGCGATCCGGCGGGTTCGCGCCGCGGCGGGCGGATCATCGCGGTCGGCACGACCGTGCTGCGAACCCTCGAGAGCGCGGCCGATGCCGCCGGAGGGCTCGCCCCGGCCCGCGGCGCGACGCGGCTCTTCATAACCCCCGGCTACCGCTTCAAGGTGGTCGATCGGCTGCTGACCAACTTCCACCTGCCGCGCTCGACGCTGTTCATGCTGGTCGCCGCCTTTGCCGGCCTCGAGCGCATGCGCAGGGCCTACGCCCACGCCGTCGCAAGGCGCTATCGCTTCTACTCCTACGGCGATGCCTGTCTCTTGGAGCGGGCGGCCCGGATATGAACCCGCTCCGTTTCGAACTGCTGGCCGAGACGGCGCGGCGCGGCGCGGGCGGCTGCACACGCCGCACGGCACGGTCGAGACGCCGGCCTTCATGCCGGTCGGCACCGCAGCCACGGTCAAGGCGCTGACGCCCGACGATGCTGCGCGCCGATCGGCACCGAGATGGTCCTCGCCAACACCTACCACCTGATCCTGCGGCCGGGCGCGGAGCGGATCGCGCGCCTGGGCGGCCTGCACCGCTTCATGGCCTGGCCGGGGCCGATCCTGACCGATCGGGCGGCTATCCAGGTGCTGTCGCTCGCCGAGCGGCGCGACGATCGACGAGAGGCGGCGTCGACCTTCGCCTCGCATCTCGACGGCGGCCGGCACGGCTACGCCCGAGCGCGCGGTCGACATCCAGGGCCTGCTCGGCGCCGACATCGCGATGGTGTTCGACGAGTGCCGCGCTAGCCGACGACGCGCCGAGGCGGCCGCCGCCCGAGCGCCGCACGATGCGCTGGGCCGAGCGCTGCCGCGCCGCCTTTCGGCGCGCGCCCGGGCACGGCCTGTTCGGCATCGTGCAGGGCGGCGCTTTGCCGAGCCTGCGCGCCGAGTCGGCCGAGACGCTGGTCGGGCCGGCTTCGACGGCTACGCGGTCGGCGGCCTCGCGGTCGGCGAGGCCGCAGGCGCTGATGTTCGCGATCGCTCGAGGCGACCGGCCCGCGCTGCCCGCCGAGCGGCCGCGCTACCTGATGGGCGTCGGCATGCCGCGCGGATCTGTCGGTGCGGTCGGCGCGCGGCATCGATCTGTTCGACTGCGTGCTGCCGACCCGCACGGGCGCACGGCCAGGCCTGCACCCGCCGCGGACCGCTCAATCTGCGCAACGCGCGCCACGGCGAGACCCGCGCCCGCTCGATCCGGCCTGCGCCTGCTCGGCCTGCCTCGAGCATTCGCGCGCCTATCTGCACCATCTGATCAAGGCCGGGGAAATTCTCGGCGCCATTCTTTTGACCAGCCACAATCTGCACTACTATCAGCAACTGATGGCGGAGCTGCGCTCGGCGATCGAGCGGGGTGAATTCGAGGACGTCGTCGCAGGCGCCTGGCAGGATCGCGCGCGCGGTGATCTCGAGCCCTGCCGGGGCGAGCGCTGAACGCCGCGCCGGCTTGACGCGGCCGGCCGATTGACGATGATCGCGCGGCCTGCGGCCTGCAGGGGCGCGTAGCTCAATTGGCAGAGCAGCTGACTTTTAATCAGCGGGTTCTGGGTTCGAGTCCCAGCGCGCCCACCAGTGAATTCAACATGATAAGCAAGGCCACGTGGTTGATCAAAAAGCTTGGGTAAGCACGCGTTCTCCGATGCGGTC
>CAWFGZ010000054.1:0-177687 GCA_963815435.1 uncultured Alphaproteobacteria bacterium
ATCGCCCGCACCTGCCGCCGGCTCGGCATCCGCACGGTCGCGGTCTATTCCGAGGCCATCGCGGCGCCCGCCACGTCGACCTTTGCGACGAGGCCTGGCTGATCGGCCGCGCCGGCGACCGAGAGCTATCTCAAGGGCGACCGGGTCATCGAGGTTGCCAGGAGCACGGGCGCCGAAGCGATCCATCCGGGCTAGGCTTCCTTGCCGAGAACGCCGGCTTCGCCGAGGCCTGCAGCGCCGGCTGTCTTCATCGGACCGCCCGCCGAGGCGATCCGCGCCATGGGCTCAAGGCGCCGCCAAGGCGCTGATGGAGCAGGCGGTGCCGGTCGTACCGGGCTATCACGGCGCCGACCAGGCCCGGCGCAGCTCGCCGAAGCCGCGCGGCGATCGGCTTTCCGGTGCTGATCAAGGCCGCGGCCGGTGGCGGCGGCAAGGGCATGCGCGTGGTCGAGCGGCCGAGGCTTTCGGCAGGCGTTCGCCGCTGCCCAGCGCGAGGCCAAGGGCGGCGTTCGGCGACGAGCGGTGCTGGTCGAGAAATATCGTCAAGAGGCCGCGCCACATCGAGATCCAGGTCTTCGGCGACCGCCACGGCAACGTCCTGCACCTGTTCGAGCGCGACTGCTCGATCCAGCGCCGCCACCAGAAGATGATCGAGGAAGCGCCCTCGCCGGGCATGACCGCGAGCGGCGGGCGCGATGGGCGAGGCGGCGATCGCCGCGGCGCGCGCGGTCGGCTATCGAACGCCGGCACGGTCGAGTTCATGGTCGAGCAGGAGTCGGTTCTACTTCATGGAGATGAACACGCGCCTCCAGGTCGAGCACCCGGTGACCGAGATGATCACCGGGCTCGATCTGGTCGAGTGGCAGCTGAGCGTCGCCGCCGGCGAGCCGCTGCCGCTGCCCCAGGACGACCTCGCGATCAACGGCCACGCCTTCGAGGCGCGGATCTACGCCGAGGACCCGGCGCGCGACTTCCTGCCCGCCGCCGGGCGCCTCCGGCACCTGCGCCCGCCCGAGGGCGCGCCACGTGCGGATCGACAGCGGCGTGCGTCGGGCGACGATGTCGGCATGGACTACGACCCGATGATCGCCAAGCTGATCGTCTGGGACACCGACCGCGCGCGGCGCACTCGCCCGGTTGCGAGGCGCTGGCCGAGTTCCAGGTGGCCGGACCGGCCACCAACGTCGACTTCCTCGCCGCCGTCGCTGGCCATCCAGCGTTCGCCGCCGGCGAGGTCGATACCGGCTTCATCGGGCCAGCACCGCGCCGAGCTGTTCCCCGAGCGCCGGGCCCGCGACGGACCGGGTGCTGGCGCTGGCCTGCCTCGACGTGCTCTTGCGCCGCGACGAGGCAGGCGCGGGCCCCCGGCCGCTCGTTCGATCCCTATTCGCCGTGGCACTCCACCGCCGGCTGGCGGCTCAACGACGACAACTACCACGTCCTCACCTCCGCGACGGCGACGACAAGATCCGGGTCACCGTCCACTACCGGCCGGACGGCATCCTCCTCGACCTGGCGAGGCGGAGCCGTCAGCGCCTCCGGCGAGATCGACGCCGCCGGGGACTCATCGCCAACCTCGGCGGGGTGCGGCAGAAGGCGACCGTCGTCCGCCACGGCGACGAGCTGACCATCCTCTGCGCCGGGGCCGGCCACCGGCTGGTGATCGACGATCCGCCGCCGCCGGCCTGCAGGAGCGAAAAAGGGCGGCTCGCTGACCGCGCCGATGCCGGGCAAGGTGGTGGCGATCAGCGTCAAGCCGGGAGAACGGTGAGCCGCGGGGCGGCGCTGATGGTGATGGTGGCGATGAAGATGGAGCACACAATCACCGCCCCCGCCGACGGCACCGTCGCCACCGTCCACTATGACGTCGGCGAACAGGTCGAGGAAGGCGCGGTGCTGCTCGCGATCTCCGACGCTACGTGAAGGCGACGCGCGCTGCCGCGCGCGGGGTGATCACCCGCCGGGCAGGGCGGCATCGCGGGCGACATTCTCGAGCGGCCGTGTCGAGCGCTCCAAACTCTGGCGCAGGTAGGCGCCGGTTATTGAACTGGGGCGAGCCGGCGACCGCCTCGGGGGTTCCCCAGGCGACCACCCGGCCGCCGCTGGCACCGCCCTCGGGGCCCAGGTCGACGACGCAGTCCGCAGCTGCGATCAGGTCGAGGTTGTGCTCGATGACGACCACCGTGTCGCCCCGGTCGACGAGGCGCTGGAGCGCGCCGATCAGCCTCGCGACGTCGGCCATGTGCAGGCCCGTGGTCGGCTCGTCCAGGACGTAAAGCGACCTGCCCGAGCCGGGCGCGGCGAGCTCGGCCGTGAGCTTGACCCGCTGCGCCTCGCCGCCAGAGAGCGTCGGGCTCGCCTGGCCGAGGGCGAGATAGCCGAGGCCGATCTCCGCCAGGAACTCGAGCGGCCGGCGGATCGCGGCAAAGGCCCCGAAGAACTCGCGCGCCGTCTCGACCGGCATGGCGAGCACATCCGCGATCGAGCTGCCCTTGAGCGTCACCTCCAGCGTGTCGAGGTTGTAGCGGCGCCCGCCGCAGGCCTCGCAGGTCATGTAGACGACCGGCAGCAGGGCCATCTTGACCTCGAGCCGACCCTGCCCGCGGCAGCGCTGGCAGCGGCCGCCCGCGAGATTGAAGGAGAACCGGCCGGCGCCGTAGCCCCGCGCCCGGGCTTCGGGGGTCGAGGCGAACAGCGCGCGGATGCCATTCATGATGCCGACGTAGGTCGCCGGCACGGAGCGGGGCGTGCGGCCGATCGGCAACTCGTCGACCTCGAGCGCCCGATCGATCCCTTGCCAGACTCGAGACCCTCGAGCGAGGCCGGCAGCTCACGGCAGGCGAGGCGCGCCTTCAGCGCCCGGTGAGAGGACGTCGCGGACCAGGGTCGACTTGCCCGAGCCGCTAGCCCCGGTGACCGAGACCAGCCGGCCGAGCGGGATGTCGACGCTCAGGTCCCGGAGGTTGTGCAGCCGCGCGCCGAGGACGCGAAGCCGGGGCGCATCGTCGAGCGGGCGCCTCGGCCATGGCGCGCGCGGCGCATCGTGCCTCAGCCAGCGGCCCGTGGCGGAGGCCCCGGCGTGAGCGATCGCCCTGGGTGGGCCCACGGCCACGACCCGGCCACCGTCGGCGCCGGCGCCCGGGCCGAGATCGATCACGTGGTCGCAGGCGCGGATCACAGCCTCCTCATGCTCGACCACGACGACGGTGTTGCCGCGCTCGCGCAGGCCGAACAGGGCGCGCGCGGGCGCTTCCAAGTCGCGCGGATGCAGCCCTACGGTCGGTTCATCCAGGACGTAGCAGACGCCCCGCAGATTGGAGGCGAGCTGGGCGACGATCCGGATGCGCTGCGCCTCGCCGGTCGAAAGCGTATCGGCACTCCGGTCGAGGGCGAGGTAGCCGAGCCCGAGCTGCTCGAGCAGAGCGAGGCGGTTCTCGAGCTCGGGCAGCACGCGCTCGCGCACCTCTGTGAGCACCCCACCGACGCCGGCGAGCCAGGCGTCGGCCTCGCGCACGGTGAGCGCGGCCACCTCACCGATGTTGTGGCCGTCGATCTGCACCGCGAGCGCCTCCGGGCGGAGGCGGGTGCCAGCGCAGGCCGGGCAGGGCTCGCGCAATTCGTCGTCGCCTTCGCCCCTCACCCTGGTGCCGGCGCCGTGACAGACCGGGCAGGCGCCGAACTTCTGGCTCCAGGCGAACAGGCGCGGATCGGGCACCGGCAACCCGGCGCCACAACTGGGGCAAGCGCGTCGGGTCGAGTAGAAGCGGTCCGCCAGCCCCGGCGCGGCCGCGATCACCATGCCCGCTCCGATCGCCAGCGCCCGCTCGACGGCCGAGCGGAGCCGCTCCGGCTCATCTCCGGCCGTCGCCGTATTCGGCGACCACGGCGTCGACGTCGTGGACCCGGTAACGGTCGAGGCGCGGCGGGGTGGCCGCATCGTGGACGGCGCCATCGATCCGCACCCGCTCGATGCCGCGCTTCGCCGCGATCGCGATCGCCTCGCGATGGATGCCCTTGCGCTGGCGGATCAGCGGTGCCAGCAGCGTGAAGCTCGCGCAGGCAAAGTCGCGGGTAATCCGCCCGGCGAGCTGTGCCGGCTCCGCCGCCTCGCCCGGGACGCCGCAGCGCAGGCCATGCGCAATTCCCTGCGCGGCGAACAGGAGGCGGAGATAATGATAGACCTCCGAGCCGGTGCCGACCGTCGACATCGACGTGCCGCGAGAGAGCTTCTGCTCAAGCGATACGGTCGGCGGCACACTCTCGACCCGATCGACCTCGGGCCGCGCGAGCGGCCGGATGAACTGCCGCGCGTAGGCGGGCAGGCAGTCGAGAAAGCGACGCTGGCCTTCGGCATGGAGGATGTCGAAGGCGAGGGTCGACTTGCCGGAACCGCTGACCCCGGTGATCGCGACCAGGCGATCGCGCGGGATCTGGACCTCGATCGCGCGAAGATTGTGCTCGCGGGCGCCGAGGATGTGAATGGCGCCGTCGCGCGCCGCACCTTCGACGCCTGCGGGACGTCCCGGTGTGACTGCCGCGGTCGAGCGGCTGGGCGTGCGAACGCCTGATGCAAGGCCTGGCCGGTTGGCGTCTTCAGCCTGGCCAGGGCCTCGGGGGGGCCTTCGCCGACCAGCCGGCCGCCCTCGTCGCCGCCCTCGGGGCCGAGGTCGATCAGCCAGTCCGCCGCTTTCGCGACGTCCATGTTGTGCTCGACCACGACGACCGAGTGGCCGCCCTCGACCATCTTCTGGAGCACGCCGAGCAGGGCCGAGACGTCGGCTGCGTGCAGGCCGGTCGTGGGCTCGTCGAGGATCAGGAGCAGGTTCGATGCGCCCTGGCGCACGCGCCAGCTGCCTTGCGAGTTTGAGCCGCTGCGCCTCGCCGCCCGAGAGGGTCGGTGCGGGCTGGGGAGAGCGCCAGATAGCCGAGGCCGATGTCGAGGAGCAGGTGCAGCGCGGCGCTGATCCGCGCCCGATCGCTGAACAGCTCCGCCACATCGCGCGCCGGCAGGTCGAGCAGCTCCGCGATGTTGAACCCCGCGGCAGCGGACCTCCAGCACCTCCGGCCGAAAGCGCCGCCCGTCGCAGCCGGGACAGCGGACGTAGGCATCGGGCAGGAACTGCAGCTCGAGCTTCTCATAGCCGGCGCCCCGGCAGTGGGGACAGGCGCCGGCCGCGGGAGTTGAACGAGAAGGCGGAGGCGTCGAGCGGGCGGATGCGCGCGTCCTCGCCGGCCGCGAAGGCGTCGCGGAGCGGCCCGAGCACGCCCATGTAGGTGGCGGCGTTCATGCGGGGAAGTGCGCCCCGGTGGCGACTGGTGGACCAGGACGACGCCCGCGAGCTGCTCGGCGCCCTCGATCGCCTCGCAGAAGCCCGGGCTCGGCCTCGCTCTGGCCGAACTGGCGGCGAAGGTTGCGATAGAGCACCTGATCGACCAGCGTCGACTTGCCCGAGCCGCTGACCCCGGTAACACACACCAGCAGGCCGAGCGGGAGTTCCAGTGTCAGCTCGCGAAGGTTGTTCTCGCGCGCTCGAACCACGCGGAGCCGGCGCACCGGATCGAGCCGGCGGCGCTCGGCGGGCGCCGGCATGCTGAGGGCGGCCCGTGAGATGCGCTCCGGTCTTTCAGCGTGGCTCCTCGAGCAGGGCCGCCGAGCGGCCCCTGATAGACGACCTCGCCGCCCTCGCGCCCGGGCCCCGGCCCGAGGTCGATGACGTGGGCGGCGGGCACCGATCAGCCCCCGGATCGTGCTCCACGACCACGACCGCATTGCCGGCCGCGGCGAGACGCCGGAGCACGCCGGCGAGCCGGCCGACGTCGCGCTGGTGCAGGCCCACCGAGGGCTCGTCGAGCACGTAGAGCGTGCTGGTGAGCGAGGCTGCCGAGCGCGGTCACGAGCGTAACTCGCTGCGCCTCGCCGCCAGAAAGGGTGCGGGACTGCCGCGAGGGAGGGTCAGGTAGCCGAGCCCGACGTCGAGCAGAAAGCGAAGGCGACCGCGGATCTCGCCCAGGAGCAGCTCGGTCGCCGTATCGCCGCTGGCCGCCGACCAGTCGTGACAGAAGCGCTCCGCGTCGACGATCGGCAGCGCTTCGACCTCGGGCAGCGTCCGGCCGGCAATACGAAACAGCAGCGCCTCGGGCCGGAGCCTCGCGCCAGCACAGTCGGGACAGGGCAGATAGCGCCGATATTGCGAGAGAAAGACCCGCACGTGCATGCGGTAGCTGCGCAACTCGAGCCACTCGAAGAAGCCCTGAATACCGTACCAGCGCGAGCGCCAATGCGAGCGCCCGCCCGGCTCGCCCGCCCAGATCACTTGGCGCGTCTTCGGGTCGAGGTCCTGCCAGGCGACTTCCGGCGAAATCCCCTCGCGCCCCAGGAATCGCAGCAGCGCCTCCTGACAGTCGCCGTAGAAGGGCGTCTGGAACGGCTTGATGCAACCGGCTGCGACGCTCAGGCGCGCATTGGGCACCACCAGGTCGGGATCGATGTCGACCGTGCGGCCGAAGCCACGACAGGTCGGGCAGGCGCCGATCGGATTGTTGAACGAGAACAGCGCCAGGGTCGGGTCGGCGTAATCGATCTCGCAGCGCTCGCAGCGGAGCGCCTCGCTGAAGCGAAGCGGCTCGTCGAGGCGCTCGAGATGCAGTTCAATCCGGCCCTTGCCAAAGCGGAGCGCCTGCTCGAGCAAATCGACGATCCGCTCGCGCTGGCCGCGCCCGGCGGTGATCCGATCGAGCACGACCCTGACCCTCCCTTCGTGGGTCGAAGGCGGGCCTCCTCGAGGGGCGCCGCACGGCCGCCCTCGAGCACGCGGCGAAAGCCGAGCTGCTGAAAGACATCGCGGAGCGCCGCCTTGCTGGCGCGCCCGACGCTCGCCGGAAAGCAGATCAGCGCCGGCTCGCCCTCCGCCGCGTCCAGCAGAGCCTCGAAGATCGAGGACGGCGAGTGGCGCTCGACCGGCTCGCCGCAACCACGACAGTGGAGGGTGGCCGCGCGCGCGTAGAGCGAGCGCAGATAGTCGGCGATCGAGGTCATGGTGCCGACGGTCGAGCGCGAGGTCCGGACCGGCGCAGTGCGATCGATCGCGATCGACGGCAGCACGCCCTCGATCCGCTCGGCCCGCGGCCGATCGAGCCGCTCGAGGAACTGCCGCGCGTAGGGGCTGAAGGTCTCGACGTAGCGCCGATAGCCCTCGGCGTAGAGGACCTCGAAGGCGAGCGAGGATTTGCCGGCCCCCGCCACCCCGGTGACCGCGGTGACCGCGCCGATCGGCACGCGGACGGTGACCCCTTTCAGGTTGTTCTGCCGCGCACCCTCGATGAGGATGAACTCGTTACCCATGCTCCCCGCTACCCTTCCGCTCCGCCGGACCCTGGCGCTCCCTTTTCCATCGAGGACTTGTGTTGCCGCTGCTGGACGTTTAGGAAGTCGTTAAACCCCACAACCAAGGGAGGTCGTGATGTATCGTCACCGACAGCAACTCCTACCGGCCGTCGCCGCGGCCGCGCTTCTGGCTACGACGGCGATGGCCAAAGCTGAGACGTTGACCATCGCCACGGTCAACAACTCTGACATGATCATCATGCAGAAGCTCTCGCCAAAATGGGAGCAGGCGACCGGCAACAAGCTCAACTGGGTCGTGCTCGAGGAGAACGTGCTGCGCCAGCGCGTGACCACCGACATCGCGACCAAGGGCGGCCAGTTCGACATCATCACCATCGGTTCCTACGAGGCCCCGATCTGGGGCAAGCAGAAATGGCTCGTCAGCCTGAACGACCTCGGCGACGACTACGACTACGCCGACCTGATCCCGACGGTGGTCAAGGGGCTGTCCTATGAGGACAAGCTCTACGCCGTCCCGTTCTACGCCGAAAGCTCGTTCACCTTCTACCGGAAGGATCTGTTCGATCAGGCCGGCATCAAGATGCCGGACAAGCCGACCTACGACCAGGTCGCCGAGTACGCCGCCAAGATCACCAACAGGCCGAAGGAACTGTATGGCCTGTGCCTGCGCGGCAAGCCGGGCTGGGGCGAGAACATGGCGTTCATCGACCCGATGGTGAACGCGTTCGGCGGGCGCTGGTTCAATGAGAAGTGGGAACCGCAGCTGACCACCGAGCCCTGGAAGAAGTCGATCAACTGGTACGTCGAAAACATGAACAAGTACGGCCCGCCCGGGGCCACGGCGAACGGCCACAACGAGAACCGGGCCCTGTTCGCGACCGGGCATTGCGCGATGTGGGTCGATGCCACCTCGGCTGCCGGCTACATCTACAACCCGAAGGAGAGCCAGGTCGCCGACAAGACCGCGTTCGCTCCGGCGCCGATCGAGGTGACCAGCAATGGCTCGGCCTGGTTCTGGGCGTGGGCGCTCGGCATCCCGTCGTCGTCGAAGAAGGTCGATGTCGCCAAGTCGTTCGTGAAGTGGGCGACCTCGAAGGACTATGTGACTCTGGTCGGCGAGAGCCAGGGGTGGGTCTCAGCACCGCCCGGCACGCGCAAGTCGACCTATGACAACCCCAAGTACCAGGCGGCCGCACCGTTCGCGAAGTTCGTCTACCAGGCGGTGGCCGACGCCGACATCACCAAGCCGACCAAGGATCCGGTGCCCTATACCGGCATCCAGTACGTCCAGATTCCCGAGTTCCAGGGGATCGGCACGACGGTCGGCCAGCAGATCGCCTCGGCGCTCGCCGGACAGGTCAAGGTCGACCAGGCGCTCGAGACTTCGCAGAGCGCGGTCGAGCGGGTCATGAAGCAGGCCCGCTACATCAAGTAAGCTGAACCCCGTCCCGCCGGCTGGGCCAGCCGGCGGGACGATCTCGTCGCCTCGGGGAGGGGAGCCGCCATGGCCACAACGACCGGCGTCGCGACTGGCGCGACGGTGGGCACGTCCCGCCGCAGCCGGCGCAGCGTGAACACGCTGCCCTTGTCCTCACCTGCGGTCATCCTTCTGTTCCTCTGGATGATCGTCCCGCTGGCGATGACGCTCTGGTTCTCCTTCCAGTACTACAACCTCCTCTACCCCGAGCGATCGGGTTTCGCCGGGCTCGAGAACTATAGCTATCTGCTGACCGATCCGTCCTTGTGGACGGCGATGCTCAACACGCTCTACCTGGTCGGCTGGGTGCTGGTGATCACGGTCGGGCTCGGCACCCTTCTGGCGGTGCTGTTCGACCAGGATTTCTTCGGTCGCAACATTGCCCGCCTGCTGGCGATCGCGCCCGTTCTTCGTCATGCCGACGGTCAGCGCCCTGATCTGGAAGAACATGCTGATGCACCCGGTCAACGGGCTGTTCGCGTATCTTCTCGCGCTCGCTCGGCCTGCCGGTGATCGATTTCTTCGGTGATCTGCCGCTCACCTCGGTGATCATCATCGTCTCCTGGCAGTGGGTGCCGTTTGCGCTGTTGATTCTGCTCACCGCGATCCAGTCGCTCGACAACGAGCAGAAGGAGGCGGCGCGGATGGACGGCGCGGGGCCGTTCTCCATGTTCTTCTTCATCATCCTGCCGCATCTCGGCCGGGCGATCAGCGTGGTGATCATGATCGAGACGATCTTCCTGCTGAGCGTGTTCGCCGAGATCTACGTCACGACTTCGGGCGGGCCGGGCCTCGCCTCGACCAACCTCGCCTTCCTGATCTACCAGCGGGCGCTGCTCGACTTCGACGTCGGGACCGCCTCGGCGGGCGGCATGATCGCGGTCGTGCTCGCCAACATCGTCGCGATCTTCCTGGTGCGCTCGATCGCCCGCAACATTACCGATTGAGGAGCCCGACATGCGCAGCTCCCTCCGTGAACGGATCCTGATCGCGGTCCTCGGCTGGCTCGCCGCTTTCTTGCTGTTCTTCCCGATCCTCTGGATGGGTTTGACCAGCCTGAAGCCCGAGATCGTGGCGATCGAAACCCCTCCGGCGATCTTCTTCACCCCGACGTTGGAGAACTACGTCACGGTGCGCGAGCGCGCCGACTACGTCCACTTTGCGTGGAACAGCGTCGTCGATCTCGGTCGGCGCCACGCTGCTGGCGATCGTGATCGCCGTGCCGGCGGCCTACGCGATGGCGTTCTTCCCCGGCCGACGGACCAAGGACCTCCTGCTCTGGATGCTGTCGACCAAGATGATGCCGGCGGTCGGCGTGCTGGTGCCGATCTATCTCATCGCCAAGAACGTGGGCGCGCTCGACACGCGCTGGGGTCTGATCCTGGTTTACATGCTGATGAACCTGCCGATCGTGGTCTGGCTGCTCTACACCTTCTTCAAGGAGGTGCCGAAGGACATCCTCGAAGCCGGGCGCATGGACGGCGCCAAGCCCAAGCAGGAGGTCTGGATGCTGCTGATGCCCCTGTCCCTACCGGGCATCGCCTCCACAGGGCTGCTCTCGATCATCCTCTGCTGGAACGAGGCCTTCTGGAGCCTCAACCTGACGTCCTCCAACGCGGCGCCGCTCACCGCGTTCATCGCTTCCTTCTCGGCCCCGGAGGGCCTCTTCTGGGCCAAGCTGTCCGCCGCCTCGACGGTCGCCATCGCGCCCATCCTGGTGTTCGGCTGGATGAGCCAGCGCCAGCTCGTGCGCGGGCTGACCTTCGGCGCCGTCAAGTAGCGCAAAAGCAGGAGTCTAGCTCATGGCGACCGTCTCGCTGCACGACCTGCACAAGGCCTTTGGCGAGGTCGAGATCATCAAGGGTGTCGACCTCGACATCAAGGATCGCGAGTTCGTGGTCTTCGTCGGCCCCTCGGGCTGTGGCAAGTCGACCCTGTTGCGGATGATCGCCGGGCTCGAGGAGATCACCTCGGGCGAGCTCTTGATCGACGGCGAGCGGGCGAACGACGTGCCGCCCGCAGAGCGCGGGCTCGCCATGGTCTTCCAGACCTATGCGCTCTACCCGCACATGAGTGTTGCCGACAACATGGCGTTCAGCCTCCGGCTGGCCGGAGTGTCCAAGGAGCAGCGCTACCAGAAGGTGCGCGAGGCGGCGCGCGTGCTGCAGCTCGAGCCGCTGCTCGATCGCAAGCCGCGCGCGCTCTCCGGCGGCCAGCGCCAGCGGGTCGCGATCGGCCGGGCGATCGTGCGCGAGCCCAAGGTCTTTCTGTTCGACGAGCCGCTCTCGAACCTCGACGCGGCGCTGCGCGTGCAGATGCGGGTCGAGCTCGCCCGGCTGCACGAGGCCTTGAACGCCACCATGATCTACGTCACCCACGATCAGGTCGAGGCCATGACCCTGGCCGACCAGATCGTGGTCCTGAACGGCGGCATCGTCGAGCAGGCGGGCACGCCGCTCGAGCTCTACCATCATCCGAGCAATCTGTTCGTTGCCGGCTTCATCGGCTCGCCCAAGATGAACTTCCTGGACGCGAAGGTCGCCGCGGTGTCGCCAGAGGGCGTGACGGTGGAGCTGCCGGGCGGAAAGCTCGCGGTTCCAGTTCTGCCGGGGCGGCTCAAGGCGGGCGATGCGGTCAAGCTCGGCGTCCGGCCCGAGCACCTCAGGCCCGGCGATGTCGGCGAGCTCGAGGGCGAGGTGATGGTGGTCGAGCGGCTCGGCGGCGAAACTTTCCTCTACACCCACCTCGCGGACGACGTGATGCTGGTGGTGCAGGCCGATGGCGAGATCCCGACCCGCGTCCACGACCGGATCAAGATGAAGCTCGACCCGACCACCTGCCACCTCTTCGACCAGTCGGGCGCCGCCGTGCAGCGGGCCCACCGTCACCCGCTCGCGGACATCGGGCGCCTGGCCGAGCGCAAGGCCAGCTGACGAGCGGCGAAGGTGTACCTCGAGAAGTACGACCTGAAGGGTCGCGTGGCGGTCGTGACCGGCGGCGGTCAGGGCATTGGCCACGCCTGCGCTCACGCGCTTGGCGAGGCCGGAGCCCGGGTGATCATCGCGGAGCTGTTGGAAGACCGGGGGCGGGAGGCGGCGGCAAGCCTTGAACGGCTCGGCATCGATGCGCATGCGCTGATCCTCGACGTGACCAATTCGGCGCAGGTCGACGAGATCGCGGCGCGGATCGAGCGCGACCATGGCGGTGCCGACATTCTGATCAACAATGCCGGCGTCGCGAAGAGCGACGTGCGTGCCGAGGACACCAGTGACGAGCACTGGCGTTTCCACATCGAGGTCAACCTGAATGGCGTCTTCTGGTGCTGCCGCGCGTTCGGCCGTCAGATGCTGGCGCGCGGCAGCGGGTCGATCGTCAACATCGGCTCGATGTCGGGCTTCATTGTGAACCGGCCGCAGCCGCAATCGTTCTACAACGCTTCCAAAGCCGCGGTGCACCACCTGACCAAATCGCTTGCCGCCGAGTGGGCGGAGCGCGGCGTGCGCGTGAACGCCGTGGCGCCGACCTACATCGAGACGCCACTCACGGTATTTGGCATGGAAAATGTCGAGATGGCGCAGGCCTGGCTGGCCCACACGCCGATGGGGCGGGTCGGCAAGCCCCACGAGATCGCCTCGGTTGCGCTGTTCCTGGCTTCCGACGCCTCGAGCCTGCTGACCGGTTCGATCGTCGTCGCCGACGGCGGCTACACCTGCTGGTGACGCCTGCTCGCTAAGCCACCTGGACGCGCTTCGCCTGCCGTCGGCGCTCGCCGGCATCGAGCTGGCGCTTGCGCAGACGGATCGACTTCGGCGTGACCTCGACCAGCTCGTCGTCGGCGATGTAGGCGAGCGCCTGCTCCAGAGTGAGCGTGGTCGGCGGGGTCAGCAGCACGTTCTCGTCGCGACCGGCGGCGCGGATGTTGGTCAGCTGCTTGGACTTGAGGGGATTGACCGCGAGATCGCTCGGCCGGCTGTGCTCGCCGATGATCATGCCCGGATAGACCATCTCGCCCGGGCCGATGAAGAGTGTGCCCCGATCCTTCAGGTTCCAAAGCGCGTAGGCGACGGCCGGTCCCTGCTCGAGCGAGACCAGCACGCCCGCGCGCCGGCCCTCGATCTCGCCCTTGAACGGCGCGTAGCCATGGAACAGCCTGTGCATCACGCCGGTGCCGCGGGTGTCGGTCAGGAACTCGCCGTGATAGCCGATCAGGGCGCGCGAGGGCGCGAAGAAGACCAGGCGCTGCTTGCCGGCGCCGGCCGGGCGCATCTCGGCGAGATCGGCCTTGCGCCGGCCGAGCTTCTCGACCACGGGCCCGACGAATTCCTCGTCGACGTCGATCACGACCTCCTCGATCGGCTCGAGCGTCTGGCCGGTCGCGGGATCGGTCTCGAGCAGCACGCGCGGCCGGCCGACCGCGAGCTCGAAGCCCTCGCGGCGCATGGTCTCGATCAGGACCGCGAGCTGGAGCTCGCCGCGGCCAGCCACCTCGAAGGCGTCGCGGCCGGGAGCCTCGCGCAGCCGAATGGCGACGTTGCCCTCGGCCTCGCGCCGCAGCCGCTCGGCGAGCAGGCGCGAGCTGACCTTGGCGCCCTCCTGACCGACGAGCGGCGAGTCGTTGATCCCGAAGGTCATGGCGAGGGTCGGCGGATCGATCGGCTGCGCCGGCAGCGCCGTCTCGACCTCGAGATCGCAGAGCGTGTCGGCGACCGTCGCCCGATCGAAGCCCGCGAGTGCCACGATGTCGCCGGCGGTCGCCTCCTCGAGACCGATCCGCTCGAGGCCGCGGAAGGCGAGGATCTTGGTGACGCGCGCCTGCTCGATCGGGCTGCCGTCGCGCGCCAGCGCCTTGATCGTCGCATTCGGCCAGACGTGGCCGGACTCGATCCGGCCGGTCAGCAGGCGGCCGAGGTGCGGATCGCGCTCGAGAGTGGTCGCGAGCATCTGGAACGCGCCGGCGGGATCGACCCTGGGCGGGGCGACATGGCGGCGGATCAGCTCGAACAGCGGCGCCATGCCCTGATCGCGCGGCCCGTCCGGACGCTCGCTCGCCCAGCCCTGCCGGGCCGAGGCGAACAGGGTCGGAAAATCGAGCTGCTGATCGCTCGCCCCCAGCGCGGCGAACAGATCGAACACCTCGTCGTGCACGGCGTGCGCCCGCTGGTCGGGCCGGTCGAGCTTGTTGATCACGACGATCGGGCGGAGGCCCAACCGCAGCGCCTTGCCGAGCACGAACTTGGTCTGCGGCATCGGTCCTTCGGCGGCATCGACCAGGAGCAGGACGCCGTCGACCATCGAGAGGATGCGCTCGACCTCACCGCCGAAGTCGGCGTGGCCCGGCGTGTCGACGATGTTGATCCGCGTGCCGCGCCAGACCACCGAGGTGCACTTGGCGAGGATCGTGATGCCGCGCTCGCGCTCGAGGTCGCCGGTATCGAGGGCGCGCTCGGCGACCTGCTGGCCGGCGCGGAAGGTGCCGCTCTGCTGGAGCAGTCGGTCGACCAGGGTGGTCTTGCCGTGGTCGACATGGGCGATGATGGCGATGTTGCGCAGATCCATGGCCGGCGCCAAGAAAAAGCGGCCCGATCGCCCGGGCCGCGATGGCTTGGATATAGTCGCTCGGCGGCGTGGCACAAGCCGCGCGCGACAACGCCGCGCTGGAGGCTCGAGAAATGATGATCCGCTTCGCCCTCGCCCTCGCCCTTGCTCTGGCGCTCGCGGCCTGCACGCCAACGCCAGGGCACCAGGAAACGACGACGCACCAGGAGGTTTGCCCACCGGAGTTGCCGTCAGATTATTGCAGGACTTATTGAGTGGCAAAGCCCGAAGACCGGTTCGACTCGCGCCCGGCGCCGCATCCGAGGCGCAAGCGCTTGCCTGCTGCAGCCAGAAGCGCAAATTAGATGCCAGGCGACCGGCATCTGCGGAATGTCGGCCGAAGTGATCTGATCAGGTCCAGACAGCCAGGAGGAAAACTGATGCGCAGCGCCAGTGCCCTTCGGGCCTCCTTGGTCATCATCGGACTTTGCGCGTCCTTGACGGTCAGCCTGGCCGCGTGCAGCTCGATGTCGGAAGGCAGCTCGGAGCCCGTAGGCGAGCAGATGTACGGCAACGGCGTCCCGGATCCCGTGCACCAGGAGAAGATGCGCGAGCATGGGAGGTGAGCGCCGACCAGGTGCAGGGCAGACGGCCCGGAGCCGGGCCGATGAACCGGATCGGCGTCGTTCCAAAAGCTTGATGTGATTGGTCGGGGCGGCGTGATTCGAACACGCGACCCTCTGCTCCCAAAGCAGATGCGCTACCAGGCTGCGCCACGCCCCGACGCGGCCAATCTAGTCAATGGTCGAGCCGCGGGCAACCGCCGCCACTGCAGACCGCCGCCGTTAACCCCTCGTTAAACCGCGCCGCGGCATCATCGCGATGGTGGGTCAGCAACGAGGACGACCGGCCATGTCCGAAGCCTGCACCGTCGACGCCGAGCTGTTCGAAAGCCTGGAAGAGGCGATCGCGTTCGTCGCCGCGCGCGGCGGCGGCATCGTCTACACCGACATGGCCGAGACGGAATTCGCCAAGAGCCTCAAGCTGCCGGATACGGTCCGACTGGAGGCGAAGCGCCCGGCCGCGGCCTGATACCGAGCGCAGAGAATCGCAACTCGCGCTTGCTCTGCGCGCCCGGGTTGGCGGCGCGTGCCTGGCTGCCAGGGCCGGCCTCGGTGGCCGGCCCTGAGCGGCGCGGGGCGCGCTCTGCGAAGGTGAAGACTTCGCGGGCCAGTATGAGCGCTCCCGCGGCACGCCCGCGCCGGGAATAGCCGCTGCGGCCACGGCGGTGCTCAGCCGCATGCCAGGGCCCAGGCGCGTCCGGCGCACGCGTCGGGAACAGCCGCCGCCTGCGGGCAGGCTCAGCCGCGGGCCAGGGCCCAGGCGCGTCTGGCGCAGTCGACGCTGAGGCGGCCGACCTGTTCGGCGTTGGCGGCGGCGGCGGTGCCGATCCGGGCCCGCTGCGCGATGCCCTCGAAGATCACCGCGAAGCGAAACATCGCGAACGCCAGGTGAAAGGGCGTGATGCCATCGCTGCGGCCGCTGCGCTCGCAATAGCGCCGCACGTAGTCCTGCTCCGAGGGGATGCCGAGGTCGGCCCGATCGAGATCCTCGATGCCGCCGTACATGGCGCGCGTGGTGTGCCAGAGCAGGCAGTTGAAGGCGAGATCGGCGAGCGGGTGCCCGAGGGTGGAGAGCTCCCAGTCGAGGATCGCGATGACCCGGGGCTCGCTCGGGTGGAGCATCAGATTGCCGAGCCGGAAATCGCCGTGCACGATCGTGGTTTCGTCTGCGCCTGCGGGCAGATGCGCCGGCAGCCATTCGATCAGGCGCTCGATCTCCGGGATCTCGCGGGTCTTCGACGCGTACCACTGGCGGGTCCAGCGGTTGATCTGGCGGGCGAAATAATTGCCCGGCTTGCCGAAGCCCTCGAGCCCGACCGCCCGCCAGTCGACCTTGTGCAGGCGCGCCAGCACCTCGTTCATCGAACTCGTAGATCGCCGCCCGCTCGGCGGGCGCGACGCCGGGCAGGCTGGAATCGTGGATCACCCGCCCGTCGAGCGCCTCCATGACGTAGAACAGCGTGCCGATCACCGAGCGATCGGTGCAGAGGTGCAGCATCTTCGGCACCGGGACGTCGGTCTGGCCGAGTGCCTCCATCACCCGGTGCTCGCGATCGACCGCGTGCGCCGAGGGCAGCAGCTCGCCCGCCGGCTGCTTGCGCAGAACGACGTCGCCCGAGGCGAAGCCGAGACGACAGGTCGGGTTCGACTGCCCGCCGCCGATCCGCCGGACGGTCATCGCTCCGCTGAGCTCCGGCAGTTGCTCCTTCAGGTAGCGCTCGAGCCGCGCGGGATCGAAGTCGAGATCAGGTGTGCGCATCGCTGCCCCGTACACAACGGGCTGGCCGCCATCGTCGCGCGAGGGTATCGACTTTCCCGCGCCTCTGCCAGCCGGGGCTGATCGGGCAGGCCAGGCGGGCCTGGCGGCGTCGCTCGCCGCGGCTGACAGCGGACAAGGTGAGCAAGATCCTCCACCACATTGAATCTTCTGCCCGCGCTGCCCCAATATCTATGTGGATAACACTGTGGAAAAGATAGATATCGACTTGGCCGTTCGGTTGGCTAGAATGTTGAGTGTTGCCTGCACAAGCAGAAGTCGATGAAAGACTAGGGCGCCTGGGAGATGCGAACGTGGAGTTCTTTACCGATGGGACTCTTGATGATGCGGTCAGGGGCGCCGATCCGGTGGTCGTCGCCTTCGCGGCAAGCTGGTGCTTTCCATCTCAGGGCGTCGCGAGTGCGCTCCACCAGCTGGCCCAGGAGCAGGGCGGGCGGCTGACGGTCGGGGTCGTCGACGTCGACCGGCATCCGGTGGTCCCGTCCCGCTACGGTGTCCGCGGACTGCCGACGACGATGCTGTTCAAGGACGGCTTCGTGGCATCGACCCGCCTGGGCGAGCTGTCGCTCCGCCAGCTGAGGGAATGGGTCGACGACCTGATCTGACCCGACGTCGGCGTCAGACCACCGGCGTAGGCAGGGGGCGGCCGGCGAAGTGCGCTTCGAGGTTGTCCAGGACGAGCTTGCCCATGGCGCCCCGGGTCTCCTCGCTGGCGCTGCCCTGATGCGGCTGCAGGACCACGTGGTCGAGCCGGAGCAGGGCTTCGGGCACCTGCGGCTCCCTGGCAAACACGTCGAGGCCCGCGCCGCCCAGCCGACCGCCGGCCAGCGCGTCGACCAGCGCCGGCTCGTCGACCACCGAGCCGCGTGAGACATTGATCAGCCAGCCCTCGGGGCCGATCGCTTCGATCACCTCGCGCCCGACCAGGCCCGCGGTGGCCGGTCCGCCGACGCAGCTCACCATCAGGCAGTCGACCTCGCGCGCCATGGCGACGAGGTCCGGGTAGAAACGATAAGGTGCGTCGGGCTTCTCGGTCCGACCGCAGTAGCAGATCGCCATCTCGAACGCCTCGGCGCGCCTGGCGACCGCGCGCCCGATCCGGCCGAGACCGAGGATGCCGAGCCGCTTGCCGGCAAGCGAGTGGGAGAGCGGCGGATCGCCCTGCTCCGGCCAGCGACCGGCGCGCACGTAACGGTCGTTGAAGGACACCTTGCGGGCGACGTCGAGCAGGAGCGCCATGGCGAGCTCGGCGACCCCGGTGGTCAGCACGTCGGGCGTATTGGTCACGCGAATCTGGCGCGCCCGCGCGGCCTTCAGGTCGACCGCGTCGACTCCGACCCCGAACACCCCGATGATCTCGAGCTTCGGCAACGCCGCGATCACCTCGCCCTTGACGCCCGCGATGCCGTTGGTCACGACCGCGCGCACCTCGGGCGCGACTTTGGCGACGAAGCCGCGCGGATCGTTGGCTTGCCAGAGCCGATGCAGCGTGTAGCTCGCCTCGAGCTTGGCCGTGGTGCCCGGATGCACCTCGACGATCTCCAGAACCGCGGGCTTGCTCATTCAGGTCCCCTCCCTGGCTTTCCGGAGCCTGATGTCCCAGGTGTCTGCGGCGAGGTCAACCGCGCCGAGGGCCCTCCCCGGGGCCCGGCTCGCCAACCAGGCCTCTCGAAGAACGGGCCCGAAGGCCTCAGTCGCCCGCCGGGACGGCGACGCGCCTGGTGGCGATCGCCTCGGCGAAGCGGGCGAGCGTGGCCGACATGGCGCCGCGCGCGAGCATGATCTCGATCAGGTGGAAGCGACCGCGGCTTTCGACCGCGCGGGCGAGCGCGTCGCGCAGCTGGCGCCGGGTCATCACCCTCTGGCCGACCCCGCCGAGCCCGTCGGCGAGATCGGCGAAATGCCAGTCCTCCAGGTCGTTGAAGGCGGATTCCGGCTGAAAGGCGCGCAGCATCTCCCAGCTGCAGTTGTTGAACAGCAGCACGATCGGATCCCAGCCGTAGCGGCGACAGTTGCCGAGCTCCCAGCCGGTCATCTGAAAGGCGCCGTCGCCGACCAGGATCAGCGGCCTGAGGCCGCTCTCGGCTTGAACGCCGAGCCCGGCGGGCACCCCGAAGCCCATGCCGGCATAGTAGCCGGGCGCGACCAGCGGCACGACCTCCATGTCCATCGCCGCGAACAGGCAGTCGCCCATGTCCGAGGCGATCGGCATCGGCCCGTGCTCGGCCATCATGTCGTTGACCGCGCGCGCGATGTCGTCCGGCGTGATCGGCGCGTCGTCGGCGACGAGGCCGCGGATCGCCTCGCGCTGCTTTGGCGCGATCGTCGCACCCGCCGCTGGCAGCCGGGCGAGCAGCGCATCGACCAGGGCCTCGAGCGGGATCTCCGGGTAGATGTGATGGCCGACCCGGACCTCGCGATCGCAGGCGTGGATCGCGCGCCGCAGGTCGATCTGGCGGGCCGAGACGCCGAAGTTGGTGTCCGACAGCAGCACACCGAGGAGAAACAGCGCATCGGAGGATTCGACCAGGCGCGTGACCTCCGGATCGCCGGCGACGCCGAGATAGGTGCCGAGCAGCGGCGCCTCGGGCAAAGCGAGCAGACCGCGCCCCATGAAGCTCGTGACCGCGGGCAACGACAGGCGACGGGCGAGCTCGGCGACCCGATCCTCGACGTGATAGCGGCGCGTCTCGACCCCGACCATCAGCGCCGGGGCCTTGGCCTCGCCGAGGCGCTCCAGGATCTCGCCCGCGCATTCGGCGAGCGCGTCCGGATCGGCCGGCGCGGGCGAAAGCGCCTCGACCGGCGCGCAGGCGACCCCCACCATGTCCCGCGGCAGCTCGATGTAGACCGGCATCGAGTGGTCGAGCGCGCTGCGCAGCGCCCGCGCGATCAGACCGGGCGCGCGCCCGGCGTCGTCGAGTCGCACCTGATCGCAGGTGATCTCCTCGAACACGCGGAACTGGGAATCCAGGGTCTTGGCCTGGTGATGCAGAAGAAAGCCGCTGCCGCGCTCGGCCATCGAGGGCGCGCCCGAAATCACCACGACCGGCGAGCGCTCGGCGCAGGCACCCGCGACCGCGTTGATCAGGTTGAAGGCGCCAGCACCATAGGTCACCGCCGCGACCCCGAGGCCGCCGCCGATCCGTGCCGCGGCATCGGCGGCGAAGCCGACCCCCGGCTCGTGCGAGAGCGTGTGCAGCGGCAGAATGCCGGTCTCCTCGATCGCCTTGAAGAACGGCAGGGCGAAATCGCCCGGGATGCCGAAGATCCGCGTCGCGCCGTGGTCCTTCAGCGCCTGGAGCAGGGATTGGGCGACATTCATGGCGGCATCATATCTACCCGCGCCGTCGAAGCCAGCGTTGCATCTGCCCCTCGACGCGCTGGCTGAAAATGCGCGGAAGCCCGGTGTGAAGGGCCCATGCCCGAGAGCGCGGCGTCAAGGCGGCTCCCTCGCCGTCCGACATCCATCTCTGGTGCGGCCGCATCTCTTGCGGGAAAATGAGATACTGCCTTCGCGAGCCGGTGGGTGATCGGAAGATCGGGCAGGAATTCGGGCGAGCGGAGCGATTGAGGACGCAGGTGGTCCAGGGGGGAGTTGTGACGGTCCGGGACGTGCAGGTTCCGGCGCTGGGACTGGGTACGGCCGGCCTCGGAGAGGGCGTTGCGCGACGGATCGTGAGCCATGCGCTCGAGATCGGCTACCGCCATATCGATACCGCGCAGAGCTATCGCAACGAGGCCCGCGTCGGCGAGGCGATCAGCCGCTCGGCGGTGCCCCGGGCCGAGATCTGGCTGACGACCAAGATCGCTCCAGCCCGCTTCCGCGCGGGCGACCTTCAGCGCTCGGTCGACGAGAGCCTGCGCCGGCTTGGCACCGAGCCCGATCTGCTCCTGCTCCACTGGCCCAACCCGGCGATCCCGCTGCTCGAGACACTCGGCGCCCTGAACGAGGTCAAGCGGACGGGGGCTTACCCGGCACATCGGCGTCAGCAACTTCACGGTGGCGCTGCTCCGGGAAGCTCATGCGCTGACCAGCGAGCCACTGCTGGTCAATCAGGTCGAGTATCATCCCTATCTCGGCCAGCGGCGGGTGATCGAGGCGACACGCGCGGGCGGCATGGCGCTCATCGCCTATTCGCCGCTCGCCAAGGGCCGCGTCTTCCGCGACCCCCGCCTACGCTCGATCGGCGAGCGCTACGGCAAGAGCGCCGGTCAGGTGACGCTCCGCTGGCTGCTGCAGCAGGAAGGCGTCATCGCGATCCCCCGCTCGTCGCGCGAGGCGCACGCGAAAGCAAACCTCGAGGTCTTCGACTTCGAGCTGACCCCGGCGGAGATGGCGACGATCGGCGCCCACGCCAGCCCCGCTGGCCGGCTGGTCGATCCCTTGCGGCTGGCACCGGTCTGGGATGATCTCGGGGAGGGCCGGTCGGCCCGTCGCCAGGTGACCCGATTTGCGCGTGCGGTTGCCGGGCGGATCGGCCGATACTTTCGCTGAGCAGGCGGGCGTCGCACCCGGGTGTTGACCGTCGCTTGGCCGCCGGGCACGCTTGCCAGGCGCGAAATGCCGCGGCTCGGGACGCGGAACTGGGGATACGCGGCCAAGCTTCGATCTTGCGGGAGGGAAACGCGATGGACTGGCTGGTGAAGCTCGCTGACGCCAAGGCGGCGCCGATTCCGGCGGGGGCGCGCTCGGCGCTGCTGATGCAGCACGGCACGATGACCCTTCGCTACTACGCGCCCCGCGGCCGCGATCCGCAGACGCCGCACGAGCAGGACGAGATCTACATCGTCGCCTCGGGGCGCGGCACCTTCGCCCTCGGCCAGAACGAAAGCGCGCTCGAGCGGCGCCCGTTCGGCGCGGGCGATGCGATCTTCGCCCCGGCCGGCTGGGTCCACCGCTTCGAGGATTTTTCCGACGACTTCGCGACCTGGGTCGTCTTCTGGGGCCCAAAGGGCGGCGAAGGCGAGTGAGCCGATCGCGTCGGCGCAAAATTCGAAAGGGAAATGACCATGGCCAGCGGGAAAGTGGCGATCGTGACCGCGGGCGGCAGCGGCATGGGCGCGGGCGCTGCCCGCAGGCTGGCCGCGGATGGCTTCCGGGTCGCTGTCCTCTCGTCCTCCGGCAAGGGCGAAGCGCTCGCGAAAGAGCTGGGCGGCATCGGCGTCACCGGCTCCAATCAGTCGAACGACGACCTGAAGCGTCTCGTCGACCAGACGGTCGAGACATGGGGCCGGATCGACGTGCTGGTGAACAGCGCCGGGCACGGGCCGCGCGCGGCATTGCTCGATCTGAGCGACGAGGACTGGCAGCGTGGCATGGAGGTCTACTTCCTGAACGTCGTCCGCCCCACCCGGCTGGTGACCCCGGTCATGCAGAAGCAGAAGGCGGGCGTCATCATCAACATCTCGACCTTCGCCGCCTTTGAGCCCGATCCGGCCTTCCCGACCTCGAGTGTTTTCCGCGCCGGGCTTGCGGCCTATGCCAAGCTCTTCGCGGACAAATATGCGGCCGAGAACATCCGCATGAACAATGTGCTGTCTGGTTTCATCGACAGCCTGCCGGAGAAGGCAGAGTTCCGCCGCCGCATCCCGATGGGGCGCTACGGTAAGACCGGCGAGGTTTCCGCCCTGATCGGCTTCCTTGCTTCGGACGGTGCCGGCTACATTACCGGGCAGAACCTCCGCGTCGACGGCGGAATCACACGCCACGTCTGAGCAGCCTGCATCGCGACTGACGGGACGGGTGGCCGGGGGAAATCACATGCCCGATGCCGGCGCGCGGCGCAGTGTGCTGCGCCCGAGACGCGGCCACGAGGACAGCCGGGTGACCTTCCTCGAGCTGTTCTTCGACCTGGTCTTCGTCTTCGCCGTGACCCAGCTCTCGCACCTGCTGCTGGGGCACCTCTCCCTCCTCGGGGCGATCCAGACCACGCTCCTGCTGATGGCGGTCTGGTGGGTCTGGATCTTCACCTCCTGGGTCACGAACTGGCTGAACCCCGACCGGGCACCGGTCCGCCTGATGCTGATCGTCCTGATGCTCGCAGGGCTCGTCCTCTCGACCTCGCTGCCGGAGGCGTTCGAATCGCACGGGCTCGCCTTCGCCGGCGCCTACGTGTTCATGCAGGTCGGGCGCAGCCTGTTCATGCTCTGGGCGCTCGGCGGCCAGAGCCCCGCCAACCGGCGCAACTTCCAGCGGATCACCGTCTGGCTCTCGCTCGCGGGTGTACTCTGGATCGCGGGCGGCCTCGTCGAGCAGAGCGCTCGCCTCGGCCTCTGGGCCGCGGCGCTGTTCGTCGAATATCTCTCGCCCTCGGTCGGCTTCTGGACGCCTCGCCTCGGGCGTTCGACGACCGCCGACTGGGACATCGAGGGCGGCCACATTGCCGAGCGCTGCGGCCTCTTCATCATCATCGCGCTCGGCAAATCGATCCTGGTCACCGGCGCGACGTTCAGCGCGCTCGCCTGGACGCCCGCGACCGCGCTGGCCTTCCTCACGGCCTTCGTCGGCAGCGTTGCGATGTGGTGGATCTACTTCAACATCGGCGCCGAGCGCGGCTCGCGCCTGATCGCAAGCACCGCCGATCCCGGACGGCTCGCCCGCCTCGCCTACACCTACATGCACCTCCCGATCGTCGCCGGGATCATCGTGTCCGCGGTAGCGGACGAGCTGGTGCTCGCGCATCCCGCGGGCCATAGCAGCCCGGGGACGATCGCCGCCATTTTGGGCGGGCCGGCGCTCTATCTCGCCGGTAACATCCTCTTCAAGCGGGCGACCGCCGAGCGGCTGCCGCTTTCGCACCTCGGCGGTCTCGGCCTGCTCGCTGTGCTGGCGACTCTGGCTACTCTCGCCTCGCCCCTGGTCACGGCCACCGCCACCACGCTCGTGCTCGTCCTGGTCGCTGCCTGGGAATGGCGCTCGCTCGGCGCGCGCGAGGCGGCGACATCCGAGGTAGACTGAGCGCGATCGATCAGGAGATCAGTGGGTCGGCGGCGCGCCCCAGAGTTCGGTCAGGCGCTGGTCGCGGCCGCAGTTCCAGCGATAGAATTTGTACCGGATGGGATTCTTCTTGGAGTACTCCTGGTGGTAGTCCTCGGCCGGGTAGAACGGGCCCGCCGCCACGATCTCGGTGGCGATCGGCTGATCGAAGCGCTTGCTGTCGATCAGCGCCTGCTTGGAGGCCTCGGCCAGCCGCTTCTGCTCGTCGTCATGGTAGAAGATCGCGGTCCGATACTGGCTGCCGCGATCGCAGAACTGGCCGCCGGTGTCGAGCGGGTCGACGTTATGCCAGTAGATGTCGAGCAGCTGCTGGTAGGTGACCTTGCTCGGATCGTAGATCACCTCGACCAACTCGGCGTGGCCGGTCCCACCGTACGAGACCTCCTCGTAGGTCGGATCGACCTTGGTGCCGCCGGTGTAGCCAGCGGTCGTGCTGATTACGCCCGGCGTCTTGTCGAAGGGCGGCTGCATGCACCAGAAGCAGCCGCCGGCGAAGGTCGCGACCGCTTTCTGAGCGGCGTTCGCGGTCGTGGAGTCCTGCTGGGCCAGAACCGCCGCGGAAGTGAGCAGCGCGATTGCGACCGCAGCAAGCGCCTGAGGGAGACGAGGTTTCATCACGCGTTCCCCGGAGCCTTCGCTTCGGCCGGCACGAACTTCAGCGCGACGCCGTTCATGCAATAGCGCAGGCCCGTGGGCGGCGGGCCGTCCTCGAACACGTGGCCGAGATGACCGCCGCAGCGGCGGCAGTGGACCTCGGTCCGGGTCACGAACAGGCTCCGGTCCTCGGAGGTCCCGATGGCGTTGTCGAGCGGCGCCCAGAAGCTGGGCCAGCCCGTGCCGCTGTCGAACTTGGTCTCCGACGAGTAGAGCGGCAGGTCGCAGCCGGCGCAGGTGAAGGTGCCGGCGCGCTTTTCATGGTTGAGCGGGCTGGTGCCGGCGCGCTCGGTGCCGTGCTCGCGCAGAACGTAGTACTGCTCGGGCGTCAGGCGACGGCGCCATTCCTCGTCCGAGTAGGTGACCTCGAACGTCTCCTCTGTCTCGGCGTGGGCGCGTTGACCAAAAAGGCGCATCAGACCTGCTCCCGAGGTGGCGGCGATCGCGGCCGCAGTGAAACCGAAGCTGCGTCGGGTCAACATCTGGGCTTTCCCCCTCAACACCTGGCCTCCCCAATCCTGCCAAGCCTTCGCCAGGCCAACTCAGCGGTCCGTAGGTGGGGACCCGGCTGCTCACGTACGAGCGCTCTCTGTTCACCTTCGCGTTTGCAGTTCGTGAGCGGGGCGTGGCCGCAGGCGCTGCGCCCGGCGCGGCCGACTGCGACCTTGGGCGCTCGAGCTAGCTCACCGCTGGTTGCGCCACCGCTTCCATGGGCTGCTCGAGCGCCCAGGCCTCGCGGTCGATGTTGAGATCGGCGAACTTGTCGGGATCGAGGACCGGCTGCTCGATCCCCGCGCGCCGCTGCTCGTCGAAGTCGTTGATGATGCGCAGGCCGACCTTGATCAGCAGAAGCACCGCGGCGAGGTTGACCACCGCGAGCAGCCCCATGGTGACGTCGGCGAAGGCAAACACGGTCGACAGGTCCTGCAACGAACCCCAGAGTACAAGGATCAGGGTGAGCACCCGGAAGCCCGTGAACAGCGTCTTGTTCTCCTCGCTGAAGAAGTTGAGGCTGTTCTCACCCAAGTAATAATTGTAGATCATCGAGCTGAAGGCGAATAGCATCAGCGCGATCGAGACGTAGCTGCGGCCCCATTCGCCGACGTGACTGGCCAGCGCCGTCTGGGTCAGCGCGACACCGCTGCTCTCCTGCAGCTCCGGGCTGTAGACGCTCGAGAGCAGGATCATGAAGGCGGTGCAGGAGCAGATGATCAGCGTGTCGATGAACACGCTGAACGCCTGCACGATGCCCTGATTGCCCGGGTGGCGCACATAGGCGACCGCGGCGACGTTGGGCGCGCTGCCGAGGCCCGCCTCGTTGGAGAACAGGCCGCGCCGCACGCCCATCGCAATGGCCGCCCCCAGGCCGCCCGCGAACGCCGGCATGAGCCCGAAGGCGCTCTTGACGATCATGACGAACACCGCCGGCACCTCGGCGATGTGCAGCAGGACCACGACTGCGGCGATCAGAATGTAGCCGGTCGCCATGATCGGCACGATGATCTCGGCCGCGGCGGCGATCCGCTTGATGCCGCCGAAGATGATCAGGCCGAGGACGATCACCAGCCCGATCCCGGTGGCGAAGGTCGGGATGCCGAAGGCGTCGGTGAACGACGAGGCCACGGTATAGGACTGGAGCGCGTTGAAGCCGAGGCCGAAGGTCACCAGCAGCAGCACCGAATACAGCCCGGCCAGCCAGCGCTGGCCGAGGCCGCGCTCGATGTAGTAGGCGGGACCGCCCCGATAGGTGCCGTCGGGCTCGGCGTTCTTGAACAGCTGGGCGAGCGCGCACTCGAAATAGCTGGTCGCCATGCCGATCAGGCCGATCACCCACATCCAGAACACCGCGCCCGGGCCGCCGAGCGTGATCGCGACCGCCACGCCCGCGATGTTGCCGGCGCCGACCCGGCCGGCGACCGAGAGCATCAGCGCCTGAAAGGAGCTGAGATGGCCGGCCTCGTGGTGGAACGCCTGGCGAAAGATGCCGAACATGGCGCCGAAATAACGAAACTGAACGAACCGGGACGAGATCGTGAACGCCAGCCCGGCCGCGATCAGAGCGAAAATCAGCACTTTGCTCCACAGGAGATCATTCAAGAAATCGAGCATTGTAACCCCCCGATTGGTTTTTCGTTGCGCGTCCTCCCCACCCTAGCGCCGTTGCTGCCGCTCGCCAAAAACAAGAAAGCGGTGTTTGCGATCCCAATGCGGATCGACTTCTGATTGCGACACGGCGGCTTGCTGTCAGGCGCCGGCGATGGCGCCTCCCGATCCCCGCCTTACCCGCCCGCGCGGCGGACGAGGGCGAAGGCGAACTCGCGCCCCAGGCCGAAGCGGTAGGCGGAGCTGATCCAGAGCAGGGCGAAGGGCTCGAGCAGCCGGGCCGAGGCGAGGCCGCCCGCCTCGACGCTCTCGAAGCCGAGCTCGTCGGCCAGCCGGGCCACGGTGCGGCGCGCCGCGGCGTCGTCACCCGCGACGTACATGACCGCGCGCCGCCCCTCGAGCTCGGGGTTCGCCATGATGTTGAAGCCGACCGTGTTGAACGCCTTGACCACCTTGGCGCCCGGCGCCCAGCGGGCGACCTGCTCGCCGCCGCTGGTCTCATGACCGTGGCTGAGGCCGGACAGATCGGGCTTGAGCGGGTTGGTGCAGTCGACGAGGATCTTGCCGCCCAGATCGCCGGCGCCGCCGATCGCGGCCTCGGTGGCGCTCCAGGGCGTCGCCAGGACCACTATGTCGGCGCCGGCGGCCGCCGCGGCGACGTCGGCCACCCGCGCCTTTGCGGTGAGCGCCTTGTGCTTCGGCGCCGCCGGATCGCGCACGCCGAACGTCACCTCGTGCCCCGTGCCGGCCCAGCGCTGCCCCAGCGTGGCGCCGACGTTGCCCGCCCCAATGACCGCGATTCGCATCTACCTTCTCCGACAGGTCGTTCGTACTGTCATGAGAATTAGCGTGCTCGGGTCAATCGACGACCCGAGGGTTCCGGTAGCCCTGCGATCCTCTTGCCGCCCCCTGGCGGCAGGTTGATGCTGGGCCGGATCATGGACCCTTGGGAGGCGCAGCCATGAAACTCGGGCTCGGGCTGTATCGGGATCTGTTGACCGACGACAACTTCCGCTTCGCGCGGCAAGCGGGCTGCAGCCACATCGTGGCCCATCTGACCAACTACTTCGCCGGCGCGAGCCCTGATCTGAGCTCCGGCGGTGACATGGGCTGGGGCTCGTGCGAGGGCGCCGGGCTCTGGTCGCAGGACGAGCTCGACGGCCTGGTGGCGGCCGCGCGCAAGCACGGCCTCGCCATCGCCGCGCTCGAGAACTTCAACCCCGCCTTCTGGTACGACGTCCTGCTGGATGGCCCCGAGCGGGACCGGCAGCTCGAGGATCTCAAGACACTGATCCGTCGCGTCGGCCGGGCCGGGATTCCGGTCATCGGCTACAACTTCTCGATCGCCGGCGTCTGGGGCTGGTTCAAGGGCCCCCATGGTCGGGGCGGCGCCGTCTCGGTCGGCTTCGACGCCGCGAGGTGCGAGATCGACCGGCCGATCCCCAAGGGCATGGTCTGGAACATGCGCTACGCGAGCGATGTCGGCGGCGGGTACGTCGAGCCGATCGCGAGCGAGGAGCTCTGGCAACGTCTCGAGCATTTCCTGAACGCGCTCCTGCCGGTCGCGGAGGAGGCCGGTGTCGCCCTCGCGGCACATCCGGACGACCCGCCGGTCGAGCGCCTCCGCCTCACCGCCCGCGGCATCAACCAGCCATCCAGCTATGACCGGCTGATCGCGCTGAACCGAAGCCCGATGAACCGGCTCGAGCTGTGCCTGGGATCGGTTCAGGAGATGGCCGAGGGCTCGGTCTACGATCTGCTCGAGCGCTTCGCGGGCGAAGGGCGGATCGCCTACGTCCACTTTCGCAACGTGCGCGGCAGGGTGCCTGACTACCTCGAGACCTTCGTCGACGAGGGCGACATCGACATGGTGCGGGTGGTCGGGATCCTGAAGCGCCTGGGCTACGAGGGCGTGCTGATCCCGGACCACACGCCCGAGATGACCTGCGCCGCACCCTGGCACGCCGGCATGGCCTACGCGCTCGGCTACATGCGCGCGCTGATTCAGGCGCTCGAGCGCCGATGAGCGGGCTCGTAACAAAGCGCGCGTGAACGTCTTGGCTCGGCGTCAGCACTCACGATTGCGGTATTGATAAAATCTAAACAAAGTTTGTACCAAAGTACGATCTGTGCGCGACTTTTGACATTGATGGTATCCGAGTGCCCCGATAAGGATGTTGCCAGAAACTACGCAGTTTGTCTGGGTTGCATCCTCAAGAGGGGAAATCACGATGCACCGTATGCTGGGACTGGCAGCCGCGCTCGCGGTAGCCTTGACGGCCTCTTTGGCGAGCGCCGAGGAAATCACTGGCGCAATCGGGAAGATCGATCTGAGTGCCAACACCTTCATGGTCGGTGACAAGGTGTTCGCGGCATCGCCGGACAACACCGTCGGCGCGAAGCTGTCCGAGCTCAAGGAGGGCGACCAAGTGACCGTGGTCTTCACCGAGGAGACCCACGGCGACAATCCGATCAACGCGATGGAACTCAAGAAGGCAGAATAAATCGCGGAGGCAAGGCTCGGACGGCGTCAGATCGCCGTCCGAGTACTGCGACGTGACTGCCGCCGATGGCGGCCGCATTTCTTCACTACACTATCTTCAGAAAAGCCCGCAGCGCCGGCCTGGGCGATCAGCCGCATCGCCCTTTCAAGTCTGTCACCAGGGCGTTGAAGTCGTAGCCGGTGTGGGTGACACATCGACGATCGTCGCGCGCGTCGCCGAGGCGGTCTACCTGCCAGACTGGCCGTCGGCGCCCGCTTCGGCCGTGGCGCATCGCGCCAAGGACGGCGAAGGCTCGCGCAGATGGCCGGCAAGGAGCGCCTGGCAGTAGACCAGCCAGACGCCGTTGAGAACGACATGGGCCACGCTGGCCCCGACGAGGCCGAGGGTGGGCAGGCCGACGAGCAGGCAGCTGTAGAAGGCGAGCGTGGCGAACACCACGCTGTGCAGGTGCTGCCGCTGCAGGCCCATGCTGAGGAGCGCCGGGCGCAGCGCGATGCCGCCGAGCGCGAGGGTCGCCGCGCCCATCTGCAGGACAAGGGACGCCGCGGCGGCGGTGAATTGCGGCCCGACAGTCAGAGCGAGCAGCTGCTCGGCGCGCGCCCCGACCACCAGCAGCACGGCGCCGGCCAGAGCGCCACTGAACAGGTTCACCTGCAGGACGGTCTTGCGCATGCGGGCGGCCTGGCCGCGCGCCCAGAGGCGGGCGACGTCAGGGAAGATCGCCTGCTGGATCGGGACGCCGATCTTGAGGGCGGCATCACCCAGGCGTTTGGCGACGGTGTAGAGGCCGACCGCGGCGGGGTCGAGCAGAGCGCCGACCACGAGGGTGTCCACCTCGCGCGTGCTCTTGCGGATCAGCACCGCCAGATTGAGCGTCCAGATGAAGTTCCAGATGCCCGGGCAATAGCTGGTCAGGCCGCGCAGCGGGGCGCGCAGGAAGTCGCCAAAGCCCCGTCGCCAGAGCTCCCGCCATGCCAGGCCGAGCAGGGTGAAATTGCGAGCGATCTGCACGATCACGTTGAACAGCAGAAACGCCCAGATGCCCGCGCCGCTCGCCCAGGCGAGAGCGACCAAGGCAAGCCGCAGGAGGGCGCAACCTGCCTCCAGCCAGGCGAAGACGGCGAACCGATCGAACAGGCGCAGCACCGCGATCGGCGTGGCGGCGAGCCGTAGTTGCAGGCTCAGGCTGTAGAGCGCGGCCATCTGCATCGTCGGCCCGCTCCAGCCGAACCACTTCCCGGCCAGTAAGACGCCGCCCAAAGCAACCAGGGTCGCCAGGAGCGCGCCCCCGAGGTCGAGCAAGGTGCCGAACTTGATCAGGCTCCGGAAGTCGCTGCCGCGATCCTGCTCGAAGGCCGCTGCGCCGTATTTGATCAGCGCCTGCCAGGGCTCGGGCCGGGCGAGGCGATCCACCAACCGGACATAGGCCTCGATCAGGGCGAGGATGCCGAGCGCTTCGGGGCCCAGCGCGCGCGCGGTCAGAGCGAGCGCGACCAGGCCGATCAGTGCGGCTATGGCGTTGCCGCTGATCAGGTAGCTGACGTTTCTGAGCAGCCGGCGCAGGATCTCATCGCGCCAGCTGGCGAGGGCAAAGGCCGTGAGCCGCGCCTTCATCGTGGTTCCGACGAGCATGGTCATCGAAGTGCCGAGGTCTGCGAACGGCAGCCCGTCACCGCGTGAGCGAGCGGCGTCAGACGCCGGGGCGGGAGCGACGGGCCGGTCGCTCTGCGCACGCGAGCCCCAGCCTGCGCAAGTCCATGGAGCTGCCCCGCAGTGTTCGAGAAGTCTCGCTTGAGCGAGCCGGACGCGTCAACCAAGTGAAGAGTAAACACAAGATAAAACGAAAATGCAAAATATTCAATTGTCGAAATGGAAACTGCGTAGTGTTAACGATCTACTTGCGATGCAAGTGATGCGGATCATGATCGGCTGGTGGGAAGGCCGTACGGCGACCGTGCGGGCCGGCGCCGGGCAGATGCCCGTCGCCTCGGATCAGTCCGGTCCGGTCGACCGGCTCTGGGTCACGGCCGCCGGCTCTCGGAGAGGGGCTGGCGCAGCGTGGCCGGCGCCCGCCCCGAGGTGGCTTCGGCGATCAGCCGGTCCCACATCGCCATGACGGCCTCGCGCCCGAAGCGCCGCACGCCCTCGCGCGCTGCGGCGCCGAACGCGGCGCGCCGGTCGGGGTCGACGATCAGCGTCGTGAGCGCACGGGCGAGCGCGGCCACGTCCTCGGGCGGGACCAGCAGGCCGTCCACCTGGTCACGGACGATCTCGCCCGGTCCCCAGGGGCAGGCGAACGCGATCACCGGCAGACCCGCCGCCATGGCTTCGGTGATCACGTTGCCGAAGCTCTCGTAACGCGACGACAGGACGAAGATCTCGCCCTCCGCGACCCACTGTCCGGGGCGCTCGGTCAGGCCGGGCAGAGCGACCCGCTCGCCGAGGCCGAGTTCGTCGCGCAGCGCCTCGAGGCGGGCCCGTTCCGGCCCCTCGCCCCAGATGACCAGGCGCCAGTCGGGATGCGCGCGGGCAACGGTCGCGAAGGCTCGCAGCAGGAGATCGAAACCCTTCTGATCGACCAGGCGGCCGACGGCGACCACGACCCGGCTGCCGGCCCGCTCCGGCGTCGCCGCGGGCCGATCCACGGGGTTGGGAATTACCCGGCCGCGCGCCTGGATCGCCGCGGGAAAGCAGGCGAGCACGCCCCGGCTCGGGGTGACGACATGGTCGGCCCAGCCGTACAGACGATGACGGAGCCAGGTCCAGACCGGGTTGAAACGCTGCCGCTCGGGATTGTTGCGCTCCGAGACGATCACCGGCAGGCGCAGCCCGCGGCTCGCCAGCACGGTCAGCACATTGATCTTGGCCAGAAAGGCGATCACCACGTCCGGCTCGATCTGGCGGAGCGCGCGGCGCAGGACCGCGAGCCGCCTGACGCTCTGCCAGGCCGCGCGCCAAAGCGGCCCCGAGACCGCGACGAGATCCAGCTGGCGCAGCGCCACCCTCGGATCGATCTCGTAGTAGGGGCGGGTCCCGGGTCGCTCGAACGAGATCAGCGTGACCGAGGCGCCGCGCGCCGCCCAGTGGTTGGCCATGCCGATCAGCACCCGCTCGGCGCCACCGGCACCCAGCGAGGTGATCACCAGCGCGATGCGCATCGGCCGCCGGCCACCGTCGCGTCGCACCCGACGCCGCGCCGCGCGCGGCCCACTGAGCCCGTCGAAGTCATCATCTGTCGCTCGCTGCGAACCCGATCGCGCGCGCCGGCCATCGGATGGGGACCAGCCCGCACGGTCCGCACCGATCAGTGCCAGCATTTGTTTGCCAGACTCTACGATCGGAGCCCTTCGGGAGGGGCGCGCCGGCCCGCGGTGAGAGGCCGCGGGGCTATCTCAGCGCAGCCGGTGCGCTCCATCGAGCACGCCGTCGATCAAGTCGCCGGGCCGTGCGTCAGGGTTGCGAGGGCGGCCGCGGCGCGTCCGGCGGCGCCGTCTCGGCGCCCGTCCCGAGGGCGCGCTGCATGATCACCGTGTCGAGCCAGCGGCCGAACTTGCAGCCGACGCTTTCGAGCACGCCGACGGTCCGGAAGCCCGCCCGCTGGTGCGCCGCGATCGACGCCTCATGGGCCGAATCGCCGATGATCGCCACCATCTGACGCATACCTCGGGCGGTCGCCCCGGCAATCACCGCGTCGAGCAGCGCGTAGCCGATGCCGCGACGGCGCGCCCACGCCGCGACGTAGACCGAATCCTCGACGGTGTGGCGATAGCCCGCTCGCGCGCGGTAGAGTCCGGCATAGGCGAAGCCGGCGATCCGCCCTTCGGCCTCGGCGACGACATAGGGCAGCCTCGCACCCCTGATCACCCGCCAGCGCGCCGTCAGCTCGATCAGATCCGGCGGCTCGAGCTCGAACGATGCGGTGCCGTGGAGCACTTCCTGCGCGTAGATCTCGCGCACGACTTCGAGGTCCCGCTCCCGGCAGTCGCGGACCAGGGGTGGCGGTTTCATGTCCCGGCCTCCGCCCGCACCGGCAACGCCACTTGCCGGGGATGACTATGGCAGGGAACATCGAGCCCGATCGGGCGCGCCAACTCGGCACCGGCCTCGCTCATGCACGACTTCCGAAGTTCATGCCAGGGCAGACTGAGGCGTTCGCACAGATCAAGCGGGAATTGGGGTTGATGGTCAAGTCGCGAGCCGGCTTACCGGGCAGGCGTCACGTCTTGACAGCCGCGGCCGCACCGTGTGGCCTCGCCACGGAGAGATCGGTAGCGAACCGGCGTGGCAAGCAACCCATCGAGGATAGCGCAGCACTTCGCGCGCCAGGCGGAGGCCTGCCGGCGGCTCGGCTCGCCGTTCACCGCGGCGCTGCTCGAGCTCCTCCTCGATCTCCTGCTCGATCATCTCGAACGCGGTTCCCCGGTCGGCCGCGCGCTCCAGGACTGGCCGGGCGATCCCCGCGAGGATGCGCTGGCGCTGCGGCTTGCGGGCGGCCTGCACGCCCTCGTCCTGAGTGCTCGCGCGCCGGCGCTCGCCGCCGCCTATCCCGGCGGCGCCGCGGCGGGTGATCGGGCAGGCCTTCGCTCCGCCGTCCTCGCCGCCCTCGAAGCGCACGCGGAATTCCTGCTCACCTTTCTCGAACGGCCGCCGCAGACCAACGAGGTGGCGCGCGCGGCGATGCTTCTGCCCGGTTTTCTGACCATCGCGGCCGATGCGGGCCTGCCGCTCGCTCTGCTCGAGCTTGGCGCCAGCGCCGGGCTCAATCTCCATTGGGATGCCTATCACTACCGGTTGGGTGAAGCCGCCTGGGGCCCGGAAGATTTGCCCGTTCGCCTCGCGCCCGAATGGCGGGGCCGCCCGCCGCCGCTGCCGAAGGTGGCGATCGCATCTCGAGCCGGCTGCGATGCCGCCCCTCTGGAGCCCGGCGACCAAGGCGATCGGCTGCGCCTTCGCGCTTACGTCTGGGCCGACCAGACCGGACGGCTGGAGCGGCTCGCGCGGGCGCTGGAGGTCGCCACGCTCCGGCCCACCCGCATCGAGCGGGCCGATGCCGCGTCATGGCTCGAGGCGCGCCTCGCTACGCCCGGCCGGATGCGGCGACCGTGGTCTACCACTCGATCGTCTGGCAGTACCTCGGCGAATCCACCCGGGCGCGAATCCTCGATGCCCTCGCCGGGCGCGGCGCAAAGGCAACCGCTCGCTCGCCCCTCTCCTGGCTGCGTATGGAGCCGGCGAGCAAGCCGCGGTACGCCGAGCTTCGCCTCACCGTCTGGCCTTCGGGCAGGGAGCGACTGCTCGCCCGCACCGACTTCCACGGCCGCTGGATCGAGTGGCTCGGCCAGGTCGACGGTCAGCGGTGAGCCGCGCGCCACCAGCGCGGGGTGCTTGTCAGGGCTGCCGCGGCGCCGCATAGTTCGGGCGCCATGGCGGTCAGCGAGCTTCCCAGAACCTTCGGGCATCAGCATCTGCTCGGCATCGAGGGGCTGACGCCCTGGGACATCGAGCATCTGCTGGACCGCCGACGCCTATGTCGCGCACGGCCGCCAGGCCGACAAGAAGCTCGCGGTGCTGCGCGGCCGCACCCAGATCAACCTGTTCTTCGAGAGCTCGACCCGCACCCGCACCTCGTTCGAGCTGGCCGGCAAGCGGCTCGGCGCCGACGTCGTCAACATGTCGGCCGGCGCGTCGTCGATCAAGAAGGGCGAGACCCTGATCGACACCGCCATGACCCTGAACGCGATGCACCCGGACGTGCTGGTCGTGCGCCATCCCGACAGCGGCGCCGTGGCGCTGCTCGCCCGCCACGTCAACTGCGCGGTGATCAACGCCGGCGACGGCAGCCACGAGCATCCGACCCAGGCGCTGCTCGACGCGCTCACCATCCGCCGGCGCAAGGGGCGCGATCGAGGGGCTGCTGGTCGCGATCTGCGGCGACATCCTGCACTCGCGGGTCGCCCGCTCCAACATGCTGCTGCTGACCGCGATGGGCGCCCGGGTCCGGCTGGTCGCGCCGAAAACCCTGCTGCCGGCCGCGGTCGAGCGCTACGGCGTCGAGGTCGTTCCACGACATGGCGCGCGGCCTCGACGGACGCCGACATCGTGATGATGCTGCGCCTGCAGACCGAGCGCATGCAGGGCAGCTTCGTGCCCTCGGTGCGCGAGTATTTCCACCTCTTCGGCCTGACCTACGACAAGCTGCAAGGCGGCCAAGCCCGACGCGCTGATCATGCATCCGGGGCCGATGAACCGGGGCGTCGAGATCGACGGCACGGTCGCCGACGACATCAACCGCAGCGTGATCCTCGATCAGGTCGAGCTCGGCGTCGCGGTGCGCATGGCCTGTCTCGAGGTGATGACCCGAAAGCTCCGGGCCGCGGCATGATCCGGCGGACCGCGATCCGCGGCGCCCGGCTGCTCGATCCGGCGAGCGGGCTCGATGCGCGGGGCGGCCTGCTGATCGAGGACGGCGGATCGTCGATTTCGGGCCCGGCGGTTCAGGGCGAGGCCCGCCGGACGACGCCGTGGTGATCGAGGCCGCGGGCGCCTGCCTCGCGCCGGGGCTGGTCGACATGCGGGTCCAGCTCGGCGAGCCCGGCGCCGAGCACAAGGAGACCTTCGCCAGCGGCACGTCGCGGCCGCCGCGGCGGGCGGCGTCACCAGCCTCGCCTGCCTGCCCAACACCCAGCCGCCGATCGACGATCCGGCGATGGTCGAGTACGTCGCCCGCCGCGCGCGCCAGGTCAAGCGGGCCAAGGTCTACCCCTACGGCGCGGTCACCAGCGGCTGCGCCGGCAGGGAGCTGGCCGAGATGGCGCTGCTCAAGGAAGCGGGCGCGGTGGGCTTCACCGACGGCGTGCGGGCGGTCGCCTGCAGCCTCGTGATGCGCCGCGCGCTGACCTACGTCGAGCGTGCTCGGCGGCCGGATCATCCAGCACCCCGAGGACCCGGCGCTGGCCGCGGCGGGGTCATGAACGAGGGCGAGATCGCGACCCGGCTCGGTCTCGCCGGCATCCCCGCAGGCCGAGGTGATCATGATCGAGCGCGACCTGCGCCTGGTCGAGCTGACCGGCGCGCGCTACCACGTGGCGCACGTCTCGACCGCCGCCGCGGTCGATGCGATGCGGCGCGCGAAGGCGCGCGGCCTGCCGGTCAGCGCCGAGGCGGCGCCGGACCATTTCGCGCTGAACGAGCTCGAGGTCGAGGGCTACCGTACCTTCGCCAAGGTCTCGCCGCCGCTGCGCTCCGAGGAGGATCGCCGCGCGGTCGTGGAGGGGCTGGCGGACGGCACGATCGATGCGATCGCGAGCGACCACTGCCCGCAGGACCAGGACAGCAAGCGCCTGCCGTTCGCCCAGGCCGAGTTCGGCGTGGTCGGGCTCGAGACGATGCTGCCGGTAGCCCTGTCGCTGGTCCACGACGGCACGCTCTGGCTGCTCGCCGCTGCTGGACAAGATGACCCGGGCGCCGGCCGACCTGCTCGGCATCGATGCCGGCCGCCTGCGGATCGGCGCGCCGGGCGATCTGGTGCTGTTCGATCCCGAAGCGCCGGGCCGGATTCGCGAGGAGGGGCTGCGCAGCCTCTCCAAGAACACGCCGTTCGAGGGCCGTCTGATGCAGGGCAAGGTGCTGCGCACCCTGGTCGACGGCCGGACGATCTATCCGGCGACAGCCTGAGCAGCTCGACCCGTCAGCCGAGCGGGGTGCGATCGAGCCGGCTTCAATGCGCACGCGGGGTGTGGAGGTGAAGCTTTCGCGGCGTTTGGGGCCCGCCGAAATCGGCCACCTGCAGTTCGATCAGACACTTGATCCCGGATCCCTCGGGTCGGCCTGATGGACGGCGAAGACCTTGCCGAGCGGGGCGCCGCGCTGATCGAGCCAGCCCAGGAATTGGCTCAACTGAGTGTCAGTCATCCGGGCGAGTTCGGCTCGCAGGAGCTGAAAGTCGTTCAGAGCCGCTTCGGCCGGTCCTCGCTGGTCGAGGGCCTGCGCCTAGTCGGTATGAGGTCCGATCATGCCACTCTCCCATAGATTCTTCTTGCATCATTATGATGTCATGAACATCGGTATGCGTCAAGCCGAGAATGCAAGCGCGCGCCTCGTCGCGCCCGAGCAAGCCCGAAGATCGTAAGACAGCGCGCCGCCTGCGTAGAACAGTCGCCGAGATTGAACGCCACCTATGGCCCCTGCTCCTGCGCGATCGGCCAACCGAGGTCCTCGGCGTAGAACTTCTTGGCGCGGGCGACGTCACTGACGCCGAGCGTGATCGTGCTGACATGCGGTTTCATCGGTCTATCCTCCGTCGGAAACGATGGAGTTCGCATTGACTTACATATATCTTGGCGGTTATACGTCAATCAATAGCCAACGGGTTATCGATCCCAAATGCCGAACGCTCACGATGTGCTCTTCAGGACGCTCGCCGATCCGACGCGGCGGGCTATCTTCGAGCGCTGTGCCGCGAAGGAGAGCAGACGGTCGGGGCTCTGACGGCTCGGGCCGGGGTCTCGCAACCGGCCGTCTCGAAGCATCTCGGGGTCCTGAAGCAGGCCGGGCTGGTGCGCGACCGCCACGAAGGTCGCCAGACGCACTATAGCGCGCAGCTCGGCGCCTTGGCCCCGCTGATCGACTGGACAAGCCAGATGGCCGGCTTCTGGCAAAGCCGGTTCGACCACCTCGAAGACCTACTCAAAAGGATGGACCAATGAGCGAAACTGCGACCGAAACGCTCTCCGTCGTTGTCGAACGTGAGATACCTTATCCGCCGGAAAAGATCTGGCGCGCGCTCACCCAACCACACCTGATCGAGGAGTGGCTCATGAAGAACGACTTCAAGCCTGTCGTGGACCACCGTTTCAATCTTCGCGCGGACTGGGGCGCTGTCGACTGCCAGGTCCTGGCGGTCGAGCCGAACAAGACGCTGTCCTACACGTGGGCGGCCTATGGTCTCGAGAGCGTCGTCACCTGGACTCTCACCCCGACGAGCACGGGGACCCACCTGCGCATGGAGCAGTCGGGCTTCCGGCCGGATCAGCAGCAGGCCTACCAGGGCGCCAAGGGCGGGTGGCAGCGGTTCTTCGCCGCCCTGGAGCAGGTCTTGGCGCGGTAGATTGAAGTCGGCGGCAAAAATCAAAGCTAGCCCGTTGAGGGGCGCCATGACGGCATTCGGACCGCCAGGCGCAACTTTCCCATCCCGCGGGTCGGGTCCCGAGCCCGTCTGGCGAGCGGCGCAGCACTGTGCTCTGATCGCGACCAACGGCAGAAAATGCGGCCGGAGGTCTGGTCATGACAGCACGCGCAAACGAGCGGATCGCCTATTTCAACGGCGACTACGTCCCGGAGAGCCAGGTGCGGGTGCCGTTCCGCGACCGCAGCTGGATCTTCGGCGACGGCGCCTTCGACATGACCCGCACCTTCAACGGCCGGCTGTTCAAGATCAAGGAGCACATCCAGCGCCTCTACCGCTCGCTCAAGGTCCTGCGCATCGACCCCGGCCTGTCGCCGGCCGAGATGATCGCGATCAGCGAGGAGGTCAACCAGCGCAACCTGCACCTGCTCGGGCCGGACGAGGACCAGTGGGTCGGCCAGCGGATCTCGCGCGGCGTCAACCGGGTCGAGGGCGACAACTGGGACCACTACGGCCCGACCGTGATCGTCGAAGCATGCCGCTGCCGTTCAAGGCGCGCGCGCGCTCTATCGCGACGGCATCGACGTGGTCGTGCCGTCGGTCCGCCGGGTGGCGCCCGACGCGCTGACCCCGCGCGCCAAGACCCACAACTACCTCAACCTGATCACCGCCGACCTCGAGGCCCACGCGCACAACGCCGAGGCCTGGACGATCCTGCTCGACGTCAACGGCAACCTCTGCGAGGGCCTCGGCGCCAACATCTTCGTGGTCAAGGACGGCCGCCTGCTGACGCCGTTCGAGCGCTACGTGCTGCCGGGCGTCAGCCGCGCCACCGCGATCGAGCTCGCGGCCGCGGAAAAAATCCCGTTCGCCGAGGCCGACATCGACCTCTACGACGCCTACACCGCCGAGGAGACCTTCATCACCTCGACCAGCTTCTGCATCTGCCCGATCCGCACGATCAACGGCACACGATCGGCACGGGCGCCGTCCCCGGCCCGATCACCAAACGGCTGACCGACGCCTACGTCCGCCTGGTCGACTGCGACTTCGTCGCCCAGTATCTGAAGCACCTGGAACGGTGACGACGAGGCGCGAGCCCATCAGGCGGGTCCTTCGGAAAACGATATCGGTATTCACTGCAAAGGGTTAACACAAGACCCAGCCTCAACGAGGAAAAGTTACTGCGCAAAAGGGACGCCAGGAGGGCACCAACCTTTTCGGGGACCACGCGGATCGGAGGTCCTTGGTCGACCTGCGGATCGTATTTTGGAACCAAACGCCAGCTTTCCGCACCTAACTTTCGAGGGACATGAGCTGCATATTGCTCGGAAAATATGCTAAATGTTCGGCGGATATTGTTTCGTATTATGTAGTCATCAAGTATGGTGGGCAGACGCTTGCTCCAGACTACTGCTGTGCCACTGATGTGCGCGTGATAACAGTGGATAGGCTCTTCCGGGCGCACCACGCCATACCCGCCTGAAGACGATCAGACAATGCAGACCATCGTCGCGAAGGGCATTGATCAGATACTCTCGAACGCCACTGGTCGATACGGTTGTCCGGTATACCAGGCCAGCGCAGGCCGCAGCGCGATGAATGCAGTCCAGCCGTGAGCTTTGTGGCTAGCTACTGCCTTCAGCTTTATTCGAGTTAGTGGATCTGCACCGCGCTAGAACTCTGCCACCTTGTGCACCGGCTGATCTCGGTCGGGAGCACCCTCTTTTCCTCCACTACATGGTATAAGAAGTAGAGTATCGGCTAAGATTTGTCCGCTACGGAGACGAAACGCCAGCTATTGGAATAGCTTAACGCTCTATATCTTTGCGATCCAGTGTAGGTCCATCCACATGATCGCTGTTCCATAAGCCCGCCCCAGACCACTTTAGCATGAAGCATGGCGCCCGAGCCAATCGTTGCTTGGTTGGCATAGCCGGCAAGCCGCAATACTTCGACAATCATCGATGCCTCACGCGCTTTCTCTCCGCCTTATGGTTATCGCGCGCCATTTAAACCTATATCGGTTTTCGTAGTCAATCGGACACTGACGCTGCCCGAAGCTTAACAGTTGCCAAGTCGGGAGCCCGGGGTCCAAGTTCTCGACGGCTTGGACCATGAGCAAGACAATCCAATGGAGATTTTCCACGATTAGCGACCCGTCGGACGTATCGGCGAATAACTTTAATTCTGGCACCCACGCTGGATTGATAGTGCTCACGGATTTGCTCGTCGCAATCCGCTCGCCTTCGAGGGTGATTGCCAACCCGCACCACACGGCCGCCTGCCACGTGAGGGCATTCCTCACCAGCCTCATAAACAGGTACAATCCGTCCGTGAAGGGACTGCCTCCGGAGAAGCAAATTTCGGAAGCCGGGCGACCAGCCGATGCACCATCCCGCATGCAACTGTGGGCTCCATGGTACAGCTGTTGGCAGTGACAAGTAATTGCTGCCGGACGAAGTAGTCGGCGAGAGATATTCTCGCCGCTTGTCCACTGGAAGCACCATTGGGTGTCATTTGCACAACCGAAGACGGCAATCGAGCTAATGGAGAAATAAGAAGACAAGATTGTCGTGCTCGTCGCAGAGTTGGAGTTCAGTGACGGTTCTGGCAATGCCAGGTCCCGCTCAAGTCGCATTCAATCATACGATCATTCGTTGGCCGTTCTGCTCTCAACATGCGTCACGATGCCAGGTCCCGCTCAGAGTCGCATTGCAATCATACAATGCATTGGTTCGGCCGTTCTGCTCTCAACATGCGTCACGTGGTGGACACCGCCGTGTCAATCAAGCCGCCCGCGAGGTCACTTCCCGATCGAGCCGGTCGGCGAGCGTGGCGCGAGCGGTCTTCGAGATCGTAGGCCATCTGGAGGCCGAGCCAGAAGTCAGGTGACATGTCGAAAAAGCGCGCGAGCCGGAGCGCCGTGTCGGCCGTGATCGCGCGCTCGCCCGAATGATCCCGGTGATGCGGTTGCGCGGCACGCTGATCGCCCTGGCGAGCGCATAGGCGCTGAGCCCGAGCGGCTCCAGGAATTCCTCGTGCAGAATCACGCCTGGATGGATCGCACCGATCGGCTTCGCGTCTCGCTCGGTGATGTCCGCATAGTCGATGGCTGCTTCGGCGGGAGATGCTCATCGCTCCCTTCCCTCAGTGATAGTCCGTGATCATGACGTCGTTAGGGTCGCCATCGTGCCACAATCGGCAATCGTAAGAGGGGTGCGATCTCGTCCCGGCACGGAAGAGGCGCCATCGAGGAGAGGCTCGGCCAGAGGGTGTGAGCAGCAAGCCCACCGGGTCATAACCCCCGGTGTAGCGAGGCCGAAGGCCAAATCTCTGGTCAAGGGGTCGGAAGGCGCTTACGATATCGACAACTATCAGGGGCGATACGACTATCAGGGAGGCGATGATGCGTAGCTTCCGGCAGATTGGTCTGGCCGCCGTGTTGCTGGCCATCGGCGCGATCCGGGCGGACGCCCAGGAGATGAAAGCCGAGGTCATCCATTGGTGGACCTCGGGTGGCGAGTTCGGCGGCGGTCAAGGTCTTCGCCGACAAGTTCAACGAGGCCGGCGGCACCTGGGTCGACAACGCGATCGCGGGCGGCGAGAGCGCCCGCACCGCCGGCATCAACCGGATGGTCGGCGGCGATCCGCCGACCGCGATGCAGTTCAACACCGGCAAGCAGTTCGACGAGCTGGTCGCCAACGGCCTCCTGCGCGACCTCGACGGCCTCGCCGCGCAGGAGCACTGGGACAAGGTGCTCCCTCAGGCGATCCTCAAGGCAATCACCCGCGACGGCAAGGTCTACGCCGTGCCGGTCAACATCCACGGCCAGAACTGGCTCTGGTACAATACCAAGATCTTCGCCGATGCCGGCCTCGAGCCGCCCAAGAGCATCGCCGACATGGTCGCCCTCGGGCCCAAGCTCAAGGCGGCCGGCGTGATCCCGCTGGCCCAGGGCGGTCAGCCCTGGCAGGAGCGTCTGCTGTTCAACGCTATCCTTCTGGAAGAGGCCGGGCCCGCCATCTATCAGAAGGTGCTGAGCGGCAGCGACCCTGAAGCGGTTCGCAGCGACGGCTTTCGCAAGGCCGCCGAGACCTTCGGCCAGCTGCGCGGGCTGGTCGATGAGGGCAGCCCGGGCCGCAACTGGAACGATGCGACCAATCTGGTGATCACCGGCAAGGCGGCGGTCCAGATGATGGGCGACTGGGCGAAGGGCGAGTTCATCGCCGCGGGGCAGACGCCCGACAAGGAGTATGGTTGCACCGTGCTCGGCGGCGGCTACGTCATGGGCGGCGACGTGTTCGTGTTCCCGAAGACCGGCGATCCGGCGCAGAAGGCGGCCCAGGACAAGCTTGCCGAGGTGATGTTCGCGCCCGCGACGCAGCTCGCGTTCAACATGAAGAAGGGCTCGGTGCCGGTTCGCCTCGACGTCGATGTCTCGAGCATGGACCTCTGCGCTCAGAAGGGGATGGCGAAACTCCAGGACCCGGCGAAGCAGATCCCGAGCGACAACTTCCTCTCGACGCCCGATCTGGTGGGCGCGGTCCAGGACGTGATCACCCAGTACTGGCACAACCCGTCGATGAAGGTCGACACCTTCGTCGACAACTACGCCACGGCAGTCGAGACCGCCTCCGGTTAGGAGCAGCCCGCCGGCGGGCGCTTCGGCCCGCCGGCCTTCTTCACGGGACCGGCCCATGGCGATTGCCATCCAGCTCCCGTCACGCCGCCGCCGCTCTGTCGCCGCGCGCCTGCCGGCCAGGCTGGCCCTGCTGCCGGCGGCGCTGGTCGTGATCGTCGTCTACCTCGGCTGCATGCTCTGGACGGTGCGACTCTCGCTCAGCAGCTCCAAGCTCCTGCCGACCCTCGATTTCGTCGGCCTCGATCAGTACCGGCGCCTGCTGACCAACGCCCGCTTCCTGATCTCGGCCGAAAACGTCGTCGTGTTCGGCGTGCTGTTCCTCGCGGGCTGCCTCGTGATCGGCTTCCTGCTCGCGGTGTTCATCGACCAGCAGGTCCGGGCTGAGGGCCTGCTTCGCACGGTCTTCCTCTATCCGCATGCCATGTCGTTCATCGTCACCGGCCTGGTCTGGCAGTGGTTCCTCAATCCGACCCTCGGTCTGCAGAAGCTGGTTCAGGACGCCGGCTTCACGAGCTTCACCTTCGACTGGCTGGTCAACCGGGAGATGGTGGTCTACACGCTGGTCATCGCCGGGGTCTGGCAGTCCTCGGGGCTGATCATGGCGATCCTTCTGGCCGGGCTGCGCGGCGTCGACGAGGATCTCTGGAAGGCCGCGCGCGTCGACGGTATCCCGACCTGGCGGGTCTACGTCTCGATCGTGCTCCCGATCCTGCGGCCGATGCTGATCACGGCGACCGTCCTGCTCGCGATTGCCGTGGTCAAAGTCTACGACCTCGTGGTCGCGATGACCGGGGGCGGCCCCGGCATCGCCTCCGAGATGCCGGCCAAGTTCGTCATGGACCATCTGTTCCAGCGCGGCAACGTCGGCCTTGCGACCGCCTGCGCGACGGTCATGCTGGTGACCGTGATCGCCGTCCTGGCGCCCTGGCTGTACACGCAGTACGGGCCGTCGCGGCGGAGGGCGGCATGAGCTCGGCCGCCGGTCCTTCCGGCCGCCGGCCGCGACACCTGACCTGGGGCCGGATCGGCGTCTATGCCTTCCTGCTGGTCTCCGCCGCCTTCTTCCTGTTGCCGCTCTGGATCATGCTGCTGACGTCCTTGAAGACCATGGACGAGATCCGGCTCGGCAACATTCTGGCCTGGCCCGGCCACCTCACGGTCGAGCCCTGGATTGCCGCCTGGAGCGCCGCCTGCACCGGGCTCGAATGCGAGGGCGTCCGGGTCGGCTTCTGGAATTCGCTGCGCATCCTGATCCCCTCGGTGATCTTCTCGATCCTGTTCGGCGCGCTCAACGGTTACGCGCTCTGCTTCTGGCGGGTGCGCGGTGCCGACCTCATGTTCGCGATCCTCCTGATCGGCGCCTTCATCCCCTACCAGGTGTTTCTCTACCCCCTGGTCCGCCTGTTTTCGGTGCTCGGGATTTACAACTCTCTGGCCGGAATCGTGGTCGTCCACATCATCTTCGGCATGCCGATCATGACGCTGCTGTTCCGCAACTTCTATTCGTCGCTACCGCGTGAGCTGTTCAATGCCGCGCGCATCGATGGCGGCGGTTTCACGACCATCTTCGTCCGGGTCATCCTGCCGATGTCGACGCCGATGCTGATCGTCGCCACGATCCTTCAGGTGACCGGCATCTGGAACGACTTCATCCTGGGTCTCACCTTCGCCGGCCGCGCCAATCTGCCGATGACCGTGCAGCTCAACAACATCGTCAATTCGACCCAGGGCGAGCGCGCCTACAACGTCGACATGGCGGCGACCATGCTGACGGCGCTGGTCCCCCTGGTCGTCTACTTCGTCTCCGGGCGCTGGTTCGTGCGCGGCATCGCGGCCGGCGCGGTCAAGGGCTGAGGACCATGGGCGCAGTCTCGGTGCGGGATGTCACGGTCGCCTTCGAGGCGGTGCGGGTCTTCGATGGCCTCTCGCTCGACGTCGAGCAGGGCGAGCTGCTGGTCCTGCTCGGCCCTTCGGGCTGCGGCAAGTCCACGCTGCTCAACGCCATCGCCGGCCTGCTCGAGGTCGACACCGGGCAGATCTGGATCGGCGAGCGCAACGTGACCTGGGAGGAGCCGAAGGACCGTGGCATCGCCATGGTGTTTCAGTCCTACGCGCTCTACCCGCGCATGAACGTGCGCGGCAACCTGTCGTTCGGCCTCAAGATGGCGAAGACGCCCAAGGACGAGATCGAGCGCCGGGTGGCGCAGGCGGCGGCCATGCTGCATATCGATCAGCTGCTCGACCGCCGGCCCGATCAGCTCTCGGGCGGCCAGCGCCAGCGCGTGGCGATCGGCCGGGCCCTGGTGCGCGATGCGTCCGTGTTCCTGTTCGACGAGCCGCTCTCGAACCTCGACGCCCAGCTCCGGAACGAGCTGCGCGACGAGATCAAGCGCCTGCATCAGCGCCTCGCCGCGACCACCATGATTTACGTCACCCACGATCAGATCGAGGCGATGACGCTCGCCGACCGGATCGCGGTCATGAAGGACCAGAAGATCCAGCAGCTGGGCAGCCCGCTCGACATCTACTATCGCCCGGCCAATCTGTTCGTTGCCGGCTTCGTCGGCTCGCCGCGGATGAATTTCATCGAAGGCCGGCTCGAGCAGGCGGGCGACGGCCCGGCCTTCGCCATCGGCAACCGCCGGCTGCCGCTGGATGGCTACCAGTTCAGCGCGCGGCCCGAGGCCGGCCAGCCGGTCACCCTCGGCATTCGCCCCGAGCACATCGACATCGATGGCGCCGGCAACTGGGCGGACTTCACCGTCGATCTCGTCGAGCCGCTGGGCGCCGACAACCTCGTCTGGTGCACCGATGGCGGTCTCTCGCTCGAGGTGCGTACGCCGGGCGAGCGCGCGATCAGACCCGGCACGCCGATGGCCCTGGGCATCGACGCCCAGCGCGTCTCGCTGTTCGCGGCCGACAGCGGCGAGCGTCTCTGACCGCTCTACCAGAGAGGGACGACGGCGGCCGGCCTATCCAGGAGGGGTAATCCATGAGCATCGCGGACGTACTCTCGATCCAGCTCTACACGCTGCGCTCCATGGGCGACCTGGATCGCATCCTCGATACGGTGGCCAAGGCGGGCTATCGCCACGTGGAGACGGTGGGCTCCCATCTGGAGGACGCCAAGACCAGCAAAGCCAGGCTGGACGCCCACGGCCTGAAGCCCTCGTCCAGTCATGTCAGCCTCGCCGCGCTGCGCGAGCGGCCGGAGGCGGTGGTCGAGGCCTGCCGGACGCTCGGCTGCGACCGGCTGTTCATGCCGGCGGTGCCGCCCGATCAACGCGACATGGTGGCCGAGGGCTGGCGGGCGCTCGGGCGCGAACTGGGCGCGATCGCCGAGCGGCTGCGCGGCCAAGGCATCCAGCTCGGCTATCACAACCACCACTGGGAGCTGACGCCCAAGGAGGGCGCGAAGACAGCCCTGGAGCTGATCTTCGAGGCCGCGGAGGGCAGCCCGCTCACCTGGGAGGCGGACGTGGCCTGGCTGGTGCGCGGCAACGCCGACCCGAAGGCGTGGCTGAAGCGCTATAGCAGCCGGCTGACCGCGGCCCACGTCAAGGATCTCGCACCCGCCGGGCAGAACCAGGACGAGGACGGCTGGGCCGACATCGGCTCGGGCGTGCTCGACTGGCGCGACCTCTGGCGGGCCTGTCGCGAGGCGGGCGCCCGCTGGATGGTCGTCGAGCACGACAAGCCCAAGGACCCGGCGCGCACGGCCCGCGCCAGCTTCGACTTCCTCACCGGCATGGGCGTGTGAGGCCGCCATGGAACCCCTCGTCATCGGGATCATCGGCTGCGGCGTCATCAGCGAGGCGTACTTCGAGGGTGCGGCGCGCTCGGAGCTGATCCGGGTGAAATCCTGCGCCGACATGTTGCCCGAGGCGGCCGCGGCCAGGGCCGATCAGTTTGGTGCCGAAGCGGTTCCGGTCGATGCGCTGCTCGCTGACCCGGAGATCGAGATCGTCATCAACCTCACCGTGCCGCTGGCGCACGGCCCGGTGAGCCGGCAGATCATCAACGCCGGCAAGCACGTCTATTCGGAAAAGCCGCTCGCCGCGCGCTTCAGCGAGGCGCAGGCGCTGATGCTGGCCGCGGCGGGCCGGGGCGTCCGCGTCGGCTGCGCGCCCGATACCTTCCTGGGCGCTGCGCACCAGGCCTGCCGGCGCGCGATCGACGCCGGGCAGATCGGGCGTCCGGTCGCCGGCGCGGCGAGCGTCCTTTCGCACGGCATGGAGAACTGGCACCCCAACCCCGAGTTCTTCTTCAAGCGGGGCGGCGGTCCGATCCACGACATCGGCCCCTACTATGTGACCCAGCTGGTCAATCTTCTGGGTCCGGTCACGCGGGTCACCGCCCAGGCCTCGGCCGCGAGCCCCACCCGCACCGTGGCTAGCGAGCCGCGCAGAGGCCAAGTGATCGAGGTCGAGGTGCCGACCACGGTCAACGGCGTCCTCGCCTTCGCGAGCGGCGCCAACGTGTCGCTCAGCGCGTCGTGGGATGTCTGGAAGCACCGGCGCCTGCCGTTCGAGATCTACGGCACCGAGGGCAGCATGCTGGTGCCCGATCCGAACTTCTTCGGCGGCGAGGTAATGGTCACCGAGCGGGACTCCGACTGGCAGCCGCTCGACATTTCAGGCCATCCGTTCGGCATCCCGAACCGCACGTTACGGAGCGGCGCAAAGGTCGCCGATTACCGGATCATCGGGCTGCTCGACATGGGGGCGGCACTGCGCGAGGGCCGGCCGCATCGGGCGAGCGGCGATCTCGCCCTGCACGTCCTGGAGGTGCTGGACGCCTTCGAGCGCTCCGCGGTCGAAGGCCGCCACGTCATGATCGAGAGCCCGTGCGAGCGTCCCGAGCCGCTGCCGCTCGGCACCGGTGAGGAAGTCTTCGTCGCGACCGCCGCCGCCTGAACCCCGGCGACGCCGGTTCTCAGCCGGTGCGCTTGGGCTCGACGTGGCCGCCGAAGCCCTTGCGCATCGCCGAGAGGATCTTCTCGCCGAAGGTGTGCTCGCCCACGCGCGAGCGAAAGCGCGCATAGAGCGCGGCGGACAACACATCAGCCGGCACCGCTTCCTCGATCGCGGCCAAGAGCGTCCAGCGACCCTCGCCCGAGTCCTGCACGTAGCCGGTGAACCCTGAGAGCTGCTCGTCCTGGGCGAGGCTCGCGGCGGCGAGATCGAGCAGCCAGGACGAGATCACGCTGCCGCGCCGCCAGACCTCGGCGACATCGCCGAGATTGATCTCGAAGCGCTGCTCTGCGGGAAGCATTTCCGAGGTCGCGTGCTTGATGATTTCGAAGCCCTCGGCATAAGCCTGCATCAGGCCGTACTCGATACCGTTGTGGACCATCTTGACGAAGTGGCCGGCCCCGGTCGGGCCGGCGTAGAGATAGCCGCGCTCGGGTCGCGGATCGCGGCCCTCGCGGTGCGGCGTGCGCGGGATGTCACCGAGGCCGGAGGCGAGCGTGTCCAGGATCGGATCGATTCGGTCGACCACTTCCTTGTCGCCGCCGATCATCATGCAGTAGCCGCGCTCGATCCCCCAGATGCCGCCCGACGTGCCGACGTCGACGTAGTGGAGGCCCTTCGGCTTCAGGGCCGCAGCCCGCCGGATGTCGTCCTTGAAGTAGGAATTGCCGCCGTCGATGACGACGTCGTCCGACGCCAGGAGTTCGCCCAGCTGCATGACCGTGCGCTCGGTGACTGCGCCGGCCGGCAGCATGACCCAGACAACGCGCGGCTTGGTGAGCTGGCCTACGAGGTGTTCGAGACTGTGACTTGCGCTCGCCCCCTCGCCTGCGAGTCCGCGCACCGTGTCCGCATTGAGATCGTACACGACGCACTGGTGGCCGCCGCGCATGAGCCGGCGGACCATGTTGGAGCCCATTCGACCGAGACCGACCACGCCGAGCTGCATCGCTACCCTCCCCAACACGGATCTCCGGGCGGACGGGCGGGGCTCCTCCGTCCAGCCCCGCGCGTTCAGGCCCGCCTGGCCTGCGCTAGCTGCTCCTTGGCGGCCGCAAGGACCCGGTCGGGCGTGAAGCCGAATTTGCCGAGCAGGTCCTTGAGCGGCGCCGACGAGCCGAAGGTGTGCATGCCGATCTTGGCGCCGATGCGGCCGACATAGCGGTCCCAGCCGATCACCGACGCCTGCTCGACCGAGACGCGGGCACTCACCTCGGGCGGCAGGACTTTGTCCCAATAGGCCTGATCCTGCTTCTCGAAGAGCCCCCAGGACGGCATGCTGACCACCCGCGCCCGGATGCCTTCGCGCGTCAGCTCCTCGTAGACCCTGAGGCAGAGCTGCACCTCGCTGCCCGTGCCGATCAGAATGACCTCGGGCTGGCCATCGCGGGCATCGGCCAGGACGTAGGCGCCGCGCGCCAGGCCCGACGCGGGGGCGTAGCGCGACCGATCGAAGGTCGGCAGCGCCTGGCGGCTCAGGATCAGGCAGGCGGGCTGGTGCTTCAGAGCGACAATCACCCGCCACGCCTCGACGACCTCGTTGGCGTCGGCCGGACGGAGCGTGATCAGGCCCGGAATCGCGCGCAGCCCGATCAGCTGCTCGACCGGCTGATGGGTCGGCCCGTCCTCGCCGACGCCGATCGAATCGTGGGTAAAAATGAAGATCGATGGTAGCTCCATGAGCGCGGCGAGGCGGATCGGCGGCTTCATGTAGTCGCTGAAAATCAGGAAGCCGGACCCGTAGGCGCGGATCTTGGACAGCGCGAGGCCGTTCACGATCGCGCCCATGGCGTGCTCGCGCACGCCGAAGTGCAGGTTGCGCCCGCCGGGGTCATCCGACTCCAGGTCGCCCGCACCCTCGAAGCTCAGATGCGTCTTGGTCGAGGGCGCGAGATCGGCGTCGCCGCCGATCAGCCAGGGATAGCGCTCTGCGATCGCGTTCAGCACCTTGCTCGAGCTGTCCCGGCTGGCGATACCCTTCTCGTCGGCCGGGAAGCTCGGCAGAGCGGCATCCCAGCGATCGGGCAGCTCCCGGCGCTGCATGCGCTCGATCCGGTCCGCGAGTTCGGGATGGGCGCGCCGGTAGTCCTCGAAGCGCGCCAGCCACGCTTCGCGCAGCTCGCGACCGCGCCGGCCGACGCCGGCCTTGAAGTGATCGTACACTCCGTCCGGGACCAGAAACTGGGCATCCTCGGGCCACCCATAGCTCCGCTTGGCGAGGCGGACCTCGTCGTCGCCGAGCGGCTCGCCGTGCGCGGCGCTGGTGTCCTGCTTGTGCGGCGCGCCATAGCCGATGTGGCTGTCGATGATGATCATGGTCGGGCGATCGTCGGTCCGCCGAAAGATGTCGATCGCGCGGGCGATCCGGTCGGTATCGTTGGCATCGCCGACGCGCATCACGTTCCAGCCGTAGCCCATGAAACGGGCCGCGACATCCTCGGTGAACGTGAGGTCCGTCGGCCCCGAGAGCGAGACGCGGTTGCTGTCGTAGATCCAGCAAAGGTTCGAGAGCTGGAGATGGCCGGCGATCGATGCCGCCTCGCTCGCCACGCCTTCCATCATGTCGCCGTCGCCGCAGAGCGCGAAGACGTCGTAGTCGAACATGGTGAAGTCGGGCCGGTTGAAATGGCGCGCGAGCCAGCGCGCCCCGATCGCCATGCCGACGCTGTTACCACAGCCTTGGCCGAGCGGCCCGGTCGTGGCCTCCACCCCCGAGGTCCAGTGATACTCCGGATGGCCCGGGCACCTGCTGTCGAGCTGGCGAAAGTGCTTGATGTCGTCGAGCGTCACCGAGGGCTCGCCCAGGCGCTCGTAGTCGGCGTCGACCGCGCGCACCCCGGTCAGGTGCAGCATCGAATAGAGCAGCATCGAGGCGTGCCCGATTGAGAGCACGAAGCGGTCGCGGTTCGGCCAGATCGGATCCTCGGGATCGAAGCGCAGAAAGCGCTGCCAGAGGGTGTAGACGACCGGCGCCATCGCCATCGGCGTCCCGGGATGGCCCGATTTCGCCTTCTGCACCGCGTCCATCGACAAGGTGCGGATCGTGTTGATGCAGAGATCGTCGATCGAGGACGCAGTCGTCATGGTTGGCCATCCCCCCAAACTGGCGTCTGCCCAAATCCGAGGCGCGCGCGGGTTCCCTCCACGCTTCGATCACCGCTCGACACCGAAAACGACGATACTGCCAGTAAACTGTGACGACGGTGCCGGGCCGACAACCTGCGGGCGGCATTCGCTGCGTGCGAACAGCTGGAATTGGGACCATCTCGAGCCGAATCGGCCGAATCAGACGGCGGCGCATGATTGCGGGCTGAGCGCGGGGCGTCAACAGCCGACCAGCAATCTCCGGCTACGCCGAAGGTTGCCGCCGGTCGAAGCGTCAGATTCTCAACTCGCCGCCCCTTGGTTCGCGACGAGCGGGCGGGCGGACCGCGTGGCTCAGTGGGCGATGCCCAAGGTGTCGCAAAAATCTTTCGCGGGCAACATCAGCCCGATGCCCGTGTCTTTGTAGCGGTCGAATGCGGCGCTAGCCGAATTGCGCTCGGCGAGGATGGCGAGCGTGATCCCGACTACGCGACCCGAGTCGTCGAACACGGGCCCGCCCGAGGTGCCGAGGCCGATCGGAAAGCCGAGCGGCACCAGCCGACCGGCGGCGACGCTCTTCGTGGTTGGCAGATCCCCGCCGACCGCGACCCAGCGGGAGTGGGTCGGATGGCCGATCGAGATCAGATGCTCGCCGGCCCGCAGATCGTCGCAGGACAGCTCCGTAGTCGGGTAACCCGCCGGTACCGCGACGTCGACCAGAGCGAGGTCGAGCCCTTCATCGTACCAGCTGACCTGGCCGTCGACCGCGGGTCCCCTGAAAAAGGTGATCTCGAGGGGCGCCTCCTGTACGACGTGATAGGCGGTCAGGACCGTATGCGGGCCGACGATGATGCCGGTGCCGTGGCCCTTGGCATGCTCGATCAGGACGGTCGCCTGATCGAGAGGACCCAAGGGTGCGGTCGGCGGCGTGCCGCAGGCGCCGAGCATCAGAGGCAACGTCGCGCCCAACAGCAAGCCCACCAAACCACGCGGCGACATTCTTCCCTCCCGCGCTCGCCATGGCTTTCTTAACGTTCTGGTAAGCATAGCATTCCGACCACCGCGCCGGCCAGCCCCATGCCACCCGAGCGCAGTACTCACGTGCTCGTTCGACGCCGGTCAGAGCGGCTCTGCGCACCTCCCCAAAAAATCGCCGACTGTGAGCTGGCTCACAGGTTTGCGGGCGAGTCGGCGCTACGGTCGGGGCTGCCTCTCAGTGGAGCGAGCGACGGCCGCATAGCAGCAGCCGCTCGCTCTCCCGGATCTCCCTGGCAACTCGCTTCGGCCACCTAACGGGCCGAAGCTTTTTTTTGCCCGTTTCGGATGACGGGGCCGTCGACCATCGGTGTGGCGGAGCCTGGAGTGGCGGAGCCTTTGGCGGTTTTCGGCCGAGGCACGGAATTTGTCGCTGCCGCAGTCGTTCCTGTTAGGCAAGATGCCTCTACTTGCTACGCTGCGAACGAGAAACCCCAAGGAGGTCGCATGCCGCGCGATCGGTCCGATCGGCGATGCGTCGACTGGCGTCTCTGGGTGATCGCGGCGCTCGGGTTTCTGCCCGTGGCCGCGATCGGGCAGGGTGCGGACGAGCTCGCCTCGATGATCGAGCAGAGCCTCGCCGGCATCGAATACCGGCTCGATCTTCGGCCCAAACAGGCCGCCCAGGATCTGCAGGAGCAGGAGCGCCGGCTCGAGCTGCTCGAGCAACAGGCGCCGGACAATCCGGCGCTGCCGGAGCTCCGGCAGAAATTCAAGCGGCTCCAGGCCGAGGTCGCCTCGGGCCTCGCCGGCGCGGGGAACGATGCCGTCGCAGGTGAAGACGCGCCAGCCGTCAGCGCGCCCGAAGGCCTCACGTCCGGGCTGCGGGCGGTCGACACGCTGCAAGAGCGCGCCGAGTCGGAGCTCATGAGCGGCCGCCCCGGCGAGGCCGCCCAGTACCTGACTCAGGCCGAAGCGCAGATGGTTGCGCTCGAAGCCCGCTACGCGGGGAAGATTCCTGAGGGCCACGTCCCGCTCATCGTGGCGCAGGAGAAGTTGGCCGCGCTGAAGGACCAGCTCGCTGCGGCCAAGTCCGCCGACTGAGCAACCAGCCTGGGGGCAAGCCCGAATCTGTGGCGCCCTGCCCTGCCCTCAGCGCTTTTCCGTCGCGAAGCGGTAGATCGTGGTCGAGCGGTACTCCTCGCCAGGCCGCAGCACCGTCGACGGAAAGCCCGGCTGGTTCGGCGAATCGGGAAAGTGTTGGGTCTCCAGGCAAAAGGCGTCCGACTGGCGATACATCCTGCGGCTCATGCCGATCAGCGTCGAGTTCGAGAAAATTGCCGGTATAGAACTGCATGCCGGGCTCGGTCGTCTGGACCTCCATGACACGCCCGCTGGTCGGCTCGACGACCCGCGCTGCTCGTGTCAGCTCGCCCGCCCTCGGCTTGTCGAGCACGAAGTTGTGATCGTAGCCGTGGCCACGGACGAGCTGCGGGCCGCTCTCGCGGATGCGCGCCCCGATCGCGGTCGGCGTGGTGAAGTCGAACGGCGTGCCGGCGACCATGGCGATCTCGCCGTTCGGGATCAGCGTCGCTCCGACCGGGGTGTAGGCCGAGGCGTCGATTTTCAGCTCGTGACCGTAGACACTGCCGCTGCCCTCGCCCGCGAGGTTGAAGTAGGTATGGTTGGTCAGGTTCAGCACCGTCGGCCTGTCGGTGGTCGCCGCATAGTCGATGCAAAGCTCATTGTTGTCGGTGAGCAGGTAGACGACCTTGACGGCGAGCGTGCCGGGATAACCCTCCTCGCCGTCGGGGCTCGTGTACCTGAGTGCGACGCCGGCCCTGCCGCCGTTCTCGACCGCCTCGGCCCGCCAGACCTTCCGATCGAAGCCCTCGCGCCCGCCGTGCAGCGAGTTGGGGCCGTTGTTCGCGGCGAGCCGGAAGGTCTCGCCGTCGAGGGTGAAGCTCGCGCCGCCGATCCGGTTGCCGTAGCGACCGACGATGGCGCCGAAGTGCCTGGCCTTGTTGACGTAATCGTCTAGCTGATCGAAACCGAGGGCGACGTTCGCGAGCTTGCCGTCGCGATCCGGGACGTGGATCTGCTGGACGGAGCCCCCGTAGGTCAGGATCCCGACCGCCATCTGATGACGGTTGGTGAGCGTGTAGAGATCGACCTCGGTGCCGTCGGGCATCCTGCCGAACGGTTTCTTCTCGATCGTCTGCGCCATGGCAAACCTCAGTCTGAGATCAGATCCTCGAGGCGAAGCCGGGCGATCCGCGCAATCTGCTCGAGCGCCTCATCGAACTCGGCCTCAGGTAGATTGTCGAGACGTCGCCCGAATGCGGCGAGGATCTCGGCCCGGGTGCGGCCCTTGACCGCCATGATGAAGGGCAAGCCGAACTTCTCTCGATAGGCGCGGTTCAGCGCCTGGAACCGGGTGTATTCCTCGGGCGTGCATTGGCTCAGTCCGGCACTCGCCTGCTCGGCCGTGGAGGCTGCAGTGAGGTCGCCCCGCATGGCGGCGCGGCCGGCGAGGTCGGGATGGGCACGGATCAGATCGAGCTGCCGCTCGCGGGAAGCGGTCCGCATCGCCCGCACCAACGCTGCGTGCAGCGCGCCCCGGCTCGCAAACGGACCGGCGGCGAAAGTCGCCTCGGCCACCCAGGGCGAGTGCTCGAACACGCCGCCGAACCACTCGACGAAGCGCTCGCGATCGAGCGCCGCCAATTCGGCCGCGGTGAGCTTGCGCGCCGTCATACGCTTCGGCTCCTTCCGCTCGGGTCGCGGCAGTCCAGGTCCATCGAGCGAGTTTGGCACACCGGCGTGGACAATGGCATGGTTTTGGCGGCAGACTGATCGATCGCCATGGGACGTCTGACGACGCACGTGCTGGATATCGCCCGCGGCCGCCCTGGAGCCGGGGTCGTGGTCGAGCTCTACGCAGTCGGCGAAGAGCAGCGACGCTTCCTGACCAGCGCGATCACCGACCAGGACGGCCGCTGTGTGCGACCTCTGCTCGAGGGGCAGGCGCTGGCGGCCGGAATCTATGAGCTGATCTTTCACGCTGGTTCCTACTATCGCGACGCTGGCGTCGAGCTGGCCGATCCGCCATTCCTCGATCGGGTCGTGGTGCGCTTCGCCATCGCCGCCCCCGATCAGCACTACCACGTCCCGCTTCTCCTCTCGCCCTACGGCTACAGCACCTATCGGGGCAGCTGATGACGGGCGCGGTGCGCTTTCTCCTGGGCCACGAGCTTCGCGAACTGCGCGAGGTCGACCCCAATCTCACGGTGCTGAACCATCTGCGCGAGATCGAGCGCCGGACCGGCACCAAGGAGGGCTGCGCCGAGGGCGACTGCGGCGCCTGCACGGTGGTGGTCGGCGAGCTCGACGGCGACGCGCTCCGCTACCGCGCGGTCAACGCCTGCATTCTGTTCACGCCGCAACTCGACGGCAAGCAGCTGATCACGGTCGAGCATCTGTGCCGGCCCGACGGCTCGCTGCATCCGGTGCAGCAGGCGATGGTCGAGTGCCATGGTTCGCAGTGCGGCTTCTGCACGCCCGGTTTCGTGATGTCGCTGTTCGCGCTCTACAAGTCCCAGGCGGCGCCCTCGCGCCAGCAGACTCTCGATGCGCTCGCCGGCAATCTCTGCCGCTGCACCGGCTACCGGCCGATCATCGACGCCGCCCGGCGCATGTACGAGCTGGGCGAGCGGGATCACTTCGCCGGGCGCGAAGCCGAGACCATCCGGCAACTGCAGGCGCTGCAGCCCGCCGACCGGCTGGCCTTCCAATCCGGCGAGCGCCGCTACTTCGCGCCGCGCCGGATCGAGGATCTGGCCGCGCTGTGCCAACAGTTTCCGGATGCCTGCCTGCTCGCCGGCGGCACCGACGTCGGCCTGTGGGTCACAAAGCAGCACCGGGATCTCGACACCCTGATCCATGTCGGCAAGGTCGAGGAGCTGCAGCGCCTCGAGGTCACGGCAACGCATCTCGAGATCGGCGCGGCGGTCACCTATGCGGACGCGCATCGGGCGATCGGCGAACGCTGGCCCGACTTCGGCGAGCTGATCCGCCGGCTCGGCTCGGTCCAGATCCGCAACTCCGGCACGATCGGCGGCAACGTCGCCAACGGCTCGCCGATCGGGGATTCGATGCCGGCGCTGATTGCGCTCGGCGCGACCGTCGTCCTCCGCCGAGGTGGAGCGCAACGCGAACTGCCGCTCGAGGAGCTCTATCTCGACTATCGGAAGACCGCGCTCGCGCGTGGCGAGTTCGTCGAGCTGATCTGCGTGCCGCTGCCCGCGCCCGACCAGGAATTCCGCTGCTACAAGATCAGCAAGCGCTTCGATCAGGACATCTCGGCCCTGCTCGGCGCGTTCCGGCTGCGGCTGAAGGAGAGGCGGGTCGCGGAGATCAGGATTGCCTATGGCGGTATGGCGGCGATCCCGAAGCGGGCGCTGGCCTGCGAGCGGGCGCTGACCGGGAAAGTCTGGACGGAGACGAGTATCGAGGCGGGCCGGGCGGCACTTGGCAAGGACTTCGCCCCGATCTCCGACATGCGGGCGAGCGCCAACTACCGCATGCTCGCGGCGGGAAACCTGCTGACCAAATTCCTGATTGAGACCAGCGCACCCGCACAGCCGACGCGGGTGCTGGAATGCGAGGCAATCTCCCATGCCTGAGGGCGCGATCCAGGGTGGCGTCCGGAGCGCCACGCCGCACGACTCGGCCGCCAAGCACGTGAGCGGCGAGGCGCTCTACGTCGACGATCTGCCCGAACCTGCCGGCACGCTGCACGCCGCGGTCGGCCTCAGTGCCAAGGCGCACGCCGAAATCGTGCGACTGGACCTGGACGAGGTGCGCGCCGCGCCCGGTGTGGTCGGGGTGGTCACGGCCAAGGACGTGCCGGGGGTCAATGACGTCGGTCCGGTGTTCCCAGGCGATCCGTTGTTCGCCGACGGCCAGGTCGAATACGCCGGGCAGGCGCTGTTCGCGGTCGCTGCGCTGACCATCGAGCAGGCCCGGCGCGCCGCCCGCCTCGCCAAGGTCGAATATCGGGAAATCGAGCCGATCCTGACGATCGAGGCCGCGCTCGCCAAAGAGGCCATGGTCCTGCCGCCGCACGAGATGCGCCGGGGCGACCCCGAGGAGGCGATCGCCCGGGCGCCGCGCCGGCTCGCCGGGCCGGGTGAGGATCGGCGGCCAGGATCACTTCTACCTGGAGGGGCAGGTCGCGCTGGCCCTGCCGAGCGAAGACGGCGACATGCTGGTCTGGAGCTCGACCCAGCACCCGAGCGAGGTCCAGCACCTGATCGCCAAGGTGCTGAACAAGCGGCACAATGCGGTCACGGTCGAGGTCCGGCGGATGGGCGGCGGCTTCGGCGGCAAGGAGACCCAGGCGGCGCCCTTCGCCTGCATGGCGGCGCTGCTCGCCCACCACACGAAGCGTCCCGTCAAGCTCCGGCTCGATCGCGACGACGACATGCTGCTGACCGGCAAGCGGCACGACTTCCTGATCGACTACGACGTCGGCTTCGACGAGGCGGGGCGGATCGAGGGCATCGTGTTCGAGCAGGCGGCGCGCTGCGGCTTCTCGCCCGACCTCTCGGCAGCGATCGCCGATCGGGCGATGTTTCATGCCGACAACGGCTATTACCTGCCGAACGTCCGCATCACCTCGCAGCGCTGCAAGACGCACACCGTCTCGAACACCGCGTTCCGGGGCTTCGGCGGCCCGCAGGGCATGCTGGGCATCGAGAAGGTGATCGATGCCATCGCTCGCGAGCTCGGCCGCGATCCGCTCGAGGTGCGCCGGTGCAATCTGTACGGCCAGGACGGCCGCGACGTCACGCCCTATCACATGCGGGTCCAGGACAACGTCCTGCCGGAACTGATCGACGAGCTCGAGCGCACATCCGACTATCGAGAGCGGCGGGCGGCGATCGCGGCGTTCAATGCGAAGAGCCCGGTTCTGAAGCGCGGCATCGCGCTCACGCCGGTCAAGTTCGGCATCTCGTTCACTTCCACGCTTCTGAACCAGGGCGGGGCGCTCGTGCACGTCTACACCGACGGCAGCGTCCAACTGAACCACGGCGGCACGGAGATGGGCCAGGGCCTCATGATCAAGGTCGCCCAGCTGGTCGCTGACGAGTTCCAGATCGATCTCGACCGGGTCAGGATCACCCCGACCAACACCGGCAAGGTGCCGAACACCTCGGCGACCGCCGCCTCGGCCGGCACCGATCTGAACGGCGCCGCGGCGCTGGCGGCGGTGCGCACGATCAAGGGGCGCCTGATCGAGTTCCTAGCCGAGCACTTCAAGATGGCGCCCGAGGCGGTACTGTTCCTGCGAAACAAGGTGCGGATCGGCGAGCACAGGATGAGCTTCGCGGAACTGGCCCGCCTCGCGCACTGACCACCGCATCCAGCTCTCGGCGACCGGCTTCTACCGCACGCCCAAGATCTGGTACGACCGCGTCCGGGCACGCGGCCGGCCGTTTTACTACTTTGCCTATGGCGCGGCGGTCTCCGAGGTCGGTGGTCGACACTTTGACCGGCGAATACCGGCTCCTGCGCGCCGACCTCTTGCACGACGTCGGCCGCTCGATCAACCCGGCGATCGACATGGGTCAGATCGAGGGCGGCTTCGTCCAGGGCATGGGCTGGCTGACGACCGAGGAGCTCTGCTGGAACGAGCGCGGCGAGCTGACCACGCATGCGCCCTCGACCTACAAGATCCCGACCGCCTCGGACCTGCCGGCCGATTTCCGGGCGCGCATCTGGGAGAAGGGGCTAAATCGCGAGCCGGCGGTCGGCCGCTCCAAGGCGGTCGGGGAGCCGCCGCTGATGCTCGGCATCTCGGTGTTCCACGCGATCAACGACGCGATCGCCAGCCTGGCGGACGGTCGCCTCAGTCCGGCGCTCGACGCCCCCGCCACGCCCGAGCGGGTCCTGTTCGCGATCGAGGATCTGAAGCGCCGGCGCGCGCCGCGCCCCGATCTCGCCGCGGCCCACGCCGCCGAATGACGGAGGCCGGGGCGGTCGCCTGCGATCGCGGTGCAAGGCGATGCCATGAGCGATTGGATTGATGCCCTGAGCCGGCTTGCCGCGGCGGCGGAGCCCTGCATCCTGGTCACGCTCGCCGGGGCGAAGGGCTCTACGCCGCGCGAGGCGGGCGCGAAGATGGTGGTCACGGCAGATGCCGCCTTTGGCTCGATCGGCGGCGGCAATCTCGAGTATCAGGCGCTCGGCGCCGCCCGTGCCCTCCTGGCGGACCCCGACGGTGCGCGCAGCGAACTGAAGCGGTTCGCGCTCGGCGCCTCGCTCGGCCAGTGCTGCGGCGGCCATGCCAGCGTGCTGTTCGAACCGATGCCCGCTGCTGCGATCGAGCCCTGGCTCGCGATGCTGCGCACGCTCCAGCAGGCGGGCGAGGCTGCGGTTCTGGTGACCGCCATCGCTGGCTGCGGCGAGACCAAGCTGGTGGTCAGCGCGGACCGCGTGGTCGGCGGCCTCGGCGATCCCGAGCGGGACGCCGCGGCCACGAAGATCGCTCGTGCGATGCTCGAACAACGGCAGAGTAGATCATCGATTGAGGAGCTCGCTCAGGGTTGCTCGCTGTTTTTCGAGCCGCTCGGCGCGGCTCGACCGCAGGTCGTGCTGTTCGGCGCCGGGCATGTCGGCAAGGCGCTGGTCCGCATCCTGGCCGAGCTGCCCTGGCAGATTACCTGGGTCGACGGCCGGGGCGAGCAGTTCCCCGACGTCCTGCCGGCCAACGTCACCGTCGATTGCACCGCTCTGCCCGAGCGGGCGGTCGAGCGCGCCCCGCCGGATGCGATCTTTCTGGTCATGACCCACAGTCACGCCCTGGATCTGAAACTCTGCGAAAAAATCCTCCAGCGAGACGATTTCCTCTACTTCGGGCTGATCGGCTCGGCGACCAAGCGGGCGAAGTTCACCCGGCGCTTCAGGCTGCAGGGCATTCCTGACGAGACGATCGCGCGCATGATCTGCCCGATCGGCCTGCCGGGCATCCCCGGCAAGCGCCCGGCCGAGATCGCGATCGGGGTTGCGGCCCAGCTCCTGACGCTGCAGGCCGGGTGCGAGTCCAAGCCTGGCGGCGCCGTCGAGCATCGCGTCATGACCGATTGAGGCCGTCGGGCACTCGAGGGTAGGGGCCGCGCGCCGTTGCCGATGTGGCGATTGGGACCACTCCACCACCGCCATTTAACCGTTTGCTATCGAGCCCCATGCTAGCGGTGGAGCGCCGGGTCGCGTGCTCGGTGCAAGGGCGGGCGCAAGACCCGCCGGCGATGCGCCTCTTGACGTCGGAGTGTCGTGCTGATGGACCTCGCGACTTTGATCGGTTTGGCCAGCGGGACCGCGGTCGTCCTGATGGCGATCATCCTGGGCGGGGACTTCATGACCTTCGTCAACGTCCCGAGCGTGCTGCTCGTGGTCGGCGGCGCGATGGCGGCGACCGTCCTGCGCTTCACCCTCGCCGACGTGATGACCGCGCTCAAGACCGGCATCGCGGCGGCGCTGTCGCCAGGGCAAGATCACGCCGCGCGCTGTTGATCCAGGAGATGGCCGAGCTCGCCCAGAAGGCGCGCAAGGGCGGCCTGATCGGCCTCGATGGCATCGAGATCGAGCAACGAATTCCTCAAGAAGGGCATCCAGCTCTGCGTCGACGGCCTGACCTTCGAGTTCGTCAAGGACGCGCTCAGCCGCGATCGCGATCTGTACATCGAGCGCCACGAGGAGGGCGAGAAGATCTTCCGCGCGATCGGCGACGCGGCGCCGGCCTTCGGCATGATCGGCACGCTGGTCGGCCTGGTGCAGATGCTGAGCAACATGGAGGACCCGCAGACGATCGGCCCGGCGATGGCGGTCGCGCTGCTGACGACGCTCTATGGCGCGCTGATCTCCAACCTGGTCGCGCTGCCGATCGCCGACAAGCTCGCCTCCAAGGCGCAGATCGAATACGTGCTGCGCACCCTGGTGATCGAGGGCACGCTGCACATCCAGAACAAGACCAACCCCGATGTGATGATCGAGTTCCTGAGCGCCTACCTGCCCGAGAACCAGCGCGAGGCGCGGCGTAGATGGGCGCGACCGCCCGGTCGGCGCGCTCCGAGGCTGACCGGCGATGGCTAAGAACGCCGCGCCGGTCGGCGCGCCGCTGTGGATGGTCACCTTCGCCGACCTGATGTCGCTGCTGGTGTGCTTCTTCGTCCTGATCATCTCGTTCTCGGTGCCGGACACCGAGAAGCTGAAGATCGTCGCCGGCTCGATGCGCGACGCCTTCGGCTTCCAGCGCGAGGTCGTCGTCACCGGCATGGTCGAGATCGACGGCAACCCGCGCTTCGAGTACGCCAAGGATCTGGTGCCGCTGCCGGTCGAGCAGGAGGTCGGGCCGATCCCGGAGGACGGTCGCGACATCCGCGACCTGGGTGCGCGGGAGGCGGCCTTCGAGCCAGCGGGCGGAGGTCATCGATCCGCGGCCGATCAATCGGCAGGCCGAGGAGGCGCGCCAGGAGGAGGCCGCGGTCGACTGAGCGAGGAGCAGCGCTTCGAGCAGACCGAGGCGGAGCTGCGCCAGGCGATGCAGTCGGTGCCCGAGCTCGAGCGGCTGGCCGAGCAATCTTCAAGTCGAGCGGGCGCCGGAGGGCTTCGCATCCAGATCGTCGATCAGGAGGGGAGCTCGATGTTTCCGCTCGGCAGCGCCGAGATGTACGAGCCGACCAGGACGCTGCTGTGCCGCAGGTCGCCGAGGCGATCGCCAGGCTGCCGAACAAGATCTCGATCGCGGGCCACACCGACGGCCTCGCCTTCCGCCGCACCAATGGCTACGACAACTGGTCGCTGTCGCTCGATCGCGCCGATGCGACGCGTCGCATGCTGATCGCGGCGGGCCTCGATCCGGGCCGCCTCGCGACGGTGATCGGCAAGGCGGACACCGAGCACATGTTTCCCGAAAATCCGCTCGATCCGCGGAATCGCCGGATCAGCATCATGTTGCTGCGCGAGGCGCGGCCGCCGACCAACACCGCAAGCGCCGGCCTGGGTTAACGACCGCGCCCGCCGTTGCCGGCCGTGGAACGCGCGCCGCTCGAGGCGCGCTCGAAGGTCATGCCCGTCCCGACCAGACCGCTTCCGGGCGCCGTCCAAACAGCAGGGTTGCGACGAAGGTGAGCACCTCTTCGTCGTTCTGGTTCACGACGACCGATCGCGCCCGGACGATGCCGCGATCGGGCTTCGAGCGCGACGGCCGCACCTCCAGAACCTCGAGCCGCGCCGCCAGCGTGTCGCCGGGGCGGACGGGCTTGAGCCAGCGCAGCTCCTCGATCCCGGGTGAGCCCAGGGCCGCGGCACGACTCAGCAGGCCGTCGGCGAACAGGCGCATGAACACGCACACGGTGTGCCAGCCGCTCGCGATCAGCCCGCCATAGATCGATGCGGCGGCGGCCTGCTCGTCGAGATGGAAGGCTTGCGGATCCCACTCGCGGGCGAAGGCGACAATCTCGTCGCGACTGAGGGTGCGCCGACCGAGGTCGTGGACCTGACCGGGCTGCAGATCCTCGAGGTGAATTTCGGGCATCCCGTAAGCGTCCAGGAGCGAAAGCGGACCGGCGCGCCGGCGGCGGTGGTCAAGGGACGAAGCACGAGGCGGCCTGCGGTCGCTTTCCGCCGCCGGGCAGCCGCCGCATCGCCCCAGGGCTTCGTAGATCGCGCCACGCACGCCTGAACGTGCGGGCGCCGGCCACGGGGTTGGCGATCGACGCCGTGAGCCGCGCTCTCCGCCCCCGTGCGATCGACGCGAGGGTCAGATCGGTTCTGGACTGCGCTCGGTTTGGGCGACCCGGCGCGCCCGCGTCACCCAGAGCACGCCGAGATAGGCCGAGCTCAGCAGAGCCAGCATCGGTTGCGTGAGATTCGGCCACAACGCCCCGACCACGCCCGGGATCGCAACCAGCGCCAGATAGATGACCAGACACACGGGCCAGCGCCAATGCCGGGCCAGCCGATGATGCAGGTGATTCTCATCCGCGCTGAGCGGCGAGCGGTCGTTGATCAACCGCGTCACCATGACCCGCAGGCAGTCGACCACCGGCACCAGCAGCCAGAGGACCACGGTCGTCATCGGCAGGGCGCCGTTCGCCTGATGATGACAGTAGATCATCAGTATCCCGATCGTCGCACCGATCGAGTAGCTGCCGGCATCACCCAGAAACAGCGCCCCACGCAGGTTGTAGGGCAGCAGGATCAGCAGACCGAGCATGAAGAGTTGAAGGTAGCCGCTGAGCGGCGCGGGCGCGTAGAGCAGCAGACAACCGGTCCAGAACAGGGCCAGCCCGATCAGGAGCCCGTTCATGCCGTCGACCATGTTGACCGAGTTCTGCAGACCGACCAGGCAGAGGATGGTAAAGGGCAGCGAGAACAACCACAGCGGCACGACCAGCCGCGTTCCCAGATCGATCTGGGTCAGGAGCAGATCGGGCTGCAGCAGGAGGACCGCGCCGAACAGGCCGGAGGCGATGATCAGCCGCGTGTTAGGCGGCGCGTGCTGCCGGTCGTCGTACCAACCGAGGGTCAAAAAGCCGAAGCCGGCCAGCGCCAGAGGCACGAGGACACCCGTCGGTCCGCCGCGCAACATCGCGTATCCCAGGGCCACCAGCACCAGCGGCAGCATCAAGGCGATACCACCGACCATCGGCGTCGGCCGGATGTGGCTCTTGCGGCCACCGTCCGGATAGTCGATGACGCCCAAGAGCTGCCCGATCGGCGCCGCGAAACTGCAACACGCCACGACCGAAAGCCCAAACCATACCGTGGAGAACATCATGTCGAACTACGAGCTCCATGCGTCTCTTGAGTGTAGGGTCGAGCCTAGCCAACGGCGCCTCGTTTTCTTGCCTTCTCTGAGCTAGAAACACCCGAGTACCACGTTCCTTCCCTCCTCGCTTCGGCGTCCCGCCAGGGCCGGCCGCACATCCCACGATCAGCGATTCTCCGCCTTTTCACGGTCCGCCGGTCGGGCACCAAAGACGAACTCCTTAAAGATTGGTTAAAATTACTCCCGACAAACCCTGGCAGTCAACCCCAAAACGCGCTTCTTCAGTACGTTACAGTTGTTTGTTCCAGCGCAGCAATGGATCAAAAGGTGACCTTTTCGCTGTCTTTCTCGGGCTGGTTGATTCTGTCCGACCCGACCACAACCATTCCAGGAAACGGCGGCCGCCGTGCCAACCCACTCGAGCGCCTGAGCCAGGGATGACTCAGGCCAGGGACGCGCGTTCAACCATTAGTCCGGACTACCAGTCGTCACGAAGTTGTCGCGCAACTGTAAAGCGCAAACTCCCGATTCGACCAGTGGACGCACTGGAGCCTTTCCAACCCCCGCCCCGGCTCTGTCCCCGGTTGCTCTCATGTCTCACCGGGGCCGTCAAGCCCTTGTCCGCGCAGTGACGACAGCAAGGCTCGTCCGCTGGCGAGCCAACTCGAGAGCCCGACGCTGGCGGGCGCCGGGAGGCCTTCGCGGCAGTGCTTGAGCTCTCTGCCGGCAAAGGCTAGACCACCTCGATCGATCACGTGCTCGATTGACCCATCAGGCGAGGAGGCGCGCTTTGGAAACCCGACTGCGCAAGGTGTGGGACCGCGGTGAGACAGCGGTCAACGGCTGGCTTTCGATTCCGAGCACCGTGACTGCGGAGCTGGTCGCCAGCCAGGACTACAATTCGATCGTGGTCGACCTGCAGCACGGGCTGATCGACTACCAGACCGCGCTCGCCATGATGCAGGCGATCAAGGCCGCGAGCGACGCGACCGTGATCGCGCGGCCGCCCTGGCTCGAGCCCGGCATCATCATGAAGCTGCTCGACGCCGGCGCCTGGGGCATCCTCTGCCCGATGATCAACAACCCCGCCGACGCCGAGGCCCTGGTTCGGGCCAGCATGTACGCGCCGCGCGGCTACCGCAGCGTCGGCCCGACCCGCTCGATGATGATCTACGGCCCCGCCTACATCCAGGAAGCCAACGACGTCGTGGTCACGCTCGCCATGATCGAGACCCGCGAAGCGCTCGACAAGGTCGAGGCGATCGCGAGGACGCCGGGCCTCAGCGGCCTCTACATCGGACCCTCCGACCTCGCCCAGTCGCTCGGCTATCCGATCCGGCTCGACCCGACCGACGAGCCGGTGATGGCGGCGATCGAGCGCATCCTCGCGGCCGCCAAGGCGGCCGGCATCAAGGCCGGCATGCACTGCATGATGCCGGACTATGCCCGCGAGATGGCCCGGAAGGGCTTCGACTTCGTCACGCTGGGCAACGACGTCCGCATGCTGAGCGCCGAGCTTGCGACGCGGCTCGGCGCCTTTCGCGGCCGCTGAGAATCAGCCACCGACATCGACCACGACGCGGCCCTGGACCCTGCCCTCGAGGATCGCGTCGGCGAGGCGGGGCAGGTCCTCGAGCGTCGCCGGCCGGATCATCGATTCCAGAAGGCCGAGATCGAGGTCGCGCGCCAGTCGCTGCCAGGCGACGCGACGCCGATCCTGTGGCTGATAGACCGAATCGATCCCGAGCAGGTTGATCCCGCGGAGCAGGAACGGGATCACAGTGGTCTGCAGCGCGTTGCCGCCGGCATTGCCGACCGCGGCGACCGAGCAGCGGTACTTCATCTGCGCGAGCACCCGGGCGAGCGTGGTGCCGCCGACGGTGTCGACACAACCGGCAAAGCGCTCGGACTCGAGAGGCCGCGAGCTTGGCTCCGCGAGCGCCGCGCGGTCGATGAAGCCGCTCGCGCCGAGCGATCGCAGATAGTCGTGGCTGGCAGCGCGCCCGGTCGAGACCGTGACCTGATGACCGAGCCCCGCGAGCAGCGCGATCGCGACCGAGCCGACCCCGCCCGCGCCGCCGGTGACCAGGACCTCGCCGGCGCCGGGCACGAGGCCGTGGCTCTCGAGCGCGAGCACCGCGAGCATCGCGGCGAAGCCGGCCGTGCCGACCGCCATCGCCTGCCGGGTGGTCCAGCCAGCGGGCAGCGGCACCAGCCAGTCACCCTTCACCCGGGCGCGCTCGGCATGGCCGCCCCAGTGGCGCTCGCCGACCCCCCAGCCGGTCAGCACGACCGCATCGCCCGGCCGAAAGTCGGGGTGCGCGCTCTCGAGGACGTGCCCCGCGAAATCGACCCCCGACACATGCGGGTAGTTGCGCACCAGCGGTGCCTTGTTCCGGATGATCAGGCCGTCCTTGTAATTGAGGGTCGAATGCGCCACCGCGACCATCACGTCGCCCTCGGGCAGGCGCGCCTCGTCGAGCCGCTCCACGGCCGCCTCGACCTTGTCGCCTTCCTTGGTCAGCACCAGCGCCTTGAACATCGGGTTCTCCGTGAGATGGGGTGAGGTCGGATGGCGCCAATTCCTGCGTCCCGATCGCCGCTCTGCCGTGCTCAAGAGTTAATGAATGGGGCGCGCGCTGGCTACTCTGCCGGAGTGCCGCACGCAAGTGCGTGGCCGGTGCCCGCGCCACCACGCTATAGAATGGCGCGGGCTGCCCGCCTCTCCCAAGGGAGCGGCGGGCGAGGACGTCAGGTCTGATTGATGAACGAACGACGCTACGATCTGCTCGACGATCGCTGGATCCTCTACGTGCCCGCGCGCGCCAAGCGGCCGCATGACGTGCGGCTCACGATCCTGAAACCAGCGCGGCCGCCCTACGATCCTGACTGCCCGTTCTGTCCGGGTAACGAGGGCGAGCTGGAAACCGTCCTCTTCGAACGCCAAGGTAGGGCAGCTCAGCCCTGGGCGACCCGAGTCGTGGCGAACAAGTACCCGATCGTCACAGGTGGCCTGAACGGGCCCGATTCAGCGCGGGGCTTCGCTGGCGCGCACGAAGTGGTGATCGAGACGCCCCGTCACGACCTCCAGCTGGCGGACATGACGGTCGGCGAGCTCGAGGCGGTTCTCGCCACCCATCGGGCCCGCTTCGCCGCCCATGCCGGCCGTGCCGCCTGGACCGTGGCGTTTCGCAACCACGGCCCGACCGCCGGGATCTCGCTGTTCCACGCGCACGGCCAGTTCGTAGCGACCACCTCGGTGCCGCCGCTGGCCGCGGCGCGCGAAGCGCGCGTCGAGCGCTATTTGCAGGAGGTCGGGCGCTGTTTCCTTTGCGATGTGATCGAACGGGAGCACCGCGAAGCGCAACGCCTGGTCGGCGAGGCGCCTGGCTTCGTCGCGTTCGTGCCCTACGCCGCCGAGGTGCGCTTCGAGATGTGGATCGCGCCAAGCTGCCATCAGAGCGACTTTGCCCGGCTCGACGACGCCGAGGTCGCCGGGCTGGCCGGACTGATCAGCCGGGTGCTGCGGGGCTTGCGTGCCGCAGCGAGCGATCCGGACTACAACCTCGTGATTCTCTCAGCCTCGAGAGCGCTGCGCAACAGTCCGGCCTGGCACTGGTACCTGCGCGTCCGACCGCGCACCAGCGTGGTCGGCGGCTTCGAGCTGGCATCCGGCGTCGCCGTCAATCCCTCTTTGCCCGAGCTCGATGCCGCCCGACTTCGCGCTGAGACCATCTGAGCCCGACCGACAACGTGGCCCGACGAAGAGCGTGGATCATTCAGCGTCCGACGTTCCGATTGATCAGGACAAAGATGAACAACACGCAGAACACGAACAGCGCGAGGCCGGTGCCGTAGAACGTCGTGTCGACAGCCCGGCTCGCCATGAGCAGGCCGAGCAGCCCGAGCAGGCCCATGACACCGCCCAGCACCCAGGTGCCGATCCGCGTCCTCGCTCATGTCGGTGCCTCCGGGCCGCCCGGGTGCTCGACCAGGTCGCGATAGGCGTGCCAGGTGGCGTGGCCGATCAGCGGCAGGGTCAGGATCAGGCCGACGTAAAGCGTCACCAGACCGGCCGCCGCGAACACTACGATCAACACCGCCCAGAACAACATCGGGCCTGGGTTCTCGCGCACCGCGGTGACGCTGGTCGCGATCGCGGTGAACACGTTGGCCTCCGGCCGATCGAGCAGGAACGGGATCGAGATCGCGCTGATCGCGAACGCCACCAACGCCAGCACGCCACCGATCGCGGTGCCGACGATCAGGAACGGCAGCGCGCCCGGGTCGAGGAACGTCTGCGCAAACAGGTCGCCAAACGAGGGCGGGGCGAGCCCGAAGAACAGCATGAAGATCAGCGCGGCGAGCCGGATCCAGAAGAAGAGAAACAAGAGCAGCACCACGCCCATCAGGCCGATCTGCCCCGGATTGCGTTGCCAGGCCATGATCGTCGCCCCCAAGGACACCGGCTCGCCAGCCCCCAGCCGGCGACTGACCTCGTACAGGCCGACCGCCAGGAGCGGTCCGACGATCAGGAAGCCGCACACCATCGGCAGGATCAGGAAGGCCATGCCTGCCAGCCAGAGGCCGAGCGTGATCAGGTAACCGAGGACCGCGAACAGTACGCCATAGGCGAGACTGACTCCAGGCGCGCCGCGCAGGTCCCGCCACCCGGCGGCGAGCCAGCTCCACGGGCGATCCAGCTCGATCCTGAGCACCCGCGGCGAGGCGGCCGTGAACACGGGAACCGCTTCGGCCATCGTCCATCCTCCCCGTCACGCCGGGTCCAGTCCCCGATCCGGCGCGAAGATGGCGTCAATCTTCGCTGACTAATTGACATAGATCAAAGGCCGTGGCCAGCTGCCCCATAAGTTGCACCGCAACGACGATCGAGCCAGGGGGGATCTGCCGTGGCCGTTGCGAGGGAAGCCGTCGCCCGGACGTCGCTCTACGAAGATGAGGTGATCCGCTGGTTCGTGATCGCGACCGTCTTCTGGGGCGTGGTCGCGTTCACGATGGGCACCTTCATCGCTTTTCAGCTGGCCTACCCGGTCTTCAACCTGGGCCTGGAATGGACCACCTTCGGCCGGCTGCGCCCGGTCCACACCTCGGCGGCGATCTTTGCCTTCGGCGGCAATGCGTTGCTGGGCACCTCGCTTTACGTCGTGCAGCGCACCTGCCGGGCGTCGCTGTTCGGCGGCCGGCCGCTCGCCACTTTCCTGTTCTGGGGCTACCAGCTGTTCATCGTGCTGGCGGCGTCGGGTTACGTCCTCGGCGTCACCCAGAGCCGCGAATACGCCGAGCCCGAGTGGTACGTCGACATCTGGCTGACCCTGGTCTGGGTGGTCTACCTGGTGATCTATTTCGGCACCATCCTGCGCCGGCACGAGCCGCACATTTACGTCGCCAACTGGTTCTATCTCGCCTTCATCGTGACCATCGCGATGCTGCACATCGTCAACAATCTGGCGGTGCCGGTGTCGTTCTTCGGCACCAAGAGCTATTCGCTGTTCTCGGGCGTCCAGGACGCGCTGACCCAGTGGTGGTACGGCCACAACGCCGTCGGCTTTTTCCTCACCGCCGGCTTCCTCGGCATGATGTACTACTTCATCCCGAAGCAGGCCGAGCGGCCGGTCTATTCGTACCGGCTCTCGATCGTCCACTTCTGGTCGCTGATCTTCCTCTACATCTGGGCGGGGCCGCACCACCTGCACTACACGGCGCTGCCCGACTGGGCGCAGACGCTCGGCATGACCTTCTCGATCATGCTCTGGATGCCGTCCTGGGGCGGCATGATCAACGGCATCATGACCCTCTCGGGCGCCTGGGACAAACTGCGCACCGACCCGGTGCTGCGCTTCCTGGTGGTCTCGGTCGCCTTCTATGGCATGAGCACCTTCGAGGGGCCGATGATGTCGATCCGCCAGGTCAATGCGCTCAGCCACTACACCGACTGGACGATAGGCCACGTCCACTCCGGTGCGCTCGGCTGGGTCGCCTTCATCTCCTTCGGCGCGGTCTATTTCCTGGTGCCGCGCCTGTGGCACCGCGCGCGCCTCTACTCGCAGAGGCTGGTCGAGGTGCATTTCTGGATCGCGACCCTGGGCATCGTCCTCTACATCACGGCGATGTGGGTCTCGGGCATCATGCAGGGGCTGATGTGGCGCTCCTACGACTCGCTCGGCTTCCTGCAGTACTCGTTCATCGAGACCGTTCAGGCGATGCATCCGTTCTACGTCATCCGGGCGCTCGGCGGCGTGCTGTTCCTGACCGGCGCGCTGGTCATGGTCTACAATCTGTGGCGCACCGCCCGCGGCGACGTCCGCACCGAGGAAGCGCTCGCGCCGCAGATCGCCGCGACCCCGGCCGAGTAGGAGGGCGCGGGCCATGTTCAGCCACGACCGGATCGAAACCAATGGCCTCGTGCTCCTGGTCCTGACCCTGATCACGGTCGCGATCGGCGGCATCGTCGAGATCGTGCCGCTCTACACGATCGAGAGCACGATCGAGCCGGTCAAGGGGATGCGGCCCTACTCGCCCCTCGAGCTCATGGGGCGCAACATCTACATCCGCGAAGGCTGCTACCTCTGCCACAGCCAGATGATTCGGCCGTTTCGGGACGAAGTCGAGCGCTACGGCCACTACAGCCTCGCCGCCGAGAGCATGTACGATCATCCCTTCCAGTGGGGCTCCAAGCGTACCGGACCCGACCTCGCCCGGGTCGGTGGCAAGTACTCCAACGACTGGCACGTGGCGCATCTGATCGACCCGCGCAGCGTCGTGCCCGAGTTGGTGATGCCGCCCTACGCCTTTCTGGCACAACATCCCCTCGACGTCCCGAACATCGCGGACCACCTGCGCACCAATCGCACCGTCGGCGTACCCTACACCGACGCGATGATCGAACAGGCAGCGGCCGATCTGCGCGCCCAGGCCGACCCGAATGGCGATCATGAGGCGCTTCTCGCGCGCTACCCCAAGGCCGCGGTCGGCGACTTCGACGGCGACCCGACCCGTCTCACCGAGATGGACGCGCTGATCGCCTACCTGCAGATCCTCGGCCGGATGGTCGACTTCACCGACATCCGCACCGAGGAGATCCTGCAATAAGCGACCGGGCGGTCGAGATGTTGGCCACCATCCACGGCTGGGCGAGCGCGCTCTGGCCCCTCTGGCTGATGATCCTGTTCCTCGCGATCGTCGCCTGGGTCTACTGGCCGAAGCGCAAGGCCGAGCTGGAAAAGCAAGGCCGGATACCGCTACGCAACGACGACGACGATCGGGGCGAATGACCGATGCCGACCAAGGTCGAGAAGGACGAGATCACCGGCCAGCACACCACCGGCCACGAGTGGGACGGCATCAAAGAGCTGAATACGCCGCTGCCGAAGTGGTGGCTGTACATCATGTACGCGACCATCGTCTGGTCGGTGATCTGGTGGCTCCTCTATCCGAGCTGGCCCGGCATCACCGGCTATTTCCACGGCCTGCTCGGCGCCAATGAGCGGCTCGAGCTCGACCAGCGGATGGCCCAGGCCAACGCGCGCCAGGCGGAGTATATGAAGCGGATCAGCCAGGCCTCGCTCCAGCAGATCACGCAGGACCCGGACCTCTTGAACTTCGCCCTTGCCGGCGGCGCCGCGGCATTCGCCACCAACTGCGCGCCCTGCCATGGACTGGGCGGTGCCGGTCAGGGATCCTATCCGAGCCTGGCCGACGATTCGTGGCTGTGGGGCGGTACTCTCGACGCCATCCAGCAGACCATCACCTATGGGATCCGCAACGGCAATGACAACGCCCGCAACAGCGAGATGCCGGCGTTCGGCGCCGATCAGCTCCTGACCCACGAGCAGATCAACGACGTGGCCGAATACGTTTTGTCACTCTCGGGGCGTGCCGATGACGCCGAAGCGGCGAAGCGGGGCGCCACGGTGTTCGCCGACCAATGCGCGGTCTGCCACGGCGATGATGGCAAGGGCAATCAGGAGGTCGGCGCGCCCGATCTGACCGATCAGCTCTGGATGTATGGGGGCACCAAGGCCGACATCGTAGCGCAGATCTTTCGGCCCAGAATGGGCGTCATGCCGATCTGGGGCGAACGCCTCAGTCCCGATACCATCAAGCTTCTGACAGTTTATGTGCATTCGCTCGGCGGCGGCCAGTAAGGACGGCTCATGGCGGCTACCGACACGCTCACCCGTGATCAGGTCGCGGTCGAGGATGCGGTCTCCTTCAAGGAGCTGAAGAAGGAGCCACTCTACGCCGCGCGGATCAAGGTTTACCCGAAGCAGGTCCGCGGCCTGTTCCGGCGGATCAAGTGGACGGCCCTGATCGTGCTGCTCGGCATCTACTATGTCGTGCCGTGGCTGCGTTGGGACCGCGGCCTCGGCGCGCCGGATCAGGCGGTGCTGATCGACATGCCGAACCGGCGCGCTTACTTCTTCTGGGTCGAGATCTGGCCGCAGGAAATCTACTATCTCACCTTCCTTCTGATCCTCGGCGCTTTCGGCCTGTTTCTGGTCACCAGCATCGGCGGGCGGGTCTGGTGCGGCTTCACCTGCCCGCAGACCGTCTGGACCGATCTCTTCATGTGGGTCGAGCGCAAGGTCGAGGGCGACCGCGGCGCCCGGATCCGTCTCGACAAGGCACCCTGGACCCGCGCCAAGGCCATGAAGAAGGGTGTGAAGCACGCGGCCTGGTTGCTCATAGCTGCGGCGACTGGCGGCGCCTGGATCATGTACTTCAATGACGCGCCGAGCGTGACCAGAGCGATCCTGACCGGCGAGGCCTCGTTCGCGCAGTACTTCTTCTTCGGCCTGTTCACGGCCACGACCTACCTCCTGGCCGGCTGGGCGCGCGAGCAGGTCTGCACCTACATGTGCCCCTGGCCACGCTTTCAGGCGGCACTGCTTGATCAGGACTCCTATGTCGTGACCTACGAGCGCTGGCGTGGCGAGCCGCGCGGCCCGCACAAGAAGGGGCAGTCCTGGGAGGGCCGCGGCGACTGCATCGCCTGCAACAACTGCGTCGCGGTCTGCCCCACCGGCATCGACATCCGGGACGGTCTGCAGCTCGAGTGCATCGGTTGCGGGCTGTGCGTCGACGCCTGCAACGACGTCATGGATCGGATCGGGCGGCCGCGCGAGCTGATCACCCTCGACACCGAGCGCAACCAGGCGCTGCGGATCGCCGGCAAGCCGCCCGAGCGGCGGATCTTCCGGCCGCGCACGCTGATCTATTCCGCGATCATCGCCGTGCTCGGCGCCGGCGTGCTGATCGCGCTTAGCGCCCGCTCGAGCGTCGACATCAACATCCTGCACGATCGCAACCCGCTGTTCGTCAAGCTGTCCGACGGCGGCATTCGCAACGGCTACACGATCAAGATCCTGAACAAGAGCCGTGAGGCGCGGCTTTACGACCTCACGCTCGATGGTATCGAGGGTGCGACGCTGAACGTGCTCGGCCAGAACGTCGAAGGCTTCGCCCATGCTTTCGTCGCCGCCAACCCCGACACGGTGACCACCTATCGGGTCTACGTCACGGTGCCGCATGGGGCGCTCGAGCATCTGCGCGACGACGCGAATTCAGGGCGCGAGCGTGGCATGCAGCCGCTTACCATGGTTCTGACCGATCGCACGAGCGGGACGCGGGCGGCGCAACAGACCGTCTTCCGGGAGCCGGGGTGATGGCCGTCCGCTTGGAGAGGAATCAGGATTCCGATCGCGGGCGCTGGATTCCCTGGCTCTTCGTCGCCTTCTTCGGGGTCGTGCTGGTGGTGAACGTGACCCTGCTGGTGGCCGCGCTCCACACCTGGACGGGTCTCGAGACCACCGACGCCTACGAGCGGGGTCTCGCCTACAACCGGGCGCTGGCTGCGGCCGCGAAGCAGGAGGCGCTCGGCTGGCAGGTCACCTTCAACTTCACCCGCGAGGCTGATCGCCGCGGCCTGATCGAGGTCGGCCTCGAGGACCGCTTCGGCAACTTCCTGCAGAAGGCCGAGGTCACGGCCCGGTTCGTCCGCCCGACGCAGGAGGGTTACGATCGGACGGTCACGGTGGAGCACCAGTACGGCGCTCGCTACAGCGCCGAGGTCGAGCTGCCCCTGGCCGGCCAGTGGGAGGTCCGGCTGAGCGCCGCCGAGGGCGGACAGCAGTATCAGCTGGCCAAGCGCATCTTCGTGGAGCCATGAGCGCCAACAGCGCCATCGATGCGGACACGCCGCCGCTGATTGCGGGTCCCGAAGCCGCGTCGGTCGACGCCAGCAGCTACGTTCAGGAACTGCATGATGGGCGGTATGCGCTCCACCTCATGGTCGAGGGCGTGCACTGCGGCGGCTGCGTCCGCCGGATCGAGCGCAGACTGCACGCGGAGCCCGCGGTCGAGCACGCGCGCCTCAACCTGACCACGCGCCGCCTGGTGGTCCAATGGCGCGGCCCCGCGGCGCTGGCCGGACGCCTGCTGGGTGCGGTGAGCGAGCTCGGCTATCGGCCGGTGCCCTACGATCCGGCTCAGCTCGAGGCGGGCGACGCGAGCGACGAAAAGCTCCTGCTGCGGGCAATGGCGGTGGCCGGCTTCGCGGCCGGTAACGTGATGCTGCTGTCGATCTCGGTCTGGGCCGGCCAGTTCGAGGACATGGGGCCCGCGACCCGCGACCTGCTGCACTGGTTTTCGGCCTTGATCGCGCTGCCGGCGATCGTCTACGCCGGCCGGCCGTTCTTCTGGTCCGCCCTTGGTGCGCTCGGCAACCGGCGCACCAACATGGACGTGCCGATCGCGCTCGCCATCATCCTGACGAGCGGCCTCAGTCTGTTCGAGACCGTGCGCGGCGGCGAGCACGCCTATTTCGACTCCGCGATCATGCTGCTGTTCTTCCTGCTGATCGGCCGTTATCTGGACCGCCGGGTGCGCGGGCGCGCGCGTTCCGCGGCCGAGCGCCTGCTTGCGCTCGATGCCGGCAGCGTGACCGTGCTCGACGGAGCGGGCCGGCCGCAGGCGCTGCCGCTCGCCCGGGTGGCGCCCGGGATGACCGTGCTGGCCGCGCCGGGCGAACGGATCGGGGTCGACGGCCGGGTGCTCGACGGATGCTCCGAGGTCGACACCAGCCTGATCACCGGCGAGACCGTGCCGGGCTCGATCGGCCCGGGCGACGTCGTGTTCGCCGGCACGGTCAACCTTGCCGCCCCGCTCCGGCTCGAGGCGAGCGCGGTCGGCGAGAGTACGCTGCTCGCCGAGATCGTGCGCCTCATGGAGCTGGCCGAGCAGCGCCGGGCGCGCTACGTCGTCCTGGCCGATCGGGTCGCGGGGGTCTATGCGCCTGCGGTGCACGGTCTGGCCCTTGCCACCTTTCTCGGCTGGACCCTGCTGCTCGGCGCGCCCTGGCAGGTCGCCCTGTTATACGCGGTTTCGGTGTTGATCATCACCTGCCCCTGCGCGCTCGGGCTCGCCGTGCCGGCCGTGCAGGTGGTCGCGAGCGGCCGATTGCTGCGTCGGGGCGTGCTGCTGAAATCGGCAACCGCACTCGAACGGCTGGCGCAGGTCGACGCCGTCGTGTTCGACAAGACCGGCACCCTGACGCGCGGCCGTCCGATCCTGGAGCCCGGACAACCGATCACGCGGGCCTCTCTGGCGCTCGCGGCGTCGCTCGCCGGTGCGAGCCGCCATCCTCTCGCCCGCGCGCTCTGCCAGGCGGCGCCGGGCGTGCCCGTCGCAGAGGGCGTCGAGGAGGTACCAGGGCAGGGCCTCCGCCTGGTTCGTGCCGAGGGCGAGATCCGCCTCGGCCGCCGTGCCTGGTGCGGAATCGAAGCCGACGACGCCAGCGCAAGCGGACCTGAGCTCTGGCTCGTGCGGCCGGGCGAGCAGCCGATCCGCTTCGCCTTCGCCGACCCGCTCCGCGCGGACGCGGCCGACGTCGTCGCCGCTCTGCAGGGGCGCGGTCTCAGTGTCGAGCTGCTCTCGGGCGACCGCGCGCCGGTCGTCGCCAGAACCGCGGCCGCGGCCGGGATCGCAACCTGGCGCGCGACCTGCACCCCGGGCGAGAAGTCGGCGCGCCTCGAGGCTCTGGCCAGCGAGGGGCGCAAGGTGCTGATGGTCGGCGATGGCCTGAACGATGCACCCGCCCTGGCCGGCGCCTATGTTTCGGCATCGCCCGCGAGCGCGGTGGACATCAGCCGGACCGCGGCCGATGCGATCTTTCAGGGCGAGCACCTGCGACCGGTGCTGGAGCTGCTCGAGGTCGCCCGCCGCGCCGGCCGGCTGATCGGCCAGAACTTCGTCCTGGCGCTCGCCTACAACGTGGTCGCCGTGCCGCTCGCCGTGGTCGGCTTGGTCACACCGCTGGTCGCAGCGCTCTGCATGTCGGCGTCCTCACTGGTCGTGGTCGGCAACGCGCTTCGTCTCGGGCGATCGTGATGAGCGGCCTGCTCTACCTGATCCCGGCGGCCCTGTTCCTCGGCCTGCTCGGCCTTGGGGCTTTCATGTGGGCGCTGAACAGCGGTCAGTTCGAAGACCTGGACGGTGCCGCCGAGCGGATCCTGTTCGACGATGACGACGAGGACCGGGAGGGGCGAAGCCGCGCCTGAGCACCGGCCTCGCGAAACGCGAGCCGGCCGATCGGGGCTCTTCTGGCGCGCCACATGTGTGTGGTTGGCGCTGCTGGCTGCAGCGTTCGCCAACGGTGCCCTGCGTGAACTGGCCCTGACGCCGATGGTCGGAATGGCCGCGGCTGCGCCGGTATCTGCTCTGATTCTTGCCGCTGTCATCACAGCCGCGGCCTGGTGGCTGGTGCGCTCGACCCGCTCCAGCCATGGTCTCGCCGACTGGCTGGCGGTCGGCCTGCTCTGGGTGCTGCTGACGGCCGCCTTCGAGTTCGGTTTCTTCCACTATGTCGCCGGCGAGCCCTGGACCGATCTGATCGCGAACTACGACCCCCGACGTGGCGCCTGGTTCGGGCTGGTGCAGTTGGCCAATCTTCTGGCGCCCCCCGCCTTCGGTACCTGGCACGCCGCTGGCGGCCGGAAGACTGGGTCCTGACGAACCCGCCCGCCGGCCGATAGGGCGCAACCTGGGATCAGGCTGCCCGCACGCCCTCGCCCTCGGCGATCGCCCGCAGCCGCCCGATCTTCTTCAGCTCCACCTGGTGGCGGTTGGGCAGCCCGATCAGACCCTCGCGCCTCAGCCGGCTGAAAGTGCGGCTCACGGTCTCGATGGTGAGGCCCAAATGATCCGCGATGTCGAGGCGCGACATCGAGAGCGAGATCACAGGGCTCAGGCCGCCCTTGGCGTTTTCGGCCAGGCGCAGCAGGAAGGAAGCGATCCGCTCGTCAGCGGTCTTTCGACCGAGCAGAAGCATCTGGCGCTGGGCGCGCCGCAGTTCGATGCAGGCGAGCTGGAACAGGCGGCGTGCCAGGTCGGGGTTCGAGTCCAGGGCCGGCTCGATGCACCGGCGCGGATAGCGGATCACCACGGTGCGGGAGACCGCCTCGACGCTCAGGACATGATGCTCGATGCCAGTCAGACCGAAAACGTCGCCGTCACTGAGGAAATCAATTACCTGCCGGCGACCGTCGGCGATCGATTGGTAGAGCCGGACGGTACCCGAGACGATCCGATAGTAGTGATCGGCCGGGTCGCCCTCGACCACGATCGTCTGTCCCGGTGCCGCAGTAATCGTCAGCCCGACCAGCTTGGCGAAGGCATCGGTCGGCGAGGGCGGAGCGAAGGGCAGGTGCCGTGCCGGTTGGTCTTTGGTCAGCGCCAGAGAAGTCGCCATCGCCTGTCTCCCCGCATCGCGCCGTTATTCTTACGGCGACATATTCGGGACTTAGGATCTGTCTGAGCGATGGTAAATTCGTAGTTTCCCGTACGGCATTCAGTTTTCGAGCACTCATGGCCGCGCGCCTGAGCGCGGATTCGACCTGCTCGAGGAGCTCGCGGTCGCCGAAAGGCTTCTCCAGAACACCGACGATGCCGGCCTGCCGCCGATCTTTAAGATGCCCGTTGCGTCTGCCGCCGGTCATCAAGATCGCCGGCAGGTCGACCCGACGCTCGATGAGGACCCTCACCAACTCGACACCAGCCATTCCCGGCATATCAAGATCGACCACCAGGCAGCCATTGTGGTCGGGTCGCAATGCGTCCAGAAATTGCAGGGGCGAGCCGAAGCCGGCGACCTGATAGCCCGCCGCTTCGAGCAGATTGGCCAAAGCGTCACGCACCGCGTCGTCATCGTCGACCACAAAGATGATCGGCTCAGGTCCGGACATCACGCCAGCCACCCGCGGAGACAACGCTTCGCCGCTGCGAGGCGCACCCAGCCGGAGCACACATGTCGGGCTGTCGGCATCATGCCCGCAGCTATGCACGGACCGCGCCGTTGCGAATTGCGCCAAGTCAAAAACAATGCCGGCTAAACCCCGACCTAATGCCGATGCGTATAAGGGGTTCTACCTACGAAACCTGAACGCCGAGTTCAGCGGGCCGTCGCGTCGATCAGTCGCAGCTCGGATCGATCCCCGCCGCTAGGGCCAGGCGCACGAGGTGGGACAGGCTTTCTGCCGCCATCTTCTCCATGACCCGGGCGCGATGAATTTCAACCGTACGCGGACTGATGCCGAGTCGCCGGGCGATCACCTTGTTCGATCGGCCGATCACCAGCTGCTCGAGGACCTCGCGCTCGCGCTGGGTCAACCGATCGAGGCGCTGGCCGACCTCGTTCGAGAGCTCGTTTCGACGGGGCGCCTCTCCGGAGCGGCGCAGCGCGCTCCGGACACAGGCGAGGAGAACCTCGGGGTCAAACGGCTTTTCGATGAAGTCCGCGGCGCCCAGCTTCATCGCCCGGACTGCCATCGGCACGTCGCCATGGCCGGTGATCATGATCACGGACGGCGCGTGCGAGCGGTCGGCGAGCTCGGCCAACAGCGCGATCCCGTCCATCCCCGGCATGCGGACGTCGATCAGCGCACAACCGCTCCCTTCAGCCGGCTCGACCTTCAGGAATTCGCTGGCGGATGCAAAGACCGTCACTGCGAAGCCATCGGCTTCGAACAGCACCTGGAGCGAATCCCGGACCGCCTCGTCATCGTCGACAACGTAGACGGCAGGGCTAGGCGGCATCGCCATCGCCGGCATCAGAAACGGCTGGCAAGAGCAGGTGAAATATGGTTCCGCCGTCCGGGTTGGGCGTCGCCCACAGGCGGCCGTCATGGGCATCGACGATGGTCCGGCAGATCGACAGGCCGATGCCGAGGCCCTCCGGCTTGGTGGTCACGAAGGGCTGGAACAGCCGCTCGGCCACCTCCTCGGCCAATCCGGGCCCGGAGTCCTGCACCTGGATCTCGACGGCAGCCGCGCCGGCGGGCGCCGTTTTGATGGTGATGCGGCGTCGCTCCGCCGCGGCCACCGCGTCGACGGCGTTGCGCATCAGGTTGGTGATGACCTGGTGGATCTGGATCCGGTCGATCATCACCGACGGCAGATCGGGTGCCAGATCGAACGCGACCAGGATGCCTTTCTCGGGCGTGCCGAGCAGCGCCAGGCTGGCGGCCTCCTCGACGACCGGGTTGATCTGCTGCTCGGTGCGTTCGGTCTCGCCGCGGCTGATGAAGTTCCGGAGGTTCCGGATGATCTGGCCGGCGCGCGTCGCCTGGCCGACCACCTTTTCCATCAGCTCCTCGACCCGCCCCCGCATTTCCGCAGTCCCGAGCAGACGTCGGCATGCCTGAAGGTAGTTGATGATGGCGGTAAGCGGCTGGTTCATCTCATGGGCCAGCGCCGAGGCCATTTCGCCCATCTCGCTCAGGCGCGAAACGTGCAGCAGTTCGGCTCGCAACTCGTGCAGGCGCCGCTCGGCATCGCGCCGCGCGCTGATGTCACGCACGAACCCGGCGAAGAGCTTCCGCCCGTCGTCGTGTACCTCGCCGACCGCGAGCTCCATCGGGAAGACGCTACCGTCCTTGCGTTGCCCCTCCACCTCGCGGCCGATGCCGATGATCCGCTTCTCGCCGGTTTCGAGGTAGCGGCGGATGTAGCTGTCGTGCTGCTCCCGATAAGGCGCGGGCATCAGACAGCGCACGTTCCGCCCGATCACCTCCTCGGCCTGGAAGCCGAAAATGCGCTCGGCAGCCGGGTTGAAGATGCGGATCAGGCCAGCCTCATCGATCGTGATCAGCGCGTCGGGCGCGGTTTCGATGATCGCCTGAAGCAGCGCCTCACGCTCTTTCCCGTTTTTGTTGTCCTCCGGCTCGATCATGCCTTGTTCTGAAACGGCTGTTCGCATGTGCAGCACGGATAGAGGCGCCTGAGCCCACAATGAGCCGGCCAGGCAGCCATGCCATCCTATAAAGGTTTTGATCTAGATCAAACAGCAGGCGAAGGTAAGCCTCAGTGGTCAAGGCCAAGTGCTGCCTTTGCCCGAGCAGCGACCGTATCGGGGTCGGCGTCGCTGGTGAGCGCTGCCCAGGTCAGCGGACCCGGATCGACATCCAACTGGCGGCGCATCACGGCAAGCGTGGCGTCCGAGGCATCGCCGCGCCGGGCCTGGACCCGTTCGGCCAGCACCTCGGCCGGAGCCTTCAGCCACAGGCCTTGAAAGGGCATCCCACGGTCGAGCGCGACCCGTTCGATCCGCGCGCGCGACCGCGGGTCGAGGAAGACGGCATCGACGATGACCGCCTGGCCTGCGGCGAGCAGCGTGGCCGCGCGCGATCCGAGCGCCGCGTAGACCCGATCCGAGACCGGCTCGGTGTACGCCTCCTCGCCGAGCCGCTCGGTCGGTGCGACGCCGCAGAGCCGCTTACGGATCACGTCGCTGCGGAGCAGCACGGCGCCGGGAGCCGCGCCGAGGGCCGGCCCCAGCCGCCGCGCCAGGGTCGACTTGCCGGTTCCTGACACCCCACCGATGGCGACCAGCCGCGGCGGCTCGGGCGCGAGAAAGCGGAGCGCCAGATCGAGATATTCACGCGCGGCGGCGACTTCGCGCTCACGCGCCTCGGCGCCGTTCTCGCGCTCGGCCGCGAGGCCCTGCACCTTGGCCCGAATCGCGGCGCGGCAGGACTGAAACAGCGCCAGCAGCGCCACCCCGGCGTCGTCCCAGGTAGCGTCGAGATAGCCGCTCAGCAACCTCTGCGCCAGTGGCCGCAGCCCCCGGTGCGCGAGATCCATCAGCAGAAAGGCAAGGTCGTAGAAAGTGTCGATCGAGGCCAGCGCCGGGTCGAACTCGAGGCAATCGAACAGTACCGGACGACCGTCCCAAAGGACGATGTTGCCGAGATGGAGATCGCCGTGGCAATGTCGGACCCGACCCTCGTCGCGGCGCCGCTCGAGCAGCTCGCGGCGGCGCTCCAGTTCGGCGCGCGTGGCCTCGTTGAGCGCCCCGATCGGCTCGGGCTCGAGGATTGTGCCCGCGAGGCCCGCAAGGTCGCCGGCGTTGCCATCGATCACCTCGCGCATGCCGGCGTACCCGCCCTGGTCGCGGCAGAACTTCGGCCTCGTCGTGAAAGCTGGCGATCGCCTCGGCGAGGGCGTCGATCGTTGCGGGGTCGAGCTCGCCCCGCTGGGCGACCCGGTCCAGGAGCGCCTCCTGATCGAAGCGGCGCATCTCGAGCAGCCATTCGATCGCCCGTCCCTTGCCTCCCAGCGCGAACTGCCCGCTCGAGGTGCGCGCCACCGGCACCAGCCGGCGATAGAGCATGGGCGCGCTCCGGCGGTTCAGCCTGAGCTCCGCCTCGAGCGCCTGCCGCCGCTTCGGGAGAGTCGAGAAATCGAGGAAGCTGTAACGAACCGCGCGCTTCATTTTGTAGGCGCGCTCCGCCACGAGGAAGATCAGGGCCGCGTGGGTCGTGACCCGTTCGACCTCCTCACCGGGCAGACCATAGGCCTCGCCCGGCTCAGGAACTCGACCAGAGCGTCCGAATCGGCCGGCATCATGGAGAGCGGAATTCAATGCGCGATCAGAACCGGGAGGTCGTAGTGGCGGAGCACGTGTCGCGTGACGCCGCCGAAGACCTGGCGATCGTGTAGGCGGCCGCCAGAGCGACCCTGTCGTGGTCGTCTCCGGTCAGCAGCACCAGGATGACACGCATGGCTCCGAACTGCTTCAGGTTCGAGGTCGCCGGTCAGTCATGATGCACGTTTGGCAATGCCTGCAAAAGATCCGGTGGGCATTGATTCCGGTCAATGTTGTCGCAACTGACCGACCCCATCGTGAGGAACGATGGTCCCCGCCCAGTCTGGAGGTCTTCCGAAATGCTGACGTTCGACGACTGCCTGGCGCTCTGCGAGCTGACCGAGGAGGAGATCGACGCGATTGCCGAGCATGAGCATCTGCCCGAGATCTCGCGCTCGAACTGGGCAGCTATCTGACCAAGGGACCCGATGGACAGCTGCTGATCCAGCACATGATCTTCGACGACATCCAGGCGGCGCACCGGCGCGGCGACGCGCTGCACGCTGCCCGGCTGAAGCGGACGCTGCGCCAGTTCATCGAGGAGCAGCGCGCGAAGGCGCCGCCGCGCTAGCTCGCGTCGTCGGCGATCGCTTCGAGCCCGGCATAACCGCCCTCGCGCAGTTGTTCGATGATGCGGGCGGCCTCGCCGCCACTGGCGCCGACGGCGGTCAGGACGATGCCCCCGAGCTGCAGACTCGCTTCGACCGCCTCGGGCACGACCGCGGTGGCGCCGCGCCTGGCCAGCTCGCGGCCATGGCGCGGGTCATGGCCGCGAACGAAGATCCTGAGCTCCGGGAAGTGCTGGTGCAGCGCCGCGACCGCGCGGTCGACCGCGGCCGCCTGGTCCATGGTCAGCACGGCCGCCCGGGCGCGACCGGCCCCGGCGGCGGCCAGCACGTCGACCCGACTGGCGTCGCCAAAGAAAGCCGGCAGTCCCGCGGCGCGACAGCGCCGCACGCGGCCCGGATCGAGATCGAGCGCGACATAGGGGATATCGGCGCAGCGAGGACTTCGGCCACCGTCTGACCGACCCGACCGAAGCCCGCGACCACCACGTGATCGGTCAGGCTCCGGGCGTCCTCCGCAAGGCGTGAAGATCGCCGGCCGCGGGGCGGCCAAGCCGCTGCGCCAGGCTGCGGCCGGCCTCGGCGAGAAGCGGCGTCACGATCATGCTGGCGGCGACCGTCGCGAGCAGCATCTGGCCGGTTGCCGGCGCGAGAACGTGATGGGTCAGGGCCGCTTCGAACAGGACGAACGCAAATTCGCCGCCCTGCGCAAGGAGGAGCCCGATCCTCAGGGCATCGGCAAGCGGCAGCCGGAACGCCGCGCAGAGGCCCGCAATGATCGTCGCCTTGCCGAGCAGAAGGCTCGCGAGCAGCAGCAGGCCCAGGCTCCATCGTTCGGCGACCACGTGCAGATCCATCGACAGCCCGACCGTGATGAAGAACAGGCCGAGCAGCAGTCCGCGGAACGCCCGGATGTCGGCCTCGACCTGATGCCGGTACTCGGTCTCGGACAGGAGCAGACCGGCGAGGAAGGCACCGAGCGGCAGCGACAGACCGCCCTGCGTCGTGAGCCAGCCGGTGCCGAGGATCACGAGCAGGGTGGCCGAGACGAACAGCTCCGGACTGCGCGTGCCCGCCACGATCCGGAACACCGGACGGAGGATCAGCCGGCCCACGGCGATGATCAGGCCGAGCGCGATCGCCGCCTTGAGCGCGCTCAGCCCGAGCGCGCCGATCAGTGATGGCTGATCCGGGCGAGCACCGGCACCACAGCCAGGAGCGGCACGACCGCGAGATCCTGGAACAGGAGGATGGCGAAAGCGGTGCGGCCGAAGCGCGCGACCTGCTCGCCCCGCTCGACCAGAAGCTGGAGAACGAATGCCGTCGACGACAGCGCCAGAGCGCCGCCGATGACGATCGCCGCGGCCAGATCGGCGCCGGCGAGGCGGGCCACGATCCCGATCGCGGCGCTGCTCGAGAGCCACCTGCAGCGTGCCGAGGCCGAACACCAGTCTCCGCATCACCCGCAGGCGCTCGAGCGAGAGCTCGAGGCCGATCGCGAACAGCAGGAAGGCGACGCCGAGCTCGGCGAGCGTGTGGGTGAGCGCCAATTCCTCGATCAGACCGAGGGCATGGGGTCCGATCAGAATACCGGCGACCAGATAACCGAGGATCGGGCTGCAGCGAAGCCATCGAAACAGCGGCACGACGACCACCGGAGCCAGCAGGAACACCAGCAGGTCGGTAAAGGGCGGCAGGTCGCGCACCGGGTTCGCTTCGTGGCCTGGCAAACAATCGCCCGAGCAGAATAACGACGGTCGGCGCAGCGCGCTTGATCCAGGTCAATGCGACTGGGACCGGCGCGGTCATTTAGCTAGAATGAGGAGTTGATTGACGAGGCGTGTCCGACGGCGAGAACGGGAGGCATGTGCCATGGAACGGATTCTGGTGGCCCTCGACGGGTCCGAACACTCTGAGAAGGCGCTCGGTCTGGCGAGCGACATCGCGAGCAAGTACGACGCCGAGCTCGTGCTCCTGCACGTGCTGACGGACAAGCCGCTGAGCGACGCCGAGCGCCACATGGCCGAGGTCGAGTATCTCGACGAGGTGGTGAGCAGCCTCGACGTCGGCAGGGTGATGGAAGCCCGCGGTGATCCGCGGGTTGTCGCCCAGCGCGTGCTCAGCAACTATAGCGATGTGGCGCGTCGGCTCCGAGAAGCGATGGGTAATCGCCTGGTCAAGCAGGCCCGCAGCCAGGCCAAGGACAAAGGCGTGCGCAAGATTGAAACCGCGCTCGAAGATGGCGATCCGGCCGAGGCGATCCTCCGCGTGGCCAAAGGGCGCGACATCGACATGATCGTCCTGGGCAGCCGCGGCCTGAGCGATGCCAAGGGCCTCCTGCTGGGCAGCGTCTCACACAAGGTCGCCCATCTCGCCGAGTGCACCTGCGTGACGGTGAAATAGCGATGACCCTCCGGCGCATCCGCCTCGAACTTGCGCGCAACGCCGAGTTCCCCGAGGGCAGCTCGCAGCGCGGCTACGAGTTCGTCGCACCGCTGACCGACGACGGTCACCTCGACCGGGACCGCTGGCCGCAGCAGCGCGCGGCCTGCACGGTGCGCCGGTTCTGGCCGAACGAGGACGACCAGAACGGGCACCTCATCCATCACCGCGGCGATCGGTGGGCCTTCCACTACGACGGGCTCGCGGACGAGGACGAAGAGCCCATCTTCCGCTCGATCGGCATCGCTTCGTGGTCGGCGAATACGTGGCGATCACCGAGCAGGATGGTGCCCAGCGGACGTTTCGTGTGGTCGAGGTGAGCCCGGCCGGGTCGGCCCCGCTCGGGCCGCCAAACGCAGCTCTGAGGCAGCGATCATGAGCATTCGGATCATTCTGACGCCTCTGTTCGGCGATGCCTCCGATGCCCGCGCCCTAAGGCCGGGCTCGGCATCGCGCACCGCCTGAAGGCGCACCTCGCTGCGCTGTTCGTTCGCATCGACCCGAGCGATGCCATTCCGATCGTCGGCGAGGGGGTGTCGCCGGCGATCATCGAGCAGCTGACCCAGGCCGCCGAAGCCGAGATGAACCGCCAGCACGCCGCCGCCCGGGCGACCTTCGAGGCGGCCTGCGCTGCGGCCGGAACGGCGATCGCCGACAGCCCGCCGGGCCCCGGCGACGCATCGGCCGGCTGGCGGGAGCTGACCGGGCGCCGCGACGAGCTCGTCCCGAGCCGGGCGCGGCTCAGCGACCTCGCAGTGTTCAGCCGTCCCGAAGAAGAGAGCGCAGCCGATCTGCGGCCGGTGCTCGAAGCCACCATGCTCGGGGCCGGGCGCCCGCTCCTCCTGGTGCCGCCGGTCCCTCCGCAGATGATCGGCGATCGCGTGGCGATCGCCTGGAACGGCAAGGCCGAAGCGGCGCGCGCGCTCGCTGGTGCACTGCCCTTCCTGGACGCGGCCAGCAGCGTGCACGTGTTGACCGCCGAAACCCGGTGGACCGATCCGGAAGTGGCGGGCGATCTGATCGACTACCTCACGTGGCGGGGCGTCGCCGGCGAACACCAACCGGTCGCGGCCAAGGAAGAGCCGGTCGGCGAGGCCCTGCTCGCGGCGGCGAACGAGGCGGGCGCCAATCTCCTGGTGATGGGCGGCTACGGGCGGAGCCGCTTGAGCGAACTGGTGCTCGGCGGTGTCACCCGCCACGTGCTGAGCCACGCCAATCTGCCGGTTCTGATCGCGCATTGAGACTTCGGCGCGGCGCGTTCGCGCCAGCGCGGTGGATGCACTTCAGGGCCACTTGATCCGTATCAATGCGTTGCCCAGATTTCGGAGCAAAGTGCGCCCCCATCCGCAACTGGCGGTGGGCAAAGCGAACACCAGACAGAGGAGGGACTCCATGTTTTGGCCAACACTTCGGCCGTTCGGTCGCAAGTCCGACGTCGCGGCCGGCGGGACAGACCCGTTCACGGCGATGCGGCGGGAAATGGATCGGGTCTTCGAGAATTCGGGCGTGACCTCGGCTGGTCGTCGGCAGAGTTGCCTTCGGCGGCCATGGCGCCTGCGCTCGACGTCAGCGAGACCGACAAGGAGATCAAGATCGAAGCCGAGCTGCCCGGCGTCGAGGAGAAGGACGTCGAGGTCGTGGTGACCGACAACGTCCTGACCATCAAGGGCGAGAAAAAGGCCGAGAAGGAGGAGAAGAAGAAGGACTACCACATGGTCGAGCGGTCCTATGGCTCCTTCTCGCGCTCGCTCACCCTGCCGTTTGCCGCCGATCCCGGCAAGGCCAAGGCCAGCTTCAAGAACGGCGTGCTGTCGATCACCATGCCGAAGCCGCCCGAGATCGCGGCCAAAGCGAAGAAGATTGCGATCAACGCGGGCAAGTGACGAGACCCGGCGAGGCGTGGTCGGCGGTACCGGTTGGATGAGCCATCGGGCGGCGCGCCGGTCCGGCGGGCCGCCCGAGATCTGTTGAGGGTTGCTTCGGCCAGGGCCCCGCCGGGCTGCTCCGGAGACCTCAGCAGGCCTGTTCCTTGGGCGTGCACTCGTTGATCTCGAACTCCTCCAGCTCGTTGTGCTGGATCGCGTCGAAGACCCGCCCGTCGTCGCAATGGGCCTTGGCGATCACGACCTGATTGCCGTCGATCACGCGCTCGATCACGCCGCTATAGAAGTTGACCTTGCAGTCGTGGTCCCAGCGCAGCTGAGCAGCCAGGTCTTCCTGCCAGTTGGCGAGTGCCGGCTGGGCGAGCGCGATCAGGATCACCGCCGGCGACAGCTTCCAGAGGGCGCCGAACGGTGCGAGGCGAGATCCACTCATGACACATGGCTCCTTGCCGTGACCCCGCGCGAGGATAGCCATGTGTTCGGTCGCGCGCCTTTGATCCACGTCAAGGATCGTCTCGGTAGTCGAGCCCTTATGATCTCGGCATCGGTCACTGGTCATTGGGTACCGCGTAGGGTGACACTTGGTCACAGCCGCTGCTCGAGGCTTCGCCGGAACGGCGCGCCACATCAATCCCACCTGCCAGATCAATCCCATTCTGGTGCCACCTCGGAGCTTGGACGGCATGACTCCAAGGCAAGAAGTCGAAGCCCGCAAGCGCCGTGCCGCGCCCGCAGGCCGCCCTGGCCGCTCGAACGGCGCCGAAGCACCGGTGGCGGCGAAAGCGCCAGGAGGCGGCGCGCGCCCCGAGGGTACCCGCAAGGCGGGACGGCTCCTGCCAACCGAACCGCCCGCCCCTTCGTCCCACGCCTTCGAGGCGATCGATCGGGCGCTGCATGCCAATCTCGCCCGCCTGACGCTCGGCCTCTCGCCGATCGTGCTCGCGCGTGCCTATCTCGACTGGCTGGTCCATCTCGCCTTCGCGCCGGGCAAGCAGGCGCAGCTTGGCGACAAGGCGCTGCGCAAGGCGATCCGCTTCGCCCTCTACGCCGCCCGCGCGGCGGTCGATCGCGAGACCCCGCCCTGCATCGAGCCGCTGCCGCAGGACCACCGCTTCACGGGCGAGGACTGGCAGCGCTGGCCGCACAATCTGATCTGGCAGAGTTTTCTGCTCACTCAGCAGTGGTGGTACAATGCGACCACCGGGCTCCGCGGCATTCCCAGGCGCGAGCAGGACGTGATCGAGTTCATGAGCCGCCAGCTGCTCGACGTCATGGCACCCTCGAACGTGCCCTGGCTCAACCCCGAGATCCTGCGCGCGACCCTCGAGCAGGGCGGGCAGACTTCGTGAAGGGCGCGCAGAATTTCATCGAGGACTGGGAGCGGGCGATCTCGGGCAAGAGGCCGGTCGGCGCCGAGCGGTTCGTGGTCGGCGAGGCGGTCGCCGTCACGCCCGGCAAGGTGGTCTTTCGCAACCACCTGATCGAGCTCATTCAATACGCGCCGAGCACCGCCAAGGTCGCGGCCGAGCCGATCCTGATCGTGCCGGCCTGGATCATGAAGTACTACATCCTCGACCTGTCGCCGCATAATTCCCTGGTCAAGCACCTGGTCGACCAGGGCCACACGGTGTTCATGATCTCGTGGCGCAATCCGGGTTCCGAGGACAGCGACCTCACCATGGACGACTATCGCCGGCTCGGCCCGATCGCGGCGCTGGAGGCGATCGAGGCGATCCTGCCGGGACGGCAGGTGCATGCCGTCGGCTACTGCCTGGGCGGGACTCTGCTGGCGATCGCCGCGGCCGCGATCGCGGGGACGGCAACGCGCGGCTTCAGTCGATGACGCTGCTCGCGGCGCAGACCGACTTCACCGAAGCCGGCGAGATCATGCTGTTCGTCGATGAAAGCCAGGTCGCCTATCTCGAGAACATCATGTGGGACCAGGGCTATCTGGACACCTACCAGATGGCCGGCGCCTTTCAGATGCTGCGCTCGAACGACCTGATCTGGTCGCGCCTCGTCCACGACTACCTGCTCGGCCAGCGCCAGCCGATGAACGACCTGATGGCCTGGAACGCCGACCTCACGCGCATGCCGTTTCGCATGCACTCGGAGTATCTGCGCAGCCTGTTCCTGGGCAACGACCTCGCCCAGGGGCGCTACGAGGTCGACGGCCGGCCGATCGCTCTGACCGACATCCGGCTGCCGATCTTCGCCGTCGGCACGATCAGGGACCACGTCGCGCCCTGGCGCTCGGTCTACAAGCTGCACCTCCTGGCCGACACCGAGGTGACCTTCCTTCTGACCTCGGGCGGCCACAACGCCGGCATCGTGAGCGAGCCCGGCCATCCGCACCGCAGCTACCAGGTGGCGAGCAAGCGCGAGAGCGACATGTACGTCGATCCCGACACCTGGCAGGCGGCGACGCCGTCGCGCGATGGCTCGTGGTGGCCCGAATGGGTCGCCTGGCTGCGCGAGCATTCGAGTAGGGAGATGGTCGCACCCCCCGCGTTCGGCGCGCCGCAGGCCGGCTATCCACCACTCGATGACGCCCCGGGACGCTACGTCCTGCAGAAGTAGCGACCGCCCGACTCCCGGGCCAGCGGGTGTGCAGCGCCACGCGACGTGGAGGACGAAATGATCGAACTGATGCCAGGTCTGCCCGAGAACGTTCTCGGCCTTTCGGCCAAGGGCGAGGTGACCGGCGAGGACTACGAGCAGATCCTGATCCCGGCGGTCGAGGAGCGGACCAGGCGACATGGCAAGATCCGTCTCCTCTACCACCTCGGGCCGGCATTCACCGGCTACACGGCTTCCGCGCTGTGGGACGACGCGAAGCTGGGCGTCACGCATCTGTTCGACTTCGAGAGAATGGCGGTCGTGACCGACGTCGAATGGTGCCGCGTCGCCGTCAGGCTGTTCGCGCCGCTCATCCCTTGCCCGGTCAGACTGTTTCGCAATGCCGAGCTGGCGGCGGCCGAGGACTGGGTGAAATCTTGAAACTCCGATCGCGCCGCGGGCTCTGCGCTCGCCCCGGTAGCAAGGGAGCGATGTCATGGCGCAGGTTCTCGAGAGCCCCGAGACTCGAGCGGCAAAGAAGCCGGAGACCACGGATCGGCCCCCCGTCCCCGAGACGGACCTCGAGCACGGCCTGACCAGCGCCGAGGCGGAGAAGCGCCTCGCCCAATACGGCGAGAATTCGCTCATCGAGCACCACATCAGCGCGCTCGAGCGGCTGCTCCGCTTCTTCTGGGGGCCGATTCCCTGGATGATCGAGGTCGCGGCCGTGCTCTCGGCCGTGCTCGGTCACTGGGACGATCTCGCGATCATCCTGCTGATGCTGTTCATCAATGCCGGCGTCGGCTTCTGGCAGGAGTTCAAGGCGGACAACGCCATCGCCCTCTTGAAGCAGCGCCTCGCCCTGAAGGCGCGGGTCAAGCGCGACGGCGAATGGCGCGACATCGAGGCGCGCCTCCTCGTGCCAGGCGACCTGATCACCATCAAGCTCGGCAACATCGTTCCTGCCGACGTGAAGCTCGCCGAGGGGGCCTATCTGAGCGTCGATCAGTCGGCGCTGACCGGCGAATCGCTCCCGGTCGACAAGAAGGCAGGCGACGACGCCTATTCCGGGTCGATCGCCAAGCAGGGTGAGATGACCGCGGTCGTGACCGCGACCGGAATGAACACCTATTTCGGTCAGACCGCGCGTCTGGTCGAGCAGGCGGGGACGGTCTCGCACTTCCAGCGCGCGGTCCTGCGCATCGGCAATTTCCTGATCCTCACGACCGTCGGCCTCGTGGCCATGATCGTCGTGGCCGGCCTGTTCCGCCACAACCCGCTGCTCGAAATGGTGCAGTTCGCGCTCATTCTGGCGGTGGCTTCCATCCCCGTCGCCTTGCCGGCGGTGCTGTCGGTGACGATGGCGGTTGGTGCCGAGCGCCTCGCGCGATTGAAGGCCATCGTGTCCCGCCTGGTGTCGATCGAAGAGATGGCCGGGATGGACACGCTGTGCTCGGACAAGACCGGCACGCTGACCAAGAACGAGCTGACCCTGGGCGAACCGGAGCCCGCCACGGGCGGGTCGCGCGAGGATCTCATCCTCGCGGCGGCGCTCGCCTCGCGACGCGACGCGCCCGACGCGATCGATTCGGCGATCCTGGCCGGCGCGCCGTCGAAGGAGGCGCTCGACAGCTACAAGGTGACGGCGTTCCACCCCTTCGATCCGGTGGTGAAACGCGCGGAGGCCGAGATCGATCAGGGCGGCAAGAGTTTCAAGGTCGCCAAGGGCGCGCCGCAGGTGATCGTCGATCTCTGCGCGCCGGATGATGCGACGCGAAAGACGATTGCGGCATCGGTCGAGCGCGACGGAGCCAAGGGCTTTCGCACGTTGGGCGTGGCGCGGGCCGACGACGGCGACCAATGGCGCTTCCTCGGGCTTCTGCCGCTGTTCGATCCGCCGCGCGACGATTGCGCCGAGACGATCAAGGCGACGCGGGCCATGGGCGTCGACATCAAGATGGTGACCGGCGACCACGAGGCGATCGCCCGCGAAATCGCCGGCCAGCTCGATCTCGGCACCAATATCGTGGTGGCGGATACGCGTGTTCGGCGACAAGGCATCGCCCGGCGACAGACTGGCGAAGATCACGTCGGCCGACGGCTTCGCTCGCGTTTTCCCCGAGCACAAGTTCGAGATCGTCAAAGCGTTGCAAGGGGCTGGCCGCATCGTCGGCATGACCGGCGACGGCGTCAACGACGCGCCGGCCCTGAGACAGGCCGATGTCGGCATCGCCGTCTCGGGCGCCACCGACGCGGCGCGCGCCGCCGCCGCGCTGGTGCTGACGGCCCCCGGTCTTTCGGTCATCACCACCGCGATCGAGGAGGCGCGCCGGATCTTCGAGCGGATGACGGCCTATGCGATTTACCGCATCGCCGAGACGATGCGGCTCCTGCTCTTCATGACCGCCGCGATCCTGATCTTCAATTTCTATCCGGTGACCGCGATCATGGTGGTGCTGCTGGCGTTGCTGAACGACATCCCGATCATGATGATCGCCTACGACAACGCGCCGTTCGCGCGGACGCCGGTGCGCTGGGACATGGCGCGGGTGCTGACCATCGCGTCCACGCTCGGCGTCTATGGCGTCCTCGAGAGCTTCATCCTCTATTGGCTGGCGAAGGATTATCTCACCCTGCCGGGGCCGGTGCTCCAGGCCACCATTTTTCTCAAGCTGCTCGTCTCGGGCCACATGACGATCTACCTGACGCGCAACAAGGGATGGGTCTGGGAGCGACCCTGGCCGAGCTGGAAGCTGGTGGTACCTTGTGAGGTGACTCAGCTTTTCGGCACACTGATCGTCGTCTATGGCGTCGCCATGGCGCCGACCGGCTGGCGGGTGGCAGGGATCGTCTGGGCCTATACCCTGGTCTCCTTCTTCGTCGCTAACGCGGTCAAGGTCGGGACCTATCGCCTCATCGGGCACCTCGTGCCCTCTCATGTCCGCCACCTCGCCCATATCGAAGGCCACGTGTCGGGGGGAGCGAGGGCGGCTTCGATGGTTGGGGAAGGGACGGAGCATTCTGTCGTCGTCCGTGAAGAGCCCTGGGCCCCTGCTCCGCCGACATCCCTTGCGCATCGGGGCGCTGCTGCACCACCACGGCTGACGGGCCGGCCCGAGTGTTCTCTTCCCGGAGCTCGGTCGGCATGCGATAGAGGTTGACCTTGGTCGGCCCGACGGCGCGCTATCCACCAAGGTGGGGGTCATGCGGCTGGTTGAGAGGATGGAGCAGGACGGAGAACTGCTGTTCCGGTGGCGGGGCATGCTGCCGCTGCTACTGCTGCCCGCCTTGATCCCGGCGCTCGTCGAGTCGGCGCGCATGGATACGCAGCTGGGCAGTACGGTCGATAACCTCTGGATGTTTGGCTGCTTCGGCCTGTCACTGGTCGGACTGGGAATCCGGTGCTTCACCGCCGGCTTCGTCCCGGGCGGCACGTCCGGTCGCGGCACCATGCGCCAGCGCGCCGATCGTCTCAACACGAGCGGCATGTACTCGATCGTCCGCAACCCCCTCTACGTCGGGAACTTCGTGATCCTGCTGGGCATTGCGCTCGCGACCAAGGTCTCGTGGGTGGCGATCCTCGCGGGCCTCGCCTACGCTCTCTGGATCGAGCGGATCGTCGCGGCCGAGGAAGCTTTCCTGGCAGCCGCGTTTGGCGGCGCCTACAATCGATGGGTCGAGCGCACGCCGGCTTTCCTGCCGCGGCTCGGTAACTGGCGTCCGCCCGATCTGCCCTTCTCGTGGCGCATGGTGCTGCGGCGCGAGTATGCAGGCCTGCTGATGATCGCCGTCGGCGTTCCTTGGCTCTCGAGCTGATCACTGATCTTTTGATACGAGGCGAGGCGCCTGCTCACTGGGCGGGCGAGGACATCGGTGCCGCGCTGCGCCACAGCTGAGGGCTAGCGCGAGGCCCTGCCTCGGCGGCCTGCTCTCTTCCCCGAGCCGGGTCGACATGCGATAGAGGTTGACCATGAGCGGCCGGGCGATCGCTGCCCGGTATCCAGCGCGCGGGAGGCGCTCTTTGACCGGCTACTCAATCGCGTCGCTGATCCGCCATGCGCTCTCGGGTCACCGCAAGTGGCCGCGCGCCTGGCGCGATCCCGAGCCGAAGCCGAGCTATGACGTGGTGATCGTGGGCGGCGGCGGCCACGGCCTGGCGAGCGCCTACTATCTGGCCAAGAACCACAACATCACCAATGTCGCGGTCCTGGAGAAGGGCTGGATCGGCAGCGGCAACACCGGGCGCAACACGACGATCGTCCGCTCCAACTACCTGCTGCGAGCCAACGCCCTGTTCTACGAGCACTCGCTCAAGCTCTGGGAGACATTGAGCCAGGCACTCGACTTCAACGTCATGTTCAGCCAGCGGGGCGTGCTCAACCTCGCCCACTCCAAGGCGCAGATGGACGCTTATGCGCGGCGCGGCAACGCGATGCGCCTCGCCGGCATCGACGCGGAGCTCCTGGGCCGCGACGAGGTCCTGAAGCTGGTGCCACGGCTGGACGGCTCGAAAGACGCGCGCTTTCCGATCGAGGGCGGGCTCTGGCAGGGGCGCGGCGGCACCGCCCGCCACGACGCGGTCGCCTGGGGCTTCGCCCGCGCGGCCGATCGCCTTGGCGTCGACATCATCCAGAACTGCGAGGTCACAGGCTTCCGCCGCAGCCGTGATCGGATCACCGGCGTCGAGACCACCCGCGGCGCGATCGGGGCGGGCAAGGTCGGCATCGCGGTCGCCGGCCACACCAGCCAGGTGGCGGCCATGGCGGGCCTTCGCCTGCCGATCGAGAGCCATCTGCTCCAGGCCTGCGTCTCGGAGCCGCTGAAGCCCGCGCTCGACACGGTGGTCACCTTCGGCGTCGGGCATTTCTACATCAGCCAGTCGGACAAGGGCGGGCTGGTCTTCGGCGGCGACCTGGACGGCTACAATTCGTACGCCCAGCGCGGCAACCTGCCGATGATCGAGGAGGTCGTGAGCTGCGGCCTGGCGATGTTGCCGAGCTTCTCGCGCCTCCGGCTGGTGCGCCACTGGGCCGGGGTGATGGACATGACCATGGACGGCAGCCCGATCATCGCCAGGACGCCCCTCGGGGGGCTCTATCTGAACGGCGGCTGGTGCTATGGCGGCTTCAAGGCGACGCCCGGCTCCGGCTGGGTGTTCGCCCACACTATCGCGAACGACGCGCCGCACCCGCTGAACGAGGCGTTCAGCCTGGAGCGCTTCGAGACCGGCGCGCTCCTCGACGAGAAGGGCGCCGGGCCGACCCCCGGCTGGCATTGAGCGGGCGCGCGATGCTGATCCCCTGCCCGTTCTGCGGCCCGCGCGAGCACAGCGAGTTCGCCTATGGTGGTGATGCCACCAGGCGCCGGCCGCGCCAGAGCGAGCCGACCTGGGGACCCGAGTGGCAGGCTTACGTCTACGAGCGCGCCAATCCGCGGGGTCCGCACCAGGAATACTGGCACCACGTCGGTGGTTGCCGGCAGTGGCTGGTCGTCAACCGCGACACGCTGAGCCACGAGATCCAGGCCAGCGCCCTCGCAGAGCCCACCGGGTCCGGGGGCAAGAGCTGATCGATGGCCAATCGCGCGCTCAGTTTCGAGGAAGCGAAGCCGCTCGCCACGCGGCCGCTGCCGGCAGCGGGCTCGGCCCAGCCCTTCCGACTGGCCACGGGCGGGCTGATCGACCGCAGCCAGACGCTCCGCTTCCGCTTCGATGGCCGCGACCACGAGGGACACCCGGGCGATACGCTCGCCTCGGCGCTGCTCGCGGGCGGCGTGCGGCTGGTCGGGCGCAGCTTCAAGTACCATCGCCCGCGCGGCATCCTCTCTGCCGGTTCGGAGGAGCCGAACGCGCTCGTGCGGCTCGGCGAAGGGGCGCGCGCCGAGCCCAACTGCCGGGCGACCATGGCCGAGCTGCAGGATGGGCTGGTCGCGGCAAGCCAGAACCGCTGGCCCTCGCTCACCTTCGACCTGATGGCCCTGAACGGCCTGCTCAGCCCCCTGTTCCCGGCCGGCTTCTACTACAAGACCTTCAAATGGCCGGCCTCGTTCTGGACCAGGGTTTACGAGCATGTGATCCGTCGCGCCGCCGGTCTCGGCGAAGCGCCGCTCGACTGCCGACCCGGATCGCTACGACAAGCGCCACGCCCATTGCGACGTCCTGGTCGTGGGTGGCGGGCCGGCCGGGCTCGCCGCGGCGCTCGCCGCCGGGCACGCCGGCGCGCGCGTGATCCTGGTCGACGAGCAGGCGCGTTTTGGCGGCCGGCTGCTGGCCGAGCGGTTCGAGATCGACGGCTCGCCGGCGCTCGCATGGGTCGAGTGGAGCCGCGCCGAGCTCGAGAGCCTGCCCGAAGTCACCCTGCTGCCCCGCACGACCGCTTTCGGTTACTACGACCACAACCTGGTCGCCCTGGTCGAGCAGGTGGCCGGCGGCTCATCCGATCTCTTCGGGGCGCGCCAGCGGCTCTGGACGATCCGGGCGCGCGAGGTGGTCCTGGCGACCGGTGCGATCGAGCGCCCGCTCGTGTTCGCGGGCAACGACCGGCCGGGCGTGATGCTGGCGGGCGCCGTCCGAAGTTACGTCAACCAGTTTGCCGTCGCGCCTGGCACTCGTGCGGTGGTCTTCACGACCTGCGACGACGGCTATCGGAGCGCGCTCGATCTGGCCGCCGCGGGGGTCGCCGTCGCTTCGGTGGTCGACGCTCGAGAGCTCGCCGATGGCCCGCTCGCGGCGGCGGTTCGTGATGCGGGCATCGAGGTCCTCCCAGGTCACGTCGTGACCCGGACGATCGGCCGGCCGGAGGTCGCGGCGGTCGAGGTGATGTCTCTGGAGGGCGGCGCGCGCGGGGCTCTGCGCCGGATCGAGTGCGATCTCTGCGCCATCTCGGGCGGCTGGCAGCCCGCTATCCACCTGCATAGCCAGACCGGGGCGAAGCCGGTCTACGACCCGGAGATCAAGGCATTTCGCCCGGGCACGCCACGCCAGCGCGAGCGCTCGGCCGGCGCAGGCGCGGGCCGCCTCGCTCTCGCGGCCTGCCTGCAGACCGGGTTCGAAGCCGGTGCCGAAGCGGCCGCCGCGGCCGGGCACGGTACGGGCACACTGCCGGCCGCACCGCCCTGCTCGCCCGATCCGGTCGGCCCGGTGCTCGATCTCTGTGCGGTCCCAGGCAGCGCGCGCCGGGGCAAGGCCTTCGTCGATTTTCAGAACGACGTCACGGTCGCTGACGTGGCGCTCGCCCATCGCGAGGGCTATCAATCGGTCGAGCACCTCAAGCGCTACACGACGCTCGGCATGGGCACCGATCAGGGCAAGACCGGCAACGTCGCCGGCCTCGCCCTGATGGCCGGGCTCCGCGATCAGCCGATCGAGGCGGTCGGCACGACCACCTTTCGCCCACCCTATGTGCCAGTCACGCTGGGCGCGCTCGCCGGCCGCGAGGTCGGCGGCCACTTCCGGCCGCTGCGGCGGACCCCGATGCACGACTGGCACGTCGCGGCAGGCGCCGAGTTCATCGACGCCGGGCTCTGGCGGCGGCCCCGCTACTATCCGCGCGCGGGCGAGGACCTGCTCGCGGCGACCCTGCGCGAGGCCCGCGCGGTGCGCGAAGGCGTCGGCCTGGTCGACGTCTCGCCGCTCGGCAAGATCGACGTTCAGGGCCCGGACGCGGCCGAGTTCCTCGATCGCCTCTACTGCAACCCGATCAAACGGCTGCCGGTCGGCAAGGCGCGCTATGGCCTGATGCTGCGCGAGGACGGCATCGTCTTCGACGACGGCACGGTCTCGCGGCTGGGCGAGACGACCTACTACGTCACCACGACCACGGCCAATGCGGCCCACGTCATGGCGCATCTGGAGTTCCATCGCCAGGCGGTGTGGCCGGAGCTCGCGGTCGAAGTGACCAGCGTCAGCGATCAGTGGGCCGGGATGGCGCTCGCGGGGCCGAAGAGTCGCGCCGTCCTGGCGCGGGCGACGGCGGACGTCGACGTCGGCAACGAGGCGCTGCCGTTCATGGGCGTCATGGCCGCGGCGATCGCCGGCTGTCCGGTCTGGCTGCTGCGGATCAGCTTCTCCGGCGAGCTCGCCTACGAGATCCACACGCCCGCGGACTACGGCACGCGGGTCTGGGAGGCCGTGTTCGCGGCCGGCCGGAGCGAGGGCATCCTCACCTACGGGACCGAGGCGATGGGCACGCTTCGGATCGAGAAGGGCCACGTCGCCGGACCCGAGCTCGACGGTCGGACGACGCCCGAGGATCTCGGCCTCGGCCGGCTGGCGAGCCGCAAGAAGGACTATGTCGGTCGCGCCGCCCTGGACCGGCCGGCACTGACCGATCCAAACCGCCCGCGTCTGGTCGGTCTGCTGGCGAAGGACGGCCGGACGCCGCTCCGCTCGGGCGCTCAGATCGTCGCGACACGCAGCGCGCCGACGCCGGTCGCGACGCTCGGCCACGTCAGCTCGGCCGACTTCAGCCCGACGCTCGGCCAGCCGATCGCGCTTGCCCTGATCTCGGGTGGGCTCGAGCGCAGGGGCGAGACCCTCTTCGCACTCTATCCACTGAAGGGGGAGACGACCGAGGTGATCGTCACCGATCCGGTGTTCGTCGATCCGGAAGGCCGCCGTCTTCATGGCTGAGGTCAGCAGTGGCTGAATTGGGCGGCAGGGTGGTGCGCCAGTCGGCCGTCGGGGCTTTGCTGGAGCCGCGCCGGATCGGGCCGCGAGGGTGGGAACCGTCCGTCCGTCTGAGCGAGCCGCCGGCTCGGGTGATCTGGCAGATCGCGGCCTGGCGCGCGGGCGACGTCGCGCCGCTTTGCGCCGCTTTTGCCGAGCACCTGAGCCTGGTCCTTCCCGAGGGGCGGGACGTCGCGAGCAGCGATCGAGGCGCGGTCGCATTCCAGGTCGCGCCGCGGCGCTGGTGGCTGGTCGTCCAGGAGGCGAGGCGCAGCCGCTTCGACGCGACGTTGCTGAGTGCGTTGGGCACGCGCGCGGCATGCACCGATCTGAGCCACGCACGCACCGTGCTGCGTCTCGGCGGACCCGCCAGCCGGAGCGTGCTGGCGAAGCTCTGCCGGATCGATCTGCATCCGCGAGCTTTCCCGCCAGGACGCGTGACGCAGACGCCGCTTGGCCAGATTGCGGCGTTGATTTACGCGATCGACGATCTGCCGAGCTTCGATCTCTACCTGCCGCGCTCGTTCGCCGAGAGCGCCACCGCAAGCCTGATCGACGCGGCGGCCGAATTCGGCCTCGAGGTGAGCGAGCGCGACCTCGGTTCAGGGACCACCTCGGACTGAATGGTTCGCGATCGGCTGCGGGCTCGATTGGCCGGCGGCGACTTCGCCGTTGTCCCTCCGGCCACCGTGCGCCGGCGGCGGACGATTTAGTGCCGCGTGTCGGGCCCCCGGTTCGGCGGACGAACACCGAGTACCGCCAAAGCGCAGCGCACCTGATCGAGCATGCCGGGGGCAGCGGGCATGGCGATGGCTGGATCGGCGTCCGATGTCCGCCGGGCATCGAACTCCCACCGGCGCAAAATCTCGATCTTCTGCGCCCGGCTCAGCTCGTCGGACTTGACCACCGCCTGCGGACTTGTGAACACCGCGCTTGGGACCAGGCGGGCACGCTTCAGCTCGACGCCACTCAGCTTGCCCATTTCTCCCCCTTTCGCCATGACCGCCCTGATTGGTAAACGTTGTCCGGACCCAGGCGTTGCAATTTTTCTACTTATGGTAGATGACATCGAGAACTGTCAACCAGCGATCGGCTCGTTCGATGACGCTGGGGTAGAAGTCTGTTGCGCCGGATCGGCGGTCTGGTCATTGATTAGCGCAAGATCGCGGCGAGGGGCGCCGCGCCGTGTCTCCGAATTGACCGGCCAGATCCAAGCGCCTTGGGCCACCGCAAGAGGGTGCGAAACGTTCAGCGCCGACCATCAGATTCACGACGCCTGAAAGGGGCAACCCGAAGTTTCAGAGACAAAACTAGACCGCCCGGTTTATGGTTCAACTCTGACAAGTCAGGCGATCGCGTCCGGAGGCGACGGCGAGCCTAAAGGGCGTCGATGCCTGCCCGGTCAGGAGGCTTCATGGCGATCGCCCGCGCGAATACTCAGCTTCTCCGCCTGCCCGACGGACGCCGGCTCGGCTATGCCGAGTACGGCGCTCGTGACGGGTGGCCGCTTTTGTTCTTCCACGGCACGCCCGGTGCATGCTGCATGGCCGGCTTCGCGCAGGAGATTGCGCAGCAACAGGGCATCCGGATCATCGCGCCCGAACGGCCGGGCTTCGGTCGGTCCGACTTCCAGCAGCGCCGCCGCATCGGCCAGTGGGCGGACGACATCGCCGCGCTCGCCGACGCGCTCGGGCTGGACCGCTTCGCCGTCGCGGGCGTGTCCGGGGGCGGTCCCTATGTCGCCGCTTGCGCCTCGAAGCTTCCGGATCGAGTTAGCGTCGCCGGGATCGTCAGCGGCATGGGACCGCTCGACGAGCCGCGGGTCAAGGCCGCAGTCGGCGCCAGGCATCGGGCAACCTTCGGACTGATCCGCCAGGCGCCCTGGCTCGGGCGCGCAGTCATGGCGCTCGCGGCGTTGGCCGTGCGCCGCTTTCCGCAACACGCGCTCGATCCCGTGGCGACGCTGCTGCCGACGTCGGATCGGGCGATCCTGGCGCGTCCGGAGGTTCACGCCGCGCTCGCCGACGATCTCATCGAGGGCCTGCGTGCCGGCGGGCGCGGTACCGCGCACGAGCTGGTCCTGTTCAGTCGACCATGGGATTTTGCCCCGGAAGGGATCCGGGTGCCGGTGCATCTCTGGCACGGCGAAGCCGACGTTCAGGTGCCGGTCGCCATTGCCCGCCGGCTCGCCGCTCGCATTCCGACCTGCCGCGCCCGCTTCGTCTCGGGCGCCGGTCATTTCTGGCTGTTCGATCACTGCGCCGAGGTCCTGGCGACGCTGTACCCACCCTGATCGGCCGACGCGCCGACTGCTGGCCCCGGCGACTGGCCGGCGCTCAGCGCAGCGCCCGGGCGCCGCTCAGCGCGGCAGCTCGAGGTCGGCGATCACCGCTGCCAGGAAGCGGGCCGCCTCGCCTCCGGTCACCACCCGGTGGTCGAAGGTCAGGGACAGCGGAATGATCCGGTGCACCGCCATCCGGCCCTCGATCACGACCGGCCGCGGTTCGATCTTGCCGGTGCTCAGGATCGCGACCTGCGGCGGCACCACGACCGGCGCCGCGTAGCGGCCGGCGAGGGTGCCGAAATTGGAGAGCGTGATGGTCGCGCCCTTGCAGCTCGTCCGGCGGGATCGTGCGCGCCCGGATGTCCGCCTTCATGCGCTCGAGGCCGCGGCGCAGATCGGCCGGATCGCGATTGGCCACATCGCGCAGGACCGGCACGAACAGGCCGTCGACCGTGTCGACCGCGATGCCGAGATCGATCTTGGCGTGCAGCCTCCGCCCCTGAGCCTGCGAGTCGTACCAGGCATTGAGCGCCGGCTCCTTGGCACAGCCGGCCACGATCGCGCGAACCAGGCGGATCGTCACGTCGCGTCCGTCGGTCCAGGCTTCGACATCGGCCTCGTCGATCACCGTCGCCGGCACCACTTCGGCATGGGCATGCGCCATGCGCGATCGCCATGGCCCGGCGCACGCCACGCAACGGCTCGAGCGGCCCGGCTTCCTGCAGGCGTCTCGGCCGCCTGCTCGACGTCGCCGGCGGTAATCACACCATCCGGGGACGAGGGCGCGACCAGTGCGAGATCGACCCCGAGCCGACGGGCAAGGGCACGGACCGCCGGCGTCGCCTTGACCGACAGCGCCCGGGCGCCAGGTCCCGCCGCGGTCGCCTCCTCGGCCCGCTCCTCAGACGCCCGGATCTCGCCGACCACGGTGCCCGTGTCGGCTTCGCCGGCTTCCTCGAACGCGACCAGCGGCGCGCCGACCTGGACGATGTCGCCCGCGGCCCCGAACAGCTCGCCGATTCGGCCCGAGCGGGGCGATGGCACTTCGACCACCGCCTTGTCGGTCTCGACCGAGACCAGCGGCTGGTCGGCCACCACGTTGTCGCCCGGATTGACGTGCCAGCTGACGATCTCCGCCTCCTGCAGGCCTTCGCCGAGGTCGGGCAGGTTGAAGGTCTTCATGGCTGCGTCCCGTCCTATCGCTTGGCTCGGGTGCTCAGGCGAACGCCAGCGCACGGCGCGCCGCGGCGACGATCCGGGCCTCGCTCGGCATATAGTGATGCTCGAGCCTGGACAGCGGCATCACGGTGTCGTAGCCGGTCACCCGCTCGACCGGCGCCTGCAGCGAGAGGAGGCCCTATTCGGCGATGCGCGCCGCGATCTCGGCGCCAAAGCCGCCGGTCAGCGCCGCCTCGTGCACGATGACGCAGCGGCCGGTCTTGTCGACCGAGGCGAGGATCGTCTCGGCATCGAGCGGCTTGAGCGTCGCGACGTCGATCACCTCGGCCGACACCGCCTCCTCGCTCAGGGTGTCGGCGGCGGCCAGGGTCTCCTTGACCATGGCGCCCCAGGTGACCAGCGTGACGTCGCGTGCCCTCGCGCAGCACGAAGCAGGTGTCGAGCGGCAACGCCGCGCCGTCGTCGGCCACCTCCTGCTTGACCGCGCGATAGATGCGCTTGGGCTCCAGGAAGATCACCGGATCGGGATCGCGGATCGCGGCCAGCAGCAGGCCATAGGCGCGCTGCGGCGAGGACGGGATGACCACGCGCAGGCCCGGGATGTGGGCGAACATCGCCTCGGTGCTCTCGGAATGATGCTCGGGCGCATGGATGCCGCCGCCGAACGGCGCACGCAGCACCATCGGGCAGGACAGGCGGCCGCGGGTGCGGTTGCGCAGCCGCGCGGCGTGGTTCACGATCTGGTCGACGACGGGATAGATGAAGCCCATGAACTGGATCTCGGCGACCGGGCGCAGCCCGGCCGCCGCCATGCCGACCGAAACCCCGGCGATCGCCAGCTCGGCGAGCGGCGTGTCGATCACCCGCTCCTGGCCGAAGTGTTCGAGCAGGCCCTGGGTGGCGCGGAACACGCCGCCATTGGCGCCGATGTCCTCGCCGAGCAGCACGACGCTCTCGTCCTCGGCCATCGCATGCGCGAGCGCCATCGTGACGGCGCCGACCAGGGTCGTCTCAGCCATGGTCGCCTCCCGCGCCTGCCGCCGCCACCGCCGTTCGCTGGCCGAGCAGCGCCGGCGGCAGCTCGGCATAGAGGTGGTCGAACATCGCTTCGGGCTTCTGTGGCGGCGATCGCGAGATAGCGCTCGACCGCAGCATCGATCTCGCGGTTCAGCTCGTCGATCAGCCGCTCCTCGTCGGCCTTGGTCCAGGCGCCGGCCTCGCTCAGGAAGTTGCGCAGCCGCGCGATCGGATCCTTGGCCCAGTGCGCGCTCACGGCCTCGCCGTCGCGATAGCGGCTGGCGTCGTCGGCCGTGGTGTGATCGGACATGCGGTAGGTCAGCGCCTCGACCAGGCTCGGGCCCTCGCCAGCCCGCGCGCGCGCGATCGCGCGCTCGACGAGATGGTGGACCGCGATCACGTCGTTGCCGTCGATCTGCTCGCCCGGGATGCCGGCGGCGATCGCCTTCTGGGCCAGAGTTGCCGCCGCGGTCTGCGCGCTCCTCGGTAGCGAGATCGCCCACTGGTTGTTGTTGACCACGAACACCGCCGGCACCCGCCAGGCGCCGGCGGTGTTGATCGCCTCGTAGAAGGCGCCGTTCGAGGTCGCGCCGTCGCCGCAGACGCAGACCGCAACCCGCGGCTCACGGCGCACCTTGAAGGCATACGCCGCGCCAGTGGCGTGCAGGCACTGGCTCGCGATCGGCACGGCGACCGGGAAGTCGCCGCGCGGCCCCTTGAAGTCGCTGCCGCGCTCGTCGCCGCCCCAGTAGATGAGCAGCTCCAACATGCTGACGCCCCGCCAGATCTGAGCGCCGGTCTCGCGGTACGTGGGCAGCAGCACGTCCTCGGGCTGCATGGCGCTGGCAAGCCCCACCGTCACCGCCTCCTGCCCGAGCGAGGAGGCATAAGTGCCGAGCCGCCCGGTGCGCTGCAGGGCGATCGCCTTGGCGTCGAAGCGCCGGGTCAGCACCATGCCCCGATAGAGCGGGATCAGGGCAGCCGGATCCCTGGCGAAATCAGGCAGCGCACCCACCGCGCGCCCCGAGGGATCGAGGAACTGCGTATGGTTGATCTCGAAACTTGCCACTCTGGTCATGCCTATCTCCCTGCCGGGCGCTGGATGATCACCGGCCGACGTTCGGCCGCCTCCTCCCCGAGGTGCGAATCGATTGTGACTGATAGATGGTATCGAACGAGCAGGATCGCCAAGATCCCCGATCTGATGTCGTAATTTCCGGTGACGCTTTATCGCATCTACCTGCAGTTGACCACACTATGGTTAAGCTTCGGTTAACAGCGCCCGCTGCGGTCCACACGAAGTGAACCGGACCCGGCTCAGGCCGCCGGCGCTTCCTGCTGGCGCGCCCACATCTGGGCGTAGGTGCCGCGCGTGCGCCAGCAGCTGCTGGTGGCGGCCCTGCTCGATCACCCGGCCTTGCTCGAGCACCAGGATCTGATCGGCGTCGACCACGGTCGAGAGGCGGTGCGCGATGATCAGGGTGGTGCGCCCGGCGGAGACCCGGCGAAGCGCCGTCTGGATCAGCCGCTCGGTGCGGCTGATCGAGCGCCGAGGTCGCCTCGTCGAAGATCAGGATCGGCGGCGCCTTCAGCACCATGCGCGCGATCGCGACGCGCTGCTTCTCGCCGCCCGAGAGCTTGAGGCCGCGCTCGCCGACCAGGGTGTCGTAGCCGTCGGGCAGGCCCATGATGAAGTCGTGGATCTGGGCGGCACGCGCCGCGGCCTCGATCGCCTCCTGTGCGGCGCCCGGCCGGCCGTAGGCGATGTTGGCGCCGATCGTGTCGTTGAACAGCACGGTGTCCTGCGGCACGAGGCCGATCGCCGCGCGCAGGCTCGCCTGGGTGATGTCGCGCAGATCCTGGCCGTCGATCAGGATCGCGGCCCTCACCGACCTCGTAAAAGCGGAACAGGAGGCGCACCAGCGTCGACTTGCCGGCGCCCGAGCTGCCGACCACCGCGAGCGTATGGCCGGCCGGGATCGCGAAGCTCAGGTCCTCGCAGGATCGGGCCGGCGCGGGTCGTAGCCGAAGGCCGACGTGTTCGAAGCGGACCTCGCCGCCGTCCAGGGCGAGCGGTCGGCGCGCCGGTCCGGTCCTTGATCTCCGGGCTCAGCTCGAGAAGGCCCATCAGGTTCTCGAGATCGGTCAGCGACTGCTTGACCTGGCGGTAGACCAAGCCGAGGAAGTTGAGCGGCTGGTAGAGCTGGAGCAGGAAGGCGTTGACCAGCACGATGTCGCCGACGGTGAGCGTGCCGGCGACGACGCCCTGCGCCGCGAGGATCATGATCACCGTGACGCCGAGCGCGATGATCGTCGCCTGGCCGAAGTTGAGCGCGGCAAGCGAGGTCTCGGAGCGGACCGCGGCCCGCTGGTAGAGCGCCAGCGTGCCGTCCAATCGCTCGCGCTCGAACGCCTCGTTGGTGAACGCCTTGACCGTCTCGTAGTTGAGCAGGCTGTCGACCGTCTGGGCGCTGACCTCGTTGTCGGCCGCGTTCATCTCGCGCCGGATCGCGATCCGCCACTCCGAGGCGAGGAAGGTGAAGCTGGCGTAGGTCGCAGATCGTGACGAAGGTGACCAGCGCGAACAGCCAAGGGTACTTGTAAAGCAGGATGCCGATCACCAGGCCGAACTCGAGCAGCGTCGGGCCCGACGTTGAACAGAATCATGCCGAGCAGGAAGCGTGATCGCCTGGACGCCGCGCTCGGTGATCCGGGCGAGCTCGCCGGTGCGCCGCTCGAGATGATAGCGCAGCGACAGATTGAAGAGGTGCTGGAAGACCTTGAGCGAAACGCGCCGCGCCGGCCCGCTCGGCGACCTTGGCGAAGATGCCGTCGCGCAGCTCGCCGAAGCCGCGTGGCAGACGAGCCGTGCGAGGCCATAGGCGAGCAGCGCGGCCAGAGGCAGTGCCAGCGCGGCGCCCTCCGGCCCGCTCAACCGATCGATCACCGCCTTGAAGAAGAACGGCACCTGGACGGTGATGACCTTCGCCGCGACCAGCAGCGTAAAGGCGAGCACGACCCGCACGCGCAACTCGGTGCTTTCGCGCGGCCAGAGGAAGGGCAGAATGACCGCGCGCAGGCGCGGCCAGTCGACCCCCTGGCCCGCACCCGGGGTCATCGACGCACCCGCCGGGCCAGGAGCCAGGTGAACATCATGCCAGCGTGGTTCTCGAGCGGATCAGTGTAGTCCCGCACATATGTGGGTGGTCGCTGGCCGCTGCCAATACGGACCGAGAAGGTCCGGCGCGCCCGCGGTGTGATTCCCTCTCTCTCGAAGCCGGGCCGGCGCCCTCGGGCCTCGCGTCGGCCGCACCGGTGCGCCTCGCCGATAGCGCCCGTCCCGCCCCGCCGCCCGCCGGGACGCGATCGGTTGACAGCGCCCCGTGCCGCAGCCAGGGATAGCGTCTGCCGATCAGCGGAGGGAGCACGTCATGAGTTGCACCGCCACGATACGCCAGCGCCTGGCTGCCGGCGAGCGGGCCTTCGGCACCATGGCGTTCGAGTTCTTCACGCCGGGCCTGATTCCGCTGCTGTGCGCCGCCGGTTGCGACTACGTGGTCCTCGACACCGAGCATTCCGGCGTCGGGATCGAGACGATCAAGCAGCAGATCGCCTATGCCCGCGGCCTCGACATCGCGGTCTGGGTGCGGGTGCCGGAGATCCGCTATTCGGCGGTTGCGCGCGTGCTCGACGCCGGCGCGGCAGGCATCATGGTGCCGATGCTGGAGACCGTCGAGCAGGCGCGCGACCTGGTCCGCTTCGCCCGCTATCGACCGGAGGGCGAGCGCGGCTGCGCCTTCGGCATTGCCCACGACGACTACCGCGTCGGCGATCCCGACGTCACCACGCGGGCGGCGAACGAGCGCATCGTCCTGATCGGCCTGATCGAGACCAGAAAGGGCATCGGCAACTGCGAGGCGATCATGGCGACGCCCGGGCTCGACGTCGGCTGGCTTGGTCACTTCGATCTCACCAACGACATGGGCATCACCGCCCGGTTCGATCATCCGGAGTTCCTGGCCGCGGCCGAGCGGCTGGCCAAGGCCTGTGAGGCCACCGGCAAGACCGCGGCGAGTCTGGATGCCAATCTCGATTTCCTGCGTGCTCAGGCCGGCCGCGGTTATCGGCTGCTCGGCTACGCCTTCGACGTCGCGGTGATGCGGAGCGGCTACACTCAGGGTCTCGCGGCGCTCCGCGCCGTCGGCTGAGCCAGGCAGATCCAGCGGAGGAGCATCGACATGGAGCATGGACAACGGCCCCGGCCGGCGAAGCTGGACAAGCCGGGTCGCGGGCGAATCTACGACAGCGTCGCCGAGACCATCGGCAACACGCCGCTGGTTCGCATTCCACGGATGGCCAAGGCGCACGGGGCGCTGGCCGACGTGACCCTCAAGCTCGAGTTCTTCAACCCGCTGGGCAGCGTCAAGGACCGGATCGGGGTCAGCATGATCGAGGCGCTGGAGGCCGCGGGCAAGATCGGCCCGGACGCGGTCCTCGTCGAGCCGACCTCGGGCAACACCGGGATCGCGCTCGCCTTCGTTGCTGCCGCGCGCGGCTACCGGCTGATCCTGACCATGCCCGAATCGATGTCGATCGAGCGCCGCAAGCTGCTCGTCTTTCTCGGCGCCGAGCTGGAGCTCACGCCGCGCGAGCAGGGCATGAAGGGTGCGATCGCCAAGGCCGAGGAGCTGCTCGCGACGATCCCGGGCGCGGTCATGCCCGGCCAGTTCACCAATCCCGCCAATCCCGAGATCCACCGGCGCACCACCGCCGAAGAGATCTGGGCCGATACCGGCGGCCTGGTCGACTGCATCGTCTCGGGCATCGGCACCGGCGGCACGCTGACCGGCTGCGGCCAGGTCCTGAAGCCCAGGCGACCCGCGCTGCGCATGGTCGCGGTCGAGCCCGAGGCGAGCCCGGTGCTCTCGGGCGGCCGGCCCGGCCCGCATCCGATCCAGGGCATCGGCGCGGGCTTCGTCCCGGAGATCCTCGATGTCAGCCAGATCGACGAGATCGTCAAGGTTGCCAACGATCAGGCGTTCGCCCACGCGCGCGAGCTCGCCCGGCTCGAGGGCATCCCCGGCGGCATCTCCTCAGGCGCGGCGCTCGCCGCAGGTCTCGAGGTCGCCCGCCGGCCCGACATGACCGGCAAGCTCATGGTCGTGATCATCCCCTCGTTCGCCGAGCGCTACATCACGACCGCGCTGTTCGAAGGGCTATAGGCGGCCCGGGGCGCCGTCTCCCCGTCCGGCGACGCTACTTCATCACCTCGGCGAGCGCGGCGGAGAAGCCAAGCAGCGAGAGGGGGACGTCGATCCTCTGTTGCTTGCCCTGCGGATCGGTGACCTGAAAGCCGACCGTCGCCTTGGTGCCGGCCTTAAACGAGGCCAGGACGTCCGGCGAGAGCAGCACCTCGACCTGGCAGCCCTGGGCCAGGCAGCGCGTCACCTGGGCGCGCCCCTCCTGACCCTGGTCGATCTTCAAGGCGACCCCTGGCGGGATCGAGATACCGAGCGGCAGGATCATCAGGAGACCCGGGTCGGGGCGGTTCGGCAGCTTGCCGACGACCGCCAGGAGCACCGGCTTCTTGTTGGCGTCATCGACCTGCTGGCGCATCTCGCAGATCTCCGAGGTCTGCCCCGGTGCGTGCCCGCAGTGGAGCCTCCAGTCCTGGAATTCCTGGCCGTCCCGGCCGCCGCCGGGAATGAGCTTCTGCTGTGCCAGCGGCTGCTGAGCTGGCGGCTGCGGCGCCTGCGTCTGCTGAGCGAGCGCGCCCGGCACAAGGGGGACGCTGGCGAGGACCGCCATCGAGGTGACGATGCCGATTAACGCGGCAAGCCGGCGCGCCGCGTGGGCGGCTTTCAGCGGGACGGGTGTCGAGGCAACGGGCATGGACAAAGTACTCCCATGGGGGGTCAGCTGTGCCGGACCAGGCGGCACGACATGAGGGGCTCAACTCTGCGGCTCGAGAGGGACAACACGGTAGGCTGCGAAAAACGGCGGCAGTCCGCGGACCGAGCCTAACACCGCCGATCGGATTTGACCATGTCCGCCGCCTTCTCGGCGATCATCATGACCGGGGCGTTGGTGTTGCCGGAGGTGATGGTCGGCATGATCGAGGCATCGACCACGCGCAGCCCCTCGAGGCCATGGACCCGCAGCCGCTCGTCGACCACGGCGCGCGGATCGGCGCCCATCCGGCAGGTGCCGACGGGATGGAAGATGGTCGTGCCGATCTCGCCCGCGGCGCGCACGAGCTCTGCATCGCTCTGGAACTGCCGCCCCGGCTTGAACTCGTCCGGCCGAAAGCGGGCGAGCGCCCGGGCGGCGCAAATCCGTCGGGTGAGCCGGATCGCCTCGGCCGCCACCCGCCGGTCGCCCTCGGTCGCCAGATAGTTCGGCCGGATCGCGGGCGGCGCGCCCGGCTCCGGGCTCCGGATGCGCACCTCGCCCCGGCTCTCCGGCCGCAGATGGCAGACCGAGGCGGTGAACGCCGGGAATGGATGCAGCGGCTCGCCGAACCGCTCGAGCGAGAGCGGCTGGACGTGATATTCGAGGTCGGGCGTCGCGCGCGCCGGGTCGGACTTGGCGAAGGCCCCCAATTGCGAGGGCGCCATGGTCAAGGGTCCCCGCCGGAACAGGAAATACTCGAGGCCCATCCAGCCGCGCGCCAGGAGACTGTTCGCCTGCTCATTGAGCGTCCGGGTGCCCCGGACCCTGTAGGCGAGCCGGAGCTGCAGGTGATCCTGGAGGTTGGCGCCGACGCCCTCGAGCTCGTGCACGGGCGGGATGCCGAGCTCCTGCAGCAGCTCGCTAGGGCCCACCCCCGAGAGCTGGAGCAGCTGCGGCGAGCCGATCGCACCGGTCGCCAGGATCAGCTCGCCCTTGACCGTGGCAGAGGTGTCGGCGCCCTGCCGGCGAAAGTGCAGGCCAGTGGTGCGACGGCCGTCGAAGGCAATCCGCACCGCCTGCGCCCGGGTCAGCACTTTCAGGTTCGGGCGGGCGCGGGCGGGCCGCAGAAACGCCTTCGAGGTGTTCCAGCGCACGCCCCGCTTCTGATTGACCTGAAAGTAGCCGCAGCCCTCGTTGTTGCCGCGGTTGAAATCGTCGGTCCGGGGGATGCCGACCTCGGCCGCCGCCGCGCGGAAGGCGTCCAGGATCTCCCAGGAGAGGCGCATCTCCTCGACCCGCCATTCGCCGCCCGCGCCATGCATCTCGTCGGCCCCGTGGACGTAGTCCTCGGACTTCTTGAAGTAGGGCAGCACGTCCTCCCAGCCCCAGCCGCGGTTGCCGAGCTGGCGCCACTGGTCGTAGTCCGCCGCCTGGCCGCGCATGTAGATCATGCCGTTGATCGAGGAGCAGCCGCCCAGCACCTTGCCGCGCGGGTAGTTGAGCGCCCGCCCGCCGAGCGCGGGCTCGGCCTCGGTCCGAAAGCACCAGTCGGTGCGCGGGTTGTTCTGGGTGTAGAGATAGCCGACGGGGATGTGGATCCAGGGATAAGTGTCCTTGCCGCCCGCCTCGAGCAGCAGCACCGAGACGTCGGGATCGGCCGAGAGGCGGTTCGCGAGCACGCAGCCCGCCGTGCCCGCGCCGACAATCACGTAGTCGAAGCTGCCGATGCTGGCCGCGCCGGCCATTCTCCTCCCCCCATCTGACCGCCGATGGTATAGCACAGCTCGCGCCCATCAACCGCGCCCTGCCGGGATGAGTGATCTGCACAACCACCTACGCCTCCGACCTTGCCGATCGCGCGGCCTCGGCCAGCTCGAGTAGTGATCGTCACGGGGGAAGCGAAGCGTTTGCCAAGCAAAGGGACCGGCGGGCGAAATCGAAACAGAGAGTCCGTCAGACGAGACGGGAGTGTGTGAGATGAAATCTCCCGCAAACGAGAGCGACGAGTTCGATCAAGCGCTTGACGAGATTTTAAAGGAATGGCCTGTTAAAATTGATGTTTCAGAGAGAACAATTTCCCACATCGACAGTGGAAAATTCCGAGAACTTGAGAAAATCCACTATAAAATAGAGGATCGTTTGGTCAACTCTGGCCGCCCGGAGCTCACCGAAGTGAACTGGACACTGTTCACGGTTCTTCATCGACAAGCTATGACTACGAAAAATATTGCTCTCCATGATCTGCGACGAGAACTCGTGAGAGCATACTTCGAGCGCAACCGCGCGCCAAGCGCTTCATAGCTCGCGGACCTCGAGCAGATGGTAGCTGCCTACGGCACTATCGAACGTTATGATGCCGCCGGCAACCGGCTGTCCCGCGCCATCACCGCGGGCGGCACCACGGTCGAGACCTACGCCTACGACGCCTTCAGCCACCGCCTGCTGTCGGTCGTCGATGGCGGCACGACCCGGAGCTTACGCCGCCGATGTCAGCGTGATCAGCGACGAAGCCCGCTGTTGCCTATAGCGCCCCGCTCGGCTCAGACCCGCTCCCACTGAGCGCTCTTGCCCGAACGGAAGATCGCGTCGATGACCCGCATGTTCTTGACCGAGTTCCTCGAGCGGGAAGGCGATCGGCGCGGCGCCCCGGATCGCGCGCGCGAAGGCGTCGCCCTGGAGCGTGTACTGGTTGACCACCTCGAAGCTCTCCATCCTGGCCGAGCCGTCCCCCAGCTGGCTGCCGTCGTCGACGTAGATCCGACAGGGGCGATCGGGCGGCGCGTTGAACGGGATCTCGACCTCGATCCGGCCCTTGGTGCCGAAGATCTGCATCCGCTGGTAGGGCACCAGCTGGGTCGAGCAGACGAACAGCGCCTGACCGGCCGGAAACTCCATCAGCACCGAGGCGAGGCGATCGGTCTCGAATTTGGGATCGTGCTCGATCTGGGCGATCACGCGCCTCGGCTCCGCTTCGAATAGAAAGCGTGAGGTGACGATCGGATAGCAGCCGATGTCGTACAGCCCGCCGCCGCCGATGCCGGCCTGGTTGCGGACGTTCTTGGGGTCGAGGTTCATGTAGCTGAAGCTGCCCTGGACCACCCGAAGGTCGCCGATCTTCCCCTCGCGCACCAGCTCGCGGGCGCGCAGCCACTGCGGGTGCTGGCGCACCATGAACGCCTCCTGGATCAGCACGCCCGCATGGTCGCGGGCCTCGATCAGCCGCCCGGCCTCGTCGGCGGTCAGCGCGACCGGCTTCTCGCAGAGGACGTGCTTGCCGGCGGCCGCGGCTTCGATCGAGATCGGCACGTGCAGGTGGTTGGGGAGCGGGTTGTAGACCGCTTCGATCTCCGGGTCCTGGATCAGCTCCGCATATGAGCCGTGGGCCTTGGCAATGCCGAGCGCCTCCGCCGCCGCCTGTGCGCGCGGCCGATCGCGCGAGGCGATGGCGACGATCCGGCAATGCCGGCACTGCTGCATCGCCGGGATCACCTTCTCGATCGCGATCTTGGCGGTGCTGATGACGCCGAAGCGCACCGGTTCCATGGAGCATCCCTCCCCGTTGTGTGACCAAGAGGCGTATGCGCGCCCCTGATCGGGCCCTTATAGCGCGTCGCGCTCACGGCCGCAGCAGCCTGATCGGCGCTCGATCCGAGGCCGGACGCCAGCGTCCTCGAGCATGTCACACGAATCCGAGTTGAATCCGCGCAATCGTTAACGAAATATGATGGGCAGTTTCGAGTCCCTACCTGTTGACGCTGGCTTCGCCGGGCCGCTTCGGCGACGCAGTTTGCAAGAAGTAGTTTGCAAGAAGCACCCTCTGGCCATCCCGCGCGTTCGAAAGGTCCCCGATGCCATCACGTGACCCTGGTCCCTGGATGTGGGCCGAAGCCTGCGAGCTGCTGGAGCGGGCGGAGCGTCTGAATCGGCAGTTTTTCCAGCCACGAGCGGCCCGCGGCCGCCGGCCCAGCTGGGAGCCTCCGGTCGACGTTCTGGAGAGCGAGGGCGAGCTCTGGATCATGGTCGCCCTGCCGGGGGTCCGCGCCGAGCAGCTCCAGGTCCAGGTCGACGGCAGCGCGCTCGTGGTTTCGGGCGAGCGCCCCATGCCCGGGCGCACGCGCACCGGCATCATTCGCCGGCTCGAGATTCCCTACGGCTATTTCGAGCGGCGGATCGAGCTGCCGGCGGGCCGCTTCGCCATCGCGCGGCGCGAGCTGGTCGACGGCTGCCTGGTTCTTGGCCTGGGCAAGTTGTGAGTGGAACGGTCGAATGACGACAGAACAGCAGCAGCCTAATCACGCCCGCACCGAGCCGACGAGCGCCAGCGCCCCGGGCGCTGCGCCGGCCGCTCCGGCGGAGGGTAAGGTCGGTAACCCTGCCCGAGGATGGTCTGATCATCCTGCCCGTGCGCAACGTGGTGCTCTATCCCGGCATCATGCTGCCGCTCTCGCTGGGCCGGCCGAAGTCGGTCGCCGCCGCCCAGGAGGCCGCGCGCAGTGAAAGGCCGCTCGGCGTGCTCCTGCAACGCCAGGCGCAGGTCGAGGACCCGGGGGCCGACGACATGTACCCCGTCGGGACGATCGGCAGCATCCTGCGCTACATCACCGCGCCCGACGGCTCGCACCACATCGTCTGCCAGGGTCAGCAGCGCTTTCGCGTGCGCGAGTTCCTGTCGGATTATCCGTTCATGGCGGCCCGCGTCGAGCGCATCGAGGAGTTCGAGGTCGAGAACGCCGAGCTCCAGGCGCGCCTGGTCTTTCTCAAGCAGCAGTCGCTGGAGGCGCTGCAGCTGCTGCCGCAGGTGCCGCCCGAGCTGGTCAACGCCGTGCAGTCGCTGACCTCGCCCTCGGCCGGCGCCGACATGGTCGCGAGCTTCATGGACCTGACGCCCGATGAGAAGCAGGGCATCCTCGAGACCTTCGAGGTCCGCGCCCGGCTCGACAAGGTGATCGAGCTGATCGGCCATCGGATCGAGGTGCTCAAGATCTCCCGCGACATCGGCCAGCAGACCAAGGAAGCGGTCGAGGGCCGGCAGCGCGAGTACATCCTGCGCGAGCAGATGAAGGCGATCCAGAAGGAGCTCGGCGAGAGCGAGGGCACCGCGGCCGAGATCGAGGAGCTGAGCAAGGCGATCACCGAGGCCAAGATGCCCGAGGAGGTCGAGCAGCACGCCCGCAAAGAGCTGAAGCGCCTCGCGCGGATGCCGGACGCGGCGGCCGAGTACTCGATGGTCCGCACCTACCTCGACTGGCTGATCGAGCTGCCCTGGTCGGTCAAGAGCGACGATGTGATCGACATCGCCGAGGCGCGCCGGATTCTCGACGAGGACCACTACGGTCTCGACAAGATCAAGCGGCGCATCCTGGAGTACCTGGCGGTCCGCAAGCTCAACCCGACCGGCAAGAGCCCGATTCTCTGCTTCGTCGGGCCGCCCGGGGTCGGCAAGACCTCGCTTGGCCAGAGCATCGCGCGGGCAACGGGCCGCAAGTTCGTGCGCGCGAGCCTCGGCGGCGTGCACGACGAGGCGGAGATCCGCGGCCACCGGCGCACCTACATTGGCGCGCTGCCCGGCAACATCGTTCAGGGAATCCGCAAGGCCGGCACGCACAACCCGGTGTTCATGCTCGACGAGGTCGACAAGCTCGGCGCCGGCTTCCACGGCGATCCGTCCTCGGCCCTGCTCGAGGTGCTCGATCCGGAGCAGAACTCGACCTTCCGCGACAACTATCTGGCGGTGCCGTTCGACCTCAGCCAGGTGATGTTCGTCGGTACCGCGAACGTCCTCGACACCATCCCGGGGCCGCTGCGCGATCGCATGGAGGTGATCGAGCTGCCGAGCTACATCGAGGACGAGAAGGTCGAGATCGCCAAGCGTTATCTGGTCAGACGCCAGCTCGAGGCGAACGGGCTCAAGCCCGAGCAGGTCGAGATCGGTGAGGCGGCGATCCGCACGATCATACGCGACTACACCCGCGAAGCGGGCGTGCGCAATCTCGAGCGCCTGATCGGCTCCGTGTTCCGCAACGTCGCGATGCGCATCGCCGAAGGCACGGCCGAGCGCGTGCGGATTGAGCCGGCCGATCTGCGCTCGATCCTCGGCGCCGCGAAGGTCGAGAGCGAGCTCGCCATGCGGACCAGCGTGCCCGGTGTCGCGACCGGCCTCGCCTGGACGCCGGTCGGCGGCGACATCCTGTTCGTCGAGGCGAGCCGCGTGCCGGGCAGCGGCAAGCTGATCCTGACCGGTCAGCTGGGCGAGGTCATGAAGGAGAGCGCCCAGGCCGCGCTCAGCCTGGTCAAGTCGCGCGCGCGGCAGCTCGGCATCGGCGAGAGCCTGTTCGAGAAGAGCGACATCCACGTCCACGTGCCGGCGGGGGCGATTCCCAAGGACGGCCCGTCGGCCGGCGTCGCCATGTTCATCGCCCTGGTCTCGCTGCTGACCGACCAGAATGTGCGCAGCGACACCGCGGTGACCGGCGAGATTTCCCTGCGCGGCCTGGTGCTGCCGGTCGGCGGCATCAAGGAGAAGGTCCTGGCTGCGCACCGCGCCGGCATCAAACGGGTGCTGTTGCCCGCGCGCAACCGGAAGGATTTCGAGGATATCCCCGAGAGCGCGCGCGACGCCCTCGAGCTGGTCTGGCTCGAGCGGGTCGACGATGCGGTCGCGGCGGCGCTCGGCGAGGCCCCGGCCGATGCCGAGCCGGAGCCCGTCCCGGCTCAATGAACTGACCCCCGCGAGCTGGCCATCACGGCCCCAGCCGGCACAAAGCGCTCCGCGAGCGTACGTCACTGCATGCGCGAACGCGGATCTGTTCAGCGGGATTGATTGACATTTTCGTGGTATTTTAGGAGCATTGTCTGGGTGCATGAGCCGAAAGGATGGGCATGGCGCTGTTGGCACAAACGCTGATCCAACGCCTGGTGCGGGACGAGTGGAGCGCCGTCGCCTTCAGGCATGCCGCCATCGCGTCGATCTTCGCCTTGGCCATAACCGGGCTCGGCATCATTCTCGTGATCGTCGGCAACCAGATTTACGAGCAATCGAGCGGACGGGTGCTTTGGGCGCTGGCCGGCGCCAGCGCCGTGCTCGACGTCTGAGAGCGCCCTCCGGGATCGCAGCGATGGCTGCACGCGGCGCAGCGCGGGTACGCTGGCTCGCCCTGATTGGCGTGATGAGCGTGGCGGCGGCCACACCGAGCCGTGGCCAGACTTTCGCGTGCAGCGAAGCGACCGCCGGCCAGTTGAGCGTGCAGGCCGAAGTCCAGTGCGAGTGCCGGTTCTTCACCGCGAGCGGGCTCGCCGGCACGCCGGCCGGCTACCGCTGGGACTGCGGCATCCTGCGGGCGCGCATGAACCAGGAGGTGCCGGCAACCGCCAATCCGTACCCCTATCCGCTCCCCTACGCGCTCTCGCTCGATCGGGGAATCCGCCCGCCCCGGCTGCCCCCTCGCTAGCGGCGGTGCGCTTGCTCGCGGTCGGTCATACGCCCAGCTGGCGCTTCAACTCCTCTGCCAGGCGCAGCGCGAGTGCGACGATGGTCAGCGTCGGATTGGCGCTGCCCGAGGTCGGAAAGACCGAGCTGCCGGCGACATAGAGATTGGCGATGCCGTGCACCCGTGAGCTCGGATCGACCACGCCCTGAGCGGGATCGCGGCTCATGCGCGTCGTACCTATATGGTGGCTGGCGCCCTCGAGCTCCGGCCCCCAGGTGGTGACATCGGCGTCCAGCCAGGGGTCGATCCGCACGCGGCCGACCCCAGTCCGGCCGAATTCCTCGGCCACCACCTGGTAGCCCGCGCGAAGCGAGCGGACGTCCAGCTCACTCAGCCGCCAGTCGAGCTCGATACGAGGCAGGCCGAGGGCATCGACCTCCGGGCCGAGCTCGACCCGGCTGTCCGGATTTGGCGCCTGCTCGGAGCTCGACCACATCAGAAAAGCGGTCTTATCGGCCCGATACTGACGGATGCCCAGGCGGCCCATCAAGCCCGCCGCGGTATCGTCGATGTCGATCAGCGCCCGCCAGAGATCGCCTGCGAGATCGTCCGGCCAGGTGCCGTGCTCGGCCGAGTTCCAAATCCGGCGGAGCGCCGCGTAGCCGGTATCGCCGATGTTGTCGGTCGTGTAGAGACCGTCGAAGTTCAGGAGCTGTGCGGCGGCCTGCCGCTCGGGACTGAGACTGAGGCTGCCGACGACCTTGATTCCCTGAGCTTGGCCGCCGCCCTCGCCGAAGGTGTAGAAGCTAAGCGCCGCCGGATCGACCACGAGCGCACGCCCGCCACTGCAATTCGGGTGCTCCTGGAAGCAGCGGCCGACCCAGTCCCGCTGATTGCCGAGGCCGACGTTGACCTGGCGGCGCGAGACCAGCAGCAGGCGCGGATTTTCGAGCCCGCCACAGGCGAGGACGTAGAGGCGCGCGCGCGCCTTCAGCCGCCGGCCGTCCAGGGTCGCGACCTCGAGTTCCTTGACCTCCGCGGCCCCCTCGCCGGCCGCGATCTCGACCACGTTCGCGTGCAGGACTACCTCGATGTTGCCGGCTCGCTCCAACTCCGCCCGGTAAACCTCGCCGAACAGGGTCGGTGGGCTGTACTGCCACATCCGGCTCACCACCTTGGTGGGATCGAACGGCAGCAGGGTCTGGCCAGAGTTGAGCCAGGCCTCAGGGTCATAGTCGAAGGCGCCGAGCTGGCAGAGCTTCTGCGCTTCCGGGTAGTAGGGGTCGAGCTCGGCCCGCGGAAACGGCCAGCCGGACAGCGGCACCCAGGGGCGCGCCTCGAAGTCGAGCTCATCGAGCGGCCGGCAACGCCCCTCCCAGTGGTTGGTCGTGCCGCCGAAGAAGCGCAGCCGACAAACATCCAGCTCGTAATAGGGCAGACCGACATTGACGCCCTTGTAGAGGTCCTGGACCGCCGCCTCGTATTCGAGCCCGCCGCTCTCCAGGAGGCAGACCTTCGCCCGGCCGCCCGCGAAGGCGCGCGCGATCGTGATCCCGGCCGCCCCCGCGCCGACGATTGCAAGGTCACACTCGAGGACCGTCCCGTCCTCGATCTCACGCGCATCACGCAGCATCGTCAGGCGTCAGCTCCTTTCTCGCAGCCGAATGGCCCGCGCGCGGCCAGCCGCGAGCGCGCGCCGATGCCTACACAAGCTGCGCTTGATGGGCAAGTTCTCGCCGCCGCCCGGCCCCGGATCGGGCGAGGCCATCGCGCGACCCGGAGCTAGGGTTGGTCGAGCTGGTAGAGGAGCTCGAGCGCCTGGTCAGGCTCGTTCCAAGAGGCATCGACCTGCCGGAAGCCGAAGCGCTCGTAGAGCGCCCGCGCCGGCGCATTCAGGGCGAAAACGTTCAAGGTCGCGGGCCGCAGCCCGCGTTCCAGCAGCGCCGCGAGCAGTGCGCCGCCGACCCCGGCCCGCTGATGATCCGGATCGACGAACAGCTGGTCGAGGTGCGCCCCGATCGTTGCGCTGAAGCCGATCACGCTCTCGCCGGCGCACGCGACTTGGCCCCAGTCCCACTCCCGGAGCTTGCCGGCATACCAGCGCCGCACCTCGTCCTCACTGTAGGACCAGCTCATGAACCGGTAGGCGATCCGGCAGGCGCGCCAGTGCACGCGGCTGATCGCATCGAGATCGTCGGCCCGAAGCTCGCGAAGAACGTAGCCCGCCGGCACGGCATGCTGGTCTGCCACCGGGCCCTCAGCGCCTCAGCCCGGCACGAGCGCCAGGACGCGCAGGGGGCTGCCCGAGCCGCGCTCGATCTTGAGCGGCGCCGTGATCAGGAGCGACCCCTTCGGCGGCAGCTGATCGAGGTTGCACAAGGACGCGAGCCCGAGCCTCCCCGCGCCGTGCATCAGATGGTGCGCCGGAAACGCCGGCTCGAAGGCGAATGCCTGGCCGTGATCGGTGCCGACCGCCTCGACCCCCCAGCCGTTGAACACACGCTTCTCGACCAGGAAGCGCACCGCCGCGGCGCTCGGCCCTGGCACATGCGGGCCGTCGTCCTTCATGTTGAGGAACGCCGCCGGATCGGTCCGCTTCGACCAGTCGGTCCGCATCAGCACCCAGGCGCCGGCGGGGATCCGCCCATGCGCCGCCTCGAAGGCCTGGATGTGCGCCGGCTCCAGGACGAAGCGCTCGTCGGCCGCCGCCTCCTTCGAGCAGTCGATGACGCAGGCGGGCGCGATGAAGCGCTCGACCGGCAGCGTGTCGGTGAAGCCCTCGGCATAGTCCTTACCGGTGACCCAGTGTGCCGGCGCATCGAAATGGGTTCCGGTGTGCTCGCCGCAGGACAAATTGTTCCAATACCAAGCGGGCCCGCGCTGATCGTAATGCGAGATCTCCTCGATTCGGAACGGGCTCGAGGGCGCGAACTCGGGCGGCAGCTGGATCACCGGGGTCGATGGCCGAAGCGTCTGGCTGAGATCGATCACCTGGATCTTGCCACTGGCGAGCGCCCCCGCCAGTTGCACCAGGATGTCGCTGCTCATCGCCGTCCCTCCCCGTCCTTGCAGCCTATCTACGCCATTCAGATCAGATTGACCCCGGTCTCAGCGTCGAAGAAATGAAGTTTGGCCCGGTCCCAGGTGAAGCCGACGGTGCTGTCGATCGCAATGGCAACCGTCGCCGGGACCGTCGCGCTGAAGAGATGATCGTCGGCGCGCAGCGTCACGACCTGCTCGACGCCGTGGTTCTCGACGTGATGGACGCGGGCCTCGGCGGGCGCGCCGTTGCCGACGCTGATGTTCTCGGGCCGGATACCAAGCCGGATCGGGCCGCTCCGGTGGCCGAGCTTGGCCCTGATCGAGCCTTCGAGGCCGAGGTCGAGCCGGCCCGAGAGGGCGACGACGCGCCCGTCCCGCAACTCGCCGGCCACGATGTTCATCGGCGGCGAACCGACGAAGCTTGCCACGAAGACGTCCCGCGGGTGGCTGTAGATCTCACGCGGCGTGGCGATCTGGGCGATGCGCCCGGCGTTCAGCACGCCAACCTTGTCGCCCATCGACATGGCCTCGACCTGGTCGTGGGTGACGAAGAGGAAGGTGGCGCCGAGCTTCATCTGCAGATCCTTCAGCTCGGACCTGAGCGCCTCGCGCAATTTGGCGTCGAGATTGGAAAGGGGCTCGTCCATCAGGAAGGCGCGCGGCTCGCGCACGATCGCGCGGCCGATCGACACGCGCTGCATCTCGCCGCCGGAGAGCTTGTCGGTCTTGCGCTCGAGCAGATGCTCGATGCGGAGCGTCTTCGCCGCACCGGCGATCCGCATGTCGATCTCTGCCTTGGAGAGGCGGCGTGCCTTGGATTTCAGCGGAAACTCGAGGTTCTGGCGCACGGTGTAACGCGGATAGAGCGAGTAGTACTGGAAGACCAGCGCGACGTCCCGCTCGGCGACGCTCCAATCGCGCACGTCCTCACCGCCGATCGAGATGCTGCCGCCGGTCGGCCGCTCGAGCCCGGCGATGAGACGAAGCGTCGTGGTCTTGCCGGCACCGGTCGGGCCAAGAAGGACAAAGAACTCACCGTCGCCGACCTCCAGCGTCAGATCCTTCAGCGCCGCATGGGCGCCGAACACCTTGGTTACGTTCTCAAGCCTGATCGCGGCCACGGTCGTTTCCAAGCCGCACGGGCAGCGCTCGTTCGGTGCGAAAGCTGAAGAAGTGGGTCTGCGTCTCGTCGAGCTTCGCCCAGACGATGTCGCCCGGCTTGCCGACATAGCCACTCGCGGTGCGGGCGCGCAGCAACTGCTGGCCGAGCTTGAGGTCGACGATGTCGTAGGCGCCGAGCGGCTCGATGATATGCGCCTCGACGGGGATGTAGCCCTCGGTCTCCTGCCGGGCGACGAAGACGTTCTCGGGTCGGACGCCGACCATGAGATCGGGCCCGGCGTCGCCCGCGGCGGCGATCTGCCGGTGCAGCTCGCCCGGAAAGGCGAAGGCGCCGTCGCCATCGCCGAAGACCACCGTGGTCCGCCCGTCCTCGGCTCTGATGCTTGCCCGGGAAACGTTCATGACCGGGCTGCCGATGAATTGCGCCACGAACAGATTGGCCGGGTGGCTATAGACTTCGGTCGGGCTGCCGTCCTGCTGCAGCAGACCGTCATCCATGATCGCGATCCGATCGGCCAACGACATCGCCTCGACCTGATCGTGGGTGACGTAGACGGTCGTCGTGCCGTTCTCCAGATGGAGGCGCTTCAGTTCGCTCCGCATCTCCTCGCGCAGCTTGGCGTCGAGCGCGCCGATCGGCTCGTCCATGAGCATCGCCTTCGGCCGCCGCACCAACGCGCGCCCGATGGCGACCCGTTGCATGTCGCCGCCCGAAAGATGCGACGGGCGCTTGTTCAGCAGATGCTCGATACGGAGCGCCTTGGCAGCGTCTCGGACCTGGCTGTCGACGGCGGCGCGACCCTCGCGCGCGGCGCGGAGCGGAAAAGCGATGTTCTCGTACGCCGTGAGATGCGGATAAAGCGCGAAGAGCTGGAAGACGAAGGCGATGTCGCGATCGGCCGCCTTGAGATTCTGCACCGGGCGGCCGTCAATCAGAATGTCGCCGCTGTCGATCTCCTCGAGACCGGCGATGGACCGCAAGGTGGTCGTCTTGCCGCAGCCCGAGGGGCCGAGCAGCACGACGAACTCCCGGTCCTGAATGGTCAGGTTCAGCTTTCGAATGACGTACAGGTCGCCGAAGTACTTTTCGACGTCGCTCAGGATTATCTCAGCCATGAGGCCCAGGTCACTCTTCGTCACTCGGCGCCGGGACGTGCGAAAAGATCAGAAAGCCGACCAGACCGACCAGGATGATGGCGATGCCATAGCGGTGCAGGAACAGGCTCCATGGCTGGCAAAGCGCGACGATGCCCGCGATCATCGTGTACATCGCCATCGGCTCGAGGACCTTGGCGCTGAGGCGCCGGATCGTCATGGCCGTCACTTGCGAATGGCGCCGAAGGTGACGCCGCGGAGCAGGTGGCCGCGCAGCAGGAAGGTGAAAATCGCCACGGGCAACAGGAAGAGGAACGTGCCCGCCGCGATCGCCGTCCAGTCGGTCAGACCCGAGCCGATCTGCGCCGGGATGAAGGGCGGCGCGGTCTGGGCGCGCCGGTTGGTCATCATCAGCGCGAAGGCATATTCGTTCCAGGCGATGATGAAACAGAAGACGGCGGTCGCGGCAATGCCGGTCGTCGCCTCCGGCAGCACGACCCTGAAGAAGGCCTGCAGGCGCGTATAGCCGTCGACCAGAGCCGCCTCCTCGTATTCTTTCGGGATCTCGTCCATGAAGCCCTTCATCAGCCAGACCGAGAACGACAGATTGAAGGCCGTGTAGAGGATGATGAGACCGATATGCGTATCGGTCATGCTGACCGCGCGATACATGAGGAACATTGGTATCGCGACCACCACGGGCGGCAACATCCTCGTCGAGAGGATAAAGAAGAGGAGGTCATTCGCGCCGGCGAGTTTGAAGCGCGAGAAGCCATAGGCCGTGAGGGTGCCCATGCTGACCGCGAGGAAGGTGCTGGTCACGGCGATGATCAGGCTGTTGAGGAAGCGGTCGGGATAAGGCGAGAGCTGAACGCTGTCGCCGACCCTGAGGACGCGCTCGCCGCCGTCGTAGATGCGCTTCTCCCACCAGGGTGCTGCGGCGTAGACCTCGGGGTCGACCGGGCGGGTGAGCTGAACGCGCTTGGTGAAAAGCTTGATGAATGGTGTGATTTCCGGCTGGAAGAACACGGTCGGCGGCACCGTGGTCGCCAGAGCGCGCGGTTTGAATGCGGTCGAGGCAATCCAATAGATCGGCGCCAGGAAGATCAGCGTGATGATCAGGACCGCGGCGACGGCGAGCCGGTCGAACGCCTTGTTGCCGGGCGAGCTCACGGCGGCCATCTCAGCGCTCCTTCACCTTGTTCAGATACTTGACATAGATGTTGGTGATCGCGAGCACGGCGATCAGGACCAGGTAGGCTAGCGCGCAGGACCTGCCGGTCTGCCATTCCTGAAAGGCCATCTTGTACAGCCTGATCGCGATCAGCTCGGTGGTCGGCTGACCGCTCATGATGAAGGCGAGATCGAAGGTCTTGAAGGCCTCCATGGTGCGAAAGATGATCGCGATCAGCAGGAGCGGCGCGACCAGGGGCAAGGTGATCCGCCTGAAGGTGTACCAGTGGCCGGCCCGGTCGATGGCTGCCGCCTCATAAAGGTGCTGGGGGACCGCCGACAGGCCCGCGAGCGACAGCAGCATGACGAACGGCGCCCACATCCAGGTGTCGGTGATGGCGATCGCGTAGAGCGCCATGTTGGGGTTGGAGAGCCATTCGAAGGTTCCGAGATGGAGCGCGTAGTTGATGATCCCCCAGGACGGATCGTAAAGCAGCTTCCAGAACAGGCCGACGACTGCCATCGACATCATCATCGGCAGGAGCAGAAGGGTCGTGATCAGGCCCTTGAAGGGGAACGGACGGTTGAGCAGCAAGGCGATGCCGAAGCCGACGACAACCTGCCCGCCGACCGAGACGATCACGTATTTCGCGGTGACCGTGAAGTTGCGCCAGATGTTGGGATCGGACAGCAGCTCGCGGTAGTTCTGCAAGCCGACGAAATTGGCCGGCTCGTTCATTGACGCGCGAAAGTCGGTGAACGAATAACCCAGCGAGTAGATCAGCGGGAACACGTTGAAGATGATCAGGAAGGCGATCGTCGGAATGATGAAGAGATTGCGGATACTGAGATCGCTCCAGCCCCGCGCCGTGGCCCGTGACTGCGGTGCGAGTTGGGTGAAGACCGCCAACTACCTCCTCCCACGATCGGTGGTAACGGTCGAATCGGAGGAGGCGACGCCTCCTCCGATCGCTCCGATCCGGGAAATCCCTACAAGCGTCCGTATTTCTTGAGTGTGGCCGTCCAGTCCTTCTCGAGTCCGTTGAGGGCATCCTCGGCCGTGCCCTGCCCGCCGACGACGTACGGATAGATGCGGTTGTTCATCTGGGTCAGCAGTTCCGCATACTCCGGCGACGCCCAGAAGTCCTTGACCATGAACATCGACTGGTAGAAGGCTTCGTTGTAGGGGGTCGCGTTGCGAAACTCCGGCGACGACAGCACTGAGGCATCACAGGTGTAGCCGCCGAGTTCGGCCCACTTCTTCTGGACGTCGCTGCGAATGAACCACTCCAGGAACTTGAACGCCTCATCACGCTTCTTGGAGTAGGTGACGATGGAGATGCCCTGACCACCAAGCGCCGCATGCTGCTGGCCGGTCGGGCCGGCGGGATTGGCGAAGAAGCCGGTCACGTCGGCGTGGGGGTTGGTCGCCTTGTTCGCGAGCGCCGGGAAAAAGGCGAAGAAATTCATGCTCATCGCCGCCAGGCCTTCGGTGATCGCCTGGTTGTCCTCCAGGAAGAACGTGTTGCCCCAGTTGGGCGGCGTGAATTTGTAGAGCTCTTTGTAGGCCTTGAGGGCCGCGATCGCCTCGGGCGAGTTGACGATGCCATCGACCTTGTAGGTCGAATAGTCGCCAAGGTCGCCACCGAAGCTGAAGAGGGCATTCTCGTAGCCCATCGCCATGGCATCATAGGTATTCTGGGTGTAGATGGCGATGCCGTAGCGTTTCTCGTCGGGCCGATAGAAGAACTCGGCGATGTCGCGCATCTGCGCCCAGGTCTTCGGCACGTCGAGCTCGTAACCGTATTTCGCCTTGAAGGCTTCCTTCTCCTTCGGGTCCTCGAACCAGTCTTTGCGATAGGCCCAGCCGTTGGCGTCGCCCTCGAGGGGAACAGCCCAGTACTTCTTGCTGCCCTTCGGGTATTCGGCGTAGCCCTCGACCGTGGCCGGCGCCATCACCTCGGCGAGTTTGTGCTTCGCGAAGAAGTCGGTGAGGTCGACGTAGTGACCGCCAGTCGAGCCGGCGCCGAGCCACTGGGAATCGCCGACGACCATGTCGTAGGCATCGCCCTTCGCATTGAACTCGGCGAAGGCTTTGGTCTGGAAATCGGTCCACGGCGTGGTTTCGACGGTGACGGTGACGCCAGTCTCGGCGGTATACTCGTTGACCAGTTCCTGCAGATAGTTTGACGGGTCCCACTCTGCCCACAAAATAGTGAGCTCCTCAGCGGATGCGACCCCGCTGGCAAGCGTCAAAGCAGCGCCTGCCAGTAGTCCAGCCCAGACTTTCTTCGACATTGCTGTCTCCCTTTCGGTTCACACTTTCGCCGCGGTCCTGAACCGGCGCGTGCGTGATCTCCTGACCGGCGAAGGCGATGCTGCCGGGTCCGGCCGCTCGAGTCCGGCGATGGTGCGCAACGAGATCCGCCACCATTCAGCGCCTCCGCGCAAGCGACGGAGGCATGCGGCCTTTGCGCAGCGCCTCCCTGGTTGGCGCCCATGGTAGGCGACTTTTGGGCAAACGCAACACCTTGCGGGCGCCGCGCGAGGTCGGCTCGCGGCGCAGGCGAAGCAGTTGCACTCTGGCCATCGCCGCGCGCCAATTCTATCCTCCTAATGATGCGGTTGGCGGTCGGGGCGGCGGCGCAGCTCGCCTCGGCCCTTCGCGATCCTCCAAAGCAAGCAGGAGCCGCCTTCGTGAGTGCAAGCCAGACCAGCCAGGCCGCCGCCCCCGATCCGGGCGAGGCAGCGCAGCAATTCGCCGAGTTCGCGCAGAAGAGCCAGAGGATCGCACAGGCCTTCTGGGAGCGTCAGGTCGAGGCGGCGGGCGACGACACGTTCACGATCATGGACCCGCAGGCGGTCGGCCGGGCCTTCTTCGAGCTCGGCTCCAGGCTGATGGCCGACCCGGCTCGGCTCGCCGAAGCGCAGATGCAGCTCTGGCAGGCAAACATGGCGCTCTGGCAGCGCACCGTGCAGCGCATGCTCGGCGAGGAGGCCGAGCCGCTGATCGAGCCGGAAAAAGGTGATCGCCGCTTCAGGGACGAGGCCTGGAACGAGGACCTGGTGTTCGACTACATCAAGCAGTCGTACCTCCTGAGCGCCCGCTGGCTGCGCGGCCTGGTCAAGGACGTCGAGGGGCTCGAGCGCCGGGACCGGGAGAAGGTCGAGTTTTACACGCGCCAGTTCGTGAGCGCCGCGTCGCCCTCCAACTTCGTGCTGACCAATCCTGCCGTGCTGCGCAAGGCCAAGGAGACCGGCGGCCAGAACCTCCTGGACGGCCTGCAGCATCTCCTCGACGACCTCGAGCGCGGCAAGGGGCGCCTCGAGATCAGCATGAGCGATTACAGCGCCTTCGAGGTCGGCAAGAACGTCGCGACCTCGCCCGGCAAGGTCGTGTTCCAGAACGACCTCATGCAACTGATCCAATACGCGCCGAGCACCGAGCAGGTCTACCGGCGCCCGTTCCTGATCGTGCCGCCCTGGATCAACAAGTTTTACATCCTCGATCTGCAGCCGCGCAACAGCTTCATCAAGTGGGCGGTCGATCAGGGGCACACCGTGTTCGTGGTCTCCTGGGTCAACCCGCGCCAAGATCTGGCCCACAAGGACTTCGCCGACTACATGCTCGACGGGCCGCTCGCCGCGCTCGAGGCGATCGAGCAGGCAACCGGCGAGCGCGAGATCAACGTGCTGGGCTTCTGCATCGGCGGCATCCTGATCGCGAGCACGCTCGCCTATCTGGCCGCCAAGGGCGACGACCGGCTGAAGTCGGCGACCTTCCTCGCGACTCTGTTCGATTTCGACAACGTCGGCGAGGTCGCGGTGTTCATCGATGACGAGCAGATCGAGCACATGGAGCAGCACATCAAGGAGCGGGGCTTCCTCGAAGGCCACCACATGGCCGACATGTTCAGCATGATGCGCGAGAACGATCTGATCTGGTCGTTCGTGGTCAACAATTATCTCCTGGGGCGCGAGCCGCCGCCGTTCGATCTGCTGTACTGGAACTCGGACGCGACCCGGCTGCCGGCGGCCATGCTCCTCTTTTACCTGCGCAGGGTGTACAAGGAGAACCGGCTGATGCAGCCGGGCGGCCTCACCCTGGATGGCACCCCGATCGACCTCGCGCAGGTCAAGACGCCCGTCTACATCTTCGCGACCAAGGAGGACCACATCGCCCCCTGGCCGTCCTGCTATCCGGGCACGCAAGCCTTCTCGGGCCCGCGCCGCTTCGTCCTCGGCGCATCCGGCCACATCGCCGGCGTGATCAACCCGCCCGCGGCCAACAAATACGGCTATTGGACCAATTCGCGGTTGCCCAAGGACCCCGAAAAATGGTTTGCCGGCGCCACCTGGCACGAGGGCTCGTGGTGGTCAGACTGGGCCGAGTGGCTCGCGCGCAAAGGCGGCCCGAAGGTGCCCGCCCGCCAGCCGGGCGACGGCAGGCTCGCGCCGCTTGAGGACGCCCCCGGCTCCTACGTCCGGATCCGCGCCAGCGAGTAAGCCCCGGGTCGATGGAGCCGGATCGCCACCCCGGCTCCATCCCGATCACAAGTCGCTGGCAAGCATAGCCGCAAGTAACACGGCACGCCCTGCAATCACAAATCCGCCGCGCGTCGCATGTCAAAATCCTCGTCGCCATCGCCAAATCGAACCAAGAAGACCCGAAACCGCCCCCGGATTGATCCGCGCTGGAGTCGACCCAATTCCACCCATCCGCTGAGGCACACCCGTTCGACTTGGAATGCGCCAGGGATGGCGCAAAAGTGGCGCATCCAATATTTGCCATGCGTCAAAACTGTAGCATTTTTTACTTGGCCGGTCAAATAAAGCCATCGGATCAGCGGTCTCCATCTCCACTCAGCCTCACATCATCCTCAGACACTGCTATTTGAACACATTACATCTTATTGAATTAGCTGGCAAAATACCAATATCAGCTGAATCAATCCGATGGAGAAAACGGCACCTCTGGCGATAGATCAGGCTGAGGTGGAGACCCGCGACGCATTTTCCGTTGTGGCGAGAGGACGCAAATCTGCGCCATGCTGACGCATCTCGGGCGAGAATGCGTGATCAGCGAGAGTGCGGGCATGAATGTCCGGTTGACATCGGACATTTTTGCCCGAAGATGCGAGACGCATGACGGGGGCCGAGTTCATCCGCGCCATCCGGAGGCTTGGGCGCCGACGTGCCGCAGAGGTTCGCTTCGTCACCCGACGAGGCAAAGGAAGTCACGGCACGCTGTACTTTGGCAACCGTAAGACTGTCGTGAAGGACCGCAAGAAGGAACTGAGCCGCGGGTTGCTGGCCGACATGCTCCGCCAGCTTGGCCTCGATCCGCGCGATCTGGATGGGTGAGAAAGGGATGGCCCGCAGCAGAGAAACGACCCTTGCCTGGCCTGCACGCCTGGCCGCCGACGACGAGGGGCGGGTTCAGGTGCGCTTCCCGGACTTTCCGGAGGCGTTGACCGACGGCGCGGACCGGGCGGAAGCCCTGGCGGAGGCCGCAGACTGCCTCGCCGAGGCGGTGGCGGCGCGGATCTTCGACGGGGAGGATCTCCCGGCGCCCTCGCCCCTGCGTCGCGGCATGCATGCCGTCCCCTTGCCGCCGGTCCTCGCTTACAAGGCCGCGCTGTTCAGCGCCATGCGGCAGGGAGGTGTGAGCAAATCTGCCCTCGCCCGGAGGCTTGGAACGGATGAGAAGGAGGTGCGTCGTCTGCTCGACCCGCGCTATCGCGGCTCCAAGGTCGAGCGGTTGCACGCGGCGCTCGCGGCCTGCGGAGTCGCGGCGCAGATCACGCTGGTCGATACGGCGCGCGGCGGTAACCTGCTTGGCTCCGCCGCCGGGCCCGGGCGCGGAACCGTGAAGCCGGCCCGGTCCGTGACGAGGCGCCGCGCGGGGTGAGAGGCAACTCCGGCGCCGAGCAGGCCGTGCCTTCCCGGTCGTCGACTCGCGGGACCTGGTTGTTCCTGTTGCGGTTGGCGCAGCGCGCGTTGTCCTGATTGTTGTTCCAGGACCCGCCGCGCACCACGCGGGGACGAGTCGACGGGCCGCCCCGCCGGCGCTGCCGCCGGCACTCACGATCAAGCCGTGATGGATGAGTGGTGGCCAGACAAACGGCATCCGAGAGCCCGAAAAATCTGCGTCGGCGCTGCGCGCCAGAGGCGCGCAGCGCTTCAGAGATCAGCGATTCGTGATGGGGGACGAACACACCACACGAAACCCGGCGCCGCCGCCCCGGCCGTTCGGGCTGCTCCCGTTGCGGTCGGCGCAGCGCGCGCTGTCCTGAGGGAAGCCCCAGGACCCGCCGCGCACCACGCGGGCCCCGCAATTGCCGTCATTCCCTTCCAGCCAGGCTCGACCATCCTCAGGCGCTCCGCCGTAGTCTTCGTGCCAGCAGTCCTCGACCCACTCGAAGACGTTGCCGTGCATGTCGTAGACGCCCCAGCCGTTGGCCGGGAAGCTGGCCGCCGGAGCGGTCTGCCTACCATCCCATTTGCTGCCGCAGTCGGCACAGTTGGCAAGGCCCTTGCCCTTGATGTCGTCGCTGCCACCCGGGGCCGGCAGGGCGAACTCGGTCTTGGTGCCAGCACGGCAGGCATATTCCCACTCGGCCTCGCTCGGCAGACGACAGATCCTGCCGAGCTTGCGGCTCAGCCACGTGGCGTATGCCTTCGCGTCTTCCCACGACACGTTGATCACCGGCTGAAGGTCACGGCCCCACCCTTGATCGGCAGGGCGATACCCATTGCAGGCACCGTCGGCGACACATGCGTCCCAGTCGCGAAACGTCACCTCGGTTGCGCCGAGATCATAGGTTTGAGAGAAGATCACCGGATGAGTTTGTCCCTTTTCGCCCATCTCGAACGGGCCAGCGCCGATCGTGACCAGCTCGGGGAGGGGTGGCGACTTCCCGAGCGCGTATGCCCAGCGCTCTACCAGCACCTCAAGGGGCAGCCCGCGCGCTGCGACCCACCATAGCTCTTCGCCCACGACGGCAAGGATTGCGGCCATGGCAACCCCAAGTACCGCGGCCCTGGCCTTGCTCCAGCGGAGGTAGCGACGCTCGATGCTGCCGGGATCCGCGAGCCCGCGAAAGCCGAACAGCTCCAACCAGCCGGCGAGCCCGAAGAGCCGGGCGAAGCCCTTGCGCTCCTTCCACTCCCGCGCCTGCAACTGCAGGCGCTCACGCCGCGCCGCCCGCTCCTTGTTCTGCTCTATATATTGCCAGAGGGTCGGCCAGTAGGGTTGCGGCTGCCCCTTGTCGTCGAGGCCCTTGCTGCGGATCAGGGTTTCGTGGATCAGGTTGACCCAACCCTCGCCCTTCGGAGGCGTCGTCCCGTTCCTGGCGTCCTCGGTGATCGTGATCAACCGCAGCGGCCGCTTGGCCTTTGGGTCATCGTGGGCGCGCGTGCCGGCCAGGCGATCGATCAGGGCTCGGCCTTTTGAACCGCCGCCCGCCACCGCCACGGCCTCCGGGAGCGGGAGCCGGCGGCGGGTGTGACGCCGGCCCTCCGGATCGATGTTGACCAGCCGGAAGAGCAGTTCCAGGGCCCGCCCGCGCTCCTTGCCGAGACTGGCGAGCAGGCGGTCGGCGCCCTCGCTCAGTATACCGGCGAGCCCGCCCCGCTCGGTAAGCAGCCGGCCGCTCAGGCGGGCGTTCGTGCGCTGCTCCCAGAGCCATTGGAGCGCATTCTCGACCAGGGGGAGCGCGCCCGGCTCGTCGCGGGCCTCGGCGACCATCGCCTCCTGGACCTCGCTCACGTCGAGGCCGGCGAGCCGGGCCGGGCCGGAGATGATCTCGCGGAGCGCATCGGCGCGAATCAGGGGGAGCGTCCAAAGCTTGCCTGACCGGTTGCGGACGGGGACCAGCCGCGGCAGCAGCTCGTCGAAACGGTCCAGGAAGTCGCTCCGCACCGTCGAGAGGACCAACAGCGGGCAGGCGGCGTCGGCCAGCGCGGCGGCGAGCAGGCGGTCGAAGCGGCCGCGCTCGGCCGGGTCGGCAAAGGTGAACAGCTCCTCGAACTGATCGATCGCAAGCAGGAAGGCGGTCTGGTCATCCGGCTTGCGGCCGCGCAGCCAGTCGGCGAGCGCGCGCTCGTCGCCCTGTTCAAGTTGCCGGCGGACATAGCTCATCTCCAAGGAGGGCTCATGCTCTTTGAAGGCCCGCGCGAGGTGCTCGGCGAGCATCGCAACCGGGCGTTCGCCAGGCATCACCGGGCCGATCAGCCGCCAGCGCTCGAACCCGGTGCGCGGCCAGAGCCAGCCCTGATCGACCAGCGGCAGGAGGCCGGCGTTCATCAGCGAGGACTTGCCGCAGCCGCTGTTGCCGTTGATCTCGAGCCAGCGGACGGTCGGGCTGCCCGGCGGGGTGTCGAAGCAGGCGAGCGCGTCCAGGGTCTCCTTCTGGCGGCCGAAGAACAGCTGCGCTTGATCCGGGCGGTAGGCCTCGAGGCCGACGAAGGGGCAGCCCTCGAAGGTCATCTCGCTGCTGACGATGGCCCGCTCGCGGATCTGCGCGAGCATGGTGTCGGGGAGGGGATCGGACCCGTTCCAGGGCGTACCCTGGAACAAGCGGACAAAGGCCGGCAGCGTGTCCGGCTGGATCGCGCCAAGGAGGATCGGAAAAATCGGCAGGCGCAGAGCCTCTTCGTGCGGACCGAAGTAACGGTTGAGCGCCACCTGAGCCTCGGCGCCGACCCAGCGGCGCACGCCGTCGCGCCCCACCAGCAGGACGAAGCTGCCGCAGGCCTCGACGGCTTCCTGAAGGCGGTCGAGCCAGAGGTCGCCCGCGCGGATGCGCTCCTGGTCGCGAAAAACGTCGAGACCAGCCTTATCGAGCTGGGCGAGGAGGTTGGTCGCCGCCTCCTTGTCGGAGTGGCTATAGCTCAGGAAGACGTCGTGATGGTCGGTCACCCCGCGGCGCTCCGAGGCGATCCTTGTCGTACGGTGCCCCCATCCTAGGAGGACATCCGAGGCGGGGCTGTGTCAACTCTGAGCTTCATCGCGACCGCCGCGTCGGGCCCGCGGTGTTAACCGAATTTTAACGATAACTCGTTCATGCTTCCTTCGGTGGGTCCATGCGACCGTGGGAATCCGTGCCCGGTTCAAGGTCGGAAGATAGGGGCGGCCGCGGCAGGGTGGAGCGCGCGATCAGTGGGGGCCGGTATTCCATCCCGGTTGGCGGTTTCGGGCGGAAAGCGTTGTCGGCGCTTTCGGCCTGGCCCGCGACGCGGGTTGATGCCCGGAGTCGGTCAGTGCTCGCGCGGGTGCGCGAGGACGGTGTGGATCTGGGCGACGACGGCAGCACCTTCGCCGACCGCCGCCGCGACCCGTTTGGTCGAGCCCGCGCGCACGTCGCCGATCGCGAACACGCCGGGAAAGCTGGTCTCGAGCGGCAGCGTCGGGCGGCCGGAGGTGCTTGCGCCGTGCGCGACGTCGAGGCCGGTCAGGACAAAGCCCTTGGCGTCGACCGCCGCGCGGTCCTGGAGCCAGCCGGCATTGGGATCGGCGCCGATGAACAGGAAAAGATGGCGCAGCTGGCAGGTGCGCGTGGCGCCGCTGGTCCGCTCCCGGAACACGGCGGCCGTGAGGCCATCGGTCCGGTCGCCCTCGAGTGCCACCACCTCCTTGCCGACGTGCAGCTCGACGTTCGGAAGGGCGCCGATGCGGTCGATCAGATAGCGCGACATGGTCGCCTCGAGCCCTGCCCTGCGCACGACCAGGTGCAGGCGCTTGACTTTGGGGGCGAGGAACACGACCGCCTGGCCAGCCGAGTTGCCGCCGCCGATCAGCGCCACCTCCTCGCCCTCGCAGAGCTTCGCTTCGACGGGCGATGCCCAGTAGGAGACGCCAGCACCCTCGAAGGTCGCAAGGTCCGGGATGTCCGGACGGCGATAGCGTGCCCCGGAGGCGACCACCACGGCGCGCGCCCGCAGGGCGCGACCGTCGGTGAGCTCCAGGCGCAGGGGATCGCCCGGCCGGCGCTCGCGACCGCCGCAATCGAGCCGCGCGACCTCGAGGGGGACGGCGATCTCGGCGCCGAATTTCAGCGCCTGGCTGGAGGCGCGGCCGGCCAGGGCCTGGCCGGAGATGCCGGTGGGGAAGCCCAGATAGTTCTCGATCCGGGCGGACGCTCCCGCCTGGCCGCCGATCGCGCGCTGATCGAGCACGAGTACCGAGAGACCCTCGGAGGCGGCGTAGACGGCGGTGGCGAGGCCGGCCGGGCCGGCCCCGACTACGGCCACGTCGTACAAGGTTTCGGGATCGAGGTCGGGGGTGATGCCGAGGCAGGCCCCGGCCTCGGCGTCGGTTGGCCGCTTCAGCACGGTGCCGTTCGGGCAGAGCATCAGCGGCAGGTCCTCGGGGTGGACGCCAAGGCGCTGCACGATGGCGCGGCCTTCGCCCTCGGCCGAAGCGTCCAGCACGGTGCAGGGGTAGCCGTTGCGGGCGAGGAAGCCCTGCAACCGCACGAGGTCCGCAGCACCCGGCCGGCCGACCAGCACCGAGCCGGCGCCACCCTCCTGGATGAGCCCGACGCGGCGCAGGATGAAGGCGCGCATGATCACCTCGCCGACCTCCGCCGAGCCGATTACGAGCGCGCGCAGATGGGCGGCATCGAAGGGCAGAGCCGTGCAGCCCCGAGGGCCGACGCGGCCGGCGGCCAGCGAGGCGCGGCCCGCGAGCTGGCTGATCTCGCCGCTGAACTGGCCGGCACCGAGGGTGACGATGGCCGCTTCGTGGTTGAGCCCGTCCCGGCGCACGACCTCGATGGTGCCCTCGAGCACGAGCCAGGCCGGCGCGGCGCGCTCGCCGACGTCGAACACCACCTCGCCGCGCGCGAATGGCCGCGCCCCGCCGCTGGCGAAGCGTTTAGCGGTCTCGATCTGGGCGACGTCGAGCACCGGGAACATCTGATGGCGACGGGTCTCGATCAGGCTCATGACGTGTCTCCCGCTCCGGCGACCGGCCAGAATTTCAGCCTGATCGAAGGTCGGTTGGTGAGCAAGGGCGCGCGCGGCGCTGAAGGCCCCGACAAGGTGGGTCGGGATCGCTTGGTTCTCAAGGCGGCCCGATCGGGCTAAGAGAGTGGCGAAGGGGATGGACGGCGCGCAGAGGGAGGGGATGCAGCAATGAAGAAGCTGATCAATGCGGTCGACGAAGTCCTGAGCGAGAGCCTCGAAGGCTTCGCGGCGGCGCACGGCGACCTCGTCAGGCTGACGCTCTCGCCCACCTACGTCGCCCGCGCGGCCGCGCCGGTGCAGGGCAAGGTTGGCCTGATCTCGGGCGGCGGCTCGGGGCACGAGCCGCTGCACGCGGGCTTCGTCGGCCGCGGCATGCTCGATGCGGCCTGTCCGGGCCAGGTGTTCACCTCGCCCACGCCGGATCAGATGCTGGCTGCGGCCGAGGCGGTCGACGGCGGCGCCGGCATCCTGTTCATCGTCAAGAATTACTCGGGCGACCTCATGAACTTCGAGATGGCCGCGGAGATGGTGAGCGGCGCGCACGCCACGGTGCTGACCAACGACGACGTCGCGGTCGAGGGCTCGACCTATACCACCGGGCGGCGCGGCGTCGCCGGTACGGTGATCGTCGAGAAGATGGTCGGCGCCGCGGCCGAGGCGGGCGCCGATCTCGCTGCCTGCCAGGCGCTCGGCGATCGGGTCAACCGGGCGACCGGTTCGATGGGGGTGGCGCTCACCAGCTGCACGGTGCCGGCGGCCGGCACGCCGACCTTTCGGATCGGCGAGGACGAGATGGAGATGGGGGTCGGCATCCATGGCGAGCCGGGTCGCAAGCGGGTCAGGCTGGCTTCCGCCAATGCCATCGCCGAGGAGATGATCGGCGCGATCTGCCAGGCGCTCGAGCCCCGGGCGGGCGATCCCGTCCTGCTCCTGGTCAACGGCTTCGGCGGCACGCCGCTCATGGAGCTCTATCTGATGTACCGCGCAGCGGCGGCGCAATGCACGGCCCGTGGCCTCACCGTCGCCCGCTCGCTGGTCGGCAACTACACGACCTCGCTCGAGATGGCCGGCTGCTCGCTCACGCTGACCCGGCTCGACGACGAGCTGATCGGGCACTGGGATGCGCCGGTGCACACGCCCGGGCTCCGCTGGCGGTGCTGAACTGATCGGCCCTTACGGGCCGGCTCAGAAAGCGGGCGGCTCGACCCCGACCGCGCGCAGGTTGCCGGCGATCTGCTGCTTCAGCCGCTCGAGCCCGGCCACATCGCTCGCCTCGGCGCGCGCGACCAGGACCGCCTGCGTGTTGGAGGCGCGCAGGAGCCACCAGCCGTCGGCGGTCTTGACGCGGACGCCGTCGATCGCGTTGACCTCGGCGCCGTCCGCCTCGAGGCGCGCCTTGACCTGATCGATCACGGCGAACTTCTGCTCGTCCGGACAGTCGAAGCGAAGCTCGGGCGTGTTGACCATCGGCGCCATGCGGTCGCGCAGCTCCACAAGGCTCAGATCGCTCCGCGCCAGGATGGCGAGTAACCGGATCGCGACGTAGAGTGCGTCGTCGTGGCCGTAGAAGCCATCGGCGTAGAAGATGTGGCCCGACATCTCGCCCGCCAGCGGTGCGTGCATTTCGGCCATCGCCGCCTTCATCAGGGAGTGGCCGGTCTTGTACATGACCGGCCTGCCGCCGAGGCGCCCGATCTCGTCGAACAGCGCCTGGCTCGCCTTGACGTCGGCGATGATCGGCGCGCCCGGCCGGCGCGCCAGCACCTCGGTGGCCAGAATCTGCATCAGCTGGTCGCCGAACATGATGCGACCCTGGCCGTCGACCAGACCGATCCGATCGCCGTCGCCATCGAAGGCGATGCCGAGCTCGGCGCCGCCGGCCCCGACCGCGGCGATCAGGTCGCGCAGGTTCTCGGGCACCGTCGGGTCGGGGTGGTGATTGGGGAACCGGCCGTCGATCTCCGCGAACAGCAGGCTGTGGCGTCCGGGCAAACGCGCGGTAAGCGCACTCAGGACCTCGCCGGTCGCGCCATTGCCGGCGTCCCAGACGACCGTCAGCTCGCGCCCGCCCGCGGGAAAGTCTCGAAGCAGCCGCTCGACGTAGGCGTCGAACACCGGGCTCTCGAGGACGCGGCCGCTCCCGGCGGCATAGGCGCCCTCGGCGGCAATCCGGCCGAGCTCCTGGATCCGCTCGCCATAGAACGAGGCCTTGCCGAGCATCATCTTGAAGCCGTTGTGGCTCGGCGGATTGTGCGAGCCGGTGACCTGGATGCCGCCGTCGGCGTTCAGGTGATGGACCGCGAAGTACAGCATCGGCGTCGGTCCGCGGCCGATCGCGAGCACCTCGAGGCCGCCCGCGCAAAGACCGTCGCCCAACGCCTCGGCCAGCTCGGGCGAGCTCAGCCGGCCGTCGAAGCCGAGGCAGACCCGCCGTCCGCCGGCCGCGCGCAGGATGGTCGCGTAGGCCCGGCCCAGCGCACCGGCGTCGGCCGCCGTCAGCGTCTCGCCGACGATGCCGCGAATGTCGTACTCGCGCAGGATGGTCGGATGGAAGCAATGCCCGCGCGAGCGGTTCGACCGTGCGACGGCCCTGCTCATGCGCTCTTCCTCTCGCGGTCGACGCCGGAGCTCAGGATGGGCCTGCCGATGCTGGTGTAGCTGAAGCCGGCGCTGACCATGTCGTTCGGCTCGTAGATGTTGCGCAGGTCGACCACGATCGGCCGCCGCAGCAGATCCCGCACCCGGTCCAGATCGAGCCCGCGGAAGACGTTCCATTCGGTCAGCACGACCATCGCGTCGGCGCCGTCCATGGCGGCGTAGGGATCGTCACACCAGATCACCTGGGGCAGCTCGGGCGCGGCGCTCGCCATGCCCTCGGGATCGTGGGCCCGGATCACCGCACCCTCGGCCTGCAGAGCGGGAATGATCACCAGGCTCGGGCTGTCGCGGACATCGTCGGTGTTGGGCTTGAAGGTCACGCCGAGGATCGCCAGTGTCTGGCCGCGGACCGATCCGCCGCAGGCCTGGATGATCCGGCGGATCATGTTGCGTTTGCGCCCCTCGTTGACGGCGACCACGCTCTCCACGATGCGCAGCGGGGTGTTGGCCTCCTCGGCGATCCGGAGCAGCGCGGTGGTGTCCTTGGGGAAGCAGGAGCCGCCAAAGCCCGGACCCGGATGCAGGAACTTGCTACCGATCCGGCGATCCAGCCCGAGCCCCTTCGCCACCGCCCTGACATCGGCGCCGACCCGCTCGCAGAGATCGGCCATCTCGTTGATGAAGGTGACCTTGGTGGCGAGAAAGCTGTTGGTGGCGTACTTGATCAGCTCGGCGGTCTCGAGCGAGGTGAACATGATCGGCGTCTGAGTCAGATTAAGTGGCCGATAGAGATGGTCGAGGACCCTGCGCGCCTCGGAGCCCTCGACGCCGACCACCACGCGATCGGGGCGCATGAAGTCCTCGATCGCCGAGCCCTCGCGCAGAAACTCGGGGTTCGAGGCCACCTCGATCGTGAGATCCGGGCGCAGCCGGGCGAACAGCTGCTGCAGGCGCCGCCCGGTGCCCACCGGCACCGTCGACTTGGTCACGACGACCGTATCATGGGTCAGCTTCTGCGCGATCTCCTCCGCGGCGGCGAACAGATAGGTGAGATCGGCGTGACCGTCGCCGCGCCGGGACGGGGTGCCGACCGCGATGAACACCGCATCGATGGCCGCGAGCGCGCTCTCGAGATCGCTCGTGAAAGTGAGCCGACCGGCGCCCGTGTGGCGCTCGACCAGATCGTCCAGCCCGGGTTCGTAGATCGGGATCTCGCCCCTCTGCAGCCGCTCGATCTTGTCCCGGTCGTTGTCGACGGCGGTGACGTCGACGCCAAACTCGGCGAAGCAGGCCGCCGAGACCAGACCGACGTAGCCGGTGCCGATCATCGCAATATGCATGGAACCTCCAGGATTTCGGCCATCCGCGCGGCCCTCACGAGCGCCGCGGCGGCCATCAGCGATAGCGTTCGAAGATCCTCCGGACGCCGGCGCCCAGGTCGTCGCGCTCGAGCGCGCAGGCGAGGATCGCCTCGAGATAGCCGAGCCTCGAGCCACAGTCGAAGCGACGCCCGGCGAAGCGCAGCCCGTGGAAGGCGCTGTGCCCGATCATCTTGGCCATGGCATCGGTCAGCTGAATTTCACCCCCTGCGCCTTTCTGCTGCAGCGCGAGATGCTCGAACACCTCGGGCAGCAGGATGTACCGCCCGATGACCGCAAGCCGCGAGGGCGCCTTGGCCGGCTCGGGCTTCTCGACCAGACCCTTGACGTCGACCAGCCGGCCGTCGTCGTCGGCCGGGTCGAGCACCCCGTAGCGATTGGTGTGTTCTCTGGCGACCTCCTCGACAGCGACGATGTTGCCGCCGGTCTCGCGGTGGGCCTCGACCATCTGCCTGAGGCAGGGCACGCTCGGCGAGGATCAGATCGTCGACCAGAACGACCGCAAACGGCTTCATCGCCGACCAGATGGCGGGCGCACCAGACGGCGTGGCCGAGCCCGAGCGGCACCTGCTGGCGGGTGTAGCTGAGCTCGCCCGGTCGCGGCACCCAGGAGGCGATCGAATCCAGCTCGGCGAGCTTGCCCTTCTTGACCAGCGCATCGTCGAGTTCGTAGGCGCGATCGAAGTGATCCTCGATCACGCTCTTGCCGCGGCCCGTGACGAAGATGAAATGCTCGATTCCGGCGGCCCGGGCTTCCTCGAAGGCGTACTGGATGATCGGCTTGTCGACCACCGGCAGCATCTCTTTCGGGATTGCCTTCGTGGCCGGCAGCATGCGCGTGCCCAAGCCAGCGACGGGAAAGACGGCCTTTCGGATCACGGGATTACCCCCGGTGTGGTTCGTTTCAGAAGCTTAATGTCGCCAACGCTTGATCGGTACCCCGTGTTCCCGGAGCCCCGAGCGAGCACCGGCATGAGCCCGCGCCGGCTCCGCACCCCATGTCATAGCGGCGCGAGGCTTAACAGTTCAACAGCGCTGCGTGATCGGATGAGGGCGATCGGGTGAGACCTCGGGTCGCGGCGCTCAGCGGCGGCGGCTCAGGAGGTAGTCCTTCGCCTGGTTGAGCTGCGCCGCCAGATAGCCGGAGCCGCCATGGTCGGGATGCAGCTTGGTCATCAGGCGGCGATGCGCGGCCTTGATCTCATCCGTGCTCGCACCAGGGGCGAGGCCGAGGATCGACCAGGCGGTCGCCTCATCCATGGCGCCGGACGGGGCGCGCCCCGCCGGCCTGGTCGCTACCCGGGGCCTCGCCGCCGGCGAGGTGCGCGCGCCAGTCCGGCTCGCGGCGGTCGAGGTAGGTTTCCAGGAGTGCCACCGAGGGTGGATCTTCGCGCTGACAGTCCGCCAGCAGCTCGAGCAGATCGGAGAGGCCGAGCGAGTCGAGGGACCGCCCGATGAAGCGGCCGCGCAGCACCTCGCCCTCGAGCGCGCCGCTGCTTGTGATCGAGCTGCATGCGCAGCGTATCGGTGGCGACTTGGGAGCTTTGCGGCCTGGCGCCCGATGAACCGAAGCTGCCGAGGCCGCCCTGGTGCCGGCGCATCGCCCGGATCGCCATGACGGTCGCGCCGATCGTGATCAGCGCCAGGCCGAAACGGCCGGTGAACAGCAGGCCCGTGCTGGCGAGCGCGCTGAACGCCGCGATGAAGGCGCGCACCCCTTGGGCGAGCTGCGGCCGGGTTGGCCTGAATGAAGCCGCGCGCGACAAACAGGACCGTGATCAGGAGCGCGACCCCGACCAGAAGATAGAGGCCCATCGCACTCTATCTGACCTGGCTGGCCAAGCAGGCGGACGGCGGAGCTCGAGCGCTTCGACAGATCGGCGAGCGCGCGCTGCCCGCCCGCGGCGTAAGCGGCGACCGCGCCGAGCAGGTCGCGCAGCTGCTGCGGACTGTTCGAATCGAACCGGCAGTGCGCGCCGTTGGTCAGCTGCGCGATGTGGCGAAAGCCACGCTCGGCCTCCGGATTGTGGCCCTCCTGGAAGAGAAAGGCGCGCACCCCGAGCAGGCCCAACTGACCGGCAATCTGACCGACGTCGTCGAGCTTCTCCTCGAAGCAGTCGCCGACGAAGACGAGCGCTGCGACCCGCTTCTTCTGGGTCTCGCGCACCGCATGGCGCAGCACCCGGCCGATCTTGGTCTGCCCGGCCAGGCAGAACACGCCGCTCATCAGCCGGACCAGGTCGCTCGGATTGTCCACCCAGCGGCTGGCCCGGCATTCGTCGAAGCCGCGATAGTACACCAGCTGAACGTCGAGGCCGCCCGAGCGCTGCGGTCTCAAGGAACATCTGACCCTGGACCTGGCAGGCGCGATCCCAGGTCGGCTCGCGCGACGCCGTGGCGTCCATGGCGAAGATCAGACGCGCCCGACCGCCTCCCGGCTTGGGCGGCGGGGTCCTGGCCACCTGCTTGAGAAAGCTCTCGACCGGATCGGCCGGGGCTTTGCGGCTTGGCAGGTCCTTGTCGCTCATAGGGGTAATGTTTGCTAAGGGAGGGGTCAGGTCCAGACATTGACCTGCATCATATCACGAACTCGAAAGACGCGCTGCCGTTGCCGCACCGCGTCATCGCGATCGGGGCAGCGATGCCCCGCTGCCGGCTACTTCTCCGGCAATCCGGCCAGCCGCAGCCCTTCGCGCAGGTGCGCCTCGTCCTCCGGGCGGCGCAGACAGGAGTTGTCCACAAGCCAGTCCACGTATTCGGCGGGACCGGCGGCGGGGTCGCCGCGCCAGGCCTTGCGGATCGCCTCGAGGAACCATCCGGCGCAGCGTCGCGCGTCGTCCGTGCGACCAAGGTGGCCGCAGGCCGCCGCCCGCCAGGCGAGGTCGCGCGGATGCCGGAGGGGAGTCTCAGTCGTGATCCGCTCGAGGATCGTCGCCGCCTCCTCGTGACGCCGGGCGAGGAACAGGATCCTCGACAGGTAGTGCTCGTACCAGCGCGGGTGACGCGGGTTGAGGCGGATCGCCAGCTCGGCCGCCGGCAGCCCTCGCTCGGCCTGCCCCAGACAGGCCTGCGTCCGCGCCCAGAGGATCTGGATTGTCGCGTCGTTCGGGTTCATGGCCCGCGCCAGGTCGAAGTGGCGGCCGGCGCGGTCGAAGTCACGCCACGCCAGGCATACGCCGCCCAGCGCCATGTGCACCCGCGGGTCGTTCGGGTCGAGCGCCAACGCCTGCTCGGCAAGGCGGAGCGCCTCTCCCAGGTTGGCGTCCTCGCCGCGCGAGACCCCGACGCCAGCGCCGCCCATGGCGCGGATGAGGTGGTTGAGTGCGAGGCCTGTGTACGCGCGCGCGAACGTCGGATCGAGCTCACGCGCGCGCTCGAAGAGCTCTCTCGCCTGCTCCTGCGCACCCGGCGTGTAGACATCCGACAGCCGGAGGCCTTGCAGGAACAGGTCGTAGGCGCGCATGTCCCTAGGCGGCCTGCGGCGCGCGGCGGCCTCGCTGTCCTCCAGGACGCGGGCAGCGACCGTCGCGACGATGCCGCGCGCGATCTCGTCCTGGACCGCGAACACGTCCTCGAGCGGCCGGTCGTAGCGCTCCGCCCAGAGGTGCGTGCCGGTGGCGGCGTCGATCAGCTGGGCGGTGATCCGGACCCGCTCCCCGACGCGGCGCACGCTGCCCTCGACGACGTAGCCGGCGCCGAGCGCGCGGCCGACCTCGCGTACGTCCACGTGCTTGTCGCGAAAGGCGAAGGAAGAGTTGCGCGCGATCACCATGAGCTCGCGAAAGCGGGCGAGCTCGGTGATCACATCCTCGCTGATCCCGTCGCTGAAATAGGCCTGCTCCGGGTCCCCGCTCATGTTCTCGAGCGGCAGCACGGCGATGGTCGGTTTGTCCGGCAACATGGTCGCCCTCGGGGCCGGGGCCGTGCCGTCGGCATCAATCCGGTAGACCCGTACCGGGCGCGCGATGTTCTTCAGCTGCCGCTCGCCCCAGTCCTCGAAGCTGCACTCGAGCTTGCCCTGAAGGTGGTCATACGCGGTGCCGGACACCAGCACCTCGCCGGGCTCGCAGAGCTGCTCCAGGCGCGCCGCTACATTGACCCCGTCACCCAGCAGATCGTCGCCCTCGACCACCACATCGCCGAGATTGATGCCGATCCGGAACACGATCCGACGCTCAGGCGGAATCCCGCTCTGCGGCTCTACGACGCCCTTCTGGATCGCCACGGCGCAGGCGACCGCGTCGACCACCGAGCCGAACTCGACGATCGCGCCGTCGCCCATCAGCTTGACGATCCGCCCGTGGCGCTCGGCCAGTAGCGGGTCGATTACCGCGCGGCGCAGATCCTTGATCGCCGCCAGCGTGCCGGCCTCGTTCTCCTCGATCAGGCGGGAGTAGCCGACGATGTCGGCCGCCATGATGGCGGCGAGCCGCCGCGCCGCCTGGCCAATCGCCATGAACTGCACTCCAATGCAACGCTCCCGGCAAGCGCGATCCGCCGGTCAGCGCGCCGCCCCATGAGCATACTCGCGCGGGCGTTCTCGTGGACAGCTTGCGTACGAGCTGCCGTACCGAAGGTCGATGGCGCCGTTACGGCCCCGCCAGGCGCGTCGTCTCACTCGGCTCGAAATAGCCGTCCGTCAGCGTCTTCAAGAACGCGACCAGGTCGTCGATCTCCGCCTCGGTCAGCGCCGGCGGGTCGCCCGGCTGGCGGCCGGCGAAGGGCGGCTCCTCGCTCAGATTCGCGAGATACTGGGGCGGCAGGTCATCGAACTTGTGGACGCTGCCGTCCGGGTTGCGCGGGTACCAGCGCTCGGGGTTGGTGTCGCGGGTGGCGTAGAACTCGACCGCCTTGCGCAAGCTATGAATGACGCCGTTGTGAAAGAAGGTCTTGCGAATTGCGACGTTGCGCAGGGTCGGCGTGCGGAACCGGCCGCAATACTCCGGACGATCCTTGAAATCCGTGCGCAGCGGACCGCAGAGCCCGAGGTCGAAATAGGCCGGATCGGCATTGGCCGGGATCTCCGGATTGCGCGGCAGGCCGATCGCGATCAGGCCGAAATCGGTGAACTGGGGCGGGGTTCCGTCGTTGCCGCGCTCACTGATGTGGCAGCCGGCACAGTTGCCCTTCTCGGGATCGTTGAACAGCTCCAGGCCGCGCTGCTCCTGGGGCGTCAACTTCGCCTCGCCGGCGAGATACGCGTCGTATTTGCTGCTGTACGGATAGAAGCTGCGATAGTCCTGCTCGAAGACCTCGAAGGCCTTGACGATGCCATCCAACGTCGCGGTCGGGTCGTCCAGAACCGCGTCGCCGAAGATTGCCTGAAGGCGCTTGCCGTAGCCCGCCCGCAGCACGCGCGCGACGACCGTCGCCGGATCGCCATTGCCCATCTCGAACTCGGACAACAGCGGAATGCGCGCCTGCGCGCTGCCCCGGTCCGCCCGGCCGTCCCAGGTGAGCCCGCCGGTCGGCCCGTTGTCGATGCTCTCGTCGGCTTCGTCCTCGTTGTCGAAGAAGTGCTCGGTGAACTGCGGCACGGCCTGCAGATATTTGAGCGACGGCACCGCCCTGAGGCCGGGTTGTCTCATGTCGCCACCGCCAAGCTGCACCGCGAGGGCATTGGGCGGCCCGAAGGCGTGATCGGGACTGTGGCAGGTGGCGCAGGCGATTCGGCCCGACGCCGAGAGCGCGGGATCGAAGAACATGGCGCGCCCGAGCGTGGCCAGGTCGGCCGCCAGCCGGCGGGCCTCGGCGCGACTCATCCCCGTGCCCGCCGGCTGCGCAGCAGCGACCGGCTGACTGGCCGCGCGTGCCGCCGTCGGCGGTCCCGGGACAAATGGCACGACGCCCACTACCAGTAGGGCGACCAACAGGTCCGACAGCCAGCGCCCAGCCACGAACGATCGCTCCCGATGAGCCCCCGTCCGCGCAGGATAGGCCCGCCGCGGACTGTCCGGCAAGCACACGTCCAGCGATCAGGCCGGCATCGCAGGTTCATCTCTAGGGCTTGTGCTCGCGGCAGCGCGGGGCTTTATTGCTCGCGCACGTGTCCTCGACATCGCGCGCGGCGCAAGAACACAACCTCGGGGAGGCTCTCATGTGGAAACGCTCTCTGGCCAGATTGGCCGCCGGCGCCATGCTCGGCATTGCACCCATGCTCGCGGGCTGCACTGCTCAGCGAACCATGGGCGAACCAGCCGGGATGGCGGGTACGGCCAATCCCGACGAGATTCAGAACGTCGTGGTGATCTTCGCCGAGAACCGCAGCTTCGACAATCTCTACGGCCGCTTCCCCGGCGCCAACGGCTTGGCCAATGCGAGCCCGGCCAGCCTGACCCAGGTCGATCGCGACGGCACGCCGCTCAAGGAGCTGCCGCCGGTCTGGGGAGGCCTGACGGCCAAGGGCGTGACGCCGCCGGTGACGCAGGCGGAGACCGAACACCTGCCGAACGCGCCCTTCGCCGTCGACGATCCCAACGGCTTCGACCTGCCGCTCGGCACCATCACCGCCGACCTCTGGCACCGCTTTTACCAGAACCAGATGCAGATCGACGGGGATAAGAACGACAAGTTCGTGGCCTGGGCCGACAGCGGCGCCATGGTCATGAGCTACTGGGACGGCTCGCAGATGGAGATGTGGCAGGTAGCGCAGAAGTACACGCTGGCCGACAACTTCTTCATGGGCGCCTTCGGGGGCTCCTTCTTCAATCACACCTGGCTGATCTGCGCCTGCGCGCTCTACTATCCGGACGCCGACACCAGCGCGGCCAAGCCGACGATCGCGGTCGTGGCGGACGACGGCGTGTCGCTCGCGGCCGCCGCCAACTCGCCCGAGTCGGCCCTCGACGGCGTTCCGAAATTCGTGAGCGATGGCAACCTGACGCCCGACTTCTACGCCGTGAACACGATGCAGCCGCCCTACCAGCCGAGCGGCAACGCGCCCGCGTCGGGCGGCGATCCGCGTTACGCCGACCCGTCCAAGCCGACGACCATGCCGCCCCAGACCCAGACCACGATCGGCGACCTTCTCTCCGCCAAGGGCGTGAGCTGGGCCTGGTACGGCGGCGCCTGGCAGTACGTGCTCGACCATGGCAACGAGAAGCCGGTGCCGAACTTCCAGTACCACCACCAGCCCTTCAACTACTTCAGCAACTTCGCCCCTGGCACGACGGCGCGCGCCGAGCATCTGCGCGACGGCGGCCTCGGCGGCGTCGAGTTCATCAAGGCGATCGACGCGGGCGAGCTGCCCCAGGTCGCGTTCTACAAGCCGCAGGGCAACCTCAACCAGCACTCCGGCTATGCCGACATCTCGTCCGGCGACCGACACATCGCCGACCTCATCGACCACCTGCAGCGCAGCCCGCAATGGGCTCACATGCTGGTGATCGTCACCTATGACGAGAACGGCGGCATCTGGGACCACGTAGCACCGCCCAAGGGCGACCGCTGGGGACCTGGCTCGCGCATCCCGGCGATCATCGTCTCGCCTTACGCCAAGCGCGGTTATGTCGACCACACGCCCTACGACACCACCTCGATCCTGCGCTTCATCATCCGAAGGTTCGATCTGCCGACCCTGAAGGGCGTCCAGGAGCGCGACGCGGCGATCGCGACGCACGGCGAGCCGCCGCTCGGCGACCTCACCAACGCGCTCAACATGTAGGACCAGGCGCCGGAGACAGGCGACCTTCGCGCCCGAGCGGCGCGGCATCGTGCAGATCGGCAGCCTCGCCTGCCTTAAGCGTGCGTCTATGGCGTTGGCTGCCGACTGTCCTCCAAATCGTAGAGCCGCTTCATTTCCGCCTCGAACGCCTCCCGCAGAGTGACCGACTCTTCGTCAGGCAGCCATCCGGCGATCGAATGGAAGCGCAGTTCCGCCAGCGTTGCGCGCGTCAAATCCGGCCATGGGAGGCTCTCGGCCTGGCGCACGATGGAAAGTGTCGCCTCCAGTTCGTTTCGTATGCGCGCGACGAATTCAGCCGGCAGTTGCTCAAGCGCATGGGGCGCACGGACTTCACGCGCGGGTTCCTGATCAGCGAACAGGTCGGGCTGCGTCATCGGCGTTTTCTGACTCCGCACTTCAACCTCTGGTGCAACTATCCCTTGCGGGAGCTGGCGCCGCCTTGCATGTTCGCGCCATGCGATCGCCTTGGCGCCAAGCCGACTTGCCCGAGCTCGTCGCTACGCTCGTGGCGCGACCCCAACACGAGGCCGTGCGCACCCTGGTCGCGGACATCCTGCGAAATGGCTTCGGGGCAGCCTACGCGGCGCTCGACCACGAGGTCCGCCTGCCTGAGGTCCGCGGCCGCGCCGATATGCTTTTCGGCGCTACGGTCTTCGAGTTCAAGTCCGATCTCCGCCGCGAGATAGGCGATGTGCTAGCTCGACTGCCAGACTATCTCGCCGAACGGGAGCAGCGGACCGGGCGCCGGTATCTCGGGATCGCGACCGATGGGGCCAGCTTCGTTGCGTTCGAGTTGCGGAACGGGGTGCTCATTGAGCTCGCGCGGCTGGACGTTGACGCCAATGACCCTGAAGCCCTGCTCGCTTGGCTCGAGCCGGCGCTCTCCGACCGTGACGAGCTGCTACCGGACCCTCTTGTCGTCCGCCGCGAACTAGGTCGCGAGAGCCTGACCTTCGGCCGCGCCCGCACCAGTCTCGAGCAGCTCTGGGAGGCGTTGCGCGAGCACCCGTGCTGCAGGAACAGCGAGTTGTCGCCGACGGGCGCCCCGTAGGCCTCACGCAGCAGCCCGTCCCAGAGTTCGCGCTTGATGGCCACCTCCGCTCTCTACGAGAGCCTCATCGATCCGGCACAGCGTCACGGTCTCGGCGAGTACTACACGCCAGACTGGCTGGCCGCGAAGATGGTTGCCGAAGTAGTGCACGATCCGCTCCGGGAAACCGTTCTCGATCCGGCGTGCGGGTCCGGCACGTTCCTTTTCCACGCGGTGCGCCGGCTGCTTGCGGCGGCGCGCGAGGCCGGATGGAGCGACGCGCGCGTGGTGGAGACCGCAGCGGCTCGCGTGCGCGGCCTCGACCTGCACCCAGTCGCGGTCATCATCGCCCGCGTCACCTGGCTTCTGGCCCTGGGCGACGCGGTGCAGGAACGCGAGGGGCCTCTGCACGTCCCTGTCTATCTGGGCGACGCCATGCAGTGGAACCTTAGTCAGTTCGGAGAGGTGATGCAGCCGGTGCCGGGGCAGGGACCACTGTTTGTTCCCGCTGGAATCACCGAGGACCAGGCGAAGTTTGACCCTGCGCTGCGCGAACTCACCGAAGGGTTGGACACGGACGCGACACCCGAGCAGGTAGAGCACGCGCTCATGCGCATCGATGGCGTCGAGCCGCGCGATGCAGGGGCAATGGCGCAGACCTTCGCGCGGTTGCAAGCGCTCAAGCAGGCGGGCCGCAACGGCATCTGGCCGTTCATCCTGCGCAATCTCATCCGCCCGGTCTGGCTGTCGCGACCGGATCAGCGGGCAGACGTCGTGGTCGGGAACCCACCCTGGGTGGCCTACCGTCACCTGAGCGCCGAAATGAAGCCGCGGCTGCGCGACGCCTGTCAGGCGATGCACCTCTGGGCCGGCGGCGTGCTCGCCACGCAGCAGGATCTCTAGGCGCTCTTCTGGGCGCGCAGCGCCGAGCGCTATCTCGAGCCCGGCGGCACCATCGCCTTCGTGCTGCCCTACGCGGCGCTCAACCGGCCGGCCTTCGCCGGCCTGCGCGGCGGCAGCTACGGCAGTGCCAGCGTGCGCATCACCGGCGGCTGGAGCCTCGCGCCGCTGCGCGAGATCTTTCGGAACTCCGCCTGCGTCCTGATCGGCCGGCGCGAGGCGGCAGGGCCGCTGCCGACCCAGGTGATCGAATTCTCCGGCACGGTGCGCGGGGATGCCACCGAAGCCGAGGCTGACAGAGCGCTCCGACGCGAGCTGGTGCCGTGGCCGCCGATCGCGACCCTCGGAGGGGCCTCGCCCTACCGCGCCCGGTTCAAACAAGGCGCCACGGTGGTGCCGCGCCGCTTCTTCCTGGTCGAGCGTGAGCCGGCGGGGCGGCTCGGCGCGAGCCGCGAGGCGCCGCGCGTGCGGGGGCGGCAGGGTGCCGATGGGCAGGGAGCCGTGGCGGCGCGTCCCGCCGCCTGCGGGCCCGGTCGAGGTGCAGTTCCTTCGGCCACTCCTCCTCGGCGAGAGCGTGGCGCCCTTCCGCCTGCTCGAGACCGCGCTTGCCGTGCTTCCGGTCGAGGGCCAGGTAGTACTGGCCGCCGCCGAGGCCGCCGGCCTCGGCTACCGGCATCTTGCCGCCTGGCTGCGCGACATCGAAGCGAAGTGGGCGGAGCACGCATCAAGAAAGGCCGACGGCACGCCGCGAATGACGCTCAAACAGCAGATCGACCACATGCGAAAGCTGTCGCGTCAATTAGCGACGCCTGGCCCGAAGATCGCCTACACAGCTTCAGGCACGCGGCTGAGCGCAGCAGTGGTGGAGGATCCAAGGGCAATCATTGAACACAAGGCTTATTGGGCGCCAATCCGTAGCTTGGATGAGTCGTGCTACCTCTGCGCCATCATCAACAGCGACGCCGTGCTTCAGCGCGTTACGCCAAGGCAATCGCGCGGCTGGCGCGACCCGCGCGATTTCGACAACCTCGTCTGGGAACTACCGATCCCCGAATTCGACGGGAGCCTCGAGCTGCACCGGGAACTCGCGGCGGCGGGCGTCGAGGCGGAGACCACGGCGGCCGCGGTCGTGCTCCCCGGAGGCGATTATCGGCGCAAGCGCCGCGCGATCCGTGACGCCCTTGCAACCACCGGTCTCGCCGCGCGCATGGAAGGGCTGGTCGGCAGGCTGCTGGACACCTGATAGCCCTAGTAGGTCGCGCGGCCGCCCGAGAGGTCGAACACGGCGCCGGTGGTGAAGGAGTTCTCGGCCGAAACCAGCCAGGCGACCATCGAGGCGATCTCCTCGACCTTGACGAAGCGGCCGCGCGGGATCCTGGTCAGCATGTAGTCGATGAACTCCTGGGTGATCTGATCGAAGATCCGGGTCCGGGCGGCCGCGGGCGTGATGCAGTTGACCGCGATGTCGTGGGTCGCGAGCTCCTTGCCGAGCGCCTTGGTCAGCGCGATCACGCCCGCCTTGGCGGCCGCATAGGCGCTGGCGGAGGGATTACCCTCCTTGCCGGCGATCGAGGCGACATTCACGATCCGGCCGTAGTTCTGCGCGAGCATCCGCGGCACGACCGCGCGACAGCAGTAGAAGACCGCGTTCAGATCGACCTCGACCACCTCACGCCAGGCCTCGGGCGGGTATTCCCAAAGCATGTGGTTGGGACCCGCGATGCCGGCGTTGTTGACCAGGATGTCGATGCCGCCGAGCGCCCTGCTGGTAGACTTTGCAGCGCCCTCGACCGCGGCCAGATCGGTGACGTCGATCGCCAGAGCGTGGACGGTGCCCTGGCTGGCCAGCTCGTCCCGGGTCGCCTCGACCAAGCTGCGATCTCGATCCCAGAGCGAGACCGCTGCACCCGATGCCAGGAGCCGCTCGACGATCGCCCGCCCGATGCCCTGGCCGCCGCCGGTCACCACCGCCCGCCTGCCGTCGAGATCGATCCAATTCACTGCCCTACCTCCGTCACCTCGCGTCCCGCGTCATCATAGGCAGGCTCGAGCGGCAAAGCGACCCCGAGGCGAGCGTGACCGGGTGGTGTTGGTTCTGTCACAATTCCTCTGATCCTGGACGATCGACCGGATGGCGCCAGGGCCAATGAGCCGGATCTCCAGGATGAGGGGGCGAGGATGAGCGAGGTCGAGGGCCAGGACTTGCGGGCATTGCTCGAGCGCGTGCGTGCGTTGCGCGAACAGGTCGCTGGCCAGGCGGAACACCACCTTCGGGCTTGGCCGGCGGAGGTCGAACGGCCCGAATTTCGCGCGAGCCGGGCCAATCTCGCGCAGTACCTGGCACTCCGTCAGCATGACCTGCGCCCGCTGCAGGCGGCGCTCCAGCCCTGGGGGGTGTCGTCGCTCGGCCGGAGCGAGAGCCGGGTTCTGCACAATCTCGATGCGGTGATCCGGGCGCTCGAGGCCCTTTGCGCGACCATCGGCGGGGCGAGCGCCGAGCGGGTCGTGGCGAGCGCGGCTGCGGGCCTGCGCCAGCTGCACGCCAATACGGAGGAGCTGCTCGGCCCGGCGCGCGCCGGCCGCGAGACCCGCATCATGGTCACGCTGGCACCCGAGTTCGCCCTCGACGTGGAGGCGTTGACCCGGCTTGCAGAGCAGGGGATGGACTGCGCCCGGATCAACTGCGGCCATGATGCGCCGGCGATCTGGCAGAGCATGATCGAAACCGTGCGCGCGGTCGAGCGCCGCAGCGGACGGCCCTGTCGGGTGCTGATGGACCTGGCCGGCCCCAGAATGCGGACCGAAGTTGTGATCACGCCCGACGATGGCCGGAGGGTTCAGGCGGGCGATCGGATTCTGATCACTTTTGATGCGCCGACGCCACGGCCGGACTTTGTCTTCCAGGCGAGCTGCGGCGAGCCCGAGGCGCTCCGCACCATCCCGGTCGGCACGCGGGCCTCGATCAGGGACGGGCGGATCGCCGGCGAGATCGTCGAGCGCCGACCCGAAGGCCTGGTACTGGCGGTCGCCCGCGCCGGGCCCAACGGGCAGCGCCTGCAACCCCATCGGGGCATGAATTTTCCGGGCACCGCGCTCGAGATCTCGCCGCTGACCACGGCCGATCTCGAAGATCTCGACTTCATCGCCTGCCATGCCGACGGCGTCAGCTACTCGTTCGTTCAGCGCCCTGAGGCCATGGCGCGGCTGCAGGCGGAGCTCCGGCGCCGGCGGCCCGACCGGCCGGCCATGCCGATCGTGGCCAAGATCGAAACCCAGCTCGCGTTCGCGAATTTGCCCGAGATCATCGTCCAGGCCGCGGCAGCCAGTCCCTTCGGCGTGATGATCGCGCGCGGCGATCTCGCGGTCGAGATCGGCTTCGAGCGCATGGCCGAGGTCCAGGAGGAGATCCTCTGGCTGTGCGAGGCGGCGCAGGTGCCGGTGATCTGGGCGACCCAGGTTCTGGACCGACTGATCCGAAAGGGCACGCCCGCGCGCGGCGAATACACCGATGCCGCGATGAGCTCGCGCGCCGAATGCGTCATGCTCAACAACGGCCCGTTCGTCGAGGCGGGCGTGGTCGCCCTCGACGACATCCTGCGCCGCATGGAGCGCCATCAGAGCAAGAAGACCGCGCAGCTGCGGGCGCTGCATGCGTGGCGCTGGCAGGGCCGGACGCCGACCGCCAGTGATTCCACCTGACGTGTGAGGCGCTTCACTTCCGTCTTCACCCAAGGCGCGATATCGATTGGCCCTGGGATTCGAACGAGGGAGGCGCGCGGTGGAGCACAAGACGTCTGAGCGGCATCTTTTCGATGGTGGCCCGAAGCGCATCCTGGCTCTGGACGGTGGCGGAATCCGCGGGATCCTGACGCTCCAGATCCTGCGGCGGATCGAGTTGCTGCTGCGTGCCCGCTGCGGCGGCGCCGAGGACTTCCGGCTCTGCGACTACTTCGACCTGATCGGCGGCACCTCGACCGGCGCGATCATCGCGGCCGGCCTGGCGGTCGGTTATTCCGTCGACAGGCTCGATCAGCTCTATCGCGGGCTGGGAGAGCACGTCTTCAAGAACGAGCTGTTCCGGGATGGGCTCTTCAGGGCCAAATTCTCGGCACGGCCGCTAAGCGAGCTTCTCGAGCGCGAGTTCGGCGGCACCACTCTGGGTGACGCGCGGATCAGAACCGGCCTCGCGATCATGCTGAAGCGCCTCGATACCGGCAGCCCCTGGATCGTACACAACAACCCCAGAGGCAAGTACTTCAGGCGCCGGGAGGGCGGCCGCGCGGTCGCCAATGCCGACTACCTTCTCAAGGACATCGTGCGCGCGAGCACGGCCGCCCCGCATTACTTCGACCCGGAGCGGATCCAGGTCACGGGCGACCTTGCAGGGGCGTTCGTCGATGGCGGCGTCAGCCCGCACAACAACCCCGCCCTGCAGCTGCTCCTGCTCGCGACGCTTGGGGGCTATGGCCTGCGCTGGCCGGTGGGCGCCGACAATCTTTTCCTGGTTTCGGTCGGGACCGGCTTCTGGGATGTCCGCCTCAGCACGGAGGAGGTCCTGGGCATGGCGGCGGCGAAGCTGGCGCTTCGCGCGCTTTCCTCGTTGATGGACGATGCCGCCGCCTTCAACGAGCTCGTGCTCCAGTGGCTCTCGGCCAGCCCCACGGCGCGCCAGATCGATCGGGAGGTCGGAGATCTCGGCGGCGACCTGCTCGGCGCCGGCGAGCCGTGGCTCACCTATCTCCGTTACGACGCAGAGCTCGATCGCGACTGGCTGAAGGACCGGGTAGGCCTCGATCTTGCCGAGCACGAGGTCGACGTCTTGCGCAGGATGGACGATCCTCAGAACCTCGATGCCCTGGCTCGCGTCGGTAAGGCCGCCGCGAAGCTCGTCGAGGACAAGCATTTCGACGCCCGCTTCGACATCTGAGATGTCGGTTCGGTCGGCGGCCGGACCGGAGCGCTCGTTCGGGGAGACCCTGATGTTTGTCTTCGTGGTGCGGCCGTTCGGAACCAAGAACGGGATCGATTTCGATCAGGTTCAGCGGGAGCTGATCGCGCCGGCGATGGCCCGGCTGGGCCTGCAGGGGGGCACGACCGAGCCCATCACGCGGGCCGGCAACATCCGCGCCGACATGTTCGGGCTGCTGGCCAAGGCCGACATGGTGATCGCCGACATCTCGATCCACAACGCCAACGTTTTCTACGAGCTCGGCGCCCGCCACGCCCTGCGCGACAAGCGCACCTTCCTGATCCGGTCCAGGAGCGACGAGGTCCCGTTCGATCTCCGCACCGACCGCTACCTGGAATACGACAAGGAGAATCCTTCGGCTTCGGTGGAGCGGCTGGTCGACGGCCTGAGGCAGACCATCGAGGGATCCGCGGCAGACAGCCCGATCTTCCAGCTGGTTCCCAAGCTCGAGCCGCAGGACTGGACGCGGCTCGTGGTCGTGCCGGCCGACTTCCGCGATGAGGTCGAGAAGGTGACGCACGGCCGACACCGGGGCGATCTCGAGCTGCTGTCGCTGGAGGCGCAGGCGTTCGACTGGGCACCGGAGGGGCTGCGCCTCGTCGGGCGCGCCCAGTCCGCCCTCAAGGCCTGGGAGGGTGCCCGGGCCACCTGGGAGGCGATGAAGAGGCGCCTCGAGGGCGATCACGAGATCGACCTCAGGCTTGGCACCGTCTATCAGCGCCTCGACGATCTCGCCGCATCGGACCTCGCCCTGAAGCACGCGATCGAGGATCCGGACATCACGGATCGGGAGCTGGCGGAAGCCTATTCCCTTCTCGGCAGCAACGAGAAGACCCGCTGGATGAGCACCTGGAAGGCCGCACCCGACGAGGACAAGGGCGAGCGGGCGCTCGGCTCCCGCTACCTTCAGCAGGCGCAGGACCGCTATGCCGAGGGCTTTGCGTCCGATCTGAACCACTTTTACTCGGGCATCAACGCCTTGGCCCTTCAGACGATCATGGCCCAGCTCGCCAAGGCGCATCCGGACAGCTGGGCGATCGACTTCGACAGCGAGGACGAAGCCGAGCGGGCGCTCGAGAAGGTCGAGGCCGAGCGCCGTCAGCTCGAGGGTGCGGTCGGGCTTTCGGTCGAGCGTGAGCTGCGACGTCTCTCGCGCCTCGGCATGAAGGACCGGTGGGCCGACATCACGCAGGCGGACCTGGGTCTCCTCACCGTCAAGAAGCCGGAGCGCGTCGCACGGCTGTACCGAAAGGCCCTCGAAGGCGCCGAGGACTTCTACTTCGATTCCGTGCGCCGTCAGCTCGCGCTGTATCTGGACCTTGGAGTTCTGGCCGATAACACCGTCGCTGCCCTTGCCGAGGTCGAGCGGCTCGAGCAGCAGGCGGGCGTCACCCACGCCAGGCAGGACGGCGAGCAGCCGTATGTCCTGCTGTTCACCGGGCACCGGATCGACGCCCCGGGCCGCACCGAGCCGCGCTTCCCGGCGGACAAGGAGGCGGTGGCGCGCGCTGCGATCGGGGATGCGGTCGCCAAGGAGCAGAGACGGATAGCGGCCGACGCCGGGGCCGAGCTCATCGGCATCGCCGGCGGCGCCAGCGGCGGCGACATCCTGTTCCATGAGGTCTGTGTTGAGCTTGGCATCGAGACCCGGCTCTATCTCGCGATCCCACCCGCTCAGTACATTGTCGAGTCCATCGAGGTGCCGGGCCAGCCGGAGTGGATCGACCGCTTCCATGCCGTGGAGAAGCGCTCTCGGAAGACGCGCACCCTGTCACAGGAAAAGGAGCTGCCGAAGTGGCTCAGAGCCAGATCGGACTACAGCATCTGGCAGCGCAACAACCTATGGATGCTGCACAACGCGCTCGCCTACGGCGGCAGGAACGTCACGCTGATCGCCTTGTGGAACGGCAAGGCGGGCGATGGACCCGGCGGCACGAAGGACATGGTCGATCAAGCCCGCGCGCGGGGCGCCAAGGTGATCATCCTCGACACCGAAAAGCTGTTCGGGCTGTAGCGTGTCGGACAATCCGTCCGCGCTCCGGTTACCCCGTCACCGGAAGGCGGTCGGCGCCCGAGCGCCGGTCGCCAACCAGGGATCACTCCACGTGGATTGCGCCCTCGGGGTAGAAGGCGTGGAAGGCGAACGCGAAATCGACCGAATAGACGACATCTTCCCAGCCGTTCTCGGTCTTGCGCTCGACCAGGACGTTGCCGACATCGAAGCCCTCGGCGATGGTGCTGGCGTCGAGCGCCGAGGCTTGGCCGGGCTGCCAGCTGAACCGGAGGTCGCCGTCCACGAGGGGCGATTTCGCGCGCACCAGATCGAGGCTCCAGGCCTCGTCGCCGACCCGGACAACGCGGGCGAGCGGCGCGATGTTCGGAGGGAGCTGCCCGCGATAGAGAAACGGCGCCGGCGCGCGGTCATAGCCGGCGTAAGGGTTGCGTCCGTAGGCGCGGGTGAATCCGCCGCCCGGCACCTGGACCTCGCCGTCGGGGGCTCGCGCCTTGAAGCTGGCGAAGGATTCCAGCCGCGAGGGCAGCATGACGAGCTGCTTGCCGGTCAGCTCGCCGACGATCGCCTCACCCAGGAACTGCTGCCACCAGCTCTCGGTCGTGCGGTCGTACATCACCAGGTCGGAATTGCGCAGCTTGCCCGTCGTTCCGAACTCGAGCACCCGGCCATCGAGGCGGCGATCGAACACGATGCCGGTGTTGCACAAGGGACAGAAGGTCACGGCCACCGGCACGCCACCGACCACGTCGTTGACGATCTCGTGCCAGATCAGGATGCGCAGCGGGTAAGCCCGGGCGTCGCCTTCGATCACGAGGCCGATCACCGGTTCGTTCGCCGGCAGCTCGGCTTCGGCCACCGGCACGAAGATAGGCTCGTCGATCGAGGGAATGCCGTCCTTGGGCGGACCGCCCGAGAAAATCTCGTCGAGATCGACGCTGTGCCTGGCGAAGTCGGTCTTCGGCCATTCGCGTTGCCAGCGCGCAGGATCGGCCGCGAGCGGCGCAGCCATCAGCAAGCAGAACATGCCGGCGAGCCACAGTCGACGCATTGCCGGGGCCTCCGCGAGTGCATGTTTTGCCGACAGGATGACAGCGGGGCCGCGAAGGGCAAGGCGCGATCCTTCACGACCGGGTGACCCCGATCGCGCCCACCCGGGTGGGCAAGGCCGCCCGCACGCACTATAACAATGATGTCGAGCCGCGGATCGACATAACAATGATGTCGAGCCGCGGATCGACTCGCCGCGAGCCGGCCGTTGCGCGGGTCGAACCTGCTCCGGGGCGTATGATGTAGGGCCGAGGACCGCATGGACTTTCTCACGGTGCTGCTCCTGCTCGCCATGCTGGCCACGGTCGGCGTGCTGTTCGTCGGGCTCGCGGCCTTCTTTCATGGCGGCGAGTTCAATCGCAAGTATAGCAACAAGCTGATGCAGGCGCGCGTCGCCTTCCAGGCGATCGCCGTGGTCATCCTGCTGATCCTGCTGGTCACCCACATGCACTGAAGCGCGGCCGCTTCGGGACAACCGCGATGGTGCATCTGAGCAAGATCTACACCAAGGGCGGCGATCGCGGCCGGACCTCGCTCGGCGATGGCGCCCGGGTCGCCAAGCACGAACTGCGCGTTGCCGCCTACGGCACTGTCGACGAGGCCAACGCGACCATCGGCCTCGCGCGCCTGCACACCGAGTCCGTGGCCGATGCGATGCTGGCCAGGATTCAGAACGATCTGTTCGACCTCGGGGCCGACCTCTGCCGCCCGGGCGACGACCCGGACGAGGCCGATACGCTCCGCATCCAGGCGAGCCAGGTGCAGCGCCTCGAGGACGAGATCGACGCCATGAACGTCGCGCTGAAGCCGCTGAACTCCTTCGTCCTGCCGGGGGGCAAGCCGGCCGCCGCCTTTCTCCACCAGGCGCGCACGGTGGTCCGCCGCGCCGAGCGTCTGGCCACCGAACTCGCCACCCGCGAGCCCCTGAACCCGATCGCGCTTCAGTATCTGAACCGCCTCTCGGACCACCTGTTCGTCCTCGCCCGCCACCTCAACGACAAGGGCGCGGCCGACGTGCTCTGGGTGCCCGGCGCCAACCGGTAGTCCGCTCCGCCGGCAGGCCGGGCCGCCCGGCTCCGGCGGGTGCGGCCTCAGACCTCGCGCCAGCGGTGGCAGGCGACCTGGTGGTCGGGGCCGGCGTCCTCGATCTCTGGCACCTCGGCGGCGCAGCGGTCGATCGCGAGCGGGCAGCGGGTGCGGAACACGCAGCCCGAAGGCGGATCGAGCGGCGAGGGCAGATCGCCCGTGAGCATGATCCGGCGCTTTTGCCGCTCGAGCCTGGGGTCCGGGATCGGCACCGCCGAGATCAGCGCCCTGGTATAGGGATGGCGCGGGCGGGAGTAGAGCTGCTCGCGGTTTGCTATCTCCATCATCCGGCCGAGATAGAGCACCAGGATGCGGTGGCTGATGTGCCGGACCACCGAGAGGTCGTGGCTGATGAACAGGAGCGAGAGGCCAAACTCGCGCTGAAGGCGCATCAGCAGGTTGATGATCTGCGCCTGGATCGAGACATCGAGCGCCGAGACCGGCTCGTCGCAGACGATCAGCCGCGGCCTGAGGATCATCGCGCGGGCGACCCCAATCCGCTGGCACTGGCCGCCCGAGAACTCGTGCGGGTAGCGGTTGATCATCTGCGGCGAGAGCCCGGTCTTGGCCATCATGTCCTGAACCCGCGCCTTGACCTCGGCGCGGCCGAGCCCCGGCTCGTGGGTGATCAGCGGCTCGGCGACGATGTCGCCGATGGTCATGCGCGGGTTGAGGCTGGCGAGCGGATCCTGGAAGACGATCTGCATCGCGCGCCGGTGCCGGCGCAGGGCCTCGGCGCCGAGCCTGGCCAGATCCTCGCCGAGCCAGATGACGCGGCCCCCGGTCGGCTCGATCAGGCGGAGGATCGCGCGGCCGAGGGTCGACTTGCCACAGCCCGACTCGCCGACGATGCCCAGCGTCTCGCCGGCGGCGAGCGCGAAGCTCACCCGGTCGACCGCCTTGAGCGGCAGCCAGCGCCGGCGCAGCAGGCCGCCGACCGGGATCGGAAAGTGCACCGCGAGGTCTTTGACCGTCAGCAGCGCCGCGCTCACCCCAGCCGCTCCAGATGACAGGCCTTGGCGCGGCCGGGCGCGAACTTGCGCAGCCGCGGTCGCTCCTCCGCGCAGCGCTCGAAGGCGAAGGTGCAGCGGTCCCGGAACGCGCAGCCGGGCGGCAGGGCCTGGAGGTTCGGCGGCTGCCCGGGAATGGTCGCGAGCTCGGTGGCGCTCGCGCCGTCGAGGCGCGGCATCGAATGCAAGAGCCCCTGCGTGTAGGGGTGCTGCGGGTCGTCGAAGATCTGCTCGACCGAGCCCTGCTCGACGATCCGCCCGGCGTACATCACCATGACCCGCTCGCAGAGGCCCGCGACCACGCCGAGATCATGGGTGATCAGGACGATCGCCATGCCGATCTCGCGCCGAAGCCGCTGCAGGAGCTCCAGGATCTGCGCCTGCACGGTGACGTCGAGCGCCGTGGTCGGCTCGTCGGCGATCAGGAGCTCCGGCTCGCAGAGCAGCGCGATCGCGATCATCACCCGCTGGCGCATGCCGCCCGAGAACTCGTGCGGATAGAGGTCGATGCGTCCGCGCGCCGCCGGAATCCCCACCAGATCGAGCAGCTCGATCGAGCGCTCGCGCGCGTCCCGCTCGCCCATGCCGCGGTGCTCGATCAGGACCTCGGTCATCTGGCGCGAGATCCTGAGATAGGGATTGAGCGAGGTCATCGGGTCCTGAAAGATCATCGCGAGCTTGACGCCACGGATCGCATTCAGCTGCCGGGCCGGCAGGTTCAGCATCTCGCGGCCGCGAAAGCGGGCACTGCCGGTGCAGGCGCCGTTTCGGGCGAGCAGGCCCATGACAGAGAGGAAGAGCTGGGTCTTGCCCGAGCCGGACTCGCCGACCACGCCGAGGCTCTCGCCGTCGCCGACGGCGACGCTCACTTCGCTGACCGCCGCCACCTCGCCTTCCGGCGTGGCGAAGCGGGTGGTCAGATCCTCGATCTCGAGAACCGCGCCCATTCCGCTCGATGCCCAATGCCTTCCCGGTTGCAGCGTGACTGGCTCGGTCAACGCGTCGTCAAGGGGCTTCGGCGGGCGGGTCACGCGTCACCTTGACCCTTCGCCCCTCCACTTCGTATTCGGCCATGACGAAGTCCTTGGCGCTGTCGAACCAGACGGTCGCGACGAAGTCGCCCGCGAAGGTGACCCGCTGGGTGGCGATCCTGCTGCCGTGGAGCTTGATCGTCTCGTCCGCTCTGGTAACCGTCACGCGCATCAGGCGCAGATCCATCTGATTGAACAGCAAAGAATGATCGGTGATGCCATAGTGCCAGATGGAGTTGGGAAACGCCTCGAGCGGCAGGTTGGTCGCCTTTTCATTGACCGCACCCGAATAATCGCCCGCTTCCCGAGCCAGTTGAACGTCGTAGGTCTTGCCATTGTCATCGGCACGCCCGTGCATCGTCTGCAACAGGCCGCCCCGCCAGGTCTGCTGCAGATCGTGAGTGAATTCGTAGAGGTTGATGCCGAGGATGGACATGGATGCCCGCGCTCTGAGATCCTCGATCTCGCCGGTTTCGGCGCGCGTGAAGCGGACCTCGACCTGCCCGATCTTCTGCTTGCCGAGAAAGATCGAGGCGAAATACTGCTCCGCCTGGGCCGAATGCGCGAGCGAAGGCCAGGCTCCAATCAGTAGGCCAAGCGCCAGGCCCGCGGCCAGCATCGCCTGTCGCATCCTTGCCCCTCCCCACAAGAGGACGGCCCGCTGCCGCCGCACCCCCGCGCCGTGCCCTCTGGGGGCGGTTCTAGACAGCACATCTGATCCCTGGAAGCGCCTTTTCCCGAAAGATCCCTGGCACCGACCCGCCCGCTCTACCTTCCCCATTGGCCGATGTCGAGCGTGCCAGTAGCCCTCCGGCATCTCACCAGCGACGACAGGCGACTACCCCGCCGGGCCTATCAGGCCGAGACCCGAAAGAGAGCACCCCCCACGCCCAATTCCTTGAAAAATCGGATTGCCTGGGCTTCGTTTGGTGTTGCACGACCATCGCAGCTTGTTGTGCTTCGACATCTGGTAGTCAAGCCCAACGCGGCACGCCTTCCGAAACACGACCGCCTTGGTCAGTTACACTCTCCCGCTGCCTGGTAAGCTCGGTCGCCACAGGCTGTGATAGAAGTTGCCGGATCCGACGGAATATGCCCTCAGTGCGTTAGTCACACGAAGTGCCTCAGCATGAAATCTCGAACGTCGCGGATCATTGTCTCAACAAGTGAGGCGTCAAACTGATCCCATTTGCCATGAGCAGCTTTGTTTCGTAGATCCGCCAAAGCTGTCACCCGCTTTTGCATCAGCCGATCATACGTGCCGTGCTTTGCGAGCTCCACATTCATCCACTCAAGCTTCGGGTGCAGCGACAATGAAATTCCCGCGCGGTTGCACAACTTTCGTAGCGCATCCTCGAGAACACCTCCGGCGATCACTGCGGCCGGGGCATAGTAGCCCGAGTTTAACAGGTGACCGGCTTGCTCCAGAAAATCATCGAAGAGTTCGGCTTCGATGATCTTTTTGACATTAAACGATGCGCCTTTTAAATAATCTTCTTTCGAACCCAGCAGGACTCCGTATGCTTGATCGAAATCTGGCCATTGCGGATATTTCTCGAACTTAGCGTCCATCCTCTTATAGTGCACGCTGTCTTCGCCGAACACGCGCTTGATCAGATTTAGACAGCTCACGAACCACTCGTTAGCCAATCGTACATCGACAAAGTCACTTGTTATGTGTCCAGGCGAAGGCGCTCTCCGGGTCGTCGCTACCCTCTGGCCAAGCTCTATGAGCTCGTCCATTCGTTGAAGCACCATGTCGTCGAGGCTCATCGCATATTCCGCTGTCTGTCGTTTTCTGTCGCGAGTATCCGTTCTGGTCAGCTGCCCCGCAAGTCCTCCGAGAAGATCGTGCTCGATCCGCTCCGCCGACGCGATCGAAAGGTTTCGCTCGTACGGCCTGCTCCGGGTCGACCCGGTCTGCGTCGGAGTCCACGTGATCAACCTACAGCGCCTCGATCCTGAGTTCGGTAGTGAGCTTTGGGAGCGTTCCGAGCAAGCGGCAGATGGATCGGACCGTAGCGGGGGCGGACCAGCTACCCCGCCGCCAGGATCATCTCGGCGCATTTATTGCGGAGCATGATGCAGGCGGCGTGGGTGTTGCCCGAGATCACGGCCGGCATAATCGAGGCATCGGCAATCCGAGGCCGGAAATGCCATAAACCGGGGCTCATGGTCGAAGCCGTCGCCATCCCCAGACCTGCCCCCCAAGCCAAGGATCACCGCCATGTCCAGTACAGGCGCCGCGCCGCGCGCGGCCGTTCCCGTAAGCAATGCCCGCGCCGAAGCGAGCCGGAAGAACGGCGCCAGGTCGCCGGGCCGACGTCGACGGCACCGACTGCCCTGCTCATCGTGCCGCGAGCATCAGATCGGCCGCCTTCTCGCCGATCATGATGCAGGCGGCGTTGGTGTTGCCCGAGACCACGGTCGGCATGACCCCGGCATCGGCCATGCGAAGGCCCGAGAGGCCATGGACCCGGAGCTCGTGGTCGACCACCGCCATCGGGTTGCTGGCCGGGCCCATGACGCAGGTGCCGGACGGGTGGAAGATGGTGCCGCCGCGCGCCCGGGCGTGGGCCAGAAGGTCGTCGTCGCTCGCCTTGTCCGGGCCGGGCTCGATCTCCTCGGCGATGTAGGGCCGGAGCGCCTCGGTCCGGCTGAGCCGGCGGGCGAGCTGCAGGCCGGCGACGATGCAGCGCCGGTCGGTCTCGCTCGCGAGGTAATTGGCGACGATGCGTGGCTTCTCGGTGGGCTCGACCGAACAGATCAGCACCGTGCCGCGGCTCTCGGGGCGGAGCTGGCAGACCGAAACGGTGAAGCCCGAGAAGCGGTGCAGCGCCTCGCCCGGGCGGTCGGCCGAGAACAGGATGATGTGGAACTGGACGTCGGGGCTCGCGAGCTCCGGCCGGGTGCGTGCGAAGATGCCGCCCTGGCCCGCGCCGATGGTGAGCGGGCCCGTGCGGAACAGGAGCCACTCGAGGCCCATGAGCGCCTTCTGGAAGGGGCTGCGGACGCGGTCGTTCAGGGTGATCGGCCTGGTGCAGCGGTAGAGCGAGCGCGCCTGAAAATGGTCCTGGAGATTGTGGCCTACGCCCGGGAGGTCATGCACGATCGGGATGCCGTGCACCTGAAGATGCGCGCCCGGACCGACGCCCGAGAGTTGGAGGATCTGCGGCGAGTTGATCGCTCCGGCCGCGAGCACGATCTCGCGCCGGGCATGGGCGATCCGCTCCGCCCCGTTCTGCCGGTAGCGGACACCGCGCGCCCGCCGGCCATCGAACTCGATCCGCGCGACCAGGGCGCCGGTTTCGATCTTCAGGTTCGGACGCCGGCGCGCGGGGCGGAGATAGCCGACCGCGGCCGAGCAGCGCAGCCCCCTGCGGTTGGTCAGCTGGAAGTAGCCGGCGCCGTCCTGCAGGGCGCCGTTGAAGTCGGCGTTGCGCGCGATGCCGATCTCTTCAGAGGCCCGGATGTAGGCTTCGCAGAGCTCGTGCGGCGTGCTGTCGGAGACCGCGAGCGGGCCGCCCGCGCCATGGAAGTCATCGGCGCCCCGCTGCTGATCCTCGGCCCGTTTGAAGTAGGGCAGCACGTCCTCGTAGGACCAGCCGGGGTTGCCGAGCTGACGCCAGTGGTCGAAGTCCTCCTTCTGGCCGCGGATGTAGACCAGGCCGTTGATCGAGGACGAGCCGCCCAGCACCTTGCCGCGCGGCCAGGGGATGCGCCGCCCGTTCAGGCCGGGCTCGGGCTCGGTCTGGTAGCCCCAGCCGAGCCTGGGATCGAAGATCGTGCGGTAGTAGCCGATCGGGAGGTGAATCCAGGGGTTGCGATCGCGCCCGCCGGCCTCGAGCAGGAGCACCCGCTCCGCCGGGTCGGCCGACAGCCGATTGGCCAGCACGCAGCCGGCCGAGCCCGCGCCGACCACGATGAAGTCGAACTCCGCCGCCACCTCGCGCGCCGCCTCCCGATCCCGTGCGGGCCATCGTCGATCAGGCTAGGTCACCGCGACAGCGCCCGCAACGACGCTCGCGGCCGACCTCCACGGCCGGCAGCGAGGAGCTGATCGGCGGTCGGGATCGTGCCGGACCGTCGGTCGGGCCCGGTTGGGCTTTCCCAAGGCGCACCGACACGGCATGATCGACCTCGGATCGCAAGACGCAACGCAGCCTCACTAGAGAACATGCTGACCACCTTCGGCGCGCTCGCGCCGGTGTTTCTCCTGATCGCGCTCGGCTGGCTGCTGCGCGCGCGCGGCTTTCTGGCCGATGCCTTCTGGCCGTCGGCCGAGCGGCTGGTCTACTACGTGCTCTTCCCGGCGCTGCTGTTCCTGACCACGGCGACCTCGGAGCTGTCCGGCTTCCATGTCCTGCCGGTCGCGGCGGCGCTGGTCGGGGCGATCGTCGCGACCGTCGCGCTGACCCTCGCCCTCCGGCCCTGGCTCGGCGTCGACGATGCCGCGTTCACGTCGGTGCTCCAGGGCGCGATCCGCAACAACACCTACGTCGGCCTCGGCGCCGCGGGCACCCTCTATGGCGAGGCTGGCCTCGCGGTCCTGGGCCTCGTGATCTTCGTCGTCGTGACTACGGTCAACCTGCTCTCGGTCGCTGCGCTGATTCACTACGGCCGGCGGGCCGCAGGCCGGCGCGAGCTGATCGGCTCGGTCGCCCGCAATCCGTTGATCCTCGCCTGCGTGCTCGGCTTCGCCCTCAATGCCGTGGGCATCGATCTCGCCGGTGTGCCGCGCGCCGCGCTCGCGATCCTCGGCCAGGCGTCGCTGACCCTCGGTCTGCTCTGCGTCGGCGCCGGGCTCGAGCTCGCGCATCTCGGGCGCAACCCGCCGGCCACGGTCGCGACCTGCGCACTCAAGCTCCTGCTGATGCCCGCCGCGAGCGCGCTCGCCTGCCGGCTGTTCGGCGTCGAGGGCGTGACCGCGGCGGTCGCGGTGCTGTTCACCGCCGCGCCGATCTCGGCGTCGAGCTACGTGCTCGCCCGCCAGCTCGGTGGCGACGCACCGCTGATCGCGAGCCTGATCACGCTCACCACGATCGGGGCGGTGGTCACCATGCCGCTGGTGCTCGCGCTCCCGGCCTGAGAGGCGGGTTGTCCCGCCGACCGTCGATTGCCGCGTGGCTCGCGCGGTTGCCCGGGGTGAGCGACAGAGTTGTCGGGGTGACCGGAAGACTTGCCGAGTGATCGGCAGAAAGGTGTCTGTCCGGAAGATTTAGGCGGTGACGAGGGACTGCGGCTCCCGGCCCGGACGCTGATGAGCGCCCTTGGGCAACCGTTCGCCGGCCCCTTCGCCAGGCACCGTTGGCAGGTCCAGCCGCTGCGCCCAATCGCGCCAGCACGCCTCGGCCCGAGCCTCGTCCCAGGTTCGCAGGAGCACGACCACCTTGGTCGGATCGGGATGGGCGAGCTCGATCCGGTGCTCGGTGCGCCGGCCGTAGCGGTGGCGAACCGGCTGGCGGCGGTGCCGGAGGCCAAGGTAACTGGTGAGCGGCTCATGCCAGCGGTGAACACCGGTGAGCCGGCGCGTCATCACCTCGACTTCGCTGTTGCCGAAGGCCAGCGTCTGCCGACGTAGCACCATGTCGAGGGCCCAGAGCGTGAACCCCGCGCCCACGAGCAGGATGGGACAGGCGCCGGTCGCGCCAAGGCCGCTCAGCACCGCTGGGGAATGCGCCATCAAGGCCGACAGGCCCGCGGCGATCCAGATCGTGGCGATTGTCAGGACCAGGGCGCCAAGCAGGGCATCGTCGCGCCGGTCGATGCGGATCGGCGATACGCTCAAAGCGCCGCCCCGCCGTACTGCGGCCGGCAGAGCCGATGCGATCGAAGAGCCAGGCATTGCGCTGCTCACAACCTCCACTTCTAATCAAAGCTCGCGCCAACGCCTCAGGGTTAGCCGACAAGTCTTAACAAGAGGTTAAAGCCCGTCGGCTCGGCACCCCAAGCGCAAGCGATTGCCCGCCGGCGGGTGCGCGGCTATCACTCGGGCCCGAGCGTCCGCGCCGCCTTTCCTGGCTACGCGCCTGGTAGCATGGGACCGGGGGCGTGCGCGGCACTGGCCGCGAGAGGGTGATGGATCAGGAAAGCGACAGCCTCGGTGGTGCCGCGCCCGTGCTCGAGCCCGGGCGGCTCGACGCGATCGCCCGGCGCCACGGCGCCCCGCCGCTCGCGATCGAGGTCAGGGGGCTGCGCAAAACTTACCGCGGCTCGAAAAAGGCGCCGCCCAAGGAGGCGCTGAAAGGCATCGATCTCGAAGTGCCGCGCGGCGCGATCTTCGGTCTGCTGGGACCCAACGGCGCCGGCAAGTCGACCCTGATCAACATCCTCGCCGGGCTGGTCATCAAGACCGCGGGCACGCGCGCGGATCTGGGGCTTCGACATCGACGCGCACCCGCGCCGGGCGCGCCGCTCGATCGGCGTCGTGCCGCAGGAGCTGAACCTCGATGCCTTCTTCACGCCGCGCGAGACGCTCGACATCCAGGCCGGGCTCTACGGCGTGCCGAAGCGCGAGCGGCGCGGCGAGGAAATCCTGGCCGCGGTCGGTCTGGCCGAGCAGGCCGACGCCTACGCCCGCACCCTCTCCGGCGGCATGCGGCGGCGCCTCCTGGTCGCCAAGGCGCTGATCCACCAGCCGCCGGTGGTGGTGCTCGACGAGCCGACCGCGGGCGTCGACGTCGAGCTGCGGCGCAGCCTCTGGAGCTACATGCGCCGGCTCAACGACCAGGGGGTGACCGTCGTTCTGACCACGCACTATCTCGAGGAGGCCGAGGCGATGTGCGATCGGATCGCGATCATCGACCGGGGCGAGGTGGTCGCCTGCGACGACAAGGCGAGCCTGATCCGGCGGATCGACGAGAAGGAGCTGACGGTCGTGATCGCCGAGCCGATCGAGGCTCTGCCGCCCGCGCTCGGAGCACTCGGCGCCCGGCTCGAGGGCGAGCGCACGCTGGTCCTCCAGTACCGGCCAAGCCGGGCGCGGGTCGGCGAGTTGCTGGACGCGGTGCGTGCGGCCGGCCTGACGATCACCGATCTGGCGACCGCCGAGGCCGATCTCGAGGAGCTGTTCCTGCGCCTGACCGGTAGGCGCGCCGAGGCTTCGGCTCATGATGCGCCCCGTGCAAGCACCCTGGAAGGCGCCGGACGGTGAGAAGGCTTTGACAGCGAGGCGCGGAAATGTCATGAGCCTTGACAGGGTGCAACAGCGGAAAGGAGGTGATCCAATGTCTCACGCAATGGTGGCGCGTCGGGCCGGACCGACGAACGAGGCCTTGGTCACGTCCGCCAGGATCGGCTGACGCAGCGGGACAACTTCGAACCACACAACAACCCGCTTAAACCACCTTACGTGCGTTTCGCGCCGCTGCCCTAGGGCGGCGGCGCTTTTTCTTGCCAGACACGTGCGGAGAGGCTCGGACGGCGCCCTGCGGCCGCATGACCCGACGCGGCCGAGAAAGTGCAGGCCAGACAGCCCTGGGCCAATCACGCCGCGAGCGGCATCCAACCCAAGTGATTACAGTATGTTAGTCGTCTAACATCAGCATAAATCAATCATCAATCAACCGGCATTGAGTTCCTTCTGGAGTTTTCCGCTACCATCTTGCTCGCCGCCTCGACGTCGAGCGGTATCCGGACGTTCCCCCCGCGGGTGGCGGGACCGCAAGCGGAGGGCTTGCGGCCTTCGACCAGCAGCGTAACCTCATCTGCCCACCGCTGTCAGGCGTCCGCACAGCGCGCGTGAAGCTGTGCCGGATGTAGATGGCACCGACCCGGCCGAGCACACCGGTGGGCGTGTGTCCCAAGCACTCCCTCCCGTCAACCGGCGTCGAGGCGCGAGGCCCCGAGCCGCAAACCGGCGAACCGCTGCGAGCCCTTGCGCGACGCGAAGATCTTCGGCGGGCCGCCAGGCGCCGATTGCCAACAAGGCCAACGGCGGCAGCTGCGCGCGTTCGGGCTCAGCCGAGCAGGGCTTTCCAGGGCGGCTTGTCGAGGCAGTTCCGGCGTCCGGCATCCGCCCCTCCGCGCTGGGAGGGAGGCCCCAACCGGACAGATCGCGTGCTACGAAGGCCGGTCATATCGTGACTCACCGACACACGGGCCTACGCGGGTTGCCTAAGCCTCCCCACAGGCGCATCCTGGCCATGCCGCCGAGGCCCGTTTTTGGGGAATCTCGGTTCAACCTCTGGGAGAGGGCGGATGAGAATTCTGGCCCTGATCGGCGTTCTGGCGATCCTCATTGCTCTCGGTACTGCTATATTCTTTTTCGGCGGATTTTACAGCGTTGCCGGGACGGCGCAGGATCCCGCGATCGTCGTCTCGGCGCTCATTAAGGTCCGGCAGGCCTCGATCTCCCACCATGCCACCGGCGTTCCGCCCATGTCGCTGGACGACCCCGCCGTGGTGCAGGCGGGTGCGCGCGCCTTCGCTACGCGCGGTTGCGTCAACTGCCATGGCGGGCCGGGCGTGAAGTGGGCGAAGTTCTCCGAAGGCCTGCACCCCAGCCCACCTGATCTCAAGGAAGTGGTGGGCGGCCTCGAGGCCCGGGAGCTCTTCTGGGTGGTCAAGAACGGCATCAACATGACCGGCATGCCAAGTTTCGGCCCCATCGGCGTGCCGGACCAGGAGATCTGGTCGATCACAGCTTTCCTGAAGAAGCTGCCGAGCGTATCGGACCAAGACTACAAGACCTGGACAGCCTCCCCATCCGGCGCAAATTGACTTTGAGAGCGTTGAGATCAGCCAGGGTCGAGCCGGCGCGCGGCAGCCTGCCGCCGGCACCACTTGCGCGAGATCGTTGCTCGGAGGGCTTGAGGCCCGCGCCTATCGGCCGCGCGAGGGAGCCTGGCGAGTCCGGCAGGGGTTCCTCCCGGCGGTATGGGACCCGAGGCGGGGGCTTGGGGGCAATCGTCGCCGCCGAGAGTGGGATCAGCGTCTACAAGGTCTATGAGATCAGGCAGCGTCAGACTTGGCGCCATCCGCTACCGGCTGCCATTCCAATAGCCGCGCAACCTCATCCGCCCACCGTTGCCAGGCGTTCGCACGGCGCGCCGTGAAGCTGTGCCGGATGTAGATGGCGCCGACGCGGCCCAAGACGCCCGTAGGCGTGTCCCCAGGCACAGCTCGATCACAACAGGGTCAACATCGATGGCAGCCATCCCGGTGGCCATGGTCCGCCTCGGATCGTGATAGGTCACGTCCGGGACACGTGAGGCGCAGGCGGGTCAGCCGCTTGCTCCAGGCACTCATGGATGCCCCGCCACGACCAGGGAGCAGCGGCCCGATGCGAACAGGCGTCAGAGCCTGAGCTTGGCGCGCCAGCACGACCTGACGCCGTCCAGCGGCGAGATGGGCGAGACGGGTGGCGCGGTATTCCGTGAAGGCTTCTTGAAGGCTGGCCACGGCTCTGCTACCTCATGCAAGCGGCACGCCAAGTTGCGCGCGTAGCTCAGCCGGATAGAGCGCTTGCCTCCGGAGCAAGAGGTCGTGGGTTCGAAGTCCCGCCGTGCGCACCAACCAAATCAACCCGTTAGGCAGAACTGTCCGTTGTCTTGCAGGCTCCAGGGTCACGGCAGGGGTCACGAAAGGGGCGCCTGACGACGGTCGGCATAAGCTGCACGCTACCCTAACTCGCTCAGCGCACTCTGAACCCCCTCCACCACCGGAGCCCGGTCGGCTCCGGTTTCTGTGAAGTCGAGGCGATCGCTGTTGATGCGCAGGACCGGAGCATTGAGTGCGGGATCGGCCAGCTGCTGCTCGATCGCGGCGTTCAGCCGCGCAAGGAAATCGGGTGTCGCCGTTTGCTCCACGCCTCGACCGCGCTCAACGATACGTCTGAGCTCCTCGGCTGGATCGCAGCGGAGATGGATGATCAGAAGCGGTGGCGGGAGGCGAGTCGCTATAACATCGAAGATGGACAGAAATGCCTTTAGCTCGTCGTCAGCCAGCGTTGTGAACGCATACGCCCGATCGAGCACGAGGGAATGGTCGCAGACCAAGACCGCGTTACCACGTGATCCAGTCTCCTTGATCCCACGGTAGTGCTGTAAGAGGAAGCTGATCTCTGTCTCGAACGCCGTGCCCCGCGGGTCACCGTAGAAAGCCGCCCAGAACGGGTTCTGTTCGAATGCCTCAAATACCGTGACCCTATCCTCCCGTTGAAGGGCTTGGGCCAGCGTGGTCTTTCCAGATGCGATTCCTCCGCAAATCTCGAGGCGACAACCAGGCCTCTTTGCGCATCGGTTCATGCCAGTTACTGCTGGGAACTACCACCGCCAACGCGGTTTCGAAGCCCTTCAACTTGCGCCCGCAGACCGTCCAGCTGGCTCTGAATCTGCGGCAAGGCTGAGTTATGCAAGCCTGCAGTTTCGCGCGCGAGCGTCTGGACCTGCTGCGCCAATGCCGCTCGTTCTTTCTCGGCTTGTTCCTTCAGGTCAATATACCTTGCGCCAAGTTCGACCACCAACTCGTTCACCTGATTTGCCGTCTGCTTGGAATTGTACCACAAGCCGATCACGGTGGCTAATAGCGTTACCACTGCAACAAAGCCCACGAGGGCTGCTCCGATGCCTATTCGAAACAACGTTTTTCGCGCCTTTTCCGAAGCAATGCTGGACTGTGCGGCTTCGGTGCGAGCGCTATCGGCACTTTCAGATGCGAGCTTAGCGCTCCGTGCCGAGTCCGCAATGGCCTCAGGAATTGAACTCCGAACCCCTTCGGGAGCCGCTTCGGCCAAGTATCTACGCGGATCTTGGGCAATGTCTAACTTTTCTTCTGGAAAGGGCACAAACTCTCCGCGCAAGGAATACTTTCGGCGCATTTCTTCATACCGCGGATCCCAGGTATTGGGACTCAATTTTGTGAATTCAAACCATGCAAACTGTTCACCTCGCCGGAACCGATATTCGTTTGTAGTGAGATTATGTAAGGGTACAAGGAGCTGACCAGAAAATCCAGGATCTACCAATGGTCCAGTGCCAAGTAGTAGTCCACGATGAACGTTCGTTATTCTAAGATTGAAGCGAGCTGCGATATAGTTCGGAAGCCGAAAAAATTCATCAGGAGCTATAAAGCCAATGGAGTTCGGAGCGAGGACAAATTCTTCGTTTTCTTCCAGGAAACGGTCGACGTTCTTTCCTTTGGAATCCCAATAAATGTATCTACGACCGATACTAACTTCATAAGAAGCCGGTTTGCTTAGCCGGCAGCGCTGGAACGGATGTATCATGCCCGTGGCACGAACGTAGTCGTATATGTCGGCCGAATTTAGAAGCGCTGACGGTATGTCGGGGAATGGGTCCAAGTTGCGTGCGGTGCGCATATAGCGTTCACGCGCATCTTCTGGTGTGCCGGCTGGCTCGTCAGGGATCTCAAGCGAGTCGGAGCGCAATAGAAGCCTCCGGGCGCTGAGCGGCGGCCTGCCTAGCTAGTGCCCGTCCATAAAGCCTAACGTGCTGAAATAATTGTGGGAATCAGCGTTTTTTTGGCGGGCGGTCTCCGGCGGTTTCGAGTAGGCTTTGGCGTCAAGCCACTGATGCCAAAGGATCACCCGCCACCGCCGGAGCCGACAATGCGCCAAGAACGCACGGTCCAAGCCAGCATATTCGATGTGTTCGCCGGACACGAGATCGGCCGCGAACTGAAGGCGATGTCAGACGGGCTGGATGCCCATGGCGCGTTGCTCAGCCTGGTGGCGGCGGACCTGCGCCGCGACGGGGTGAAGGAGACGGGCCGCTGCGGCCTGCCGGCGGAGAGCGTGCTGCGCTGTGCGCTGCTCAAGCAATACCGCCAGCTGAGCTATGAGGAGCTGGCCTTTCATCTGGAGGACTCGGCGTCGTTTCGGGCCTTTGCCCGACTGCCCTGGGCGTGGAGCCCGAAGAAGTCGGTGCTGCAGAGGACGATCAGCGCGATCCGCGCCGAGACCTGGGAAGAGATCAATCGGACGCTGCTTTTCGGCGCCCGGCAGGAGAAGCTCGAGGACGGCAGCATGGTGCGGCTGGACAGCACGGTCACCGCGGCGCCGATCCACGAACCGAGCGACAGCAGCTTGTTGTGGGACGCCGTGCGGGTGATGGTCCGCCTCCTCAAGGCGGCGCAAGTTTGGCTTGGCGGCGACGGGCCCCTCTGGCGCGATCATCGCCGCGCGGCGAAGAAACGATGGCGGGCCATCGAGTTCACCCGCGGCCGGCCCAAACGGGTGCCGCTCTATCGCGAGCTGATCGGGATCACCCGCGCGACCTTGGCTTATCTGCGGCAGGCCGCGGCGCAGCTGAGCCGAGCGGCCGACCCGCTGGTCGCGCTCTGGCAGCGCCAAGTCCGGCACTACCAGCCGCTGATCGAGCAGATCATCACCCAGACCGAGCGGCGGGTGCTGGCCGGCGAGGCGCTGCCCGCCGCCGACAAAGTGGTCAGCCTGTTCGAGCCGCATGCCGACATCATCGTCAAAGGCAGCCGCGACGTCGACTATGGCCACAAGCTCAACCTGACCACCGGCAAGAGCGGCCTGATCCTCGACCTCGTCATCGAAGCCGGCAACCCGGCAGACAGCGAGCGGCTCGTGCCGATGCTGGAGCGCCACATCGCGTTTTGGGACGCCGCGCCACGTCAGGCCGCGGCCGATGGCGGCTTCGCCAGCCGCGCCAATCTCGCCGCGGCCAAAGCCCGCGGCGTGCAGGACATGGCCTTCCACAAGAAGGCTGGCCTCAGGATCGAAGACATGGTCCGGAGCCGCTGGGTCTATCGCAAGCTCAGGAACTTCCGCGCCGGCATCGAGGCCGACATCTCCTGCCTCAAGCGCGCCTACGGCCTGGCCCGCTGCACCTGGCGCGGGCTCGACCACTTCAAGGCCTACGTCTGGTCCGCGGTCGTCGCTTACAACCTCGCCCTCTTCGCGCGTCTCAGATCCGCCTGACGCCGGCCGCTCCCGCAAAGCCGCACCGGCTGCGCCGGCCGATCACCCCTGCGCCGACTTCCCCTTGGCATGCCGCCAAGCCGCCCGCCACTCGAATCGTCTCAGCCAAGCCCCCCAACATCGCCTACCTCGCCCAGCCAAGCCCAGCTAATCACTTGAAAAACAAGCGTTTATGGACGGGCACTAGCTATGAAGCTCTGTGGGCCAAAGCCGAGATAGTCGGTGCGGTCTTTAATTCCGTCCTCGACCCAAAATACGAACTTTTCGGCCGCGCGCGTCAATTCTCCACGCCGGCAATCGGCATCCACATAGTCAAGGTGATTTAGGCAGATCAGGGATGGTCGGTTAGCCTCGATTGCATGGCGCACAACGTCTGCGCTGAATCTGGCCACGCGGCGAACGAGATGGGTTACTGACGTTCGCTCCAGTAGAGGGCTAGCGCTCCCGCTTAAGCGTGTGACTGTTTCCCAATCGATTTCATGCGGGAGTTCGCCCGAGGCACCGGCGACCCGAATGGGAAAGGCGCGGATGACGAGCGCGACCTCGTCCACGTCCAGCGGGCTCAACCCGGCTTCAGCGACAAAGGCTGCGGCGGTCGTGTCGCGGCTGGTCACGTGCGGGTAGCGCCCAGAGTGTAGCAGTGACAGTCCGAAGCCTTGGGTGCCCTCGATGATGATGCGCGCGCCCTCCCCGAGCCGCGCGCGCAGCCAAGATTTGACCGGCTGTATGAAAGGTTCGAGGCGGGGGTCATCCTTGGCGAAGCGCAAGTCAGGGTCCCGCTGCACACGGGCCGCTACAGCCGCTCCGGTGCCGCTGAGGGTCGACCCGATCCGTTCTCTCAGGCGCGACTCCTGCTCCTGTTCGCAGTGCTTCGGCTCGATCAGGACAGCCCAAGGATCGATCAGAACGCGCGAAGCCGGAAGGTTCACACTCGCGATCTCGCGCAGCAGCACCTCCGGATCGATGTACGATCCCGCTCCAATGACGCAGATCACGTCTGGCAGGAGGGCTGCCGTCGGAAGGTGACGGAAGACATGAGTTTTTCCGTCATTGCCCACGGCGGTGTGCCCCGAGTTCGGTCCTCCGACCCGGATCGCTGCAGCAGCGCCGCGGAGCCGCGCCAGCTCGAGGGCGACCTTACCTTTGCCCTCGGAGCCAAATTGGCCGCCGACAACCACAGAGACCGGCATCAGACCATCACCCGTTGCTCGACCGGAGTCGCTTCCTCGAGGACCCGGGCTCGGAATGCCTCCAGGGTGCCCGAGTTGTCCAGCCGGAGATGAGCCAAAGTCGCCAGCGCTGGGATGCCGCGCTCGACCGGGTGCGCGGTGACGCTCTCGAAATCCGCTTGTGTGAAGCCCATGGTCAGATAGCGGTCTTTGCGCGCGTCCCTTGGCGCGTCGATGTGCCAGTGCACGAAGTTGGGCCCGTATCGCTCGGCGAAGAACGCATGATCCTCCGGGAAGCGCAGCCCGTCCACCACGACCAGCTTGGCATCGTCAGGAAGCCGAGCCAGAAGCTTCGCGCTGAGCCAGCGCTGGCCGGGGTCTCGATTTACTGCCTCGCCGATTTCCTGAAGCGTGCAGCGATCCACGGGGCGTCCCTGCTCACGAAGCATGTCGGCGAGAACCTCGCTGTAGCGCGCATAGGCGAACCCGCGCTCTCGAAGTATGGTCGCGGCCGTGGTCTTGCCGGCAGCGGTCGCGCCGCTAATGCCGATAACGGAGCGCTCGTGCCAGGCGTTCCGGGCCGTTCTCAGATCCGGCACGATCAGGTAATCCTCATCCTCGCTGCCAAGGCCCTCAAACCGCCCCCTCCAGAAGAAGGCGCCAACCAGAGCTGACGTGATCGCGTCGACCTCGTCGTGGGTGACATTTCCTTGGACGAAGTCCCCTCGCACGCCGAAATCCGCCAAGCCGCGGATCAGGTACTCTAGCCCGGCCCGCTTGCGAGGGATACGCATGATGTCCTGGGCAGCACCCGGGTAGCTCTCGATGACGGGGATACCCTCCGCCCTCAGGACCGCGGCCAGCCGAATCCCCCGCTCCGTGAGCATTCGCATGCTGGGCAGAAGGCAAGGGTACACGTTGATGCCCCGACGCTTGAGCATGCGCTCGCAATCGCGGACGATACTGCCCGCCTCTCGCGTCGAATCCCCGTTGTGGAGCAGCTTCCTGCCCTTCGGCACGCTGAGAGGGGAGTCGATCGACACCAACGCGGGCCGCGCATCCAGGGTTCGCTGGACAATCGCCTCGTCGGTCCGCAAGCGGGCCGTTGAGGCTTCAATCCCCTCCACCAGGGCCCACCCGTGGGCCGAGCGGATGAACCGGTTAGGTCGATCCCCACGACCCTCACCCGTCCGTCAGGCATAGAGGAGAGAAGCTCGTCAAAGGTGATCTCCGGGCCAGTGGCGGCCGATCAACGCAGGAACACGCACCGCGCCCCTGGGCGATCCGGTGTCGCCCGCCCATTCAAGCGGAGCGGCGGCGAGCCGCGAAAAACCCATTTGCCTCCCGGTAGGAGCTGGGACGCCGCGCAGTGCCGCCAACCTATCCACCACGACATCGAGAATAGCCTTCATTGCCTCGACGTCGGCTCGATTGTATTCGATCAGCGTTCTGAACGCCTCCTCCTTCCCCATTCGGTACTCGTGCCAGAGGAGCGGCGCGGTCTGGCCCGAGACCTCGTTGATAGCCCCCCTCTCGAGGCCGAGAGAACGTTCGATTTCCTTTTGGCCACCTGTCAAGCCGACGGCTCGCGCGAGGTAGCGAAGGTCGATGTGCGCCTCCGGAATGCGCAGCTCCGGATACTGCTGCCGCAGAAACTTGAGATCGAAGAGGGTGCCGTTGAAGGTGACCACGCACTTCGCGCTCTCGATCCGATCCGCGATTAAGCTGATCGGTTGGCCGGCAACGTGGAAACCATACTCGCCGCCAAGAGAGACGCCGATCACAGTGATCTGGTCGTAGTAGAGGCTGAGCCCCGTCGTTTCGATATCGAGGAACAGCACCTCCGCCGGGTATGTGAGCGCGATTCGGTAGTGCTCGGACTTTGGCAGGCGAGAAGCGAAGAACCCTACTTTGCCAGCTTTAAGCGCGTGCCGAGACTCCTCGAGCTCGGACCCGACGCCGCTTTCGTGAAAGAGCCGAAGCTGCCGGCGCGAAAACCGCTCGTAGCTATCCCAGTCGAGAATGCCGCTAGCCCACAGCCGGCGTTCCGTCAGCACGCCGAAACCGCTCAGGTGACGGAATGTGTTTTTGAGCATGTCCCCCCGGGACGCTGAGCATCAAAGAAAACCGTCGCCACCACACGCGTGCCAGCTCGATCTCTGCGGTCTTTGCGTATTACCTCCACCTTTGGGATCATGACGGAAGATTGGCACTCTTGTCGAGGCACCCCTATGGGCGGTGAGTCACGAGGAAATCGGGGATAACTTCTGTGGATCACGGGGAAAAGTGGGGAGCGCCGCGGCGAGCTCACTTGCGACCTCTTCAAGGCTTCGGGCGTCATGACGCCAGCCGCTCCGGTGCCCTCACGCCAGCTCACCGGCAAGCGCCCGCATCTTCGCCACCTCGATCGCGGCGAGGATGAGGCTGCGCCGTTGTCTCGCCTCGGCCCACGCCACCGGATCGCCTGCGAGCTTTGCCCGCACCGCCGCAAACTCGGCATTCCGCAACCGTGCGGTCAGATGGCTCGACCTCGGCCGGCCATTCGTTCACCCAGGCAGGGCTCCGGTTCCGGCTCGACCTGCCGCTCGGGCCGCGCATCGTCATGCCGCCCGCGTTGCCGCCTCGAGCCGGGTAGCTCGGCATGATGGTAGATTCGCCATACCTACGCTCGAGCGCCTGGGCCGCGCTCATGACCCGCTGCGCCGTCTTCTCAAGGGTCGCCAGCCGCGCCAGCTCCTCCGGCGCCGCGTGCCGCCGCCAGCGCTCGTTCAGCATCGCCGCCTGCTCGCTGGCCAACCCGGCAAGCACCGGCCGCTCCAACGCCGCGGCCACCGTCACCACGTCGCCAGCTCCGATCGCTTGGGCAACCAGCTTATACCGTTCGGTTTTCGGTCGTCGCAGCCAGGTTCGCACCTCCGCAGCCCGCAGCTCGCCGACCAGATCATCCCGGCCGCGCGGCGGGACCGTCTTGTGCGTAATCTCGGCCTCGATCTCCTTGGTCGCCACCCGCAGCTCGGCAAGCGCCTGATCGGCGAATTTCAGGCTCCGCTGCTTGACGTCGTAGGCGAACCTCCTTGACCGCAGCAGGGCCGCGGCCTCGGTATGCACCGGCGACACCTTGCGGAGTTCAGCCTCATACTGCTCGCAGGTAGCAGCCCAGCTTTGCCGGCACGCCTCGATCGCCTCGGCCGCCAGCTTGCCCGCCACCGTCCCGTCGCTTGCCAACGGCGCGCCAATCTCGACCCCGAGGTAGACTCCTGCGCACGCACCCGAGACGGCGGCTTCACCACCGGCGCCGGAAAGCCGCTAGGCTGCCGGGCATCGCCGTTCGCCTTCCCAGCACCCGCCTCCTCCAGCGCGCCCACCTCCTCAGTCGCGCCATCAACCTCAGCCTGCTCCTGGTCCAACTTCTCGACCTCCTTCCGCTTCGCCTCGGCCCGCTCCTTCAGCCCAGCCGCCGCGCGCTCCGGTCCCGCTCGCCACCACCACTCCGGGCATGCCGTGGCACCTGCTGTACCAGCCGCGCGCCAGCAACGGCGCCGCCGTCTGCCGCAGCTTGCCGCGCGGTACCAGCCCCTTGCGCCTAGGCATTGTCGCTCGCCGTGTAGCCCGCCCAAGCCGCTTCAGCAGCCTTTCGCGCTGCGGCCGCGGCTCAGGCGTCCAGCCAATCACAATCGGACAGGTCCCGTAGCTCGGCACCCGCCGCTGTTGCCCCCGCATGACCCCCAGCACACCCGCCACCGCATTGGCCACGTCGTCATGCCCCCCGGCGCGTGATCGATGCTGTCCCGCCCACCGCGGCCAACCCGCCGCTCCAGGCCCACCAGCTGCGCCACCAGCCGCGGCAAGTCCAACAATACCACCCGCCGCGAGTTGATCGCCGGCAGCAGCTCGCGGTAAAGGTCCGACTTCGGCTCGCCGCCGCCTCGCATCTGATCCCCTGCGCCCGGAACGCTCGGTCACCCACTCGCCACCCCAGTGATCCGACTGCACCGCCGCACGCCATAAGCCTTAAACGCGCCGCAAATTCGCCAACCACTCCCGTCGGAAAGAACGGCGGCCGCCGCTCGCGCACACAATCCAGCACCACGCAATCGGCCTCACGGTGCGCAATCGCCATCGTCATGCTGTCCTGCCGCCCGCCCGACGGATCCACGAAGCCGTATACCGGCACGCGGAGACCGGCGAGCCGCTCGCGCACCCCAGGCTCGATGGACGCTTCGACCGCCTCGCGGTCAACATAGCTCTCCAAATCCGACCTAAACTGCGCCAGCCATTCGCTCTGCGCCGCCGACGCGTCTCGCTCCAGCGCCTCCTCGATCACCCGCTCCGCCACCGTCGGGTTCATCGCCCGCGTGTCGCTCTGCCATACCAGCACCTGTCCGTCCTTCCCGTAGTACCGCCGGTGCGCATCCCACAGCACCCCCCGCCGCATGACGGGCTGCTCGCCGCCAGCAGCATGCTGCCGGGCACCGTCGCCAGCCCGGCCGCAACGCCTCGATCACTTCCCGGTCCGGGCTCGCCAATCCTCGCTCCTCCAGAACGCCAGCTCGTCAAGCAGCGCCGCCAGCACCGTATAACCGCGAACCGTCCGGAATGACGCCGGTGCACCTCGATCGTCACCCGCCCCTCGAGCGCGAAGCCAAGTCGTCTTTGTTCGTGCGCTGTTGCTCACCATTGCCGCCAACAACGGGACTATTCAAGAAGCGCCGATAAACCGCATGTAACCCGGGCCTGCTTGCGTCCGTCGCGATCACCATGATCGTCCCGACCTCGCCAGGCGCAAGGTACGGAGTCCAGTCCTTGAACGTCGCCAGATAGACCGCGATCAGGCAGAGCATGAACGTCTTGCCGGAGCGCCGGCCGCACGCCAGCCAAGCCTCGGACGCCGGCTCGGAGGGCGCCGTCGTCCGCCCGGTGCAACGCGTGAACAGTGCCAGGTCCTCGCCCTTGAGCGGCAAGCCGAACAACCCCCGCAGGAAGACCCACCAGTCGCCCAAGTCGCCTGATCCTTGAACCACGGCGCGAACAGGTTCGGATCACCGCAGGCGGTGAGCAGGTCCATCAGACGGCCTTGAGGTATTTCTTCAGGGTGGCCGGCTCCTGCACCGGCCGCTCGAGGCCGAGCGTTTCAAGCACGCGCTTCAGACTATTCAGCCAGGCCAAGTAGCGCGGCTGTTGAAGTCGCCGACTTCGCCTTTCTCGACCAAGTCGACCCCAAGACATCGAGCACCACGACCAACTTGGCCGCCTGCCTCACCAGAATTTCCTGAGGCGTGGTCAGATTGCCGCCAAAGGTGTGCGTCAAGTCCCGAATGGTCCGGCGCTCGAGCTTGCCCTCATACAGTCGACCGTCGATCTGCCGGAACCGGTTCTGTCGGCCGCCGATCCACGGCTTTTGTCGTAACGCGATCCGCGGCCCACCCTTAGGCATATGAACCTCGGCTTTCCGTTCCTCGAAAAGCGACCAACGAACAGCGACCAGAAAGCCGCCGAACTGCCCGCAATATCTACAACCTGCCGAGCCGAAATGAGCCTCGGTGACCCGTTGGTGACCCCAAGGCCGGCAGCTGCGCAGCAATCTCAGGCAACTCGCGGCTTTAGCCCTCGAGACCCGTTGTCTGCCAGGCAAGCGGCCCGCGGATTTCCGCCCATTGCGGCCCGGCCCGGCGCAACCACGGCCGCTGCACGTGTCGCCGCTCAACTGGCGCCCCGGAGCGCGGCAACAGAAACATCGGAGCGGGCAGTGCCCGCGCGCCCCCCGCTGCGACTTCGCGGGATCTTGCGTGCCGCTGCGCATCCGTGGCATAGAATCACTCCGGCGAACTCAATGAATGGTTGGGTAAGAAGTGGAGATTCTGGAAAATGAACATCGGCGTGTGGCAGATCATCTTGCTCTTCGGGATTGTTGCAGTGATTACGGCATTCGCGGCGGTAGCAATTGAA
>CAWFGZ010000055.1:0-27718 GCA_963815435.1 uncultured Alphaproteobacteria bacterium
CCCCTGCATCTCTGATGGCAAGGGAAATTTAATGGTGAATAAGTAAACATATCGTTAGTTTCACAGACCGGGTGCCAGCGACTTTTCCCCAAATTTTAGTGGCTTTTGCAGCCGCACAGTGCGAGCAGGCGTCTTGCCCATGTCCCACTACGTGTCCTGGTGCGCCCAAGCGCGATCCATTCCACGCCCGAGCCGGGACGACGGACCGCCGAGCCCTCACCCGCAACGTTTGTTCACGATCGCGCGATCTCAAATTTCGAAAAAAACAGCTCTTGCGTGGAGTTAACTGGCGAACTTCCTTCACTCAATCATCTTGGTGCCGTAACTTAAGAAATACTCAACCGCAGCGGGGAAGTTGTCTCACTTGCCGCCGCGCCGCTGTGACCGTTACATAAGACGTTCGAGACGCCGGCAAAGGTTGGCGTCCGGGGGGGAGGGGCTCTGTGATTTACGTCAATGCGCTCGGCACGGGCATTCCCGCACTCGGGTTTGGCACCTATGGCCTCGAGGGCCGGGTGGCCCGCCGGATGGTCGGCTATGCGCTCGAGATCGGCTATCGCCACATCGATACTGCGCAGATGTATGGCAACGAGGCCGAGATCGGCGCGGCGATCGCGGACTCGGCCGTGCCGCGGGGCGAGATCTGGCTGACCACCAAGATCTGGCCGGACAACTTTCGCGACGGCGATCTGCAGCGCGCGGCGGAACAGAGCGTCGATCGGCTGCGCACCCAACCCGACCTTCTGCTGCTCCACTGGCCGAACCCGCGCGTGCCGCTCAAGGAGACGATCGGGGCGCTGAACCAGGCCAAGCGCCGCGGTCTCATCCGGCACATCGGGATCAGCAACTTCACCGTACCGCTGATTTGCGAGGCGGTGGCGCTGAGCGAGGAGCCCCTGATCCTCGACCAGGTCGAATACCACCCCCATCTCAGCCAGCGCGCCGTACTCGAAGAGTTGCGGGCGAAGGGCATGGCGCTCACCGCTTACTCGCCAATCGCCAAGGGGCGCGTGTTCGCGGATCCGACACTGCAGCGGATCGGCCAGGGCCACGGCAAGAATCCGGGCCAGGTGGCGCTCCGCTGGTTGATCCAGCAAGATGGCGTCACGGCGATTCCGCGCTCGAGCCGCGAAGCGCACGCCCGGGCCAACTTCGAGATTTTCGACTTCGCGCTGTCGGATGCCGAGATGGCCGAGATCGCGGCCCTCAGGCAGCCCGAGGGCCGCACGGTCGATCCGGGCGGTATCGCGCCGCGCTGGGATCGTTAGCTGTCGTCTCCAACAATGTTGCTGAGGTGATCGCGCTCCGGGCGCCTCGGGTTGGAGCGCTCGACGCCGACCGTGTCGCCACCGACAGCCTGACCGGGCGCCGCCGGTGAACACCGTCCATGGCGACCACAAGCAGCGAATTGATCGGATCGCCAAGGAGATCGAGGTGCGAGGTTGCCGCTGAAATCGCTCGCGCGCGGCGGGCCGATCAGATCAGGTGGCGATCGGGTTTCACCGCTCCCGTCGCTGGACATCCGAAGACGATAGTGTGATAGACGGCGCCGGCGGTCTGTCGAGAGACGGTCGCCGAACGCCCGCTCTTTACTAAGGTCCGGGGCAAGCTTGGACCATCGGGGGGCGACAGGCGGATCACACGACGAACTTGCATCGGGTCCCGATTTGCCGGCAATGTTCCGCCCCGAAGGTCGGGTGATCCTTTGCCGGGCGGTTGCCGTTGCCCGCGGTTGCGCTAAGGTCGAGCAGCCGGCGTGCGACGCGCGAGGTCACAGGGGGAGATCAGTTGATGTTTGCGAGCTTGCGTTTGAGCGGTATTGCCGGGCCGGCGGCGTCTGGCCTGATCGTCGCACTCGGGCTGGCGATCGCTGCGGCGCTAGGCGGCTGTGCGAAGACCAAGACAGAGCAGCCAAACCCCGCCGCAGCCGGGATGGCTCCTGCGGGCAGCTGCGACCAACAGTACGATCAAGCGGTGCAGGAGTGCCAGTCGACCTGGAATCCCGTGGAAAATTCCGATCAGCTCTCGGCATGCCTCGGTCAGGCGTCCAGCGCTCTGCAGGAGTGTCGAGGGAAAATGACGCCGCAGTAGTGCGCGAGCGCGGGCGGCGCAAGCTTGCCCGCCTTGTGGCTCTCTAGCTTGGCCTCAAGCAGGCGATTGCGCGGGTTTCCCGCCGCGCGCTCATCGCTTGTTCCGGCTGGTGGAGCCGAGCGGAGTCGAACCGCCGACCTCTTGAATGCCATTCAAGCGCTCTCCCAACTGAGCTACGGCCCCACCTCGCCAAAGCCGCGGCCGCCCGTCGACGAGGGCGCCGCGCGGCGAGTCAGTTAGGCAAACTGAGCGCGCTTGGCAAGGTGAAACTACGCCCCCAGCTCAGCGCTCCGCCTCGTCTTCCTCGATGTCGGCATCGATCACATCTGCCATGTCGTCGTCGCCGAGTTCGGACACGTCCTCGATCGCGCTTTCGCCGTCGTTGTTGGCTTCCTCGTCGGCTTCATCGGCGACCACGACCGCCTCGCCCTCTTCGTCCTCGAGGTCGGCATCGACGTCGACCTCGACCTCGTCATCGGTCAAAATCTCAGGCTTGAGCTCGGTGGCCGCGACCGCGACCGTTGCCAGCTTGGGCGCGGCGCGCACGCGACGCGGCTTGCTCTGAAAGCCTGGATCGAACGGCGTCTGGCAGGCCGGGCACAGAATCGGGTCCCGCTGCATGTCATAGAACTTCGCGCCGCAACTCAAACAGACGCGTTTGGTGCCCCATTCGGGTTTGACCATTGCGTATACTCCCCAAGTTGCGGTTGGGTTGGCCGGAGATGGCAATTGCCATGATCAGTTCAAGCTGTCAAAAGCAATTTCCGCAAGCAATCAGGCGAGCATGGGCCGCGAGGCGATCTTCCCTCGATCGAAGGCCGGCTCGGTGCTTGGTGCCGGGCGAGGGGGCAGGATGAGGTTGCGGGCGCACCCGGTGGCGCGTTTTGGCGGCTCCGCGACCGTTCCGGGCGACAAGTCGCTATCCCATCGCGCGCTGCTGCTCGCGGCGCTCGCGGTCGGGGAGAGCCGCATTACCGGGCTCCTCGAGGGGGACGACGTGCGCGCGACCGCGGCTGCGCTGACGGCGCTGGGCGTCGGGGTGGAGCGACGAGGCGAGGGGTGCTGGCGGGTCCACGGCGTTGGTCTGGGCGGTCTCGCGGAACCTGACCGGCCGCTCGATCTCGGCAACGCCGGCACCGGGGCGCGCCTCCTGCTCGGGGTGCTCGCCGGCCATCCGTTCACGGCCTTTCTGACCGGCGACGAATCGCTCCGCGCGCGCCCGATGGGCCGGGTGATCCAGCCGCTCGGCCGGATGGGTGCACGGTTCCTCGCACGCAGCGGCCAGCGTCTGCCATTGGCGATCACGGGCACGAGCGAGCTTCTGCCGCTCCGCTACGAGCAACCGGTCGCCTCGGCCCAGGTCAAATCCGCGATCCTGCTGGCGGGTCTCCATGCGCCGGGGCTGACCACGGTGATCGAGCCGCAGCCCTCGCGCGATCACACCGAGCGTCTGCTCGGCCATCTCGGCGCGGAGCTGATCGTCGAGTCGCTGCCCGCCGGCCGGCGTGCCGTCGGCGTCGTCGGGCAGCCGGAGCTCGGCGCCGCCGAGTTCGCCATTCCGGGCGACCTCTCCTCGGCGGCCTTTCTTCTGATTGCGGCCGCGGCCAAGGAGGGTTCGGCTCTGCGCCTCGAAGGCGTCGGGGTCAATCCGTTGCGCGCCGGGTTGCTCGATTGCCTCCACGAAATGGGTGCCGATCTGCGCCTCGGGGGCCTCGCCGAGGTCGCCGGTGAGCCGGTCGCCCGGCTGGACGTGTCGGCGAGCCCGCTTGCCGGCATCGACGTACCAGCCGAGCTGGCCCCGCGTATGATCGACGAATACCCGATCCTCGCGGTGGCGGCGGCCTGCGCCCACGGCAGAACGAGGCTCGCGGGCCTCGCTGAGCTGCGGGTAAAGGAGAGCGATCGCCTCGCCGCGATGGCCGAGGGCCTCACCGCCTGTGGCATCGCGGTCGAGGTCGGCGAGGACAGCCTGACCATCCACGGCATTGGCGGTCCGCCCCCTGGCGGTGCCGTGATCGACGCCCGGCACGACCACCGGATCGCCATGAGCTTTCTGGTCCTGGGCATGCTGGCGCGCTCCCCGGTCACGGTCGAGGGCGCCGAGACCATCGAAACCAGCTTTCCGGGCTTCGCCGCGCTCATGAACCGGCTCGGCGCGAGAATCGAGACCGTGGAACCGTGAGCTTGGGCGAGCCGCATCGGATCGTCGCGGTCGACGGGCCGGCGGCGTCGGGCAAGACCACGCTCGCCCGGCGTCTTGCGGACCATTTCGAGCTCGAGTTTCTGGACACCGGCCTTCTGTATCGGGCCGTTGCCCGCAGGCTGCTGGATGCCGGGAGCGCCTTCGACGACGTGGCGGCCGCGGTCGCGGCGGCCGAAGCGGTGACCGCCGGGGAGCTGACTTCGGCCACGCTGCGCGACGAGGCGGTAAGCCAGGGGGCCTCCAAAGTGGCGGCGATCGGCGAGGTGCGCCGGGCGCTTCTGGCCTTTCAGCGGCACCTCGGCCGGGGCGGCCGCGGCGCGGTTCTGGCCGGCCGCGACATCGGCACCGTGGTCCGACCGGAGGCCAGCCACAAGATCTTTGTCACCGCGTCGCCAGAAGAGCGGGCGCGGCGCCGCTGCAAGGAGTTGCAGGCGCAAGGTGTGGCGGCTATATATGACCGTGTTTTGGACGAGCTGCGAGAGCGCGACGCCCGCGATCGGACGCGCGCTGTCGCACCATTGGTGCCGGCGAGCGATGCTTTCGTGATCGATACGACGGAGCAGGACATCGAAACCGCGTTCGCGATCGCCCGGGCGTATGTCGCCGGATCGCCGCGCGGCTGAAACCGCGCTCGCCGGTCGACGCTACTGCTCCTTGTGCTGACCAAGTCGCCAAACCGAGCTGTCGGCCAGCAGTGGCCGACTATCCCGTTCGCAGGCCGCAACGGAATCTGGACGAGGTTATGACTGCAACCGCAACCGCAACCGCTTCGATGCCTTCGACCGACGACTTTGCCGCCATGCTGGACAAGTCGTTCGGCGACACCGACCGAATCGAGGGATCCGTGGTCACCGGGACCGTGATCGCGATCGAGAACGACGAAGCGGTGGTCGATGTCGGATTGAAGGCCGAAGGCCGGGTGCCGCTCAAAGAGTTCTCGACCCCCGGGCACCCTGCCGAGGTTCAGATCGGCGACCAGGTCGAGGTCTACGTCGAGCGTTTTGAGACCCGCAGCGGCGAGGCGCTGCTAAGCCGGGACAAGGCGCGCCGCGAGGAAAGCTGGAACAAGCTGGAGCAGGCGTTCAAGGAAAGCGCCAAGGTGCAGGGCACGATCTTCGGCCGGGTCAAGGGCGGCTTTGCGGTCGACCTCGGCGGCGCGGTCGCCTTTCTGCCCGGCAGCCAGGTCGACATCCGGCCGGTGCGCGACGTGACGCCGCTGCTCAACAAGGACGAGCCCTTCCAGATCCTCAAGATGGACCGCCGGCGCGGCAACATCGTGGTCTCGCGCCGGGCGGTGCTCGAGGAGTCGCGCGCCGAGCAGCGCAACGAGCTGCTCGCGACCCTCAAGGAGGGCCAGGTGCTGACCGGCGTGGTCAAGAACATCACCGACTACGGCGCCTTCGTCGACCTGGGCGGCCTGGACGGCCTGCTGCACGTCACCGACATCTCCTGGCGCCGGGTCAATCATCCGACCGAGGTGCTGAGCGTCGGTCAGCAGGTCCAGGTCCAGGTGATCCGGTTCAATCGCGAGACCCAGCGCATCTCGCTCGGCATGAAGCAGCTGGAGGCCGACCCCTGGGAGGGCGTCGAGCTGAAGTATCCCGTCGGGACGAAGTTCACCGGGCGGGTCACCAACATCACCGACTACGGCGCCTTCGTCGAACTCGAGCCCGGCGTCGAGGGTCTGGTCCACGTCTCCGAGATGAGCTGGACCAAGAAGAACGTCCACCCCGGCAAGATCGTCTCGACCAGCCAGGAAGTGGAAGTCATGGTGCTCGAGGTCGACCCGGACAAGCGGCGCGTCTCGCTCGGGCTGAAGCAGTGCCTGTCCAACCCGTGGGAGACATTTCAGGAGCAGCACCCGGCCGGCAGCACGATCGAAGGCGAGATCAAGAACATCACCGAGTTCGGCCTGTTCGTCGGCCTCGACAATGACATCGACGGCATGGTCCACCTCTCCGATCTCGACTGGCAGCTGTCGGCCGAGGAGGCGGTCGCCAAGTACAAGAAGGGCAACGTGGTCAAGGCGGTGGTGCTCGACGTCGACGTCGAAAAGGAGCGTATCTCGCTCGGCATCAAGCAGCTGTCCGGCGATCCGTTCAAGGAGGCGGTGAGCGGCCTGAAGCGCGGCGATCGGGTCACCTGCGTGGTGAGCGAGGTGACCTCCTCGGGGGTCGAGGTCACGACCACGAACGGAGCGAGCGGCTTCATTCGCAAGGCCGAGCTGTCGCGCGATCGTGTCGAGCAGCGCCCCGATCGCTTCGCCGTCGGCGAAAAGCTCGACGCCAAGGTGACCAACATCGACGCGGCCAACCGCCGCCTGACCCTGTCGATCAAGGCCCTCGAAATCGAGGATGAGAAGCGGGCGATGGCCGACTTCGGCTCCTCGGACAGCGGCGCCAGCCTGGGCGACATTCTTGGGCCCGCGATCAAGGGCCGCCAGGAGCAGCAGGAACAGCAGGAGCAGACGCAGGACGCGGACGCCGACGGCTAGGCGGACCGTTCCGTCGAGCTGCGGGCGTCCGTTCCGGCCCGTTCGCCGCGCGCCGAAACTTGACGCCCGTTCAAGGCTTTGGCAGGTTCACCCGGACCTGCTGGCCGGCACTGCCGCCCCGCGGAGATGGCATGCGTACGCGAGCGTCAACCATGACCAAGTCGGATCTGATCAAACGTCTCGCGGAAACCAATCCGCATCTCTACCAGCGCGACATCGAGCGGATCGTCTCGACCGTGTTCGACGAGGTCACCGAGGCGCTGGTGCGCGGCGACCGTGTCGAGCTGCGGGGTTTCGGTGCCTTCTCGATCCGCCAGCGCAGCTCGCGCGTCGGCCGCAATCCGCGCACCGGCGAGGAAGTCCGCGTCCCGGACAAGGTGGTGCCCTATTTCAAGACCGGCAAAGACCTGCGCGATCGGCTGAACAGCGGCCGTTGACCGGAAGCGCCGGCGCTGTGATGCGGCGTCGGCCCAGAGGGCGGGGAAGGACATGATCAGATTGTTGCGACTGCTGCTGGGTCTCGTGGCGCTGATCGTCATCGTGGCATTCGCGATCGCCAACCGCACTCCGGTCGACGTCAGCTTCGCGCCGCTGCCGCTCACCATCGAGCTGCCGGTGTACGGCGCGTTCCTGTTCGGCCTGATCGTCGGCGTCCTGGTTGGCGGGCTCGGTGTCTGGCTGGGTGGGCTTGGTAAGCGTCGTCAGGCCAGAAAGATGCGCAACAAGGTCTGGGCGCTGGAGGGTCAGGTCAGGCGTCAGAGGGAGCAGGCGGACACCGCGCGGGCCGCGTCATACGGTGCGCAGAAGGCGGTCGCGTTGCAGGGGGCCGGGGACTGATCGGCCACCCGTCCGCTGCGTCTTCGCGCTCACGCGGCATTCCGGCCGGTTTTCAAGCACCTGGTGTCCCAAACTTGCGGTGGTGATCGGCGACGCGACCGCAGCAGCACTGGCCAGCGCGCCTACTGCGGGCAGGGACCCACCGCTGTTGTCAGAGCGCTTCGCTCTGCTATAAGCCCCGCCAATGCCGTAGACCGCGCAACCGGGGCACCGCGCCGCATGAGCACGCCATCGCCCGTCTTCTGCGCCATCGACCAGCCCGACCTGGAGGACGCGCTGGGTCTGTGCCGCTCGCTCCTGGACGTGGTCGGCGGCCTGAAGGTCGGCCTCGAGTTCGTGACCGCCAACGGCCCGGATGGCGTGCGCCGGGTGGTAGCGCTCGGCCTGCCGGTCTTCCTGGACCTCAAGTTTCACGACATTCCCAGCACGGTCGCCGGTGCGGTGCGCGCCGCCGCCGGGCTCGGCGTCGCCATGCTCACCCTGCATGTCGCGGGCGGACCCGCCATGCTGCGCGCGGCGGTCGATGCCGCCCACGCCGACGAACCCTGCCCGAAGCTCCTCGGGGTCACCGTGCTGACCAGCCTGGACGATGCCGATCTGGCCGCGCTCGGGGTCGCCCACAAGGTGACCGATCAGGTCCTGCGGCTGGCCGAGGCGGCTTGGAGCGCGGGGTTCGACGGGGTGGTCTGCTCGCCGCACGAGGTCGCCTTGCTGCGCCAGCGCTTCGAGCCAGAGCTTCAAGCTCGTCGTCCCCGGCATCCGCCCGTCGGGCGTGGCGCGGCGCGATCAGAAACGTGCCATGACGCCGGCGGAGGCGATCGCCGCCGGGGCCGATCTCCTCGTGATCGGTCGGCCGATCACCGAAGCGCCCGATCCGCGCGCCGCCGCGGCCGCGATCGATGCCGAGATTCAGGCGCTGCGGGCGGCCTGATGGTCCCCGTGCCGCGACGCAGACGATGATTGAAGTCAAGGTCTGCGGCCTGACCGGACCCGAGGCGATCGACGCCGCGGTTGCCGGTGGTGCGCGCTATCTCGGCTTCGTGTTCTATCCGCCATCGCCACGCTCGCTCCGCCCCGAGCAGGCCGCGACGTTGGCGGCGCGCGCGCCCGCACATTGCCGCACGGTCGGCGTGCTGGTCGATCCCGACGACGAACTGCTCGCCCATATCCTCGAGCGGGTCGATCTTGGCGCCCTCCAGCTGCACGGTGCCGAGCCGCCCGAGCGGGTCGCCGCGATCAAGGCCGCGACCGGACGGATTGTGATCAAGGCGCTCACCGTCGCCGACGCCGGGGACCTGGCGCCGCTCGACGACTACGCCGCGGTCGCCGATCTGCTCCTGTTCGACGCCAAACCGCCCCGCGAACCCGGGCGCTTGCCCGGCGGCAACGGCCTCGCCTTCGACTGGCGCCTTCTGCAGGGGCTGGAGGTCGCGCGGCCGTGGCTGCTCTCGGGCGGTCTCTCGGCCGACAATCTCGAGGCCGCGGTTCGCCTCTGCGGCGCGCGCGCGGTCGACGTCTCCTCCGGCGTGGAGTGTCGGCCGGGCCAGAAGGATCCGGCCAAGATCAGGCGCTTTCTCGACCTTGCCGCGGCGCTCGACCCGCGCGCCTGAGAAGTCCCCCGCTTGGTGAGCCCGAAGACATGACCCTTCCGAACAGCTATCGCGGCGGCCCCGACGCGCGCGGCCGGTTCGGAATCTACGGCGGCCGGTTCGTCGCCGAGACTCTGATGCCGCTCATTCTCGAGCTGGAGCAGGCCTACGAGGTGGCGAAGAACGATCCGGCATTTCAGGCCGAACTCGAGCTCTGGCTCGCCGATTACGCCGGCCGGCCGAGCCCGCTTTACTTCGCCGAGCGGCTGAGCGGGCAGCTGGGCGGCGCGAAGGTCTATTTCAAGCGCGACGAGCTCAATCACACCGGTGCCCACAAGATCAACAACACGATCGGCCAGATCCTGCTCGCGCGGCGCATGGGCAAGCGGCGGATCATCGCCGAGACCGGCGCGGGCCAGCACGGCGTCGCCACGGCCACGGTCGCCGCCCGGCTCGGCCTCGAATGCATCGTCTACATGGGCGCGCGCGACATCGAGCGGCAGAAGCCGAACGTCTTCCGCATGCGTCTGCTGGGCGCCGAGGTGCGCCCCGTGACCTCCGGCTCGGCGACGCTGAAGGACGCCATGAATGAGGCGCTGCGCGACTGGGTGACCAACGTCGGCTCGACCTTCTACATCATCGGGAGCGTCGCCGGGCCGCACCCCTACCCCGCGATGGTGCGCGACTTCCAGTCCGTGATCGGGAGAGAGGTGCGCGCGCAGATCATGGCCAAGGAGCGCCGCCTGCCCGACACGCTGGTCGCCTGCATCGGCGGCGGTTCGAACGCCATGGGCCTGTTTCATCCGTTCCTCGACGATCCCGAGGTGCGCATGATCGGCGTCGAGGCGGCCGGCGAAGGCATCGAGACCGGCCGCCACGCGGCCTCGATGACCGCGGGCCGGCCCGGCATCCTGCACGGCTCGCGCTCCTATCTTCTCCAGGACGACGACGGTCAGGTGCTCGAAGCGCACTCGATCTCGGCGGGGCTCGACTATCCGGGCGTCGGACCAGAGCATGCCTGGCTGAAGGACCAGGGCCGGGTCGACTACGTGGCGATCCGGGACGACGAGGCGCTCGCCGCCTTTCGCCTCTGCAGCGAGCTCGAGGGTATCCTGCCGGCGCTCGAGCCGGCCCATGCCCTCGCGCATGTTGCCAAGATTGCGCCCACGCTGCCGAAAGACCATCTGATCGTGATGAATCTCTGTGGCCGCGGCGACAAGGATATCTTCACGGTGGCGGACGCGATGGGGGTGAGCCTGTGAGCGGGCGCATCGAGCAGCGCTTCGCCGAGCTGAGGGCAGAGGGACGCGCCGGTCTGATCACGTTCCTTTGCGCCGGCGACCCCGATCCGGCGACCTTCGCCGCGATCCTTCAGGCACTGCCCGCGGCTGGCGCCGATCTGATCGAGGTCGGCATGCCGTTCAGCGATCCGATGGCCGACGGACCGTCGATTCAGGCCGGCAACCGGCGTGCGCTCAAGGCCGGCATGACGCTTGCCGGGACGCTCGGGCTGGTGCGCGAGTTTCGCCGGACCGACGCCACGACGCCGCTGATCCTGATGGGCTACTACAACCCGATCTACCGCTACGGTCCCGAGCGCTTCCTCGATGATGCCAAGGCGGCCGGCGTCGATGGTCTGATCATGGTCGATCTGCCGCCCGAGGAGGACGACGAGCTCTGCCTGCCGGCGCTCGATCGCGACCTCTGCTTCATCCGCCTGGCCACGCCGACCACCGACGATCGCCGCCTGCCGCGGGTGCTCGCCAACACCCGGGGCTTCATCTACTACGTCTCGATCACGGGCATCACCGGCTCCGGCGCGCCCGCGATCGAGCAGGTGCAGAATGCCGTGACGAGGCTGCACCGGCACACCGAGCTGCCGGTCGCCGTCGGCTTCGGCATCCGCTCGCCCGAGCAGGCCGCCGCCATCGCGCGGGCCGCCGATGCCGCCGTGGTCGGCTCGGCCCTGGTCGATCGGATCGCCGGTGCGCTCGACGCCCGCGGGCGCGCCGGACCGGGCCTCGCCGAGGCCGTGCTCGGTCAGGTCGCGGCATTGGCCGAGGGGGTGCGCGGCGCGCGGAGCCGAGCGGCATGAACTGGCTCACCGACTACGTCCGTCCCAAGATCAAGGCGCTGGTCCGGAGCAATCGACCGGAGGTGCCCGAGAACCTCTGGGTCCATTGTCCGTCCTGCGAGCGGATGATCTTCCATCGCGACCTGGAGGCCAACCAGCGGGTCTGCCCGCACTGCAGCCACCACTTCCGGGTCGGTTGCGACTACCGCTTCAAGACGCTGTTCGACGCCAACTCCTGGACCCGGATCGAGCTGCCCAAGGTGGCGACCGATCCGTTGAAATTCCGCGACCGGCGCCGCTACGTCGAGCGGCTCAAGGAGGCGCAGAGCAAGACCGGCCATCCGGACGCGATCGAGGCCGCGCACGGCAGGATCGACGGCCTGCCGGCGGTGATCGCGGTGATGAACTTCGACTTCATGGCCGGATCGATGGGCTGCGCGCTCGGCGAGGGGCTGCTCGCCGCGGCGCACCTCGCGGTGCTGCAGGAGGCGGCCTTCATCGTGGTGACCGCATCCGGTGGTGCCCGCATGCAGGAGGGGGCCCTCTCCTTGATGCAGATGCCGCGGACCACGATCGCGGTCGAGGAGGTCAAGGAGGCGGGGCTGCCCTACATCGCCATCCTGACCGATCCGACCACGGGCGGCGTCACCGCGTCCTTCGCCATGCTCGGCGACATCGCCATCGCCGAGCCCGGCGCGCAGATCGGCTTCGCCGGCCGGCGGGTCATCGAGCAGACGATCCGCGAGAACCTCCCGGAGGACTTTCAAAAGGCCGAGTACCTGCTCGAGCACGGCATGATCGACATGGTCGTGCACCGCTTCGAGCTGCGCTCCACGCTGGCGCGGATCATTCGCCTGCTGCTCCGGCCGAACCTCGACCCGGACGCCGAGCAGCCGGTCGAGCGACAGCGCCCGTCTGCCGGTCAGGCGCCGCTGGCTCTGATCGAGGCGGGCAATGGCGCCGATCCGGGCGGATTACCTTTTGAGGCGGACGGCGGGGGGGCCGACGCCGGTGACGAGCTTCGGCAGTGACCTGATCCTCGCCCGCCTGCAAGGGCTGCATCCGAAGGCGATCGATCTCTCGCTCGGGCGGATCGAGCGCCTGCTGGCACGGCTGGATCATCCCGAGCGCCGGCTGGCCCCCGTCGTCCACATCGCCGGCACCAACGGCAAGGGCTCGACGCTGGCCATGCTCGACGCCATGCTCCAGGCCGATGGCCGGCGCGTGCAACGGTACGTCTCGCCGCACCTCGTGCGCTTCGACGAGCGCATTCTGTTCGACGGCCGGCCGATTCCAGAGGCCGATCTGGCCGACGTCCTCGACGTCTGCGAGCGGGGCAACGACGGCGCGCCGATCACCTTCTTCGAAATCACGACCGCGGCGGCTTTCCTGGCCTTCATCCGCCGACCGGCGGATCTGCTACTGATCGAAACCGGGCTCGGCGGGCGGCTCGACGCGACCAACGTGATCGCGCGACCGCGGCTCACCGCGCTTGGCGCCGATCTCCCTCGATCACCAGTCTTTCCTCGGCGAGCGTCTCGAGCAGATCGCCTTCGAGAAGGCCGGCATCCTGAAGCCGGGCGTGCCCTGCATGGTCGGCCCGCAGGCGCCGGCGGCGCTCGCCGTGATCGAAGCGCGGGCCCGCGAGATCGGTGCGCCGCTCAGCATCCACGGTCGCGACTGGTCGGCGTGGCGCGCTGGCGATCGACTTCAGGTTCAGGTCGGCGCCCGCCGGCTGGATCTGCCCCTGTCGGCCCTGCCGGGCTGCCACCAGATCGACAATGCCGGCCTCGCCGTGGTCTTAGGCCTGGCGCTCGGCGATCTGGCGCCCGGGCGAGAGGCGATCGCCAAGGGCTTGCGCGACGTGCGCTGGCCCGCCCGCCTGCAGCATCTCGGGCGTGGTCTTCTGGTCGAGCGGTTGCCCAAGGGCTGGGAGCTCTGGCTCGATGGTGGCCACAATCCTGCGGCGGGCGAGGCGCTGGCGGCGAGCCTGAACGGCGTCGCCGCCGATCCGCGCCCGCTGCACCTGATCGTCGGCATGCTGACGAGCAAGGACGAGCCGGGGTTCCTTCGCCCCCTCGCGCCGCTTGCCCGCTCGATCACTACGGTTCCCGTTCCGGACGAGCCGGCGAGCCGCGACCCCGCGGCGGCCGCTGAGGAGCTCGCCGCTTTCGGAATCGCGGTGCAGCCGGCATCTGATGTTCCGACGGCGCTCGGGGCGATCGTCGAGGGCGCGCGCGAGCCCGCTCGAGTCCTGATCTGCGGCTCGCTCTATCTCGCCGGCCACATCCTGCGCACCAGCGGCTGAGCGTTTCGCGCCACCCGGCCGTGCGGACCGGGGCGACGGACGACGCACGGAATTGTGCTTGGCGCTCCGACCTTCAATGACGTAAGTCTGGTATCTCGTCTGCTGCGCAGAGGGCTCTGCCATGCTTGGCGTCTCGCTCCGGACCTGCTCCGTGGTACTGATTGGGTGGGTGGTCCTCGCGATGGCCACCGCCGAGGCCGCGCGACCGCCGGGCGAGGCTCTGCCTGAGGATTCCCTCACCGGCCGGTTACTGGTCGCGACGCCGGAACTCACCGATCCCCATTTCGAACGCACGGTCATCTACATGGTGCAGCACGACCAGACCGGCGCGATGGGCCTGGTGATCAACCGGGTGATCGGCACCGGTCCGCTCGGCAAGCTGCTCGAGGGGCTCGGGGTCGACGGCGACACGCACGCGGCGGCCGAGATCCAGATCCATTACGGCGGCCCGGTCGAGCCAGGCCGAGGCTTCATCCTGCACAGCCCCGACTATCGCGGCAAAGACACCCGCGTCCTCTCCGACATGGTCGCCATGACCAGCTCCACTGACATCCTGCGCGACATGGCCGCGGGCAAGGGTCCGCGCGAGAGCCTGTTCGCGCTCGGTTATGCGGGCTGGGCGCCCAATCAGCTGGAGAGCGAAATCGCCGCCGGCGCCTGGGCGGTGATCGATCCGGACGAGGCGCTGCTGTTCGGCGACCAAAATGACAGCAAGTGGCAGCGCGCGATCGCCAGACGCGGCATCAATCTGTGAATTGACGGCCCCACGGAGCTGCCCCGCAGGTCGGGCGCGGACGCCTCAGACAGAGGCGCTCATTGTGGTTGCCGCGAGGTGTCCCTGGCCTTGAGCTCGGCGCGCTTGATCTTGCCGGTCGCGGTCATAGGCAGGTCGTCGACGAACGCGAGCACGCGCGGATATTCGTGCGCGGCGAGCCGCGCCTTGACGAACTCCTGAATCTCGCGAGCGAGGCTGTCCGAGCCCGCAACACTACCCTTCAAAACCACGAACGCCTTGACGATCTCGGTGCGCACCGGGTCGGGCACGCCGACCACCGCCGCGAGTGCCACCGCCGGGTGGCGCATCAGGCAGTCTTCGACCTCGCCCGGGCCGATCCGGTAGCCGGCCGAGGTGATCACGTCGTCGGCACGGCCGACGAACCAGAGGTAGCCCTCGTCGTCTCTGCGGCCAATATCGCCCGTGAGCAGCCAGTCGGCCGCGAATTTAACGCGAGTGGCCGAAGGGTTGCGCCAGTACTCGAGGAACATGACCGGATCCGGGCGCCGGATCGCGATGTTGCCGATCGCTCCGGTGGACAGAATCTCGCCATCGGTCACGATTTCGACCGTGTGGCCTGGGATCGGCCGGCCCATCGAGCCCGGGCGGACCGGCAGCAGACCGGCCGAGTTGCCGACCACGAGGTTGCACTCGGTCTGGCCGTAGAACTCGTTGATCGTGAGGCCGAAGGTCGCCCGGCCCCAGTCGAGCAGCCCCTCGCCCAGCGTCTCGCCGCCACTCGCGAGCGTGCGCAGGCGACAGCCCTGGCCGGCCGCCGACGCCACACCCGCCTCGCGCATCAGCTTGAGCGCGGTCGGCGGCATGAAGACGTTGCGCACGCCGTGGCGGGCCATCAGCCGCAAGGCCTGCTCCGGCTCGAACTTGCGCGCGCGATGGGCGAGCACCGGCACGCCGTGGTGCCAGGCCGGCAGGAGCACGTCGATCAGCCCGCCGATCCAGGCCCAGTCGGCCGGCGTCCAGAACAGATCGCCCGGCTGCGGGAACAACTCGTGCGGCAGCTCGACCCCGGGAAGATGGCCGAGCAGGACCCGGTGCGCATGCAACGCGCCCTTGGGCGGGCCGGTCGTACCCGAGGTGTAGATGACCAGCGCCGGGTCGTCGGGCCGGGTCGGCGCGCTCTCGAACCGATCCGATGCCGCTTCGAGGCTCGCTTGCCAGGCCAGTACACCGGTCTCGCTCCGTTGCTTTGACAGATCGGTGCCGATGATCACCGCGAGATCCGGCAGCCGGTCGCGAAGCGGCTCGACCTTGGCCAGGTTGTCGCGGTCGGTGATCAGTGCCCGCGCGCCGCTGTCGGCGAGGCGGTACTCGAGCGCATCGGCGCCGAAGAGCGTGAACAGCGGCACCGCGATCGCACCCATCTTGTAGGTCGCGACATGGGCGATCGCGGTCTCGGGGCGCTGCGGCAGCAGGATGCCGATCCGATCGCCAGCGCGCACCCCCTGAGCCGCAAGAACGTTCGCCAGCCGGTTGGCGCGGCGCATGATCTCGAGAAACGTGTATTCCTCGACCCGCCCGGCGCCGTCCGCATAGATCAGCGCCCGCCGCCCGGGATCGCCCGCGTGCCGGTCGCAGACGTCCCGGCCGATGTTGTAGCGCTCCGGGATCTGCCAGCGGAACCTGCGCAGGACCTCTTCGTAACTGCCTGCCGGCGTCAGCATGGGCGAGCACCCCGTACCGTCATCCTGGACCCTCGGGCCGCCACAGACTGTCGTCGTCGATGAGACGGACGCTCTCGGCCAGCCCGCAGTCGGCAGGCGGCCAGAGGCGTACGGCGAGCAGGACCGCGGACGCGGCGATCAGTCCGAGGACAGCAAAGTCGACCTTGAGGCCGACGGCGACTCCCAGCCATCCAGCCAGGGGATAGGTGATCAGGAGGCAGCCGTGGGCCAGGGCGAACTGGGCGGCGTAGAGGTACTGGCGATCCTCGCGGGTGGCCGAGCGGCGCAACAGTCCGCCTGCCGGCGTCTGCCCCAGCGAGCAACCGAGGCCGAATGCGAACCACAACGGCAGCAGCACGCCGTATCCGGGGAGCACGATGCCGCCGAGCAGCCCGGCCGCCACCAGGCCGGCACCGGCCAGCATCGCCGTGCGGTCGGGGATCGTCTCCAGGAGACGCGGCATGAGCAGGGCGGCGAGCACAGAGCCGGCGCCGAAGGTGGCCAGCGCCAGCACGGTCGCCTCCTCGCCGAGGCCGAAGCGGGCCTGCACGACCACGACGGTGTTGACGGTGACCATGGCGATGCCCGCTGCCACCGCGAGATTGAGGGCCAGCAGCCCGCGCAGGCGGGGCGTGGCAAGAAAGATCCGCAGCCCGCGCGTCAAGCGGTCGCGGAGGTCGCTCCGGCGCGCGGCGGTCGGGCTCGGTAGAGTGACGGCGATGATCAGGGCAGCCGAGACGAGAAGACCGATCACGGCAGTAATGAAGACGCCACGAAAGTTGATCACGGTCAGCAGGGCCGCCGCCAGCAGTGGGCTTGCGGCGTTTTCGAGGTCGTAGGCAAGGCGCGCGCGGGCCAGTGCCTTGGTGTAGTCCTTCTCTTCCGGTAACAGATCGGGAATGGTCGACTGGAAGGTCGGCGTGAAGACCGCCGACGCGGCCTGGAACGTGAAGATCAGCACATAGATCTGCCAGACCTCCGTCACGAAGGGCAGGGCGAAGACGATCGCGGCGCGGGCCAGATCGAGGCCGACGAGCAGGGCCCGGCGCGGCAGGCGCTCCACGAAAGCGGCCGCGATCGGGGCGATGCCGAGATAGGCGAGCATCTTGATCGCGAACGCCGTGCCGAGCACCGCCCCCGCATCGCCGCCGGCAAGTCTGTAGGCCAAGAGGGCGAGTGCAACCGTGGCGATGCCGGTGCTCAGGAGAGCCAGCACCTGGGCAAAATACAGGTGGTAGTAGGCGCGCTTGTTCGAGCCTTGCCCGGGGACCGTCTGCGGTTGGGCGCTCCCGGTCATCGCGGATCACGCAAATTGGGCAGCACTCAGGCCGTGTTGGATGACGCCGGCGCGGACGATCGCGCATCGACGGCGCCTTCCTTGCCTCGGAACCAGGTCACGTAGACGGTCGGCAGGAAGACCAGCGTCAGCATGGTGGCGACCGCCAAGCCACCCATGATCGCGAACGCCATCGGTCCCCAGAACACCGTCGGCGCGATCGGAATCAGGCCGAGCACGGTCGAGATCGCGGTCAGCGACATCGGCCGCAGGCGCGAGCTGCTCGCGGTGACTACCGCGTCCCAGATCGCGTGGCCCGCCGCCCGGTCGTCCTCGATCTGGGTGATCAGGATCACGGCGTTCTTCGCAATCATGCCAATCAGGGCGAGGATGCCGAGGATGGCGACGAAGCCGAGCGGCCGGCCCGAGACCAGGAGCGCGCCTACGACGCCGATCAGGCCGAGCGGCAGGACCGCGATGACCATGAAGAGGCGCTGGAAGCTCTGCAGCTGGAACATCAGGACCGTTAGCATGATGATCAGCATCAGCGGTACGACGGCGAAGACGGAGGCCCGCGATTTGGCGCTCTCCTCGGCGATGCCGCCGACCTCGATCTGATAGCCCTTCGGCAGGCTCGCGTTCAGCTCGGTGATCGGCGGCGTAAGGTCGGTGACGACGCTCTCGGGCAGGATGCCCGGAGCGACGTCGGAGCGGACGGTGAGCGTCGGCACCCGGTCGCGGCGCCAGACCAGCGGATACTCCTGGCCGTAGTCGAAGGTCGCAAACTGGCTGAGCGCGACGGTGCGTCCATTGGGCAGCGGGATCTGCAGCGTGCGCAGCGTTGGCAGCGATATCCGTTCCTCCCCGGTTGCGCGGGCGATGACGTCGATCAGGTAAATGTCGTCGCGCAGCTGGGTCACGGTCGAGCCCGTGACCGCGGCATTGAGCGCCGCCGCCACCGTATCGGAGCTCAGGCCGAGCCGGCGCGCCTCGTCCTGATCGATACGGACACGTAGCTGACGAGCCGGCTCGTTCCAGTCCAGGTTGATGCGCCGAGTTCAGGGTTGGTCGCCACGGTCTGAGCGAGCTTGAGCGCGATGTCCCGCACCTCGTCCATGTCCGGGCCGCTGACGCGGTACTGAACGGGCCAGCCGACGGGCGGCCCAAGCTCGAGCGGGGAGGTTCGAGCGACCGCGCCCGGAAACTCCTCCGCCAGCACCTGCTCCAGCCTGGCCTGCAGCCGCTGGCGCGCGGCGACATCCTTGGCGACGATCACAGCCTGCGCGAAGAAGGCGTTGGCCAGCTGGACGTCCAGCGGCAGATAGAAACGGATTGCGCCCCGGCCGACATAGGTGCTCCAGTGCTCGACGTCCTGGTCGCTCTCGAGCGCCGCATCGAGCCGCTCGGCCACGCCCTCGGTGGCATAGATCGAGGCGTTGTGCGGCAGCGTCAGATCGACCACCAGCTCGGGGCGATCAGAAGACGGAAAGAATTGCTGCGGCACCAGGCGGGTGCCGACCAGCGCCGCGCCGAACAGGCCGAGCGTGACCAGGATGGTCAGCCAGCGCGCGCGCATCGCACCGATCAGAAAGCCCCGATACAGCCGCATGATCCGGCCGGGCTCCCCCGAGCCCTGTTCCTTCGGCGCCTTCAGGACCGCCATGCCGATCAGGGGCGCGAAGATCACCGCCACGAGCCAGGAGACGATCAGCGAAATGCCGACCACGGCGAAGATCGAGAAGGTATATTCGCCTGCCGTACTCGCGGCGAAGCCGATCGGGACGAAGCCCGCGATCGTGACCAGGGTGCCGGTCAGCATCGGCGCGGCGAGCGTGCGATAGGCGAAGGTCGCCGCAGCCTCCTTGCTGTCGCCCGCGGCGAGCCGCCGGATCATGGCATCGACCGTGGTCATGGCGTCGTCGACGAGGAGCGTCAGCGCGATGATCAGAGCACCGAGCGAGATGCGCTGCAGATCGATGCCGAAGGCGTCCATGATCGGAAAAACGATTGCCAGCGTCAGCGGGATCGACAGCGCCACGACCGCCCCCGGGCGGATGCCGAGGCTGACGAAGCTCGCGGCGATGATGATCAGGATCGCCTGCCAGAGCGAGGTGGTGAACTCGTTGATGGCGTGGTCGACCGTGACCGCCTGGTCGGCGACCAGAGTCGGCTCGATCCCGATCGGCAGATTCGCCTGGATCTCGGCCATCGCCTGGCTGATGTTGCGGCCCAGCGCCAGGATGTCGCCGCCCTCGCGCATCGCGATCGCGAGACCGATGGCGGGCTTGCCGTTGACGCGAAACATCGGCTGTGGCGGGTCAGCGTAGCTCCGATGCACCTCGGCGATGTCGCCAAGACGGATGATGCGCCCATTTGCGACGAAGTTGACGTCCAGAAGGTCGAGCTCGGAATCGAACGCCCCGGACACGCGCAGCGAAATTCTCTCGTCTCCGGTCTGCACGACGCCCGCGGGCCGGACCGCATTCTGCGCCTGGAGCGCCGCGATCAGCGCCGGATAGTCGAGGCCGAGGGCAGCCAGGCGCTGGGTCGAGAACTCGAGAAAAATCTCCTCGTCCTGAGCGCCGAGGATTTCGATCTTCGAGACGTCGGGGACCCGCAGCAAGCGCGAGCGCACATCCTCGACGTAGTCGCGCAGCTCGCGATGGGTAAAGCCGTCGGCGGTGAAGCCATAGATGATGCCGAAGACGTCACCGAATTCGTCATTGAAGCCCGGGCCGACCACGCCGTTTGGCAGCGTACCGCGGATGTCGCCCACCTTCTTGCGGACGTCGTACCAGCGGTCCGGCACCTCGCGCGCCGGCGTGTCGCCCCGCAGATTGACGAAGATCGTCGTGGTTCCGGCGCGGGTGTAGCTGGTCAGATAGTCGAGGCCCGGTACCTCCTGGAGCTTGCGCTCGATCCGCTCCGTGACCTGCGAGACCGTGTCCTCGAGCGCCGCTCCGGGCCACGCCGCCTGCACGACCATCGTCCGGAAGGTGAAGGCCGGGTCCTCGTTGCGGCCGAGGCGAACGAAGGCGAGCGAGCCGGCGACCACGGCAACGATCATGAAAAAGACGACGAGCGGGCGGCGCTTGATCGCCCAATCCGAGAGATTGGGGCCGATCATGACGTGGCACCGAGCAGGCGCACCTTCTGACCGGGGCGGAGCGCCTGGACGCCCGCGGTCACGACGATGTCGCCGGGTGCAAGGCCCTGCGCGACGATGACCCGCGCCGGATCGTAGCGCAGCACCTCGATGTTGCGCAGCTGCACCGTCTGTGTTGCCGGATCGACTACCCAGACCGCCGGTTGTCGGTCCGCCCTGGTGAGCGCGGAGGCGGGAATCTCGATGCCCGGCGCCGCGCCGACCTCCATCCGTCCGGTCACGGTCGAGCCGAGACGCATGGCGGCCGGCGGATCGGTGAGCCCGACCTTGACCTCGAAGGTCCCCGTTGCGGGATCGGCCCGGGGTGCCACCTCCCGGACCCGGCCGACCGTCTTGACGCTCGGGTCGAGGGTGAGAAAGACCTCGATTACGGGCTCGGCGGGGGCCATGTCCTTGATCCGCGCCGGCACGTCGAAGACGGCGTCGCGGCCATCCTTGCGGGCGACCTGGACGATCATCCGGCCCGCCTGCACGACCTCGCCCGGCTCGGCGCCGACCGCGGTCACCGTACCGGCCGAGTCCGCGAACAGCTCGGTATAGCTCAGCTGGTTCTCGGCGATGTTGAGCTGCGCCTGGGCGGCATCGGCCCGCGACTGTGTGGTCCCGAGGGTCTGGCGCGCCTCATCGTAGCGAACTTTGGTCGTCCAGCCGTCCCGAAGCAGGGTGCTCTGGCGCTGGTAATTGTTCTGCGCCTCGGTCAGCTGGCCCATTGCCGCTGCCAGGTCGGCGCGCGCCGCGCGAAGCGCGCTCTCCTCGTTCTGAGAATCGAGCCGGGCAACGAGCTGGCCGGGTGCCACCGCGTCGCCGACATTGGCCAGGCGCTCGGTCATGCGGCCGTCGATGCGGAAGGCAAGATTGACCGTCGCCTCCGCCTGAACGGTGCCGGTGAGCGAGACCGTGTCGCCACCCGGCCGCTCCTCGATCGTGACGACGCGGACCGGACGGATCTCCGGCGGCGCCGGCTCCGCCGCCGGGCCGCAGGCTGCGAGCAGCGCCAGCATCATGAGCGCGCCCAGGGCGTGCGCGGCAGCGAGAGGCATCCTCTTTGCGCCATTGGGGCGTTCAGACACCATTCGGGCCTCCATCGACGGTTCGCAGCGTCGGTGCGCAAAATCTCAGCGCGCCGCAGCCGCGCTTGTCCAGAGCAAAGAGGGCCCGCCGCATCGATCGCCCGCACCCGGTCAAAACGACCAGAACACCGGCACGAGGAAGGTCGCCACCACGAGGAACCAGAGCATCAGGGGCAACCCCAGCTTCCAGTAATCGCCAAAGCGATACCCGCCCGGCCCCATCACCATCAGGTTCACAGGCGTCGCGACGGGCGTGAGGAAGGCGGCCGCCGCCGCCACGGCGACGCTCATCAACACGGGCCGCGGCGACACCCCGATCTCTTTGGCCGCGACCACGGCGATCGGGATGACGATCAGGGCGGTCGCCGTGTTGCTGATCAGCTGGCCGAGGATGGCGGTCAGCACGAAGAGCCCGGCGAGCAAGGCGTACGGGCCGGCATCGCCGATGAGGCCGACGAGCCCGTCCGCGATCATCTTCGCGGCACCGGTCTGGGACATCGCGGTCGAGAGCGGCATCATCGCGGCGACCAGGATGACGGTCGTCCAATTGATCGAGCGGTAGGCCTGCTCGATCGTGAGCGCCCCGAGCAGGACCACGGCGCCGGCGGCGAGCAGCCCCGCGATCGCTGCGGGTACGACACCCGTCGCGAGGAGGACGACCATGGCGACCAGCACGGCGATGACCTGCCACGCCCCAAGGCCCATCGGAACGGCCTGACGCCGCACCAGGTCCGGCAAATCGACCACCAGGACGTCGGGATCCTCGAGATGCTCGTCGAGCGCCTTCCAGGTCCCCTGGAGCAACAAGGTGTCGCCCGCGGCCAGCATGGTCTCGCCCGGACCCTGGTCCTCGCCCCGGCGATGCACCGCCAGGACGACGAGATCGCCGCTCGGGGTGATCATTCCAGGAAACACCGGTTGCCCGACCATGTCGGAGCGGGGCGGGATCACGACCTCGGCGAGACCGGAGGTGCGGTTGAACAGTGCGTCCACGACATCACTGCCGGCATCCTCCGAGCGGAAGGCGAGGAGCTTGTCGGCCGCCAGAGTGCCGGCGGTTGTCGCATCGCCGCGCACGATCAGCATGTCGCCCTCCGCAAGCGCCGACCGCCGCGGGCCACCGTCATCTCCGGCCTGGATGGCGACCAGGCTTAGGCCCGGGTAGTTCTCCAGGTCGACCGCGGCCCGCGGCGCCCCCACGAACGGCGAACGGGGCCGCACGCGCAGTTGGAACAGCCCGTCGTCGAGCTTGTACTGCTCGACCAGCGTGCGGGCGTGCTTGCTGAGATCGGGCGGGATCGTCCGCCCGCCGCGATGCGGCAGCAGGCGCTCCCCGAAAAGCAGCACGATCGCCATCGACCCCAGAAGCAAAGGAACGCCGACGTACGCGAACTCGAAATACCCGAATCCCGGCAGGCCGGCGTTCATGGCCGCCTCGGACACCAGCACGTTGACCGGCGTGCCGGTGAGCGCCAGCATCGACCCGGCGTGCCCCGCGAACACCAGCGGCATGAGCAGCTGCGAGGCCGGGCGACCGAGCCTCACCGCCATCACGACGACCACCGGCAGGAGGGCGGCGACCGAGCCGTTCAGGCTGATCAATGCGGTCAGGAGGGCGACCAGCAGCATCGTGAAAATGAGCAGCCGCGCGCGGCTCTCGCCCGCCTGCGCGATCAGGAATTGTCCCGCCCAGGCCGACACGCCAGTGGCGTCGAGGCCGGCGCTGACCACGAACAGCGACGCGATGAAGATCACTGCCGGGTCACCGAAGCCGGCGAGCGCCTGGCCCAGATCGAGGATACCGGTGGCGTAGAGGGCGAGCGCGGTCGCCATGGCCACGATCACGACCGGCAGCCGGTCCCAGACAAACAGCACCACGATCGCCGCGATGATCGCGAAAATGATGCTGATGTCACTCAAGGGGTCGGTCCCACGTCATGGACGGCCGCTGACGCCGCCGATGGGATTCGCTCGGACGCCAATTCCCTCGCGGCTTGCACAGTGATGGACGCGGCGGCGGACGCCGGCAGCGAGACCGACAAGTAACATGACGGGAACGCGAAGTGCTCGGGGCAGCCGTCAGCCAAGCCCCCAGGGCAGGCCGAGCAGATACCAGGCCGCCAGGAGCAGCGTCCATACCACGCACATCACCAGAATGTACGGCAGCATCAGGGCGATCACCGTCCCGACGCCGGCGTCGTTCTGGTACCGCTGGGCGAACGTGACGATCATCGCGAAATAGGCGTTGAGCGGGGTGATCGCGTTGATCGGCGAGTTGCCCACCCGGTAGGCCGCGAGGACCGCTTCCGGCTCGACGTTCAGCCTCATCAGGAGCGGCACGAAGACCGGCGCGAAGATCGCCCATTTCGGAATGGCGCCGGTGATGATCAAATCCAGGATGAAAACGACGATCACGAAACCGACCAGCAGCCAGATCGCACTGAGATTGGCGTGCTCCAGCACGTCGGCGAGCGAGACGGCGGCGAGCGTCGCCATGTTCGAGTAATTGAAATACGCCAGGAACTGGCTGATCACCAGGAGCAGGAGGATCAGGCCGCTCAGGCTGCCGATCGCCTTGGTCATCGCGTTCACGATGTCGATGGTGCCCTTCATGGTCCGGGCGCCGATGCCGTACGCGACGCCGCAGGTGAAGAACAGCAGCGCGATCGTCACGATCAGGCTGTTCATGAACGGCGAGTTGCCGATGATCGCGCCGGTCTCGGGATTGCGCAGCGGGGCTCCAGGCGGCAGGGTCATCAGCGCGATGAACACCAACACGCCGATCAGTCCGAACAGGGCAAATCGCAGGCCGCGATATTCCTCGACGGACAGCGAGCTCTCGCCCGGTACAGTATAGTCGCCGCGATATTCGCCGAGGCGCGGCTCGACGATCTTCTCGGTGATGAGCGCGATCAGGATGGTCAGCATGACCACCGAGGCGATCGAGAACCAGACGTTGGCGGCGAGATCGATCGAGATCGTGGGGTTGACCAGGTGGATCGCGTCGTTGGTGATCTCGGTCAGAATCCCGTCCACGGGCACGATCAGGATATTGACGAGGAACGCCGCGGCGACCGCCGCGAAGGCTGCGGCGAGGCCGGCCAGCGGATGCCGGCCCACGGTGATGAAGGCGGCGCCCGCGAGCGGGATCAGGACGAGATAGCCGGCGTCCGCGGCGATGCTCGACAGGATGCCCACGAAGACCAGGACGTAAGTGAGCGCCTGCGGCGGCGTGACGATCACCAGCTTGCGGATCAGCGCCTTCACGAGGCCAGCCTCTTCGGCCACGCCGACGCCCACCATGGCGACAATGATCACGCCGACCGCGTTGAAGTTCATGAAATTCTGCACGACGCCCGTGAACATGAACCGGATGCCGTCCACGGTCAGCAGGCTCCGGGCGGCCGTCGTCGTATGCTCGACCTTGTGAGTTTCCGGATTGATCACGTCATATGACACGCTCAGCCCGAGCATGTAAAAGATGTGGGACAATACGATCACGATGCCGATGAGGATGACGAAGATGACGACCGGATGCGGGACCTTGTTGCCCACGCGTTCGACGACATCGAGGATTTTCTGCATTGTGGTCGCCGGCGCTGCTGCCTTCATCTGAGCCATGGGTGCATCTCCTCACCAATAACGGCGCGGGCGGATCGGGCGCGCGTCCTGCACTTCCAGCGCGACCGCGCGCCCGGTCATCTGGTGTGCCCTGCCAACACCGACCCCTTCACTGCGCCAGCGCGTCCAGAATCCGCGCCCAGGAGCGCACGCCGCGGCGGAAGCTCTCGAGCTCGTACTTCTCGTTCGGGCTGTGGATGCGGTCGTCGTCCAGCGCGAAGCCCGCGAGGACGACGTCCATCCCAAGCGCGTTCTTCAGCTCGTGGGTCACCGGGATCGAGCCGCCACCGCCGATGAAGAAGGCTTCGCGACCCCATTCGGCGCTGAGCGCCGCGCGGGTCTTGCCGAAGGCCGGCGCTTCGATCGGAAAGCGGATCGCGCGGCCAGCGCCATGCTCGGTGAACTCGACCTTGCAGTCGGCCGGGATGCGGGCGCGCACGAACTCGCGGAAGGCGGCGCGAATGGCGTGCGGGTCCTGGTCGAACACCAGGCGAAAGGACACCTTGGCCGAGGCCTGCGACGGGATCACCGTCTTGAAGCCCTCGCCCTGATAGCCGCCGCCCATGCCGTTGACCTCGCACGTGGGGCGCGACCAGGTCATCTCGAGCACGCTACGGCCCTTCTCGCCCGCGGGCACCGAGAGCCCGATCGCCCCCAGGAAGGCGCCCGGATCGAAGGGCAGCTTCTCCCACTGCGCGCGCAGCGCCGCGGGTAATTCGGGCACGCCGTCATAGAGGCCGGGGATCGTGATCCGGCCGTCGGCGTCGCGCAGATCGGCGAGAATCCGGGCGAGGATGTGGTTCGGGTTCGCAGCCGCCGAGCCGTAGAAGCCCGAATGCAGGTCGCGGTCAGCCGCGGTGATCACGATCTCCTCGCCGCAGAGGCCGCGCAGCATGGTCTGGATCGCCGGCGTTGCGGCGTCCCACATGTTGGTGTCGCAGATCAGGCCGATGTCGGCGCGGAGTTCGTCGGCATGGGCCTTGAGGTGCGGCGGGAGATTGACCCCGCCCAACTCTTCCTCGCCCTCGAGCAGGATCGAGACCCGGATCGGCAGCCGGCCGGCCACCGCCTTCCAGGCCCGGCAGGCCTCGATGAAGGTCATCACCTGGCCCTTGTCGTCCGAGGCGCCGCGCGCCCGGATCGCGCGCGTGCCGTTCGGGCGGGTTTGGATGAAGGGCTCGAACGGGTCGTGGTCCCAGAGCTCGAGCGGGTCGACCGGCTGCACGTCATAGTGGCCATAAAACAGGGCCGACGGTCCCGGCGCGCTGCGGTCGTGACCGACGACGATCGGGTGACCGGGCGTCGTGTCGGCGCGGGCCTCGAAGCCGATGCTGCGCAAGTCCTCGACATGCCACTCGGCGCAGGCGCGGCAGTCGGCCGCGAAAGCGGGATCGGTCGAAATCGACTTGATCCTCAGCACCTCGAACAGCCGCTCGAGGGCCGGATCGAGCTCGGCGTCGATCCGGGACAGCACTGCGTCAAGCTCTGCCATGATGCCAACTCCCTATCATTCTCATTCGCGCCCCCTCATGGGCGAGCGTCGGCTCTATGCTGCTCGTTCTACTCCTGTCTCACCGCTCGGTGCCGACACGAACAGGTCCAGTCCCAGCCTCTGGGACAGGAACTTGGCGACGAGCTGCCCTTTCACGCTGTTGCCGGCGGCATCCAGCGGCGGGGCGAAGGTCCCTAGGCCACCCTTGCCCGGCGAGACGGCGACGATCCCGCCGCCGATCCCGCTCTTACCCGGCAGCCCAATGTCGTAGAGCCAGTCGCCGGAGCTCTCGTACAGCCCGGCAGTGGTCATTGCGGCGAGCGCGTAGTGGCAGATCACCGGGTCGACCAGCCGCTCCCCGGTCAGGGGGTTGACGCCGCCGTCGGCCAGAGTAGCGCCCATCACCGCCAGATCCCTGGCGCTGACGTTGAGCGAGCACTGTCGGGTGTAGAGGTCGATCGCTTCGGCCGGCTCCATGTAGATCCGGCCGTATGTCTGAAGCAGGCGGGCGATGGCCTGGTTACGGAAGTTGGTCGCGATCGCCGAGGCGTACACCTCCTCGTTCAGCGACAGCGATCGGCCGGCGAACCGGGACAGGCCGTCGTGGATGAACCGCCACCTCGCATCGGTGGTCGCCCCCGGGACCAGGCTCGTGGTTGCGATCGCGCCCGAGTTCACCATCGGATTGGTCCGGCCGTCGCCGCTCCGCTCGATCGCAGCGAGCGAGTTGAACGGTAGCCCGGTAGCGTTCACGCCGATCTTATGGCGGGCCTCCTCGTGGCCGAGGGCCTGGCAGACGAGCGCGAACACGAACGGCTTGGAGACGCTCATGATGGTGAACTCGTGGTCCGCATCTCCGACCGCATAGACGCTGCCGCTGGTACCGGCCACGCAGATGCCGAACAGCCCGCTCGGCATCCTTGCCAGCGCCGGGTATACGTCCGAGTTCTTGCCTTGGATGACCGCCTTGAAGCGCTCGTGCGCCTCGGCCACCAATGCCTTGATCCGATCCTCCGGCGGCAGGTGGCCGGTCGAGACGA